>NZ_JBEGDX010000005.1:89224-172900 GCF_040202975.1 Xanthomonas sp. WHRI 10207 | reverse complement strand
ACATCGGCATGAGCGCGCTGCGCATGTCGCCTGCCATTACCTATGACCCGGCGCTGTTCGCGCTGTCGGTGGCGATCGCCATCGGTGCGTCTGCCGCCGCGCTGTGGATCGCATTCCGGTTGCGCCACGATGGCCGCCGCTACAGCCTGCGCATGATTGCCGCCTTGATCATGGGCGTGGCGATCGTCGGCATGCATTACACCGGCATGGCTGCCGCACAATTCGCACCTGGCAGCATCTGCGGCGCAGCCGCCGGAGCGCACCTGCCGTTGTCGTGGCTGACCGCGGTGGTGGTGGCGGTCACGTTGGGCCTGCTGATCCTGGCGCTTGTGATCTCGGTGCTGTCGCGCCGCCATCAGCAGCACACCGAAGTGCTGGCGCAATCGCTGGCGCAGGCCAACGCCGATCTGGCGCTGGCCGCCCTGCACGACCCGCTCACCCGCCTGCCCAACAGGGTGCTGCTGCACGAGCACGTGCTGCAGAACATCGAGCGCGCGCAACGCGATGGGCAGCGCTTTGCGGTGATGCTGATCAACCTGGACGGCTTCAAGGTGGTCAACGACGGCTACGGCCATCGGGTCGGCGATCAATTGCTGGTGGTGGTGGCCGAACGCCTGAGCGCGCATCGGCGTGCGCACGGCAGCCTGGCGCGGCTGGGCGCGGACGAATTCGTGCTGGTGGCCGATATCGCCGACCCGGAAGACGCGGCGGCCATCGCCGGGTATCTGGTGCAGGCGTTGGCGGTGCCGTTTCTGGTCGGCGATCAAGAGCTGCGCCTGAGCAGCAGCATCGGGATTGCGCTGTATCCAGAAGATGCCGGCAGCGAGCACCAGCTGATGACGCACGCCGATGCGGCGATGGGGCATGCCAAGCAGGCCGGGCGCAATCGCTACCGCTTCTTCGAGCGCGCGATGACCGACACCACCCGCGAGCGCCTGCAACTGCTGCAGGATCTGCCGCGCGCGCTGGAATCGGGCCAGTTCGTGCTGCACTACCAGCCCAAATACTGCGCCGACGACGGCCGCCCGATCGGCGCCGAGGCGCTGATCCGCTGGCAGCATCCAGAACGTGGCCTGGTGCCGCCGGACAGCTTCATTCCGCTGGCCGAACGCAGCGGCATGATCGGCCCGCTCGGCAGCTGGGTGCTGCAGCAGGCGTGCCGGCAGATGCGCGCGTGGCGCGACGACGGCCACGGCGACTGGCGGGTGGCGGTGAACCTGTCGGCCACCCAGCTCGCCTCGCCCAGCCTGCTCGACGAAGTAGCCACCACCCTGGCCGAGCATGCGATCGCCCCCGGCCAGCTCACCCTGGAAATCACCGAAACCATGGCCATGCGCGATGCCGAGGCCTGCCTGCGCACGCTTGGCCAGCTCAATGCACTGGGCGTGCGCATTGCCATCGACGATTTCGGCACCGGCTATTCCAACCTGCTCTACCTGCGCAAGCTGCCCGCGCACGAGCTCAAGATCGACCGCAGCTTCGTGCAGGCCATGGACAGCGGCGCCGAAGACATCGCCATCGTCGCCGCCGTCGTGGCGTTAGCTCACACCATGCGCTTGCAGGTGGTGGCCGAAGGCGTGGAAACCGCCGCCCAGCGCAACACCCTGGAACGGCTGGGCTGCGACCAGCTGCAGGGCTATCTGCTGGGCCGGCCGATGGAAGCCGACCGCTTCATCGCAGTGGTCGTCGCCCAACGCGACGGCCCGCGCCGCCTGGCCAGCTGAGCAACAAACGACGTCGAACGACTCCCGGCCCAGCCCTCATGCTCAACGACTCCCAGCCAGGCCGAGCACCAGCCTGGACGTGGAGCGTCTGACAGCACGTAGCGAGCGTTTGCCGGGCAGTGAGCGCAGTGGCGTTGTCGGCCGCATCCTGCGGTCACAGGCCCAGGCCAAGCGCCGAGTAGGTCGAGTGCGCGGTGCCCTCGCCGCTCGCGGGACACGCCGTGAACCCGTCCCTGGGGGCTCGATGGCGGCATCCATGCCGCCAACGGTCCCGCAAGCGGCGAGGACACCGGGCCAGACAGCCGGCTGGTGACTTTGAAGAATAGAAGGCACTGCGCCAGACCGTTGCTGGTTACGTGGTGAAAGCTCTGCACAACGACTAGCGTGACTGGTCCTTGCCCGCTCACCGTCGCGGGACCCTTGGCGGCATGGATGCCACCAAGGAGCTTGGAGCAGCTAACAAAACTACTGTGCTCACCGCCAGGCGGGCGCGGCCGGTGCTCGGAATCGGCATGTACCACCCGTACACTCCGGTTCCTTCGCGCCGTCCACATCCACCTGACGACTGCTCGCTACGTTTTGTTAGCCGCTCTTACATGGACGTACTTGCAGCGTGTCCTGCGATAGTGGGCAAGCAAGGACACTGTAGCCAAGTAGCAGATCAGCCGGCCTGCACTAGAGCGACGTCACGCAGTTTTGTTAGCCGCGCTTTTGTAGACCGACGGGCTGCCCTCGCCCCTCACCGTCGCCACACCCCTCCAGCAGCTCAACGCGC
This sequence comes from Xanthomonas sp. WHRI 10207, assembly GCF_040202975.1. Classification (NCBI taxonomy): domain Bacteria; kingdom Pseudomonadati; phylum Pseudomonadota; class Gammaproteobacteria; order Lysobacterales; family Lysobacteraceae; genus Xanthomonas; species Xanthomonas sp. WHRI 10207. The sequence continues at coordinate 170,401 of NZ_JBEGDX010000005.1, read as the reverse complement.
GGCCACTGCTTTTTTCGATTCCCCAATCCCGATTCCCGCTCCGAAACTGGAACGCCGCTTGCATGAGACCAGGCTGATCCCCCACCGGCACCTTCATGTCCGAGTCCGACGACGGCGGCGAGCGTACAGAGCTTCCCACCGAAAAACGCCTGCGCGAAGCGCGTGAGCAGGGCAACATCCCGCAATCGCGGGAGTTGTCCACCGCGGCGGTGTTCGGCGCTGGCGTGTTCGGGTTGATGGCACTGGCCGGCGGCATCGGCGATGGCGCGGCGGTGTGGATGAAGACCGCGCTCAGCCCCGACCCGAGGATGCGCGAGAACCCGATGGCGCTATTCGGCCACTTCGGCGACCTGCTGATGCAGCTGCTGTGGGTGATGCTGCCGCTGATCGGCATCTGCCTGCTGGCCGGGCTGGCCGGCCCGCTGCTGATGAGCGGCCTGCATTTTTCCAGCAAGGCCATCATGCCCGACCTCACCAAGCTCAACCCGGCCAGCGGGATCAAGCGCATGTGGGGCAGCAACAGCCTGGCCGAGCTGGTCAAGTCGATCCTGCGCCTGCTGTTCGTCGGTCTGGCGGCCTGGCTGTGCATCTCCAAGAACCTGCACGGCCTGCGCTCGCTGGTGAACCAGCCGCTGGAACAGGCCATCAGCAACGGCCTGCATTTCACCAAGAGCCTGCTGTTCTACACCGCCGGCGCGCTGGTGCTGCTGGCCGCCATCGACGCGCCGTACCAGAAGTGGAACTGGATGCGGAAGCTCAAGATGACGCGCGAAGAGATCAAGCGCGAGATGAAAGAGAGCGAGGGCAGCCCCGAAGTGAAGGGCCGCATCCGCCAGATGCAGATGCAGATGTCGCAGCGCCAGATGATGGAAGCGGTGCCCAAGGCCGACGTGGTGCTGATGAACCCGACCCACTACGCGGTGGCGCTCAAGTACGAAGGCGGCAAGATGCGCGCCCCGATCGTGGTGGCCAAAGGCGTGGACGAAATGGCCTTCCGCATCCGCGAAGCCTGCGAACAACACCGGGTGGCGATCGTCACCGCACCGCCTTTGGCACGCGCCTTGTATAGGGAAGCTCAAATCGGCAAGGAAATTCCCGTGAGACTCTATTCGGTCGTGGCCCAGGTGCTCTCCTACGTCTACCAGTTACGCGGCTGGAACGGCGGCCCGATGCCGGAATTGCCCTCGCTGGACGTGGATGAGTTCGGCAAGGGAGCCAGCGCATGAGCGCCCAACCCACCCCGCTGAATGCCCGTCGCGTCATGGAGTTGCTGCGCAACGGCCTGGGCGCCCCGCTGGCGCTGATGGCCATGCTGGCCATGCTGATGGTGCCGCTGGCCGCACCGGTGCTGGATGCGCTGTTCACCTTCAACATCGCCATCTCGCTGATGGTGCTGCTGGCGGTGATCTACGTGCAGCGCCCGCTGGAATTCACCATTTTCCCGATCGTGCTGCTGATGACCACGATGCTGCGGCTGGCGCTGAACGTCGCCTCCAGCCGCGTGATCCTGATCAACGGCCAGGACGGCCACGCCGCAGCCGGCAAGGTCATCGAGGCCTTCGGCCAGTTCGTGATCGGCGGCAACTACGCCGTGGGTATCGTGGTGTTCGCGATCCTGACCATCATCAACTTCGTGGTCATCACCAAGGGTGCCGGGCGCGTGTCGGAAGTGACCGCCCGCTTCATCCTGGACGCCATGCCCGGCAAGCAGATGGCCATCGATGCCGACCTCAACGCCGGTTTGCTGACGCGTGAGGAGGCCAAGGCCCGCCGCGAAGAAGTCCGCGAAGAAGCCGACTTCTACGGCGCAATGGACGGTGCCAACAAGTTCATCCGCGGCGACGCCATCGCCGCCATCATGATCCTGTTCATCAACCTCATCGGCGGCATGGCGGTGGGCATGTTCCAGCACGACATGAGCTTTGTGGATGCCGCGTCCACCTACACCCTACTGTCGATCGGCGACGGTCTGGTGGCGCAGCTGCCGGCCCTGCTGGTGTCGTCTTCGGTCGCCTTGCTGGTGACCCGCGCCTCGCGGGCGCAGGACATGCGCGGCGCCATGATCAGCCAGGTGTTCGGCCAGCACCGCGCACTCGCGGTGGCCGCCGCCATCCTGGGCCTGGTCGGCCTGGTGCCGGGCATGCCGAACGTCGCGTTTTTGACGCTCGGCCTGATCCTGGGCGTGATCGCCTGGAAAATGTACAAGCGCAGCCTGGTGGTCGCCCCGACCGGCGACCCCGCCAGCGACCCCAAGGCCGCCGCCGCAGCCGCCACCGCGCAGGCCAGCGCCGAACTGAGCTGGGACGAACTGCGCCCGATCGACCCGCTGGGCCTGGAAGTGGGCTACCGGCTGATCCCGCTGGTGGACAAGCACCAGGGCGGCGAATTGATGGCGCGCATCAAGGGCGTGCGCCGCAAGCTCACCCAGGACATCGGTTTCCTGGTGCCGCCGGTGCATATCCGCGACAACCTGGAACTGTCGGCCAATGCCTATCGCCTGCTGGTGCATGGCGTGCCGGTGGCGACCGCCGAGATCTATCCCGACCGCGAGCTGGCGCTGGACCCGGGCGGTGCGCTCGGCCAGCTGGACGGCATTCCCGGCAAGGATCCGGCGTTCGGCCTGGATGCCACCTGGATTCAGCCGCATCAGCGCTCCTACGCCGAATCGATGGGCTACACCGTGGTCGACCCGGCTACCGTGGTGGCCACGCATCTGTCGCACCTGATCCGCGAACACGCCCCGGAACTGCTCGGCCACGAAGAAGTGCAGCAGTTGCTGGCCACCCTGGCCAAGACCGCGCCAAAGATGGTGGAAGACCTCACCCCGAAGGCGCTACCGCTGTCGGTGGTGGTGCGCGTGCTGCAGAACCTGCTGATCGAGCGGATCCCGGTGCGTCAGCTGCGCAAGATCGTCGAAGCGCTGGTCGAGCACGCCCCGCAGAGCCAGGACCCGGCCACGCTCACCGCCGCGGTACGTACCTCGCTGGGCCGCTTCATCGTGCAGGAGATCGCCGGCATGTCCGCCGAACTGCCGGTATTCACGCTGGCCCCGCAGCTGGAGCGCGTGTTGCAGGAATCCACCCACGGTAACGGTGTGGCGCTGGAGCCCGGTCTGGCCGAGCGCCTGCACCAGAGCCTGGCCGATTGCGTCGGCAAGCAGGAAGCCCGCAACGAACCGGCCGTGGTCCTGGTGCCCGGCACGGTCCGCGCCGCCCTGGCCCGCCTGGTCCGCCACAGCGTCCCCAGCCTGTCGGTGCTGGCGTATAGCGAAGTGCCGGAAGACAAACGCCTGAAGCTGGTAGGCACGATCAGCTGAGTCGAAAGCACACCGTCATCGCCCTAATTCCGTAGGAGCGCACCCGGGCGCGACAGCGTTACCGGGACAGCCCCATCGCGCCCAGGTGCGCTCCTACGACGTACTGGGTCATCCGACAACGCGGGTGAGCTTTGATCCAGAAGGGTCAACCGCTGGGATGCGAGATCCCAAGAAGACAGCACAGCACAGCTCGGACTGGACAACGTCGCCGACACCGCTTGTGTAGGAGCGCACCCGTGCGCGAGGGCTTTACCGGGACAGCCCCATCGCGCCCAGGTGCGCTCCTACGATGCAGCGTGCCCCTGACCAGGCGCAGTTGACCCCGCTCTGCATGCTCAACCGCGGCAACGCGCGATGTCCCGGACGACGACCTACCACTAAGCAACATCGTGGCCCCCTTTCCGTAGGAGCGCACCCGGGCGCGACAGCGTTACCGGGACAACCCCATCGCGCCCAGGTGCGCTCCTACGACTGCAGCAGCGCTCCGGTACAGCCCGACGGCCTCTATCGCGTCCTCCAGCAATCGCTGCAGGGCGGCCACCAACCGCCAACGCCAGGCGCCGGAAATCCGCCACTCGGCAAAACCCCCAATCGATTGCATGCCACCGACTCTGGCAAGCATGACGAGCGCGACGCTGTCGCGGCTCCCGCGGGCGTTCAATGCGCTCCAAGATACGCGATCTGCGCTGCCGCCCAGCACAGGGACGCCGTCGCACCGGCACCCAATGCCGTCGAAAAATCGAATCAGAACATTCACTTAGCGCAGCAAGCCCGGCTCGGCATCAGTACCCAGCCTCCTCCGCGCGTCCCCCGCACCCACTCGCCAAAAACCCAGCACCGCCGTTTTGGCACGCCGCGTGCATTAGCTCTGGCGAGACCGCAGACAGCACCACCGCTGCGGGGCGGATGGCAGGACTTGGAACAACCGAACGGGACAGGCAACTCATGACGCTGGCAACACACCCACATTCATCGCGCACCCGTCCGGCGTCCGGCGGGTCCCGTTCCTGGAGGCACGTGGCATGAAGATCAAACGCTTTGTCGCCCCGGACATGCGCACCGCATTCCGCATGGTGCGTGAAGAGCACGGCCCGGATGCAGTGATCCTGTCCAACCGTCGTACCGCTGAAGGCATCGAGATCGTCGCTGCCAGCAACTACGACGAAGAACTCGTGCAGCGTGCGCTGGAAACCGCACGCTCCGATGCGCCGATCACCCATACCGCTCCGCAGCAGCAGGCGCCCGTGCAACAGGCTCCGGTGCAGGCCGCTGCCCGCCCCGCCGCTCCGGTGCATGCCCCGCTCAAGCCGGCCGCCGAGACCGGCATGAGCCACCGCCAGCGCGTTGCCAGCGCCGCCGAAGAAATGATTGCTGCGATGGCCCTGCGTCAGCCGGTCAGCGTGCCGCGTCAGGCCCCGGTGGCCGCCCCGATCCGCAGTGCGGTGCCGATGCCGGCCGTGCAGGACGTCGCCGCCCCGGTGGTGCAGCGCCAGGAACACGCGCTGTCGGCCGTGCCGGAACAACTGTTCGCCGACTTTTTGACTACCGCCCCGGTGCAGCGCCCCGCCGTGCAGGCCGCTCCGGTGCAGGCGCCGACTCCGGTCGTTGCCGCAGCCCTCGCCGCCCCGGCTTACGCCGCGCATGGGCAGGACGACGATGCATTCGACGACGAAGCCGACTTCGACCTGGACGACGCGCTGCCGCAAATCCTGCCGCCAGCCGCGTTGCCGCCGATCGTCGTCGCCCCCGCCGCGCTGGCCGCGGTGCCGGTGGCCGCCGCGCCGCTCCCGCAGAACGACGAAGAACTCAAGCAGCTGCGTGGCGAACTAGCGCTGATGCGCCAGATGATCGAGCGCGAAATGAACCGCCTCACCGACGAGCGCCTGCGTGGCTCCCCGGTGCGTGCGCAGGCGCTGGAGCTGATGGACGACTACGGCTTCGATGCCGGCCTGACCCGCGATGTCGCCATGCAGATCCCGGCCGATACCGAATTGCACCGCGGCCGCGGGCTGATGCTGGGCCTGCTGTCCAAGCGTCTGCCGGTGGCTCCGATCGACCCGCTGGAACGCGGCGGCGTGATCGCCCTGGTCGGCCCGACCGGTGCCGGCAAGACCACCACCATCGCCAAGCTGGCGCAGCGCTTTGCCGCCCAGCACGCCCCGCGCGACGTGGCCCTGGTCACCACCGACACCTTGCGCGTCGGTGGCCGCGAACAGCTGCACAGCTACGGCCGCCAGCTCGGCATCGCCGTGCACGAAGCCGATAGCGCCGAAAGCCTGCTCGCGCTGCTGGATCGCCTGCGCGACTACAAGCTGGTGCTGATCGACACCGCCGGCATGGGCCAGCGCGACCGCGCCCTGGCTGCCCAGCTGAACTGGCTGCGCGCCGCCCAGCAGGTCACCTCGCTGCTGGTGCTGCCCGCCAACTCCCATTTTGCCGACCTCGACGAGGTCGTGCGCCGCTTCGCCCACGCCAAACCCCAAGGCGTGGTGCTGACCAAACTCGACGAGACCGGCCGCTTCGGCAGCGCCTTGTCGGTGGTGGTCGACCACCAACTGCCCATCACCTGGGTGACTGACGGACAGCGGGTCCCCGACGACCTGCACCGCGCCAATGCCGCCAGTCTCGTTCTTCGTCTTGAAGATTTACGGCGCGCTGCCGATAAGCCCTGTACTCCGGAGCACAACCATGCAGTCGCGTGAATACGCAAAGCTGACCAACGCCTTCCCCCTGACGGCGACCCGTCCCGAGCCTTTGGGCCCGGTGCGCACGATTGCCGTGACCGGTGGCAAGGGCGGCGTGGGCAAAACCAACATCTCCGCCAACCTGGCCGTGGCGCTTGCCGACATGGGCAAACGCACGCTGCTGCTGGACGCCGACCTTGGCCTGGCCAACCTGGATGTGGTCTTGGGACTCTCGCCCAAGTTCACCCTGGCCGACCTGATCGCCGGCCGCTGCACGCTCGATGAAGTGATAATCGAAGGTCCCGGCGGCGTGTTGGTGGTGCCGGCCGCCTCCGGTCGCCGCCACATGGCGGAACTGGCTCCGGCACAGCACATCGGCCTGGTCAATGTGTTCTCCGAACTGGAACGCGACCTGGACGTGATGGTCATCGACACCGCCGCCGGCATCACCGACAGCGTGCTGACCTTCTGCCAGGCCGCCCAGGACACCGTGGTGGTGGTCTGCGACGAGCCGGCCTCGATCACCGACGCCTACGCGCTGATCAAGGTGCTCTCGCGCGAACGCGGCGTGGACCGCCTGCAGATCATCGCCAACATGGTGCGCGACCCCAACGAAGGCCGCCTGCTGTACGACAAGCTCTCGCGCGTCTGCGAAAAGTTCCTCGGCGATGTGTCGCTGAACTATCTCGGCCACGTGCCGCAGGACGACTGGTTGCGCCTGTCGGTGCAGCGTCAGCAACCCGTCATCAAGGCGTATCCCGCCAGCCCGTCGGCGCAGGCCATTGCCGAAATCGCACGCCGTACCTCGCGCTGGCAGGCTCCCACTGTGCCGCGCGGCAACGTCGAGTTCTTTGTCGAACGCATCATCCAACGGGGAGTGGCCGCATGAGCACTGCTACCGCAACCACGGCCACCGCGCAGTACCGCGCCGTGCAGCGCAATAACGCCAACGACGTGGTGACCCAGCACGCCGATCTGGTCCGCCGCATCGCCCACCATCTGGCGGCGCGTCTGCCGGCCAGCGTGGAAGTGGACGATTTGATCCAGGCCGGCATGATCGGCCTGATCGAAGCCTCGCGCAGTTACGACTCCGACCAGGGCGCCTCGTTCGAAACCTATGCGTCGATCCGCATCCGCGGCTCGATGATCGACGAAATTCGCCGTGGCGACTGGGTGCCGCGTTCGGTACACCGCCGTGCCCGCGACGCCGCCGCCGCAGTGCGCAAGATCGAGCAGAACACCGGCCGCGCCGCCGCCGCCACCGAAGTGGCCGCCGCGATGGAAATGCCGTTGCCCGATTACCTGCGCCTGATGGAAGACGCTGCACGCGGCCAGGTGCTGAGCCTGGAATCGCGCATCGAAGATCACGGCGAGCTGGACACCACCGCCAAGGGTGGCCCCAACCCGCAGCAGATGATGGAGCGTGGCGAATTCGGCCGCGAACTGGGCAAGGCCATCGGCCAGTTGCCCGAGCGCGAGCAGCTGGTGCTGTCGCTGTACTACGAACAGGAATTGAACCTGAAGGAAATCGGCGCTGTGCTCGGTGTCAGCGAGTCGCGCGTCTGCCAGATCCATGGCCAGGCCGTAGTGCGTTTGCGCGGCCGCCTCAAAGTCTTCGAACTGGCCGATGCCGGTGTCGAAATTGACGACTAATTTTTTCGCGTATTTTTTCGTGTTAGGAGCTTGATGTGAATAAGAACATGCGGATCCTGATCGTGGACGACTTCTCGACGATGCGACGTATCGTCAAGAATCTGTTGGCAGATCTCGGCTTCACCAATACCGCAGAGGCCGAAGACGGCAACAGCGCGCTGGCTGCATTGCGCGCGGGCCCGTTCGATTTCGTGGTGACGGACTGGAACATGCCCGGCATGACCGGCATCGACCTGCTACGCAACATCCGCGCCGACGCCAAGCTCAAGCACCTGCCGGTGATGATGGTGACCGCCGAAGCCAAGCGCGAGCAGATCATCGAAGCGGCGCAGTGCGGCGTCAACGGCTACATCATCAAGCCGTTCACCGCGCAGACGCTGGAAGAAAAGCTGGGCAAGGTGTTCGAACGTCTGGCGGCGACCGCCTGATGAACGCCACCGTGGAGACCAATGCCGAACGCGCTGCGTTGATCGAGCGTCTGCAAGGTGCGCTTGATGCACTGGAAAGCGGTGACGAAGCTGCGTGGAAGCGCGAGGTCGATCACCTCGCCGCCCTGCGCACGCGTCCGATGATGCAGGGCCTGAGCCGGCTCGCGCGCGAACTTGGGCAGGCGCTGGGCGAGCTGCCCACCGTGCCCGAAGAAGCCGGCGAACTGGACGATGCCTGCTCGCGCCTGGACCACGTGGTGGAAATGACCGAAAAGGCCAGCCATCGCACCCTGGATCTGGTCGAAGAATGCCGCGAGCTGGCCAACAAGCTGCGCGACGGCGGCCTGAATCAGGACCAGGGCGCGCTGATGGACCAGATGCGCCACAACCTCACCGAGCTGTCGCTGGCGCAGAGCTACCAGGACCTCAGCGGGCAGATCATTCGCCGCGTGGCCGGGATCGTGCGCCGCGTGCATGAAGGCTTCGGCGCGCTGGGCCTGCCGCCCAAGAGCACCGAACCGAAGAAAGACGACGGCGGTCTTGCCGGTCCTGCGGTCAAGGGCCTGGACCGTCACGCGGTGTCGCAAGACGACGCCGACGATTTGCTGTCCGGATTGGGGTTGTAACCATGAGTGCTGTTCCAGACGATATTGCTGCCGATTTCATCGTCGAGGCCCAGGAAATCCTGGATCGCCTCGGCGAACAGCTGGTGTCGCTGGAACAGGCGCCAGACGAAGCCGACCAGCTCAACGCGGTGTTCCGCGGCTTCCACACGCTCAAGGGCGGCGCCGGCTTTCTGGCGATCAAGCCGATGGTGGAGCTGTGCCACGCCGCCGAAGAAACCCTCGGCATGGCGCGCTCGGGCCAGGCGGTGCTGCAGGCGCATCACTTCGATGCCGCGCAGCAGTCGCTGGATTATCTGCAGGCCATGCTGGATGCAATGGGCTCGGGCGAACCCGTGCCACATGCACCGCCGTCGCTGATCGCACAGTTCGATGCCAAGAGCGGACCGCCGGCGGTCAAGGCCGCGCCCAAGGCCGCAGCTGCGGCGCCTGCGCACGACGACGGCCATGCCGCGCCGGCGCCGGGCGCCAAGGCCGCACCGAAAGCTGGCGCCAAGGGTGGCGCCGAAGCCGAACAGACCGTGCGCGTGGATACCAAGCGCCTGGACGCCATCGTCAATCTGATCGGCGAACTGGTGCTCTCGCGTAACCGGTTGAAGACCTTGCGCACCCGTCTGCGCGATGAAGAACTCGACCGCGCGGTCAGCGTGCTGGACATCGCCACCGCCCGCCTACAGACCGCGGTCATGCGCACCCGCATGCAGCCGGTGAGCAAGGTGTTCTCGCGCTTCCCCAAGGTGGCCCGCGACGTTGCGCGCACCCTGTCCAAGGAAGTGGAACTGGAACTGGTCGGCGCCGAAACCGAGCTCGATCGTAATCTGGTCGAAGCCCTGGCCGACCCGCTGGTGCATCTGGTGCGCAACGCGATCGACCACGGCATCGAATCGCCTGCATTGCGCGAAGCCACCGGCAAACCACGCAGTGGCCATGTGCGCCTGTCTGCGCAGCAGGAAGGCGACTACGTCAGCATCGAAATCCAGGACGACGGCGCCGGCATCGACCCGGAACGTCTGCGCGAAATTGCCCGCAACAAGGGCCTGATCGATGCCGAAGCCGCTGCGCGTCTGAGCACCGACGAGTGTCTGCATCTGATCTTCATGCCGGGCTTTTCCACCAAGGCCGAAGTCACCGATATCTCTGGCCGCGGCGTCGGCATGGACGTGGTGCAGTCGCGTATCCGCGAGTTGAGCGGGCAGATCCAGATCCAGTCCGAACTGGGCCGCGGCAGCCGCTTCATGATTCGCGTGCCACTGACCCTGGCCATCCTGCCCACGCTATTGGTGCAGGCCGGCGAAGCGGTGTATGCACTGCCGCTGGCACGTGTGGTCGAAGTGCTGCACGCACCGCAGACCTCGCTGGGCTGGTTCGACGGCCGCGCCGTGCTGGACCGACGCTCGCACACGTTGCCGCTGATCGACCTGCGCCGCTGGCTGGGCGTACCCGCCGATCAACCGCCGCTGCTGACCGTGGTGCTGCTGCAGGCCGGCGAAACTCGCTTCGGCCTGGTGGTGGATCAGGTTCGCGGCCGCGAAGAAGTGGTGATCAAACCCCTCCCCCGCGCCCTGCGCGGCCTGCCCGGCTACGCCGGCGCCACCTTGATCGGCGACGGCCGCATGGCGCTGATCCTGGATGTAGATGGATTGCGCTCCAGCGATCATTGATCAGCGGAAATCGGAACCTGTTCTTCAACGTCTCGGCCAAGCGCTACGAGCGTGGCTTGATGGTGCTCACCAGCAACCTGCCGTTCAAGCGGTGGCACAACGCCCTCGCTGACGACCAGGACGCTCACCGCAGCAATGCTCGACCGGCTGCTGCACGATGCCACATCGTGCAGATCAGCGGCTAAAGCTACTGTTTGGGGGACAAACGCAAGGCCGGCCAAACAGCCAGTGGGAAAATGGCGGCAGCATAGACTGCGCTGCGCCACTCGGCGGCGCGACGCTTGGCTCTAAGCAGCCGAGCAGCGCGAGGAAGAAGATCCCGGGTGCGTCAAACAGCACGTAGTTCAGTCCTTCACGGCAACCCGAGTTGCTCCACCGTGCTGCGTAACCCTGGGTCTACACCGAAGCTTGACGGCTCCCTTGGAAAACGACTCATCAGTCGCCTTGCTTGACCACACGTAGGCCTCTCCGGCTTTCAGCAGGGCCATGCGCTCTGGCGTCAGGTTGCCGAGTGCGGCGTTAGCCTTCTGGATGTGCTTCAACCAAGCAGGCGAGTTGAACTTGTGAATGATGATCTGGCTGGACAGCTCGATCAGGCTGACAGGCACAGATGGCGGGTCTTGGCTTGCAACCATGATGCTGACACCCTTGTGGCGCATCTCTCGGACCACTTCAATGAGGCCAGCAACCAGGTCGGGACTCTCGATGTATTTGTGGGCTTCATCGAACACGACCAGTTTGTTGAAACTGCGCCCATCGATCCGTGCATCAGCGAACAGCTGCAGAAGTACGACGAACAGGCCTAGTGCTTCGTCCTTCTCGATGAACTCGTCTCGCAAGTCCACGATGATCAGGCGGCCTGGTTTCACCACGTCAGTGAGCGATGTTCCGTCGTTGATGTACTCAGCGGCCAAGTCGAGGCGCATCCGAGCCAGCTCTTTGAGGTGATCGGGAACCGACGATGCATCGATTCCTGCACGCAAGCCCTCAAGGGTGATGTCATCGCGCATCGCCTTCATGATGCGCATGATCTGACGGATGTACGTGGCTTGATTGCCTACGGCGCCCATCAAAAATTTCCAGTGCGAAGCCTTCAGCTCTGAAGCCGAGAACTGCAAAGGCCTTACTTCAATGCCGGGGTACTCGGCCTGACGCTCTTCGATCTTGTCTGCTGGCACGAGGAGCAAAACATCCGCGAGCGCCTTCGGCTCCGCGCCATACACCTCCCGCAGGGCACGAACCTGATCTTCCACAGAGTTCGCCCCCACCATCGACGTGAACTCGGGCTTGTAGTCCATCGTCGGGCTGTAGTGGAAGATCACCGTGGACAGCGGCTCGGGCAGGCAGTTGATACCAGGGATCTGCAGCGAAGCCATCTCTGCCACGCTGCCCAAGGTGTAGCTCTTGCCGCCACCTTGAACGCCGAACAGGCTGATGGTGTGGGTCTGATTGAGATCGAGGGCCACCTTGCGCCCAGACACTTCACCGATCAAGCCGTACTGCGGTGTTGCTCCCGTGGCACCGAGCATGATGTCGTAAGCCACGCGGCTATCGGTAGCCTCGCCGTCTTGAGTCTGCGCCCGTGTAACGGGCGCACTCTGGGGAACTTTTTCCTCCGTAACAAGAACCAATCCGAGCGCTTGTCCCGTGATCCAATCCGCCCCTGACACGCCGGCTGGCGGTGGCGGCGTATCGCTGCTTGCAGCCTGCACGATGACAGCTGGCTGAGGAGCCATCTGCACCACGGCAGCAGGTTCCGGCTCCCGCACGGGCAAGCTGGAAACCACCTCTTGTTGCGTGTATCTGGTCCTCGGACTGTCGTCCCACGCGAGTGTTCGATCCCGTTGCGGGCTGAGGAAGGCAGCCGTTTCAAAGGTAGGAACGGCTGGCGCCAACTCCCTGCGACGAAGCAGTTCCTGCGTGACCTCTCGCGCTGTGTCGGCAGAGCGCACGTACTGGACGCTAGCCACCGTTTCGGTGTCAGTCACTGCCGACTCCACCAACTGCCGGATCAAGTCACTACCGATCCGATAGAACTCGATGCCGTTTTCATGCTCGACGGGCTCAGTACCTGGCTTGTTGAAGTCAAACACCACGGCACTTCGTGTGAACTGCAGGGTGTAAGGCCGCTCATCAAGGCGTCGCAGGAAATAGTGAGCCTCTTCGGCGGCTTCTGGCAAGACCACGCCATAGCGTTCGGAGCGGTCTAGGTAAAAGCCCAGCAGTGCAGCGAGATCGCGATTCTTCATGGGGCGGTCAGGCCGATCTACGTCTCCCATCCTGGGGTCGAAGTGATAGGCCAAGACGTGCTCGGACTGAGCGATCTGATCAGCGATGCACGCCTTCAACTGCGCGTAGGCAGACACATCACCTACTTGGCTGTAGCACTTCACTTCGACCAGCCGACATGTCACTAGACGGCTTGCTGGGTCGAGGTCGAACAGGGCAAGGTCAGTCCGACGGAAGCTGACTTCATCGCCCATTTCCTCAGCGCTTTGCTTCAACGCCTTGTACAACTCCAAGTGCGCGTCCAACGGCACGACGACCTGGTTCTGGAAAACGCCTTGGTGTTCGAGGAACAAACGCGAGAGCGCCAACCCCATCGCCTCGGCCCGCTGGGAGGAAGAGGACAGTAGCTTCAATGCCAACCGCCCGGACAACGATCGAAGCTGATCCAGCATCACCAAGGCATGTCGGCCCGTATTGGGCAGTCCATACTCCCCCAAGATGGGAATCAGCAACGACTCAAGCTCAGCAACGGACCGCGATGTAATCGCCAATCGATGGCTCATCGCGCTCGCCATGTCGGGCGAATGATCGATAAGATAGTCTGGCCGTGTGGCATGCCGACGATGGTCGAAGAACTCGATCCCCAAGTTGCGATCAATCGTAAGCACCCAATCACTAACCTCATGAACCTGATGGAGCATGGCACGCTCATCTGCGGACAGGCTCAGCGCAACAACAGGGCGCGCATTCGGCAGGTATTGACTACGAGCAATTGTCGCCACTGCGACCGAGACAGCATGGGAAACGCCACCCATGAGGTCGGATAACGCCTCTGCCCCTTCCAGGGGCTGCGCGGCGCCATGAAGCGGACGACGCAGCCAAGTGATGGACTGCTCATCTTCCAAATAGTCCACTTCGAAGGGCTGAACCAGACCATGGACGAATGAAGAGTCGTCACGGTGCTGAACATCAACTGCTCGAATTTCCTCAGCAGGGAACAAGTCAAACAAGAAGGACAGGTGCGCCGCATGCAAATCCGGATCCTCACGGAACTCCTTGATTGCACGAATGGCCAGCCGCAGCTTGGGGTGCAAATGACTGTTGGTCGGCGTCGAAAAAGCGTCTGCCTCCTTGGCGCTCGTTCCCGAGTCTGGCGACAAGAGTTCCAGCAACGCTTCCCCAGTCGACGGTGCTGCAGGGTCAAGCACGAAGAGCCGAATGTCGTAACGTAGATCTGCGAAGTCAGAATGTCGCTGGAGTGCTAGCAGCACCTCAGCCATTGCGCCTGCGCGCCCGGCGTTGAATGCGTTGATCGTCAGCGTCTCCACATACGGGTGCTGGACCAGATAACGCTGCACGCGCGCGGCAAGATAAGCACTATCGATCGTTGCCCCGCCTATGGCTGGCTCTGGCAAGCCCAAGGCAGCGCAAACCTCCCCAATCAGGCCACGGGGGTCCTTTTCATCGGTCGCCGCGTACAAGGACCAGAACGGGTTGATGTTGTCCACAGCCAGCGCTGTCCGCCCCAGCTCCTCACCGAAGGGAACAACCGGCGGAAATGCTGCTGGCGCAAGCTGCTTTATCACTGCGTCACGTGTCGGGATCACAAACTCTTTGTTGCTAGCCCGGCTCTGCTCCATCCAGGCCTGGCCGAGATGGCTCCATGCAACATGCCAGTTGGCACGCAACGGATGCGTTGGCCCCAACAGCACAGCATCTCGTCGCCTGCCTTGGTAGTCTTCCAGCACGAGGGCCACTGAATCAATGGTGAGCGCGTAGCGAAGCTCATCCATCGCTTGCCGCGCAACGGCCGTCTCTGTGGAGCTGGCACGTGCAAGTGCTGTGTCGATCCAAGCCAAGTAGGCGGACGCGTAGTTCTGAGCCGGCTCCTGAAGGGAGAGAAGGTCGCTGGCCTGCATGATCAGCCGTTGGTCTCCCTTGAGCACCGCGGCGAAGAACGACTGCCGAGCCTCTCGGAATCGAGTGACCTCGTCCGAGACTGGCCACTTGAATGACGTCGTAGATCGGGTGGCAACACTCGAAGCGCTGATCGAAAGTCTCAAGCGGTTAAGCCCTTCTGGGTCTTCAAGAAACGCGCGCTCCAGGTTGGCCAGAAGGCTGGACACCAAGACGTTCGCCTTACCCTCCTTGCCCAGGCGAATTTCCAAGGTTTCGCCGCTGGCTATGGCCTTGCTACTGCGCTCCACCCAGCCGCAGCCGGTCACAGTAACGGCTCCAGGATCACGATCCTGAGTCACCGCCGCAAAACGTGCACGCAGCAACGCATGCATCAAGCTTGCCTCACGCGGGACCGCACGCTGTGGTGGTTCTACCTCCACCTCGTCGTCAGTGACCACGTAAAAGAGGTCACTTTCGTTGGGACTGGCGTGCGTCTCCGCTCCATCAGCGTTGAACCGGATGGGATTGCCTTCTCCGTCCGCGAGAGGGATGCGATCACCGTCCTCGGTCTCTGCATACACCCGCACGTAGTGCCAGCCTTCCTCCCAGTCGATCTTGCCAATCGACGAAAAAGCAATCGCGCCGGAGTCGGTTCCTTTGGTCCAGGCGGCTTTTCGCCTACGCAGGCCTGTCGGACCGTTGTCACGCGACACAACATCTGCCACAAACCGCGACAACCCTTCGACCTTGGACGGCACCGGGTCAACACGGAAAGAGACACTGAACTTCTTGAGACCGGTTTTTGAGATGGGAAGCACCTTGTGGCCGATCAACTCAGCCAACCGGGGGTCTTCGTTGTCATCCTTCACCACGGGCAAGTCAGGCAATGCGACATCGCCGATGTAGATGGCGTCGGGGTTGACTCCACCGTCCTCGAACAACCATTTGTTGAACGCAAGCGGCCAATTCACACGGTCACGAACGATGGCTTGCGTCCACTCCTTGGGATTGGAGACGCCGATGCGGGAGAAGAACTCGCCAAGCTGCTTGCAGAACACATGGTCCAGCAAGCCCAACTCAAGCGCGCGAACGCGCTCCGTCTTTGTCGACCAGGTCACGCGTTCAACGCACTCACGGTTGCGCGCCACCCGTGCAGGCGCGCGCTCGGCCTGCTGGAACAACTCAAAGTCCGGCACCAGAGCAAGTTCAAACAGCGCTGCGCCCATCGCGTCCGGATCAAACTCATTGATCTGGCAGGTGAGCAGGTAACGAGCCACAGCAGCGTCATCGGCATACCTCCAACGGCCGTCACGCCGCCGCAACTCGCTCAAGCAGGCCTCTACGGCCATCCGCAAGTTGGCAGGAACCTGAGCCAGCAACTGCCCATTCAGCTCCGCATACGCACCATCGATCGAGACCTCTTCGAACGTCGCGACGCCAAAAGAATCTTCCGCTGAAGCACGCAGGTCATTCGGCACGAAGACCAGCAACGGAGGCCGAAGCTCATCGTTGGGTAGCGGATTCCGCAGCTCAACCAGCTTGGTGCTGCTGACAGCCATGTCCGGTGCCATCGCTCGCAAGCCTTCGTCCGCCAGTAACACGACGTTCGCTGCCGGCACGGCAGCCCGCAGGCCGCCAGCCAAGCGAATCATCAGCTCACGATCCAAGTCTGTGACCCGCATGCAATGCCCAAGCTCGCGAGCAGCAAGCAGCTGGGATAGCTTTGGAAGCAGAACCGATTCCAGCGCGGCGTTCAGTTCTTGATTGGTGAGTTCACGCAGTCCCTGACTCATGCGCGCGCTCCTTCGTTTCGTTCTGCAATCGTGTAGCGCGGCACCACGGTCTGGGTCACGTAGGCATCAGACAAATCTCGATAGAAGCCAATCTCACGGAGGCGTCCGGTGAATGCCTGGACATTGCTGCGTAGCGCCTTCCGTTCGTCAATGGTCGGAGCACTGAACCCCTCACCGGGCGGAAGCTGATCTATGTAGAGCCCATAGCGTTCACGCAAGAACGACAGCAAGTCGTCGATTCGCATCTCGCCGGTGAAGTAGCTTTGGTCCCCACCGGGTCGCAACACCGCGATCTGCAGCAACACCTCCAGCAGGCGACTTTCCAGCGCAAATCTTCGAGGTGCGTTTCGCGCACGGGTCTGCGCAAGCAGCGCACCTGACTTGTTCTTCAACATCGTCGCGTCCAAAGACTCGATGATGTACTTCCGATGGAAGGCACCACGCAGAGCCACCAAAATCTCGATGTAGGTCTCGAAGTCAGAGAGCCCCATCTTTGTGATGGCCTCGACCTCTGCATCAAGGCCCGCATCCCCCTCAGACAAGGATTCCAGCAGTCCGGCCAGCCGCTCACCAAAGAACTTGTCTCGCTCTTCCGCGAATGGTTCCCCTTGCAAACCGTAGAGTTCGCCGACCGAGAACACGGAATTCAAGGGCCGGATCAGTTTCCCTCTCCGAACGAGGTGCTCAGAAAATTCGTCTAGCTTCTTGGCGACGAAGTACGCTCGCACAAAGCTAGGAATGCGCCGGTAGTAGCCATCTGCGCTGCGCTCTGCCAGCGCTGCGGTAGAGGACTCTGAGCTACCCGACAGATCAACGAACAAGCCGAGCTTGTAAGGGCAGTCACCCTGAGGCTCGCGTTGCTCGCGGGGCTTCATGGGGCATGCCGATTCAGCGCACAGCGAGTTGGCCCCCTCCAGCTTCTGCCAGGCAGGCAACAGCTTCAGCAGGCGAAGGTGGTATAGCGCCAAGTGGAACGACAACAGCACCTTCAGGTACTCCACCATCACCGAGCGCGGCATGAAGGGCTTGTAGAACAGCAGTCGCTGAATGTCCTCGGCCATCAGATCGGCTGAGCCGATGCATACAGGCGCAAACCGATCTCCGCCCGCGCGCGTGTCCGCCGTGTCCTTCCTCTGCGACAGAAAGTGCAGCAGCGTCGCTGTCTCAATGTCTGTCAGCGCCTTGTCGTTCAGCTCTCTTGTGAGCTTGTCAAACCCGTCAAAAAAGAAGCCCTTGAGATGCTCGATAGCCTTGTGGCCGGCAAGGTGGCGTGCGTGGTGCAGCATCTGATAAAGATGTTGTGCAGCCCCGTAGTCACGCGAGTGCTTCGGATTGCGAAAACGATAGGTATAGCCATGCAGTGGTCGCGGACCTGCTACGGCTGCGTTTTTCTTGCCGCGGTTCACAATGTCCATCAGGTGGGTTTCCACCCAACGCTCCACCATGTCTCGGTGCTGAGTGAAGCCCAAGAACTTGTCGCTGGCATCGAGGATGTCGTCAACGAACTTGTCCACGGTCAGCTCGCGCTTGTCGCGGAAAACGCTCGGATAGCCCCCATGCTCCAGCCGCTCGAACAAGCCGGTGAGCACCCGATCCATCTCGATGGTCTTGAAGTCGAGATAACTGATTTTCGGGAGTCGGAATTCCCTATCCTTCTTTTGCAATGCCATCAGTTCCCCCTGGCGCCGCTCTCTGCGGCTTCTTCTTGGCGAGCGCCCTTCACCGGGCCGTGCAGCAAACGCATCTCCACCCGACCATCGTCATGGCGGGCTAAACGGTAGAAGTCGTGCCCCGTAGTGGTCAGCAGGATTTCGCGGTAAGGCTGAGCGTTGAGACTGTTCTTGAATACGCCAAGGCAGAGGTAGAAACCCTGCATCTCTTCAACGCTTGGCCGATAGCCTTCATTCAGCCGCACCAGCATCTCGAACACGTCGAGGTTGATGATCAGCTCGCTGCTGATGGCACCTGCGCCTTGGCCTTGGTACTTCAGCAGCAGACCGGTCGGCAGGTGTTCAACGAAGCGCGCCTTGGCCGCAAAGTCTTGTACCTGCAGCCCGAAGCCCTCCACGGGGAAGAGCCGGTAGCTCCGAACCGTACCGTGTTCGACCTGCCGCAACTGCAAGGCCAGGCTGGCTCCAAGGCGTTCCGGGCGCTCCAGTCCCTCGCCTCGGTTGATGGCATGCAGGATTTCGCTCGTGAGTTCGTTGATGCGCATTTCGCCTCGAACGATCTCCACCATGCGTTTGGCGGAACGATAGGGCAGCATCTTTTCCCAACTCGCGTCACGCCGCTCAAAGAAGTGCTTGCGGCGGGCCATGGCCACATACTCGCGATGCTTCCGCGCTCGGTGGCGGACTGACGAGTTAGACACGCCACGCGGCAGATCGCCGAACAGGCGTTTCAACACCTCGAAGTCAAACTGCCCTCGGCGCTCGAAGCGGAACAGGGCGCGGTCATCCGGCTGAATAAAGTCCAGGCCTCGGTCGAAGCGGGGGTCCTCCTGCTTGCCAACATCCAGATCGCTCAGCAGCGTCAGCAGCCGGTCCGAGGTGGCTTGCCCGCCTCCCATCCAGCTGCTGAAGTAGAAGCTGCGCGCCACGTCATCGTGCTTGCCTGAGGCGTAGAGCGCATGAATCTCGCCACAGTCGCGATTGCCAATCAGCATGAACGACAGCGCTGAACGCAGGTCGCGCATCGTGATGTGCAAACGCCCGCGCAAGTGCGCCATCGTGTAGAGCGTCTTGAGGCGTTCCAACAAGCGCGGCCCGGCAATCTCATCCTGGAAGCTGCGCGCGTTGTGCAAGGCGTAGCAACTGTCTTTCAAGTCACACTGCTCACAAGCAGCCCAGTTATCGGGGCGGACGATGCTTCGCAGCGTGCGCTCCAGAATCGAGCCGCTCTCAGCAGTGCTGGCGTCATCGGCCACCACGCTGCGCAGATTCAGATTCACCACCGCCACGCCATACTCCGCTTCTCCAGTGGCAAACGCACGCCGAACCAGGGCCGTGAGCGCCGGGAAATCTCGCTCATGCGCAGCGAGGAAGTCCACCAAGCGGCCCTCGTTGATCGCAATCAGTCGCGTCTCTTGGGGCCTCCAGGACGCTGCATCGTTGCCCTTGAACGGGGCCAGGAAGTCCAGCAACACCTGGTTGTTGTCCTTGTTGCCCTCGTCTTGGCTGCCGTCGTAGTTGATCAGGTAGCGCTTGCCGTCCAAGCTCAGTTCGCTGCCGTTTGCCAAACCACGATTGACGGCCCCGCCGCGCGCTTCAACCTCTTTCTCCAGCCGTTGCAAGAAGGCGGTCTTGCCATCACCAGCGTTACCAGAGATCAGTACAAGCCGGAACTCCCCCTGCAGCACCGCAGGCAACAAGGCACGGTCCAGCGCGGTGTCCACATAGGCTGAGAACCCAAGCGCATCCATACCCCGCGTACCCGCATTGCTGCGCCGGCTTTGGCTGTAGAGCGTCAGCAGGTGTGATACGAAAGCATTGGTATTGGGTGCCGATTCAGCCAGGGCGGGCTGCCCGCTATTCACAGCCGTCACCATGGCCGCCAGGCTGACTGCTTGCACACGACGTGCATGGCGAACTTCTGCCAGCGCGTCGCGGAAATCCACGGCTGTGTGGAAGCGCTCTGCCCTGCGCGGCGCAATGGCCTTGAGCACCACATTCACCAACTCTGGCGCCAAGTCGGCAAAGCCCGACAGTTCACGCGGGTCCGGCGCAGGCTTGTTGATGGGCGGCTCCGTCGTGTCCCATGGGTAGCGGGCGGTCAATGCCTCGTACAAAGTCAGGCCCAGCGCATACAGATCGCGGTCTGCGCGCTCGCCGTTGTGCGGGATGACCTCAGGGTCAAAGTCCGGCGGCAAATAGCGCCGCGAGCCCCCGCCGCGCGACTCCTTGTCGTCGGCCCGCACCGACACGTTGAAGTCGATGATCTTGGCGCCCTTCTGCGTCCACAAGAGGTTGCGTGGCTTGATGTCGCAGTGATGGAAGCCCTGCGCATGCAGATGCACCAGCCCCTCAATCACCTGCTTGCCCAGCTCCAGCGCATCCTCGGGGGACAGCAGGCGATCGTGGATCATGTCGCCGACATCGGCTCCTTCCACGTACTCAAACACTAGGAAGGGGATGTCGCGGCCTGGAATCACATCGGCATCTAGCACACGCACCACATGGGGGTGCTCGGGGATGTGCACCAGGTGGCGGTACTCCTTCTTCAAGCGCTCCAAGGTCGAGTGCCGGTCACTGACGATGAGCTTCACCGTACGGGCCACGTCGCCCAAGGTGTCGATCACCTTGTAGACCACACCGAAGCTGCCGCGCCCGAGCTTCTTCTCCACGATGAACTTGTGGGTCAGGCGATGGCCTGCCGTCAAGTTCAGGTAGTCGGTCTGGGCATCATCGACTTCGAAGACCTCAGGCTTTGGTGCTTCAGCCGCCTGACTGGCCACTTGCGCAACGGGTTGCAGCAAAGCATTCAAAGCGGCCAGCGCGGCGGATGCGGTCAGCCGCTGGTGCTCATCAAAAGCACACAGGCTCTGCAGCCAAGCATCAAAAGCCTCGTTCAGCTCCGGCCGCAGTGCCGAGGGCTTGTTGAGGAACTCGCCGACCCGGTCCCACACCGTGGTGGGCTCGCCCGCGAAGGGGCGCTCGCCGGTGAAGAGTTCGTACAGGATGACCCCTGCCGAGAAGATGTCTGATGCGCTGGATGCGGCACCCGGCTCCCGGAAAGCTTCGGGCGCCACATAGGCTTTCTCCACCAGATCAACAATGTCCGTCGCGATCGTCAGGCTGCGGTCCACACCGGGCTTGGCGAAATCGAAATCGGTGATGCGTGTGGTGCCGTCCTGGCCAATCAAGATCGCGCCAGGTGTTAGATTGCGATGCACCACACCGTGATGGTGGGCATGAGCCAAGGCCGCCAACAAGTCTTTGGCCACGCGCCACTTCTGGTCCAGCGTCAACGCCAACTGGGGTCGAGCCATGTGCACGGTCAGCGCCTGGCCTGGTGCATCGTCCAGGATCAGGATAAAAGACTTGTCGTCATCGGTCGGGAAGAAATCCCGCGCCGCGACGATGTTGGGATGCAGCGGCAGCTTGGACAGCGCCCGGTAAGCATTGGCAATGCGGTTGACCTGCGCCTTGCGCACATCTTCGGGTTGGTAGGGGTCAGCCTGGTACACCCGCAGGCGGGCCGTGCCACCCGCGAACGCGTTCTCGGCACGAAACTCGGTGTAGGCCTCCGCCGCCCCGAGCTTTTCTTTCACCTGCCAGTGCCCAAAGCGCTGCACGGCGGATGCTGGCTTCACCACCTTCAAGGCATGCAGGATCAATCCCTGTTGCTGCAGGATGTTCTTGGAGAAGCGCGGTGGGATGCGCGTGGCATCTTTGAAGTAGCGCTCTGCGTCCTTCAACTCCACCACCCGGTCTGCGTCCAGCTGCTCGCGGTCATTCAGGTGAGCATCGGGCGCGGTGAGCAGAATGGCGGCATCGACATAGATACCGTCCAGCTCATTCCGACCGGGATTGGCCTGAGTTACCAAGCCCTTCACCGTGCGCGCATGACCGCGCAGCTTGCCCAGCGGCGACGGATACGGCGCGCGCCCCTCGGGGTACCACTTGTTGCCGTACACATCGATGGTGCCGCGCGTGCCCTTCACGTCGATCAGGAACAGGGCGTGCGGGGTCAGCAACGCGATGTCGATCTCGAAGCGCTCGCCCTGCCGCTCAATCTCGAAGTTGTGAAGCAGAACGAAACTATCTGGCAAGCGATCCCGCAGGTAAGCGACGGCGCCGCGCTCTGCATCGTTCACCGGCTGGCCTACTGGGATCACTTTGGCCATTACGACTCCCTTTTGATCTTGCGTTCTAGCAGTCTTATGGCTTTCAATTCTGCTTGTCGTGCTTGCTCGATCATTTCGTGAGCTTCAATAACAGGCTTCGCGAATGACTCTCTCACTGACGGATCTGGCCATAAGACTCTGAGCCTCGAAATGTGTGGCTCCCACACTCTGGGAATACTATTTCCACATGCCTGTCGCTTGATCAGCGCCTCGCCAACCCTTGTTCTCAAAAACAAGTACAGAAAGGCGCCGTCAATTTCAGTGAACGGAGAAACTCTAAAGACATCGTCAGCACAAAAGACACCTTCAAGCCAGCCGTTAACATACAAAGGCCGCCCGAAAAGACCGTAAATCTGACCTGCTGCCTGGAACACCACGGTTCCTCGCTCAAGGATAAATTCATCAAACTTAGGAGTTCGCCTGCTTACATACCTAGGCTCCTCTGCATGGTATCGATAAATGTCGTTACCACTCACAAATAAGCGTCCGTACTCCTCGCTCTCCACCCATAAACGTTTGAAAATAGGTGGTTTGAAATACCTTTTAACAACTGAAGACAGCTTCTCGACTCCGAGCGGACTGCGATCCAGAATTTCCTCGGCCCAGAGTGCAGCTGCAGAGTGATACGGTGCATCCAGACGGTCATTCAGGTCAGAGCACTTCACGCTGGTGTGAGAAAACTCTGTCACCTGGGGCAAATCGTCGGATGAAAATCCAGCCGCATCCTCCAATTGCTTCAGTGAAGTTGCGAGCTGCATATTTGCCATGCTGCGTAATCGGGAGGATTTTTCAATCAACTGATGAATTTCACCCTCAAACTCAGGCCCGAACCGTGGAACCGGCAGATTCGCTATGTGTTCTGGTTCGATGTGCTGGATGATTGCGCCGTAAGTACCGGAAACCACCAAAGGTACGCCGTAGCGACTAGTCAAGAACGCGTACAGATAACCAGGCGGGACGGACTCCGGATTAGGAACAACCTTCATAATGTGCTGCGATGACCACATTCCATCCATATCAGGACGCACGTACGTCATCCGCCCGATGGTCCCAGAGCAGGTAATTAGCGTGGTGCCAGCACTAAGCCTTAGATGGGCCAATTTATTCGACTGCGCGTAGCGCCACTGAAGGAGCGGCACAGTCGAAAGGTCCGCGTTGAGCATGTCGCTGTTGCTCAAAAATGGAACCCCTTGTGCGGGGTCATTCACCCAAACTCTTGCAAAGACGGGCCCGTTGTAGATGCCTCCGGCATAACCAGTCGTGAGGGTGCGCAGCGGGTCTTTGCGTACCTTCAACTGCGTGAGCGCATCTCTCGCCTCCAATGCGCCTGACATGTAAGGGTTGCAGTCTAAGCGCCGACCACCCTTATTGAGCCAGCCGGATCGAACGACGCGTGCATTCTTGAAACTTGCGAAGGTCATGCCTCAACCTCCCGCGGGAACCACGCGAGAAACGCCGCGTGCATCTCGGAAAAAGCTGCATCGGTGCAACCCTTGATCGAGATGTGCTCAGCCAGCTTCTGGTAAATCGCAGAAGAGCGAGGTTGCCGCGTCTGCTTGAGCACCCATTCGGCGGCCTCCTTCGGTCGCGGCGGTTTGGCGGCGTCAGCAGGCCACCATCCGCTCTCCGCCAAATGCTGGCGCAGGGACTTGTCGCCTTTGTAGCGAAGCACGTCTGCCACTTGCGGCTTGTCTTGCCACAGCCAGTTTTCCAACTCTGGCTCGATGGCGATCACCTTGACCGCGTCCTCGGTCCAACCACTTGCCACCAGATTGGCCGTTATGTGGGAGACGATCGCGTCTTTGCCCGGTGAGCCTTCCCATTCGCAGTCCAGCACCACGAGGGCGTGATGGTGGCTGTTCTGGTAAGGGCGCAACAATTCGTGGCCCTTGGTGTAGACGCCGGGGTCGTTGCCGCCTTCGTCCACCAGCAAGTCGGCACCGACATCAGTGTCGATCTCGAAGGGTGCGCAAGCGAGGCTTAGGTGCCAACGCTCGCGCTTGAAGTATCCACGGAAGGTAGCTGCCATATTGCTGTCGGCCACCAAGATGACGCAGGAGCGCTTGTTCATCATCCCAGCACCCCCGCCGCAAAAAGGCTGCCAAGATCGATACCACCTCGCCACTCTTGAAGACGGGGATGGTCCGTCCCGGCGACCATCTCCACGCCGCCTTCGCTGGCCAGTCGTGCACACAGCAACTGGTCCAGCTTGGCGCGAGCCAAGACCACCGGCGAATGCGATGACACCCACACCTGGCTGTCGTACATGGACGAGAGCGACTGCAAGACTGCCTCGATAGCGCGCGGATGGATGCCGTTCTCTGGCTCCTCGGTCACCAAGATGGCGGGCTGCTTGCTGAGGTAAGGCAGCAGCGTCAGCGTGAGGATGCGCAGAGTGCCATCCGACAAACCTGGAGACGGCACTTTGAAGTCGCCCTTGTAGCTGACCACGAAGTAGGCGTGGTGGTCGTCCTCACGCTCACGTACTTCGATGTCAGTGACTTGCGGCAGCGCGGTTTGCACATGGGCAATCCAGTCTGCATAGCGCTCGCTGCGGTAGTCGATGCCTGCGCCTTCTGGAGCGCCTTCACGCTTCAAGTCCAGCGCTAGCCATGGCGCATTTCGACCGTCCGATGTGATCGTTTTTGGCTGGCCTGGCGGGCAGGCAAACCGCATTTCCTCCCAATCTGGATTGAGAAACACAGTGTCTGTGGTCAGTAGACTATGCAGCCAACGTGAAGCGGGGTACTCATGCTCCGACTCAAAGAGCATTCGGGGCATAGCGAGCAAGGTGTTGCCAATTCCGACCTTTGTGGAGCGGGTTCTTGCTCCTGGAGGCGGAACCTCTGGCGTAAATTCAGCCGTTTGTCCAAATTCGCGCTGCAGGATCATTCGCCAGCCCTTGCGTTTCCGCTCGCTTACTCGGACACCCTGGTATCCAGGCTCCGCGCGATTCGGTTTGTAAGCCTCAGGGAAGACGAATAGGTACTCTTGAACGACGTGTAGGTCTCGGTCTTCAGAGACTCGGAGTCCGAGTTCGTACCGAATATGTGAAGGCCAGCGCTTCTTGTCAATCTCCAGCGCGGACTGAGTTTTTTGCCGTTGAGCCTTACTTAGTCGTTGAAACATGCCTTCGACGAGTTTTGACTGGACTTCTTCCGGCAATTTCGCCTCGATGGCGAAAGAAAAGTCATCTCCTCGATCAGCAAACACGAGTTCCCTCAGGCTGCTCGCGCGAGCTTTGCCCTCCGATGACTTGCGATGACGCGGTACGAACGCATCGACCACATATTTGGCGTCCAGGAGGTCGCCGAGTAGGCCTGGCAAATCGAGGAGCGTGGTCTTGCCGGAGCCGTTGGCCCCAACGAGAACACGAAAGTCGCCGACATCGACGCCCAGGCGTTCGAAGCAGCGATAACGTGTGGCTTCAAGTCGCGTGATCATTTGCTGGGCTCCGGATGTTGGGCGCGGAACTCGGCATACGCCTTGGCGATCTCGGGCAGGTCGTCGTCGAGGATGCGCTCCTTGCGGTGCAGGGTGCGCACTTGCAGGCCGCCGCCGATGCGGACCTTCTCTTCATGGCTGACATCCACCAGAATTTCTTCACCGTCAGGGTGGCGCTTGTAAAGCGTGTTGCCACGGCGGTCGAAGCCCACCTTCTCGGCGACGGCCATGAAGACGGGGTAGTCCTTCTTTTGGCCCAGGTCTTCAGCCTTGATCACCTCCTCGGGCTTTCGCTTTAGGAAAAGCAAGCTGGTCAAAATGTTGACGTTGGCCTCCACGATGAAACACTCCACGGGCAGGTCGATGCTGGCCAGCACCCAGCAGTGGCGAAGAATCCAGTAGCGGATGTACTCATCGCCTGGGTTGCCCAGGATGCCGTCCGGCAAGACGATGCCAGCACGGCCACCCGGCTTGAGCCACTTGACGCATCGTTCGATGAACAGCACCTCGGGCGACACAGCAGGCTTGATAGCGTTAGTCATCATGAAGCCATCGCCTTGCCTCTCCCAGCGGCGGGCCAGCTCGTACTGCTCCAGGATGGTCTTTTCGGTGACCGGAATGTCCGAGCCAAACGGCGGGTTGGTCATCAGCACATCAATCGTCCCTAGCGGGATGGCTGCCTTCGCGGCCGGCACACCTGGCAGGTGGCCTGCCGGGAATTCCAGCGAATTCATGTGATAGAGATGGCCGAGCGAATTGCCAGCCATCATCACGTTCATCTGTGCAGCGCGAACCAGGAAAGGGTCGAAGTCGGCACCGAACAGGTTGTTGGCCGCGAAGTGAGCCAGTCGGTCTCGGATAGAGATGAACTCTTCCGTGTTCTCGTCGCCCGACTTGACGTGCTTCTCGTCGTGGAAGACCTTGTTCAGGTAGTTTAAGGTCTCGACCAGGAATCCGCCCGTACCGCAGGACGAATCGAGCACGCGCTCATGCTCCTTGGGTGCCAGCATCTTGACCACGAGGCTGATGGCACCGCGTGGGGTGAAGTACTGGCCGCGATCTCCGCGCAGGTTGGTACCGACGATTTCTTGGTAGGCCGTGCCCTTGGCGTCCACGTCGGTGCGGCCAAAGTCGTAGCGGGCCAGCTCGGAGACGATGAAGGCCAGAGCGCGGTCGGACAGGGTGATCTCTTCGTTGCCCTTGAACAGACCGCCGTACTTTTTCTTCACCGCCTCAAAAAGCGGCTTGATGCGCAGGCGGATTTGCTCTCGGCCAGCAGCTTCAAACGGCTCGAATGGCCCCACCCAGAAGCGACGCGCATCGTTGGGCTGCTGCTCGTCGTACATCTTGCAGAAGATGAGGTACAAGAACTGCCAGAAGGCCGCATCCTTGGGCATACCTTCGTTGCCGTGGATGTAGTTGTGGCAGCGGCGGAACGCGGTGCGCAGCATGACCGGATCGGCACGGCGCAGGCGCCCCATGGAGCGCCCTTCGACACTGAAAGTGTCGTCACCCAGCGGCCAGTCGCCGATGGGCTTGAACTTGGTGTCGAAGCGAGTGACTTCTTTCTTGAAGAAGAAGAACTCCAAGCCGTTGGTCCACAAGCCGTATTCGCAACTTTCGACTTGGGCCATAACGGTTTCCAGCACATCAAACTCTTTGCGCGCCTCTTCCGGATCACGCATGCGATAAGCACCTTTGGTGCCGAGCTTGGGCTCTTTCTCCACGACCACAGCGCGGTAGAGGTTGTCCAGCGTGTGCGCTTGGCCTGGCTTGAAGATGGCGATGTCGAGCTTGCGGTTCTTGCCCAGCACCTTGACTTTGAAGTCGGGCTCCATGTCTTCGGCGGCGATGCCGTACTCATGGATGATAGCGCGGGCAATGCGCTGGCGGACTTGCTCTTTGTCGCTGTCCTTCACCGGTTTGCCGGTGATGTAGTCAAAGACCTTGCCCTCTTCGAGCGCGCGCTCAGGCGCTTGGGCTTCTTGATCAAGGTCGCTCATATCATTGTTGTCCTGTGCGGAGCGCTGGTTAGGCATTGCGGGGCTGCTTGTCGTCAAAGTCATCACTGCTGGCAGCGGCACCGCCCTCGCGCACCCAGGCGTCCACGTCTTCCTTCTTGAACTTCCAGAAGCGCCCAACCTTGTGCCCTGGCATGCCTTTAGAGGTCACCCAGGTGTAGATGGTGTCTTTGGCTACGCCGAGGTAGTCGGCTATTTCATCGACAGACAGCCAGCGATCGTCCATGCCTGCACCCAACCAGAAATGCGCCGCCAAAGTGGCGGCAACTGAACACAGTCTACGTCACCTTAAGCCAGTTCAATAGGGTTTGATCCTGTTTGATCGGTCTAATTCTTGTCAGGGTCATTTGAATCGGACAAGGGCGGCTTCAATCCCAAACTGGCTTCCAGTACCAAAACGCGAGCTTCCTGCGCTCCCAGCTCCTTGATCAACAACTGTGCTTCAAGCATCGGTGCATGCGCGAATGAGCGAGACTGACAGTCACGCTCGCCAGTCCCATGCGTAATCTCACGCGCACGCTGGAGCAGCGCGGCCTGCGCGGGCACCTGATCGAAAACTTCTTTGCCAAACTCAAGCAGTACTGCGCCATTGCGAATCGATACGCCAAGACAGCCTGAAACGTCCTCGGCGCGATCCACTGGATCGTCTCAGTCATTTCGCTCAATTGATGACTGGGCCTACGGCCTTACACACCCAGTGAAGTCGGCAAGGCAAAGGCCGCGATCTCAGAACGACAACTTTCTGGCGCTCTCGACCTCTCGGTTCTATCGAGTCCGCCGCGCCCGGGCCGATACCGCTTGCATGAACAGGCTTAGCGTAATCGGACTGGTGCTGGCGATCGTTGCGATCGTGGGCGGCAGCGTCTTGAAGGGTGCCGGCATTTCGTCGCTGTGGTCGCCGGCTGCCTTCGTGATCGTCGGGACGGTGGCGGCGATCCTGCTGCACACCCGCCGGCGGTTTCCGGCGCGCCTTCCAAATAACGGTTCCAGGTGCACTTCTTCAAATAACGGTTCCAGGTGCACTTCTTCGTCATCCGCACGTTGAAAGAGCAATGCGTCCCGCGCCACTGAATCGAACGTCAGCACCACGCGGTCCGCGTGCTCGGCGACTAGATCCAGCTCTACAACCACCGACGCCCGCATCAGGCGCTGGGCATGAAGAGACCAGCTGACGCATATGCTTTAGCAGCATTCCCTGTGCAGAAGCCGCTGAGTCATTACAGGCCTGCGCAGCAGGAAAGACGCCATTCGATGAGATTCTGTGATAAACGACCACGCAAACACGACAGTGTCGTCGTGCACGGCGACACTACAGCCCGGCCGTCGCCGAACCATCGCGCCCATACGGTCCGCCGCGTGGCAGGCATGGGCGCGACACGCTGGGACCTAGAACTTGTAGGTCAGCCCCAAGTACGCCAGCCGGCCTGCGTATCCGCCGCTATAGAAGCGGGCTCGGGTGTCCTCGCCCAGGTGCGAGCGCGACTCCTGCTTGGTCAGGTTCAACACCGAGGCGGTGAGGCTGAGCGCCGGAGTGATGTTGTATGCCGCATTTACATCGATCTGATAGTACGGCTCCTCAAAGACGTTCAACCCGTTGACCAGGCCTTGCACTAGCTCGCCACGACGGTTGTACGAGGCGCGCAGCAGCAGGCTGTCGGCTTCGTAGAACACGGTGAGGTTGGTCTGGTTCCTGGCGCTGCCCGGCATGGAGGTCTTGCCGGCCTCGGTGCCGTCTTCCAGCCGCACCGCTGCCTTGCTGGCATCGTTGTAGGTGTAGTTGACCTGTACGCCGAGGCCGAACGGCAGCGTGTGCTGCGCGTAGAGCTCCACACCTTGCGAGACCGCGTCCTGGCCGCCGGCCTGGGTACTGTAGTTCTGCACGGTGACCGGTTGCCCGTCGATCATCATGTTCACGTCGCTGATCACGTCGACCGCAAAGTTCTCCACGTTCTTGCGGAACAGCCCCACACCCGCCACCGAACCCGGGTGGAAATACCATTCCAGCCCCAAGTCGAACTGGTTGGCCTTGTACGGCTCCAGGTTCTTGTTGCTGCCCGAGCCGTACCAGCCCTGCTCGCTGGCACCGCCGGTCAGGCGCCGGTCGGCCACGTACTCGGGGCTGTAGAACTCCAGGCTGCCAGGCGCGGCGATGTCGTTGTAGCTGGGACGCGCAATCACCTTCGCGGCTGCCGCGCGCAGCAGCAGGTTTTCGGTCAGGTCGTAGGCCAGGTTGAAACTCGGCAGCACGTCGGTGTAGTTGCGATCCAGCCCGCTGACCACGAACGACTCGGTGCGCTGCACGCTGTCGGACAAACGCCAGTAGCCTTCGGTCCCGCAATAGGTGTCGGCCGGGGCGCCGCTGGGCATGGCAGCGCCCTGCTGGCAGGCCAGCGGATTGCCGTCGACGCCGTCGAAGAAATAGTCGTTGTAGGCGGTCACCTTGTCGGTGGAATCGGCACGCTGGCCGGTGCGCGCTACCCGCACGCCGACGTTGCCACGCAGCCGCTCGGTGTGGAAGTTGAGCTGCAGGTAGGTGGAATAGATCTCCTCGTCGACGTTGTAGACGAAGTTGTCTTCGCTGCGGGTCTGCATCGCGCCGTAGGTTTGGTTCAAGTAGCCGATGTAGCCAGGGAAGTTGATCGCCGGGAATGCGCTGGCGTTGACGCCACCGGCCAGGTTGTCCTGCGCGAACAGCAGGCCCGGCGAGAACTGCGTAGCGATGGCATTGCAGCGCCCGTTCCAGTAGCGGTTGTCGTAGTCGCCCGGATCGGTGCCAGGGCATACCCAGTAGTTGTTGCCGGTACTGCGGTGGATGCCGCCGTCGCGACGCTTGAGGCCGAACTGCAGCGAGTCGAAGACCTCGCCGTCGAAATGCCAGGTGGTATCGATCTGCGCGTACTGCTGCTGATTGGTATTGCGGGTCCAGGACGAGCCGGTCGAGCCCAGGTCGACCTGCAGGATGCCGTTGCGCAGGTTTTGCATCAGCTCCGGCGAGAACGTCATGCTCGGTGTGCCAGTCAGGTCCCAGGCGCTGGCGAAGTTGCCGTTGGTCCAGCTGCCGTCGGCGTTCTGCAGGCGCGGCTTGATCGGCAAGGAAAACTGCAGCTCCGGCCCGCCCTTGGCCCAGGTGCGGCCAGCCTTGAACGACACGTCCACCTGCTCGCCACGCCATTCGCCGCCCAGGTCCACCGTCTGCGACTGCGACTTCTCGATGTTGTAGCTGCCGGTGATCTGCGGCGTCGGCACCGTGCAGTCATCCGAGCCCCAGCCGCCCGGAGGCAGGCCGGCTGCGGCGGCCTGCGCCTCGCTGCAGTAATAGGTCTTGCCCGGACGCAGGCTGTAGGCGGCGCCAGTGACAATCGTGCCGCTGGGATCGAACTGCAGCCCGTCGAGCAGACGCCCGCCGCGCCAGTTGCCGTCGCCGTTAAAGCGGGCAATGTTCCACTCGGGGATCTTGATGGTATTGGTCTGCGAGTTCTGCGACAGATCGAAGCGGAAATAGTTCGCGGTCAGGGTCAGGTCGTCGGTTGGCTTGAACTGCAAGGTCAGCTGCCCACCCTTGCGCTCGCGCTCCTCGCGTTTGGCATCCAGGCTGACCGCCGTCGGCATCATGAAACCGGTGGAGTAATTGCCGTTCTGGTCCCAGAAACCGGTACCGCCCCACCAGTTGGCGTTGAAGTCCGACGGATTTCCGTTCACGTCCACCGCCGGGCCGACTTCGTCGCGGCCGTACCACTGCCAGCTCTCGGTACTGGCATTGAGCGTGCGTGCGGTGCGCTTCTGCTGCGTGTAGCCAACGAAGACACCAAAGCGGTTGTCCTTGTCGTGCCACGAGTACGAACCGGAGAACTGGCCGTCGGTCTTCTTGCTGGTATCGGACCAGGTGCCCTCGGCGGAAACGAAGCCGGAATGTGCTTCCAGTTCCAGCGGGCGCCGCGTCTGCAGGATCACCGTGCCGCCGATGCCGCCTTCGTCGATGCGCGCTTCCGGGGTCTTGTACAACTCCGCGCTGCCCAGCAGGTTTGACGGCAGCAGCGTGTAGTTGAACGAGCGCGTCGGGTCGCCGTTGGACTCGGCGGTGGCGATGTAGTTGCCGTTCAATTCGGTCAGCACCAGCTCCGAGGACAGACCGCGCACGCTGACGTTCTTGCCTTCGCCGCCGTCGCGGCTGATGACCACACCGGGCACGCGCTGCAGCGCATCGGCCACGTTCTTGTCGGGGAATTTGCCCACGTCCTCGGCGGTGATCACATCGACCACGGCGTTGGCGTTGCGCTTCTGCTCCAGGCTTTTTTCGATCGCGTAGCGGTAGCCGGTCACCGTCACAGCGTCCAGCTCCGTGGCCTGCACCTCGGCCTGGCCCGCGGGCGCCGGCGTGCCGTCGGCCTGCTGGGCGGAGACGGTGGCGGAGGCGGCGCTCGCGAACAAGGCGATGGCGATACCGGCGGACAGCGTGCTGCGGTTGCGTGCAAATGGCATGCAGTTCATTTCGATCATGTTCTCCCAATAGTGATCGGCTTCGGCGGCTTTGTATCGATCCAACGATCGGACAAGAACACCGCCCGAGTGACGCAAAAATATCCGGCGCCGTTGCGGCGACCCGGTTTCCCTCTTCTTCTCTCCCCTTCTGCGCGGACGCGATTAGATCGTTCTAATGCAACGGGAAGCTAAGTATCACAGCCCATGCGCCAGCGCATTCTGCCGCGCAGCAGGCCGCAGCAATACAAGCGCCACGATGCGCGGTCGGGCTCGCCACGCTTGCATGCAGCACGGTACGGCACAGTCTGCTTGCCGCAGCAGCTTCATCGCGGCCCGCAACACGCCCTCGCCCGAAACCAGGCGCAAGCGGTTTACCGAAGCGCCTGCACTCTCCCCGTTACTTGCAACCGGGCTCAGCCAGAGACAGGATCGACGTGAGTGTTGACACATTCCAGGACATGGCCCAACAGAAGCCGCCTGGCTGCCATCGCCATGGCAGGGATGTGCCGCGACGGCGAGTCAGACAGGATGTCTGCCGCGCCGAAGAGCCGATTCCCGGCCGCGCTGGCGCTCTCACCGAAGCCTACAATCGACAGTCCGCGCCTGGACGTACCCTCACCCCAACCCCTCTCCCGCAGGAGAGGGGCTTGAGTGTCGCGTCGGTCGTGTCTTCCATGTCCGCCTCGGTAACGCAAGGGCTGACCTGAGGCGCCACTGAGTTCATCGAGACCTTTTACGACCGAGGAACCGGTCCCCGGCCGCGCTACCGCTCTCAGCGCAGTCGGCAATTCGAAGACCCATACCTCAGAACGACAAGTTTCTGGCGCGCCAACCGGCCACATCTATCAAGTCCGCCGCGACTGGGCCGATACCGCTTCCATGGACAGACTGAGCATTATCGGACTGGTGCTGGCGATCGTTGCGATCGTGGGCGGCAGCGTGTTGAAAGGCGCCGGCATTTCGTCGCTGTGGTCGCCGGCTGCCTTCCTCATCGTGATCGTGGGCACCGTGGCGGCGATCCTGCTGCATACCTCCCCGGCGGTTTTCCGGCGCGCATTCAAGATCCTGCGCTGGGTGATCCAGCCGCCGTCCAGCGATCGCCCGCAGCTGCTGGCGCGTATCGTGGAATGGAGCAACATCGCGCGTCGTCAGGGCCTGCTGGGCCTGGAAGATCAGCTGCCGCGCCAGAGCGATGCTTTCCTGCGCAAGGGCCTGCAGATGCTGGTCGACGGCGTGGAGCCGGAATCCATGCGGCATATGCTGGAAATCGAAGTCGATAACCAGGAGCGTCAGGATCTTGCCGCGGCCAAGGTGTTCGAAGGCATGGGCATCTATGCGCCCACGCTGGGCATCATCGGCGCGGTACTCGGCCTGATGGCGGTGATGAAGAATCTGGCCGACCCGGCCATGCTCGGCCACGGCATCGCTGCGGCGTTTACCGCCACCATTTATGGCATTGCCTCGGCCAATCTGCTGTTTCTGCCGGTGGCGGCCAAGCTCAAGAGCGTGATCCATTGCAGCACCAACGAGCGCGAAATGGCGATCGAAGGGCTGATTGCGATCGCTCAGGGCGAGAACCCGCGCAACATCGAGTCGAAATTGGCAGGCTACTTGCATTAGAGCTGCTATGGCCCGTCGTCGCAAACACCACGAAGAACATGGCAACCACGAAGCGTGGGCGATTCCGTACGCCGACCTGATGACCTTGCTGCTCGCATTTTTTGTGGTGATGTATGCCATCTCCTCGCTCAACGAGGGCAAATACAAGGTCATGGCGCAGGCGCTGACCAGCGCGTTCGGCGGCTCGTCCACCAACGCCAGCCCGGTGCAACTGGGCAAGACCCAGAGCCTGGGCGCCGATTACGACCGCCCGTCGGTGATCAAGGCCGGCGCGCCGATGGCCGCGTCCAACGGCCCCACCGACCCCACCCTGCTGCCGTCGATGGCCGCGCAGATGCGCATGCCGGTGTCGCTGCGCAATCAGACCCAGCTGGCGCGTGCGCAGCGGCAGATGGATGCGGTTGCCGAACAGCTGAGCAAGACGCTGTCGCCGCTGATCGACAAGAAACTCATCACCATCCGCCGCAACGATCTGTGGATCGAAGTGGAGATCAACAGCGACATCCTGTTCGGTACCGGCTCGGCCACCCTGGCCGGCGGCGCCCGCGGAACGCTGTCCACGTTGGCGTCGGTGCTGCGCGATGCGCCCAACGGCGTGCGCGTGGAGGGCTATACCGACAACCAGCCCATCGCCACCCTGCAGTTCCCCTCCAATTGGGAGCTGTCGGCGGCGCGTGCGGCCAGCGTGGTGCACCTGTTTGCCGACGATGGCATCGCCCCGCAACGATTGGCGATGGTGGGCTATGGAGAATTCCGCGCACGTGCCGATAACACAACCGAGGCGGGACGGAATGCGAACCGGCGTGTGGTGTTGATCATCCTCGCTGACTCAGCTGGCTCACTCGCACCCGATCCGCCATCGCAGTTGCACGCGACCGCCGCCGGGGCGCCAAAGCTTCCCAAGTCAGACGGCGGCCAAACGGCCGTCACCACCGAAAGCGGCACAAGTTCCGTCCCCGCCGTAATTGAAGGAGTGCAGTGAGATGCGTATCTGGGCAATCGCCAACCAAAAGGGCGGCGTAGGCAAGACCACCACGACGCTGGCGCTGGGTCGCGGCTTGGCCGCGCTCGGTCATCGGGTGTTGTTGATCGACCTCGACCCGCACTCCTCGCTCACCCGCGCGTTCGGCGTGGCGGTCGACCCGCCGCCGCGCGGGGTACTGGATCTGTTCGGCACCCCGCCGAGCGATCTGGCCAGCCTGGCGCACGAAAGCAGCATCCCCGGCCTGTCGTATGTGTGCGCGCAAGCCGCACTGGCCACGCTGGAGCGCCGTAGCGCCAATCAACCCGGCCTGGGCCTGGCATTGCAGAACGCCATGACCCGCCACGCCGGGCAACACGATTACATCCTGCTCGACTGCCCGCCTACGCTCGGCCTGCTGATGATCAACGCGCTGGCCGCTTGCGACCGCGTGGTGGTGCCGACCCAGGCCGAGCCGCTCGCACTGCATGGCCTGGCCAGCATGGTGCGCACCGCCGACATGGTGCAGCGCTCGCGTCGCCGCGAGCTGCCGGTGTCGATCCTGCCGACCTTGTTCGACCGCCGCACCCGTGCCGGCAACGAAACGCTCAAAGAAATGCAGACCACCTACGGACCGGTGGTGTGGGAAGACGCCGTTCCGATGGACACCCGTATTTGCAATGCCGCCGCACTGACCGTCCCCGCCACCGGCGCCGATTATCAGGGCCGCGGCCTGTCCGCCTATCGCCGCGCGCTGGAATGGGTGCTGGCCGATGACGTGATGCGTATGGAGCAAGCCGCATGAGCAACCACACCGCCAACGGTGAGCTGGACGATTATCTGGAAGGCTTGCTGCACGATGCCGGCGTAGAGATTCCCGCCGCCGTCGCGAGCACACCTGCCACTGTAATCCTCGCCGCTGCGCCCGCTGCCGCGCTTGCCACGATCGAAGAGACCGACGTCGCTGTCGCCGAAGCGCCGGTTGCCGTTGCCGCAACGCCGGAAGTCATCGCCGCCGATCTGCTGGCCGACCTGCGTTCGGACCCGGCACTGGGTGCGCCCGTGATTGCCGCACCGAGTGCTGCCGATATCGCCGCCGATTTCCTGGCCGAAATGGATGCCGACCCGGCATTCGGACCGCCCGTGGTCGCCGCACCGAGTGCTGCCGATATCGCCGCCGATTTCCTGGCCGAGATGGACGCCGACCCGGCATTCGGGCCGCCCGTGATAGCCGCACCGAGCGCTGCCGACATCGCTGCCGACTTCCTGGCCGAGATGGATGCCGACCCGGCATTCGGGCCGCCCGTGGTCGCCGCACCGAGTGCTGCCGATATCGCTGCCGATTTCCTGGCCGAGATGGATGCCGACCCGGCATTCGCCACGGCCGCGCCCAGCCCGTTCATGAGCACGGCCGATCTGATGGCCGAAATGGACGCCGACCCGGCCTTTGGCACCGCCTCCTCTGCGGTGGACCTGCTGACTGCCGATCTGCTGGCAGAAATGGATTCCGACCCGGCGTTCGGGCTGGAAGCCACACCGGTCGCCGTGCCGGCACCCGCACCCGCACCGCGTGCAGCACCGCAACGCGCCGCACCGGCACCGGTGTATCCGCAAGGCCTGCAGGCACTGCTTGCGCCTGGTCAGGCCGACAAGATCCATGCCGAGCGCCGCGCCAGCGAACGCAGCACCCGGTGGCTACGCCTGCGCTGCGGCGAACAAACGTATGCGCTGGAATTGCTCAAGGTGCAGGAGGTGGTCTTGCCGGTGCCGCTGTTGCCGCTACGCGGCACCGCCAGCGCCATGCTCGGCATCATGAATCTGCGTGGCCAGGTGGTGCCGGTGATCGACCTGGGCATCCATCTGGGCTCGTCGCCGGTAGATATGGACCTGCACACCCGCGTGGTGGTGCTGGAAGAAAACGGCGAAACCATGGGCCTGCGCGTGTCGGCCGTGGAAGACGTCACCAGCCTCACCGATCACCAGATCGAGCCGCCGGACAACGCACGCCTGTGCCGTATTTCCAACAACCTGTTCCGCGGTGTCGCCCGCCTGGGCCATCAACCGATGATCCTGCTCGATGCCACGCACCTGCTGCATTAACGCAGGGCTTGCGCAATCTGGCGTGTCGCCGATTCACCGTTAAAGCTTTTCCGCCTTCCGCCGTTAGTACGCATAGAACCAGCCGTTCGGAGCAACAATGAGCACAGTGATATTGGGTGAGGATCTCGGCATCGAGACCAGCGCCGACCTCAAGCAGAAGCTTGCCGAATTCCTCACCCAGGGCGGCGACCTGGTGCTTGATGCCGGTGAAGTCCGCCGTATCCACACCGCCAGCGTGCAGTTGCTCTGCGCCTTTGTGCAAACCCGCCGCCAGGCCGGTCTGCACACCGAATTCGATGGCTGCAACGACACCTTTAGAGATGCGGCACGTCTGCTCGGCGTCACCGACGCACTGGGACTTTCCGCATCCAATGACAACCTGAAATCTGTGGAGAACGCCGCATGAGCGCACGTATCTTGGTGGTGGACGATTCGGCGTCAATGCGCCAGATGGTCTCTTTCGCCCTCACCTCCGCCGGCTTTGCCGTCGAAGAAGCCGAAGACGGCGCTGTTGCGCTGGGCCGCGCGAAGGGCCAGCGCTTCAATGCGGTGGTGACCGACGTGAACATGCCCAACATGGACGGCATCTCGCTGATTCGCGAGCTGCGCCAGCTGCCGGACTACAAGTTCACTCCGATGCTGATGCTCACCACCGAATCGGCGGCCGACAAGAAGTCCGAAGGCAAGGCCGCCGGCGCCACCGGTTGGCTGGTCAAGCCGTTCAATCCAGAACAGCTGATCGCCACCGTGCAGAAAGTTCTCGGTTAATCCTTACTCGCTTCACCATCGGATCTCACGCCCATGAGCATGGACCTGCAACGTTTCCACGCCACCTTTTTCGAGGAAAGCCGCGAAGGGCTCGACGCGATGGAGGCCGGGCTGTTGTCCCTTGAAGAGGGCAACCGCGACCCGGAAATCATCAACTCGGTGTTCCGCGCTGCGCACTCCATCAAGGGTGGCGCAGCCACTTTCGGGTTCGAGGCCGTCGCCGGCCTGACCCACGTGCTGGAGACGCTGCTGGACGAGTTGCGCTCCAACAAGCGCCAGCTCGAACCCAATGCGGTCGACGCCATGCTCGGCTCGGTCGATGTGCTGCGCGCCCTGCTGCGCGAAGCCGAACACGGCACTCCCGCCGACCCGGCCGCGGTCAAGGCCGTGCATACGCGCTTGAACGCGGTGCTGGCCGGCGAAGCGCCGGTTGCGGTGGTGGTCGCCAAGCCGAAGGAAGAAGAACCCGAAGCCTGGCATATCGGTTTCACCCCGGCGCCGTCGCTGTTCATGAGCGGCAACGACCCGCTGCGCATCATCCGCGAGCTGGAGCATCTTGGCCCGCTGCAGATTGCCGCGCGTCTGGAGCGCATGCCGGGCTTTGAAAGCATCGACCCGCTGGAAGCCTATCTGGCGTGGGATCTGGGCCTGATCGGCAAGATTCCGCGCAGCAAGATCGAAGACACCTTCGCCTGGGTGGTGGACGATTGCGAGCTGGACATCCGCCCGATGGCGGTACC
The DNA here is from genome assembly GCF_040202975.1 of Xanthomonas sp. WHRI 10207. Lineage (NCBI taxonomy): Bacteria > Pseudomonadati > Pseudomonadota > Gammaproteobacteria > Lysobacterales > Lysobacteraceae > Xanthomonas > Xanthomonas sp. WHRI 10207. Next base: position 132,137 of record NZ_JBEGDX010000005.1, on the reverse strand, counting down.
CGGCCCGCCGCCGAGCCTGGCGGTAGACGCCGCAGCGCCAGTGGCGGCCGTTGCACCGGCCGCTGCAGCAGCCGCTGAGCCTGCCGCTGCTGCGGCGCCGGCCAAGGCCGCTGCTGCAGAAGCCGAAAGCTCCATCCGCGTCAGCGTCGACAAGGTCGATGCATTGATCAACCTGGTCGGCGAGTTGGTGATTACGCAGGCCATGCTCAAGCAGGTCTCCGCCGGGCTGGATCCGGCGCATGCCGAACAGCTGTTCGCCGGTCTGGATCTGCTCGAGCGCAATACCCGCGATCTGCAGGAAGCGGTCATCGGCGTGCGCATGCTGCCCGTCGATGCGGTGTTCCGCCGCTTCCCGCGCCTGGTGCGCGACCTGTCCAGCCGTCTCGGCAAGCAGGTGCGTCTACGCACCATTGGCGAAAGCACCGAACTAGATAAGGGCTTGATCGAAAAGATCGCCGACCCGCTCGTGCATCTGGTGCGCAACTCGATCGACCATGGTCTGGAAATGCCCGATGCGCGCCGCGCCTCCGGCAAGGACGAAACCGGCACGATCACCTTGGCGGCCTCGCATCAGGGTGGCCACATCGTGATCGAAGTCAGCGACGACGGCCGCGGCCTCAATCGCGCCAAGATCCTGGAAAAAGCAGCCGAACGCGGCATTGCCGTGCCGGACAACCCGACCGATTCGCAGGTGTGGGACCTCATCTTCGCACCGGGCTTCTCCACCGCCGATGCGGTCACCGATCTCTCCGGTCGTGGCGTGGGCATGGACGTGGTCCGCCGCAACATCCAGGGCTTGGGTGGCGAAGTCCAGCTGGAAAGCAGCGCCGGCAGCGGTACCCGCGTGCTGATCCGTCTGCCGCTGACCCTTGCCATTCTGGACGGCATGACCGTCTCGGTGGCCGGCGAAACGCTGATCCTGCCGCTGTCCTACGTGCTCGAAGCGCTGCAGCCGGCCGCCGAAGACGTCCGCTCGATGGCAGGCGAAGGCCGGGTGCTGCGGGTGCGTGGCGAGTATCTGCCGATTCTCTCGCTCACCAATTACTACGGATTCGGCGGGCAACAGTCCTCGAAGGAACCGCTGGTGGTGGTGGTCGAAGGCGACGGCCAGAAGATCGCGCTGGAAGTGGACGAACTGCTCGGCCAGCAGCAGGTTGTCGTCAAGAACATCGAAAACAACTACCGCCGCATTCCGGGCGTCTCTGGCGCCACCATCCTGGGCGATGGCCGTGTGTCGCTGATCGTGGATATCGGCGGACTGGTGCGCTCGTTGAAGGTGCCGCAGGCAGCGTAAGGCAACATCCCGCGGCACGGATGCCGCGGCGCAACGCTCTTAACGCGATCGATGAGCGATCGGGGTTGGAGAGATCGCCGGCAGTATGGGGGCTGCCGGCATCAGCAATACCCGTCCGGCCCGACACGACCGACGGAAAATCTGGCCCTTCGTCCGGATCGTTCGACTCAGCCATCATCTCGCGCGCCCGCATCTTGCCGGCCGCCCGTGCGGCCAGTCGCTCTCTGCAACATGAGATGACCGCTATGAACTGGTTTCGCAATCTTGCCGTCGCGCGCAAGTTGGCCGTGGCGTTTTCGTTTACCGCACTGATCACCGTAAGCCTGGGCGCGTTCGCATTGGTGCGTATGCAATCCAGCGCGCAGCTATTGCGCGACATCGGTAATGTCTGGGCGCCGGCGGTGCAGCAGTTGAGCGAAATGCGCGCCCTGCTCGGCGAATTCCGCACCTACGAATTGGCCCAGCTGGCACATGCCGACGACCCGAAGGCAGTGCAGAATTATTTCGAGCGTATGGACAAGGCGCGCGCCGACATCGATGTCGCACAAAGCGCTTACGCCAAGACCACCACGCCCGGCAAAGAGGCCGAGCTATACGACGCGGTCAAGCTGAAACTGGCTGATTACTACAAGGCCAACGCTGCGCTCAGCGCCGCGATACGCGCCGATGATCTGGCCACCGCCAATACCGTATCCGACGAGCAATCACGTCCGGCGCGACGCGAACTGTTTGCCAAACTCGTTGAGCTGACCAAGTTCAACAGCGCGCAAATGACCAGCGAAATCGCAAAAGCCGAAGCCACCTACCAACGCTCGGTGCAGGTGATGATCGCGGCGATGACGCTGGTGGTGTTGCTGGCCGCCTTCGCTGGCTGGTTCATCGCACGCAGCATCGCTGGCCCGCTCGGTCGCGCCACCCGCGTGGCCGGCGCCATTGCGCAGGGCAAACTGGACAACACGATCCAGGTCGATAGCCGCGACGAGGCCGGTCAGTTGCTGCACAGCATGCAAGGCATGCAGCGCCAGCTGCAGGCAGTGCTGGCCGCGCAATCGGACATGGCGCAGCGCCACGACGCCGGCCAGATCAGCTACCGCATGGACGCAGACGCATTTCCTGGCGACTACGGCACCATGGTGCGCGATACCAACGCGCTGGTCGGCTCGCATATCGCGGTGAAGATGCAGCTGACGCAGATCATGTCGCGTTATGCCATCGGTGACCTGAGCCAGGACATGCAACGGCTGCCCGGCGAAAAGGCCGTGCTCACCGAGACCATGGACACCGTCAAGCGCAATCTCTCTTCGATGAACAGCGAGATCAAGATGCTGGCGCAGGCCGCCGCCAATGGCGACTTCAGCGTGCGCGGCGATGCGCAGCGCTTCCAGTACGACTTCCACGCGATGGTGGCGAGCCTCAACACCTTGATGGCCACCTCCGATACCAATCTGCGCGCGTTGTCGGGGGTATTGCAGGCGATTGCAGCCGGCGACCTGACGGCGCAGATGCACGGCGAGTTCAATGGGGTGTTTGCGCAGATGCGCGACGATGCCAATGCCACCACCGAGCAGTTGTCGGGCATCGTCGGGCGGATTCAGCATGCCACCGTGTCGATCAATGCCGCGGCCAGCGAGATTGCCGCCGGTAATAACGACCTCTCGCAGCGGACCGAGCAACAAGCGGCCAACCTGGAAGAAACCGCCGCCTCGATGGAGGAGCTCACCTCCACCGTCAAGCAGAACGCCGAGCATGCGCGTCAGGCCAATCCAGCTCGCCATCGGCGCAGCGACGGTGGCCTCGCAAGGCGGCGATGTGGTCGCGCAGGTGGTGACCACCATGTCCGGCATCGAGGTGTCGTCGAAGAAGATCGCCGAGATCATCAGCGTCATCGACGGCATCGCCTTCCAGACCAATATCCTGGCCTTGAACGCGGCAGTGGAAGCGGCGCGTGCCGGAGAACAGGGCCGCGGTTTCGCCGTGGTTGCTTCCGAAGTGCGCACATTGGCGCAGCGCTCTGCCGGTGCCGCAAAAGAGATCAAGCACTTGATCGACGACTCGGTCGGCAAGGTCGCCGAAGGCTCGCTGCTGGTGGACCAGGCCGGCAAGACCATGGCCGACATCGTGGCCAGCGTGCAGCGCGTCACCGACATCATGGGCGAGATCTCGGCGGCGTCGCAGGAACAATCCAGCGGCATCGAGCAGGTCAACCTCACTGTGACGCAGATGGACGAAGCCACCCAGCAGAATGCCGCGCTGGTGGAAGAAGCCACCGCCGCCGCACGTTCGATGGAAGAACAGGCCGGCCAGCTGTCCGATGCCGTAGCGATCTTCAAGCTGCGGCCCACCGCTGCGGTGACGATGGCACCGGCGCGCCCCGCCCCGACGGCGCGCAAGCCGCTCAAAACGCCTGTGACCAAGCGCGCTACCGCCACCGCCGCACCGGCGAGCAAGACGAAAACCGTGGCACGCCCCACCCTGGCAGCCGCCTCCGGTGGGGACACCAGCTGGCACGAGTTCTGAGGTCTTTCGCGACATCGGCTGCGGTTATGCAGCCTACACCACCAAGCCCTGGCAGCGATGCCGGGGCTTGTGCGTTTCTACGGGTATGCAGGAAGCCGCTTGTAGTCTCGCGCCTCCAGTAGCAGCACACGATGCCGCCCTGGGAAACCACGTAGCCCACAGCGCTCAGCAGCGCGCAATAGAAGGCTTGCAAACCACGGTGCCTGTGTCATCGCCTTGCACGCGCCAGCCGCCCTGCGCATCGCGCCAATGCGTCGTGTTGGCGTCGACCGCGCTGAACGCAAGCGTGCCAAGCGAGCCCGAGTGGCTTAAGAAACCTGGCGAGCGAACGCTACCGGTGTACCTCTTTCCCACCCTCCCTTAGAGAATCACCATGAAATTCCTGCACTCCCTGACCGTCGGGCGACGCCTGGCGTTGGCATTCGCGTTGCTGATCGTTTTGTTGGCCGGCTCCACCACCCTGGCGCTGTACGAGTTCAAGACCGTCAAAAACCAGGTCTCGATCATCATCGAGGTCAACAATCGCAAGGCCGCGCTGCTCAACCAGATGCGCGAAAGCAACATGCTCGGCGAGCGCTACATGCGCGACTTCATGCTGGCCGCACCGCAACAACTGCCCGCCGTCGATGCACAGCTCAAGGAAAATCGTGCGCATTACGCACAACTGTGGGCCGCGCTGCAGCAGCTGCCGACCAACACCGACGGCATGCGCGCGCGCCAGGCCATCCAGGACAGCCTCACCGCTGCCCGCGCCACCAACAACCGCCTGCTCGGCATGGTGCGCGATGGCAATCTCGACGGCGCCAAGCAGCTGTTGAATGGCGAAGCGCAGCCCTTGCTGGAACGCCGCTCCAAGGCGATCGCCGCGGCGGTGGAATTGCAGAACCAGCAGAACGCCGCCGGTGCAGACACGATCCTGAGCAGTGTGGCGCTGGCCAATCGCGCCTTGATCGCCTTCGGCCTGTTGTCGGCCGGCCTGGCCGCTGCACTGGCGTGGCTGATTTCGCGCAGCCTGGTGCGCCCCTTGCAACAGGCCACCCAGGTGGCCGAGGCGATCGCACACGGCAAGCTGGATAATCCGATCGGCCCGCAGCCGCGCGACGAGCCTGGTCAATTGTTGACCAGCATGCGCGGCATGCAGGATCAACTCAAAGCCGTGGCCGCTGCGCAGCAGGACATGGCGCGCCGGCACGACGCTGGCCAGATCAGCTTCCGCATGGATCAGGCGGCGTTTCCCGGCGAATACGGCACCATGGTGCGCGACACCAATGCACTGGTCGCATCGCATATCGAAGTAAAGATGAAGCTGGCGCAGATCATGTCGCGCTATGCCATCGGCGACCTGAGTCAGGACATGGACCGCCTGCCCGGCGAGAAGGCCGTGCTCACCGACACCATGGATGCGGTCAAGCACAATCTCTCGGCAATGAATAGCGAGATCCAGTTGCTCGCGCAGGCCGCCGCCAATGGCGACTTCAGCGTGCGTGGCGATACGCAGCGGTTTCAGCATGATTTTCTGGCGATGGTGGAAAGCCTCAACCAGTTGATGGCCACTGCCGACGGCAATCTGGGTGCGTTGTCCAAGGTGCTGCAGGCCATTGCCGCCGGCGACCTGACCGAGCGCATGCAGGGCCAGTTCCATGGCGTGTTTGCGCAGATGCGCGACAACGCCAATGCCACCACCGCGCAATTGTCCGGCATCGTCGGGCGTATCCAGCTGGCCACAAGCTCGATCAATACCGCTGCCGGCGAAATCGCTGCCGGCAACAACGACCTGTCGCAGCGCACCGAACAACAGGCCGCCAACCTGGAAGAAACCGCCGCGTCGATGGAGGAGCTCACCTCCACCGTCAAGCAGAACGCCGAAGGCGCACGCCAGGCCAATCAGCTCGCCATCGGTGCCGCCAACGTGGCCTCGCAAGGTGGCGAAGTGGTCAGCAAGGTCGTCGCGACCATGGCCGATATCCAGGCCTCGTCGAAAAAGATTGCCGACATCATCAGCGTCATCGACGGCATCGCCTTCCAGACCAATATCCTGGCCTTGAATGCGGCAGTGGAAGCGGCGCGTGCCGGCGACCAGGGCCGCGGCTTTGCGGTGGTGGCCAGCGAAGTGCGCACCCTGGCGCAACGCTCGGCCGGTGCGGCGAAAGAGATCAAGGACCTGATCGACGACTCGGTGAGCAAGGTCGCCGAAGGTTCGCGGCTGGTAGACCAGGCCGGCACCACCATGACCGAGGTCGTGGCCAGCGTGCAGCGCGTGACCGACATCATGGGCGAGATCTCCGCCGCCTCGCAGGAGCAGTCGGCCGGCATTGAGCAGGTCAACCTCACCGTGACGCAGATGGACCAGGCCACCCAGCAGAACGCCGCGCTGGTGGAAGAAGCCACCGCCGCCGCACGGGCGATGGAAGAGCAGGCTGGCCAGTTGTCCGATGCGGTGGCGATCTTCAAACTCCACCCCGGCCAGACGCAGCCGGCAACGGCAACCCGCCCTGCCCCGCAGCGGCTGGCAAGCGTTGCCTCGACGGGTGCGCCCCGCCACCTTGGATCTGTGAAAGCGAAGCCGGCGATCAAACCTACGATCGTCTCGCGCCCAGCCCTGGCAACGGCCACCGATAACCAGGCGAACTGGCGCGAGTTCTAAGCGCACGGCTCTCGCCCACCTCACGCACGGAGGTGGATTCGGGTGAGGGGACGGCTCAGTGTCACGGCACCAGTCGTCCTCACGCCGCCTCACCCAAAGCCCCAGAACGCCCCGGCCAACCACCGGGGCGTTCTGCTATCTGGACGCTACAAACCCGCATCATCGGGCGCTTCACAACACCAACGATTCACCCGCCTGCGCTGCCGTTGGTCGAAAGGTGATCAAGCGCAAGCTTCTGCGGCCGATACACACAGCAATGAGGGCGGAAGCGCCCGCGCCATGTCGAAGGATGTCCGCATGCACACCGCCAATTCCATCCGCTCTGCCCGCAACATGCTGGGCGCCGCATTCGCCGTTGCCGTGCTGGCAGCGGGCGTGTCGTTGCCGCCCTCGTTTGCCGCACCGGCCGCACCGGTCTCCGTGCTGCTGGACAGCGTGCCGGTGAGCGCACTGCAGTCGCTTGCCATCGACCTGGTGCAATTGCGCGACGACCAACGTGCACAGCTCGCCGCCGCGCACGATGCGGCCCGCGTGCAGGCCTATGACGAGCGCATGGGCAACCTGCGTCAACGCATCGCCCGGCATGCCGGCTATTTCCAGGCCACTGCGCCGCAGGGTGAGCAGGCGCGCCAGTTTGCAGTGGTGCAGCAGCAGCTGGGCCAGTACCTGGCGCAACAGCGTCTGGCCAATCGCGCCCTGCATGCTGGTGACCTGTACCAAGCGCAAGCCTTGTCGCTTGGCCAGCCCGGCGATACCCACCAGATACTCTGGACCGAGCTGCAGAACCTGCAGGCTTCGGTGGCCAAAGTCGGCACGACGCAGCACCGCTAAGCGCATTCCGGCGTGCGCCGATCGGCCGCAGTACGGCCACCGCCATTCCCTCGACAACATTCTGTACCGCTTCACGTGATCTGCCTTGCAGCGGATCGTGCGCGCCGCGCGGTGCCTGCATGTTTCGGTGTGTAGGCGTCAACAGATGGCGCTGTCGCGACGCAGGCGATGGCGTGTCGCACAGACGTCGGTGCCTTCCATGCCGTGCCGGAGCAACTGACGTCACGCAACGCTCAACATTTCTATTACCGGGTCGCTATTCGACTTATCCCGGTCACAATCCTCTCGCTGGATACCTGTCATGACGTTCAAGAGCTCGCTCGCAAAGACGTTGGCCAATGTGCCGCTCAAGCGCAAATTCTTCGCCCAAACCGCGCTCGTTGCATTGGGCATCATCATCCTTGCCGTCATCGCGGCACGCATGCAGTACGTCGATCTCACCGATACGCGTCGCGACGGGCTCAAGAGCCAGATCGAAATGGCGATGGCGGTGGTCAACGGCTACGCCGAGCGCGCCGACAAGGGCGAGATGGACGTGGCCACTGCAAAGAGCAGAGCGCTGTCCACCTTGTCCACCATGCGCGCACGCGGTGGCGTGGACTACATCTACGTCACCGACCAGGCGCCGGTGATGCTGATGCATCCCACCCGCCCGGACCTCAATGGCAAGCCCTTGACCGATGTGCTCAGCCCGGACGGCAAGCGTATTTTTCCGGCGTTCGTGACCGCCGCGCAGGCTGGCGGCGGCTATGTCGATTACACCTGGGCCAAGCCCGGGCAGAAGGACCCGGTACAGAAGACCTCGTATGCGGCGCTTTACAAGCCGTGGGGCTGGGTAATCGGCACCGGTGTGTATCTGGACGACACCCAGTCGCAGGCGCTGGCGTTTACCGGCATCGTGACCCTGGCCGGTGGCGTGCTGATGCTGCTCAACCTGCTGGTCGGCTGGATGATCGGCAACTCGATCCTGGAGCCGGTCTCGCGTGCATTGGCGGCGATCAAGGGCGTCGCACGTGGCGACCTGAGCGTGCGCACTGCCGAACATGGCAACGATGAAATCGGCCAGATGCTCAAGGCCACCGACGACATGGTGCACACCCTGGAGCGCTTCTCCGCGCAGACCAAGGTAATGATGCACATGCATGCCGGCGACGACGTCACCCACCGCATGCCCACCGATTTCCCCGGCGTCTATGGCGAGCTGGCCTCCGGCATCAACACCATGCTCTTCGAGCACCTGGATGCCATCGTCGATGCCATCGGCATCCTCAACGAATACGCACAGGGCGACCTGTCGCGCGATGCGGTCCGCCTGCCTGGCACGCGTGCCGTCCTGCACGAAGCGGTCGACGCGGCCAAGGCCAGCCTGCTGGCCATCAACACCGAGATCAAGCGCCTGGCGCAGGCAGCGGCCAGCGGCGATTTCAGCCAGCGTGGCGATGCAACGCGCTTCAAGCACGATTCGGCGCGCATGATCAACGACCTCAACGCAATGATGGAAGTCAGCGACCGCAACCTGGGCAAGCTGTCCGAGCTGCTGGCCGCATTGGCCGAAGGCGACCTCACCGCGCGCATGGACGGCGAGTTCCACGGCGTGTTCGCACGTATGCGGGACGATGCCAACACCACGGCCACGCAGCTGGCCGGCATCGTCGGGCGCATCCAGCAGGCGGCCGGTTCGATCACCGGCTCGGCCAGCGAAATCGCCGCCGGCAACAACGATCTGTCGCAGCGCACCGAGCAACAGGCGGCCAATCTGGAAGAAACCGCCGCATCGATGGAAGAGCTCACCTCGACCGTCAAACAGAATGCCGAAAGCGCGCGTCAGGCCAACCAGTTGGCGATCGGCGCGGCCAGCGTCGCATCGCAGGGCGGCCAGGTGGTGAGCCAGGTGGTGGACACCATGTCCGGCATCCAGACCTCGTCCAAGAAAATCGCCGAGATCATCAGTGTCATCGACGGCATCGCGTTCCAGACCAACATCCTGGCATTGAACGCGGCGGTAGAAGCGGCGCGTGCCGGCGAGCAGGGCCGCGGTTTCGCGGTGGTCGCCTCCGAGGTGCGCACGCTCGCACAGCGCTCGGCTGGTGCGGCGAAAGAGATCAAGCATCTGATCGACGACTCGGTCGGCAAGGTGGCGCAGGGGTCGGCACTGGTGGATCAGGCCGGCAAGACCATGGCCGACATCGTGTCCTCGGTGCAGCGCGTGACCGACATCATGAGCGAGATCTCCGCCGCCTCGCAGGAACAGTCGGCCGGCATCGAACAGGTCAATCTCACCATCACCCAGATGGACGAGAGCACCCAGCAGAACGCCGCGCTGGTGGAAGAAGCCACCGCTGCCGCCAATGCGATGCAGCAGCAGGCGCAGCAGCTGGACGATGCGGTGTCGACGTTCCGGGTGGTTGCTGTATCCGCTACTCAGCATGGCAATGCAGGCGTGCGCGCACCCAAGCGCGTGGCGTTGGCGGCTTACTGATAGCGGCCGGCAACACGTCGCACGTGGCTGTCAGACCGGTAGGGCGCGGAGGAAGGTGGTGTCGGGGGGTACATGCCGATTCCGAACATCGTCCGCGCCCGCCTGACCGCCGCGCTCCTGATGGTGCTGATCGCGCTACCTGCTAATCCGCGTCAGCGGGTTCCTCCCCTCCCTTTGCAGCCACGCCCATGACCTCGCTTTCCACGCACTCACGTTTCGGCGGCCGCCTCGCGTACCGCCTGATGTTCGGCACTGCGGTCATCGCCTCGCTGTGCTTCGGCCTGACCGCGGCCATCACCTATTGGCAAAGCAGTCGTGCCCTGAGTGCGTCTGCCCAGGCCACGATGCAGAATGCCGCGCGCTATCAGGCCGAGCAGATCGGCAGCGAACTGGGTCAGGCACTGACCACCGGCCAATCGCTGGCCACCAGCTTGCTGGTGCAACGCGCCAATGGCGGCATCAGCCGCGATACGGCGGCTGCGGTAATACACGACCAGCTGCAGGATCACCCCGAGTGGGTGGGCATGGGCACGCTGTGGGAAGCGCAGGCCTTCGATGGCAAGGACAGCGACTTTGCAAACGCCAAGGGCCACGACGCCACCGGCCGGTTCATGACGTATTGGGGGCGCGTTGGCCAGACGCTGGTGCGTGAGCCGCTCACCGATTACGAAACCCCGGGCCTTGGCGACTGGAATCTCAAGCCGCGCGCCCTGCTGCGGCAAACCGTTGCCGAACCCTACGACTACAAGATTGGCGGCAAGACGGTGCTGATGACCACCTTGTCCACGCCGATCCTGCAGGACGGCAAGTATCTGGGTACAGTGAGCGTGGACGTGGCACTGGCTGCGTTGCAGCAGCGCCTGGGTGCATTGCGCCCGATGGAAAATGGGTATGTCGAACTGCTGTCGCCCGCCGGCGTGGTGCTGTCATCGCGCGATACCGCGCGCATCGGCAAGCCGCTCACCGACGCGCGCCACCGCGCCATGCTCGACGCGATCAAGGACGGCAAGGATTCGGTGGATTTCACTCCCGATGCCGACGGCACGGTGAGTGCGTATGTGCCGCTGCAGATCGGCAAGGCTCAGGAGCGTTTTGCGCTGGGCGTGGTGGTGCCGTATGCGGCCATCATGCAACAGGCGCATCACCTGCTGTGGACGATCCTGCTGGTGGGCCTGGGTTCGGCGGTGGTGCTCAGCGGTGCGTTGTTCCTGCTGCTGCGTCGCCAGGTGGTGCGCCCGTTGGAATCGGCAGTGGGCGTGGCCGATGCGATCGCCTCGGGCAAGCTCGATAACCACATCACCGTGCAGCGTCGGGACGAAGTGGGCCGGCTGATGGGCGCCATGCAGCGCATGCAGGACGACCTGCGTGCGCGGATTGAACGCGACACCGCCATCGCCAACGAAAACCTGCGCATCCGCACCGCGCTGGAACACTCCGAGATGGAAGTGTTGCTGGCCGACGAACAACACAACGCAGTGTTCATTACCGAGGCGCTGCACACCTCGTTCAAGCACGGCGAGCCGGCTTTCCATGCCAAGGGCCAGACCGGCTTCAGCGCCGATGCGGTGGTCGGCAAGCCGCTGGACTACGTGTTCGGTACCGACAGCGAAGGCAAGGCGCGTGCGCAGCAGCTGCAGCAATTGCAGTCCACCACGTCGGAGCGGTACAGCTTCGGCCCGGTGACGCTGGATCTGACCATGACCCCGCTGTACGCGGCCGATGGTCATCGCAGCGGCAGCATGCTGCTGTGGCGCAATGTCAGCACCGAAGTCAGCACGCAGAAGGAAGTGGCGGCGCTGGTGCAATCGGCGTTGATGGGCGATTTCGGCCAGCGTCTGGCGCTGGACGACAAGCACGGGTTCTATCTGGAATTCGGCCGCCAGCTCAACGGCTTGCTGGAAACCACCTCGCAAGGCCTGGAGCGTATTTCCAGCCTGCTCAGCGCGCTGGCCGAGGGCGACCTCACCGTGCGTATGGATGGGCAGTTTGCCGGCGTGTTCGCACGCATGCGCGATGACGCCAACGCCACCGTGGCGCAGCTCACCGGTATTGTCTCCGGCATCCAGACCTCGGCCACGCAGATCAATGCGGCTGCCAGCGAGATCGCTGCCGGCAATAATGATCTGTCGCAGCGTACCGAACAACAGGCGGCCAATCTGGAAGAAACCGCCGCCTCGATGGAGGAGCTCACCTCCACCGTCAAGCAGAATGCCGAACACGCGCGCCAGGCCAACCAGCTGGCGATCGGCGCTGCCGATGTCGCCTCGCATGGCGGCGCGGTGGTGGCGCAGGTGGTCACCACCATGTCAGGCATCGAGGTCTCTTCGAAGAAGATCGCCGAGATCATCTCGGTCATCGATGGCATCGCCTTCCAGACCAATATCCTGGCGTTGAACGCGGCAGTGGAAGCGGCGCGTGCCGGTGAGCAAGGTCGCGGCTTTGCCGTGGTGGCCTCGGAAGTGCGCACGTTGGCGCAGCGCTCTGCCGGCGCCGCCAAGGAAATCAAACACCTGATCGACGACTCGGTGAGCAAGGTGGCGCAAGGCTCCTCGCTGGTGCATCAGGCTGGCACCACCATGAGCGAAATCGTGGCCAGCGTGCAGCGCGTCACCGACATCATGGGCGAGATCTCAGCGGCATCGCAGGAACAATCCAGCGGCATCGAGCAGGTCAATCTCACCGTGACGCAGATGGACGAAGCCACCCAGCAGAACGCCGCGCTGGTGGAAGAAGCCACCGCCGCCGCGCGTGCGATGGAAGAACAGGCCGGGCAGCTCACCGAAGCGGTCGCCGTGTTCAAACTCAGCCAGGTGGCCGCACCCGCAAGCGCTGCGTTTGCGGCCAAGCCGGCTGTCCGTGCCCTGCCCTCGTCCAAGCGCGCATCCACCGGCAGCACCCGCATCGCCGCACCTGCGCGCCAGTCGGGCAAGCCATCGGCCAACCCGGCCGGCAACGATAGCCAGTGGCAGGATTTCTAAAAGCAGCTCACAAAACCACCGTGCTCACCGCCAGGTGGGCGCGGCCGGTGTTCGGTGCGGCATGCACCACGCGTACATTCCAGTTCTGAGCGCGCCGCCCACACCACCTGACGACTGCTCGCTACGTTTTGCGAGCCGCTCTAAGCACGCGTGATCCAGCGACGGCATCTGTGCAAGACGCCGTCTTGGGCACACAAGGCACTGCGCGTTGCACCGAGCCTGCGCGATGCCGGCACGCACGTGGCACCCAACAATTGCCCGCTACGTCGTTCAAACGCATCACCCGTGCTGCATGGCGTTGCCGCAACGCCAGCACCCATCTGCGTGATGGCCGCACCAAGCAGACGCAAGCGCTGCTGGCGGCCCGGCCTTGCACAGCCACCCTGCCCTGCCTGGCTCCACCCATCGGCAATGCTTAAAGATTTATCTGGCGTTGCCGTTAGCCTGGGTGACAACGGCTGCCTGTGCCCCACCGCAACAGCCGCTCACACACCGCATGTGCGCTGGTGCAGACAACACGCGCAGACGCATGCGTCCGAGACTTGATCGTTGCAGGGGTCACCATGAAGTCATCTATTCTCGCCAGCTGTCTTGCGCTGTTGTGCGTCGCTGGCCATGCCCGCGCCGAAGACCCCATCGCGACCGATCGACCCGATTTCGTCGAGTCCAGCCTCACCGTCGGCAACCATCGGCTGCAGGTGGAAACCAGCGCTGCGTGGGAGCGCGATGCCTCCGTCGATGGCTATTCCACACCGACGCTATTCCGCTACGGGCTCGGCCAAACCTGGGAATTGCGGCTGGAAACCGATGGCTGGCAGCACATCGACCTGCCGGGCGAATCCAACATCAGCGGTATGTCCGACGTCTCGCTCGGCATCAAACATCATCTGGCCAGCTCCGACGATGGCAAGACTTCGCTGGCCTGGTTGCTGCATGTGGATCTGCCCAGCGGCGCACAGGCCCTGCGTGGTCACGGGGCGCGTCCGTCGTTCCGGCTGGTGGCCGAATGGGATCTCAGCGACAGCATCTCTGCCGGCGTGATGCCCGGCGTGATCTGGGACGACGACGGCGACGGCCATCGCTACACCGCAGGTATCTTGGGTGCGGTACTGGGCAAAGCCTGGAACGATCGCGTGCGCTCCTTCGTCGAAGTGGCATTGCCGCAGATCGCCAAGAGCGACGATGGCGGCACCGTGGCACTGCTCGATGTCGGCTCGGCCTGGCTGTTGAACAACGATGTGCAACTGGACGCGGTGTACAGCCGCGGCCTCAACGACCGCTCACCCGACCACGCCCTCGGCGTCGGTCTGTCTTTCCGCTTCTGACACGGACCGCGCAATGAAGATCATGCATATGTTGGGCGCTCTGGTGCTGGTGGCCGCGTTGGCGCTGCTCGCTCTGGGCGGTGTGGGCTACAACGGTCAGCGCGGACTGCTGGAAGCCATCGCCGCGCAGGTGATTTCTTCCGATGCGCTGCGCAACCACATGCAGGCCGACATGATGCACGACGCCTTGCGCGGCGACGTCACCGCCGGGCTGCTCGCCGCATCGCACAAGGACGATGCCGGCATTGCCGCCGCGCGTGTATCGCTGGGCGAACATGCCGGCGAATTTCGCGATGCAGTGCAAGCCAACCGCAAGCTGCCGCTGGACCCCGCACTGCGTAGCGAGCTGGAAGCGGTGGCACCCGCGCTGCAGGCTTACATCGCCTCCGCCGAACAGGTCACGACGCTGGCCGAAACGCATGCCGACAGCGCTGCGGCGTACCGCGATTTCACCGACAAGTTCGGGCAGCTCGAAACCCGCATGGGCGCGATCAGCGAGCGCATCCTGGCCTTGAACGAGGCCAACCGCAGCCAGGCCGAGCAGTACAGCCAGCGCGTGATGTGGCAGCAAGGCGGCGCCGTCGTGCTTGCATTCGTATGCCTGGCGCTGGCCGCCGGCTGGATTCTGCGCTCGGTGTTCGGCCTGATGGGCGGCGAGCCGCAGCTGGCCATGGCCGCCGCGCAACACATTGCCGAGGGCCGCCTGGACCAGCCGATTCCGGTTGCGGCAAAACATACGCGCAGCCTGATGGCGGCACTGTCGCGCATGCAGCGCGACCTGCGCGAACGCCTGGAGCGCGAGCGCAGCATCGCCGCAGAAAACCTGCGCATTCGCACTGCACTGGATAACGCATCCACCGGCATGTACATCGCCGACCCGGACCTGACCATCATCTACACCAACACCGCGCTGCAGTCTTTGCTGCACACCTATGCAGACGATATCCAGGCCTGCGCGCCGGCGTTCAATCGCACCGCCAACCTGGTCGGGCAACCGGTCTCGCTGCTGGAAGTGGGCAATTCGCAGGACGCGGAAATCTATCAGCGTCTCGACCGCCAGGGTGCAGCGCAACGCGAAGTGCAGTACCGCGCCACCTGCATCACGCAGAACGTGTCGGCGATCCGCGACGAGCGTGGCGCGCATCTGGGCTTTGTCTGCGAATGGCGCGACCGCACCGCCGAAGCGCGGGCAGAAGTGGACGTGGCCGATGTAGTGCGCAGCGCTGCGGCGGGCGATCTGTCCAAGCGCATCGACAGCACCGGAAAAAAAGGCTTTTTCCTGCAGCTGGCGCAACAACTCAATGCCCTGCTCGATGCCAACGCAGTGAGCATCAGTGAGGTATCGCGTCTACTGAGCGCCCTGGCCGAGGGCGACCTGAGCACACGCATGCACGGCGATTTCCACGGCGTGTTCGCCACCATGCGCGACGATGCCAATACCACCGCCGAAGCGCTGGCGCAGGTGATCGGACGCATCCAGCAGGCCGCCGGCAGCATCCATACCGCCTCCAGCGAGATCGCCGCCGGCAATAGCGATCTGTCGCAGCGCACCGAACAACAGGCGGCCAATCTGGAAGAAACCGCCGCCTCGATGGAAGAGCTCACCTCCACCGTCAAACAAAATGCCGAAAGCGCGCGCCAGGCCAATCAACTCGCCATCGGTGCGGGCGGCGTCGCTTCGCAGGGCGGCGCGGTGGTGGCGCAGGTGGTCACCACCATGTCCGGCATCGAAGTGTCGTCGAAAAAGATCGCCGAGATCATCTCGGTCATCGATGGTATCGCCTTCCAGACCAATATTTTGGCGTTGAATGCGGCGGTGGAAGCGGCGCGTGCTGGCGAGCAGGGTCGTGGCTTTGCAGTTGTTGCCTCGGAAGTACGCACCTTGGCGCAGCGTTCGGCCGGTGCAGCGAAGGAGATCAAGCACCTCATCGACGATTCGGTCAGCAAGGTGGCCGAGGGCTCGCAGCTGGTTCACCAGGCTGGCACCACCATGGCCGACATCGTCGCCAGCGTGCAGCGCGTCACCGACATCATGGGTGAGATTGCCGCGGCCTCGCAGGAACAATCGTCCGGCATCGAGCAAGTCAATCGCACCATCACCCAGATGGACGAGGCCACCCAGCAAAACGCCGCATTGGTGGAAGAAGCCACCGCGGCCGCACGCACGATGGAAGATCAGGCCGGACAGCTGGCGCAGGCGGTCGCACGTTTCACGCTTGCTGATGCGCCCCAGGTCGCCGCGTTGGCACGCCCGGCCAAGCCGACGTCCATCGCGCCGAAACCGGCAACACCCGTGCGCCGCGCATCGGTGAGCGCGCCCACGGTTGCGCTCGGTAACGACAGCCAATGGCAGGACTTTTAAGCGGTATCTGCACCGCCGCAACGACGGCATCGGATGCTGTCGTTGTGCGAACGATATTGGACGATTGGCATGTTTTCCAGGTGAAGTCGCGCATATAGCCGGGCCTGGAACAGTCTGGCTCATCGTTCAGAGATAAAGAATCATCGCTCCGGGCCGCTAGCGTGCAAGACAGCAGCGCAATGCTACGCCCCGGAGTTACATGATGAACAAGTTCAACGATTGGCCCATTCGCCGCAAGCTGATGTTTGCGTTCTGCCTCAGTGCCGTGCTCACCGCCCTGCTCGGTGGTTTGGGCTTTTCGCGCATGAAGCAGATGCAGCAGCAGACCGCACTCATCAACGAGGATGTGGTGCCGGTGCTGAGCAAGTTGTCGGAGCTACGTGGCTTCGCCGGCGAATTCCGCGTCTATGAAGTGGGCCAGTTCGTCAATCTGGACGACCCGGAACGCTATGCGTATTTCTTCAAGCGCATGGACGAAATCCAGGCCAAGTATGCGGAAACGCAAAAGACGCTGGACGCCAAGATCGGGCCGGATTCTGCGTTAAAGGCCGAATATGCCAAGTTGGCCGATGCCAGCACGCGCTACTTCGCCGCCAACGTGAAGCTGCGGACGTTGTACGCAGACCCCGACCGCGCTGCGGCGATGGAGTTTTCGCGCAAGCAGTCCGGCGAGATCCGCAAGGAACTGTTCGCATCGGTCGACAAGATGTATGCGCAGCAGTCCAAGGCGCTGAGCGACATGGTCGCGGCCAGCGCCACCTCGTTCAAGTTCACCAGCGCGGTGCTGCTGCTGGGCACCTTGTTGATGGCCGCGCTGTCGATCACCTTCGGCTGGTTGATCGCACGCAGCATCACCAACCCGTTGTCCAAGGCACTGGGCGCCATCCAGGCGGTGTCGCGCGGCGATCTGAGCGTGCAGGTCAGCAAGACCAGCAACGACGAAATCGGCCAGATGCTCGAGTCCACCGGCCGCATGACCCAGATGCTGCGCCGCTTCTCCGACGAGACCGCACGCATGTCGCACCTGCATGCGGCCGAAGACATCACCCACCGCATGCCGGAAGATTTCCCCGGCGTTTACGGCACCCTGGCCGGCGGCATCAACACGATGATTTTCGAACACCTGGATGCCATCACCGACTCGGTGCGCATCCTCAACCAGTACGCGCAGGGCGACCTGACCCAGGACGCACGCCGGTTGCCGGCAAGCCGCGCGATCCTGCACGAAGCGATGGATGCGGCCAAGGCCAGCCTGTTGTCGATCAATACCGAGATCAAGCAGTTGGCACAGGCGGCAGCGGCGGGCGACTTCAGCGCCCGCGGCGATGCAGCCCGCTTCAAGTACGACTTTGCGGTGATGGTGGCGGACTTGAACTCGATGATGGAAGTCAGCGATCGCAACCTGGGCAAGCTGTCGCAGCTGCTCGGTGCGGTGGCCGATGGCGACCTGACCGCACGCATGGACGGCGAATTCCACGGCGTGTTCGCGCGCCTGCGTGACGATGCCAATGCCACCACACAACGCTTGACGGATATCGTCGGCCGCATCAAGCACTCCACCCTGACAATCAATACCGCCGCCGGCGAGATTGCTGCGGGCAATCAGGACCTGTCGCAGCGTACCGAGCAGCAAGCGGCCAATCTGGAAGAAACCGCCGCCTCGATGGAAGAACTCACCTCTACCGTCAAGCAGAACGCCGAACACGCACGCCAGGCAAATCAGCTGGCGATCGGCGCCGCCGGCGTGGCGTCGCATGGCGGCAGCGTGGTCGGCCAGGTGGTCACCACCATGTCCGGTATCGAGACCTCGTCCAAGAAGATCGCCGAGATCATCAGCGTCATCGATGGCATCGCCTTCCAGACCAATATCCTGGCGTTGAATGCCGCGGTGGAAGCCGCACGTGCCGGCGAACAGGGCCGCGGGTTTGCCGTAGTTGCCTCGGAAGTACGCACGCTGGCACAGCGTTCGGCCGGCGCTGCCAAGGAAATCAAGAGCCTGATCGACGACTCGGTCAGCAAGGTGGCCGAAGGCTCGGCACTGGTGCATCAGGCTGGCACCACCATGAGCGAAATCGTCTCCTCGGTGCAGCGCGTGACCGACATCATGAGCGAGATTTCCGCCGCTTCGCAGGAACAATCGGCCGGCATCGAGCAGGTCAACCAGACCGTCACCCACATGGACGAAGCCACTCAGCAGAACGCCGCGCTGGTGGAAGAAGCCACCGCTGCCGCACGCTCGATGGAAGATCAGGCGCAGCAGCTCACCGAAGCGGTGGCGCTGTTCCGTCTGTCGGCCGAACTGGAATCCCAGACCCGCGCCACGCCGGTCGTGCACCAACTCGCCGCCAAACGCCCCACCGCGCCAAGCAAGCCAGCTACCAAGACGCTTGGCAAGCCGTCTGCTACAAGGCCCGCCGCGCGCGCCGCAGTGGCGTCGGCACCGTCCAACGAATCGGACTGGGCAGAGTTCTAAGCCACGTGATCGGTCGCATGGCGGCCGATGCTGTCGAAGCCGCGCTCTTTCGGGAGCGCGGCTTTTTTATTGGATCTGGGCGCTGGCCTCTGCCTCGGTGCGCTTGGGCGATTCAGCGCGAACTCAACTACCAGGCCACCAACGCTGCTGCCGCATTGGCCTTGAAGGATGCACCCGCTCAGCAAGATCCGTATCGCCAGCCGGCCAATGCCACTGACCGTCCTAGCCTGAGCAGCGCCGACTGGCGACGCGATGCAGCGGACGGCCAGTGGCATCGGCTGGTCAAGGCCGATGTGTCTGGCCCCAACGATCGCGGCAGTTACGTGCAGGAGACCGCCTTGCCGAACCGCAAAGCCGAACTGGACGCACAAGCGCAGGAGGTCATCGCCCGCACCTAGGATGCGTTGACTACATCTAACCGCCAACGCTACTGTCGTGGGATGGAGTGTCTTTACTCAGATTCAAAATCATGTTGATCGGGAGCTTGACTGCAAGCATTGATGTTGTCTGTTGAGAAATGTGGTACTGCTTGAAGCTAAATCACTGGGCTGTTGGTACCTAATTCTGGCAAAGTCACCATAACCGATAAGCTGTGGAGCAATATCCATGAACGGAACACAAGAAATAGAAGTGACTACTCAGAATAAACCGCAGAAAGGCGAGTTCTACATCTTGATGCCAGATCTTGAATACGGCCCTGAACTCGGGGTGGTGTTCGAAAACGTGAAAAAACTACTCGTGCCTCCCAGATTAATTCTGAGGCCGAACGAAGGGGGCTTTCCTACACTTCCAGAAAGACCACGCCTCATCTATGACCCATCGAAAGGTGTTATGCCTAAAGACCTGGAAGCCGGTTTCAGTGGCTATTGGCTCGTGTCCGAGCGTTTACACCAGGTATTTTCGACCGTCGATCCAGAGGGCTTCAGCTTCGTCGAGTGCGATTTCCTGATGACCGATGGCACTCAGGGTCCTAGATACTTCCTGTGCGATGTGGTGCGAGTGCTGGACGCGCTTGATGAGGAGCAGTCGGAAGTAGAGATAGAAATTAGCGACGATTTCGTGAATGGAAAATTTTACGATCTAACTGGCGGTGCGAGCCTAGCTTTTCGGAAAGATGTGGTTGGAAATTCTCATGTATTCCGAACACCTTTCTCCGCTGACTACTATGTTATCTGCGATCGCACATTGTTAGATGCAGTGCGTGAAGCCGGTATTGGTGGCACGAGAAAATCTTCTAATGGACTTTGGTTTCGAGACGTTACTGATTGGAAAGACGCTTGATTTCAATAACGGAATACCGTCATGCCTAGACGTACGATTTTTCAAGAGCATCATATTGCTGAGCAGCAAACGCTTCGCAACAGTCCGTTGCTTGAAATACTTCAGCAGAAGAAAGCATTCAATATTAATGCTGACCGCAATCTGATTTATATGCCCAGTGAGCCAACACTGGCGCGTGCCCTAGGGCTTTCGCCACATAGCGGTGGACCTATTAAAGACTACCAAGATGGCTCCTTGGCCAGATTGGAGCGTTTGTCGCGGACCGCTGACGGTCAGTTGGCAATGGTTGGCGATCCAGATGCCATCGCGAGAATTTCCCCCAAGGTCGATCGACTGATCGATACGATGAGAGTTGGATTGGGGAATGCGGACCTTTACACCAATGCCCCAATCGGCATGGCTGCAGACGACATGCGGCCTGGCATCAATGCGTTTTTCAAGAACGCGCAGAGCTACGACCGGAATCTTGCATCTCAGATCGACGCAGTTCCAACGCTGCAAAGACCCGAGCTTGGCTGGTCATCAATCGTCCACTCCGAGCAGCGCGTCATATCTACACTTCAATACGTAGAGCAATCCAGCAGCAATCTCACCAAAGGGGGCGATCCGGAGATCGGTAGGAATTCACTTTCCCAAGCCATCGCCCAAGCTCATTCATCCGGTCGTCTGACGCTTTCCGACCAAGGCATCCTGCAGGTCGAAAATGTTCTTGGCGAAGAAGCAGCGCGACCATTACGCACTCCGCCAGGCCAACGCGGCTTCGCCACCGCAGAGCTATTGGCAGGCGATCTATCTGCCGGCCAGGCGCTGCGCACCGCCGGCCTGCTCGCCACCGCCGCCGACACGGTGATGACCGGCCAGCGTGCCACACGCTTCCTCGGCGAAGACAACCCGCTCGCTGCGCGATCGGAGCTTGCGCACTTCGCCGGCCGCAACGTCGGTGGCTGGGCCGGCGGCACGGCGGCTGCCTACGCGCTGGGTAGCTCGGGCGCCGGGCCGATGGTGCTGATCGCGGCCGATGCGTATTTCTTGAGTACCGCTGGCGAAAAAGCCGCTGCGTTGCTGGATAACCGCGCCATCTACACCCAGACCGATCGCGCGGGCACGCAGTGGTCGTTCGATGGACGTGCGTGGGCGCGCGACGGCAAGGCCGACACCACCAACGATGGCGTCAACAACCCCACCTCCACGCCTATCGTCGCCAGCTACCAAAAGGCGCGCGAACTCAATTACCAGGCCACCAACGCCGCTGCCGCGTTGGCCTTGAAGGATGCGCCCGACCCGCAGGATCCGTATCAGCAGCCGGCCAATGCCACTGACCGTCCCAGCCTGAGCCGCGCCGACTGGCGGCGTGATGCAGCGGACGGTCAGTGGCATCGGCTGGTCAAGGCCGATGTGTCGGGCGCCAACGATCATGGCAGTTACGTGCAGGAGACTGCCCTGCCGCACCGCAAAGCCGAACTGGAAGCGCAAGCGCAGGACGTCATCGCTCGCAACATCGCCAACAGTCCCGGCGCCATCGCCGCGCGCTATGAACTGGCGCACCACCGCAGCGGGTGGGCGGCCGATGGTCTGCCGATGTCGCCGGCCGTGCAGCAGGCGCTGCCCGACCCGGATGCGCTGACTGCCTCAGACGGCCAGCACTACTACCGCAACATGGATGGGCAGTGGACCAGCAACGGCGCGCCACCCGATGGCAATCGCGTGCTGGAGCTGGAGACCACGCGCGCACTGCTGCAACCGGCACTGGCTGAGCAGGCGCAGACGATTGCCGCCATCCGGCAGTCGCCGCAGGACCTCCAGGGCGAGCAGACGCTGTACCGCTATCGCATCGTCGGCACCGAGTTGCAGCCGCAGTGGCGCGAAGCGATCGAACTGGCGACCCAACGCACGCGCGAGACCGAAGGACTGACCGGCGATAGCGCGCTGCAGTTGCAGCGCGGCCCTGGCGGCACCTTTGGTGCCGATAGCCCGATCGCGCATCTGCAACGTGGCCCCGATGGCGTAGAGCGTATTGCAGCGGTCACCAGCACCGAGGACATCCGCCAGGCGTTGCAGCAGGTCCAGGCGGGGCAATCGCCAATCGCACCGGGGCAGCCGTTCGCCACCAACGCACGCGCCTCCGATGGCGCGACAGATGCGGATACGTCGGCATCGTCCCCCTCCAACCAGCACGCACTCGACGGACGCGCGCAGGTCCAGGCGGCCAGCGCCGCGCAGGCGCGTCAGGAACAGCAACAGCAGGACCGCCAGGCGCAAGACCAGCAGCTGGCGCAGGCACGCGCTCACACGCTGCTGGAACAAACCTCGCTCGAAGACCGGGCGCAGGATGCTCAGGCGCTGCAGGCGCATGCATTGCAGGAGCTTCGCCAGCAAGAGTCGCAACAGCTGGAGCAGCAAGAACGCCAGGGACAGGACGCGCAGCAACGCGAACAAGTCCAGCAGCAGGCGCACGACACCCAACAGCGCGAACAAGCGCAGCAGCAAGCCCAGGAGACACAGCAGCGCGAGCAGGAAACCCGCCAGGCACAGGATGCCCAGCAGAGCCAGCAAGAACGCCGGCAAGCGCAAGATGCGCAACATGCTGAGCAACAGCCGCTGCACGCTCAAACGGCTCCACAACGCGAGCAGGCTTCGGAGAATGAGACCCTCGCGCGCGCGCCGTCGTCGCTCCACGCGCAAGACACATCGCCACGCCAGCCCGAGCAGCGGTCTATCCCGGATGACGTCGCCCAACGGCCCCAGGAGCAGCTGGCAGAGCCTGCGCAAGCACGTGCATCCGACGTAGCGCAGCAGCGGACGCAAAGCCAACAAGCGCAAGAAGAGCGCACGCAGGAAGTCCAGCAGCAGACAGCGCAGAGCGCGGCGATCGCGCAGACAGCACCGGCAGATCAGCAGCAGGCTGCGGACCTGCACAGCGGCCAGCAGTCGATGACGGCGCAAGCCTCGGATACGCACCAAGATGCACCTGCGCAGCAGCCCGAGCAGCCGGCGGACGCGCGCCTGGCCCAGGCGGCGACCGCGCCTTCCGCGCCATCGCTCGCCACGCCAGTGGCCGCAGAACAGCACGACGATCAACAGGCGCGCACGCCACAGGCTCAAGCACCGGAAGCACCAGATAATCCTGCAGCGTTGCCAGTGTCCGCACACCTCGCGCAAGCGACAGGGCCATCGCTGGACATGCCGACCGCTGGCCGCTCTGCCGACGCACCCGAGGACGCGGCCGATGCGCGCGGGCCGCTTTCTGCGTCCCTGGCAGATGCGCAGGACCATCCTACCGCGGTGCCCGCCGATCCGGACTCCTGGGAGGAAATAGAGCGCTCCATGCGTGAGCTGCGCATCCAACTCGAACAGGAACTCGAAACAGAAAACCGCGTTGCAGACGCGCGGCAGGCGCGCGTGGATCGTGGTGAGCGGCCGTTTACCGAGTTGGAATTGCGTGATGGCTACGATCCAGATGGCCCCTCTGGACTGAGACCACCACGCGCCCCGCCGGCAGACACCTCGCCACAGCCTCTTGCCGCTGGCGAGCAGGAAGATCGGCCGCAGCCCCAGCGTAAAAACATCACCGGCGATCCGGATGTGGACGAGTTGCTGTACGCCATCGACTGCAAGGACGAACTGGCGATCGAACAGGCCTTGAAACGGGTCGCCAACAGCCCCTACAGCCAGGCCCTTGCCAAACAGGGGCATGAATTTCTCGATGCCCAGGCGATGCAGGAAGCCCAGGAGCAGGCGAGCACGCGCCAGGCACTGAACATGGACGTCTCGACAGAGGTGCAGACCAGCCGTGGCCCGGTGATGGTGATGACACTGCCGCAGTTCGCCAACGGACCGGCGATGCAAGGTCCGCAGGGTGACGGTGGTGGGGGTGGCGACGGAGGCGGTGGCGGTGGCGGTGGCGGTGGTGGTGGAGGCGGCGGATAACCGGAATGCGTTCGGCGCGTTGAACCCTCAAGAGAACACGATGGACATGCAGAATTCCCCAGCGCTGCCCGAAGACAACGGGTCAGAGCGCGCGATGAAAGAATCGATCCAAGCCATGTCAGCACTGATCGGGCAGCTGCAACGGCGAGAACACGTTCTGGAAGATCTGGTGCGCCAGCAATTGCAGCTTCTGCAGAGCGCGGCCAACAGCGCCGATCAGCGTGTCACTCGGGTCGTGGAGAACGCGTTGCCACGGCTGACGCAACTGAGTCAACAAGCACTGACGCAGACGCTGGAACCTGCGGCAGCGCGCTTCACCAAGCAGATGGCCGATGCGGACCAGACGCTGCAGCAGGCCACCCAACGCTATGCAAAAGCGCAGCACTCCCTGGAAACGACAACCACACGACGCATGTGGATCGCCTCGATCGCCCTGCTGGTGTCGGGCGTCTTGGGCCTGGGTGCAGTGGCGTACTCGGTTGGCATCATCAACGAGAAGCGCAACGAGCTTGTGCAGCTTCGCGCCTCGATCGATTATTGGGAGCGAGTCGCACGCGCTGACCTGGCCCCTTGCGGAGAGGATCGGCTCTGCGCCACGTTCGAGAAGAACGGGCCGCGTTACGGCAACCAGAGGCAATACAGGGCGATCAATTTGCGCACAGCAGCTGCTTCGCGATGATGGCCACTGATCGCACAACTACTGATCGCACAACTAGTGAGTCGTAGATCCGATTGACGCGTGCTCTCGCCCTTGATCGGCCAGCTGCATTCGTTAGAGCTTTGCGCTAACGCACAGCATTTTTGAGTGCGACCCTTCGCGCACTGTGGCTAGGACCTGATCGTCCCTAAAAATCGCTTGAAGTATCCATGCGATCAATGCAGTCGTACGCGCAGATTTGCGCTTGGTCCAGCTTGCGCTCGATGTCCCGCACGGCATGCCCCACCTCAGCACCACGCATCGATACCGCAGCACGCGCTAGCCGCGCTTGAACGGATGCGTATACGCATCGCGGCCAGCTTTAAGACGTAAGTCAGGGCCTTATCGCGACTGACCAACGGCCGCGCGTGCCGCACAGCTGCGCGCAACGGGTGGCAAGCGTCCACCGGTAAGCGCATAGCGCAAATCGCGCCGCCCTCAGTGTCACCGGACATGACAGGTCAGGCCAGAGACAAACACGAGACATCGCTGACAGCCTCTACAAATCAACGGTCTAGTTCGCTTACAGCATGGGACTCGGGCATTTATCAGTGATTAAAATGTCTCTAACGAAATGAGACAGTCAAATAATGTCTCTTTTTTTCATCTACGTGACTGCGGTCATATTTTTTTTGCATAGCCGCCATTCAGACCTTAGATACCTGCGCCGTTATCTCGCATAGCGGCACGGGTATGGCGAGATCGTCATGGCTTGCGTCGCAAGCAACAACTCCCGCCACGCCTCGGAAACCCGTCAATGAACGCATTCTTGCAACGCTACAACGTCGGCCGCCGGTTGGGCGTGGCCTTTGGGATCCTGATTCTGCTGTCCGGCCTGCTAGTCGCCTCCGGCCTCAGCACGATGATCGAAGCACGCGCGCAACTAGATACCATCGTCAAGGAACGTCTGGTCAAGATTCAACTGAGCAACAACATGCGCTCGGCCAATGCCGACATCTTCATCGCCATGGGGACGCTGGCGATGGTCACCAGTCAGGAACTCAACGACCAAGCCGCAGAGACGGTCAAGCAGAAGCGCGTCCTGTATGCACACGAACGCAAGGCGCTGGAAGCTTTTCCAGCCTCCGTAGCCGGGCGCAAGTTGCGCGACGAGATTGACGCTGCGCGCGAAATTTCCAGGGCCCTGAACGACCAGGTCATGGCCCTGGCAATGCAAAACAAAAACGACGAAGCGCAGATGCTGATGAGCGAAAAAGCGCGCCCTGCCATGCTCGCTTGGCAGGCAAAGATCGACGACAACGTCGCACTGCAAGAAAAACAGACCCAACAGGGCTACGAGCAGGCCATCGCCGCGATGAGCCGCGGCAGGGCGCTTTTGATTGGCGGGGGCGTGGCGGTGCTGCTGATCAGCAGCCTGCTGGCGTTTACCATCACCCGCAGCCTGACCCAGCCGCTGAGCCGCGCCACTCGCGCCGCCGAATCCATCGCCGGCGGCAAGCTGGACAACGACGTCGATACACAGGCCAACGATGAGAGCGGCCGCTTGTTGAAGGCGATGAGCAAGATGCAGCAGCAGCTGCGGAACCTGATCGCCGCGCAGACCGACATGGCCAAGCGCCACGACGATGGGCAGATCAGCTTTCGCATTGATGCATCTGCCTTCCCGGGCGACTACGGCCGCATGGCCAACGACACCAACCTGCTGGTGGCCTCGCACGTGGCCGTGCAGAACGATCTGGCGCGCATCATGGGGCGCTATGCCATCGGCGATCTCAGCGACGACATGAGCAGCCTGCCCGGGGAAAAGGCCGTGTTCACCGACACCATGTCGCAGGTCAAGGCCAACCTGGGCGCGATGAACGGCGAGATCAAACAGCTGGCGCAGTCCGCCGCCAATGGCGACTTCAGTGCCCGTGGCGACGCCGAGCGCTTCCAATACGACTTCCGTGTGATGGTGGACAGCCTCAACACCTTGATGTCCACTGCCGATGGCAACCTGCAATCACTGTCCGGCCTGCTGCAGTCGATTGCCGCCGGCGATCTCACCGCACGCATGAGTGGCGAGTTCCGCGGCGTGTTCGCGCAGATGCGCGACGACGCCAATGCCACCGCCACCCAGTTGGCCGAGATCGTCGGCAGCATCAAGACCTCGGCCATCTCGATCAAGGGCGCCGCCAGCGAAATCGCTGCCGGTAACCAGGATCTGTCGCAGCGTACCGAACAACAGGCCGCCAATCTGGAAGAAACAGCGGCCTCGATGGAAGAGCTCACCTCCACCGTCAAGCAGAACGCCGAGGGCGCGCGCCAGGCCAACCAGCTCGCCATCGGCGCCGCCAGCGTGGCGGTGCAAGGCGGCGAAGTGGTCGGCAAGGTGGTCCAGACCATGTCCGGCATCGAAGCCTCGTCCAAGAAGATCGCCGACATCATCAGTGTCATCGACGGCATCGCGTTCCAGACCAATATCCTGGCCTTGAATGCAGCGGTGGAAGCGGCACGTGCCGGTGAGCAGGGCCGCGGGTTTGCCGTGGTCGCCTCGGAAGTGCGCACGCTGGCCCAGCGTTCGTCGGGTGCGGCCAAGGAGATTAAGGACCTTATCGACGACTCCGTGCACCGCGTCGCCGAAGGCTCCGCGTTGGTGCACACCGCCGGCAAGACCATGAGCGAAGTGGTTGCCAGCGTGCAACGCGTCACCGACATCATGGGCGAAATCTCTGCCGCCTCGCAGGAACAGTCGGCCGGCATCGAACAGGTCAACCAGACCATCACCCAGATGGACGAAACCACCCAGCAGAACGCAGCCTTGGTGGAAGAAGCCACTGCCGCCGCACGTGCACTGGAAGAACAGGCGGTCGGCCTGACCGAGGCGGTTGCGGTGTTCAAGACCGACGCGACCTACGCGGCCCCGGCCGTGCGTGCCGCGCCCTCGCGGCCGGTGGTGAGTTCGGCGGTCAAGGCGAAGGTGGCTGCAGCCGGAAGGAATCCCGCCTCCAAGCCACGCGCGGTGGTCACCACCTCCAGCAACGACACCAGCTGGCAGGAGTTCTAAGCCAGCGGCGGCAACGCTGGCAGCGTTGCCGCCCAGTCCGTCATGCAACCGCGCTCCTCAATGGGCGCGGCTTTTTTATGCCCGGCACTTCGCGGCCGGATCAAAACGTCTGGCTACGCAGTGTCCTGACGATGCGTCGTAAAGCACATTCAATGATCGAAAAGACAACTGCGCGTCATCCGCAAGACATTGCAATTTTCCAGCTACATCAAGCAATCCGGCAGGGCTCGCTTGGTGATGACAGCTATCGGAGCTCACTTGGATCCGTATTGGCGACGTGGCAAGACACTTACTGTCCCGTCAGCTCACATTTGTGACCGTAGTTATGCTTTTTTCTGCATAGAGGCATTCAGCTACGACGTTCCCGCGCCGCTACTGCCTTAGCACGGTCATGGCAACTGTCACGGCCCGCTCTCGACGTAGCACCTTCGCTCACATTCCTGGGAATCGGTATGAACGCACTTCTGCAACGCTACAACGTCGGCCCTCGCCTGGCGGCCGCATTCGCGGTGTTGATCGTGCTGTCCGGCATCATCGCCTTCATCGGCTATCGCGGCTTGAGTTCGGCGCAGACGTTGGTGGACGACATCGTGCACCAAAAGATGATCAAGATCCGATTATCGAACGATATGTTGAATGCCAACTACATTATCTCGATGCAGATGCGCAATCTGGTACTGCCTAACAGCGCCGAGCAGAGCAAGCGTTTTGCAGAGACCATCCTGCTCAACCGGGAGACCTACACAAAGGCCCGCGAGAAGCTGCGCGCAATGCAGTCTTCGCCGCAGGAGCACGCCCTTGGCAATGAAATCGATGCACGGCGTGCCGTTGCACGGCCAACTGTCGATGAGGTGATGCAGCTGATCAAGGCCAATCAGGTGCAGCAGGCGCAGGCACTACTGCTGAGCAAGGCTTCACCACGCGTGCAAGCATGGCAGGACAAGATTACCGAGAACATCGCGCTGCAGGACAAACTTGCCACCGATGCCTCGGCGGCCGCGCTGCAGTCGATGGACGATTCACGCAAGATGCTGGTGGCCGGCAGCGTGTTGGTGGTGTTGCTCAGTGGCGCGTTGGGCCTGCTGATCACCCGTAGCTTGACCCAGCCACTGAGCCGCGCCACTCGCGCCGCCGAATCGATTGCCGGCGGCAAGCTCGATAACGATGTGGACACGCAGGCCTCCGACGAAAGCGCTCGCCTGCTCAAGGCAATGAGCAAAATGCAACAGCAGCTGCGCAGCCTGATCGCCGCGCAGACCGACATGGCCAAGCGCCACGACGATGGGCAGATCAGCTTCCGTATCGATGCATCCGCCTTCCCGGGCGACTACGGCCGCATGGCCAACGACACCAACACGCTGGTTGGCTCGCATATCGCGGTAAAGATGCGCCTGGCGCAGATCATGGGCCGCTACGCGATCGGCGATCTCAGCGACGACATGGACAAGCTGCCCGGCGAAAAAGCGGTGTTTACCGATGCCATGGCGCAGGTCAAGCTCAACCTGGGCGCGATGAACAGCGAGATCAAACAGCTGGCGCAGTCCGCCGCCAATGGCGACTTCAGCGCCCGTGGCGACGCCGAGCGGTTCCAGTACGACTTCCGCGTGATGGTGGAGAGCCTCAACACCTTGATGTCCACCGCCGATGGCAACCTGCAATCACTGTCCGGCCTGCTGCAGGCGATTGCCGCCGGCGACCTTACCGCACGCATGAGTGGCGAGTTCCGTGGCGTATTCGCGCAGATGCGCGACGACGCCAATGCCACCGCCACCCAGTTGGCCGAGATCGTCGGCAGCATCAAGACCTCGGCCATCTCGATCAAGGGCGCCGCCAGCGAAATCGCTGCCGGTAACCAGGATCTGTCGCAGCGTACCGAACAACAGGCCGCCAATCTGGAAGAAACAGCGGCCTCGATGGAAGAGCTCACCTCCACCGTCAAGCAGAACGCCGAGGGTGCACGCCAGGCCAACCAGCTCGCCATCGGCGCCGCCAGCGTGGCGGTGCAAGGCGGCGAAGTGGTCGGCAAGGTGGTCGACACCATGGCCGGCATCGAAGCCTCGTCCAAGAAGATCGCCGACATCATCTCGGTCATCGACGGCATCGCCTTCCAGACCAATATCCTGGCCTTGAATGCAGCGGTGGAAGCGGCACGTGCCGGTGAGCAGGGCCGCGGGTTTGCCGTGGTCGCCTCGGAAGTGCGGACGCTGGCCCAGCGTTCCTCGGGTGCGGCCAAGGAGATCAAGGACCTCATCGACGACTCCGTGCAGCGCGTCGCCGAAGGCTCCGCGCTGGTGCACACCGCCGGCAAGACCATGAGCGAAGTGGTTGCCAGCGTGCAACGCGTCACCGACATCATGGGCGAAATCTCCGCCGCCTCGCAGGAACAGTCGGCCGGCATCGAACAGGTCAACCAGACCATCACACAGATGGACGAAACCACCCAGCAAAACGCCGCGCTGGTGGAAGAAGCCACTGCTGCCGCACGGGCGCTGGAAGAACAGGCAGTCGGCCTGACCGAGGCGGTTGCGGTGTTCAAGACCGACGCGACCTACGCGGCCCCGGCCGTGCGTGCCGCGCCCTCGCGGCCGGTGGTGAGTTCGGCGGTCAAGGCGAAGGTGGCTGCAGCCGGGCGGACTCCCGCCTCCAAGCCACGTGCGGTAGTCACCGCCTCCAGCAACGACAGTAGCTGGCAGGAGTTCTAAGCAAGCGGACTGAACTGCCTGAACGGATCCGGTCGGCAGCGATGCCGGCCGGCTCAAGGCATAACAGGTATCGGCCGATAGCCTGCGTACGCCCATGAGACGCACCGATGACCACTGCTTCCGCGCTGTTGCCGCAGACCGCTTCACCCGCCCCGCGTCGCTGGACCAGCCGCTGGGACGACTTGGCCATTGCCAAAAAACTCGGTGCGATCGGTGTGCTGGCATTGGTCGGCCTGGTGATCCCGGTGCTGCTCTATAGCGGCAAACTCAATGAGAGCGTCACCATCAGCAACAACGAATTGCGCAGCTACGCCCCGCTTGGGCAGATGCTGGACCTGATCACCGATCTGCACGCGGCACACGTCGACAGCGGCAGCGCCGCCGACGCCGCAGCACAACGCGCCGAACGCGATCTGCAGCAACTGCTCGCCACGACCGCCGCCATGCCCGGCTTCGAACGCAGCCAGACACAACTGCTCGCCCTGCAGCAGCGCCATGTCGCCACCACTGCGGCCAGCGGCTATAGCGGCGTAAGCGAACAAGCCTTCGCTGCGCTGGATGCACTGCGCGACGACAGCCAACTGGTCTACACCCCATATATCGAAAGCTACCACCTGGTGGTGGCGACCTTGATCTATAGCCCCGACGCCACCGAATCGCTGACCCGCCTGGATGCGGCCAACGATCCGTCGCAGGCAGGTGGCGAGCGCGCGATGCTGCGCGAACAGCTCAATCAGCTGCAGCGCAACCACGTGCGTTTCCGGCATGAGCTGGACAAAGCAATGGGCCTGCTGGAACAGCCCGACCCTGCCCTGGCCGATGCCGCCAACGCCGAAGCCACGCGTGCCAACGCCGCACTGCAAGCTCTTGGCGCGGCGCTGGAAGGCAGCGATACGCAGGCCGATACGCAGTGGAATGCCGCACTTGATGCGCTTGGCCAGGCCATGCAGGACCTCAGCAGCACCTCGCTGCAGGCCTTGCAGCGGCAATCCGAACGTCACCTGGTGGATGCGCGCAACGCGATGTGGCAGGCCGTCGCCGGCCTGTCGCTGCTTGCGCTGCTGATCGTTGCGTTGGGCTGGTACACCTTGTCCAACCTCACCCGCAACGTGCGCCGCGCCGCGACGGTGGCTGCCAACATCGCGCAAGGCGAGCTGGACGAACGCATCGTGCCGCCCAGCCGCGATGAAACCGGCCAACTGCTCGACAACATGCGCCGGATGCAGGAGCAGGTGCAGCACGTGCTGGCCGCACAGAGCGAGATGGCGCAGCGCCACGATGCCGGCCAGATCAGTTACCGCATGGACGCAGACAGCTTCCCCGGCGCTTACGCCACCATGGTGCGCGATACCAACGCGCTGGTCGGCTCGCATATCGCGGTAAAGATGCAGCTGGCGCAGATCATGTCGCGCTACGCCATCGGCGATCTGAGCCAGGACATGCAACGCCTGCCCGGCGAAAAGGCCGTACTTACCGACACCATGGACACGGTCAAGGCCAACTTGTCGGCGATGAACAACGAGATCAAGCTGCTGGCGCAGGCCGCAGCCAGCGGCGACTTCAGCGTGCGCGGCGATGCGCAGCGCTTCCAGTACGACTTCCGCGCGATGGTGGACAGCCTTAATCAGCTGATGGCCACCGCCGACGCCAACCTGCAATCGCTGTCCAAGGTGCTGCAGGCGATCGCTGCAGGCGATCTCACCGCGCGCATGCAGGGCGATTTCCACGGCGTATTCGCACGCATGCGCGACGACGCCAATGCCACGGTGACGCAGCTGGCCGATATCGTCGGGCGCATCCAGCGCTCCACCGATGCCATCAACGATGCGGCCAGCGAGATTGCGTCCGGCAATCAGGACCTGTCGCAACGTACCGAGCAGCAGGCTGCCAATCTGGAAGAAACCGCGGCCTCAATGGAAGAACTCACCTCCACCGTGCGCACCAACGCCGAGCATGCCAAGCGCGCTAGTCAGCTGGTGGTCGGCGCTGCCGCCGTCGCCTCGCAAGGCGGCGACGTGGTCGGCCAGGTGGTCGGCACCATGGCCGGCATCCAGGCGGCCTCCAGAAAAATCGCCGACATCATCGGCGTGATCGACGGCATCGCGTTCCAGACCAATATCCTGGCCTTGAACGCTGCGGTGGAAGCCGCGCGTGCCGGCGAACAGGGCCGCGGCTTTGCCGTGGTGGCCTCGGAAGTGCGCAGCCTCGCGCAGCGGTCTGCCGGTGCGGCAAAAGAGATCAAGCACTTGATCGACGATTCGGTCAGCCGGGTCGAACACGGCAACCAGTTGGTCGGCCAGGCAGGCCGCACCATGCAGGAGATCGTCGATTCGGTGCAGAACGTCACCACGATCATGCACGAGATCAGCGAAGCTTCGCTGCAGCAGTCGCAAGGCATCGAACAGGTCGGCCAGACCGTGGCGCAGATGGATCAGGCCACCCAGCAGAACGCCGCGCTGGTGGAAGAAGCCACTGCCGCCGCGCGCGCGATGGAAGAACAGGCGCAGCAGTTGCGCGATGCGGTATCGGTGTTCCAGTTGCAGGCGGCGGTATCGCCCCGCCTTGGGCGGGCGGCCTAAACGCCGCGGCGCGCGATGACTGCCGCGTGTGCAGCACGCTGCAGATGGCCGGTGATGGGACCGGCGACCTGATCGCCTGGCGATGGCACACACCCGCCATCGCCATCGTATCGATGCCCTGACAGGACGACCGGTGTCGCTGCCCTGAGGGCACTGCGGCAACCGCGATGTCACCTTTGACTGTAGGGCGCGCCGTCATCCGCGTGTCCTGGTCTGCGTCATGAACGGATGCGGCATTGCGCCGATTCGCTTCCCAAAGCCGGTGCACTCACCCAGCAACCCACCTGCCTGCACACCGCCGTCACGCTTCAGCCTGTGATCGAACAGTGAATTCGCACCGCACCGGTCGCGTGCTGGTAGCGCTCGCAACAGGGTTTCCAGATCACTTGTGCACACCAGCATCATCTTGGTGACGGCCGCCCATACACAACCAGCCAAGCGAGTTCAGCTGTCGCCACCAGCGCCGTTACCGAGCACAAGCATGCAGACCTGCCTTGCAATCGAGCGCAGCGTGACAACCGGTCACGCGCACCGATGGATCGGCCGGATGCATGCCCGCTCTGGCAGCGCTCGACGTACCGACGACGCGACCCTGCCGATGCGCATCTCCCCTTCCTGCCCATCGCCTTCGAGACTCAACATGATCGCTCTTCTTCAACGGTACAACGTCGGCAAGCGCCTGACCTTCGCGTTCGGCACGCTGATCCTGCTGTCGTGCGCACTGGTGGCCGCTGGTCTTTACACGCTAGCGCAAGCGCGTCAGAGCCTGGATACGCTCACCAATCGCAACATGGTCATCGTCCAGCATCTGCAAGAGATGAATGACGCCGTCTCGGTGATTGCCGTGCAGCTGCGCAA
Organism: Xanthomonas sp. WHRI 10207; assembly: GCF_040202975.1. NCBI lineage: Bacteria > Pseudomonadati > Pseudomonadota > Gammaproteobacteria > Lysobacterales > Lysobacteraceae > Xanthomonas > Xanthomonas sp. WHRI 10207. Next base: position 98,183 of record NZ_JBEGDX010000005.1, on the reverse strand, counting down.
TATCGTGCTGCCGACCACCGCTGAAGAAAATCGTCGTTTCGCCGCCATCATCGAAGAACAGCGCAGCACCTACGACAAGGTGCGCGAGCAGCTCTACGCCTTCTCGGCGACGCCGACGGCGCAGGCCATCCGCGAGAAGATCGATCAGAACAACAAGACCGCCACCGCGCTCAACCGCCAGGTGCTCGATCTTGGGTTAGCAGGCAAAACCGATGAAGCCTTGCCGTTGATGCTGCAACGTGCGGCGCCGGCCACACAGGCGTGGCAGGACACGCTGCTGGAATACACGGCGCTGCAGCGCAAGCGCGCCCAGGAAGCCAACGCGGTGGCCACCGCCGCGATGGCACGCGGCCGCACGATGTTGATCAGCGGCGGTCTGGCGGTGGTGTTCATCAGTGGCCTGCTGGGCTGGGCCATCACCCGCAGCCTGGTGCGCCCGTTGTCGCAGGCCACCCGTGCCGCCGAAGCCATTGCCAACGGCAATCTTGACAACGATGTGCGCACCACCAGCAACGACGAAACCGGTCGCCTGTTGCAGGCGATGGACAGGATGCAGGACCAGGTACGCAACCTCATCAGCGCGCAGCTGGACATGGCCAAGCGCCACGATGCAGGCCAGATCAGTTTCCGCATGGATGCCGGCGCGTTCCCCGGCGACTTCGGCCGCATGGCCAAGGACACCAACGAGCTGGTCGCCGCGCACATCAAGGTCAAGATGCAGACCATCCACCTGGTGGAGCGCTACGCCATCGGCGATCTGAGCGAAGACATGCCGCAATTGCCAGGCGAAAAAGCCGCGATCACCACGGCGATGAATCAGGTCAAGCACAACCTGTCCACGATGAATCACGAGATCAAGCACCTTGCGCAGGCGGCAGCCAATGGCGACTTCACCGCACGCGGCAATGCCGAGCAGTTCCAGTTCGACTTCCGCGTGATGGTGGAAAGCCTCAACACCTTGATGGCCACTGCCGATGGCAACCTGCAGTCGCTGTCCGGCCTGTTGCAGTCGATCGCCGCCGGCGACCTCACCGCACGCATGACCGGCCAGTACCAGGGCGTGTTCGCACAAATGCGCGACGACGCCAATGCCACTGCTGAGCAGCTGGCCAACATCGTGGGCCGCATCCAGGAAGCAGCCGGCGCGATCGGCCTGGCCTCCGGCGAAATCGCCACCGGTAATCAGGATCTGTCGCAGCGCACCGAGCAACAGGCCGCCAATCTCGAAGAAACCGCCGCCTCGATGGAAGAACTCACCTCCACCGTCAAGCAGAATGCCGAACACGCCAGCCAGGCCAATCAGCTCGCCATCGGCGCCGCTGCAGTGGCATCCCAGGGTGGCGCTGTGGTGGCGAGCGTGGTCACCACCATGTCCGACATCCAGGCGTCTTCGAAGAAGATCGCCGAGATCATCAGCGTCATCGACGGCATCGCTTTCCAGACCAACATTCTTGCTTTGAATGCGGCGGTGGAAGCGGCACGTGCCGGCGAACAGGGCCGTGGTTTTGCGGTGGTCGCCTCCGAGGTGCGCACGCTGGCACAGCGGTCGGCCGGCGCAGCGAAAGAGATCAAGCACCTCATCGACGACTCGGTGGAAAAGGTGGCGCAAGGTGCAACGCTGGTCGACCAGGCCGGTACCACCATGGCCGACATCGTGGCCAGCGTGCAGCGCGTCACCAACATCATGAGCGAAATTTCGTCGGCCTCGCAGGAGCAGTACGCCGGCATCGAGCAGGTCAACCAGACCGTGACCCAGATGGACGAAACCACCCAGCAGAATGCTGCACTGGTGGAAGAAGCCACCGCCGCCGCACGCGCCATGGAAGAACAGGCGCAGCAGCTCACCGAAGCCGTCGCAGTGTTCAAGGTGGCCGAACACGCGCCGCTTGCACGCCGTCTGTCGGCCATTGCCAGCGCACCGGCCAATGCACGCACTGCGCCGCGTCCGGTTGTACGCCACAATGCGGCAACAGCACCGCGACGTGGCGCGATGCAGACCACGGCATCGGCGTCGGCCAACGACGCTAGTGATTGGCAGGAGTTCTAAGCGCAGTAACGCCGCGCAGTACGCGCGACCTGGGTAAACAGCCTGGTCGCGCAACACTGGCGCATGTGCAAGATCAACTCTGCGCGCACCGATCGCTATACACACCAATAGCAGCAGACGAGACACCGCGCCGAATCAAACACAAAGCCGGCCCGCTTAGCGGGCCGGCTTTGTGTGTTTTGGCAGGCAGGCAACTTGCTCGCGTGCAGGAAGCTACACAGACACGCAGCAACAACTGGCAGAGATCGCAGCAGCAGCCGCACAGCTCGCAGAATCGCACCGCCCGTCACCAACGATCAACCACACAGCGCACGCAGCAACGAAGCCCAAGCGCCTAAGCCCCTCTCCCCTCGGGAGAGGGGTTGGGGTGAGGGTACGGCCAAGCGACCAAGTCAAAACCATTGCCCCAACTGCACTCACTCCAACCAAGCCCACGTCGCCAAAACCCGTGCAGCGCACATGAAACCCAACGATGACAGCCAGATGTCACTTCGCTGCACACGCGCATAAACAGCACATTCCGGCGCCGAAATCGAACAACTCAGCACAATTTTTCACCAGCGCCAACCCGACCCACACGTGCTGTTCACCAGTGTGATCCAGCGCTGTACAGGCAACGCGCAGCCAGTCAATTCGAGGCAGTTGCAGCCGTTACCACTGGGCATGCCGCAAAGCGGACACGAGCGCACGGCGACGTGCCACCCGGTCGATGTCATGCACCCCTCCCTTCGAGCCGAGCGACTCCATGAACTCTTTTTTGCTGCGTTTCAATGTCGGACCACGCCTGGCGGGCGCCTTTGCCGTGTTGATCCTGCTATCGGGCTTCATTGCCTTTATCGGCTATCGCGGCCTGACCTCGGCACGCGGGTTGGTCGATGACCTGGTGAGCCAGAACATGACCAAGATCCGCCTGTCCAACGACATGATGAATGCGAACTACATCATCGCCGCGGAACTGCGCAACCTGGTGCTGCCCACCAGCGATGCCGACAATCTGACGTTCATCGAAAAGATCAAACGCGCACGCGCCGACTACGCCAAAGCGCGCGACGCCTTGTACGCCATGCCCGTCTCGGAACAAGGCAAGGCCATTCGCAACGACATCGATCAGCTCACCCCCACGGTGCGCGACTTGAACAACCACGTCATCGATCTGGTGACGTCCGGCCACAGCGACGAAGCGCTGCCGCTGCTGCTCACCAAGGCAGCGCCCGCGCTGCAGCAGTGGCAGGACAAGATCGGCGACAACATCGTTTTGCAGGACAAACTCGCCGCCGAAGCCGCTGCAGTTGCGCTGCAATCGATGAACGATTCGCGCAAGCTGCTGGTGGGTGGTTCGCTGCTGGTGGTGCTGCTCAGCAGCACGCTGGGCCTGCTGATCACCCGTAGCCTCACTCGGCCGCTGAGCCGTGCCACACGTGCTGCCGAAGCGATTGCAGACGGCAAGCTGGATAATGCCGTGCACACCGATGCCGGCGACGAGACCGGCCGCCTGTTGCAGGCGATGGACAAGATGCAAACGCAGGTGCGCAACCTGATCACCGCGCAGCTGGACATGGCCAAACGCCACGATGCCGGCCAGATCAGCTTTCGCATGGATGGCGGCGCATTTCCGGGCGATTTTGGCCGCATGGCAGGCGATACCAATGCGCTGGTCGACAGCCACATCCAGGTCACCACACGTCTGGCGCAGATCATGGGCCGCTATGCGATCGGCGACCTCAGCGAAGACATGGAGCAGCTCCCCGGCGAAAAGGCCGCACTCACCAACACCATGGCGCAGGTCAAGGCCAACCTGGCTGCGATGAACCAACAGATCAAGCACCTGGCAAACGCTGCTGCCAATGGCGACTTCAGTGCACGCGGCGATGCGGCGCAGTTTCAGTACGACTTCCGCATCATGGTCGAAAGCCTCAATCAGTTGATGGCCACCGCCGATGGCAGCCTGCAATCGCTGTCGGGCATGTTGCAGGCCATTGCAGCGGGTGATCTCACCGCACGCATGGACGGCGACTTCAAGGGTGTGTTCGCACAGATGCGCGACGACGCCAACGCCACCGCCAGCCAGTTGGCCGACATCGTCGGGCGCATCCAGACCTCTGCGTTGTCGATCAACGCCGCGGCCAGCGAGATTGCCACCGGCAATAACGATCTATCGCAGCGCACCGAGCAACAGGCCGCCAATCTGGAAGAAACCGCCGCATCGATGGAAGAGCTCACCTCCACCGTCAAACAGAACGCGGAGGGCGCACGCCAGGCCAACCAGCTCGCCATCGGTGCCGCCAACGTGGCCTCGCAAGGTGGCGAAGTGGTCGGCAAAGTGGTCGACACCATGGCCGGCATCGAGGCCTCATCGAAAAAGATTTCCGACATCATCAGCGTGATCGACGGGATCGCGTTCCAGACCAATATCCTGGCCTTGAATGCGGCGGTGGAAGCGGCGCGCGCCGGCGACCAAGGCCGTGGTTTTGCGGTCGTCGCCTCTGAAGTGCGCACGCTGGCGCAGCGTTCGTCGGCGGCCGCCAAGGAGATCAAGGACCTGATCGGCGATTCGGTACAGCGCGTGGCCGATGGCTCGCAACTGGTGGATCAGGCCGGCAAGACCATGGCGGAAATCGTTTCCTCGGTGCAGCGTGTCACCGACATCATGAGCGAGATCTCTGCCGCCTCGCAGGAGCAGTCGGCCGGCATCGAGCAGGTCAACCTCACGGTGACGCAGATGGACGAAGCCACCCAGCAGAACGCAGCGTTGGTGGAAGAAGCCACCGCCGCTGCGCGCGCCATGGAAGAACAAGCGCAGCAACTCACTGCAGCCGTGGCTGTGTTCAAGGTCGAGGCACAGGCGCCGGTCGCGCGTCACCTGTCTGCCATCGCCAGCGCGCCACGCAATGCGCGCCTGCCAGCGCGTCCGGCGGCACGCACCACCGCCACGCCTGCGATAGCGCGCCGCCCTGCAGTGAACGCGTCAGCGTCGACAGCCAACGCCGGCGGGTGGCAGGAGTTCTGAATTCACCCGCAGCAAGGAATGCGCTGATACCCGTCAGCGCATGCACCGACGCAGCCATGTACCACCGTTGCAGCAGGTAACTGCGCGGTGAGTGATCTACGCGTTGCGCACCACCACCATCAGCGCTACAGAAAGTTCGAGAGTCCTTCGAGTCCGCGCTTCGCGGATCTTGTGGGCCGCATCCCGTGCAAGGGGACGCGGCCCTTTTTTATGGCCGCGTTTTTATGTCCGCGTTATCGGCACGCGCAGGTCGGGGTCGATGGAGTCCGTCACGCCCACCACTCCAATTTCACACAGCCCTTACATATGCTGATTGTCCGCAACGTAGCTGGAAACGCTTCCAATGAGCAGAAACTGAATACAGCGCACCCTGTTGTGCTGATTTCTACAAAAACGATCAATTTCGCGCATAGACGGCCGTTATCGCATTCACGCATCCGTAACGCCCTCCCCCGGGCAAGGCACTCTCATGCATTTCTTCAACCGACTTTCCGTTGGTACGCGGTTGTCCGCATTACTGACCCTGGTCATCGCGATGTCGCTGGGGCTGCTCGCCCTGACCATCTACCGGCAATCGGCCGGCGACATCGAATCGCAGGTCAAGGCCGAACTGCGTTCGAGCACGCGGCTGATGCAGCAGTCGGTGGCGATGTACGACGTCACCCTGACCGAAGGCACCGAGCGTCTGGGCAGCGTCTTTGACGACATGCTGCCGCGCGGCGCACGCGAGCTGGATACCGCCAGTACCGTGAGCATCGGCGAGCAGAACACGCCCACGCTGCGCTCCGGCAAGCAGGCCCTGAATCTCAACTTCGACGCGGTGGATCGCTTCGCGCAGACCACCGGCGGCGTTGCGACCATCTTCGCGCGCACCGGCGACGACTTCGTGCGCATCACCACCTCGCTGCGCAACAAGCAGAACGAGCGCGTGATCGGCACCCTGCTCGATCGCAAGGGCAAGGCCTACGCCGCGCTGTCCGAAGGCAAGCCCTTCACCGGCCAGGCGCAGTTGTTTGGCGACCAGTACATGACGTACTACGCGCCACTGCGTAACGCTGCTGGCGAGGTGATCGGCGCGCTGTTCGTCGGTCGCAACTACACCCAGGGCCTGGCCGCGCTCAAGGCCCAGGTCAGCACGACCAAGCTGGGACAGGACGGCTATTTCGTCATCGCCGACATGGCGCCTGGCGAGCACCAGGGCCAGATCATCGCCGCACCGCCTGGTGCTCCGGCGACGTTGTCGGCACTGGTGCCGGCCGAGCAGCAAGCGGCATTGCAGTCGGTGCTGGACGGCAAGCAGCCCAGCGCCAGCCTGCAGCTGCGCGATGCCAAGGGCAACGCGCAGGCGTTCGAAGTCACCGCACTGCGCTATGCGCCTTGGCAGTGGGCGGTGATCGGCACCCAGCCGCGCAGCGCCATTGATGGCCCGCTCGACCAGCTGATGGGCAGCATGCTGTTGTTCTCGCTGGTGGTACTGGCGCTGTGCATCGCGGTGGTGTTCATCGCCGCACGCAAGATGGTCACGCGCCCATTGATTGCAGTGGAACGCGTGCTCGGCGATGTCGCCGCCGGCCGCCTGGACAACCCCATCGAGATCGATCGGCACGATGAACTGGGCCGCCTGCTGCTCAGCGCCCGCACCATGCGCGACGACCTGCGCGCGCGCCTGGAGCGCGATCACCTGATCGCCAGCGAAGCACTGCGTGTGCGTACCGCGCTGGACGATGTCAGCACCAACGTGATGATCGCCGACATCCATCAGCGCATCATCTACGTCAACCGGCCGCTGCAACGCCTGCTCAAGGGCGTGCAGGAACAGCTGCGTGGCGTTGCGCCCGGCTTCGATGCGGACAAGCTGATCGACACCAGCATCAATCAGTTCCATGCCGCGCCGAAGGAGCACGAGCGCATGCTCGAACAGCTCACCGGTACCAACGTCGCACAGATCACCGTTGGCGACCGCATCGTGCGCCAGGTGGTCAGCCCGGTCTTAGACGCCAACGGCGAGCGCATGGGCTTTGTCATCGAGTGGGCCGACCGCACCCAGGAAGTGCAGGTGGAAGAAGAAGTCGCCCGGATCGTGCAGGCCGCCGCAGCTGGCGACCTGAGCGGCCGTGTGGACACCGCCGGCAAGCAGGGCTTTCTGCTGCAGCTCGCCCAGCAACTGAACATGCTGCTGGACAACAACGCCGATGGCCTCTCGCGTGTCTCCGCGCTGCTGTCGTCGTTGTCGCAGGGCGATCTCACTGCGCGCATGGAAGGCGATCTGCAAGGCGTGTTCGCCACCATCCGCGACGACGCCAACGCCACCGCCGACCAACTGGCCGGCATCGTGCGTCGCATCAAGGACGCGTCGCTGGCGATCAACTCGGCCGCCAGCGAAATCGCCACCGGTAACGGCGACCTGTCGCGTCGTACCGAACAGCAAGCCGCCGCACTCGAAGAAACCGCCGCGTCGATGGAAGAGCTCACCGCCACCGTCAAGCAGAACGCAGACAACGCCGACCAGGCCAACCGCCTGGTGCTGGATGCGGCCGGCGTGGCCGCCAAGGGGGGCGACGTAGTTTCCCGCGTGGTCACCACCATGTCCGATATCGACGCCTCGTCCAAGAAGATCGCCGACATCATCAGCGTCATCGACGGCATCGCCTTCCAGACCAACATCCTGGCCTTGAACGCTGCGGTGGAAGCCGCGCGTGCCGGCGAACAGGGCCGCGGCTTTGCCGTGGTGGCCTCGGAAGTGCGCACGCTCGCCCAGCGCTCGGCCGGTGCGGCCAAGGAGATCAAGCACCTGATCGAAGACTCGGTGACCCGCATCGGCAACGGCGCCGCACTGGCGTCGGAAGCGGGCAGTACCATGCAGCAGGTCGTCAGCTCGGTGCAGCGCGTCACCGACATCATGGGCGAGATCACCAGCGCCTCGCGCGAGCAGGCCGCCGGCATCACCCAGGTCAACCAGACCGTCACCCAGATGGACGAAACCACCCAGCAGAACGCCGCCCTGGTGGAAGAAGCCACGGCAGCCGCGCGCTCGATGGAAGAACAGGCCACGCAGCTGGTGGACGCAGTGGCGGTGTTCCGTCTCGAACAGCAGGACAGCCTGAGCACCTTGCTGGCCAACGCACGCCACGCCTACCACTGATGCGACAAACGCTGGGTGAGTCGAGAGAGGTCCAGGCGTTGTTGGTTGCCGTGCTCAAACACTGCGCGCCGACCACCTTCACTGGCCCTTGCCCGCTCACCGTCGCAGGACCCTTGGCGGCATGGATGCCGCCAAGGAGCTTACATGGACGTGCTTGCAGCGTGTCCTGTGATGGTGAGCGGGCAAGGACCCTGCAGCAAACGCAAAAACCTCGAGGGCGCGGCGCCCTCGCCGCTCGCGGGACACGCCGTGAACCCGTCCCTGGGGGCTAGTTGGCAGCATCCATGCCGCTAACGGTCCCGCAGTCGGCCAGGGCCCCGCACCAGAACGTTGGTTGACTGTTTGATGAAAGCAGCCAGTGATATGACGGCACCGCGGGCGAACGTCGCCTGTCGCTTGCACCAACGCGCCGACCACCTTCACTGGCCCTTGTCCGCTCACCGTCGCAGGACCCGTGGCGGCATGGATGCCGCCACGGAGCTTACAAGGACGTACTTGCAGCGTGTCCTGCGATTGTGAGCGGGCAAGGGCCCTGCAGCAAACACAAAGATCTCGAGCGCGCGGTGCTCTCGCCGCTCGCGGGACACACCGTGAACCCGTCCCAGCGGGCTCGTTGGCAGCATCCATGCCGCAAGCGGCAAGCGCCCCGCACCAGAACGTTGGCTGGCTGTTTGATGAAAGCAGCAAGTGATATGACGGCACCGCGGGCGAACGTCGCCTGTCGCTTGCACCAACGCGCCGACCACCTTCACTGGCCCTTGTC
>NZ_JBEGDX010000005.1:0-89125 GCF_040202975.1 Xanthomonas sp. WHRI 10207 | reverse complement strand
CCGCTCACCGTCGCAGGACCCTTGGCGGCATGGATGCCGCCACGGAGCTTACATGGACGTACTTGCAGCGTGTCCTGCGATGGTGAGCGGGCAAGGGCCCTGCAGCAAACGCAAAAACCTCGAGCGCGGTGCCCTCGCCGCTCGCGGGACACGCCGTGAACCCGTCCCTGGGGGCTCGATGGCGGCATCCATGCCGCCAACGTTCCCGCAATCGGCCAGGGCCCCGCACCAGAACGTTGGTTGGCTGTTTGATGAAAGCAGCCAGTGATATGACGGCACCGCGGGCGAACGTCGCCTGTCGCTTGTTCCAACGCGCCGACCACCTTCACTGGCCCTTGTCCGCTCACCGTCGCAGGACCCTTGGCGGCATGGATGCTGCGTTAAAAGCTCTGCACACCACCCATCGCGACGGGTCATGAGCAGCGCCAGGCGTACGAGTTTTATCAGTGGCACTTAAAGATTTCGCTTTGCCGCCGATATCAAGGCGACGCCGGGACAACCCTCCGGGCTTCTTCCCGCTACCACTGTGCTTGTGCCCATGTCCCAAGGCGATACCTCAGAGTCAGAGCTGGACCACGACGATCACCTTGCAGAAGGTGACGAACGCTATCTGCTGCGCAACAAGCGGCAGATCCGTGGCTTGCTGCGCCAGCTGCTCGACCAACGCGCCGTGGTGACCATGCATGTGGCCGGCCGCGACATGGCCGTGCCTACCGCCGTGCTCGAAATCGATGAAGACGACGATTGCGTGATTCTGGACGGCAGCCACAACGACACCTCCAACCGCGCCATCGAAGATGCCAAGTACCTGCTCTGCTATGCGCAACTGGAGCGGGTCAACGTGCGTTTCCGGCTGGAAAAGGCCGAGCGCATCGAGCGCGACATCCACGTCGCCTTCCGCGCCGAGCTGCCGGACGCGATGTACCACATGCAACGCCGCGAATCGTACCGGCTGGAAACGCCGATCACCGACTCGCCCATGTGCATCATCCGCCAGGACGAAGCCCAGGGCGGCAACCTCAATCTGCAGCTGCGCGTGATCGACATCAGCAGCGGCGGCCTGGCGGTGTCGCTCACCGCCGGCATGCCCTTGCTGGAGCCGCAACGCACCTATCGCGACTGCACGCTGCACCTGCCCGACGTCGCACCGATCGCCCTGCCGCTCACGGTGTGCAGCCAACACAAGCAGACCCTGCCCAATGGCAGCGAAGGCTTCCGCGTCGGACTGCAGTTCAGCGATCTGCCGCGTGGCGCCGACGAAACCATCCAGCGCTACATCTTTCGGGTCGACCGCCAGCGCAACGCGCGCAAGAGCGGCGTGTTCTGAACCCGCACGTACCACATGGTGCATGCACCTAAAGTTGCCGAGCGCTGCGCCGATGTTGCTATGGCAGCCTTCTCAACCTAGTGCCGCAACCTGACACTCAGCCGCAACGCCCGGAGTTTTCATGAACGACAAAAGCACTGCCACCGGCACCGGTGGTGAATTCCTCAGCTTCGCTTTGGGCGAAGAACACTACGGCGTGGACATCCTGAAAGTGCAGGAAATCCGTGGCTATGATTCGGTCACCCGTCTGCCCGACGCGCCCGACTACATCAAGGGTGTGATCAACCTGCGCGGCACCATCGTGCCGGTGATCGACCTGCGCCTGAAGCTGCGCCTCAAGGAAGCGCGCTACGACGCGTTCACCGTGATGATCGTGCTCAACGTCGAAGACCGCGTGGTCGGCATCGTGGTGGACAGCGTCTCCGATGTGATCCCGCTCAATGACGACCAGATCCGCCCGACGCCCGAATTCGGCGCCGCAGTGGACACCCGCTTCATCTCCGGCATCGGCACCCAGGACGATCGCATGCTGATCCTGCTGGATATCGAAACCCTGCTGGACAGCACCGAGCTGGGTCAGCAGCAGCTGGCTGAAGAAGCCGCCTGATTCACGGTGGTTGAGTGCGGCGACCTGCGGTCGTCAGAGGGATGCAGTGGTTGGCAAGCGCGGCAATGCAGCAGGTATGCATCGCCGCGTTTGAACACCCGGCGGCCCTCTGACGGCCGCAGTGGTTTATGCCTAATGCGCATACCACCATCAGGTGTCGGGAGCTTCCCGACACGAGACGCACTGCTAGATAGAAGTGCGATGTGACTCACATTTTTTTACTTCAAGTTGAATCCCAGTTAGCCGATAGCTGAATAGAAGCCCGCGTTCATAAGCGGGTCACCGTTCGACTTTCGATTCTGGAGAATCCCCAATGAAGTTCCTGCTCTCGCTCCTCCCCGTTGCTGCTCTCGTGATCGTTGCCCCCACGCTGTCGGCTCAGTCGCAGGAAATGATTCCGCCGGAGATGGCCACCCGCTTCGTCGGCAAGGACGGCATGGTGTGCGGCAAGGTCGAAAAGGCCAAGTACGCACAGAGCTCGGAAGGCGAACCCACCTTCCTGTACATGGGCGGCATGTTCCCGCGTCACACCTTCTCGGCCCGCATCGACGGCGCCAACCGCGGCAAGTTCAGCTTTGCCCCGGAATCGTTGGAAGGCAAGGACGTCTGCGTCCTCGGCAAGATCCAGCGCGACAGCTCGCGCGCCGAAATCGAAGTCAGCTCCCCGGCCAGCCTGAAGCTCGCCACCATCAAGTAATCGCATCGCACATCGCCACGCCCATGCGTGGCGATGTGCTGTCTGGATTATGCGGACTGACTTCTACGGGGGAATCGTGTCAATGCAATGGATTAATAATCTGAAATTGATGCCGCGGCTGATGCTGGCATTCGGCATCGTGCTGCTGATCATGCTGGTGCAGGGAATCATCGCGTATTCGGGCCTGGCATCGCTCAACAACGTGACGCGCGATCTGGCCGGAAACACCATGTCCAGCGTCCGCGAAGCCGGCGATCTGCGCGGCATGCTCGGCGAATACCGGAATGCGTCTTATCAAAATCTGGTGCGCGCCAGCGATGCGGTCAAGCAGGAAGCCAGGGTCCGCGCCAAGAAGCTCAACGGCGAAATCGAGGCAACGATCAAGGGCTATCCCCGCCTGATCGAAAGCCCGCAACAGAAAAAACTCTTCAACGTGTTCGTGGCCGACTGGAAGAAGGCCTCGGCCTCGTACGCCAGCGTCGATGAAATGATCGAGCTCAATCTCCCCGACGATGCCATCGACACCTTTGTCGGCGAGACCCGCACCCTGCACAACAAGGCCAAGGATTCGCTGGCTGCGTTGATCGCCGAGGACAATCTGCTGGCACAGGCGGCCAAGACCAAGGCCGAAAAGGTCCACGCAACCTCGGTCTCGCTGACCATGGTGGTATTGCTGATCGGCATTGCCGGTGGCCTGGGCCTGGCATTCCTGTTTGCCCGTTCCATCGTGCGCAGCATGCGCGGCGCGGTGAGCACCGCCACCGAAATCGCCGGCGGCAAGCTGGATGGCCAGATCAATGCGCACGGCAAGGACGAAGTGGGCGAACTGATGCGCTCCATGCAGCGCATGCAGCGCGATCTGAAGGAGCGCATCGAACGCGATCAGAAAGTCGCCGACGAGAACCTGCGCATCCGCACCGCGCTGGACAAGTCGTCCACCGGCACCTTCATTACCGATCCCGACCGCGTCATGATCTACGCCAACGATGCCTTCAAGAAGATCGTGACGCAGTACGAAAGCAGCATCCGTCTGGCATCGCCCGAGTTCGATGCGAGCAAGGTCATCGGTCAGCACATCAGCTACCTGGGCCTGTCCGATGCGACCGTGCGCAAGGCCGTTGCTGCGCTCGAACGCGATGGTGTCACCAGCTTCGAAGAGCGCTTCGGCGAAGTCGTGCTGGCGCAGACCGTCACCGGCATCAAGAACGAGCAAGGCGAAACCACCGGCGAAGTCTGCGAATGGCGCGACCGCACCATCGAAGTCCAGGTCGAAGAAGAAGTCGCCCGTATCGTGCGTGCCGCGGCCAGCGGCGACATGAGCGGCCGCGTCGAAACCGACGGCAAGCAGGGCTTCTTCCTGCAGTTGGCGCAGCAGCTCAACGGCTTGCTGGATGCCAATGCCGGCAGCCTGGAGCAGATCTCTGCGCTGTTGTCTGCGCTGTCGCGCGGTGACCTGACCGTGCGCATGCAAGGGCAGTTCAGCGGCGTGTTCGCGCAGATGCGTGACGATGCCAATGCCACCGCCGAGCAACTGGCCGATATCGTCGGTCGCATCAAGCTCTCCTCCAGTGCGATCAACTCGGCAGCCGGCGAAATCGCCTCGGGCAACAGCGATCTGTCGCACCGCACCGAACAGCAAGCCGCGAACCTGGAAGAAACCGCAGCCTCGATGGAAGAGCTCACCTCTACCGTCAAGCAGAACGCCGAAAGCGCACGTCAGGCCAATCAGCTGGCCATCGGCGCCACCGGTGTGGCCTCGCAGGGCGGCGAAGTGGTGTCGCAGGTGGTCACCACCATGTCCGGCATCGAAGCTTCGTCCAAGAAGATCGCCGACATCATCAGCGTCATCGACGGCATCGCCTTCCAGACCAATATTTTGGCCTTGAATGCAGCGGTGGAAGCGGCACGTGCCGGTGAGCAAGGCCGCGGGTTTGCAGTGGTCGCCTCCGAAGTGCGCACGCTGGCACAGCGTTCGGCCGGCGCCGCCAAGGAGATCAAGGGCTTGATCGACGACTCCGTGCACAAGGTCGCCGAAGGCTCTGCGCTGGTGCGCAAGGCCGGTGCGACGATGGCAGAGATCGTTGCCAGCGTGCAGCGCGTCACCGACATCATGGGCGAAATTTCTGCCGCCTCGCAGGAACAGTCGGCCGGCATCGAACAGGTCAACCAGACCATCACCCAGATGGACGAAACCACCCAGCAGAACGCCGCCCTGGTGGAAGAAGCCACCGCCGCCGCCCGCTCAATGGAAGAGCAGGCCGGTCATCTGGCCGAAGCGGTGTCGGTGTTCAAGCTGGACGAATCGGCCGCGGTTGCACAAGCGCGTGTGCGCCCGGTGGCCTCGCGTCCGGTTGCGGTCAAGACCGCGGCCAAGCCGGCCGTGCGGACAGCCGCAGCGCCGTCGGCGCGATCTGCCAAGCCGCAGGCCGCACTGGCCGACGGTAACTGGCAAGAGTTCTAAGAGCAGCCAATAGAAGGGCTATGCAGGCGCCAGGTGGGCGCGGCCGATGCGTCAGGTACCTCGCGTACACTCCGCTTCCTCCGCGCCGTCCGCACCCAACTGACGACTGCTCGCTACGTTCTGGTAACCGCTCCAAGTCACCGCTGTCACCCACAACGCCCCGGCACTGCCGGGGCGCTGTGTTTCTGCCTCTCGCAACGACAGGCAGCCTCCACCCCGCCGCGTCGTCGCTGCACGCCGCCGCACCGCAGCATTGCTGCGATACCTAGCCCAACCGCAGTGATCGATGGATTGGTGCTTCAGTTGCACGGCTACATGGCCGATACCACGTTATAGCTCCCGACGTGTATGGATATGACGACTACGACTCCCGCTTCAGACACGCGCGAATTCGATTTTGGCGACCGCGACTTCAAGCGCGTTTGCGACCTGATTTACCAACGCGTCGGTATCTCGCTGGCACCGGCCAAGCGCGACATGGTGTATGGCCGCCTGTCGCGCCGCCTGCGCGTGCTCGGGCTGCGCTCGTTTCGCGAGTACATCGACCAGCTGGAAGCCGGCAACGACGAAGAAGAATGGCAGGCCTTCACCAACGCCTTGACCACCAATCTGACCTCGTTCTTCCGTGAGCCGCATCACTTCGACAAATTGCGCGAAGAACTGCAGAAGCGCGCCTCGCAGGCGCCGCTGAAGATTTGGTCGTGCGCCGCATCTACCGGTGAGGAGCCCTACTCCATCGCCATCACCGCCTGCGAGGCGTTCGGCACGCTGACCCCGCCGGTGAGCATCGTCGCCACCGACGTCGACACCCAGGTGCTGGAAACCGCCTCGCGCGGCGTCTATGCCATCGACCGCGTCGCCTCGCTGGATGCGGCGATCAAGCGCAAGTATTTCCAGCGCGGCAGCGGCCCCAACGAAGGCAAGTGCCGGGTGATTCCTGCGCTGCGCCAACTCATCGAATACCGCCAGTTGAATCTGCTGTCGCCGCGTTACGACGTCGGCGGCCCGTATGCGGCGCTGTTTTGCCGCAACGTGATGATCTATTTCGACAAACCGACCCAGCGCGGCATCCTGTCGCGTCTGGTCAGCCACATGGGCGACGACGGTCTGCTCTACACCGGGCATTCGGAGAATTACCTGCACGCAGCCGATCTGATCCAGCCGTGCGGGCGCACGCTGTATCGGCGCGCTCCGCGTTCGGGAGCCTCTGCATGAGTACCGCCGTGCAAGTCGACGACGTGATGCGCTACCGCGATTCGCGGTTCCAGACCATTACCGCCAAGCTGCTGCCCACTCAATATCTGGTGGTGGACGACGACACCGCGTTGACGACCACCTTGGGATCGTGCGTTGCGGCCTGCTTGCGTGACCCGGTGCTCAAGATCGGCGGCATGAATCACTTCCTGCTGCCCGAAGGACAGGTCGGCGACGGTGCACCGGCGCGCTACGGCAGTTATGCGATGGAGTTGCTCATCAACGACATGCTCAAGCGCGGCGCGCATCGCAAACGCATCGAAGCCAAGGTCTTCGGCGGCGCCAACGTGCTCAAGGGCTTCACCAGCAATCCGGTCGGCACCCGCAACGCCGAGTTCGTGCGCCAGTACCTGCAAGCCGAACACATCCCCATCATTGCCGAAGATCTGTGCGGCATCCATCCGCGCAAGGTGTGGTTCTTTCCGACGACCGGCCGGGTAGTCGTGCAGCGTTTGCCGCATGCGCACGAAGCCGAAGTCGCCGCCACAGAATCGGCCGTGCGCGCCCGTCTGTCCAAAGCACCGGTCACCGGTGGAGTGGAGTTGTTCGAATGACGCTGGAAACTCCCGTACGTGTACTCATCGTCGACGACTCGGCGGTGGTCCGTCAGATGCTCACCGAAATCCTCTCGCGCGATCCGGGCATCGAAGTCATCGGCTCGGCCGCCGACCCGATCCTGGCGCGCGAAAAGATCAAACGCCTCAATCCGGACGTGATCACGCTGGACGTGGAAATGCCGCGCATGGACGGCCTGGTGTTTCTGGAAAACCTGATGCGCCTGCGCCCGACGCCGGTGGTGATGATTTCCTCGCTCACCGAGCGCGGTGCCGACACCACCTTGCAGGCCTTGTCGCTGGGTGCGGTGGACTTCGTGTCCAAGCCCAAGATCGACGTCGTGCGTGGACTGGAAGGCTATGCCGAAGAAATCGTCAGCAAGGTCAAGATGGCCGCCAAGGCCAAGGTCAGTGCACTGCATCGCCCCAGCACGCCCAAGCTCACCCTGGACATGCAATCGGCACCGGTGCCGGGCAGCGCGCTGCGCTTCCGCACCACCGACCGCCTGATCGCCATCGGCGCTTCTGCCGGCGGCACCGAAGCGCTGCGCGTGGTGCTCGAACACATGCCCGCCGATGCACCGGCGGTGGTGATGACCCAGCATCTGCCGGCCAGCTTCAGCACCGCATTCGCCGAGCGCCTCAATCGCCACTCGGCGATGTCGGTGCGCGAAGCCAGCGACGGCGAAGCCATCCTGCCCGGCCACGCTTATCTGCCGCCGGGCGGCCAGCACCTGCGCATCATTCGCGACGGTGCGCGTTGGCGCTGCCGTATCGACGACGGCCCGCCGGTCAATCGCCACAAGCCCGCGGTGGACGTGCTGTTCCGCTCGGTCGCCGCCAACGCTGGGCCGAATGCGGTCGGCGCCATCCTCACCGGCATGGGCGACGACGGCGCGCGCGGCCTGTTGGAAATGCTGCAGGCCGGCGCCCCCACACTGGTACAGGACGAAGCCAGCAGCGTGGTGTGGGGCATGCCCGGCGCCGCCTATAAGCTGGGCGCCGCGCAGGAAGTGGTTCCGCTGGACCGTGTTGCCGAACGCCTGATCGCATTGTCGGCACAAGCGCGCTGATCGCCCATGCGCGCCCTGCCCCCGCATCCGACCGATCTGCCGCCGCACGACGGCGCACCGGACACCGACGCCAACACGGCGACGGATGCGTGGGCGACAGCCGAACTGGTCGGCGATACGTCGTCGGTTACCGCATTCGATCATGCGCGCACGCCGATCAAGCACGGCCCGCTCACGGCCGGCATGGCCAAGCCCGGCGAAGCGCCGGATGACCGTCGTTCGCGCTTGCTGGCCGAAGCGCTGGATGGCAGCAGCAGTGCCATCCTCATCTGCGATCTGCAATCGCGCCTGCTCTACGCCAACGATGGCTTCCAGCGCATGTTCGGCTACACCGAAGCCGAGCTGGTCGGCCAGCGCCCGTCGGATGTGTTGACCCGTGCGCAGAGCGACCAGGGCGAGGTTGCGCGCATCCGCGATCGCGCCGATGCCCTGCAGCAAACCCGTGCCGACTTGCTGGTCTATCGCAAGGACGGCTCGCCGTTGTGGATCTCGCTCAACTTCAATCCGATCTACGACGCCAAACACAATCCGTCGCATTACGTGGCGGTGCTGACCGACATTACCGACACCAAGATGCACGAA
This sequence comes from Xanthomonas sp. WHRI 10207, assembly GCF_040202975.1. Classification (NCBI taxonomy): domain Bacteria; kingdom Pseudomonadati; phylum Pseudomonadota; class Gammaproteobacteria; order Lysobacterales; family Lysobacteraceae; genus Xanthomonas; species Xanthomonas sp. WHRI 10207. The sequence continues at coordinate 80,570 of NZ_JBEGDX010000005.1, read as the reverse complement.
GTGCTGCAGCACCGCGTGCTGGAAGCGCTGGTGCAGGAGCGCCCGCTGATCGAGGTGATGACGCTGATCTGCACCGAGGTCGAACGCATCGCACCGGAAGTGTTGGCGACCGTCATGAGCGCCGACAACCAGGGCTGCCTGCATTCGCTGGCCGCGCCGAGTCTGCCGCCCGAGTATGCCGACGCCGTCAGCGGCCTGAAGATCGGCCCCGGTGCAGGTGCCTGCGGCACCGCTGCCTGGCGCGGCCGTGCGGTGATGGTGGAAGACATCGCCACCGACCCGTTGTTTACCGCCTACCGCGACCAGTTGATGCCGATGGGTCTGCGCGCCTGCTGGAGCACCCCGATCCGCGCCAATAGCTCGCGCGTGCTCGGCACCTTTGCGCTGTATTACCGCAAGCCGCAACGTGCCGATGCCTGGCACGTACGGCTGACCGAACTGTGCCAGCAGCTGTGCACGCTGGCACTGGAGCGCGAGCAAATCCGTCAACGCGTGCATCAGCTCGCGTTCTACGACGCGCTGACCGGCCTGCCCAACCGCATCATGTTCAGCGCGCGCGCCGAGCAGGCGCTGACCCAGGCCGAATACGCTGCCGAACCGGTCGCGTTGATGTTCATCAACATCGACCGTTTCAAGCTGATCAACGACAGTCAGGGGCATTCTGCCGGCGATGGGCTGTTGCGCGACATCGCGCTGCGCGTCGGCGACCAACTTGCCGCCACCGCCATGCTGGCACGCGTGGCCGGCGACGAATTCGCACTGGCCCTGCCGCAATGCAGCGCCGAGCAGGCCAGCGCCGCGGCCGAACGCGTGCTGGGCACCATCGCCGGCCCGTTGTCGGTAGGCCACATGACCGTGCATCCCTCGGCCAGCATCGGCGTGGCGATGTTTCCGGAAGACGGGCGCGACATCAACATCCTGCTGCGGCATGCCGATCTGGCGATGAATCGCGCCAAGAAGGAAGGCGGCGGACGCTTCCGTTTCTTCAGCTCCGACATGAATCGCATGGCGCAGGAGCGCGTGGCGCTGGAAGCGGAACTGCGTCAGGCCATCGGTCGCGATCAACTACAGCTGCATTACCAACCGCAACTGCATAGCGCCGCCCCGCACGCGCTGTACGGCGTGGAAGCGTTGCTGCGTTGGAATCATCCGCAACTCGGCGCCATTTCGCCGGCACGGTTTCTGCCGGTCGCCGAAGAGCAAGGCATGATGCCCCAGCTCAACGCCTGGGTCCTGCGGCGCGCCTGCGAACAAGTGGCCGACTGGCGTCTGCGCGGCATTCCGGTCACGCGCGTGTCGGTGAATCTGTCGGCCAGCGGCTTCGAAAGCCCGCGCATGCTCCCCGACCTGCTTGGGCTGATCGCCGACACCGGCGTGCAAGCCTCCGACCTCACCCTGGAATTGACCGAAAGCGTGATGCTGTCCGGGCAACCGGGCGTGTTGGAAAATCTGCATGCCATCCGCGAAGCCGGCATCTCGTTGTCGCTGGACGACTTCGGCACCGGCTATTCCAGCCTGAGCCATCTGCACCGCCTACCGATCGACGAACTCAAACTGGACATGAGCTTCGTACGCGATATCGAACACAGCGAAGACGCACGCGCCCTCACCACATCGGTGCTGCGCATCGGCGAGCACCTGCGCAAGCACGTCGTCGCCGAAGGCGTCGAGAACGAAGCACAGCGCCTGTTCCTGGCCGACCTGGGCTGCGAAGTCCTGCAGGGCTACCTGTTCTCGCGGCCCCTCCCGGCCCCGGCACTGGAAGCCTGGCTAGGCGCGCAACCATAACCACGCAACGTCCAGACGACTGCAGCGTTTAGACGACCACAGCGCGTAGACGGCTGCAGCGCCTACAAGCCCCTCTCCCTGCGGGAGAGGGGTTGGGGTGAGGGTACGGCCACCCACAAATCCCGCCGAAACCCTACCCTCATCCGCCCTACGGGCACCTTCTCCCGACGGGAGAAGGCAACACATCTGAAGCTCCCGACGGGAGACGCAAAGCAGCGATACGCCATCTCACCCTATCGAAGAGCGCTTGGAGTAAGGGCACACGCGTCATTCCACGCGCACCCTCCCCGCTTCAACCTCACGACAAGGTGCGTTTGAACCACCCGAGCAACTGCGCATTGACGAACGCCGGGTTTTCCAGCGATGCGATATGCCCGGCATCGGGCACCAGTTCGTAATCACAGCAGATCGCTTCGGCCATCATCCACAACTCCTCCGGCGGCCGCGCAGTATCCGCGTCGCCACCAAGCAGGAAGGTGTTGGCAGGGTCCAGCGCAGACATGGCATCCAGTCGGTCGGCACGTCCGAAGATCAGGCGGCCAAGCGGCACGATCGACGTCCGTAGCTGCTCGGCCGTCATCGCCGCCAGGCGCTGCGCGAACGCGGCCGGCAATGCCGAGGTCAGATCGATGCCGGGGCGGAAGAAGATCGGCACGATCGCCTCGATCAGCGCAGGCGTCACCTGCCCGGCCGCCTCGATCACATCCAGCATGCCGAAGTAACGCGCACGCGTGGCCTGCGGCTCGGCGCCCAGGAAGGTGTCCATCAACACCAGGCTGCGCACGCGCTCCGGCGCCATCAAAGCAAGCTCGGCGCCCCACATGCCGCCCACCGACAGGCCCACCACCGCGCACTGCGGCAGCTCCAGCGCGTCCAGCAGGCCAAGCATCTGCCGGGCAAGATCGTCGATTCCCTGCGTGCCTTGCGGCAGTTCGCCCGACTGCCCATGGCCCCACAGCTCAGGAACGATCACCTGGTAGTGCTGCGAAAGCGCCTGGATCTGCGGCTCCCACATCGCCGCGTCCCACAGGTAGCTGTGGCCGAGCAGGATCGGGAACCCGTGACCGTGCTGGGTGTAATGGAGTGTTTGACCTGCGATCGTGCAAGAAGGCATCGGCATCGACATAAATGGGAGGGCGGCGGAACTCTAGACCTCTTCACATCAGAAATTTGTTGCAGTGCGGCAAGCGGTTTAACTGCGATTTGTTTTGACGCACGTCACGCTCTACTCGAAGCGAAGTCATTGCCCGATAAACGAAAAACGCCCGGCATTGCCGGGCGTTCTAAGGTCCATCCAATCCGCTGGATCAGGCAGCGACGGTATCCGCCACGTCCTGATATTCCTGGATCTGATCGAAGTTCATGTAGCGGTAGATCTGGTCGCCACTGGTCTTGATCACGCCCACATCGGCCATGTACTCCTCCTTGGTCGGAATCCGGCCCAGGCGCGAGCAGATCGCCGCCAGTTCCGCCGAGCCCAGGTACACATTGGTGTTGCGGCCCAGACGGTTGGGGAAGTTACGCGTGGAGGTGGAGAACACCGTGGCGCCCTCGCGAGCCTGCGCCTGGTTACCCATGCACAGCGAGCAGCCTGGCATCTCCATGCGCGCGCCGGCTGCGCCGAAGGTGCCGTAATGGCCTTCCTTGGTCAGCTCGGAGGCGTCCATCTTGGTCGGCGGTGCCACCCACAGGCGGGTCGGGATGTCGCGCTTGCCTTCCAGCAGCTTGGCCGCGGCACGGAAGTGGCCGATGTTGGTCATGCACGAACCGATGAACACTTCGTCGATCGCCGCACCGGCTACGTCGGACAGCGTCTTGACGTCGTCCGGGTCGTTCGGGCACGCCACGATCGGCTCGTGGATGTCGGCCAGGTCGATCTCGATGACCGCGGCATATTCGGCATCGGCATCGGGCTGCAGCAGCTGCGGGTCGGCCAGCCACTCTTCCATCTTCTTGATGCGGCGGCCCAGGGTGCGCGCGTCGGCATAGCCTTCGGCGATCATCCAGCGCAGCAGGGTGATGTTGCTGGTCAGGTATTCGATGATCGGCGCCTTGTCCAGGTGCACGCTGCAACCGGCCGCCGAACGCTCGGCCGAGGCATCGGACAACTCGAACGCCTGCTCCACCTTCAGATTCGGCAAGCCTTCGATTTCCAGGATGCGGCCGGAGAAGATGTTCTTCTTGCCCTGCTTGGCCACGGTCAGCAGGCCGTCCTTGATCGCATACAGCGGGATCGCGTTGACCAGATCGCGCAGGGTCACGCCCGGCTGCATCTCACCCTTGAAACGCACCAGCACGCTCTCGGGCATGTCCAGCGGCATCACCCCGGTGGCGGCGGCGAACGCCACCAGGCCGGAGCCGGCCGGGAACGAAATGCCGATCGGGAAACGGGTGTGCGAGTCGCCACCGGTGCCCACGGTGTCGGGCAGCAGCATGCGATTGAGCCAGCTGTGGATCACGCCGTCGCCCGGACGCAGCGACACGCCCCCACGGGTGGAGATGAATTCCGGCAGCGTGTGGTGGGTCTTGACGTCCACCGGCTTCGGGTAAGCGGCGGTGTGGCAGAACGACTGCATCACCAGGTCGGCCGAAAAGCCCAGGCAGGCCAGGTCCTTCAGCTCGTCGCGGGTCATCGGGCCGGTGGTGTCCTGCGAACCCACCGAGGTCATCTTCGGCTCGCAATAGGTGCCCGGGCGCATGCCCTGGCCTTCCGGCAAGCCGCAGGCGCGGCCGACCATCTTCTGTGCCAGCGAGAAGCCCTTGCCGGTGTCCGGCGGGTCCATCGGCAGACGGAACAGGTCCGAGGCCGGCAGGCCCAGGAATTCGCGCGCCTTGGCGGTGAGGCCACGGCCCACGATCAGCGGAATGCGGCCACCGGCGCGCACTTCGTCGAACAGCACGTCCGACTTCATCGCGAACTCGGCAATCACCTGCCCGTTCTTCAGCGCCTTGCCGTCATACGGACGCAGCTCGACCACGTCGCCGTGCTCCATCTGCGACACGTCCAGCTCGATCGGCAGCGCGCCGGCGTCTTCCATGGTGTTGTAGAAGATCGGTGCGATCTTGCTACCCAGGCACACGCCGCCGAAGCGCTTGTTGGGGATGTACGGAATGTCTTCGCCGGTCCACCACAGCACCGAGTTGGTCGCCGACTTGCGCGAAGAACCGGTACCGACCACGTCGCCGACGTAGGCGATCAGATGACCCTTGTCCTTGAGGTCGGCAATGGCCTGGATCGGGCCACGCTTGCCGTCTTCTTCCGGCACGAACGCGGCGCCTTCGCGGGCGTTCTTCAGCATCGCCAGCGCGTGCAGCGGGATGTCCGGGCGGGTGGTCGCATCCGGCGCCGGCGACAGGTCGTCGGTGTTGGTTTCGCCCGGCACCTTGAACACGGTGACGGTCATGCTTTGCGGCACTTCCGGCTTGCTGGTGAACCACTCGGCATCGGCCCAGCTCTGCAGCACGGACTTGGCGTGCGCGTTACCGGCGTCGGCCTTTTCCTGCACGTCATGGAACGCATCGAACACCAGCAAGGTGTGCTTGAGCGCTTCGGCGGCGGTGGCACCCAGCTCGGCGTTGTCCAGCAGGTCGATCAGCGGCTGGATGTTGTAGCCGCCCAGCATGGTGCCCAGCAGCTCGGTCGCACGCGTGGGGCTGATCAGTGCGGTTTTCTCGGTACCGAAGGCCACGGCGGCCAGGTACGAGGCCTTGACCTTGGCGGCGTCGTCGACGCCGGCCGGCACGCGCTGGCTCAGCAGCTCGACCAAAAAGGCTTCTTCGCCGGCGGGCGGAGCCTTCAACAGTTCGATGACCTCGGCGGTCTGCTGCGCGGTCAGCGGCAGCGGCGGGATACCGAGCGCGGCGCGCTCTGCAACGTGGTGGCGATAGGCTTCCAACATGCGGGTTCTCCAAAAGGACAGCAGTGAATGTGTAAAAACGTCAGACGTGGATCAGAAGGCGTGGGTCAGGCAACGGGCTTGGGGACGGTGATCTTCAAGCCCTTGAAGTAATCGCGGAAGAAGCCCTCGTCGCGGGTAATCAACCCATCGCACTGGAGCATCGCGTGGGCGCCGATCAGAAAATCCGCCACCACCCGCTCGCGCTTGCCGCCGCGTGCACGGAAGCGCTTGTTCATATGGCCGGCGCGCACCGCCGCCGCTTCCTGGGTGGCTTCGTAACGCACCCCGATCGAGGCCAGGGTTTCCATCAGGTCGACCTGGGTGTCCAGCATGGCCAGCACTTCGGCCACCACCGCGTCGCAGACCACGACCTCGTCGCGCGCCAGTGCATCGCCGATGCAGATTTCAGACACCTCGCCATACACCGGGTCGCCGATGAGGATGTCCAGCAGCACCGAGGAATCCAGGGCGATCATGGGTCGAACGGATCCCCGGGCGCGCGGCCACGGATGGCGCGCATGGCTTCGTCAGTGCTGGTCAGGCCGTCGACCAGCTTGAACTTGCCGCGCACCTTGCGCAGCGCTTCGCTGACATCCTTACGCAAGATGATGCGCCCACCATCGAGTTCGATCTTGAGGGTGGTGCCCTTGGTCAGGCCCAGGGCATCGCGCACTGCCTTGGGCAGCGTGATCTGTCCACGTTCCGCAACGGTGGCTTCCATGAGCATGCTCCAGAAAGTATGCGCACATGATACGTACTTGGGCGATCGTACTCAAGCGAGCAGATCGACCCGGACACACCGTGCGTACACACTGAACTGCTCAGAATAGGCCCCTACCTAAAGCCTTCGACGCCATAGGAGTGATGCATGAGCGATTCCTTTTCCACCCGCGCCTCATTTGAGGTCCACGGCAAGCGCTACGACTATTACAGCCTGCCCAAACTGGGCGAGCGATTCGATATCGCCCACCTGCCCTACTCGATGAAGATCCTGCTGGAGAATCTGCTCCGGCACGAGGACGGCGGTGTGACCGTCGGCAAGGACCACATTGAGGCAGTCGCCAAATGGGACCCCAAGGCCGAGCCGGAGATCGAAATCGCCTTCATGCCCGCGCGCGTGGTGTTGCAGGATTTCACCGGCGTGCCGTGCGTGGTCGACCTGGCTGCGATGCGCGATGCAGTGGTCAAGCTGGGCGGCGACGCCGACCAGATCAACCCGCAGATTCCCTCCGAGCTGGTCATCGACCACTCGGTGCAGGTGGACGTGTTCGGCAAGCCCGACGCGCTCGACCTCAATGGCAAGATCGAATTCCAGCGTAACCAGGAACGCTACGGCTTCCTGCGCTGGGGCCAGAAAGCGTTCGAAAACTTCAAGGTGGTGCCGCCCAATACCGGCATCGTCCACCAGGTCAACCTGGAAAATCTCGCCCGCGTGGTGATGAGCGCGGACAAGGACGGCACCCTGGTCGCCTATCCCGACACCGTGTTCGGTACCGACAGCCACACCACCATGATCAATGGCATCGGCGTGCTGGGCTGGGGCGTAGGTGGCATCGAAGCCGAGGCCGCAATGCTGGGCCAGCCGTCGTCGATGCTGATTCCGCAGGTGGTGGGCTTCAGACTCACCGGCAAACTGCCCGAAGGCGCCACCGCCACCGATCTCGTACTGACCGTCACCCAGATGCTGCGCAAGGCCGGTGTGGTGGGCAAGTTCGTCGAGTTCTTCGGCGAGGGCCTGCAGCACCTGCCGCTGGCCGACCGCGCCACCATCGGCAACATGGCACCGGAATACGGCGCCACCTGCGGCATCTTCCCGGTCGACGAAGAATCGCTGACCTACCTGCGCCTGTCCGGCCGCAGCGAGGAGCAGATTGCGCTGGTGGAAGCCTACGCAAAGGCGCAGGGCCTGTGGCACGACGCCACCACCCCGCCGGCGCAGTACAGCGCCACGCTGGAACTGGACATGGGTGAGGTCAAGCCGTCGCTGGCCGGCCCCAAGCGCCCGCAGGATCGCGTGTTGCTGGAAGACATGCAGGCCAATTACCGCGAAAGCCTCAAGCCGTTCGCCGAGGCGCGCAGCAAGCGGCTGGGCGACATCAAACAGGAAGATCGCCTGAAGAACGAAGGCGGAGGCGGTACCGCAGTCGGCGCCAAGGCGGCCCATGCCGAAGGCGCGGCCGACAGCGGCGCCGGCTGGCAGCTGCGCGACGGCTCGGTGGTGATCGCCGCCATCACGTCATGCACCAACACCTCCAACCCGGCGGTGATGCTCGGTGCCGGCCTGCTGGCACGCAACGCGGCCGCCAAGGGCTTGAAGGCGCAGCCGTGGGTCAAGACCTCGCTTGGGCCGGGCTCGCGTGTGGTCACCGATTATCTGAGCAAGGCCGGCGTGCTGGCCGACCTGGAAACGCTCGGCTTTTACGTGGTTGGCTACGGCTGCACCACCTGCATCGGCAACTCCGGCCCGCTGCCGGAAGACGTGTCCGCCGCGATTGCCAAGGACGATCTGGTTGTGGCATCGGTGTTGTCGGGCAACCGCAACTTCGAAGGCCGCGTGCATCCCGAAGTCAAAATGAATTATCTGGCCTCGCCGCCACTGGTCGTCGCCTATGCGATCGCTGGCACCACCGATATCGATCTCACCACCGAGCCGCTGGGCACCGGTAGCGACGGTCAGCCGGTGTACCTGCGCGACATCTGGCCGAGCAACAAGGAAATCGGCGACACCATCGCCGCGACCGTGGGCCCGGAGATGTTCAAGCAGAACTACGCCGATGTGTTCAAGGGCGATTCGCGCTGGAACACCATCGCCTCGCCCGATGGCGCGTTGTACGAGTGGGATGCCGCATCCACTTACATCAAGAACCCGCCCTACTTCGATGGCATGACCATGCAGGTCGGCCATGTGGAGGACGTGCACGGCGCGCGCATCATGGGCCTGTTCGGCGACTCGATCACCACCGACCACATCTCCCCGGCCGGCAACATCAAGAAGGATTCGCCGGCAGGACGCTTCCTGCAGGAACGCGGCGTACAACCGGCCGACTTCAACAGCTACGGCAGCCGCCGCGGCAACGACGATGTGATGGTGCGCGGCACCTTCGCCAACATCCGCATCAAGAACCTGATGTTCGGTGGCGAAGAAGGCGGCAACACGCTGTATTACCCAGCAGCTGGCGGTCAGCCGGAAAAGCTGGCGATCTACGACGCGGCGGTGAAGTACAAGGCCGATGGCGTGCCGCTGGTGGTGCTGGCGGGCAAGGAATACGGCACCGGCTCCTCGCGCGACTGGGCGGCCAAGGGCACCAACCTGCTGGGCGTCAAGGCAGTGATCGCCGAAAGCTTCGAGCGCATCCATCGCTCCAACCTGGTCGGCATGGGCGTGCTGCCGCTGCAGTTCCTGGAAAACGAAAACGCGCAGACGCTGGGTCTGGATGGCTCCGAAATCTTGGACATCACCGGCCTGCAGGACGGTGCCAGCCGTCGTGCCACCGTCGATGCCAAGAAGTCAGATGGCAGCGTCAAGCAGTTCCAGGTCAAGGTGCTGTTGCTGACGCCGAAGGAAGTGGAGTATTTCAAGCACGGCGGCTTGCTGCAGTACGTCCTGCGCCAGCTGGCTGCACGCAAGGCGGCGTGATCCTTAGCCGCTGACGCTGGACCGACATTCCCGCCGCTTGGCGGGAATGTCGTTTCTGGGTCCGGTGCGTTTGTAGCGGAGTGCGACGCATGCTGCGGGCTGTCGATGCAGTGCACGCGCTTGCCAGGCAACAACGCGTTCGTCCGCCACGTCATCGTTTTACCCTGCGGCTCGCCCGTCACGGTGATGGCGTTAGGGCCGGCATACGCGGCACCTAACCGCCCTCACTGCCCTGCCGGTTCCCATTGCGCGTGGTACAGCGTCCAATCGCCGTCCCGCAGCCGCCAGCCAGTGACCACCTGATAGGTCTGCGCCTGCTCGGGCACCCAGCCACCGCTGCCGCCGGTGAGCAAGGCCGTGAAGCGCACGGTCGCCGTCTGCCCGCGCAGCTCTACCTCCAACGGGCCCACGGTGACGCCAATCTGTCGATTCCCCAGCATCTGCAGCTGCATCAGGCGCCGCAGCCCGGCCGCGTCCAGACCGTTTTCGCCTACGAAATCGGCGGACACCGGCGCCATCGCGTCGCCGATATCGCGCGCTTCGATCGCCTCATGCATGTGCTGCAAGGTCGCGCGCAGGCGCTGCTCCGGCGCATCGCGCGCGCAAGCGGCCAGGAGCACTGCACAAATCAGCAGCCACCACAGCCGCTTCCACTGCCGAATGCTGCCGTGCATCACGCTTCGCCTTTTCCATCCATGACGGTATGCTGCCAGGAGTTGTAGTGCCGTGGAACACACCGCGTCACGTACTAAACACCCTGGAGGGGGGCAGATGAATCAGGCACGTCCTTGGTTGCAAAGTTATCCGGCCGGCGTCGCCGCCGAGATCGATCTCGAGCAGTTCCGCACCATTGCCGAAGTGTTCGCGACATCCGTCGCGCGCTTTGCCGATCGTCCTGCGTATCACAGCTTCGGCAAGACCATCACCTATCGGGAAGCCGATCAGCTGGTGGAACAATTCGCGGCCTATCTGCTCGGCGAGCTGCAGTTGAAGAAAGGCGACCGCGTCGCCTTGATGATGCCCAACTGCCTGCAGTATCCCATCGCCACCTTCGGCGTCCTGCGTGCTGGCCTGACCGTGGTCAACGTCAACCCGCTCTACACCCCGCGTGAGTTGAAGCACCAGCTGATCGATTCCGGCGCCAGCGTGCTGGTGGTCATCGACAACTTCGGCACCACCGTGCAGCAGGTCATCGCCGACACCCCGGTCAAGCAGGTGATCACCACCGGCCTGGGCGACATGCTCGGCTTTCCAAAAGCAGCGCTGGTCAATTTCGTCGTCAAATACGTCAAGAAGCTGGTGCCGGAATACCGCATCAACGGTGCCATCCGCTTCCGCGATGCATTGGCGCTGGGCCGCAAGCACAGCGTGCCGACGCTGCAGATCGAATCGGACGACATCGCGTTTTTGCAGTACACCGGCGGCACCACCGGCGTGGCCAAGGGCGCGATGCTGACCCACCGCAACCTGGTCGCCAACATGCAGCAGGCGCACCAGTGGCTGTCCGGCACCGGCAAGCTGGAAGAAGGCAACGAGGTGGTGATCACCGCGCTGCCGCTGTATCACATCTTCGCGCTGACGGCGAACGGCCTGGTCTTCATGAAGATCGGCGGCTGCAATCACCTGATCAGCAATCCGCGCGACATGCCCGGCTTCGTCAAGGAACTGAAGAAGACCCGCTTTACTGCCTTCACTGGCGTCAACACGCTGTTCAACGGGCTGCTCAACACGCCCGGTTTCGACCAGATCGACTTCTCCTCGCTCAAGATGACGCTGGGCGGCGGCATGGCCGTGCAGCGCTCGGTCGCCGAGCGGTGGAAGAAAGTCACCGGGCAAACTCTGGTGGAGGCCTACGGCCTGACCGAGACGTCGCCGGCCGCCTGCATCAACCCGATGGACCTGAAGGACTACAACGCATCGATCGGCCTGCCGATTCCCTCCACCGATGCCTGCATCAAGGACGATGCCGGTGCGGAACTGGCAATCGGCGAGATTGGCGAGTTGTGCATCAAGGGCCCGCAGGTGATGAAGGGTTATTGGAAGCAGCCCGCCGAAACCGCCAAGGTGATGGACGCGGACGGCTGGCTGCACACCGGCGACATCGCGCGGATGGACGAGCTGGGCTTTGTCTACATCGTCGACCGCAAGAAGGACATGATTCTGGTATCCGGTTTCAACGTCTACCCGAACGAGATCGAAGACGTCATCGCCACCATGCCCGGCGTGCTGGAAGTGGCGGCGGTCGGTGTACCGGACGAAAAATCAGGCGAAATCGTCAAGGTCGTGATCGTCAAGAAAGACCCTGCCCTCACCGCCGACGATGTGAAGGCGCACTGCCGGACCAATCTGACCGGCTACAAGCAGCCCCGCGTGATCGAATTCCGCAAGGAATTGCCGAAAACCAACGTCGGCAAGATCCTGAGGCGCGAACTGCGGGATGCACCGAAGGGATAGGAACAGGTCGAGAGCGGTCGTCAGGCGGATGTGCGCAGCGTTTAAAACCAGTATGTACGCACAGCCCTTATCGGCTCCGACCACCGGCAGCAGCAGCCCGGTAGTCCTCGCGCGGTAGTTTCTCAGTGGCGTCAGGTCTACCGGCGCCACTGAAGTTTTCGACAGCCCGAAAGTCATCCAACGCCCGCAATGCCGCAAGGCCTTGCGGGCGTTTACATTTCGCCGAATGCATCGGATATCGAATCTCGGGCAGCTACCAAAAGACGGCATCCGCCAGCCGCGAAGCTAAAGTACGCAGGCCCAGCACATCATTGCCGCAACATCGCCAACACTCCCGGAGCCAGTGACGCGCACTATGAGCTGGCTCACCACCGCAGCGTTTGGGCGGCCGATGGACTGCCGATGTCGCCGGTCGTGCGGCAGGCGCTGCCCGACCCCGGATGCGTTGACTGCCTCCAACGGACCGCACTATTACCGCAACGTGGATGACCGTCGGGCCTACAGCACGCAGGCGATCATCGCGTAAGCGGCGCAGCACAAGTCGGAAATCGCCTATCTGGATCGTGTTGCATGCGCCAACCTGGTGCCCTGCGGCGAAGACAGGCTCTGCGCAGAGATCGACAGAAAGGGAGCACGCGATGGCGATGCTACCCAGTCTCGAGTGGTTGCTTTGCACAAGTCCGCCCAGCAGTAACGACGTCTCTGGATATGGCGATCTGCGAGTGCCTGCGCATGGCATGGTGACTGGCGTCACCCCGTGCGGTCCGGACAAACTCGACGAGAGCGTAAATATGTTCATCGTCAAGAAATACCCGGCGATGCATGCCGATTACATCAAAGCGCATGCCCACGCCGACCTGACCGGTTACAAGCAGCCGCGAGCGATCAAATTCCGCAAGAAATTGCAGAAACCAACTCACGCAAGACCCTCCGTCGCAAACTGCTGGATGCGCCTAAACAGTAATCGCAGACATGTCTCGGCGGGGACATTAAGAGACTGCTGAGAGTTTCAGGCGAGAGGGCTTTCCCGACAATCGGAAAGCCCTTTGCGTTCAGGCAGATAGCACCGGTGTAGGATCCGTTTGTGGAGCCCGCACCGCCCGCTGCGCCACATAATCCGCTGGCGATCTCCTCGAGAAAAACTCATGAGCATGATCGAAAAACTACAGCCTCAAACTAATCGATCCACGATTCGCACACAGTCCAGTCATGCGGATGCAGCCCACTGGCTCTTTATGCATGCCGATGCATCATCCGGTATGAGGCCATGCTTCCGCCCGCAGTTGATGAGGGAAATGCACGACTACCTCGACGCGCTTTCCCATCCGTCTAAGCGAGAACCTGGCCGCTTGCGAAGCCTCGTCCTTGCCTCTGACGCAAATGCATTCAACCTTGGCGGTGATCTAGATTTGTTCGGTTACATGATTCGCGCACGTGATCGACAGGGTCTATTGCGGTATGCGCAGAGTTGCGTACGTGGCGTCTTTCAATTTCATCAGGGTATGGCGGGCGACTTCAGCACCATTGCGCTTCTGCAGGGGGATGCACTCGGTGGCGGCCTGGAAATGGCGCTGTCTTGCCATCTGATTGTCGCGGAGGAAGGCGTAGGCATGGGATTGCCTGAAGTCTTGTTCGGACTGTTCCCGGGCATGGGCGCGTACTCGTTCCTGTCCAGACGCGTATCGCCGCAGTTGGCCGAACGGATCATTCTCGACGGACGCGTCTACAGCAGCGAAGAAATGTACGCCATGGGAGTTGTGGATGTGCTCGTGCCCCGCGGGCAAGGTCTCCAGGCAACCCATGAGCTAATTACGAGACAGCAGCGCGTTCCTCAGTCGTACCTCTCAATGAATCGCGCAAGGAGGATATGCAATCCAGTCACGCATGAAGAGCTGTTGGCGGTGACGGAAGTTTGGGTGGAAGCGGCGCTAGAGCTGGGAGAGAAATCTCTCAAGACAATGGATCGCCTGGTGAAAGCGCAAACGCGCCGGGCCGCAAAGGGAATTGCCTGATTAGCATGACAGCATGCCGCAAGGGGAATCAGGCCCGGCTCAACGCCGGGCTTCTAGTCAGGACGCATCTTCACCCGAGCCTTTTTCGAACCGCTCTTTTGCACGGGATTCAAGTGCAGCACGGCCCAACTGCAAATTATGCTGTAGCTGATTGACGCGCATTTGCCATTCCGACTTGATCTGGGCATCGGACATACTCATCAACTCACCGCCCTGCTCTGCCAATAACACCAGTCCAAGATTGCTGGCGACTCCTTTCGTCGCATGGGCATGCTCGCGTAGCTGATTCCAGTCACAAGCCTGCGCATCACCTGACATTGCTGCGATGCAGGATTCTGCATCACTTAAGCACTGGCGGATGAATTCTGCCTCGAAGTTTTTACCCATACCAAGAGAGGCCAACTCTTCGAGCACGGTGATGTCGAGGATTCCATCCGGCGCTGATCCGATACGTTGAGGCACCAGACTAACTGGAAGGGATCTGCCCTGCGTCGCAATCTCGGCGAGCGTATCCAACAACTTCACTGCGACGACCGGTTTTGCCAGAAATGCATAGGCACCTGCCTGTTCGCAATTGCGAATGGCTTCCGGCGTCACGTCGGCGCTCAATACAACGACCGGCGTCCTAGGCTGAGTTCCTGCCTGCATCACACGCAATTGCTTCAACAGATCCAGACCACTGACACCCGGCATATGCAGGTCGACGATAGCCACGTCGAAGTCTGACTCGGCAAGCGCATCCAGCACATGCTCGCCCCCATTGACGCAGGTCACTTTATGCCCAGCTTTTTGCAGCAGTCGTTGCAAGACCATTCGGTTTGCGGCGTGATCGTCAGCCACCAGGATCTGCAGCGTGCGTACGCGTGCGCGGTGGCGCAGGAACGGGTCCGCAAAGGCAATAATGTTTCCAGCATCGCCACTCTCGCGCGCCGCACCACCTGGCTTCTTTGCGAGCGTGCCGGATTCGACCGCATAGTCGAATGGCAATTCAAACCAGAAATGGCTGCCGCCGGCTGGATTCTCTTCGAAGCCGATCTCACCGCTCATGGATTCGACCAGGCCCTTGGCAATCGTAGTACCAAGGCCGCTACCCTCAAAACGTCGTGCTAGCCCGTTGTCTGCTTGCTCGAATGCGTCAAACAAACGCGGCTGCATATCGAGCGGCACACCTATTCCCGTATCGATAAAGTCAAAACGCAGGCGCACCTTACTTTCTGCAAGACGCGCGACTACACCAACATTTACGTCGACGTGGCCCCGATCCGTGAACTTGACCGCATTTCCAGCCAAATTAAGCAATATCTGTCGAAGATGCCCCGCATCGCCCTTAAGCAAATCAGGTACATCCGGCGCGACCACCACCGAGTATTGGAGTCCTTTGGCCTTGGCTTGCGGCTGCAAGATCAGATCAATGTTGCCGAGCAGGTCCCGAAGCCCAAAATCGCGGTATTCGAACCGGATCTTCCCTGCTTCAATGGCAGAAATATCGAGAACTTCCTCCACCAGCGACAGCAAGCTTCGAGCAGATGCTTGAATGGTACTCACGCACTCCCGCTGTTCTGGATCCAAACGGGTAGTTGCCAAGACTTCCGTCATGCCAGAAAGGCCATTTAGCGGAGTACGGAATTCATGACTCATATTGGCCAGGAAACGGCTCTTGGCCTCGCTGGCGCGACGCGCTTCCGCCATGGCCCGGGTGAGCTTGTTGAGCAAGCCGGACAGATACAGCGGAATCGCCGCCAGACCAAGCCATAAACCGACTCCCAGACCGAAATTCCGTGCCCAGTAGTCGTTGGTCAACAACGTGATGCCGAAACTGACCATCGCCATGGCAACGGCCAGATACAGATATCTGCTACCGAAGCGTAGGCCGTTGCCGATAGTCACCCACATCACCACGACGTAAATGCAAGCCATCGGTTCGCCAAGCGCACTCATGGCCATCGACATCAGACCGTAGTCGGCAAGCATGCCGATGACCCGTCGCGGATGTGAGCGCTGAGGCTTCAGCACGATCCAGCTAAAGATCAACAGTGCAAGTGCCTGGCTGATGAGCGTCAGGCCGAGCACATAAAAGAGCTGTGTCGCCGGCAATGCCCAGCGACCAGCGAACAGCGCCTCGTACGCCAGAATCAACGCGACCATGGCAATGCGTATGATCGCTTGACCATGTTCGCTGTCAGGTCGATTCGTCAGCCGCTGCCGGATCCATCCGAACGAGTTCATGGCCTATACCCCGGGCCGCGCCGATGCGGTGGAGAACTCACCGCAGATCTGGTCCAGCTGCGCGCGACCGCGCAATAGTGCATCCACGCAGCGCGGGTCGAACAGGCGGCCGCGTTGTGCATACAGATAGGCCAGCGCGGCATCCATCGTCCACGCTTCCTTGTACGGACGCGGCGACAGCAGGGCGTCGAACACGTCGGCCACCGCCACGATGCGCGCTTCCAGCGGAATCGCCTCGCCCACCAGGCCGTCCGGATACCCGGTGCCGTCGTAGCGCTCGTGGTGGCGCAGCGCGATCAAGGCGCCCACCTGGATGAAGCGGTTCTGGCTGCCGCTGAGCAACTCGTAGCCGATCCGCGGGTGGCGCTTCATCACGCTCATCTCGTCGTCGGTGAGCTTGCCTGGCTTGAGCAGCACCGAGTCGGGAATGGCGATCTTGCCCATGTCGTGCAGCGGTGCGGCCATCTCGATGATGCGCACTTCTTCTTCCGACAACCCCAGCTGTTCGGCGATCAGGCCGGCCACATGCGACATGCGCTCCAGAAACGCGCTGGTGCCCGAATCGCGGTATTCGATGGCGCGCGCCAGCCGCGACAAGGTTTCGCGCTCGCGCTCTTCGACCTCGTTCATGCTGGCCAGCAGGCGTTGTTCCAGCGACAGCGCGCGTTGCTTGACGCTCTCGCTCTGCTGACGCAGCTGCAACAGATTGGAGCAGCGTGCCCGGAGCTCGCGCGGGCGGATCGGCTTGACCAGAAAGTCGATCACCCCGGCTTCCAGCGCCGCCTGGCGGATCGGCTCGTCGCCGACGATGGTGATTAGGATGATCGGAATATCGCGATGGCTCGGCAGCCGGCGCAGGCGCCGCGCGAACTCCAGGCCATCCATCCCGGGCATGCGGTAGTCGAGCAGCAACAGATCCACGCGCCCGGCTTCGCACCAGGCCAACGCGTCGAGCGGGTCACCGAAGTCGTAGACCTTCAGCTCCGGCGCGATGTCCTCGATGACATGGCGCAGCATCGTCCGCGCGGACATCTGATCATCGACAATGACGATGTTCAATCCCAGATCCGCCTTTTCCGCCCAGCTTCCCCATGTATCCGCCGACACCATGCCGTCCGGATTCCCTAAAACATCCTGCATAGCCGTTGCTCCTCTATCCCGAGAACGGAAAAGCGTGACGCCGACCCCTGTGTCGACTCCCCCGGACCTGACAGCTGTCCGGAGCTGTGCCCTAGCATATGCAGTATCTGTGCCGTGAGCACGCGTTCGCACAAAAAAAATCAGGCTTCCGGGCGCATGTAAGGAAACAGCAGGACATCACGGATCGAGGTGCTCCCGGTCAGCAGCATCACCAGACGGTCGATGCCGATGCCCAGGCCGCCGGTCGGCGCCATTCCGTACTCCAACGCACGGATGTAATCGGCGTCGTAGTGCATCGCTTCGTCGTCGCCGCCGTCCTTGGCCTGCACCTGCGCCTGGAACCGCGCGGCCTGGTCTTCGGGGTCGTTGAGCTCGGAGAAGCCATTGGCCAGCTCCTTGCCGTTGATGAACAGCTCGAAGCGGTCGGTGTACCCCGGCTCGGTGTCGCTGGAGCGCGCCAGCGGCGACACCTCCACCGGATGGTCGGTGATGAAGGTCGGTTGCACCAAGGTGTGCTCGACGGTGGCCTCGAAGATTTCCAGCAGCAGCTTGCCCCAGCCGTAAGACGGCTTGGTGCGGATCTTCAGCCGTTCGCAATGGCGCAGCAGCGCGGCGCGATCGGTGCAATCGGCCGCACTGATTTCCGGATTGTGGTGACGAACGGCCTCATCCATGCGCCAGCGACGGAAAGCCGGCGCCAGATCGATGTCGGCGCCATCCCAGCTCACCTGGGTGGTGCCCAGCACCGTGTGCGCTGTGTCGCGGATGACCTGCTCGGTCAGATCCATGATCTCGTGGTACGTGGCGTAGGCCTCGTAGAGCTCGAGCATGGTGAACTCGGGGTTGTGCCGGGTCGACACGCCTTCGTTGCGGAAGTTGCGGTTGATCTCGTAGACGCGCTCCAGGCCACCGACCACCAGGCGCTTGAGATACAGCTCCGGCGCCACGCGCAGGTACAGATCCAGATCCAGCGCATTGTGGTGGGTGGTGAACGGCTTGGCGGTGGCGCCGCCGGGGATGTAATGCATCATCGGCGTTTCCACTTCCAGGAAACGCCGCGCATCCAGCCACGCGCGCATCGCACGGATGATCTTGGAGCGCTTGATGAAGACCTCGCGCGCCTCCGGGGTGACGATCAGGTCGACGTAACGCTGGCGGTAGCGCTGCTCCACGTCCGACAGGCCGTGCCACTTGTCCGGCAACGGGCGCAGCGACTTGGTCAGCAGCCGCAGCGTGCTGGCCTTGACCGACAGCTCGCCGGTCTTGGTCCGGGTCAGACCGCCCTCCACCGCCACGATGTCGCCGACATCCCAGCCCTTGAACGCGGTATAGGCATCGCCGAGCACATTGCCCTGCAGGAACAACTGCACGCGCCCGGATTCGTCCTGGATCTGCGCAAAGCTGGCCTTGCCCATCACCCGCTTGGCCATCAGCCGGCCGGCCATCTTGACGGTGCGACCGCTGGCTTCCAGCGCTTCGGGGGTCCAGCTGTCGGCATCGGCGAATTCGGCCTGCAGATCGCCGGCGAAGTGTTCGCGCACGAAGTCGTTGGGATACGCGATGCCCTGGCCGCGCAACGCGCCCAGTTTCGCGCGACGCTCGGCGATGAGGCTGTTCTCGTCGACGGGAAGGTGTGGCGCGGGGGTCTGTTCGGTCATGGCGGGGTCGGTCTGCTAGAGGTCGGGCGCGTGCCCGGTGGGGAGTGAGCGCCCGGCAGCGCCGGGCTCTCTTACATTGACGGTGTCGCGCGTCGGTGGCCTGACGTCTGGCTGCCGCAACGCGGGGTAGCGCTGCGCTGCATGCAGCCTAACGTCGTGCAAGGTCGTCGCATCCGCTGCGACCTCGCGCGGCGGTCAGGCGTCCAGGCGTTTGGAGCCTGCCGCCAGACCGGCCTTCAGGCTGGCCTCGACGAATTCGTCCAGGTCGCCGTCCAGCACTTTCTGCGTGTCGCTGCGTTCGATGCCGGTGCGCAGATCCTTGATGCGGCTCTGATCGAGCACGTAGTTGCGGATCTGGCTGCCCCAACCGATGTCGGACTTGGTGGCTTCCAGCGCGTCGCGTTCGACGTTGCGCTTTTGCACTTCCAGCTCGTACAACTTGGCGGCCAGCATCTTCATCGCGTTGTCGCGGTTCTGATGCTGGCTGCGGCCGGTCTGGCAGGCAACCACCGTATTGGTCGGGATATGCGTGATACGCACCGCCGATTCGGTCTTGTTGACGTGCTGACCACCGGCGCCGGACGAGCGGTACACGTCGGTACGCAGGTCGGCCGGGTTGATGTCGATCTCGATGTTGTCGTCCACTTCCGGCGACACGAACACCGAGGTGAAGCTGGTATGCCGGCGGTTGTCGGAGTCGAACGGTGACTTGCGCACCAGCCGGTGCACACCGATCTCGGTCTTCAACCAGCCGTAAGCGTATTCGCCCTCGATGCGGATCGTGGCCGACTTGATGCCTGCCACTTCGCCGCCGGACACTTCCATCAGCTCGGTCTTCCAGCCACGCGACTCTGCCCAGCGCAGGTACATGCGCAACAGGATTTCCGCCCAGTCCTGCGCCTCGGTACCACCGGCGCCGGCCTGGATATCGACGAACGCATTGGAGCCGTCCATCTCGCCGGAGAACATGCGCTGGAATTCCAGCTTCTCGACATGGATCTGGTACTTGTCCAGATCGGCGATCACCGCTTCCGCGGTGTCCTCGTCCTGCTCGCTGTCGGCCAGTTCCAGCAGATCGCCGGCATCGGTGAGGCCGGCCAGCACATCGGCGATGCCGATGACGGTCTTTTCCAGCATGGAACGCTCACGTCCCAAAGCCTGGGCACGCTCGGCGTCGTTCCACACGTCCGGGCTTTCGAGCTCCCGGCTGACTTCCTCTAGACGCTCTTTCTTGGCGTCGTAGTCAAAGATACCCCCTGAGCGAGAGCACGCGATCGTTGAGATCGGTGATGCGCTGGCGGATCGGATTGGTTTCGATCATGACGGACTTCCGGCAAACAAGCGGGCTAGTTTAGCAAGCGGGCGACGGTGGCGGAACGCGGTTGCGCCGGGGCTGCACAGGCTTCAGAGCAGGCAGTCTCGATGCCCGCCTTGCGGTTGCGCGCGACCGCAGGGCTTACGGGTCCCCCTCCCCCCAGCGCGCTGATGTCGCAGCGGCGGCGACATGGGCGCAGTGGCTGCGACGGATATGCAGGCCGCCGTGGGCAGCTGTGCCGCCCCGCAATGGCTCTAGCGGCCTCAGACCGTCACTGCATCTGTGCGGCGGGCAACGGCACCCTGCCCTGCCCGCGCGCGTACGTCGGCCAGATGACTGCGACTGCACGGCAACACCGTGGCGTCGCGCAGATGCACGCGCGCATCGCCGGAGTCGACCGGTTCGATCGCCTGCACCTGGCCCAGATTCACCAGATAGCTGCGATGGATCCGCACGAACACTGCGGGGTCCAATTTGGCTTCGATCGCCGCCATCGTGCTGCGTAACGGATAGTCGTGGCCGCGCACGCGCAGGTTGACGTAGTTGCCGGAGGCCTGGACCCATTCGATATCGGCGGTAGCGACCAAAAAGTCGCGGCCGAGTTTGCGCACCAGAAAGCGCTCCGGGCGGTCCAGCGGCTCCTCCGGTGGGCCTTCGTCCGGCGCCGCAAGCAGATGCGCCTCGCCCTGGCGCCGCCGCGCGTACCAGCCCAATGCGTGCTGCAACGCCACCAGCATCGCAAAGGTACGCAGATCCTTGGAGAATTCGTAAAACCACTGCAGCGGCCAGCCACCGAAGTCGTAATGGCTACCGGCCAGCGCGTAAACCAGCTTGCGCAACAGCACCATGCCGGCAACGTGCGCCAGCCACCAACCCAATGCAGCCGCCAGATACACCGGCACACGGCGACGCCAGACATCGGCATGCAGCGGCCAACGTGCGCAGAGCCAGAACACTGCGGGTAGCAACAACAGCGATGCCGTGGCGCTGGTCAGCTCCCAGCTCAGCACCTGCCACAGCACGATCGCCTCACCATCGCGACGCCCCGCCAACCATGCGGTCAGCGTGTTGCCCAGTGCGCTCAGGTAAAACACCAGCAACCAGATCGTCACTGCCCAGCGCGTGGCGAAGTGACGCGCACCGTTCTGAGGTGTCGGCGGGCGCGGCCCGATGGTTTCCATTGCAGAGGTCCGCAGTTGGCAGCTGCCGATGATAGAGGCCTGCGCAACGGGGCGACACCGTCATCCCCACTGCTCCCGTTCGTCCCTGGGAGGATGCAACTGGTCACTGCGCGCGGGCGTTTCCACCCCTGGCCCCTTTCTTCATGCGGGTCGGCGGGCAGGATGCGTGCACTTCCTCGACCAACCGCCCCCATGACCGAGCGCCGCCACGATATCGATGCCTTACGCGTCTTCGCCTTTGCCCTGCTGATCCTCTATCACGTGGGCATGGCCTACGTGGCCGGCTGGGACTTTCATTTAAAGAGTGCGTACACCACCGACTGGCTGCAGGCGCCCATGATCGCGCTCAACCGCTGGCGGATGCCGTTGCTGTTCATGATCTCCGGTATCGCGATCGGTCTGGCGCGAGCAGAGCGTGCGCCGTGGCAGTTCGCCTGGCGACGCTGCGTCCGGTTATTGCCACCCCTGCTGTTCGGCATGTTCGTGGTGGTGGCGGTGCAGGCGTACTGCCAGGGCGTCAGCAACGGCAAGGTCCTGCCCGGCTTTGGCAACTTCCTGCTGCGCTATTGGCAGGTCCGGCCGTGGCCGGCCGGCAGCTTCGATGGCTGGGAGCACGGCATCACCTGGAACCATCTGTGGTACCTGGCCTATCTGCTGCCTTACACCTTGTTACTGATGGCCATGGTCGCGCTAGGCCGCATGCTGCCCGTGTCGCTGCGAGCCTTGCCGGCCTCCATCGCGCTGCCGGCCCTGCTGCTGGCACCCATCCTGTGGGAGGCCTTCTGCCTGCTGTGGGTGATGCCGCGCCACCCACCGACCCACGCCCTGGTTGGCGACTGGTTTGTGCATGCCGAGTCGTTTCCGTTGTTCGTGCTGGGATATGCGCTGGCCCATCACGCACGCTTCTGGACGTGGTCAGTGCAGCTGCGTTGGCCAACCCTGATCGCCGCACTGCTGGCGATCGCCACCGAGCTGAGCATCCACCATCTGGGCCGCTCGCTGGATCCGGTGCAGCTGCCCGCCCTGCTGGCGACAGTTCCCTGGGACGTGGTCGAGCGGCTGGCGCGCGCCGCCTATACCTGGCTGGCACTGCTGACCCTGTTCGGCTGGGCAAGGCATGGCTTGAACCGCCCCTTCGCGTGGCTGCCGTACTGCACCCAGGCCGTGTTCCCCTGGTACATCCTGCATCAGAGCCTGATCATCCTGGCGCTGTATTGGTTGGCGCCGTTGCACCTGGGCCCGTGGCTGGAACCGTCGCTGGTGTTGGCCTCCACCGTTGCCGGCTGCCTGCTATTGCACGAATACCTCATCCGCCGCGTGCGCTGGCTGCGTCCGCTGTTCGGGATGCCGATGCGGGAATCGCCGACCAGGGCGCGCGCCACGGCAACGCTGACGCAGGTGTGATCGCTGAAAGCGACAGACCGGCAGACAAGACCGAACAGACGATGCCGTTAGCGCATCGTCGCCAGAACAACCCGGGCACCGCGCGAAGATCGCAGTCCATCTGCAGCGCGCAGTGTGGTCGATTCGCGGGGGCGTGCCGATGTACCGCAGCGAGCGGACACACTCGTCGTCATGAATTGCGTTCGCTGCCTGCGGACGATTCGCCTGGACGCCCTGCGGCATGCATCGCAAGATGCCGGCCCGGACCTGTGATGAAGGAACTTCGATGCGTTACGACCTGCTTGCCGCGGCCTTGCTGTGCAGCCCCGCACTCGCGCTTGCCGCGCCTGCCACCAGTGTCGATTTCAGTCATGACGACTGGACCATCGCCTGCGACAACACCCGCACCTGCCGCGCCGCCGGATATCAGCCGGACGAAGGCGAGCACCTGCCGGTATCGGTGCTGCTGACGCGCAAGGCCGGTGCCGGCCAGGCGGTGACGGCCGAGCTGATGCTGGGCCAGTACGACGAGATCAAGCTGCCGGCGTCGCTGAGCCTGCAGATCGATCAGCACGATCTGGGCAAGCTGGCGCTGGATGGCAAGAGCGGCACCGCAGTCTTGAGCAGCACGCAGGTCGCCGCGCTGTTGGCGGCACTGACCCGCAGCAGCAAGATCGTGGCGCTCGGCAACGATGGCCGCCGCTGGCAGCTCTCCGATCGCGGCGCGGCGGCAACGCTGCTGAAGATGGACGAATTTCAGGGCCGGCTGGGCACGCTCGGCGCGCTGGTGCGCAAGGGCGATCGCGACGAGGCCACCGTGTTGCCGGCGTTGCCGGTACCGCAAGTCCGCGCGGCCAAGCTGGCCGCAGCGCAGGCCGGCGACGCACGTCTGGGCAGCTTGCCGGCGCTATACCAGGCGCTACGCGCCACGCTTCCGGCCGATGAAGAATGCAAGGGCCTGGAAGCCAGCGATGCTGCCGAACCGCTGACCATCGCCCGCCTGAGCAGCGACAAGCTGCTGGTGTCGACCGATTGCTGGATGGGCGCCTACAACATCGGCACCGGCTTCTGGGTGGTCAACGCGCGTGCGCCGTTTGCACCGACGTTGATCACCACGCATGCCAGCGATCTGGATGGCTCCACCATCCTGTCCTCGCAAAAGGGCCGCGGTCTGGGCGATTGCTACAGCGAGGAGCGCTGGACCTGGGACGGCCGTCGCTTCGTGCAGACCTCCAAATCCACCTCGGGCTTGTGCCGACTGGTGGCCGCCGGCGGCGCCTGGGAACTGCCAACGGTGGTGGCCGAGGTCAAGCAGTCACCTTGATCCAGGCAAGGGACAGTGCGGCCGCCCGTAGCCGTGCGGCCGCGACCGCCGCAGAGAACAGCCGCCACCGGATTTCTGCTCAGCGATGTCGTTCGACCGAGCCGGCTCCAGCCTGAATCCCTGCACTGCGGATCGCATGAACGGACAAGATTTCGCAAGGCCGCAGCGGTAGCGCTGCCGGCCACGCACGTCGAACTGAACGGCTCCACGGATCTACTAGGTAGCAGCGCGAGACCGTATAGACGGCGTTGGAAACGAGCGCTCAAGATGCCGGCTCGATCCACCCTGAAAGAAAGACATGCGCATCAACCTGATCGCCGCCGCACTGATACTCTCGCCTGGCGCAGCACTTGCCGCCGCCTCCGCAACCGGTATCGACTTCAGTCACAAGGACTGGACGATCGTCTGCGACAACACCCGCACCTGCCGTGCCGCCGGCTACCAGCCGGAGGACACCGAACCGGCGGTCTCCGTACTGCTGACCCGCAAGGCCGGAGCTGCACAACCGGTGACCGCGCAGCTCAAAATCGGTCAGCTCAAGCAGGCTAGCGTTCCCTCGACACTGACACTGTCCATCGGCAAGCGCGATCTCGGCCCCCTGAATCTGCAAGGCGCGACAGGCAGCGCCACGCTGAGCGCCGCCCAGACCAGCGCACTGCTGACTGCACTGACCGGTGAGAGCGCAGCCATTGCGGCGGTGGGCAACGACGGCCGCCGTTGGCAGCTCTCCGATCAGGGCGCCAGCGCCGTGCTGCTCAAGATGGATGAGTTCCAGGGCCGCCTGGGCACCCGCGGCGCCCTGGTCCGCAAGGGCAAGGGCAATGAATCGGCGGTCTTGCCGGCACTGCCGGCTCCACAGGTGCAAGTGGCCAAGCTCGCTGCCGCGCAACCCGGCGACGCCAAGCTGGCGCGTCTGCCTGCGCTGTATGCCGCGCTGAAAACCGCCCTGCCTGCCAACGAGCAATGCCAGGCACTGGAGCCTGGCGGCGCGCAGGAGCCGCTGAACATCGCGCGCCTGAGCAACGACAAGCTGCTGGTGTCGGCTGCCTGCACGCTGGGTGCCTACAACCTCGGCATGGGGTATTGGGTGGTCAACGCGCGCGCGCCGTTTGCACCTGTGCTGGTGACCCTGCAGGGCACCGATCTGAGCGGGTCGACCATCCGCTCGTCGCAGAAGGGACGTGGGCTGGGCGATTGCTCGGTCGATGCCAGCTGGGGCTGGACTGGACAGCGCTTTGTGCAGACCGCCAAGTCCAATTCCGGTCTGTGCCGCGGAATCGCCGGCGGTGCCTGGCAGCTCCCCACGCTGGTGACCGCAGTCAAGAAGTAACAGCGTTGTTGTCTGACAGCTGCGGGCGCCATTGGGCGCCCGCAGTTATTTGCACTCATACCAAGCCAGCGCCGGCAGGCAAGTCGCCACGCGTTCGACTCAGGCCGTGACCACGACCGGTTCGCAATGCTCGACGATCAACTGCACCGCAGTGCCGCCGCGGTAATCGTCGCTGACCAGCCGATACGCCAGCCGCACCTTGCGTGCCGGTTCGCTGCCGCGCCAACCGTTGAAATGGATGGCATTGAGCGGCTCGGCACGACCGGCGCACCGCAAGGTCAGCTTGAGATGGCGTTCCTTGAGCAGACGCCATTGCAATATCTCGAACTCGCCGTCGAATAGCGGCTCCGGAAAGCCCTGCCCCCACGGTCCGGCCACACGCAGCGCCTCGGCATGCACGTGATCGAGTTCGTGCGCGGCCAGCTCGCCATCGCTGTGCAACTCGGCATGCAGCAGCGACGCATCCACCATCGCGTGCACCTGCGCCTGAAACGCCTGCTCGAAGGTGGCCAGCGCGGCATGATCCATGCTCAGACCCGCTGCCATCGCATGGCCGCCGAACTTCTGCAGCAAACCCGGATGACGCGCATCCACCGCCGCCAGCACGTCGCGGATATGCAGGCCGGGAATGGACCGCGCCGAACCGCGCAACTGGCTGCTGCCCGGCTCGGCAGGGGCCAACGCGATCACCGGACGGTGCAACCGGTCTTTCAATTTGGAGGCGACCAAGCCGATCACGCCGGGGTGCCATTCCGCATCGAACAGGCAGGCGGCGATCGGCAAGGCGCCATCGGCATCCAGCACCACCTTGGTCACCGCCTGCTCGGCATCGTCGGTCATCAACTGCTGCAACGCGCGGCGCTCGGCATTGATCTCTTCGAGCGTGGCGGCGATCTCGCGCGCCCGGTTCCAGTCTTCGCTGAGCAACAACTCGATGCCCAACGCCATGTCTTCGAGCCGACCGGCCGCGTTCAAGCGCGGCCCAAGCGCGAAGCCGATATCGCTGGCGCTCAGACGCGCGACATCGCGGCCGCTGGCATCGATCAGCGCGCGCAATCCGATGCAGCCTTTGCCTTCGCGCAGCCGACGCAACCCGGCCGACACCAGCGCGCGGTTATTGGTGTCCAGCGGCACCAGATCGGCCACCGTGCCGACGGCAACCAGATCCAGCAACACCGACAGATCCGGCTCGGCACGGTCGGCAAACGAGCCGCGCGCGCGCAGCGCACTGCGCAGCGCCAGCAATACGTAAAAAATCACGCCCACGCCGGCCAGCGATTTACTGGGAAAGCTGTCGACCGCCAGGTTCGGGTCGACGATCGCATCGGCCGGCGGAAGCACTTCGCCTGGTAGATGGTGGTCGGTGACCAGCACCGTCCAGCCGCGCGTCTTGGCGGCGGCCACGCCGGCATGGCAGGCGATGCCGTGATCGACGGTAACCAGCACCTCCGGTTGCAGCGCGGCCAGCTCGTCCACCAAGGCAGGCGACAGGCCATAGCCGTGCACCATGCGATTGGGCACGGCGTGGTGCACATCCAGCGCGCCGAGCATGCGCAAACCGCGCACGCCAACCGCGCAGGCGGTGGCGCCATCGCAATCGAAATCGCCCACCACCAGGATGCGCCGTTGCTGGGCGATCGCATCGGCCAGCAAGTTGGCGGCCACGTCGCTGTTATGCAGCAACTCCGGCGAGAGCAACTGGCCCAGCCGCGGCTGCGCGCCCTGCGCATCGCGAACACCGCGCGATGCGTAGATGCGGCGCAGTAGCGGCAACATGGCGTCGGGCCAGCTTCCGGCCTGCCCTGGCGGGCGCCGGACGATCCGGGGAGTGGAGGTCATTGCGCCAGTTGCTGCCGTGGCGTGCGCCAGAACCGCCAGCGTTGCGTGCGTGCCAACGTCAGCGTTTCGCCGTCCTGGAAATCCAGCACCAGCCGATCCAGTTCGCTACGTGCCATCGCCGCCAGCAGCGGTGCCACTGCGTCGTCGCCGAACTGGTGCAGCGAGCGCAGATGGCGCAGGTCCACCAGCGCATCCACGCGTTGATCGCCCTGCGCATCGGCACTGGCCGCCAGTGCCAGAGCGCGCAACAACGACTCGCGGCTGCGCACCTGCCGATGCGGCGATGTCACCGCATGCGGCAGTGCGCCGCCGCCCCAGAACCACAGCGAATTGATCGCCGGCTTGCCACTGGCCACGCGGCCTTCGTTCCACGGATGCTGATGCAGCAACACCTGCGCTTCGGTCAGCAAGGCACGCCAGCGCCGGCCAGAATCGCCGGCCGGCAGATGCTCGAACAGGTCGTCGCCGATCGCCACATCCGGCGGCGCGAAGTCCGGCAGCTTGGCATCCGGCGACAGACGCAGATACCAGCGCGATGGCGTCGGCGCATCGAGCACAAATCCGGCATCGCCGAACATCGGTTTGAGGATCGGCAGCAGCACCGCCAGGTCCTCGGCGGTGGCACCGAGCGCCTCGCCGTAGCCCATCAGACGTGCGCCCTGCATGTCCGGCACCACATAAGCCGGGTCGGCACGCACCCAGGTGGCGCCTGCGGCATCGCCGGCATCCAGTTGCCGGGTCAATGCCGCCACCGGCCACTGCGCTGGCGTCAACGTGAAATGCCGCTGCAACTGCGCCACTTCGCCGGCATCGGCGGTGTGCAGATCGGCGCGCGCCAGGGCACTGGCCACCACCGCGTTGTCCAGCGTTCCGGGCAGACGGCGTTTTTCGGGCAGCAGCAGCGTTGCGGTCGTCATCGCTCAGGCGTCAGTGCGTCAATCCAGATACGCGACGGTGACCACTTCGTACTCGCGTTGGCCGGCCGGCGCATCGATGGTGACCGAATCGCCTTCCAGCTTGCCGATCAGGGCGCGCGCCAACGGCGAAGAAATCGCGATCATGCCCATCTTGATGTCCGCCTCCAGATCGCCAACGATCTGGTAGCGCTTCTCTTCGTCGGTCTCGGTATCGGCCAGGGTCACGGTGGCGCCGAACACGATCTTGCTGCCGGCCGACAACTTGGTGATGTCGATGATCTCGGCATGCGAGAGCTCGCCTTCCAGCTGCTTGATGCGGCCTTCGATGAAGCTCTGCTGCTCACGCGCGGCATGGTATTCGGCGTTTTCCTTCAGGTCGCCGTGCGCGCGCGCTTCGGCGATCGCACTGATCACCGCCGGACGCTTGACCGACTTCAACTGATCGAGTTCTTCGCGCAGGCGCAGCGCGCCCTTCGCGGTCATGGGTGCTCTCATGCTTCCAGCTCCTTGTGCAGTTCCTGCAGCGACCAGACAGGGCCGGTGCCGCGGAATTCCAGCGAATGCACCAGCGCCTTGGCGCCAGCGACAGTGGTCGAATAGGTCACGCGATGCTGCAGCGCTTCACGACGGATCGAGAACGAATCCGAGATGGCGGCGCGACCTTCGGTGGTGTTGACGATATAGACGATCTCGCCGTTCTTGATCGAGTCGACGATATGCGGGCGGCCTTCGGCCACCTTGTTGACGATCTCGCAACTCAGCCCGTTCTGTTGCAGCCAGGCACCGGTGCCGCGCGTGGCCACCAGGCTGAAGCCGCGTTCCACCAACGCCTGCGCCACCGGCAGCACGCGCTTTTTGTCCGGGTCGCGCACCGAGACGAAGGCCTTGCCCACCGGCGGCGCCTTGATGCCGCCGGCCTCCTGCGCGCGCGCAAACGCGGCGCTGAAGCTGCGGCCCACGCCCATCACCTCACCGGTGGAGCGCATCTCCGGCCCGAGGATCGGGTCCACACCCTGGAACTTGGCGAACGGGAAGATCGCCTCCTTCACCGAGTAATAGTCCGGCACGATTTCCTTGGTGGCGCCCTGCTCGGCCAGCGTCTTGCCGGCCATGCAGCGTGCGGCGATCTTGGCCAGCGGGATGCCGATGGCCTTGGACACGAACGGCACGGTGCGTGAAGCACGCGGGTTCACTTCCAGCAGGAACACCACATCGTCGCCAGCCTCATCCACCTGCACCGCAAACTGGGTGTTCATCAGGCCAACCACGTTCAAACCTTCGGCCAGCATCACCACCTGGCGACGCAGCTCGGCCTGGGTCTTGGGCGAGAGCGAATACGGCGGCAGCGAGCACGACGAGTCACCCGAGTGCACGCCGGCTTCTTCGATGTGCTCCATCAGCCCGCCGATCAGCACGTTGCCGTCCTTGTCGGCAATGATGTCCACGTCCACTTCCACCGCATTGTCGAGGAAGCGGTCCAGCAGCACCGGCGAATCGTTGGACACCTTCACCGCATCGCGCACATAGCGCGCCAGATCGGATTCGCCATACACGATCTCCATGGCGCGGCCGCCCAGCACGTAGCTCGGGCGCACCACCAGCGGGTAGCCGATCTCGCGCGCCAACACCAGCGCTTCTTCCGGGTTGCGGGCAATGCGGTTCGGCGGCTGCTTCAGGCCCAGCTTGTCGACCAGCTGCTGGAAACGCTCGCGGTCTTCGGCCAGATCGATCGAGTCCGGCGAGGTGCCGATCACCGGCACGCCATTGGCTTCCAGCGCACGCGCCAGCTTCAGCGGGGTCTGGCCGCCGTATTGCACGATCACGCCCTTGGGCTGTTCCAGCTCGACGATTTCCAGCACGTCTTCCAGCGTCAGCGGCTCGAAGTACAGACGGTCGGAGGTGTCGTAATCGGTGGAGACGGTTTCCGGGTTGCAGTTGACCATGATGGTCTCGTACCCGTCGTCGCGCAGCGCCAGCGCCGCATGCACGCAGCAGTAATCGAACTCGATACCCTGGCCGATGCGGTTAGGGCCACCGCCCAGGATCATGATCTTGTCGCGATTGGTCGGCAGCGCTTCGCACTCGTCCTCGTAGGTCGAATACAGGTACGCGGTGCTGGTGGCGAATTCGGCCGCGCACGAGTCGACGCGCTTGTAGACCGGGCGAACCTTCAGCGCGCGACGCAGCGTGCGCACCGATTCTTCATTGCTGCCGATCAGCTCGGCCAGGCGCGCATCGGAGAAACCTGCGCGCTTGAGCTTGCGCAGACGCGGCGCGTCCAGCGCGGCCATGCCATCGTCGGCCAGCTGCTGCTCGTGGCTGACGAGTTCTTCGATCTGATCCAGGAACCAGGGGTCGATGAACGACAGCGCATACACCTCGTCCACGCTCATGCCGGCGCGGAACGCATCGGCCACATAGAACAGACGCTCCGGGCCGGGGGCCTTGAGCTCGCGCTTGAGCGCAGCGATATCGTCTTCGCTGCCCAGATCCAGGCCGGTCGGGTCCAGCCCGATCTTGCCGGTTTCCAGGCCACGCAGCGCTTTTTGCAGCGATTCCTGGAAGGTGCGGCCCATCGCCATCACCTCGCCCACCGACTTCATCTGCGTGGTCAGGCGCGCATCGGCCTGCGGGAATTTTTCGAACGCAAAGCGCGGAATCTTGGTGACCACATAATCGATCGACGGCTCGAACGAGGCCGGGGTCAACCCACCGGTGATCTCGTTGCGCAATTCGTCCAGCGTGTAGCCCACCGCCAGCTTGGCGGCGACCTTGGCGATCGGGAAACCGGTGGCCTTGGACGCCAGCGCCGACGAACGCGACACGCGCGGATTCATCTCGATCACCACCACCCGGCCATTGGTCGGGCTGATGCCGAACTGCACATTGGAGCCGCCGGTATCCACGCCGATCTTGCGCAGCACTGCAATGGACGCATCGCGCAGGCGCTGATATTCCTTGTCGGTGAGCGTCTGTGCCGGCGCCACGGTGATCGAGTCGCCGGTGTGCACGCCCATCGGGTCGAGGTTTTCGATTGCGCAGACGATGATGCAGTTGTCCGCGGTATCGCGCACAACTTCCATCTCGAATTCCTTCCAGCCCAGCACCGATTCTTCCACCAGCACTTCGGTGGTCGGCGACAGTTCCAGGCCGCGGCCGACGATGTCGATCAGTTCTTCGCGGTTGTAGGCGATGCCGCCACCGCTACCGCCCAGGGTGAAGCTGGGGCGGATGATGGTCGGGTAGCCGACGCGGGTCTGGATATCCAGCGCTTCTTCCAGCGTATGCGCCACTTCGGCCTTGGGGCAATCCAGGCCGATTTCGCCCATCGCCACGCGGAACAGCTCGCGGTCTTCGGCCATGCGGATCGCTTCGCGCTTGGCGCCAATCAACTCGACGTTGTACTTCTCCAGCACACCGTGGTCGGCCAGGTCCAGCGCGCAGTTCAGCGCGGTCTGCCCGCCCATGGTCGGCAGCAGCGCATCGGGCTTTTCCTTGGCGATGATCTTTTCGACCGTCTGCCAGTTGATCGGCTCGATATACACCGCATCGGCCATATCCGGGTCGGTCATGATCGTGGCCGGGTTGCTGTTGACCAGCACCACGCGGTAGCCCTCGTCGCGCAGCGCCTTGCACGCCTGCGCGCCGGAGTAATCAAACTCGCAGGCCTGGCCGATGACGATCGGGCCGGCGCCGATGATCAGAATGGTTTTTAGGTCGGTGCGCTTTGGCATGGGGGTCCTCAGTAAAGTCGGTCCTGCCACGCCGCAGGGGCGCGCCAGGTAATCTGGTCGGGCGATCGGGCATCGATCGCACCATGGTCGACCGCGGCGCGAACCTCTCGCTGCATCGCGGCCCAGCTCGGAGCGGCCGCGCCAATGCGCGCGCCGATCGTGTTGTTGTGGGCATCCATCGCCCGACTGGCGTTGCCCTGCCCGCCGCGCTCCATCACCGCCGTCACCAAATCCACGCAGCGCGGGGACAAGGTGTAGGCGACGATGGCGCTTGCAAGGCTGTGCCGATACGCATCGGCCGGGCCGTTGCGTCCACCTGCCAGCCCAGCGCCGAGCCACTGCGAATACACCGCAACCAGCACGAACGCCGGATAGGCCGCCAGCGCCAGCGCCGCCAACACGTACACACGCCAGCGGCGCGGTCGCGACGGCAGAGCCAGCGACGCCATCATCAGGCCCTGGCCGCCATCAACGCGGTAAACCGGTCGAACAACGGCCCCACATCGCGCGGGCCCGGCGAAGCTTCCGGGTGGCCCTGGAACGAGAACGCCGGTGCGTCGGTCAGGGCGATGCCCTGGTTGGTGCCATCGAACAGCGAGCGATGGGTGACCCGCACATTGGCCGGCAGCGTGGTTTCGTCCACCGCAAAGCCATGATTCTGCGAGGTGATCATCACCCGCCCGCCATCCAGATCCTGCACCGGGTGATTGGCGCCGTGGTGGCCGGTGGTCATCTTCACCGTCTTCGCGCCGGCGGCCAGCGCCAGCAGCTGATGGCCCAGGCAGATGCCGAAGGTGGGCATCTTCTGCGCGATCAGTTCCTTGATCGCGGCAATCGCGTAATCGCAGGGCTCCGGGTCGCCTGGGCCGTTGGACAGGAACACGCCATCGGGCTGCATCGCCAGCACTTCCGCCACCGGGGTCTGCGCCGGCACCACGGTAACGTCGCACCCGCGCTCGGCCAGCATGCGCAGGATGTTGATCTTCACACCGTAGTCGTAGGCCACGACCTTGAACGTGCGTCCTTCGACAGAGTCCGCACCTGCATGTGCGGACTTGCCACTATTCAAGGCACCGAGGCCGAGAAAGGTGTCGGAGTTAAGATCGAGCGAGCCTTCCTGCCAGGTGTAACGCGTCTCGGTGGAGACCACCTTGGCCAGATCCATGCCTTTCAGGCCGGGGAACTTGCGCGCGGCTTCCAGTGCCTTTTCGACGTCGATCTCGCCGGCCATCAGCGCGCCGTTCTGGGCGCCCTTCTCGCGCAACAGGCGGGTCAGCTTGCGGGTGTCGATGCCGGAGATGGCGACCACACCGCGGGCCTGCAGCCACTCCGGCAAGGCCACCTGGCTGCGCCAGTTGCTGGGGCGGCGCGGCACATCGCGCACAATCAGGCCGGCGGCCCAGATCTTGCGGGCCTCGTCGTCCTGGTCGGTAAAGCCGGTATTGCCGATGTGCGGATAGGTCAGCGTGACCATCTGGCGGGCGTAGGAGGGATCGGTCAGGACTTCCTGATAGCCGGTCATGGCGGTGTTGAACACCACTTCACCGACGGAAAGCCCGGTGGCGCCTACGGATTCGCCCTCGAACACGGTGCCGTCTTCGAGGACAAGGATTGCGGGTTGGGTCACGTGGGGTCTCGCTCTGGCTGCCTGGGACTCCGATGCGCTTCCGGCCAAATTCCGGTTGCAGCAAAGCGCGGACGCGGTGCTGGGGACCGGTCCGACGCTGGTTCGGGCAAGCGAGAATTGTAAAGGCAAGTGCCCCGGCTTGCCAGCCTGCAGCGCAGTCAATGCGCCGGGCGCATCGCAACGGCGGCATGAATACGCCACATAACCGCGCAGTTGTTCATACGCGGTTGCGCGATGTCTTACAGCACCAGGTCGCGTACCCGATAGCTGCCGGCCGGCCGGCCGATCAGGCGTTTGGCCGCGTGCAGGGCGCCGCGCGCGAAGATGTCGCGATTGGTGGCGCGGTGCACCAGCTCGACGCGCTCGCCCAGCCCGGTGAACTGCACCGTGTGCTCGCCGACGATGTCGCCGGCACGCAGGCTGGCAAACCGCGGCTGCGCCCCGCTGCCGGTGGCCGCTTCGCCCAGCGTCAATGCGGTACCGGATGGCGCGTCCTGCTTGTGGACGTGATGCGCTTCGATGATGTCGCAATCCCACCCTGGCAAGGTGCCGGCGGCGCGCTCGACCAATTCGGTGAGTACCGCGACACCCAGGCTGAAGTTGGAGGCCCATACCAACGGAATCTGTTGCGCGGCATCGCGCAGCGCGGCGCGTTGCACTTCGTCCAGTCCGGTGGTGCCGGACACCAGCGGCTTACCGCGTTGCGCGCACAGCGCCAGGATCGGCGCAAAGCCTTGCGGCAGGCTGAAGTCGATGGCCACATCGAAGGCTGGTGCACCGCCGAGTTCGCTGGCGGCAAAGAACGGCACGCCGTCCACCACGCGCTGCGATGGCGAGCGCCCTACCACCGCGCCGACGACATGCAACGCGTCGTCTTCAGCCGCCAGGCGCAGCAATGCCTTGCCCATCCGCCCGGAGGCACCGTGGATCAACACTTTTACAGGGGACGTTGTCATGCCCGCAGGCTAGCGATGCGGTGGGGGTTGCACAAGGTGCGGGGATTGGTGATTTGGGATTGGGGAGTCGTCAGAGCGGTGTGCGCGGTCTGAGCGATTGTTGGGGATGTCGTGGCTTGGTGGATGTGGAGCTGCTTGTGACTTGTGGCTTGTTGCGTGTTGACGTTTGCAGTGGCGCCGCGGCTGGCTGCGCGCATCTGTGGAGACTGTGCGTGCGCGGCAATGGCTTATGCTTCAGCGCCGCCGCAGCGCGTGACGTTAGTTTTGCGCGGGTTTTTGCGCGGGTGGCCAGCGGCCAATCAATGACCGCAGAGCGCGACGCCTGCTTAGATTGGTCAACAAAACGCGGCCAGCAGTCGTCAGCTGGGTGTGCACGGCGCACAGCAACTGACGCGTACGAGTCGTACAAGAGAATTCCGAGCACCGGCCGCGCCCGCCTGGCGGTGAGCACGGTGGTTTTGTTGGCTGCTTTTATTCGTCGACGCCGGTCAGGCGCCTGCTCCAGCTTTCCACTTCGCTGCGCTGCAGGCGGCGCTCGAACAAGGCCTGCCAAGAAGGCACCAGCGGAAGACGTAGCAGCTCGGTGATGGCCGCGACATCGACTTCGCGTGCATACAGCACCTGCTGTACCCGCGACAGGCTCCACTTCGGATGCGGCCGCTCCTGCAGTGTCAGCGTGTCGCCGGAGGCCACGGCACCGGGCTGCAGTACGCGGTAATACCAGCCGGTGCGGCCGGTTTCCTGCACCCGGCGCGCCATGTCGCGCACACCGAAGCGGTCCGACAGCTTCCAGCACGGTTGACGCAGCTGCGAGACCTCCACCACGGCCGTGCCCAACCTAAAGCGATCGCCAAGGCAGACCGTGGCCTCGGTCAGGCCGGTGCTGCTGAGGTTCTCGCCGAACGCGCCGGCCGCTTCCAGCAGTGCATGCGCGCCAATCTCGTTGCGCCAGGCAGCGTAGTGGTCGCGCGGATAATGATGAATCGCCTTGTCCGGCCCGCCATGCACGCGCCGGTCGCCCTGCTCGTCGCCTTGCAGTCCTTCGACACCCACCTGCAGCGGCCCGTGCACGACGCGCTTGTCGATCGCGCTGCGGCTACCGGGGCGGGTGAAGTCGCGCGCAACACCAATTGCGACACTATCGATGTGCGTGGCAACCGGCGCTTGCGACACCAACGCGGGCGATGTCATGCGTCCTGCCCTGGCAGTTCGGCCAGCGCCTCGCGTAGCACCTCGCCCAGCACCTGGATGCCGGCATCGATCTTCTCGCCCGGCACGGTGACGAACGACAGCCGCAGCGTATTGACTTGCGGCAAGGTCGCAAAGAACGGCGCACCCGGCACGAAGGCGACATTGCGTGCGATCGCACGCGCCAGCAGCACGGTGCCATCCAGACCCGGCGGCAGCGTCACCCACAGAAACATGCCGCCTTCGGGGCGATTCCACTGCACCTGCGCCGGGAAGTGCCGGTCCAACGCGTCCAGCATGAGACTGCACTGCCGCGCATATAGCGCGCGGATCTGCGGGATATGCGTGTCGAGAAAGTCGTCCTGCAGCGTTTGATACACCATGCGCTGGGTGAACGAAGGCGTATGCAGATCGGCCGCCTGCTTGGCCTGGATCAGCTTGCCCAGCACTGCCTCCGGCGCGACGACATACCCCAACCGCAACCCGGGCGCCAACACCTTGGAGAACGAGCCCATGTAGATGACACCTTCCGGGTTCATCGACAACAGGCTCGGCAAGGGTTCGCCGCTGTAGTACAGCTCGCCGTACGGGTCGTCTTCGACGATCGGCACGCCGGCCTCGGCCGCACGCGCGACCAGCGCCTGACGTCGCGCCAAGGGCAGGCGACGACCAGTGGGATTCTGAAAATTGGGCAGGCAATACAGAAAGCGCGCATCGGCCAGCAGCGCCGGATCCAGCGCATCCACCACCACGCCATCGTCGTCCGATGGCATGCCGACAAACGCTGGTTGGAACAGCGAAAACGCCTGCAATGCGCCCAGATAACTCGGCGTCTCCACCAGCACCTTGCTGCCTTCGTCGATGAACACCTTGCCGAGCAGATCCAGGCCTTGCTGCGAGCCGGTGGTGATCAGCACCTGACTGGGCCGGATCGTGGCGCCATCGCGACTCAGGCGCGCAGCCACCCATTCGCGCAGCGGCGCATAGCCCTCGGTGGGGCCGTATTGCAACGCTGCCTGCGGCGCGTCGCGCAACACCTGATCGCTGGCCGCGCGCATGCGCTCGACCGGAAAGGTCGCCGGCGATGGCAGACCGCCGGCGAAGGACGTCACCTCCGGCCGCTCGGTCACCTTGAGGATTTCGCGAATCGCCGAACTGGTCAGCGCCTGCGCACGTCGGGAGATCTGGAAGGAGGTCGTCATGCCGCAAGCATACCCAACGCCCGTAACGCCGGCGCTGTGCACTGCAGCGTGCGTGCTGCGATGTAGAGCGCTGACAGAACGTAGCGAGCCGTCGCCAGGTGGGTGTGGACGGTCGCGCCTAGAACCGGAGCGGACGAGTGGACACTGCCGCACCGAGCATCGACCGCGCCCAACTGACGTTGCGCGCAGTCGCGTCGTTAGACACTCTTGGCGGCAGCAAAGAAGGCGCCGCGCTACGAGCTACCGATACGCCGGACCAACCCAGGCGGTGCCTTCGCTACGCGTGATCAAGGTCTTCCAGCGCTTGCGCACCACCTTGTCGCGCGAACGGAAGGTCATGCGCAGACCCGGCAGGCCGAGGGTGGCACGTGTTTCGACCATCGCCGATTGCTCATCGGGCGCGATCTCGATCTTGGTAATCGAATGCTTGTAGTCCATCAGTTCTTCAGGCTCGGCCACAGAGCGCATCTGTTGCAGCACCTGTGCCCACTCGCCGTTGGACTTGCAGTACTTGGCGCGACTGGTGGTCTCGCGTTTTTGATGGGAGTCCATGCGGTACAGCACCACCATTTCGAACTCCGGCGCGGTCATGGCGCAGAGCGCCTCACCATCCTGACTCACCATCGCCTTGTCGTGCGCCGCGTAGAAATCGCGCACCTGCGTCTCGTCGAGCGCATTGCCACCATAGTTGTACAACCCCGCAACCGCGGCCAAAACCGCCAACAACACCAGCAAACGCATGTACTGCCCCCTGTCACGCCGCGTCCTGCGGCCGTGCAAGTTTAGCCGAGGCGAACGGGATCAGTGCTTGCGCGTTGGCGCTGGGCCGCAACTGTCGCAACCACCGCAGGCCGCACTGCTTTGCGTGGCCGGCGGCGCCACGCGTCGCCCCAGGGTCTGTATCCAGGCCGGTCGCCCATCGCGCAGCAACGCCAGCGCCAGCGCGCCGCGCATGCGTCGCAAGGCGCTCGGGAACTGTTTTTTCATCACCACCCACAGGCTGACCAGCACCGCGATAGCGATGACCACGTATTGCAGGGTGAGCGAAAGATCCATGTCAGCCGGCGCCAAACAACACGGCCAGCTGGTAGGTCACCAGCGAGGCCAGATACGCCAGTGCGAACAGGTAGACCGCACTGATGGTCATCTGCTTCCACGAGTTGGTTTCGCGCTTGATCGTGGCCAGGGTGGAGATGCACATCGGCGCGTAGATGTACCAGACCAGCAGCGACAGCGCGGTGGCCAGCGACCAGCCGTCGCTGATCAGCGGCGACAAGGCCTGCGCCGCTGCGTCGTCATCGGCAGCCGACAACGCATAGACGGTGGCCAGCGATGCCACCGCCACTTCGCGCGCGGCCAGGCCGGGAATCAGTGCGATGCAGATCTGCCAGTTGAAGCCCAGCGGTGCGAAGAACACCGCCATCGCGTGGCCGATGCGGCCGGCAAAGCTGTAGTCGATCGGCGGTAAGGTCGCATTGACCGGCGCGGCCGGGAACGACAGCAGGAACCACAGCAGAATGGTCAACGCCAGGATGATGCCGCCGACGCGCTTGAGAAAGATCACCGCGCGTTCCCACAAGCCCAAGGCCAGGTCGCGCAGCTGCGGCACGCGGTACGACGGCAGTTCCAGCATCAAGGGATGCTCGCTTTTGTCGCGACGCCACTTCTTCATGGTCCACGACACCAACAACGCGCTGACGATGGCGGCGGCATACAGGGCGAACAGGATCAGCCCCTGCTGATTGAAGATGCCCCACACGGTTTTCTGCGGAATGAACGCACCGATCAACAGCGCGTACACCGGCAGGCGCGCCGAGCACGTCATCAATGGCGCGACCATGATGGTGGCGAGCCGGTCACGCGGGTCCTGGATGCTGCGCGTGGACATGATGCCCGGCACCGCGCACGCAAAGCTCGACAGCAACGGAATGAACGAGCGCCCGGACAGGCCGGCTGCCGCCATCATGCGATCGAGCAGGAATGCCGCACGCGGCAGATAACCGGATTCTTCCAGCGCCAGGATGAAGGCGAACAGGATCAGGATCTGCGGCAGGAAGACGATCACCCCGCCCAGACCGGCAATGATGCCATCCTTGAGCAGACTGTTGAGCGGGCCCTCCGGCAGCGTGGTGCCCGCCCATTCGCCCAGCAGTGCAGTGCCGGCATCGATGAGGTCCATCATCGGCGTGGCCCAGGCATACACCGCCTGGAAGATCAGGAACATCACCACCGCCAACGTCACCAGCCCCCAGATCGGGTGCAGCAGCCAGCGGTCCAGCGCATCGTCCACGCGCGAGGTCCGCGTCGGCATGGTCACTGCCGCGCTCAGGATCTGCCGCACCTGCGCATGATAGTTACCGTCGGCAGGCGGCGTGGCGGTCGGTGCCACCAGGCTGGCGGCCTGCGCATCGATGCGCTCGACCAGCGCCTTGGCGCCACCGCGCCGCACCGCGACGGTCTCCACCACCGGCACGCCGAGCGCCTGCTCCAGCGCCGGCAGATCGATCACGATGCCACGCCGTTGCGCAGCATCGACCATGTTCAGCGCCACGATCATTGGCCGTCCCAATTCGCGCAGCTCCAGCGCAAAGCGCAGATGCAGGCGCAGGTTGGTGGCATCCATCACGCACACCAGCACGTCCGGCGCCGGCTCGCCGGGGTAGAAACCACGGCACAGGTCGCGGGTGATCGCTTCGTCCAGGCTGGCCGGTTGCAGGCTGTAGGCGCCGGGCAGATCGAGCACCGCAAAGTCGCGACCGGACGGCGCACGGAAATGCCCTTCCTTACGCTCGACAGTGACGCCGGTGTAATTGGCTACCTTCTGGCGACTGCCGGTCAGCTGGTTGAACAGCGCAGTCTTGCCGCTGTTGGGGTTGCCCACCAGCGCCAGACGCAGCGGCACGGCCGCCGCATTCATGCCGATGCTCCGTCTGTCCGCACCTGCACGCGCGCGGCCTCGCTGCGGCGCAGGGCAAAACGCGTGTAGCCCACCTGCACCAGCAACGGTTCGCGGCCGACCGGCCCGGTGGCCAGCACGGTCACTTCCTCGCCTGCGACAAACCCCAGCTCGCGCAGGCGCCGGGCGATCGTGTCGTTGGGGAGACGATCCTCCACGGAGTCCACGATGGCGGCGCGATGCAAAGGCATGTCGGACAGCGTCACAAAGACGGCCTGATTGTTAGGAATGGTTCTCAATTCTAGCATCGACGCACCGCGTCATGGCTCCGGCGACCCGTGCCGCTATCATGGTTCGCATCCCATTCATGGACGTATGCGCAATGCAGGACACCGGCTTGATCGTTGAGGACCAGGGACCGGTCCGCAGCTTGCGACTGCACCGCCCGACCGTCCACAACGCCTTCGATGCGACCTTGATTGCCGCGTTGACCGACGCACTGCAGCAGGCCGGCGCGGCGGCGCACATTCGCGTGGTGATCCTGACCGGTGACGGCGGCGCCTTCTCTGCCGGCGCCGACCTGCACTGGATGCGCGGCATGGCCACCGCCAGCGAGGCCGAGAATGCCGCCGATGCATTGGCGCTGGCGCGCCTGATGCGCACGCTCGACGAACTGCCGAAACCCACCATCGCGCGCGTCAACGGCGCAGCCTTCGGCGGCGGTGTGGGGCTGGTGGCGTGCTGCGATATCGCCATCGGCTGCACCGAGGCGCGCTTCGGCCTGACCGAGAGCAAGCTGGGGCTCTTGCCAGCGGTGATTTCGCCGTATGTCATCGCCGCCATCGGCGCACGCCAGGCGCGCCGCTGGTTTGCCACCGGCGAAATCTTCGACGCCGGCACCGCGCAGTTGTTGGGGCTGCTGCATCAACTGGTGGCGGCCGATCAACTGGACATTGCGGTGGAGCGGCAGGTGCGCCTGCTGCTGGCGGCCGCGCCGCTGGCCGCCAGTACTGCCAAGTCGCTGGTCCGTTCTGTGCTGCCGGCTGCCGACCGCGATGCCATCGATGCCGCCAACGCCGCGTGGATCGCCCGCTTGCGCGTCTCGCCCGAAGGCCAGGAAGGCCTGGGCGCATTCCTGGAAAAACGCTCGCCGGCCTGGATGCCGGAGAACGCGGCATGAGCGTGATCGATCATGTGGGACTTGCATGCAGCGACCTGGGCGCCAGCGTGGCGTTCTATCAGGCCACATTGGCTCCATTGAACATTGCATTGATCACGGAGCTGAGTGCAGAACAAACAGGCACCCGCGCCCACGCCGGCTTCGGTATCGAGCGGCCAGTTCTCTGGCTGGGCGCCGACCCACAGGCGCCGGGCAATACACATCTGGCGTTGGCCGCCACCCACCGCGCCGAGGTCGATGCGTTTCATCGGGCTGCGCTCGCTGCAGGCGGCCGCAACCATGGTGCACCTGGCCTGCGCACGCAGTATCACCCTGACTATTACAGCGCTTTCGTACTCGACCCCGATGGCAACAACATCGAAGTGGTCTGTCACCGCGCCGCATGAGCACGTTAACGATGTCTTTCACTGATGATGGTCGACGCACCGCAGCGACCGTGCGCGGTGTGGTGTTGGTCGCTGTTCGCACTACTGCAGGCAGCGGGGTTCGGGCATGAGCGACTTCGTCCGCATTGTCGAAGTCGGCCCGCGCGATGGGCTGCAGAACGAGGCGCAACCGATCGCCACTGCCGACAAGATCGCATTGATCGATCGGTTGTCGGCCACCGGCCTGCGCACCATCGAGGCGACCAGCTTCGTGAGCCCGCGCTGGGTACCGCAGCTGGCCGACGCAGCCGAGGTCTTCGCCGGCATCACCCAGGCGCCAGGCATCGCCTATCCGGTGCTGGTGCCGAACCTGCAGGGCTATACGCGGGCGCAGGCGGCCGGCGCGCAGGAAGTGGCGGTCTTCACCGCAGCGTCGGAGGCCTTCAACCGCACCAATACCAATGCCGGTATCGACGAATCGATCGAGCGGTTCCGGCCGATCCTTGCACAGGCTGCCAGCGACGGCGTGCGCGTGCGCGGCTACGTCTCCACGGTGCTGGGTTGCCCGTATCAAGGCGAGGTGCCAGTGGCCGACGTGGTGGACGTCGCGCAGCGGCTGTACGCGCTGGGCTGCTACGAAATTTCGCTGGGCGACACCATCGGCGTCGGCACCCCGCGCAAGGCGCGCCAGATGCTGGCCGCGGTGGCTGAGGTGGTGCCGATGCACGCACTAGCTGTGCATTTCCACGACACCTATGGGCAGGCGCTGGCCAATATCGCCGCCTGCCTGGAACAAGGCGTGCGCGTGGTAGACGCGGCGGTGTCCGGCGCCGGCGGTTGCCCGTACGCCAAGGGCGCCAGCGGCAATGTCGCCAGCGAAGACGTGGTGTATCTGTTGCACGGCTTGGGCATCTCGACCGGGATCGACCTGCCTGCCCTCGCCCACACTGGCCGCTGGCTGGCGCAGCTACTGGGCCGCGACACCGGCAGCAAGGTCGGCAAGGCGCTAGCGGCCGCGTAGCCTGCACACTTCGTCACATCATCTTTACTTTTCGTGATGGATGCCGCATAAAAGCGGCGCCACCCGAATGACCGGGTGCGCTTCTTCGGGGGACATCGATATGTGTCGTAACACTGGACTGCGCGCATTGCGTGCGGCACTGGCATTGCTCTTGTGCGCCTCTTTGAGCGCATGCATCACCGTGAAGTCGTATGTCGACCCCGGCTTGCCGGTTGTCACGCAAAGTCAGTTCACGGCGCCCAGTTCACCGGACCCAGTCCTTGTGC
Organism: Xanthomonas sp. WHRI 10207; assembly: GCF_040202975.1. NCBI lineage: Bacteria > Pseudomonadati > Pseudomonadota > Gammaproteobacteria > Lysobacterales > Lysobacteraceae > Xanthomonas > Xanthomonas sp. WHRI 10207. Next base: position 38,032 of record NZ_JBEGDX010000005.1, on the reverse strand, counting down.
TGTTCGAGTTCCGTACCAAGGGCAACGCTAACGCGCGTGCCACCGAAGAAATGCGCAGCCGAGTGATCGCCGCAATGGCGCAGTCGCATCAGTTTGGGCAGATCGGCGGCAACGCACCCGGTGCCGGGCAATTGCGACTGGTGATCGACAATGTTCCGCTCACCGACAACGCGGCGGCAAAAGGATTTGGCACAGGTCTAACGTTTGGTCTGGCTGGCAGTCTGGTCACCGATGGCTACATCTGCACCGCTGTCTACACGCGCGCAGGCAAGACCACGCAGACCACTGTGAAGCACGCACTCCACACCACGGTCGGCAACAAGGCAGGCCCGGCAGGATTGCCCGCCAAGACACCTGCCGAGGCCGCGAATGTGGTGGTCGATCAGCTCGTGCTCAATGCGCTGAAGCAACTTGCCGCGCAAGGCGCTTTCGTGGATTCCGGCGCTTGAACGGTGTAACGCGATGTCTCCTTCTGGCGGTGCTGTGCATGCTGCTACCAGCATGCGCTTCCCTGCAGGCCCCCAAATATCAGCCCGGTATCGACAACAGCGCAGCGCTGCTTCGCCAACCGATCTCCGTCAGCGTGGGCAAGTTCGAGGCAGCCGCTGGCGTGGAAAACCACTCCCTGAGCTTGCGTGGCAATCCACTCAAAAGTGGCGGCGACGGAACTTATGCGAGCTATCTGCGCGATGCATTGATCGAGGAATTGGGTACAGCCAAGGCGTTATCGGCGAACAGCGCCCTGGAGCTGCGCGGGACGCTGACCAAGAACACCGTCAACGCGGCCGGCGTCAGGATCGGGCGTGCCCAGATCGGCGCCCGCTTCGTGCTCGTGCGTGATGGAATCGTGGTCTACGAGCGGGAGCTCTCCGTCGAACATCAGTGGGAAGCCTCTTTCATTGGCGCTGTGGCAATCGCGGCAGCGGCCGACAACTACGGCACGACAGTGCAGAAGCTGATCGGAGCGCTCGTCAGCGACCCCGCTTTCATCGCTGCCGCACGTGGTAGCTAGCCCACTCGTGCCTCCTGTCACTGCTAAGCGAGACCGCTAAGCGAGAGCGCGTCGCACTCGGCTAGAATGCGCGTTCTCCTGGGAGGGACAATAGCTATGAAGCCAGCTGAAACCTGCGCCATCATCACCGGTGGCGTGTCCGGCCTGGGCCTGGCAGTGGCGCAGCGCATCGTGGCCGACGGCGGCAAGGTCGCGTTGTTCGACGTCAATGCCGACAAGGCCGATACGGCGCTGGCCTTGCTGGGTGCCGGCAACGCGCATTACTTCGCCACCGATGTCACCGACGAAGCGCAGGTTGCCGCCAATATCGCGCAGGCCGCGCAAGCGCTGGGCGGGCTGAATCTCGCGGTGAATTGCGCCGGCATCCTCGGTGCCGGCCGTGTGCTGGGCAAGGAGGCGCCGATGCCGCTGGCGACCTTCCGCACCACCGTGCTGGTCAACCTGGTCGGCAGCTTCAATGTCGCCAAGGCCGCGGCCGATGTGATGCAGCACAACGCTGCCGGCGACGATGGCGAGCGCGGGGTGATCATCAACACCGCCTCGGTGGCCGCCTATGAAGGTCAGATCGGCCAGGCGGCCTATGCCGCCAGCAAGGGCGGCGTGGTCAGCATGACCCTGCCGATGGCGCGCGAACTGGCGCGCTTCGGCATCCGCGTGATGACGATTGCACCGGGCGTGTTCTGGACCCCGATGGTCGACGGCATGCCCGAGGCCGTGCAGCAATCGCTGTCCGCCTCCATCCCGTTCCCGTCGCGCCTGGGCCAGCCCGACGAATACGCCGACACCGTCGCCTTCATCCTGCGCAACCGCTACCTCAACGGCGAAACGATTCGCCTGGACGGCGGCGTGCGGTTGGCGCCCAAGTAGGCCGGGAATGGGGAATCGAGAATGGGGAATCGCAATGGCGCCCTACTCTCAGCACCCCGCTACCGGCTTTTCCAATTCCCCATTCCCTACTCACGATTCCCATGAAAGCTAACGACATCAAGAAAGGCAACGTCGTCGAATACAACGGCGGCATTTACCAGATTCGCGACATCGAGCGCAGCTCGCCGCAGGGGCGCGGCGGCAACGTGCGCTTCCGCTTCATCATGTACAGCGTGCCGGGCGGCGTAAAAACCGATGCCAGTTTCGATGCCGACGACAATCTGCCCGAAGTGGAACTGCTGCGTCGCCTGTCCACGTTTTCGTACAAGGATGGCGAAGCGTTCGTGTTTATGGACGACGAAGACTTCACGCCCTACACCCTGGACGCCGATGTGATCGGCACCGACGCCGGCTACATCACCGATGGTCTGACTGGCATCTATGTGCAGGTGATCGACGACCAGCCGGTGGCGGTGCAGCTGCCGCAGACGGTGACGCTGGAAGTGATCGAGACGCCGCCGGAGCTCAAGGGCGGCACCGCCACCAAGCGTCCCAAACCGGCCAAGCTCAACACCGGCATGGAAATCATGGTGCCCGAGTACATCACCAACGGTGAGCGCGTGCTGGTCAACACCACCACCGGCGAATTTGCCGGACGCGCCGACTGATGCGTCGTCTGGCCGTTGCCCTGACGTTGGGGCTGCTGGCTGCCTGCACCACGGAACCGGCTCCTGCGCCGGCCTCCGCTGCGGTCGCCTGCACCGATCCCAAGGTGGAAGACGAATGGCTGCAACATCCGGCAGGCCTGTGCGGCATGCCGGAGGATGTGCGCAAGCTGGTGGAGGACTACGACACCTGCGAACACTTCGCCGGCGAAGAGCCCTACGATGCCGACCGTCGCCACGAAATCGAAGTGGCGATTGCGCAATTCTGCACACCCGCACCGGCACGCCTTGCCAAGCTGATGCAGCGGTACCGCAACGATGCGCAGGTGAGCCAGTGGTTGCGGCAATACGCCACCCAGGCGGAGTTGCAGCCGGCAACTTGAGCAGTGCGTGCGAGAGATGTACCGGTTTGCTGCGCACTCGATGGCATCAAGCCGTTCTTCCGCGATGAAACATGCTGAATAGCGCGTATTTTTCGCTGTTTTTTGCGCGGGAACGCTACGCGCGCGGTCGTCGGCAACGAATCGCTCGCACCGTCTAGAAGCGCCATCTAGTCGCAAGCCTGTTCGGTTCTCGGCAGCACTTGCACAACGTCTGCAGCGCCATCACCAACCGACGCAGACGCCAACGTTACTGCTCGCCAAGCGCCTGCTGCGCCGGCACCGGCACCGACGCAGCTGCCTGCACCGGCTGTGCAAGCACCCGCAGTCGTGCACGCAGTCTTTCCACGTTCGCCTCGCCCTGCTCCAGACCGTCGCGCAACTCGGCCGGCAACTGCTGTCGGCCCAGGGCCTGCAATTGCCTCCACCCATCGGCCAGGCCGCTGCTCGCCTGGGCGACCTGCGCGCTCACACGTTGCTGCTCGTCGGCCTGCGGCAGTCCGTAGCCGGGGCCATCGAGATCGGAGTCATCGAGAAGCGCCGCCGGGTGACTGAGCTGCGCCTGCCGGGCGAATAGGCTCTGCAGCTGCTCCTGCACTGCTGCACGCTCGGCAATGCCGGGCCGCAACAGGCGCTTGAGCGCATCGCGCGCCACCAGTTCCTGACGCCGTAACGCGGCTTGTTCCAGCAGCAATGCCGCTGCGGTTTCGCGTAAGCCGCCGCGGTCGAACCACTGCGCGCGTGCACCAGGCGCGGCATCCAGCCATTGCGCCACACTCGTCTGTGGCACCGGGATACCGCGTCGAAGCACGTCGAACATGGCCTGATAATGCGCGGCCGCCGATTCGAAGTAATAGCCCTGACGTGTGGCCTGCGCGCGGTCGTCCAGCACACGCAGATCGGCAACGCCGGCACGCTGCAGGCGCTGGCGCACGCCACGCGGAGTGATCGACGACAGGCCGGCTGCGGCCAGACGCGGCACGCCGTCGTGCAACAACTTGTAGGTTTCCACCGCGCAGTTGTTGCTGATGAAGTAATAGCGCCCGTCGTAGCTCCAGTGCACCTGCGCGGCGCGCGTCAGCAAAGCGGCGATCTCATCCGGGCTCAGCGCCAGCGGCACCGACGACAGGGAACGCAGTTCCACTTTGGTGTATTCGTCGATGACCTGGTTTAACGGCAGCACGAACAGCCGCGACGGATAAGAGCCTGTCAGCCCGCGCCAGCTGGAGATCTGCACATCGCCAACGAATGCCCGAAACGACAGCACGCGGTGATACTGCAGATCCAGCCGGCACGCCGGCCCCGGCACGCGACCAGGCGCGCAGATCACCAGCCGCAACATGCTATGGCCCCAGCGACTCATCGGCTGCTCGTTGCCTTCGGCAAGCAGATAGTCCACCGCATAAACCCGCGATGGATCCAGCGTCAGCAGCGACATCGCACCGGCATCGTTGTCGGCCTGCAGATACGGCAAGGTCGGCGCGCATGCTGCCGCATTCTGCGACGGCCCTAGCCGCTCGGAAAACCATGCCGCCAGCGCGGGACGGCGGCAGGCATAGTCCGCATCCAGCACGTAGTGCTCGAGATTGACCGCAACGAATTCGGCCGGGCTATGTCGCTCGTACGCATCGGGACTACGGTCGCTGAAGCGGTTTGCGCCGCGTCCGATCCGCCAGGGACGCACCTGCCAGCCGGCAAGATCGCGCAGGCGTGGGTCGCGCGACAAGCTGCTGCCGGTGCCACGGTCGCGCACATGTGCCAATTCGTGCACCACCGCTGCCATCGCCGCCCGCGTAGCGGGTGCGCCGATGTCGGAGCGTGCGCCGGCAGACTGCATGCTCCAGGCATCCAACAGCGTCTGATCGAGCAGGATGCGATTGCCAATCGCGCGGCCGTGCACCTGCGCCGGCAGATCGCGGCGCCACTGCAATTGAATGGGCGCCGCGTCGCGCGCTACCCAGCCCTGCGGCAAGCGCTGTAAGACTTGCTGCACCAGCGCCTGGCTGGCAGCGCGCTCTGACGGAGTCAACTCCGATGCGACAACCGTCACCTGCAGCTGAGGCGAAAGCTGCGATTGCGCTTGCGCCGCCGGTGCGATCGCTGCGGCCAGCCACAGCCATGCGCACCGGCGACGACGATTCACTGCGCCAGGATGGACTGAGCCAATTCCAGATCGCTGGACACACGCGCCGCATCGCTGCGACTGCGCAATTGCAGCAACGCCGCTTCCAGACGCGCGCCGCGAATGGCGCCATCGCTGGCGACAAAGCCGGCCGCATCTTCGCGTGCGTCGGCAACCACCTTGTCGTCGCCGGAACTACTGCTGTTGGACGAACCGGCAGACGATGCACCGGCCGAAGTACCCGCAAGACTGGATGCGGCGGCTGCCAGCGGCAGCAGGGTCAAAGCACAAAACACCAGAGAGCGCATCATCAGCGTGTCGATTCCATGTGAGGTGATGAAGAGACTACCCGGCAGGCGCCGCGCCGGGCACGTTGTCCATGTCGAACAGCTTGCCGGGATTCAGCAAAAGCTGAGGATCCAGCACATGTTTGACGCCGCGCATCAGCGCGATTTCTGCGGCAGAGCGCGTGCTCCCCAGGTACGGCTTCTTGACCAGGCCAATGCCGTGTTCGGCGGAAATGCTGCCGCCAAAGCGCTGCAACGCGTGCGCCAGCACCTTGGTGACCTGATCGCAGGCCGTCACAAAATCAGCCTGGCTGGTGTCGTCGGGCTTGAGCACGTTGATATGCAGGTTGCCGTCGCCGATATGACCGAACCACACCACGTCGAAGTGCGGATACGCCTCGCCAAGCAGTGCCTGGGTTTCGGCCAAAAACGCCGGCATTGCCGAGATGCGCACCGACACGTCGTTCTTGTACGGGGTATACCGCGCCACCGCTTCGGTGATGCCCTCGCGCAGCCGCCACAGTTGCGCGGCCTGCGCATCACTCTGGCTGATCACCCCGTCACTGACCCAGCCCTGCTCCATGCAGGTTTCAAACGCAGCCATCGCGGCAGCTTCCTGCGCTGCATCGCCGGCCGCGAACTCGGTGACCACGTAATACGGGTGGACCTCGGCAAACGGTGCCTGCGCGCCGTGCGCGAGCACGTGCTCCAGCGCGCGGTCGGTGAAGAACTCGAACGCTTCCAGACGCAGCTGCGCGCGAAACGCGGCAAACACCTGCATCAATACCTCGAACGAGGGCAGTGCCAGCAGCATCACATTGCTCGGCGGCGGCGGGTCGGTCAGCCGCAGCGTCGCTTCGACCACGATGCCGAGCGTGCCTTCGGAACCGATCATCAGATGACGGAAATCGTAGCCGCTGGAATTTTTCACCAACGCATTGTTGAGCTCGAGCAACTCGCCGCCACCGGTGACCACTTTCAAACCGGCCACCCATTCGCGCGTGTTGCCATAGCGGATCACGCGAATGCCACCGGCATTGGTGGCGATGTTGCCGCCGATCGAGCAGGACCCGCGTGCGGCGAAATCCACCGGGTACACCAGACCATGATCGCGCGCGGCGTTGTGCACTGCTTCCAGCGGCATGCCGGCCTGCACGGTGAGCGTGCGATCCACCGCGTTGAAGTCCAGCGGCTTGTTCAAGCGTTCCAGGCTGAGCACCAGCTCGCCGTTGGCGGCCACCGCGCCACCGGACAACCCGGTACGGCCGCCCGATGGCACCACCGCCACGCCTTGCGCATTCGCCCATTGCACCACGGCCTGCACTTCTTCGACCGAGCCTGGCAGTGCAATGGCCAGCGGGTTGGGCGTCCAGCGCCGGGTCCAGTCGCGGCCGTAATGCTCCAGGTCGGCCGGCTCGGTCTTCAAACGCAATGCCGGCACGGCCTGTTGCAACGAAAGAATGCGGGGATCGGTCATGGGGCACGGCGCGGCAGTAGGAACCGCACAGCGTGCCAGTGCGCGCCGGCCTCGTCCAGTTGCGCCGTGGTGCGCTTGCGCTGCGTTGGATTCAGCTGAAACCGTTGCAGCGCAAGGGATTGCCGCGTGCAACCCATGCATGGCGAGCGCCCAATTCGGCACCTCATCTGGCATAGTTGCCGACCCGATTGCTGCAATGCGCTCCCCCATGTCGCCGAAGAGAACCTCGTTTCCCAAGCAGGACATCCGCGTCCTGTTGCTGGAAGGCATCAGCCCGACCGCCGTGGATGTGTTCCGCGCCGCCGGTTATTCGCAGATCGAATTGCACGCCAAGTCGTTGCCCGAAGACGAGCTCATCGCGCGCATTGCCGACGCGCACATCGTGGGCATCCGCTCGCGTACGCAGTTGAGCGCCGAGGTGCTGGCGCATGCCAAGCGGCTGATGGCGGTGGGCTGCTTCTGTATAGGCACCAATCAGGTCGACCTGGATGCGGCCGAGCTGGCCGGCATTCCGGTGTTCAACGCGCCCTACTCCAACACCCGCAGCGTGGCCGAGCTGGTGATCGCCGAGGCGATCCTGCTGCTGCGCGGCATCCCGCAGAAAAATGCCGAATGCCATCGCGGCGGCTGGTCCAAATCGGCCGCTGGCAGCCACGAAACGCGCGGCAAGGTGCTGGGCATCGTCGGCTACGGGCACATCGGCACCCAGGTTGGCGTGCTGGCCGAATCCTTAGGGATGCAGGTGATCTTCCACGACATCGAAACCAAGCTGTCGCTGGGCAACGCCCGTGCGGCGATCGATCTGGACGACCTGCTGGCGCGCTCGGACGTGGTGACGCTGCACGTGCCGGAGACGCCATCCACCAAGGACATGATCGGCGCGGCAGAAATCGCCCGCATGAAGCCTGGCGCGCATCTGATCAACGCCTCGCGCGGCACCGTGATCGACATCGACGCGCTGGATGCGGCACTTACCTCGGGCCAGATCGGCGGCGCGGCGGTGGACGTGTTCCCGGTCGAGCCCAAGGGCAATGGCGATGCATTCGAATCGCCGTTGATCGCGCACGACAACGTGATCCTGACCCCGCATGTGGGCGGCAGCACGCTGGAAGCGCAGGACAATATCGGCATCGAAGTGGCCGCCAAGCTGGTGCGCTACAGCGATAACGGCAGCACCTTGTCGGCGGTGAATTTCCCGGAAGTGACGCTGCCCGAGCACCCCGACAGCCTGCGATTGCTGCATATCCACCGCAACGTGCCGGGCGTGCTGTCCAAGATCAACGAGTTGTTCTCGCGCCACAACGTCAACATCGACGGCCAGTTCCTGCGTACCGATGCCAAGGTCGGCTACGTGGTGATCGACGTCAGCGCCAGCGAAGCGCAGGCCACCGCGCTGAAGGAAGGCCTGGCCTTGATCGAAGGGACATTGCGGACGCGGATTTTGTATTGAGGTGTTGGTGCAGGAGCCTCCCTCATCCGGCGCTTTGCGCCACCTTCTCCCGCAGGCGGGAGAAGGGAGTGCAGGTCATCCTTCTCCACCTGTCCCCTTCTCCACCTGCCCCTTCTCCCGCTTGCTGCCTTCTGCAACTTGCTGCCTTCTCGCGCGTTTGCTCCCTTCTCCCACCTGATCCCTTCTCCCGCGCTTGATTCCTTCTCCCGCCTGCGGGAGAAGGTGCCCGCAGGGCGGATGAGGGCGCACTCCTTGAGCACCCATCACACGCCTCGGGCCACCCACTTCTCGGCCATACGCCGCATCGACGGATCTAGCTCTGGCTCGGCCAGCAGCTCGGCAAGCGGGCGCCACGCCAGCGCCAGCGACTCTTCGCTGACTTCGAACGCTTCGTCCGCGCCTGCGACCACCACGTAACGCGCGTCGAAATGCCAGTGCCCCGCCACCTCGCCGCGCGCGGGGATCCAGTGGCGGTCCAGGTCGAACAGCTCGACATCTGCCAGCCGCAAACCGGTCAGCCCGGATTCTTCTTCGGCTTCGCGCAACGCCACCTGCGCCAGATCGCGGTCGCCGTCGGCGTGGCCGCCCAGCTGCAGCCAGCGCTGCAACTTACGGTGGTGGGTCAGCAGCGTGCGGCTGCCGTCGGCGCTGACCACCCAGGCCGAGCCGGTGAAATGACCTTCGACACGCTCGCGCACGAACGGATCGGTGGCATCGTCCAGCAGCTGCACGAACTGGTCGGCCACCTCGGCCTCGTCCGGCCAACGTGCGCGGTAGGCAGCCAGTTGCTGCCGCAGGGATGCATCCACCATCTGTCGTTCTCGGTTGCGCATGGATCAGCAACCATTATCGCCATTCATGCTGCGTACGCGCTTGTCGTGAGCGTGTAGCTTTGGCAAGGTAGGCCGCTTGCCTGTCCCATTGGGATGCGGCGCACACCTTTGCCCAGGCGCGCGCGCCTTCGTTCTGCCACTTAGGGATGTACCGAATGCTGAAGTCTCTGTTGAGGGTCAAACCGATCGAGCCCGCTGGACATGTGGATGCGGGCGAACCGGCCGACGGCAGCCTGCAGGGCGAAGCGACGCTACAACGGACCCTCACCGCCAAGCATCTGATCATGCTCGGCATCGGCGCAGTGATCGGCGCCGGTATCTTCGTGTTGACCGGCCAGGCCGCGGCCAATCACGCCGGCCCCGCAGTGATGTTGTCGTTCGTCTTCGCCGGTATCGCCTGCGCCTTCGCCGGCCTGTGCTACGCCGAGTTCGCGGCGATGATGCCGGTCTCGGGAAGCGCGTACTCCTACTCGTACGCCACCCTCGGCGAAGGCATCGCCTGGTTCATCGGCTGGTGCCTGGTGCTGGAATACCTGTTTGCCGGTTCCAGCGTCGCGGTCGGTTGGTCCGCCTACCTCATCAGCTTCCTGACCGGCACGCTCGGATTGCCGTTCCCGGCAGAACTTGCGGGTGCGCCATTGGCCTGGGACGGTCATGGCTTTGTCAGCTCCGGCAACATCGTCAACCTGCCGGCGGTGTTGATCGTCGCCGCGGTGAGCATGCTGTGCTACGTGGGCGTCACCCAATCAGCGTTCGCCAACGCGATCGTGGTGGCGATCAAGGTCGTGGTGATCTGCCTGTTCGTCGGCTTCGGCATCGCCTACATCGACCCGGCGAACTGGCACCCCTTCATCCCGGAAAACACCGGTCCGGGCCAGTTCGGCTGGGATGGGGTGTTCCGCGCGGCGTCCATCGTGTTCTTCTCCTACATCGGTTTCGACGCGGTCTCCACCTCCGCCGGCGAGACCAAGGACCCGCAGAAAAACATGCCGATCGGCATCCTGGTGTCGCTGGCGGTCTGCACGGTTATTTACATCATCGTCTGTGCGGTATTGACCGGATTGCTGCCCTATACCCAGCTTGGCACCGCCAAGCCGGTGGCGACCGCGCTGGAAGCGCACCCGCAATTGAGCTGGCTCAAGACCGCGGTTGAGATCGGCGCGATCGCCGGCCTGTCCTCGGTGGTATTGGTGATGCTGATGGCGCAGCCGCGCATCTTCTACACCATGGCCAAGGATGGATTGATGCCCAAGCTGTTCGGCAAGGTGCACCCGAAATTCCACACGCCCTACGTCGGCACCATCTTCGTCGGCGTGGTCGCGGCGCTGCTGGCCGGGGTGATTCCGTTGAATGTGCTGGGCGAACTGGTGTCGATGGGCACCCTGCTCGCCTTCGCCACCGTGTGCGCCGGGGTGATGGTACTGCGCTTCACCAAGCCCGAGCTGGAGCGCCCGTTCCGGGTGCCGCTGGCGATGGTGATCTGCCCGCTGGGCGCATTGGCCTGCCTGTTCCTGTTCTTCCAGGCCTTCCAGGAACACTGGAAGGTGTTCGTGGGCTGGACCGTGATTGGCCTGTTCATCTATTTCGGCTATGGCATCCACCATAGCCGTCTGGCCCGCAAGGCTTGATTGCGAGTCCCTCGCAACAGCCCGCACATCCGTGTGCGGGGATTTGACAACGCGAGTCCCTCGCAACAGCCCGCACATCCCGCACAAGCACGCACCGTCACGCGCAGGGATTCAACAGGAACCGCTCCATGTTCAAACAACTTTGGGCCACCAAACACCCGCACGCCAGCCATGAGGCGGCCGACGGGCTGGGCCTTCAACGCGCGCTCGGTCCTTGGGGGCTGACCGCCCTGGGCATCGGCGCGGTGATCGGCGGCGGCATCTTCGTGATCACCGGCCAGGCCGCGGCCGACCATGCCGGCCCGGCGATCGTGCTGTCGTTCGTGCTCGCAGCGATCTGCTGCGCGTTCTGCGCCATGGCCTACGCCGAATTTGCGGCCATGGTGCCGGTGTCCGGCAGCGCCTACACCTATACCTACGCCACCTTCGGCGAGCTGGCGGCCTGGTTCATCGGCTGGATGCTGGTGCTGGAATACGGCGTCTCCGCCTCGGCGGTGGCGGTCAGCTGGACCGGCTACTTCCTCAGCCTGCTGGAACACTTCGGCATCCATTTACCCGCCTCCCTGGTCAGCGCACCGCTAGACGGCAAGCTGCAACGCACCGGCGCAATCGCCAATCTGCCGGCCGCTGGCATTGTCTTGTTGCTGACCTGGCTGTGCTATGTCGGCATCCGCAAGTCGTCGGCGATGAACATGGCGATGGTGATCCTCAAGACCGGGCTGATCATTTTGGTCATCGCGGCGGGCTGGAAATACGTGGACCCGGCCAACTGGCATCCCTTCATCCCCGCCAACGAAGCACCGGGCAAGTACGGCATGGAGGGCGTGCTGCGCGGTGCGGCGATGGTGTTCTTCGCCTATATCGGCTTCGAGGCGGTGTCGGTGGCCGCGCAGGAATCGCACCGTCCGCAGCGCGACCTGCCGATCGGCATGATGCTGTCGCTGGTGATCTGCACCGTGCTCTACATCGCCATGGCCGCGGTGATGACTGGCCTGGTGCCGTTCACCCAGCTGGGCACCGACGAGCCGGTAGTGACGGCGGTGGCCGCGCATCCGCAGCTGGCCTGGTTGCGGGTGGTGGTGGAAGTGGGCGCGCTGATCGGGTTGTCGTCGGTGGTGCTGGTGATGATCATCGGGCAGCCACGCATCTTCATGATCATCGCGCGCGACGGCCTGCTGCCGGCGATCTTTACCCGCATCCATCCCAAGTACCGCACGCCGCATATCAATACCGTCATCACCGGTGTGGGCATCGCACTACTGGCTGCCATCTTCCCGCTGGATGTACTGGGCGAGCTGACCTCGATGGGCACGCTGATCGCCTTCGCTGCCGTGTGCGCCGGTGTATTGATCCTGCGCCGCACGCATCCGGAACTGCCGCGTCCGTTCCGCATGCCGGCCGCGTGGCTGATCTGCAGCGCCGGTGTGCTGAGCTGCCTGGCCTTGCTGTCGGCAATGACCTTGCACAACTGGATGCTGATGGGTCTATGGACCTTGGTGGGGTTGGTGGTCTATTTCGGCTACGGCTATCGCCACAGCCGTCTGCGCGACAGCCGCTGACCCTGCGCGTGTGCGGAATCCGGGCGTGGCAGGTCGAACACCCTGCTGCGCTGCACCTGACCGTAATCTGGTGGGGCAGTAGAATAGCCGTATGAATGCGACCACTGCCCCCCTGCCCTATAGCGCCGCACGTTTGCACGAGCTGGCGCAGTTGCTGATCGGCAACATCCGCGAGCTGGCCCAGGCCGGCTGGACGCCCGCCACCAGCAGCAATTTTTCTCATCGTCTGGACGAACAGCACGCCGCGATCACTGTCTCCGGCCGCGACAAGGGCCGCCTGGTCGAAGAAGACATCATGGTGGTGGACTTCGATGGCCAGGCCGTTGGCCGTCCGCTGCGTCCATCCGCCGAAACCTTGCTGCATACGCAGCTGTATCGCCGCTTCCCGGAGATCGGCTGCGTGCTGCATACGCATTCGCCAGTGCAGACGATTGCGTCCCGCCTGTATGCCGGGAGCGGCGCGATCCGTCTGGAAGGCTACGAATTGCTCAAGGCGTTCGAAGGCAATACCACCCACGACACCGCGATGGACGTGCCGGTGTTTGCCAACACTCAGGACATGCAGGTGCTGGCCGCGCAGGTCGAGGCCTTGCTGGACAAACAGAGCATGTGGGGGTATCTCATCGAAGGACACGGTCTGTATGCCTGGGGCCGCAACATGGCCGAGGCACGCCGCCATCTGGAAGCGTTCGAATTCCTGCTGCATTGCGAACTCGAACTGCTGAAACTGCGCGGCCCGCGCTGAGTGTTGTCCGTCCCCCATTCGTGAGCCAGACCGCCATGAGCCGACTGCGTATCTTTGCCGACACCAACCCGACCACTCCGGAATTCGACAGCCGCGACGGCGATGCGATCGCTGCCGAGCTGGTCAAGATCGGCGTCACCTTCGAGCGCTGGGCTGCCAGCCAGGCGGTCGAACCGGGCGCCACGCCCGAACAGGTGATGGCCGCCTACCGCGCCGACATCGACCGCATCAGCAGCGAGCGCGGCTTCAAGACCGTGGACGTGGTGAGCATCGCGCCGGATAACCCCAAGCGCGAAGAAATGCGCGCCAAGTTCCTGGACGAACACTTTCACAAGGAAGACGAGGTGCGTTTCTTCGTCGCCGGCTCGGGCTTGTTCACGCTGCACGTGGATGCCAAGGTCTACGAGATCGAGTGCGTCAAGGACGACCTGATCGCGGTGCCCGATGGCACCTTGCACTGGTTCGACATGGGGCCGGAGCCGCATTTTGTGGCGATCCGCTTCTTCACCGAGCCGGACGGCTGGGTCGGACATTTCACCGGCACCGAAATCGCCAAACAATTCCCCCGCTACGCCCCCGAGACACCTCACAAGGCCAGCTGACGATGACACGACCGCAAGCGATCCTCACCGATATCGAAGGTACGACCAGCAGCATTTCGTTCGTCAAGGACGTACTGTTTCCGTATGCACGCCGTGCCATGCCCGCCTACGTACGCGAGCACGGCAATCACCCGCAGGTGCGTCACTGGCTCAACCAGGTGGCCGACGAGATCGGAGAAGACGTGCCGGACGAGGTGTTGATCACCACGCTGCAGACCTGGATCGACGAGGACCGCAAGCACACCGCGCTCAAGGCCTTGCAAGGCCTGATCTGGGGCGACGGCTACAAGACCGCCGACTTCACCGCGCACATCTATGCGGATGCGGCGATCCAGCTGCAGGCCTGGCACGCGCAGGGCATTCCGCTGTACGTGTATTCGTCCGGCTCGGTACCGGCGCAGAAGCTGTTCTTCGCGCATAGCGATGCTGGCGACCTGAGTGGTTTGATCACCGACTGGTTCGATACCGAGCTTGGCCCCAAGCGTGAAAGTGCCAGTTATCGCCGCATTATCGAGCGCATCGGCAAGCCTGCAACGGAGATCCTGTTCTTGTCGGACGTGATCGAAGAACTCGACGCCGCCAAGCGAACCGGCATGCGCACCGCGCTGCTGGACCGCCGCGAAGACTATCCAACGCCACGCTCGGCCGAGGATGTGGGCAGCCACCTGCGCGTGGAAAGTTTTTCGCAGCTGGTGTTTTGAGCCGGCAGGTTCGCGGAGACATCGGCTGTCGCGGTGCGGCGGCCGGTGAGGTTGCAAGAACGCCGTATGTGATGCGTTGCACGTAGGACCTACAGGCACCTGGACCGAAGCGTCATGTGACGAATTGGCCCTTGTACGACGACTGATTGCGGTCGCAGGAGGGCACATCTTGCAAGCGGCACAGTCGTGTTGAAGCCACATAAGCAGGCTGGCTTGGCGCAACCGCTTGCCAACTAGTGTATGCGTCAGTGGAGTAACTGGTTCGCCAGCTGATGCATGCGCCAACAACGGGTCGGAAGACGATGCGCAGCGGCTTGCAAGGCTGGGTGATGCGTTCTGATCTACGCCGCGCTCCTGCCGGCTTGAGCAGTCGCCGCATCTGTCTGAGGGCAGTCGCAGTCGCCAGATGCAACGTTCGATCGACCGCTCCACACATCCCATTCCACGCATCATCGAGGCATCGGCGTTGCTCCCATCGCTCCAATCACGCTTGGTGTCGCACGCGTTGATGCGCCGGATGCTGGTGCTGCTCGCCGTGGTCTTGCTGGTTGCCGGCTGTCATCCCGATGCGGGCGCGGCGTTGCCGGCACAGACCGCGGACGACGCGGCGCAGGTGGACCCGGTCGACCAGGCCGCGCTGAAAAAAGCGCTGGCCGCCGTGCAGCCGCAACGCCCCGGCGTCACCGATCTGTATGTCGTCGGCTTTGCCGGCGATGCCAGCGACGACGTGTTTCGTAACGAAACGCTGTACCTCAAGCAATTGTTCGAACAACGCTTCGACGCGCGCGGCCGCGTGGTCACGCTGGTCAACAACCCGGACAATCTGGGCGAGCAGCCGTACGCACCGTTGGCGACCTACGACAATCTCTACGACACGCTCGCTGCGATCGGCAAGCGCATGGATCGCAAGGAAGATGCGCTGCTGCTGTTCGTCACCACCCACGGTACCGAAGACCACACGCTGTATGTGCAGGTGGATCAGAACGAAGAAGACTTCATCAGCCCGCAGGATCTGCGCAAGGCGCTGGACGATGCCGGTATCGACAATCGCATCATCGTGCTGTCGGCCTGCTATTCGGGCGGCTTCATTCCGGCGCTGCGCTCGCCGGACACGCTAGTCCTGACCGCGGCACGTGCCGATCGGCCATCGTTCGGCTGTGGCAACACGTCCAATGCCACCTACTTCGGCCAAGCCTGGCTGATCGATGCGATGAACCGCAGCGACGATCCGCTGGCCGCCTTCGAGATCGCCAAGACCGCGATCACCACGCGCGAGAAACAGGACGGCGAGTTGCCGTCATTGCCGCAACAATCGTTGGGCCGGCGCATTGCGCCGGTACTGGCGCGCTGGCGCGCCGGGCTGCACCTCGGCCCAGCTGTTGCCTATCCGTATCCGCCGCTGGAGGACGAGCCCAACGCCGATATGGACGCCGAAGCGCAGAGCGAGGCTGACGCCGAACCGGCAGCCGATACGGCGGGAGCGGCGACGCCAGCATCGCCTGCGTCGCGACGCAACGCACCGACTCGCCCGACACCCGCATCATCGCGATAAAGCCGACGCGCTGAGACTAATTCTCATTTCGCCAGCAATGTCTGCGCATCGCTACACTCGCGCAGCCAGCCAGCACTCCGCCAGCCAGCACCGATCTTCGCCAGCGCGCTTTCGCCTGCCAGCCCGGATCTCAAGACGCCTCCTTTGTGGAGGCGTTTGCGTTTGTGGGGCTCGATACCGAGTCCCCCAGCGATGCCGCAGGAGCGTCCTTGGGCGCGACGGGCGTTACCGCACCGCCTCTCGCCGCCTTGCACGCGCGCATCTGCTCAAGGATCGGCGTGCTGCAAGCGATACACCGTGCGTGCGCTGTATTGCCCGGTCGGCAAAGTAGCGCGCACCTCGACGACATGTTCGCCAACGCCAAGCGTGGTCGGCAACGCGCTGCGCCACAGATGCGTCGATGGCGTGGCTTCGGGCGAGCGGTCGTACCCACGCAGTTCCGTCGCTGCATCGTCGCGCGCATTTTCCGCAAGCAGCACTGGGTCCGCACGCTCGACGCGCTTCATCGTCTGCCACGGCCCAGCATCGATGCGCGACTCCACCACGGTGCTGTCCTGCCCCATGAACACATTGGCGTACACGCCCCAGGCCGCATACGCACCCTGCCGTAGCACCTTGGGCGCAGACAGCGACAGCTGCGCATCGTCGGCCACGCGCGCGGCGTGATAGGCCAGGGTGTAGTCGCCGCTGGGAGCGACCTTCAGCACCGCATAACCGTTGGGCGTGCCGTCGCTCATCGTCGCAGCGGGAATGCCGTCGGCATCCTTGACGCCGGACCAGAACGCACCGCAGGCCGCGCCAACGTTGTATTCGTGCAACGGACGCGCGCCCTGCCAGCCTTCGTCCGCGCCATGCTCCACCTGCCGCTGCGTGTGGCTATGCCCGCTGAGCACCAGCACATGCGGGAAATCCTTTAGTAGCGCGAACAGGCGGCTACGGTCAGCATGCCGGAAGGTCTCCTGCCCCGGGGCTGCATCGAACAATGGGATATGCATGCCCAGCACCAGCAGGCGCTCACGCGGCAGCTGCGCCAGATAGTTCTGCAGAAACACGAACTGGTCTTCGCGCAGACCGCCCACATACGCCGGCTTGCCGCCGGGCGTATAGATCACATCATCCAGAAACACGAAGCTGGCGTTGGCTTCTTCTACCGCGTAGGTGTCTGGCCCGTACACCGCACGCCAGCTGTCGAGCGACTGCAGATCATCGCCGGCATCAAAATTCAGATCGTGATTGCCGGGCACATGGAACCACGGCACGCCGAGCTGCGTGGTGACCTTGTTCAAAGCCGGATACAGGCTCAGATCGTCGCTGACGATGTCGCCCAAGGTGGTGCCGAGCCGGGCGGCGGTCTTGCCGACCAGCGGCGCCACGATATCGCGCTGGTAATAGCCCACATCAGTGAGGCTGGCGGTCTGGGTGTCGGCAAACACCAGCATGTCGAACCCGCTGCCCGCCGCCTGCGTGCGTGGCGTCAGCGCGAAATTCCAGTCATGCATCTTGCGACCGGTCGCGGCGATGCCTAGATACTTGCGCTTGATCGAACCGCGCGGCGCGTAGTGCCGCCAGAACCCGGGCAAGCCATCAGCGGCGGGCACAAAATTACGATCGCCTGGTTTGATCACGAACACCGTCTGCCCCTCGCGCACCGGCAGACGATAGCGACCTTGTGCATCGGTACGCACGATCTGCGTGCCGTTGGACACCGCCACATCGGCAACACCGGACTCATCGGCACTGCGACCGGCACGCCCGTCGCGCTCTTCGTACACGATGCCATCGACCACCACATCGCGTGCATACGCGCTGCCGGCGAGCACACCCAAGGCTAGAAGAGCGAAGCGAAGCTGCATGCGTGTTCCCGCCAAAAGACCAGCGGAAATTGTACCCGCCGAGGCAACGTGGACGGCGTAGGCGTGCAAACCACATCGCACCGCATCGCATCGTAGGAGCGCACCTGGGCGCGACGGGGCTTTACCGGTAACGCCCCCATTGCGCCCAGGTGCGCTCCTACGCAAAGACCGGCGGGACGTGTACCTGTTCTGCGGCCACGTGAACGAGATGGGCACACCACACCACGTCGTAGGAGCGCACCCGGGCGCAATGGGGGCCTTATCGGTAACGCGTCGCGCCCGGGTGCGCTCCTACCAATCGCTTTATTTGTGCCGCGACTCCAACAATGCCACTGCATCGCCCAGACCCAGGCCGCGTGCGCGCAGCAGCACGATCAGGTGGTACAGCAGGTCGGCCGATTCACCGAGCAACTCCGCATCGCCCTGCACCACGCCGGCCAGGGCGGTTTCCACGCCCTCCTCGCCCACCTTCTGCGCGATGCGGCGGATGCCTTGCTCGAACAGCTGGGTGGTGTAACTGCCATGCGGCCGCTCGCGCTCGCGCGTGGCGATCAATGCATCCAGGCTACCGAGGAATTGACCCGGCGCGCTCGGAAAACAACTGGTGCGACCCAGATGGCAGGTGGGACCGTGCGGACGCGCCAACACCAGCAACGTATCGGCGTCGCAGTCGGCTTTGATCGAGACCACGCGTAACACGTTGCCCGAGCTCTCGCCCTTGGTCCACAAACGCTGCTTGCTGCGGCTGAAGAAGGTGACTTCGCCGCGCTGCTGCGTCACTGCCAACGCCTCGGCATTCATGTAGCCCAGCATCAGCACGCGCAGGTTGTCGGCGTCCTGCACGACGACCGGCAACAAACCATCGCCCTTGCTCCAGTCCAGCGCCTGCAGCGCGTCGTAGGTTGCCACGGTGTCACTGCCCATCACGTACCTCGATCTGTTGCGCGCGCAAAAATTGCTTGAGTTCCGGAATCGGAATCGCGCCGCTATGAAACACACTGGCAGCCAGGGCGCCGTCCACATCGGCCTGGTCGAACACGTCGGCAAAGTGCTGCAGTTCGCCGGCACCACCGGACGCGATCAACGGCACCCGACACAGCGCACGCACCTGGCGCAACTGCGCGATATCGTAGCCGCGCCGCACGCCGTCGTTGTCCATGCAATTGAGCACGATCTCACCGGCGCCCAGACGCTGCGCTTCGGCCACCCAATCCAGCGTGCGCATCGGCAGCGCCTGGGTCTTGCTCGGATCGCCGGTGTAGCGACGTACCCGCCACTGGCCGTCTTCTTCACGAATGGAATCGATACCGACCACAACGCATTGCACGCCAAAGGCATCGGCCAGTTCGGAAATCAGCTGCGGGCGGCCGAGTGCAGGCGAGTTGATCGAAATCTTGTCGGCACCGGCGTGCAACACCGCACGCGCAGTCTCGACATCGCGGATGCCGCCGGCAACGCAAAACGGAATGTCGATCAGCCGCGCCACACGCTCGACCCAGGTGTAATCGACCGAGCGCCCTTCCGGGCTGGCGCCGATGTCGTAGAACACCAGCTCATCGGCGCCCTGCGCGCGATAACGCAATGCGAGTTCAACGATATCGCCCATGTCGATGTGGTCGCGAAACTTGACGCCCTTGACCACGCGTCCGTCGCGCACGTCCAGGCAGGGAATGATGCGACGGCTCAACATGCCAATGCGTCCTTGAGATCCAGGTGACCTTCGAGCAAGGCCTTGCCCAGCACGATGCCGGCGCAGCCTGAGGCCTTGGCCGCGGCGACGTCGGCAAGATTGCGCGCGCCGCCGGAGACCTGCACCTGCAGCTGCGGCGTGAGTGCCCGCAAATGCGCGTACAGATCCATGTTCGGCCCGGACAACATGCCATCGCGTGCGATGTCGGTGCACAGCAGGTGCTTCAAGCCGGCCTGCGCATAGCGCACCGCCAATTGGTCCAGCGTGGCCTCGGCCGCTTCGGTCCAGCCATGCACCGGCAGCTGCCACACGCCCGCCGCATCCTGGCGCGTGTCCAGTGCGATGGTCAGACGATCCGCACCAAATTCCTGCAACCACGCAATCACGGTGTCGCTCTCGCGCACCGCCAGCGAGCCGATCACCACGCGCGCCGCACCGGCGTCGAGGATGCGCGCCACATCGTCGCGCGAACGCACGCCGCCGCCGGTCTGCACCTGCAAGCCGGTGACGCGCGCGATCTCGCCCAGCGTGCTGGCCAATGTGTAGCCACCGGCCTTGGCCGCATCCAGATCCACCAGATGCATCCACTGTGCGCCGGCATCGGCAAACGCCTGCGCGCGCGGCAGCACATCGTCGCCATACTGGGTTTCGCGCGCGTAATCGCCCTGCAACAAGCGCACCACGCGGCCGTTGCGGATATCCAGCGCCGGGTAAACGGTAAAACTCATGGGAAGCTCATCTCAAGAAAATTGCGCAGGATGCGGGCACCGGTCTCGGCCGAGCGCTCCGGGTGAAACTGCGCGCCACAGCGCAGGCCTTGCTGCACCACTGCAGTGAACAAGCCGCCGTGATCGCAGGCGGCCACCGTGTCCGGGGTGACTGGCGCTGCGTACCCATGCACGAAATAGGCGCTGGCGCGTTCGGGCAGGCCGGCCAGCAAAGCCGACTCGCGCATCGGCACCAATTGGTTCCAGCCCATGTGCGGCACGCGGATGCCGAGCGCGGGCGTCATGTGGCGCACCACACCCGACAGCAGGCCCAAACATTCCACATCGCCTTCTTCGGAACGCTCGAACAGCAGCTGCATGCCCAGACAGATGCCGATCAATGGCACCTGCAACTGGCGCAGCGGCTCGATCAACCCTTGCGCGTGCAGCCGTTTCATCGCTTCCGGTGCCGCGCCCACGCCGGGCAGGATCACCCGATCGGCGCCCTGCAAACCGGCCGCATCGCGCACCAGACGTGCTTCCACGCCGAGCCGCTCCAATGCGTAGCGCACCGAGCCCAGATTGGCGCCACCGGCGTCGATCAGCGCAAGGTCGGTCATAGCGCGCCCTTGGTCGAGGGCAGCGCCGTGCCTTCGCGACGGATCGCCTGGCGCAAGGCGCGTGCAAGCGCCTTGAAGCACGCCTCGACCTTGTGGTGATCGTTCTCTCCCCGCACGCTCAGGTGCAGGTTCAAGCCGGACGCATCGCAGATGGAACGGAAGAAATGCGGGACCAGCTCGGTGGGCATATCGCCCACGCGTTCGCGCTTGAAGTCGCCATCGAACACGAAGTACGGCCGGCCGCTGAAATCCAGCGCCGCGCTGGCGATGGTTTCGTCCATCGGCAAGGTAAACCCGTGTTGCGCGCCCTCGCCTGCCGCAAGCCAGGGGCTTTCAACCGGATCGAACCCATACCGGCCAATTCCGCGCTTGTTGCCCAGGGCTTCGCGCAGTGCTTGACCCAGCGCCAGGCCGGTGTCTTCGATGGTGTGGTGCTCATCGATATGCAGGTCGCCGTCGGCGCGGATATCCAGCGCAAAGCCGCCGTGCTTGCCGATCTGCTCCAGCATGTGATCGAAGAACGGCAGGCCGGTGGCGGTATGCGGCTCGGCGACGCGATCCAGGTTCAGCTCGACACGGATCTTGGTTTCTTTGGTATTACGCTGAACCACCGCACGCCGTGGCGCATCTGCCAGTTCGTGCGCGATGCCCGGCCAATCCCAGTCGCCGCCGAATTCGTCGGTGCGTAGCTGGAAGCCGCGGATGTTGAGGTTCTGCGCAAACTGGATATCGGTGAGGCGGTCGCCCACCATTGCCGAGCGCGCCCAGTCGATGTTGCGGTCTTGCAGGTAAGGCACCATCAGCCCAACGCCAGGCTTGCGCGTGGGCGCGTTATCGGCCGGCCAGCTGCAGTCGATCAGCACTTCGCGGAACTCGATGCCTTGGCTGGAGAAGATCTGCAGCATCAAGTTGTTGGGGCCATCGAATGCGGCGCGCGGATAGCTGTCGCTGCCCAGACCGTCCTGATTGGTGACGATGACGAACTGATAGCCGGCATCGCGCAGCTTGAGCATGGCCGGAATTACGTTATCAACAAAGCGCAGCTTCTCGTAGGCGTCGATCTGGTAGTCGGCCGGCTCGGTGATCAGCGTGCCATCGCGGTCGACAAAAAGAATCGGGGTCATGCGGCCTCCTGCTTGCGCTGCAGCGCGCCAAGCACGCGTTGGTTCTGTTCGACCGTGCCCAGCGTGATACGCAATGCATCGGACAGGCGCGGCACCGCGCGTTGATCGCGTACCACCACGCCGGCTTCCAACAGCGCCTGGAAGGCAGCCTCGGCGTCTTCGAAACGCACCAGCAAAAAGTTACCTTGCGACGCATACACCTGGCGGACGCCGGCAAGCTGCGTCAATGCCACGCGCACGCGCTCACGCTCGCTGCGCACCTCGGCAATGCGCCGGCGTGTGACCTCCAGTGCCGGCGCAGACAACGCTTGCTCGGCCATCACCGCGCACGGCGTGGGCACTGGATACGGGGCCTGGCAGCGTCGCAACAAGGCAATCAACTCGGCATTGGCGATCAGGCAGCCAATGCGTGCAGCGGCAAGCGCATGCGCTTTGGACAAGGTGCGCAGCACGGCAAGATTCTCGTAGCGGCTCAGCAGCGTCACCGCAGATGGCACGTCCGAAAATTCGCCGTAGGCCTCGTCCACAACCACCAGTGCTTTGCCCTGCAGCGCCTGCAATGCGACTTCGATGTCCTGCAACGCAATCGCCGAGCCCGCCGGGTTGGAGGGCGAGCACAAAAACACCAGCTTCGCCTTCGAGGCCAGTGCCGCTTCGACGATGGCGGCGATGTCTGCATGGAATCCATCGCTGCCATCGACCAATGGCACCTCGACCAGCGGCGCATTCTGCAAGCGCGCGCAGACCGCATACATGCCAAATACCGGTGGCGTCACCACCACTGCATCGCGCTCGGGCACGCACAGACCGCGCACCAGCAGGTCGATCGCTTCGTCGCTGCCGCGGCCAATCAGCAGTTGCTCGGGCGCGCAGGCATACAACTCTGCCAACGCTGCGCGCAGGCCCTTGGGTTGCGGGTCGGGATAGCGTCGCGTGCTGCCGTGGGGATCGGCCGGGTTGCCCCAGGCCGATTCGTTGGCGTTGAGCCAGACATCGCCCTGCAATGCGCTGGTGCGCGCCGACGAATAACCGGCAAACGCACGCAGGTCTTCGCGCACCAACTCAAGAATCGATGACGTGCTCATGCCGCCACTCCCATGCGCAGCGCCACCGCATTGGCATGCGCATCCAGGCCTTCGGCGCGCGCAAGAATCAACGCGCACTCGCCGATGCCATCGATGCCAGCCTTGCTCGCCGCCTGCACGCTGACCATGTTCTGGAAGCTGGCCACGCTCACGCCGCTATACGCGCGCGCCGCACCGCTGGTCGGCAACACGTGGTTGGTGCCGCTGCAGTAATCGCCCAAGGCTTCGGGCGTGTAGTCGCCGAGAAATACCGAGCCGGCCGCTTCCACCTGGTTCAACCATGCGCGCGGTTCGCGCAGCGCCAGAATCAAGTGCTCCGGCGCATAGCGGTTGCTAATCGCAAATGCCTCGTCCAGCGATTGCACCTTGACC
Organism: Xanthomonas sp. WHRI 10207; assembly: GCF_040202975.1. Classification (NCBI taxonomy): domain Bacteria; kingdom Pseudomonadati; phylum Pseudomonadota; class Gammaproteobacteria; order Lysobacterales; family Lysobacteraceae; genus Xanthomonas; species Xanthomonas sp. WHRI 10207. Next base: position 14,701 of record NZ_JBEGDX010000005.1, on the reverse strand, counting down.
AGCCGCGACTGCGCCAGCGCCTGACGGGCAATAGCTGCACGCGACAGCTGCGCCAATTGCGCATCCAACTCTACTTGCACGGCGGCAATCAACGCATCGCTGTCGGACAACAACAAGACCTGCGAATCCGGGCCATGTTCGGCCTGCGACAGCAGGTCGGCAGCCACAAAGGCGGGTTGCGCGCCGGCATCGGCAATCACCAGCACTTCTGACGGACCGGCCGGCATGTCGATCGCTGCCGCGCCGGATTGCGCCACCTGCTGCTTGGCCTCAGTGACGTAGCTATTGCCCGGCCCGAACAACTTGTCGCAACTCGGTACCGATTCGGTGCCATAGGCCATCGCGGCAATCGCCTGCGCGCCGCCGAGCTTGAATACGCGGCGCACGCCGGTGAGCTGCGCGGCCACCAGCACCGCCGGATCCACGCTGCCATCCTTGCGCGGCGGCGTGCACAGCACGACCTCGCGACAGCCGGCCAGACGCGCGGGAACGCCGAGCATCAACGCGGTCGACGGCAACGGCGCGCTGCCGGCCGGCACGTACAACCCCACCCGCCCGATCGGCCGCACGATCTTTTCGCAGACCACCCCTGGTGCGGTTTCCACTGCATAACCTTCGCTCATGCCGGCGCGGTGGAAGGTGTCGATGCGCGCGACGGCGTCCTGCATTGCCTGACGCAGCTCCGGCGCCACGGCGGCCTCGGCGGCGGCGAATTCGGCCGCGCTCACTGCAAAACTGTCCAGCGACACGCCATCGAAACGCGCGGTGATTTCGCGCAATGCTGCATCGCCACGGGCACGCACATCGCTGATCAAGCTGGCGACCGCGTCGCGGGTCTGTGTGGCCACGGTCTGCACCGGGCGCGTCAAGGCGTCGGTACGCGACGCGCTATCGAGTTGGGACCAATCGAGAATGTTCATGCCAGCGAGCGCTCCACTGTCAGCACCATCAAGCCTTGCGCACCTGCGCGTTCGAGTTCTTCCAACCGTTGCCAGGTCACCGCGCCGTGGCACATGGTCTGCAGCCGCAGTGCGCCGTTGCCATCGTCTGGCAGCTGTACCAGCGGGTCGGCATCGGGCAGCAGGCGACGCAGCGCATCCACGTTTCCGTGTTCGGCACGGAACATCAGCAGTTTGCTGTCGCGCAACTTGAGCACACCATCCATGCGTCGCAGCAGCATCGCCAGCAACGCGGCGCGCGCATCGGCCGGCTCGCGTACGGCGCCGGCCAGCACGGCCTCGCTTTCCATCACCAGCTCCACCGGCTTGAGCTGGTTGGCCGCCAACGTCGCGCCGCTGGACACCAGGTCGCAGATCAGGTCGGCAGTGCCCAGGCGCGGGGCGATCTCCACCGAACCCGACAATTCCACCACCGACGCATCGATGCCCTGCCGCTCCAGCCAGTCGGCCAGGATCGCCGGGTAGCTGGTGGCGATGCGCTTGCCTGCCAGTTGCTGGATGCCCTGCCAGTCCCATTCTTCCGGCACTGCCAGCATCAGCCGGCATTGGCCGAAACCGACCCCGCGAACAGCGTGGTACGCAGCCGGCAAGCCAGCGCGACGACGCGACGACGCCTGCTCGTCCAGTTCGTTCTGGCCCACGATGCCCAGGTCGCAGACGCCATCAGCAATCAGGCCCGGGATGTCGTCATCGCGCACCAGCAGCAAGTCCACCGGCAACGATTCGCCATAGCAGAACAATTTGTCGCGGCTCTGCCGCCAGCTCAGCCCGCAGGCGGCCAGCAGGCTGCGCGCCGGCTCGGCCAGACGGCCGTTTTTCTGGATGGCAATACGCAGCCGGTCACGTGCCGGCGCTGCCGTGGAAGCACTCATCTTGTTCTCTCAGTGGGAATCGACAGGGCGCGACGACTGCTCGCGCAAGGCCTCGGCATAGCCGCCGGCGCCATGATCCAGGGTGCGCGCAACGCGCCCGATGGTGGTGACGCTGACCTGGGTCAGCTCGTGGATTTCGCGGTACGGCACGCCCTTGATCAGCAGCGGCACCACCCGCCAGCGGTCGGCCATGGCCTCCAGCTCGGCGGGCGTGCACAGATCGCGCAGAAATGCCTCGACCGAACCGGGATCGGTCAGGCATGCCAGTGCATCGGCCAGCATCTTGAGGGAGGCGGCGACGTCGGTGGTTTCGCGGGGAGCGGGTCGTTGTTTCATTGCGTTAATGTAATAGCGTGTTAGTACATTAACGCAAATCGTGCGCTAGCGACAAGGCCTGGGACGCGAACTGTTCAGACCGAAATCCGAATCAGCTACATGCAGGCAATGAAAAACCCACTGATGCCTGGCATCAGTGGGTTCGTCTTCGCAGCGATCAATCGGTTGGGCCTAGCCAAACGCATCGGCCGAACCATCCGCTCAACCGGCCTTGTCGCCCCCGGCCACCAACATTGCCTTGGCCTGCTCCAGCTCCACCTGCAGCGTGCTCGCCAACTCTTCGCGCGCCACATCGAACTGCTGCTCGCGGACCAGGTCCTTGACCGCCACTACGCCGCGCGCGAGTTCGTCGTCGCCGGCCAGCACCACAAAGCGGATGCCGGCGCGGGCGGCGTACTGGAATTGCTTGCCGACCTTCTTCGGCTCCATCTGCACTTCGGTGTTGATGCCGCCAATGCGCAGGCGGCGCGCGATATCCAGCGCGTCGTCCAGGCGGGTTTCGTCCATCAGCGCCACCATGGCCTGCACGCTGCTTTCGGCGATGCCCTGGATCAGGCCGGCCTCGCGCAGCTGCCAGAACAGGCGGGTCAGGCCGATCGAGATGCCAACGCCGGGCAGCTTGGACTTGGTGTAGTGACTGGCCAGGCTTTCGTAGCGGCCGCCCGAGCAGATCGAGCCGATCTGCGGGTGGTCGGTGAGCGTGGTTTCGTAGACGGTGCCGGTGTAGTAATCCAGCCCGCGCGCGATCGAGAAATTCAGGCAGTACGCGCTTTCCGGCACGCCCAGCGCCTTGACCAGCTCCAGCACCTCGCGCAATTCGGCAATGCCCTCACCCAGCGTCGCACTCGCGCCGACCGAGGCTTCCAGCGCCTGCAACTGCGCCAGCGCATCGGCATGGCCGCTTGAGCGCACCGCCACGAAGGCCAGGATCTTGGCGACCTGCTCGGCAGCAATGCCGAAGCCCTCGCCCACCAGCGTGTCGCGCACATAATCGGCGCCGCGCTTGTCGATTTTGTCGACCTCGCGCAACACAGCCAGCTGCAACTCGCCTTCGGCCACACCCAGACTTTCGAAGAACCCACGCAGCAACTTGCGGTTGTTCAACTGCACCTTGAAATCGCCGATGCCCAGCTCGGCAAACACCGCGTGGATCACCGCCAGCACTTCGGCGTCGTAGCGGATGCTCAGCGCATCCTTGCCGATCACATCGATATCGCACTGGTAAAACTCGCGGAAACGCCCGCGCTGCGCACGCTCGCCGCGGTACACGCGCTGCATCTGATAACGACGGAACGGGAAGCTGAGATCGTGCTCGTGCTCGGCGACATAGCGCGCCAGCGGCACGGTGAGGTCGAAGCGCAGCGCCAGCTCCGGCAAGCCGCCGTTTTCGGCACCGTCGTCGGCTGCGGCAGCCGCATTGGCCAGCGCGCCGGTGGACTGCACGAAGTAGACCTGACGCTCGGTTTCGCCGCCGGATTTGGTCAACAGCACATCGGAAAGCTCGAACACCGGGGTCTCGACCGGCAGGAACCCGAACCGCTCGTAGTTGCGGCGGATGACGTCCAGCATGCGCTGGAACGCGATCTGCTCGCGTGGCAGCAATTCCATGATGCCGGGCGGCGTACGGGGCTTGATCACGAGCGAAACTCCTGCAGAACGACTGGGGCGAGCCGGCAATTCTACCGGCTGGGCGGCCGCGCTGAGCGCATGGCGTATCATCGATCTGCGTCCCAGGCAGTGCGTGACCCATGTATCGGCAGCTTTCAGACCCCAGCGTGACCTGCCCGGCGCCTAGCGCGGCATCCGGCAGAGACGCGCGCAGCTCCGATTGCGCGCTATGCGCGGTCCGCGGCCGTGCGATCTGCGCGGCGTTGTCGCCGCAGGAAATGGACGCACTCGATGAGGCAACCACAGCGTCCAGCTATGCACCCGGCAGTACCTTGGTGCGTGCCGGCGATGCGCGCCAGCACGTCTACACCGTCACCTCCGGTGCCTTGCGCCTGGTTCGCACGCTGGCCGATGGACGCCGCCAGATCACCGGTTTCGTGCTGCCCGGCGACTATGTGGGGCTGACCGAAACCGCGCAGCACCGCCACGACATCGAAGCCATGATCGACAGCCGCGTGTGTCGTACGCCGATGGCGCAGATGCGCCAGTTGCGCGATCGCTATCCGCATCTGGAGCGCAAGCTGCTGCAACGCGCCAGCATGGAACTGGCCGCCGCGCAGGACACCGGCCTGCTGTTGGCGCGGCTGCAGCCCAGCGAACGGTTGGCGCACTTTCTGCTGCGCCTGGCCGCCCGCTCCACCCAGCCCGGTGCAAGCGGCGACACCGTGGCGCTGCCGATGAGCCGCGGCGACATCGCCGACCATCTCGGGCTGACCATTGAAACGGTGAGCCGCACCTTCACCAAACTCAGGCAGCAGCAGCTGATCGCGCTGCCGCAACTGCAGCTGGTGCAGATCCTGGACTACGCCGCCCTGCGCAGCCTGGCCGGAGACACGGTCTGAGCGCTATCTGGTCGATGGTGGTTGAACAATTGGTTTGATTGCATGGTCGCGCCACTGCGCGTTAGCGAAGACGCGGCGCCAGTGCTCGCGGCGGTGACGAAGACAGCTGTGTGCTGGCCGGATGGCCGCACGCAATGCGACAGCGCAGATGCGCTCAACTCACGCCGGCTGTGTTCTCAACTGCGTTCTCGAATCAGCACGCAGCGCACGACGCTTCAACGCCCACCCGCACTCGCCACCGATGCACCGCAGCCGCTGCTGAGGAGTTGCGACTGCCGCAACCAGGCGCGGTCGGGGTAATAGGCGAACACGAACGCGCCCTCGCGCAAGGTGTCGATCAGTTGCCTGGCCACTGCCGGTCGCACTGCCGGGCAGCCGAGGCTGCGGCCCAGCCGCCCCTGGCTGCGGATGATGGCCTCGCTGACGTAGGGCGCACCGTGGATCACGATGGCGCGGTCGCGCGCGTGATCGTTGAAGCCCGGCTCCAGCCCTTTGAGCCGTAACGAATAACCGTTGTGGCCGGTGTAGGACTCCTGCGCGGTAAACGCCCCCAGGCTGGACTGGAAGCTGCCGTCGGCGTTGGAGAACTTCGCGGCCAGGTTCTCGCCGGTATTGCGCCCGTGCGCCACCCATTCCTGGAACAACAATCGCTGCCGCGCCAGATCGAACACCCACAGCCGGCGTTCGGTCGACGGCCGGCTGTAATCGATGACGCTGAGCACACGCTCATCGCCCACCTGCTGGCGTTGACGCGCGCATTGCAACGCTTCGGTGGCCAGCGCCAGAACCTGGCGATCCAGCGACGGCGCCTGACGCGCCAAGGCATCGATCAGCCCCGCACGCGGCGCGCCCAACGGCGACACCGGGGACGCAGCCATGGTATCGGCCGCCACGGCCGCACCCGCCGCTGCCCATCCGCACAACGCGGCGGCAACGACAATCACTCGATAAGACATGCAGCAACCCACATCGAACGCGGCGCCACGCCGGGGCCGCACCTCGATAGAGATAGCCCCATGCGCGGCACTTTCCAACCCCGGCTGGCTGAACGCGTTTGGCTCAGGCCGCATCCGCAAGCAGGCGCTGCCGGAACGCTGCGTACTCCGGCGCCAGCGCTTCGGCATGTGCGGGACGTTGCAGCAGCGCCGCCAATGCCGGCGGAACATCGACCGCGCGGCCGATCAAAGGCTCCACCACCCCTTCGAACTTGGCCGGATGCGCGGTGGCGGCCACGGCCCAGTCGCCGGTGACGCCCTCGGCACCTTCGGCACGCAGTTGCTCCAGCACATGCACTGCGGTGGCGGTGTGCGGGCAATGCACTTCGCCGTAGCGCGCATAGCGCTGCTGGATGGTGTGGCTGATGGCCGCATCGTCTACCGACAGGGCGCGGAAAGCCTCGCGCAACGCCGCATCGTCACCTTGGTACAACCAGCGCAGCCGCTCGAAATTGCTTGGTGCACCCACGTCCATCGCATTGGCCAGGGTCGCCACGCTGGGCTGCGGGGCGTAGTCGTCGCCGGCAAAGTAATCCGGCAACACGTGGTTGGCATTGGAGGCCAGCGCGATCGTGCCCAACGGCACCCCGAGCGCGCGCGCCAGGATCGCGGCCAGCCCGTTGCCTAGATTGCCGGTGGGCACCACCAGATTCAGCATACTGCCCGCCGTCGCCTGGTGCTGCAGGGCGGCATGCGCGTAGTAGCTCATCTGCGGCAGCAAGCGGCCCAGGCTGATGCTGTTGGCAGAGCTCAGCGGCACCTGCGTCTGCAGCGCTGTGTCGCTCAAGGCCTGCTTGACCATCGCCTGGCAATCGTCGAACGAGCCGGCCACCCGCAATGCCTGGATGTTGTCGCCAAAACAGCCCAGCTGATGCGCCTGACGCGGCGACACCCGCCCGTCCGGATACAGCACCACCACGCGCAAGCCCGGCTGGCGATGGAATGCCGCCGCCACCGCAGCGCCGGTATCGCCGGACGTGGCCACCAGGATGGTGAGCGGGCGGTCTTCAGCACGGCGCAGACGGGTCAGGCAGGCAGCCAGGAAGCGCGCACCGAAATCCTTGAATGCAGCGGTCGGGCCATGAAACAGCTCCAGCGCGTAGTCGCCGGGCGTGGCCAGCGCCACCAGCGGCGCCGGGAAATCGAACGCCTCGGCGCAGATGGCGGGCAACTCGGGCGCCAACGCATCGCCTTCGAAAAACGGCTGCAGCAAGGTGGTGGCTGTCGCGGCCAGGTCGACACCGGCGGCCAGCGTGCGCGCCGGCGGCAAGGTCTGCGGCACATACAGCCCGCCATCGGGGGCCAGGCCGGCGGCAATCGCCTGGCTCAGGCTTGCGGCGGGTGCGCCGCCACGGGTGGAGATGAACATCAGCGTGACTCCAGGCAAGAACAGGACCGGGCGTGACCCGGCAATGAAATGATCGAGGCAATGGGCATGGCTGGCGCGGTTGCTGCGTTCCGCCGAATGGTCGCCTGCGCGCGCCGGCACGGCGCTATGCTGCGCGCACCTTTCCGTGGAGTCGGCAGATGATCAAGGTCAGTGTGATGTACCCCTACCGCGAAGGCGCCCGTTTCGACCACACCTATTACCGTGACCAGCACATGCCGCTGGTGGCCGCGCGCATGGGTGCGGCCTGCCTGCGTTACACGGTGGACAAGGGACTCAGTGGCGGCGAGCCCGGCAGCACGCCGGCCTTCATCGGCATGTGCCATATCTTTTGCGACTCGGTGGAAGCCTTCAACGGCAGCTTCGGCCCGCACGCGACGGAGATCCTGGGCGACATCGCCAACTACACCGACCTCAGCCCGGTGATGCAGATCAGCGAGGTCGTGGTGGAATGAGCTGCTTGCAGCGTGTTGCGTGCTCCACACGCCGCACGCTGCATCCTTCCGAGCCGGGACATGCAGATGCCGGCTCATTCGATCAGCCGTGCAGCCGGGCTGGCGATCGGCGATACCCAGCACTGACTATCGAACCCGGCAGCGGCGAAGGCAGCCTGCACCGCAGGCGCCGCGGCTTGCGCGGCGGCGCGCGTTTCGAACCAGGCAAACACGCTGGGGCCGGCACCGGAAATGCTCGCGCCCATCGCGTCATGCTCCAGCGCAGCCTGCTTGGCAGGGGCAAAGCCGGTGATCAATGGCGCACGGCGTGGCTCGACCAGCACATCGCGCAAGCCGGCACGCACCAACCCGGCATCGCCGGCATGGCAACCCGCCAGCACCAACGCAAGATTGGTGCTCTGCGCGACAAACTCGCGCAATTGATAATCGCCGGCCAGAGCCTCGCGCGCACGACGGGTTTCCAGCACGGCGTCCGGGTGCACCAATAGGCTATGCCACGCGGCTGGCACCGCGATCGGCACCAGCCGCTCCAGCGTGCACAACACCAAGCCCCCTAAAAACAGCGGCCCTAGATTGTCGCCATGCCGGCTACCGCTGGCGACGGCTTCGCCATCGAGCGCATGCTGATACAACTGCGTCGTGCTCAACGGCGTGTCCAGCAGTGCGTTTGCCGCCACCAACGCGGCCACGCACGAGGCTGCCGAGCCGCCCATCCCCGAGCTCAGCGCAATGCCCTTGTCGATCTCCACTTCAAAGCCGTAAAGCAGCTTCAATGCAGCGCGCAGTGACATCAAGGCGGCGCCGGCGGTATTGCGCTCGGCATCCAGCGGCAACGCGACGGTAGTGCCGCGAATGGCGGCGATGCGTACCACCGGCGTATCGATGCGACGCACCGTCACCGTATCGCCCACGCCATCGACCGGATACCCCAACAGGTCGAAGCCCACGGCAACATTGGCAACCGATGCCGGAGCGAAGGCGCGCGCTTCGTGCAGAGCGCCCATGCCGAACGACACACCGCTTGCTTGCGCATGCGCGACTGCGGATTGAGCGATCACCACCTGATTCACAACCGCGCCCCCTCGCCTGCTGCAACGCGCAGCAGATCGGCAAAGACACCGGCCGCGGTGACTTCCGGCCCGGCGCCCGGGCCCTGCACCACCAGCGGGTTTTCGCAGTAACGCCGCGTGGTGAACTGCACCACGTTGTCGGTCAGGCGCAGATTGGCGAACGCATGATCGGCCGGCAATTCCACCAGGCCCACGCTGGGCGCACGATCGGGCGGCAGCTGCGCGACATAGCGCAACACATTGCCGCGTGCGCGCGCATCGGCCAGCCGTTGCGCGAATCCCGCGTCCACGTCCTGCAGATGCGCCATGAAGTCATCCACACTGGCCTGGCGCAAGGTTTCGGGCACCAGGCTTTCCACGTTGACGTCCTCCAGGCTGATCGCACGCCCCGCTTCGCGCGCCAAAATCACCAGTTTGCGGGCCACATCCACGCCCGACAGATCGTCGCGCGGGTCCGGCTCGGTATAGCCCATGCCCCGCGCCTGGGTGACCAGTTCGGAGAACGCCACGCTGCCGTCGTATTTGTTGAACAGCCACGCCAGCGTGCCGGAGAAGATGCCTTCGATCGAGGTCACCGCATCGCCGGTATCGACCAGATCGCGCAGCGTGGTGATCACCGGCAGGCCTGCACCCACGGTGGCCTCGTAACGGAAGCGCGCACCGCTGGCATCGGCTGCCGCACGGATCGCCTCGTAGCGCGCCAATGGGCCGGAGCCGGCTTGCTTGTTCGGCGTCACCACGTGGATACCGGCCGCCAGCCAACCCGCATAGCGGTCGGCCACTTCGGCACTGCCGCTGCAATCGATGATCACCGTATGCGGCAGATGCGCAGACAGCAGATGCGTGGTGAACCGCTCCAGATCGGTCTTGGTGGCGGCGGATGCAAACGCATCGCGCCAATCGCCGACCAGGCCGCGTTCTTCCAGCAGCATGCGTCCGCGCGAGACCACTGCACGCAGACGTAGATCCAGATTCGCCTTGCCCAGCAATTGCGGTTGCGCGCTGCGCAGCTGATCCAGCAACGCCGCGCCCACATTACCCGGCCCGATCACGCCCACCGAGAACGTCTGCGGCGACAGCCAGAAGCCGGCATGCGCCGCGCGCAAAGCCTTGGTCGCATGCGCCGCATCGATGGCCACCGAGATATTGCGCTCCGACGAACCCTGCGCGATGGCCAGAATATTGACCTGTGCGCGCCCCAGCGATTCGAACAAGCGCGCCGCCACACCCGGCTGGCCGGCCATGCCATCGCCTACTGCCGCCAGCACACTGATGCCGGTGGTCAACTGCACACGCTGCACTTGTCCAACGGTGAGTTCGTGCGCAAACGCCTGCAACAACGCATTGCGTGCACGCTCGGATTCGTGCTGTTTGACCACGCAGCAGATCGAATGCTCGGACGAGCCCTGCGAGATCATCACTACCGACACCTGCGCCGTCCGCAGCGCCGCGAACACGCGCTCGGCAGTGCCTGGCACGCCGATCAAGCCGGTGCCTTCCAGATTCAGCACCGCCAGGTCGGGACTGAGCGTCAACCCCTTGATCGGCCCGCTCACCGCGCTGCTGGCGGTGATGCGCGTGCCCGGATGTTCCGGCTGGAAGGTGTTGCGGATGATGATCGGCAGGCCGCGCTCGATCGCCGGCGACATGGTCTGCGGGTGCACCACCTTCGCACCGAAATAAGCCAGCTCGCAGGCCTCGTCGTAGCTCAACGTTTCTAGCTGCACCGCCTCCGGCACCACGCGCGGATCGGCCGACAGCACGCCATCCACGTCGGTCCAGATATGCAGCTCCTCGGCATCGAACAAGGCCGCGAAGATCGCGCCGGAATAATCGCTGCCGTTGCGCCCCAGCGTGGTGATCCGGTCGGCGCGGTCGCGCGCCACAAATCCGGTCACCACGACCCGCGCCTGCGGATGCGCCTGGCGCCAGGTCGCAAGCCGCTGCGCGCTGACATCCCAGTCCACATCCACGCCGAGCTCACCACGGTTGACCACCAGCACATCGCGCGCATCCAGTACCGCGCAGTCTTCGCCGATGGCGCGGAAGTGATCGCCCAGCAGCTGCGCCGAATACACCTCCCCCAGGCCCTGCACGCGGTCGAGCACCTCGCGCGGCAACTCGCCGATCACCGCCAAGGCACCCAGGATCTGCGCCAGATGCTCGAAGCGTTCGTCCAGCCATTCCACCGTGGGACCCGAATGTTCGCCGAGCAAGGCCACCGCCGCACCGCGATGGCGCGCGCGCGTGTCATGCCAGCGCTCGCGCCACTCCGGGCGGTCCTGCGAAGCCAGCTCGGCCAGCTCGATCAAGGCATCGGTGACACCTTTCATCGCCGAAACCACGGTGACCTGCACGGTCTCCTCTCGCGCCAGCAACAGGCGCGCAACATGCCGATAGCGCTCGGCATCGGCCACCGACGTGCCGCCGAATTTGTGCACAACGGTGCGTGCGGAAGAGGCGGCAACAGCAGCGGGTTCGAGCGAAACAACAGGCGATGACATCGACAGACCTCGTTAGGGAGGCCCCGTCCGCATCAGATGAGGGAGGAAAGCCCCCGCATCCTGATCCGGGTGCGGGGCCGTTGTTTTCGGAAGTTACGCGAAGACGACGGGCCGCACCGGGCGAATGGTGACGGTGGTAATGGTGGTGGTAATGCCGGCCACGCCCGCACCCGGCCGCAGCAGCGGCTGACAGATAAGCGAAGCGGTGGCGCAGGCGTTAGGCATGTACGCAAAAGACATCACCGGGCCGAGGCCTGTCAAGCATTGCGTGAATGCGCGCTTGCGCCGCGATGATCGCTTGATCAGAAAACCTTGCTGGACAGTGCTTTAAGCAAACCTTCGGCAAGCGATTGATTGCTATAGAAACTTTTTAGGCAGTGGCAAGGCCGTTGCTTGCGCAGCCCACGTACTCGCGGCGAGGGCGTCGCCGCAAGCAAATCTTCGCGCGCAGCTGTGTTCGTGCGCTTAGCCCATCCCGCCTGGAACTCGGCCAAAGCGCCTTGAGCTTGCTTGCTCACAGCACGCCAGGATTGAGCTGCCACACCGCGTAATTCAATGCTGCTGCAAAGCTGACCCATAACAGGTACGGCACCAACAGCCACCCGGCCAACCGTTGCCGCTTGCCGAAGGCGGCAATCGTGCAGGCCAATGACAGCCACAGCGCCACGATGTCCGCGAATGCCCACGCCCCCTGATGCCACGCAAAGAACAACCAGCTCCACAGCCCGTTCAAGCCCAACTGCAGAACAAATAGACCAAGCGCTCCCTGGCACGCACGCCATCCCCCGCGTCGCCACACCAGCCAGGCCGCCACCGCCATCATCCCGTACAACGCCGTCCAAACCGGACCGAACAACCAACCGGGCGGCGCCCACGCCGGCCGCGCCAGTCCCGCATAGAAGGTGGCCGCCTGGATGGACGCCATCGCCCCAAGCCCGGCCACGGCGTAACACAGTGCCAGCCACCCGATCAGCCCGAACCACTGCCCTTTCTTCGACATCATCACGGCATATCCCAGAGTGAAAAACGAGGCGCTGATGCCGCACTCGCAGAAGCCGCTAAGCTGCCATAACGGCTGTCCAGACGGTGCAAATGCTGCGTTCGAGAGTTTCAACGGAGGCTACCGGCACGGCATACTGGACATGCACATCTTCCGCACACCGAACGAGTTGAGCGAGCAGACCGAGCATTGGCTACCCGACTAAAACGAACAGATACCGCACGACAGCATAGGCGGACTAACGCCCGCCGAGTTTCGTGGTCAACATCAACCGCGGACCTCTAAATTTCATGTGGTACTGAATTGCGGGGAGTCGACAGCTGCTGATGAAGTTGTCGTAATTGACGAAGCGCGGGTCGGTCTCGATCAGGTAACGACGGCCCGGCCCATTGCTGCGCCAAGCGTTGATGCCGCCAAGACCGACTACCGCGCGCCCCATGGCAGTGCGATCGGTGGCGTTGCCATTGGACAAGCGATACAACCCGCCGATGGGCAGATCGATCTGCGTCAGCGAGGTCTGGCCGCCGCCAACGATGTTGGCGAAGGGGATGGTGGCGGGGTCGAACACGTGTGCGGGTTTCGTTCGCACCTGCGGTGACACCGGTACCGGCAGCGGTGGTCTGAACATTCGTCTGACTCGACGGTGCTACGCACCAGGCCGCTGTCATCGGAGATCATCCGTGCGACCGACATCTTGACGATGCCGCTTGATGTGGCGAGCGTGGCGTCCTGCGTATTGGCGCCGACTTGCGTGCCGGTGCTGCCGCTGGTGCCTGTCGCAACGCGGATGCTGCCGGCGCTACCGCTGGCACGACCGTTCACCACAAGGCTGCCAACAGTTGCTGCGGTCTGGCGGGTACGGCCGCTCAGGCCGCCTTGTGCACCGATGCCGTTGAGCGCACTGCCGCTGATGCTGCGCCTTGCTGCAGGTCATGCTGGCGGTCAGGGCCGCCGCTTAATTACCTCCGTCCCTAATGTTCGTGCCTTGCCTTTCGCGGGCTCACGCGCATGGGGATCTATTTATGCCACCAAATCACTTGACGCCGTTCCGATGGGGGTGATAAAGCAGTCTGGCTCCGGTTTTCGTGGATGGCGCTCAACCCAAGGACGTCCTCCCGATGTCCAAGCAAGAATCGAAGCAGCATGGTACGACCGGGTCTTTCCGCCTGCTGAGCCGTAACCTGGCACGCGAACTGACCGATGCAGAGCTCAATTCCGTCTCTGGTGGCACCACATCGCGGACCCGCCTTGCGGCCGCGGAGGCAAGCTTAAGCAACATCATTGACGATGAGGATGCCTGACGCAGTACGCCCTCGCTTACGGTTTGTGACATGAATGATGGAGCGTCGTTATTGTTTCGCATGGGTGTGGTCGTGATGCTGACCGGCAGCAGTTTGCCGGTCAGCGCTACCGCCGCTGCGCCCGTGCTGCTGGAGCAGGTCCCGTCGGATGCGGTGGTTGATCTTGCATCGCTGCAGTGGGTTGCTCCTCGGTTCTCCGCCGACGCGGCCGAGCGTGCGCGATGGGATTCGCTGCTCGCGTGGGCGCGAGGTCCGGCAAGCGAGGCGGAGACACAACGTCTGCGAGAAGCGTTTGCGGACCGTGGCGTGGATGCGTCGGCGCTGCCGCGCGGATGCTATGGCAACCATCGATGCGCGCTGGTAGTCAGCGCCGAGGCCACGGCAGCTGATGCTGCTTCATTGGACGCGTTTGCTACTGCCGCGCGGCAGGCGCAGCCCTATGTGGCTACGTATCGGCAAGTCGCAACCTCGGTCGATGCCGTTCACAAAGTCCGTGACGATGTGGATTCCGCCACCAAGGAAGCCAAGGAGCTGGGGCGTCGATTCGCACAGGATCAAGTGTTGAGATACGCCTTTGATTCGCTACCGGGTCATGGTGAGGAAGCGATCGGCACTCCCACGTTTGCCTTATATGCATTTGCGCTCGAGGCGGACCTGCGCTTGCTGGACGACAGCAATATCCTGTACGCCCAGGAGCAGATTGCCCGCTACGGAGGTTGGCCTGCGCCGCCGAGGATCAGCGAGGACATGCAGCAGCAACTGTGGGCGCTCGTGCAGCACGGCGACCATCGCCCTGAGCTGCAGTACGACGCGCTGCAGGCCCTGCAGCGGAGTTACGAGGGTCGTGTCCTGCCCCGTCAGTATGCTTTCCTACATGACCGGGTGATGCTTAAGTTGACCGGCATGCAGCGTTACGGCACGCAGGTGACGTGCGTCGACGGAAAGCGTGTGGCGCAGCCGCTTGATGGCAGCGGTGATGTGGACGCGCTGCGCACGAGCGTGGGGATGGCTTCGCTCGCAGATTATCTCAAGGACTTTCCGAGTTGCACTGCGGCACCATGATGCGGGAGCTTGGGATGCCCTGAGGCTGTAGCCCGGATGGAGCAAAGCGCAATCCGAGGCTGTTGGTGCATGACATCAGCAAGTGCGTTGCATCGTTCGCGCGCACAGAGCCACGGAATGCGCTTCGCTCCATCCGGCCAAGGATTGTCGAGTGTTACGGTGAGTAACCCGACTCTGAAGCGTCCTCGATTCTTCGAGTCACTCAGAAGTAGAGGTGGTTGTTGATTGTGCCATTGCGAAGCGGATGGGT
>NZ_JBEGDX010000004.1:0-425647 GCF_040202975.1 Xanthomonas sp. WHRI 10207 | reverse complement strand
GCCCGCCCACCGTCGCGGGACCTTACGCGGCATGGATGCCGCGTAAGAGCCTACAGGGACGTACTTGCGGCGTGTCCCGCGATGGTGGGCGGGCAAGGGCCCTGCAGCAAACTCACAGCGTCGAGAGTGCGGCAATGACACCGCACCAGACAGTTTGCTAACTGTTTTATCGAAAGCTATGCACACCGATCAACTCAACTAGCCGTTGCCCGCCGACCGTCGCGGGACCTTACGCGGCATGGATGCCGCGTAAGAGCCTCCAGGAATGGATTCACGGCGTGTCCCGCGACGGTGGGCGGGCAAGGGCCCTGCAGCAAACTCACAGCGTCGAGAGTGCGGTAATGACACCGCACCAGACAGTTTGCTAACTGTTTTATCGAAAGCTATGCACACCGATCAACTCGACTAGCCCCTGCCCGCCCACAGTCGCGGGACCTTACGCAGCATGGATGCCGCAGAAGAGCCCACATCGACGTACTTGCAGCGTGACACGCGAGGGTGTGCGGGCAAGGACCCTGCGCAGCGAAGTCGCAGATCTTGGCGTCTTGGTCGCTCACTCGCCAACCCAACAAGGCGCACCGCCTTGTCTCTGATACGCGCACTCACTGCAGGGGCCGTACGACCGCTGCGTGCGTGATCGTTGGCGCGTTGCACTCGACGTGGCAACACCCCGCGCACATCGAACCGAACACTGCAGTGCATGCAAGCGGTTGCGGCTGCGGCTGCGTGACGATGCTGCGTTGACGATTCGGACGATCAGGCAAGGATGCCGGATCACCAGGCTCACGCTGACTCACCGGCCGGCGGCACAGTACATCGCATGACGCACGACACCACTGCCGGGAGATACAACGCATGAGTCAGACACTTTCTCTGGACCACTATCGCCTGCTCGGCCGCTCCGGGCTGCGCGTCTCGCCGCTGTCGCTGGGCACCATGACCTTCGGCGAGGAATGGGGCTGGGGCGCGGATGCAGGCGAAGCCAAGCGCATCTTCGATGCCTACGCAGATCGCGGCGGCAACTTCATCGACACCGCGGTCAATTACACCAACGGCGGCTCCGAGCGCATCGTCGGCAGACTGATCAAGCCGCATCGCGAGCGCTTTGTGGTGGCGACAAAATTCACCATGGCGCGCGATGCGGACAACATCAATTCCGGCGGCAATCACCGTCTCAATCTGATCCGCTCGGTGGAGACCAGCCTGCGTCAACTCGACACCGATCGCATCGACCTGTTGTATCTGCACGCGTGGGACTTCACCACCTCGCCGGACGAAGTGATGCGCGGGCTGGAGCATCTGGTGCAGTCGGGCAAGGTGTTGTACATCGGCATCTGCAACACGCCGGCATGGCGCGTGGCGCAATTGCAGACGCTGGCCGATCTGCGTGGCTGGTCGCCCTTGGTCGCGCTGCAGATCGAATACAGCCTGGTCGAGCGCACCGTCGAACATGAGTTGCTACCGATGGCGCGCGAGCTGGGACTTGGCGTATTGCCGTGGTCGCCACTGGGCGGCGGCATTCTGACCGGCAAGTACAGCCGCGCGGATCTGTCCGACGACAACGCGGCGGATGTATCCACTAGCCGCAAGGGCGTGATCGCCTCGACCGGGCATCTCACTGCGCGCTCGTTGGAGATCGCCGATGTGGTTGGCACGGTGGCCGACGAGTTGGGCGCCTCGCGCTCGCAGGTGGCGCTTGCCTGGACCTTGCGCAATCCGGCGGTAGTCTCGCCGGTGATGGGCGCACGCACGTTGCAACAGGCCGAAGACAACTTCGGCGCGTTGGAGATCGTGTTCAGCGACGACCAACTGGCGCAGCTGGATCGGGTCAGCGGCCTGGCGCCGATCTTCCCGGAGCGTTTCATCGGCCGGCCGATGGCGCAGCAGCTGATCTACGGCACGCACGCGCTGCAACTGCGCAGCTGACGCGAAGGAGCACCACATGACCAGACCATCCGCCATCGCGGCAGCACTGTTCATCGCCGCCAGCGCGTTCACTGCAGCCGGGGCAATCGCTCCGGTGCCCACAGCCACCGCCGACAGCTGCGCCGGCACATCGCAGCAGATATGCAATACGCAACGCGTCGATGCCGCATTCGCACGCTGGCAGGCAGGCGGCACCGGATTCTTCGAAGAACTGCTGTCGCCGGACGTGGTGTGGACCATCCACGGCTCCGGCCCGAGCGCAGGCACCTTGCGTGGCCGCGACACATTGATCGACACGGCCGTGCGCCCATTGACCCAGCGCCTGGCGTCGCCGCTGCGCCCACTGCAGCGGCAGCTCTGGGCCGATGGCGAACACGTCATCGTGCAATGGCAAGGCGCCGCCGACCTGCCCAACGGCGGTCGCTATCGCAATCATTACGTGTGGATCCTGCGCATGCGCGACGGCAAGGCCGTGCAGGTCGATGCGTACCTGGATCTGGCCGCCTACGACGCGGTGCTGCAGCGTGCACCCGCCCAACTGCAACGCAGGACAGACACATGACCGATACACGTATGAGCACCGCTATTGCCGTTGCACTCGGCGCAGGTGCCGCCGTGCTCTGCAACGCCACACCGCTTGCTGCCGCTGCACGCCATGTGGCGGCGACGCCTTCCCCACTCCACAGAGCCACGCCCATGCAACAGCATTCCTACGTCGGCATGTGGGTCACCCGCGATGGGCAGATCCGCCAAGCCTTGTTGGCCAACGGCCGTTACGACGAAGCACGCCATGCACGGCAAAGCGCCTACCAGGGCCGTTATGAAGTGACCGGTAACACCATCCACTACTGGGACGACAGCGGATTCACTGCCGACGGCCGCTTTGTCAGCACAGACGAGTTGCACCACGGCGGCATGGTGTTCTATCGCCAGCGAGCGGAATGACATACGTCATGGACGGCACCTCGCATTTCGAGATCGCGATGGGCGCGGCCGCGTCGATCTTCAGTCCGCGGCCTGCCCCGCTCAACCAAGAACAGCCAACACAATAACTGCGCGGCCGGTGCTCTCTGCGGAACACACCACTCGCACACTTCGATGATGAGGACGCCGTCCACACCCAACTGACGACTGTTCGCGACTTTTTTTGCCGCTCCAAGCCCGTCAGCGATGCCGAGCCCTCAGCCCTCGCCTTCCGGCTCAAGCGCCTTGACCAGTACCGCGGCCTGCGTACGGCTGTAGCAGTCCAGCTTTTTCAGGATGGCGGTGACGTGCACCTTGACGGTGTTTTCGGCCAGACCGAGTTCGTGGGCGATCTGCTTGTTGAGCAGGCCATCGGCCAGGCTCAGCAGCACGCGAAACTGCTGCGGGGTGAGCTGGGCGAGTTTGGAGGCCAGCTGCGCGTCGGCCTCCGAACGTTCGGCAGTCATGGGCGGAAACCAGGTGCCGCCATCCAATACGCTAGCCACGGCGGTGCCGATGGATTCGGCCGGCGTGGATTTGGGAATGAAACCGGCCGCGCCAAACTGCTGCGCACGCCGGATCACCCGCGGGTGATCGTTGGAGGAGATCACCACCACAGGGATATCCGGATGCTCGCCGCGCACATGCAACAGCGCCGAGAAGCCGCGCGCGCCCGGCATGGCCAGATCCAGCAGTACCAGCTCGGCCTGCGGGTGCGAGCGCAGCATCGCACTCAGCGTGGCGGCGCTGGAGGCTTCCACGACCTGCGCCTGCGGCAGGGTCTGCTGCAGCACGTGGATCACGGCGGCACGGAACAGCGGGTGGTCGTCGGCGACGAGAATGGTGAGATCGGCCATCTGCCAAGTCTGGCACATGGGCGCGTCGGTGTGCCGCACCTGCGCTTGGCTGGCTGCCCACGGCTAGTGGCTGAGGCCCGCTGACACTGTGCGGAGCAGGCGACCACTGTATCGGCATTGTGCGACCGCCGATGATGCTGGCCGGCAACGACCACACCAGCATGACGCTCTGCATCACCGCGAATGCCACGCCCTACCGCGGCGGCTGCGTACTCGCACGCCACGCTTCCAGGAACTGGCGGCGCTTGAGTTTGTCCAGATACACCAGCAGGCCGGGGCCGAGCGGAATCGGCCGAAACGGCGGTTGCGCCGAGCCGCCACGACCACCGGCGGCCGGCAGGATCGGCATCAGCCGCGCTTCGCGCGAGAGCACCTGCTGCCCGCGTGGCGACAGCAAATAGTCGAGAAACCTGCGCGCTTCCGGTGCGTGCGGTGCGGTCTTGGGAATCACCGCGGTGCGCAGCGCCACCAGCGTGTAGTCCTGCGGCTGCACGATGCCCAGCGGCGCACCGGCATCGATGCGCGCCTGCGCGTAGGAACCGAGCACGTTGTAGGCCAGCAGCAACTCGCCACGACTGACGCGGTCGAGCAAGGTGCCGGTACGCTCTTCCAGCTTGACCTGATTTGCGCCCAACGCGGCCAGCAGCGCGCCGGCAATGCTGCCCACCTGCCCGTCCTGGGTGGCGAACAGATAGCCCACCCCGCTGCGCGCCACATCGTAGGTGCCCACCTTGCCGCGCAACGGCGCATCCGGCGCGCGCAACAACGCCAGCAGCTGGCGTCGCGTCCGCGGGACGCGTGATGGGTCGAGTTTGCGCGTGTTGTAGACGATGGCCACCGGCTCGTAGCTGATGCCGAAGACCTCGTGCCGCCATTGCGCCCAGGCCGGCAGCGCTTCGGTCTGCGCGGAGCGGTGGGCCAGCGCGTGCCCATCGTTCACCAGCTTGGTCTGCAGATCCATGCTGGCGCTGATCAGCATATCCGCCATCGGCGCACCGGCACCCGGATGCAGGTAGCGCGCATAGATGTCCCAGGCAATCACATCTTCGTAGATCACCTCGGTGCCCGGATGCAGGCGCTGGTAGTCCTGAATGACTGCGCCGAACACTTCCAGATCGGTGGACCCTTGCACGCGTAGCTGCGCATGCACCGGCCCCTGCGCGGGAAAGCGCCGCACATCGCCCGGCGCTGCCCACGCCATGCCGTGCACCAGCAGCAACAGCATCACCCACAGCCTGCGCATCACGCGGTTCCTCCCGGGAAGTGCAACGAGGCGATCAACCCGCCACCGATGCGATTGGCCAGATCGATGCGCCCGCCATGCGCTTCGACCACGCGCTTGACGATGGCAAGCCCCAGGCCTGCGCCGCCCGCGGGTGCATCCGGACCGCGCACGAAACGCTCGAATACACGCTCGGCTTCGGCGGCCGGAATGCCCGGCCCGTGATCGGCGATGGTCAGCACGTGCTGATTGCCATCGCTGGTCAGCGCCACCTGCAGCGGCGCGCCCGCGCCGTATTTGCAGGCGTTGTCGATCAGGTTCTTGAGCGCTTCGCGCAGCAGCAACGCGTCGCCGCGCAGCAGCGCCGGTTGCGGGTCGATAGCCAATTGCACCCGTGGCGCGCCTTCGCTGCGCGGCAGCGCTTCATGCAATGCCTGGTGCAGCACCTCGGCCAAGTCCACCGTGGCAAAGCGCTGCAGGTTGGAGCGATGGATCACGCTGGCATCGCTGAGCAATTGATTGAGCAGGCGGCTCATGTGGCTGGCGTTGCGCTCGATCGCGGCCAGGCTGCGTTGCATGTCGCGCGGATCGTCGTCGTCCATGGCCAGCTGCGCCTGCGCACGCAACGCGGCCAAGGGCGTGCGCATCTGGTGCGCGGCCTCGGCCATGAACGCACGCAAGGTCTCGTTGCTGGACGACAGCCGCGCCATGAAGCGATTGAGCGCGGTCACCATCAACTGCATTTCCTGCGGCGCCGGCACGTTGAGCGGCTTCAGATCCGATGGCTCGCGACGCGACAGGTCGCGCTCGATGCGCTGCAACGGCCGCAAGGCGCGGTACACGCCCAGCCACACCAATCCCAACGCCAGCAGCGACAACACACCGATTGCGACCAAGGCATTGAGCACCACATCGCGCGCCACCGCATCGCGCGCGCGCCGGGTCTGGCCCACCTGCACGCGCACCTCGCCCTGTCCCGAGGCCGAGGCAACGCGATGCATCACCACCGCAAAGCGCACCGGCTCGCCGCTGTACTGCGCATCGAACAACAACGGGCGCTCATCGCTGGGCGCGCGCGCCGGCAACGGCAACGTGTCTTCGCCGGTGATGGTGCGGCCCTGCGCATCGAATACGCGGTAGAACACGCGATCTTCCGGCGCCATGCCAAGCAGATCCAGCGAGGCGTAAGGCAGATCCACCTGCCAGTCGCCACCGACCAGCGCCACGCTATCGATGATGGACAGCGCCGAGGACACCAGCAGGTGATCGTAAGACCGGTTAGCCGCACGCTCGCCGTAATCGCGCGCCGCAAAAAACAGCACCACCGCGCCCAGCAGCGACAGGCTACCCAGATACAGCAGCAAGGTGCGCCGGATCGACGGCGCCACCGTCAGCGGCTCAGCCATCGCTACCTGGCTCCACCGGCGCATGCGGGTCGGCTTCTTCGAGTTTGTAACCGGCACCGCGTACGGTGACGATGCGTAACGGCGCGTTTGCCAGCTTGCGGCGCAGACGGCCCACATACAGTTCGATCGCATTGGGCCCGGCATCGTCGTCGAAGCCGAATAGCCCGTTGCCGATGTCGTCCTTGCCGACCACCTGACCCAGCCGCCCGATCAGGATTTCCAGCAGGCGGTATTCGCGGTTGGGCAATTCGATCGGTGCACCGTCGAGCATCACCGTGTGCGCAGCGTTGTCGAACACGAATCCGCCGATCTGCACCACCTCGCTGGCCTGCCCGCGATTGCGGCGCAGCAACACACGGCAGCGCGCTTCGAATTCGCGGAAATCGAACGGCTTGCCCAGGTAATCGTCCGCGCCCACGTCCAGCGCCTGCACGCGGTCTTCGATGCCATCGCGCGCGGTGAGCATCAGCACCGGCGTGGTATCGCCACGCTCGCGCATCCCGGCCAGCACGCGCAGCCCATCGAGCTTGGGCAGCCCGATATCCAGCACCACCAGATCGAAGCTCTGATAGCGCAGCACGCTGGCCGCCGCCAACCCGTCGGCCTGCCAATCCACCGCATGCCCGCTACGGCGCATGCGCCGCACGATGGCATCGGCGAGATCGGCATTGTCTTCGACTAGCAGCAGGCGCATTGGGCGGGGATTAGGGAGTGGGGATTGGGGATTCGTAACGGCGGTTGGCCGCCGCCGGAAGGTAACAGGCCACGAAAGCAAAAGCTTGCCACGTTTGCGCTCTAGCTCTTGCGAATCCCCAATTCCCACTCCCCAATCCCCGCCCCAAACGACAGGTCCATGACAGCTTTGCGGGACTAGGCTGCAGCCAACGCGCCACGGCAGTCGTCGTGGTGCATCGCTGAACGTGATTCACACATGTACCTGGGAGGGTCTGTGATCAACGACACTTTGCGTCTGCGCGCCTTCACCGCCTGCGCGGCGATCTGCCTGGCACCGGCGGCGCACGCGGCCGATGACGCGGGCCCGGTCACTGCCGAGGTAGGCGGGCGCGTGCACTGGGATTTCACCGTGTTCGACAACGACGAACGCGGTACGCCCGAGCGCAACGACACCCAGTTCCGCCGTGTGTGGCTGGATGTGGCAGGCAAGTTCTATGGCTTCAATTACAAGGCCGAGGCGGAATTTGCTGGCCTGCAGTACGAATCCGGCAGCCGCGGCATCCTGGCGCGCGATGTCTATATCGCCAAGAAGTTTTCTGCCGGCACGCTGACCGTGGGCCAGTTCAAACAGTACTTTTCGCTGGACGACCGCACCGGGTCCAACTATGGCCCGTTTCTGGAACGCGGCTATGCCTCCACCACACTGGCGCCGATCTATCGCAAGGCCATTTCCTGGCAAGCCAATCGCCCCGATGCCACTTGGTCCACGGCGCTCTACAGCCTGGAAAGCATCGACAACTCGTCCACCAAGGGCGGTGCGCTGGGGACACGTCTGACCTTTGCGCCGGAGATGGGCGAAGCGCGCCTGCGCCACCTCGGCATTTCACTGGCGCATGAGCGCTATTCGCATCCGGGCAGCGATGGTGCGGCATCCCTGTTGATCCGCCCGCGCCCTGAAAACGATCTGGCCAACAATAGCCGCATCACCTTGGCGCGGTTTGCCGATGGCCGCGATACCGACTTCGACAAGTGGTCGCTGGAATATGCCGAAGTGCTGGGCCCGTGGTCGTGGCAGAGCGAATTCAGCGGCGGCCTGCTCGACGATGGCAGCCAGCATGCCAAGGTGTTGGCAAGCTATGGCCTGGTCAGCTGGTTCGTTACCGGCGAATCGCGCGGCTACGATCGCAAGACCGGCCGCTTCAGCCGCATCAAGACGCCCAATCGCCCCAGCGGCGCGTTCGAGCTGGCGTTGCGCTACGACTACATGCGTGGCGACCAAAATCTGGATGGCCAGCCAAACTTCATCGATGCCAGCACGCAGTCGTGGACACTCGGCGGCAACTGGTATTTCAAGCCCAACCTGCGCGTGATGCTCAACGTGATCGACAGCCGCAACCGCGACCGCACGATGAATGCGGTGGTCGATCACACGCTGGCGGTGACCGGCCGGTTTCAGTACGACTTCTGATGCGCTGCTGCGACGCGCCAGGTTTTCAAGGTGTTTTGTCACGCGTCGCAGCGATGCAGCGCGAGCGCCTTACACGCGCAACGGCGTTCAACTTTGCTGTTCTGGCAGTCGCGTAATGACTGGCGTTTCTAGGTTTCCGCATCACCACCGCAGCGCGCCCTGCGCAGCGGTGCGCTCCACCCTCTCCCTGCTGCACGCCCCAAAGGATTTGCCCGCATGCTGACCGCGCTCGGTTTCGGAATGGTGATCACCTTCATGTACCTGATCATGAGCAAGCGGCTGTCGCCGCTGGTGGCTCTGATCACGGTGCCGATCGTGTTCGCACTGCTGGGCGGCTTCGGCACCGGCATCAACGACATGATGCTCGAGGGCATCAAAAAGATCGCGCCCACCGGCGTGATGCTGATGTTCGCCATCCTCTACTTCGGGGTGATGATCGATGCCGGACTGTTCGATCCACTGGTCGGGCGCATCCTGCGGCTGGTCAAGGGCGACCCGCTGAAGATCGTGATGGGCACCGCGATCCTGGCGATGCTGATCTCGCTCGATGGCGACGGCTCCACCACCTACATGATCACCGTGTCGGCGATGCTGCCGCTGTACCAGCGCCTGGGCATGAATGCACTCAACCTCACTTGCGTCACCATCTTGGCCAGCGGTGTGATGAATCTCACTCCGTGGGGCGGCCCGACCGCACGCGCCGCTACTGCCCTGCACGTGGATGCGGCCGATGTGTTCGTGCCGCTGGTGCCGGCGATGTTGCTGGCGATTGCCGGCATCATCGCACTGGCCTGGTATCTGGGCATGCGCGAGCGCCGCCGCCTGGGCGTGGTGCGCCTGCCGGCCGATGGCAGTTGGCTGGACACCAGCATCCCCGAAGACAACGACGCCTTGCCGCGCGTGGAAGACACCGAGGACATGAAGCGTCCCAAGTTGCTGTGGGTCAATCTGATCCTGACCCTGACGCTGATGGCCGCACTGGTGGTGGGCATCCTGCCGATGCCGGTGCTGTTCATGATCGGCTTCGCGCTGGCACTGATGATCAACTACCCCAACCTGGCCGAGCAACGCCGCCGTCTGGTCAATCACGCCGGCAATGTGTTGTCGGTGGTGTCGCTGATTTTTGCCGCCGGCATCTTCACCGGCATCCTGTCCAACACCGGCATGGTGGAGGCGATGTCGCGCAGTTTTCTGGCAGTGATCCCGGATAGCTGGGGCCCGTATCTGGCGGTGATCACGGCGATCGTCAGCATGCCGTTTACGTTCTTCATGTCCAACGACGCGTTCTACTTCGGCGTGCTGCCGATCCTGTCCGAAGCGGCCGGCCACTACGGCATCACCCCGGTGGAAATGGCCCGCGCCTCGCTCGCCGGGCAACCGGTGCATCTGCTCAGCCCGTTGGTGCCATCGACCTATCTGCTGGTCGGCCTGGCCAAGGTCGACTTTGCCGACCATCAACGCTTCACGCTCAAGTGGGCGGTACTGATTTCGATGCTGATGCTTGGCGGCGGGTTGTTGTTTGGTCTGTTTCCGTTGGCGCGCTGATCGCGCGCCGGGAATCGGGAATCGGGAATCGTAAGAGCGGCGCTGTGCGGTCGTGACGGTTCCTGACTTCCACATGGAGAACGCAGGCCGCAAAGGCGGCTCCTGCTCTACCGATTCCCCACTCCCGATTCCCGATTCCCCCATTCCCAACTCCAAAGGAGTTACACCAATGACGCTTCGCATTGCATACGTCACCAGCGGCATGGGCAGTGTCGGCACCGCGATCTGCCAGAAGCTGGCGCGCAGCGGGCATACCGTGGTTGCCGGTTGCGGGCCAAATTCGCCGCGTAAATCGGCCTGGTTGCGCGAGCAGCGCGAGCAGGGCTTCGACTTTGTCGCTTCCGAAGGCAATGCCGCCGATTGGGATTCCACGGTTGCCGCGTTCGCCAAGGTCAAGGCCGAAGTCGGCGAAATCGATGTCCTGGTCAACAACGCCGGCGGTAGCCGCGACACCTTGTTCCGGCAGATGACGCGCGACGACTGGAATGCGGTGATCGCCAGCAATCTGCATTCGCTGTTCAACATCTCCAAGCAGGTGGTGGATGGCATGACGTCGCGTGGTTGGGGACGCATCGTCAATATCGGCTCGGTCAGCGCGCACAAGGGGCAGATCGGGCAAATCAACTTCGCCACCGCCAAGGCCGCGATGCATGGCTTCAGCCGTGCGCTGGCGCAGGAAGTCGCTTCGCGCGGGGTCACCGTCAACACCATTTCGCCTGGCTATATCGCCAGTGCATCGATCAGCAGTTTTCCGCCGGACGTGCTCGACCGCCTGGCCACCTCGGTGCCGATGCGCCGGCTGGGCAAGCCGGCTGAAGTCGCTGGCCTGTGCGCGTGGCTGGCTTCCGACGATGCCGCCTATGTGACCGGTGCCGACTACGCGGTCAACGGCGGCCTCTACATGGGCTGACACGGACCGTGGGCCGCAAGCGCTTGTCGGAGTGCACCTCGGCACACCAGCCGCGATCACGCTACGCGACCAACCAAACGACTTCGCGACCAGCAAACGGGAGCGGCCGATGCTCGGCATCGGCAGGTCTGAGGCGTCACACTCCGGTTGCTGTGCACCGCCCACACCTGCTTGGCGCTCGCTCCGTGTTGTTGGCGGTTCTTGGCCCGCACGTGCGGATGCACAATGACGCCCTGCCCAGCCGCAGCACCCTCCCGGCACGCGACAACCAACCGCGATCACAAAGCTAGGACTGGTGTGCGCGATGGCGTTGCGCGGTTGCGCACAAGCGGCCGCCACTACGCGAACAACCCGCCTCTAGTGCGAACTGATTACACTCTGGCTTTTCCGCAGTGCGCTGCCATGGCCAAACCCTCAGAACGCACCTCGCAGAATGCACGCCCGCAGATGGCCGACATCGCCCGCATGGCGGGCGTGTCCGAGTCCACCGTGTCACGTGCGCTTGCCGGCAGCCCGGTGGTGGCAGAGCGCACCCGCGCCTACATCAAGCAAATTGCCGCCGATGCCGGGTACCAGGTCGACCCGGTCGCACGCAGCTTGCGCGCCAAACGCTCCAACACGGTGAGCGTTGCGGTGCCGATGATGCACGCACTGGATCAACCGCTGTCCGATCCGTTTCTGATGACCATGCTGGCGTTGCTGGCCGAAGAACTCACCGGACGCGGCTACAGCATGCTGCTGTCCAAGCTGGACCGGCACCAGGATGGTTGGGTGGAACAGCTTGCGCGCGGCAGCCGCTCCGATGGCGTGATCGTGCTCGGGCAGAGTTCCGAACATGCCGCGCTGGACGAAGCCGCGCGCGATGGCCTGCCGATGGCCGTGTGGGGCAGCCGCATCGATGGGCAGGCCTACATCAGCGTGGGCAGCGACAATTTTCAGGGCGGCGCGCTCGCCACCGAACACCTGATCGCCAGCGGCCGCAAGCGCATCGCATTTCTGGGCGACGACCAGTTACCCGAAGTGGCGCCGCGTTTTGCCGGTTACCGTCACGCATTGGAGCAGCACGGGCTGGAATTCGACACCCGCCTGCATGCGCGCAGCCATTTCGTCAGCGAAGACGCCTACCGCCTCACCCGCGCCATGCTCAAGAAGACCGACCCACCGGATGGGCTATTTGCGGCCTCCGATGTGATCGCCGTGGGCGCCATCCGCGCCCTGGTCGAAGCCGGCCATCGCGTGCCGCAGGACATCTCGCTGGTGGGCTTCGACGATATTCCGCTGGCCGCCTACAGCCAGCCACCGCTGACCACCGTGCGGCAGGATCTCGGTCTGGCCGCGCGCTTGCTGGTGGACCGGCTGCTGGCGCTGATCGCAGGCGAGGCGGTGCAATCGGTTGAAATGCCGGTGAAACTAGTGGTGCGCGAGTCGGCGTGAGGCTGGGAATCGGGAATCGGGAATCGGGAATCGTAAGAGCGTGCGTCCTGAGCGCGCTGTGCGGCGGCGGCCGCGCGCTCATACTCGCTACTGTGCTGGCATAACAACGCAACGCAGCGGTTACACCGCTACAGCCTTGGGCTTGCGAATACGCACGCATAGCATCGCTATCGCTGCGGCAAGCATCAATGCACCGGCCAGACGGATCACGTTGCGTGGGTCGCCGTGCAGCAACCGCTCGTAATACAGCGGCAGGGTGACGATCTGGATCAGCATCGGCAGCACGATAAACAGGTTGAACAAGCCCATGTACACGCCGGTGCGCTCGGGCGGAATGCTGTCGGCGAGCATCAGATACGGATTCCCCATCATGCTGGCCCAGGCCAGCCCGATGCCGATCATCGGCAACAACAACAACCAGCGGTTCTCGATGCCCGGCAACACCCACATACCGACGCCGGCCGCCAGCAGGCAGGCTGCGTGCGTGTACTTGGGGCCGAAGCGGCGCACCACCGGGACCATCGCAAAGGCCGCCAGAAACGCGATGAAATTGTAGAACCCACCGATCTGCCCATTGACCAGACCAGCCTCGCGAAACCCGTGCGAGGTGGCGTCGGTGGTGCCGAACAAGGTGGTCGACAGCGACAGCACGATGTACTGCCAGTAGCAGAAAATCCCGTACCACTGGAACAACATCACCGGCGCCAGCTGGCGCATGGTCGGCGGCATCGCGCGCAGGGCGCTGACGATTTCGCGCACGGTCGCGCCCAGGCCGGCACCGGTCTGACGCATGCGCGCAATCTCGGCCGGCACAATCGCAGGCTCGCGTACGCTGCGCGCGGTGATCAGGATGGACGCGGCGGAAAACCCCGCGCCGATCACGAACGCAGCAATGGTGATGTACGGAATATGGTGCGCGTTGGCGGCATCCTGATTCATACCGAACCACACCAGCAACGGTGGAGTGAGATAGGCCAGCGTCTGCGCCAGGCCGGTGAACGCGCTCTGCGTGAGATACCCGAGTGGCCGCTGCGGTGGCGCGAGCACGTCGCTGACCAACGCACGGTAGGGCTCCATCGCCACGTTGTTGGCCGCATCCAGCACCCACAGCAGGCACACCGCCATCCACAACGCGGTACTGAACGGCATCGCCAGCAGGCACAGGCTGCACACCAGCGCGCCCAGCACCATGTACGGCATG
Organism: Xanthomonas sp. WHRI 10207; assembly: GCF_040202975.1. Classification (NCBI taxonomy): domain Bacteria; kingdom Pseudomonadati; phylum Pseudomonadota; class Gammaproteobacteria; order Lysobacterales; family Lysobacteraceae; genus Xanthomonas; species Xanthomonas sp. WHRI 10207. The sequence continues at coordinate 412,040 of NZ_JBEGDX010000004.1, read as the reverse complement.
CGGCGGCCCCAGCGCGTCACCGAGCGATCGCTCCACGCGCCGACGAACGGCTGCAGCACCAACCCGGTGATCGGCCCGGCCAGCCAAAGATACGGCAGGCTGGCGTGGTCGGCGCCCAGGTAGTTGTAGATCGGGCTCATGTTGCTCTGCTGCAACCCGAAGCTGTACTGCACGCCGAAGAAACCGGCGTTGAGCGCCAGGATGCGCGCGAAAGAAAGCGGAGGAGCGGTCGACGACATGCAAGGCCCTGGGCATCGGTGCGGCTCCCAGTGGCCGCAGCGCACTGTACCCTGCGACTTATGCAATCGATTGTAACGCTGCGCCGCAACACGCGACCTTTAAGAAAATTGAGACAAACGAATACGATTCAAATGCTGCAACGCAAGATTGCAATCGATTGTATTCGAGCGTATTACTGCGCTCGCACTGCAGGCCGCACGGCCATTCCCTGGGAGGGGACGATGCAGGCGTCGGCATACCACCACCTGTGAGAGAGAGAATCGCGATGTCCACCTTGCACACCCTGCGCCTGCATGCCCTGGCCTGCGCGGTCGTTTCCTGCCTGTGCGCGCCCGCCGCGCTGGCCCAGGACGCCGCTGCCGCGCCCGCCACTCCGCCGGCTGCCGACAGCGCCGCGGTCAATCTGGATTCGGTGTTCGTCACCGGCACCTCCACCGCCACCACCAAGTTGAAGTCCAGCGTGTCGGTCAGCACCGTCGGCGCCGAGGCGATCGAACAATCGGCGCCGCGCAGCACCGCCGAAATCTTCCGCAACATTCCCGGCATCCGCTCCGAATCCAGCGGTGGCGAAGGCAACGCCAACATCGCCGTGCGCGGTCTGCCGGTGGCCTCTGGCGGCGCCAAGTTCCTGCAGCTGCAGGAAGACGGCTTGCCGGTGATGGAGTTCGGCGATATCGCCTTCGGCAACGCCGATATCTTCCTGCGCTCGGATTTCACGATGGATCGCATCGAAGCCATCCGCGGCGGCTCGGCGTCGACGTTCACCAGCAATGCGCCCGGCGGCATCATCAACTTCATCAGCAAGACCGGCGATACCGAAGGCGGCAGCGTCGGCGTCAGTCGCGGTCTGGACTACGACAACACCCGCATCGACTTCAATTACGGCGCGCCGTTCGCCGAGCATTGGCAGTTCAACATCGGCGGTTTCTTCCGCCAGGGCGACGGCGTGCGCGATGCCGGCTACACCACCGACAAGGGCGGCCAACTCAAGGCCAACCTCACCCGTCTGTTCGAGAACGGCTACGTGCGTGTGTACGGCAAATACCTCAACGACCGCGCAGCCGGCTATCTACCGGTGCCTACCTCGGTGCGTGGCCGCGACGGCTCGCCGGACCTGGGCGGCTTCCCCGGTTTCGATCCAGGCAACGACACCTTGTACAGCCGTAATTTCCGCACCGATGTCGGCCTGAATGGCAACAATCAGCCGCGCCGCACCGACCTGGGCGACGGCATGCACCCGATCTCGCGCACCATCGGCGCCGAAGCCTGGTTCGACCTGGGCAATGGCTGGAACCTGAGCGATAAATTCCGTATCGCCGACAACAGTGGCCGCTTCGTCAGCCCGTTCCCGGCCGAAGTCACCGACGCCACCTCGCTGGCATCGTCCATCGGTGGCGCCGGCGCGCAGCTGGTGGAGGCCGGTGGCCCGAATGCCGGCCAGGCCTACACCGGCAATGCCATCCGCACGCATCTGTTCAACGTCGCCATCAACGATCTGGGCAACGTCACCAACGACCTCAGCCTCTCGCGCGAGTTCGATGGCGACGGCCGCACACTGAATCTGCGCATGGGCTATTACAGCTCGCGCCAGACCATCGACATGGACTGGACCTGGAACTCCTACGTGCAGAGCCTGGGTCGCGACTCGCGCCTGCTCAACGTGGTCGACGCAGCAGGCGTGTCGCGCTCGCAGAACGGCCTGTATGCCTACGGCACGCCGTTCTGGGGCGATTGCTGCATCACCCGCAGCTACGACGTGCGTTACGACGTCAACGCGCCGTATGTCGCGCTCACCTTCGACAGCGGCAAGTTCAGCATCGACGGCAGCCTGCGTTACGACATGGGCGATGCGCGTGGCAACTACAGCGGCACTGCGATTGCGCAAAACCTGGACGTCAACGGCGACGGCGTGATCCAGCCGGTGGAACAGCGCGTGGCCACCGTGGACACCGCCAACGCACGCCCGGTGGACTACGACTGGAACTACCTGTCGTATTCGTTGGGCAGCAACTATCTGATCAGCGACGATCTAGGCGCGTTCGCCCGCATCAGCCGCGGCGCACGCGCCAATGCCGATCGCCTGTTGTTCGGCGTGGTGCGCGACGACGGCTCGGTGTCGTCCGATGAAGGCGTCAACGTGGTGCGCCAGGCCGAAGCCGGCCTGAAGTGGCGTCGCGACGGGCTGAGCCTGTTCGCCACCGCCTTCTCTGCACGCACCCAGGAACAGAACTTCGAAGTCACCAGCCAGCGCTTCTTCAACCGCAGCTACAAAGCGCACGGCGTGGAGCTGGAAGCCAGCTACCGCTACGAGGGCTTCACCGTCAACGGCGGCCTGACCTGGACCGATGCAGAGATCTCCCGCGACCAGATCACCCCGGAAAATACCGGCAATGTGCCGCGTCGCCAGGCTGATTTCGTTTGGCAGCTCACCCCGAGCTATCGCGGCGACGGCTACCAGTTCGGCGTGAATCTGATCGGCACCACCGACGCCTATACGCAGGATTCCAACCAGCTGAAGATGCCCGGCTACACGCAGGTCAACCTGTTCGGCGACTACCGCGTGACCGATTCGCTCACCGTCGCACTCAACGTCAACAACCTGTTCAACACCTTTGGTCTGACCGAAGCCGAAGAAGCCACGATTCCGGCCAACGGCATCATCCGCGCGCGCTCGATTGCCGGCCGCACCACCAGCATCAGCCTGCGCTACGACTTCTAAGGACCCCGCGCCGGGCCCAGGTCCGGCGGCTTCCAATGAGCACCTCCCCCATCGATTCCACCGCATCACGCGCGGCCTTTGCCGCGCCGCTGGATGCACAGCGCGCCGAGCCGTTGTTGGCGCGCTTTGACGAACACGCACCACGTCTGCTGGATGCACTGCAGTCGCTGTATGGGCAACGCCCCGATTACGCAGCGTGGTTGACGCAGTGGTTGGGCGCGCTCGGCAGCAGCGCGCAACACCGCCCGCAGGCATTGCAACAGCTCGATTCCACCCGCAAGCCGGGCTGGTTCGGCGCACAACACATGCTGGGCTACAGCGCCTACGTGGACCGCTTCGCCGGCACTTTGCAGGGCGTGGCCGAGCGCGTGCCGTATCTGCAGGAACTGGGCGTGCGCTATCTGCATCTGCTGCCGTTTCTGCGCGCACGCGCCGGCGACAACGACGGCGGCTTTGCGGTCAGCGACTACGGCCAGGTGGAGCCGAGCCTGGGTAGCAACGACGACCTGGTTGCGCTCACCACGCGGCTGCGCGCATCGGGCATCAGCCTGTGTGCGGATTTCGTGCTCAACCATACCGCCGACGATCACGCCTGGGCACAAGCCGCACGCGCTGGCGATGCACGCTATCTCGATTACTACCATCACTTCGCCGACCGCAGTCTGCCCGATCAATACGAAACAACGCTGGCGCAGGTGTTTCCGCATACCGCACCGGGCAACTTCACCTGGGTGGACGACACCGCACAATGGATGTGGACCACGTTCTATCCCTACCAATGGGATTTGAACTGGAGCAACCCAGCCGTGTTCGGCGACATGGCGCTGGCAATGCTGCAGCTGGCCAACCTCGGAGTGGAAGCGTTCCGCCTGGATTCCACCGCCTATCTGTGGAAGCGCACCGGCACCGACTGCATGAACCAGCCCGAGGCGCATACCTTGCTGGTGGCGCTGCGTGCGGTCGCCGACATCGTTGCGCCGTCGGTGGCGATGAAGGCCGAAGCCATCGTGCCGATGAGTCAACTGCCGCCCTACTTCGGCAGCGGCGCCGATCAAGGCCACGAATGCCACCTGGCCTACCACAGCACGCTGATGGCAGCTGGGTGGTCGGCACTGGCGCTGCAACGCGGCGATATTCTGCATCAGGTCATTGCACACAGCCCGCCGCTGCCGGCCAACTGCGCATGGCTGAGCTACGTGCGTTGCCACGACGACATCGGCTGGAATGTGCTGCAGCACGAAGCCGCGGGCAATGCCACGCAACCGGCGTTTTCGCTGCGCGATGTCGCGCGCTTCTACGCCAATGCGCTACCGGGCAGCTACGCGCGTGGCGAAAGCTTCCAGAGCAGCGGCGATGGCGTACACGGCACCAACGGCATGGCGGCCGCACTCGCCGGCATCCAGGCGGCGCACGATGCGGGTGATGCGGCGGCTTTGGCCATGGCAGTGGACCGGCTGGTGCTGCTCTACGCGGTTGCCCTGGCGATGCCGGGCGTGCCACTGATCTACATGGGCGACGAACTCGCATTGCCCAACGACATCAGCTACCGCGTGGATGCACAGCGCCAGCACGAAGGCCGCTGGTTGCATCGCCCGGCAATGGACTGGCAGCGCGCCGCGCAGCGCCACGACAGCAACAGCGTGAGCGGGCAGGTCTATCAGCGGTTGCACGCATTAATCCAGCAACGCACGGCACTACCGGCACTTGCTGCGGATCAACCGTTGGGCAGTGTTGCGTTGGAGAACGCGCAGTTGTTTGCGCTGACGCGTGGCGACAGCTTTGTCGCCGTCCACAACTTCAGCGATCAACCGCTCGACGTGACGCTTGCAGGCAAGCTGAGTGGCCGGTGGCAGGTGTTGGCCGACAAGCACGATGCAGTTGCAGAACCGCTAGGCGATGATCTGCGTCTTGCGCTGCCTGGGTATGCGGTGCGCTGGTTGCAACGTATCGACTGAGCGATGCGGGTGCGGGGTGCTGGTCGATGACCTGCGCTCTGCACTGCCTGCAATACGGGGCCTAGTTGAAACATGTTGCTTGAGTAAGGCGCTTGCGGTTCTTGGTCGATGACCTGCGCCTTGCGCTGCCTGCAGTGCGGGCGCTGGTTGGTACGTTCTTCTTGAGCAACGCACTTGCCGGTCTTGATCCATGACCTGCGCCTCGCGCTGCCTAAAGTACGGGCGCTGGTTGGTACGTTTTGCTTGAGCAAGGCACTTGCTGGTCTTGGTCGATGACCTCCGCCGTGCACTGCCTGCAGTACGGGAGCTGGTTGGTGCGTTTTGTTTGAACGATGCGGGCGCGGGGTCTTGGCGATGCGTCAACCGTACCCTCACCCCAACCCCTCTCCCGACGGGAGAAGGGCTAGCGTTACTGCATTGGTACCACGCGTCCTTACGTCATCGCGTGGGCGCGCCTTACGGCCACTGCGCTGGAATGTCTTAAGCCACTGCGCTGGAGTGTCTTGCGCGGGAATGGCTAGGCCTCCCAGTACTCGGCAGCACCCATGCAGAGGTGCCGATTCGCTATCACGCGTGCAATAGCGTTGCTCGCTCAGCCGAGCTTGAGTTTGCAGCAGCGACACGCATCCGCGAAGGCTGCTGCACAAACCACGCGCACCACTAATACAGCGCCTCGACAACGCGTAGGCAGCAAAGAGCAGCCAACAAAGCTAGCGGGTAGTCGCCAGGGAAACGCGGACGATGCTCGGAATCGACATGCACCACTCGTGCACGTCGGTTCCTAAGCACGCCGTCCACGCTTGACGACTAGTCGCTGCGCTTCTTGGCCGCTCTCACTCAACCCTTCAACAGCGTCAGCAGGGTTTCTGCAGTCTTTTCCGACGACGCCGGGTTCTGGCCGGTCACCAGAGTGCCGTCGGCAATTACATGTACTGCCCAATCGGCCTTCTTTTCGTACTTTCCACCGAGTTCGGTCAGCACGTCTTCCACCAGGAACGGCACGATCTTGGTCAGACCGACTGCCTCTTCTTCGCCATTGGTGAAACCGGTGACGCGGCGACCGTTGACCAGCGGCTTGCCATCGCTGCCCTTGACGTGACGCAGTGCGCCCGGCGCATGGCAGACCAGGCCGTGCGGCTTGTCGGCGGCGGCGAAGGCTTCGATCAGCGCGATCGACTGCTTGTCTTCGGCAAGATCCCACAGCGGACCGTGGCCGCCCGGATAGAACAGCGCATCGAAATCGTCGGCTTTGACGTCAGCAAGACGATGGGTGGTGGCCAGCACCTTCTGCGCATCACTATCCTGCTTGAAGCGCTTGGTGGCCTCGGTCTGCGCATCGGGCTCATCGCTCTTCGGGTCCAGCGGCGGCTGGCCGCCCTTCGGCGAGACCACGGTGATGTCGGCGCCAGCGTCCTTGAAAACGTAGTACGGCGCGGCGAATTCTTCCAGCCAGAAGCCGGTCTTCTTGCCGGTATCGCCCAGCTGGTCGTGGGACGTGAGCACCATCAAGATTTTCATCGCATTGCCTCGTGTTATGGCCCAGAACGGGCGAGGCGTGCAGTGTGCAGTCCGGTTCGTTGCAACATCGTGTAGAACGCGCGGCCTTGCATGCGCAGGTTCACCGACGCGATCAAGATGTGATCGCGCACGTGCATTTCACCGAACGCTGTGTGCCATCTCAGACATTCATTGCCGGCGGTTGCAATTGATCCATGCGGATGCGATTGGCAAACAGCGAAAACGCCAGCATGCCTGCGAGCCCGCTGATCCGGCTCACCCACGGCGGCAGCCAGCGCGGCGCGACCAGCACCCCGCTGTCGAACAAGGGTGCAAACCGCGCCACATCGCCCAACGCCATCTTGCCGGCGAACAGATAACGGCATAGCTGCAGTTGGTCGCGCTGCAAGGCATGCCGGAAGAAGGTATGCACCGCGACCAGGCCGCGCAGGTAGACGGTGTCCTTGGTAAACGCACCGCCGCCTGCCGTCGGCACACCGCGGAATACGCGCTGCGCCGACGAAAAACTTTCGGTTGCACTCTGCCCGCTCTCGGTGAAATAGCGGAACACCTCAATGAAGTCGGCGCCCGAGCGCGCCATCGCAATCGCTTCGATGCGCAGGCTGATGCGTTTCATGCGTTCGATATCGATGCTGCCGGTGATCTGCTCCGCAAACGTCGCCAGGCCTTCCTGGGTTGCGGTGGTGCGCGGCGATGAAATGCCCAGGCTGGGCAGATGCACCTGCGCGCGGCCATTGAGCGCAGTGAGCGAATGCACCAGCGCCTCGTGATGAAACAGCTGCGCACGGTCGTAATCGCTGAAGGTAGCGCCGGTGCGCAAACGGATCCGGTGCGCACCGGCCGCGGCCTTGGCGAGCAGATCCGGATCGAGCGTGACGGTGATGACGCGTCCTTCGAAGAACGCATCCAGATCGTTCTGCAGCTGCATGCGCAAGGCGGTGGCAGACACCGGCACCTGCTCTTCCGGTGCAAGCAGCTCACGATCGAGTTCCTGCGCGATCTGGATGAAATGCCGCGCCGCTTCGCGCGTGGTCGGGCCGTTGCCCGGCATCGGGTCGTCAGGCACGCCGAACAACTGCGCCGAATAGTCGCTGACCGCACTGGTGCCCAGCGATTCCAGCAGACCGGCCGCCAGGCTCCAGCTATGCGTCGAATCGATCAGATACGCGCCGATCGGGTGATGCGGGTCGGCGGCTTTCGCAATCGCGGCCAGCTCGCGCCGGGTGTCGCCAAAATCCAGCGCCGGGTAGTCCACCTGCGGCAGCTCCGGCTGCCCGCGCGCCACACTCTGCAGAAACGGCTCCTGCAGCGAGCGCGGCCAGCTCGCCAGGGCGAGCAGGCGCACCCCGCGCACGGCCTTGACCAGGCGCGCATCCAGCGCCGCGTGATGGACGATGTCCGGCGGCCCCTTGCGCGATGGCATCAGCGCCGTCCGGGACGATCGACGCTGGCCGGCCGCCTGCCCGAGCCCTTGCCGCGGTTGTTCTGCGCAACACGGGTGGCGAGCTTTTCGGCCGCACTGGCCACTTCCTCGCGCAGCTTCATGTAATTGGCCACACGCTCCGGATCCAGCGTATCGGCCTCGATCGCCGCGCGCACCGCGCAACCGGGCTCGGCGATATGCGCGCAATCGTTGAAGCGGCACTGCGCCGCCAACGCTTCCACATCAGAGAAACCGCCTTCAGCCAGGTCTTCCTCACCGGTTGGCTTGAGCTCGCGCATGCCGGGCGTATCGATCAGGCAGGCGCCGGTTGGCAACGGGATCAACGCACGGTACGTGGTGGTATGCCGGCCACGCGAATCGTTTTCGCGCACCGCATTGGTCTTCATCTTCTGCGTGCCGAGCAAGGTATTGGTCAGCGTCGACTTGCCCGCACCGGACGAGCCCACCAGCACCGCCGTGCGCCCGTCGCCCAACCACGGCCGCAGCGCTGCCACGCTCTCTGGATCCTTCGCATTGACCGCACGCAGCGGGATGTTCTGCGCCTCCAGCTCTTCCAATACCGCCAACGCATCCTCGGCGTACTCGGTCTGATCGGCCTTGGTCAGCACCACCACTGGCTGCGCGCCACCGCCCCCTACCAGCAGCAGATAGCGTTCGATGCGGCGCGGATTGAAGTCCGCATCCAGCCCGCACACGATGAACACCGTATCGATATTGGCCGCGATCACCTGCTGGTGGTAATGCTCACCAGCCGCCCCGCGCTTGATCGAGGTGCGCCGCGGCAGCAGCGCCACGATGCGCTTGCCCTCCATCAGCACCCAATCGCCCACCGCCGCCCGCTCATGGCTCGGGAAGCGCGGCCGCTGCCACTCCGGCAACGACTCAGCCTTCAGGCTGGCCTCCGGCGTATCGGCCACCACATAGCCGGTACGGTGCTGTTCCACCACCCGCGCCGGCAGTGCCTGCGGATGCGCGGCAAACACCGCCTGCCACGCAGCCTCCTCAGGAGGACCGGGCCAGGGCCAGCCGATGGATTGGAGGGTGGAGTAGTTGGGGGATGTGTCGCTCATCGGGGGATTCTAGCTGGCTGGACGCAGGGGCTTGTGCAATCGACCTGCAGCCGGGCTTGAAGCCCCACTTGACATCGTTGCCGATGCAAGCATGTCCGCTTGTCATATTTCCGCTACCATGCCAAGCCTCACGCCTACAACCGGCCCGTCGCATGTCCACTACCCCGCAAAAGCCGCTCGCCATCCGCGAGCGTCTGTCCGAAGTCCGCTACGAGATCCGGGGCGAGCTGGCGCGACGAGCGCGGGAGTTGGAGGCGCAGGGCCGCAAGCTGATCAAGCTCAACATCGGCAACCCGGGTGCATTCGGGTTCCGCGCGCCGGAGCATCTGCAGCGCGCGATTGCCGACGACATGGGTCGCACCGATCCCTATACCCATCAGCAGGGCCTGCCGGAAGCGCGCGAGGCGATCGCCAAGGCGTATTCGCGTCGTCAGCACCCCGATGCCCACCCTGACCGTATTTTTGTCGGTAACGGGGTCAGCGAGCTGATCGACCTCTCGCTGCGCGCCCTGCTCAACCCCGGCGACGAAGTGCTGGTGCCCTCGCCCGACTACCCGCTGTGGTCGGCGGCCACCATCCTCAACGATGGCCGTCCGGTGTATTACCGCTGCGCGCCGGAGAACGGCTTCCAGCCGGACCCGGTGGAGATCGAGACGCTGGTGTCCTCACGCACCCGCGCCATCGTGCTGATCAACCCCAACAATCCCAGCGGCGCGAGTTATTCGCGCGAGTTGCTAGAGCGCATCGTGGCGATTGCGACCAAACACAACCTGCTGCTGATGGTCGACGAAATCTACGACCAGGTGCTGTACGACGGCGCGGCTTTCGTGCCGGTGGCGCCGCTGGCCGGTGCGCACCCCTGCATCACCTTCGGCGGGCTGAGCAAGGTGCACCGCGCCTGTGGCTGGCGCGTGGGTTGGGCGCTGCTGTCGGGCGAGCAATCGCGCATCAACGATCTGCGTAACGCGATGGATCTGCTCGGCGCCTTGCGCCTGTGCGCCAACGTGCCGGGGCAGTACGCCATCGATGCCGCGGTCAACGGGCCGGACACCATTTCCGCGTTGTGCGCGCCCGGTGGCCGTCTGTACGAAACCCGCCGTGCGGTGATCGAGGCCTGTGCGGCCAGCGAGCATCTGCAGCTGGTCGCACCGGCCGGGGCGCTGTACGCATTTCCGGCAGTGGTCGGCGCGGCCGCACGCAATTTCGACGATCACGAGTTCGCGCTGGACCTGATGAACGAAGAAGGCGTGCTGGTCGTGCCCGGCTCCAGCTTCAACGTGCCGTACCGCCATCACTTCCGCGTGACCTTGATGCCGGAAGCCAGCGTCATGCGCGATGTATTTGCGCGCATCGACCGCGCACTGGCACGCCGTGCCGAGGCCGTGACCAAAGTGGTGCCACTCAAGTCGCGCAGCGTCGCTTGATGGCGGCGCCTGGTACGCCGCTGCGCTATCTGGCGCTGGGCGATTCGTACACCATCGGCGAAGGCGTCGAGCCTGCGCAGCGCTGGCCGATGCAGTTGGTCGATGGTCTGCGTGCCCACGGTTGGAACGTGGCGCTACCGCAGATCATCGCCACCACCGGCTGGACCACCGACGAATTGCAGGCCGGTATCGACGCGGCCGCACCGCAGGGCACATTCGATCTGGTCAGTCTGCTGATCGGCGTCAACAACCAGTATCGCGGGCGCTCGCTGGACGAATACCGCAGCCAGTTCGATACGTTGTTGCAGCGTGCGATCGGGTTTGCCGGTGGTCATGCCGCGCGCGTGGTAGTGCTGTCGATTCCGGATTGGGGGCTGACACCATTCGCGCATGCGCAAGGCGGCGATGCGGGGCTGATCGCGGCGCAGATCGATGCTTTCAACAGCGTGGCGGCAGAGCGTTGCGCAGCGCGCGCAGTGCGGTTTGTCGACATCACCGCCACCAGTCGCGATGGCGGCGATGCTGTCGACATGCTGGTCGACGATGGCCTGCATCCCTCTGGTGCGATGTATGCGCGTTGGGCAGCGATGGCGCTGCCCGCAGCGCGCGATGCGCTGGGCGCTGTCGGATCCGTGGACACGCCTGCCTAAAGCGCCACGACGCGCAGCCGCGCATCGCGAAACCGCCAACCGGGCCTACCGCAATCGGGGCGACTGGCTCTAAGCTAGCCGTGCAGCACGCCTGATTGCCAAGGAACGACATTGCACAGCACCGCCACCCAACCGATGAGCCGCGCCCAAGCGCTGGCGATCGCACGCGCTTTTTTGCCCAAGCATCCGCTCGGCAACCGCTACGATTACTACTACACGCAAGCCAAACTGCGCACCGACCCGTTGTATCCCGGCGTGCTGGCCGAGCTGCGCAGCACAACTGCGCCGGTGCTGGATCTGGGCTGCGGGCTGGGCTTGCTGGCGCATGCATTGCGTGCCGATGGCCAGGCGCTGGCGTATCACGGCGTGGATGTGGATGCTTCCAAGATCCGCCGCGCGCAGCACATTGCGCAACGCTCGCATCTGGGCAATACCAAGTTCGAAGTGGTCGATCTGAGCATCGCGTGGCCGCAGCATCAGGGCAGCGTCACCATTCTGGACGTGCTGCAGTATCTGCAGTCGGACATGCAGGCCAGCCTGTTGCGCAGCGTGGCGCAGATGCTCACACCCGGCGCCAAGCTGGTGATTCGTAGCGCATTGGGCGATGCCAGCGGCCGCGGACGCACCAGCCGCGTGACCGACGTGCTGGCGCATCTGAGCGGCTGGATGCAGCGCATGCCGCGCAGCTACCCCACCCGCGACAGCCTGCAGGCCCACCTGGATGCGGCCGGCCTGCGCGCAACCTTTGCGCCGCTGTACGGCAACACGCCGTTCAACAACTGGTTGATCGTGGCCGAACCGCGCTGAGCGCTGCCGTCTTGGCGACAGCGGTGCAAGCAGATGCGCCGTCTGCATGCACCGTCTCCATCGCTGACGTGCGCACGCGACGGACGCAACGTAGTGCCTGGAACTCCCTTGGCTCCGACTTCGTAGCGATTGCCTTCCAGCAGGGCGAGATAGCAGCCACCACGGTCGCGGTTGTTCCGTGGTTTGAAGATGCCGGTGTAGCTGACCTACAACGAATAGCGATCGTGCAGATCGAACATCAGACCAGCGTACGGCGTGGTGCGGCCGCAGCGCTCGGACGAATTTGCCGACACAAGCTGACAGGTGTTTTTCCAGTCGGTATCGCTGTCAATACGCAGGCGCATCGCCTACCCGCCTTCGCCCGCAGCCGCCCCGTCGAAAACGGCCACGCAGGCCGTGCCTGGTAATCCGCGCGCGATGCCGCGCATTCGCCCGGGAAGCCGTCGCGTGCAGCCGCGGGAAACGGCCTTGGAGGACAAACGTCGCATGGTGTCGATTGCAGGATGTCGACTGCATGGTCAGCGATGCTGACGCAGCGCCTCCGCTGCGCGGTTGACACGCGACTGCCGTCTGTCCGCCATCGCTACGCCTGCGCGAACAGCCGTGGCATGATCGCGCCCTCACACGCCGGCCGTCCTACGGCACGGGATGCCGGGACAACAAGGGGATGTCTCGTATCGGTGTGGATCGGACTTTTTGCCCACCATGGGGCGCTCGCGGAAGGGGCCGCAGGCGTAGGTGTGCCGAATGGACATTGGCTGCATTCGAGCGAGGATGGCGAGGATGTTCAGGATCTGGTTGTTCGGTTCGGTTTCCGTTGCCCAGGACGAAGGACGCGCAGTTGCGGTCTCCGGACGTTGCGGCAGTCTGCTGGCCTATCTGGCCATCGGCCAGCATCGGTATTTCAGTCGTGGCGAGCTCATTGCCAGCCTGTGGCCCGAACGCGATGCCGGCGCGACGGCGGGATCGTTCAATACCGCCCTGTGGCGCCTGCGCCGCATCGTCGAATCCCCGCCACTGGATCACGGCGATCTGATCGTGTGCGACCGGCGCGGCGCGATCGGCCTGGATGGCCCGATGGACGTCTGGCTCGATGTCGCCGAATTCAGCAAGGACATCGCACCAGGCCTGAGCAAGCCGCCCGAGCAGATGACCGAGGCGGAAATCGCCGGACTGCAACGCGGCGTCGCGCTGTACCGCTCCGACATCCTGATGGATGTCTCCGACGATTGGGCGCTGCGCGAACGCGAAAAACATCGCCGCAGTTATCTCAACGCGCTCTGGCGCCTGGTTCAGATCGCCACGATCCGGCGCGACTACAGCGAAGGAATCCGGCATGCACAAGCGATTCTGGACAGCGACGCGCTGCGCGAAGATGTGCACCGCGCACTGATGCAATTGTTCGTACTCAACGGACAACGCGCACATGCCTTATGCCAGTTCGAGCGCTGCCGCGAGCTGTTGCGGCGCGAGCTGGCGATCCAACCGATGCGCGAAACGATGACGCTCTATCACCGCATTGCCGACGGTGCCATCGGGACGAGCGTAGAAGACACGGTGCCTGCGCCTGCTGCACGCCCCTTCCCGTTTGCCGACAGCGCCGGTCAGCACGCACAGATGCTGATCGAAAACGCACGTCGTGGCCTGGCCGCGGCAGATGCGCAACTGCAATTGAGCCTGCAGTTCCTGGAACCCTGAGTTCTCCAACACTGGCGCACGCCGCGCTGCCCGATGCCGAGCGCGTGGGTATCTGCGTGTTCGTTGCGGCGCTGCGCTGCTGCAACCAGCCCGGTCCATCGCGCGCAGCAGCCTTGCTGCACCATCGGCGAGCCCGGCGCATGGCGTACGAAGTGCGGCCCGCCGCATAAGGCGAATGCCACCGTCCCGGCGTGCGAACCGATCGAGGTGCCGCTGCTGCGCGATGCGCGCGACCGACCCTCTCTGCAACCTGCGCTGCCCGACTGGGATACCGGCTGGAGCCACCGTGGCGACTAGCTGGTGACGCGCCAGCACTTCCGCACGCTGTCCCTTTTCCAACCCGTACGCGCCCCGGCAACCAGGCGTGTGGACCGACGCTGCCTGCGCTGCACGTCGCGATGCATCACTGCTGCATCACACAGGAAGACGGCGCGGTGATTCACCGGTGATCTGGCGGTGATGCATCGGTGATGCAGGCGGCCTAGCGTGAATCCACCTCACCCGGAGCGCGGGCATGGCACTGCTGGAGGACCGAACCGCCGCCTTCATCGTCCGGGTTTGGGGAGAGCGTGGCGACGGCGACGACACGGTACGGGAGTGGCGCGGCTCGATCGAGCACGTGCAATCCGGTGAACGCACGTTCTTCCGTCATCTCGAGCAGGCCATGAGTTTCATGCAACCCCATCTGGAGAGTATCGGCATCGACACCCAGCAACGCTTCTGGGAACACATCGCGACCGACATCGACAGCGCACCGAATCCCGCTGCAGCTAAGCCCGCTTCTCCCGTCTCCACGCCACCGCCGCACGCCGCTCTTCCACCCCGCAAGCGCCGCTAGGAGTTCCGTATGGCCCGCATCCGCGCCACCCGCGACAGCGTCAACGACCGCTTCAATGTGCTGAGCTTCAGCGTGCGCAGCGACACCCCGCTGTTCGAGATCGGGCTGGCCACCGACCCGGAGTTGCTCAAGCCGGAAAACCGCGCCCGCCGCACCTCGCGCACGTTCTTTTCCAGTCTTGTGCAGCCCGGCACCAAGGGGCGCGATGCGATGTATCTGGTACCGCCGAGTGTGGTTGCGCGCTTTGTCGGGCAGCCGCGGTTGTACTTCGGCTTGGCGACCTATAGCGAACGCGACCGCGCGCGGCCGATCGAGGTGCAGATGCCCGATCGCGGCAATATGTACGTCTCGCTGTCCGGGCTGACCGAACGCAGCCTGCGACGTACCGCGCGTAGCGATGGCAACAACGGCTACGGCGGCGACAGCGCGTCGCTGGCATGGGGCGCCGATGCGGTGGCCGGCGCGGCGCCGGCGGCTGCGGTTGCGCCGGCCACCGATCCGGGCCGCGGCGGCTACAGCGATGGGTACTCGGATGAGCTGTGGCAAACCCCTGCCTCCGCAACGCCGCCCGCGCAAACCGCGCCGGCCGCCACCGTGTCACCAGAGGCATCAACGCCGGCCGCGTCCTCATCGCCCGATGCCGCAGCAGCAACCGCAGCCGCGCAGAGCTGGCGCCCCGCATCGCAGGCGGTCCCGACGCTGCGCTCGGCGCCAGTTGTGCGCGCGCCGTCTTCGACGCAGACGCCACGTCATGGCTCGGCCCCGGTCAACGCACTGCGTGTGATCGATCAATACGACAGCCCCACAACGTTGGGCGAAGCGCTCCTGGCACAGCTGGCGTTCTTTGCCAGCAGTGCGCGCTGGGTGTTTGGCGTCGTCAATACCACCGTTGCGCCCTACAGCGCGATCTGCCAGGTGCGACGTCTTAATGACAGCGATGAAGGAGAACCGGCGGGCACCGCATTCTTCATCGCGCCGCGTCTGCTATTGACCGCCGCCCACGTAGTAGATGGCAAGCGTGCGCTGATCATCGTGCCCGGCAAACACGATGCAGGAACAACCACCGAAAGCGAGCCGTTCGGACGCTTTCAGGTCACTTCGGATGCATGGGTCATCCATCCCGCATACAACGCATCCCAACGCGATTTCGATATGGCGCTGATTCGCGTGCCGGAGGCCAACGCGGTTGCCTACCCGCAGTACTTCGACATTCTGGAAGAACTGACCCAATCGCGCGAAGAACAGATCGTCGTGAGCGGCTATGCAGCGCGTTCGCTCGATAGCAGCACTGCAGGCACCGTGGTCAATGCCGTTATCGACCCGGATCGCCAGCACATGCACGGCGGGCGTATCCGCCAGCTCACGACAGACGACACGTTTGCCTACGATGTGCAGTCGTTGGGCGGCACCAGCGGCTCGCCGGTGTACTACATCGACACCACCGAGGCACCGCGTGCCCACGTGGTCGGCGTGCATGTGGCCCAACATGACGCGACGACCAATCTGGGTTGCCGCATGACTGACGCAAAGCTGGCCTGGATCCGCCAGCAAGCACTGGACTGGAGCCAGGCGGTCAGCTTCTCGCTGGGCGTACAGGGCTCGCAGAATGGCGCCACGCCGCGCCGGTCTGCCTCCGCCGTGCAGACCGGGCAGGCAATGTCCCCATCGCATGCGCGACCCGCACCACCACGCAGCACCACCAACGCCCGCGCACTGATCATCGGGCCGGACGATGTGGAACGCGCGCAGCGCTACGCGCCGCAGTGGGCCGATCTGTTCAACTGGCGCGCACCGGCCGCGGTGGAACAGGCCGTCAGCGCACGCGGGATGTCGGTTCAACGCATCGCAGATGCACAGGGCGAACTCAGCCTGGACCGCTATGAAGTGCGTTGCGAGCGTCTGCCCGATGGTTGGAGCGGTCCTGAGGTTCTCGAACACCTACGACTGCATCTCAACGATTTTGTCGATACCGCCTACAGCGAATTCATCCCGTACGACAGCGGTGTGGACGACATTCGATGGGAGTCGTCCACTCCCGTCGGCACCGTCTTCAAAGTCAATATCGGTGGTCCCGACAATGCGTCGGTTGTCGTAAGCCTGGTAGAGCCGACGCGTTGGCGTTTCACCACTGTGCATACCGAGTGGTCCGGTGATCATCCAGTGAGCGGTCACCGCGAATTCGGAATCCGCGATGACAACGGCACCACCGTGTTCTACACCCGTGGTGCCGACCGCTGGACCGGTGGACCAGGCGCGTTTATCGGCTTTTTTGCTGCCGACCGGCTCTGGAAGAGCTTCCAGGACAAGCTCGTTAGCTGGCTGATGGCCGGCGATGGCGGCGGCAGCGCCAGCGCGCCTGCTCCCTTCAGCGAACGCTTCCATCCGGAGGTGGTGCGCATCCTCTACCCGACCACTGCGCAGTCGTTGTCCACGCGTTCGCTGAGCGATGCGCCCGTCCACGAATACGACGTGCCCTTGATCGCGCAACCGGACAAGCGCGCCTGCTGGGCGGCGGCGATGGCGATGCTGTTGTCGTATCGGCGCCACGCGTCGATCGACCCGGAAACGCTGGCCAACGAGGTCGGCACCACCCTGTCGACGTCCTATAGCTTCGAGTTGCTGGACGCTGTCAGACAGCGCTATGGCTTTAACGCCATCGAACAACCTTCCAACACCAGCCTGTACCACACGCCGCAACAGTGGGCGGACTGGTTGAACCGGCATGGCCCGCTATGGGTGGTCATCGTGGGTGCGCCGCATGCGGTGGTGCTCAGCGGTATCTCTGGCGATCTGGCCGATCCGTCGAGCGCAATCGTCAACATCCTCAATCCCTGGGATACGCGTCAGACCTTCGACAACGATCCGGTCGTCTTCAATCCACCCAACCAGGGCTATGCCGACTGGTTGCCGTTCCAGGAATTTGCAAGCGCATTCGGTGAAATGGCTGCCGACGACTATGGCGACTGGCGTGTGCTGTACCTACCGGCAGCGAGCACGCACGCCGCATCGCTTGGCGGTGCTCAGTTGCGCCTGGCCAGGCCGCCAGCGTCGGTGCGTGCGCAGGCATTGGAGACAACGTCTGCCACCGGCGAACAGCGCGAGCCAGTGACGCCCAGCCGGGTGGCCGGTACCCGCATGAGTGTGGTGCGCGGCAGTGCGGGCGCTTGTCGCTGGACCCTCGACCAGCTGGAAGGCCGCAAGCCTGCCGTGTCCACGCCGATCGATTCCGGCAACGCCGCCATCGATGTCCGTGTTGTGCTCGACGACTGGCCGGCGTTGGAGGGTGCAGCGACTCCGCTGCCGATCACGCTGGAGTTTGCTGCCGATCACGGCAGCGTCGGCGAGGTTCGCATCACCGCCGGCACACCGCCCCTGCTAAGCCATGGCGTCGAGGTGACGGCGCGTATCGAGGATGCGGATGCAGTAAGCGGTGTTGCGGCGCTGGCCGTCATCGTGGACTACCGCTTCAGCGGGCTCGCACAGGGCAACCCGCAGGCACGGATCGCCTTGCGTCTGCTCGGCGATGGGCGGCATGAGCGCAGCAACACCTGGGTCGCGCAACCGGCCGACGCCGTGGTCGCGGGCTGAGCGGGTCATGAGCGCTCCAGGCCACCGCAACCTGATCTTTCCGCAGCGCCCCACTGCGGCGGCAGCGCGTGCGCTGGCCGGACCGACCGCGGCAACGCCGCCGGCTGGCGAAGCAACGGCAACGGCCACGGTCAAGCCTCAGGCGACCGAGACCATCGCGCGGCGTACCGGTGCGATGGTCAATGAGGTGGATTTTCCGGGCTTTGTCGCGCAACTGGTGCACGGCACGTTCGACGCCATCGTGGATGCCTCGATCCGCCAGATGGAAAGTTATTCCAGCATGGTGGCCGCGGTGTCCAAGACGGTGGATCAGTTCACCGAGGACAACGTCTCGCTCAATCAGGCGCGCGATTGGCTGGCCACGCACTATCCCGGCGATATCGTCTTGCTGCTCCCCGATGGCGGCGCGCGCACCGTGCCGGAGCTGGTGCCACGCACGACTGGCAGCCAACCCTTATGGCTGGCCGACTATGGGCTGGCCGACGAGGAACTCACCGCCGAATTGCTCGAACAACGCGTGCTGCCGCAAGTGCGGTTGAAGGTCGGCAGCGAACGTCAGCAACTGCTGGCAACGATGGTGCTGCTGGGCATGAACCGGGTGGTGGTGCGCGATGGCAGCATCAGCAGCAAAGTGATGTTTCGCGCCGCTGCACAAGATGTGGCCAAGGTCGGCTATGCCACCGGCAGTGATCCCGCGCAGGCAGACAATTGGGGCGAACGCGGCTCCTCCAGTTATGCCGGGCAGACCTCGACCATGGTGTCGACATTGCAGGTCAATGCACAGAACGAATCGAACGTGCGCGCCGATCTGTTCGGCGAGGTCAAGCTCAATTTCGTCAGCGAGACATTGCCGCTGGAGCGCCTGGCAGATGCCGCCAAGGTGGCGCTGGTGCAACGCAACGCACCCGCCATGCGTGCTGCCGCCGGTAACCTCGCGCCCGCCGCGGCGGCGCCGGCGGCACCATCGCCCGCTGAAGGAGCGGCGTGATGTTGCGCGAACTGTCCGGATTGCTGGAAGAACTGCATGCTGGCCTGGTGGCGATCGAAAACCGCGCCGGCATGCAGTTGACGCATGTGGAAATGCGCCTGCCGCTGGAGCTGCGCCCGATCCTGCGCGACGGTGGTTGCCGCCTGCTGGCCGATGTGCCGCGCAGCTTCGCCATCAATCACTGGAACGCTGCGCCGTCGCTGCTGCATGTGGCCTGGCAGCTGGGAGAACAGTCATGAGCGCGCAACTGCCACCGTTGCTGCAAACCCTCGGCGTTCCATTGGACCTGTTCATCCAGGCATTGACCGAGCAATTGGACAAGGCGCAGGCCGCGATGACGATCAAGGCACGTGTTGGCAAATTGCCGCTGACCTTTGCGGTGAAAGACGTGACGCTGGACTTACGCGTGTTCGTGCAGATGCTCGACGACGATGTCTATCTGCGCCCGGCGGGTCCCGGCGAAAGCGAAGCCAGTACCGTGCGGCTGGCGTTGACCACGATCACCAAACCGATGATCGAAGAGAACGCGGCAGATTTCCGCGCCGACGAATCCGAATTCAGTCTCAAGACCGCGCTTGGCGACCAGTTCTCCGATGAGGAACAACGCCAGCTCGAACGGATCGGCGTGCGCACCGTTACCCAGCTCAACGAGCTCAAGGAAACCGCGGGCGCCGATGTCATCGCACGGCTGTCGCGGATGCCGGTCAATCGCCTGCAACAGGCGCTGCTACGTGCCGCCGCACCGCGTGTGACGCGTGTGCAGGCGAGCGATGGCGATGGCAACAGCGGCACGCGGGTGCACCTGAGCGCACCGGGACTGCGCAGCGGCAGGCTACCGCTGGTGCGTGCGGCGGGAATCGACATTCCCATCGTCTCGGCCGATGACGGACAGCTGGTGCTGGCACCGTTGGCCAGCCAACTTGGCTGCGATGCGCAGCTGGACTTCGAGGATGGGCGCAGCGCCTGCGTGCCATTGCGCGCAGGCAGTCTTGGTCAATGGAGTGCGCAGACATGACCGTCTCACATCATGCCGCCTTGTTGCCACGCCGCCTGCTGCTGACGCTGCGACTAGGCGAAGTGCCCGAGCATCTGCCCGGGCTGCGTGCGGTGCAGGGTTACGGCACACCGATGAGCGACGCGGTGGACCACGGGCCGATCGACCGGCTGTTGCGTCACCACGGCGATGCCTTCCGCGCGGTGCGGCTGCATAGCGCGCGCCTGGGCCGCCAGCAAAGCCGCCGCAGTGGCGCACAGCGCTTCGATGCCATCGAACAACTGAGTGGTGTCGCGCGGGTCTTGCGGGTGGAATTACGCGATGGCGCCCGGCTGCCTGCGCTGTTGCGGGCGTTGGCCGAAATCCCGGTCGTAGAGCGGGTCGGTGCCGATTATCTGAGCAGCACCCCGCGCACGCTTGCGGGCCCGACAGCGCACCTGGCCGCACACGAGAGCTGGGCGCAACAGGCCATTCGTCTGCCGCAGGCCTTGCAACTGGAACCGGGCGATCCGGCGGTGCTGATCGGCCTTGCCGACACCGGCGTGGCGCTGCAGCACCCCGAACTGGCCGGACACTTGCGCGCAGGATTCGACAGCGTGGATCTGGACCCGGCAACGGTCGGCGGGTTGTCGCTGGTCGGCGACTATCGCCGTGCCGGCGAACGTCCGCAGGACGAAGTAGGCCATGGCACCGGCTGTGCCGGCATCCTGGTGGCCAGCGGCCGCCAGATCGCCCCCGGTGGCGCAGGCGCATGCGGGCTCACCCCGGCGCGCGTGCTGGGCGCCGCGCTGGAGGCTGGCGATCGCCGCGTCGGCGTTGGTGCGCTGGACAACATCGATGCCGGCATGAAGCGTCTGATCGATCTGGGCGTGAAAGTCATCAACATGAGCTTCGGCACGCCGGAATCGGCATTGCTGCCGGATGCGCCCGCACCGCACGAAGAGACCGTGCGCTACGCGCTGGCACGTGGCGTGGTGCTGGTGGCCGCCAGCGGCAACTCCGGGCTGCATGAGCGTTTTTATCCCGCTGCACACGACGGCGTGATCGCCGTGGGCGGTATCGATGCGCACCTGGTGCCCGCCAGCTTCAGCACGCGCGGTGCGCACGTTGCCCTGTGCGCGCCGGGACGCGACATCCGCACCTGTGCCTTGGACGGCTACCAGAGCGCCTCGGGTACCAGCTTTGCCGCCCCCTTCGTTGCGGCGGCGTGCGGCTTGCTCGCAGCGCGCGCGCAACGCCGCGCCTGGCCACTGGATGGCGCAACCGCCCGGCAGTTGCTGTGCGATAGCGCGCGCCCGTTTGGCGGTGCCGGCGTCGCGGACTGCGGTGCCGGCGTGCTCGATGCGCATGCCGCGCTCCGCGCGCTCGATGCCTATCTGGACCTGCAACTGCGCGACGAAGACAGCGCAGCCGATTCCCCCACCGTCCCGGCGTCGTCCGCGCCGGTGGCGGCCTGACCTCCCACCCGCTGCCGAGGAACGTTCGATGGCGACCCAGCGCACTACCAAGAAGTCCACCCCTAAGACGGTCGCCCCGGCAGCCAAACCACGCTCCAACGGTCGCAGCAAGGCGGCCGCGGCCAGCAGCACCGCCTCCAGCAAATCTCCTTCACCCAAACCGTCCGATCCCGGAGTGAACACCATGAATCGCATCCTGCTGGTCGATCTCGGCGAGCGCGAAACCAAGAAGCGCCAGGAACTGCGTGCACGCCGCCAGGTGCTGCAGACCATCGACAAGACTGCCGACACCAGCGGCGGGCTCAGTCCGCGGCAACTCGACGAACTGGCGCAGATCAAGACCAAGCTGTCCAGCGACGTGGTGGTCGATCCGTTCTACCAGCTGGTGACTGCGACCCAGCAACAGAAGGACTGGAACAAACTTGCCTGTGCGACGGAAAACGTCCACAAATACGGCCTGATCGGCTCGCAACGCTCGCCCAAGGAATTACGCGGCCCGCTTGGCTGCGACGAGCGCGAAATCATCGGCATCTGCGGGCTGCTGCAGCTCGATGGTTACACCGACGCCAGCCTGCGCGGATTCGTGCAACGCGTCAGCGCCGCACAAGGCGAGTACCGCGAAAACCGCGCCTTGTTCGACGCCGCCTTCGAGCTGCTGGTGCCGCGTTACCAGGTCACCATCCAGTCGCAGATCGCCTCCGGGCTGATCGATGCGGATATCGTCGGTTGCGAGTGGCCCGATGACAATCCTGAAGACCGACGCGACCGCTACAGCACCGACACCGACTTCCGACCTTCCGCAAAAGACACCGTCTGCGCCTTGAGTTCGCGCAATCTCGCCGCCACCGTGCGCCGCCTTGCCAGCAACGGCATCGGTGCCGATAACGCCTGGCTGGCCAGTCATCTGCAGAACGGGTACGAGATGCAGACCGGCGTGGTGGCCGGCGCGCCCCCGTCGGCGATGGAAATCATCCTGCCCGATCTGGAAGATTCAACCGATGTGGAAATCGTGCGTGAGAATCTCAACGCCGTGCAGGCGATCTACTTCGCCTACATGCTGGAAGAGACGCGGATGCCGCAGGTGGTGGAACGCATCGTCGAATTGTTCCGCAGCGGCATGCTGCCGCTGGGACGCGGCAAAGCCGGCGATTATCTGTTCCGTTACTACAAGACGGCCGCCGAACGCATCACCGAAGGCGAGCGCCGCGACCTGTACATGCGCTGCTTCGGCGCACCTGGTGGCGACCCGAACGGAAACGAACCCAATCGCGAGTTCAACGAGCTGTGGTTGCGCTTCCTGTCGGCGGTGTCTTCGTTCGGACGTCAACTGAGTGTGGACCGCATGCTGCGCACCAACGTACCGGTGGCGGTCTCGCAGGAGCAGGTGCGCAAGGCCGCACGCGATCTGGGCGCCAGCCTGTCGCGCAGCGGCTACGGCATCGCCTACTTCGCTGCCACCGAGTTGCAGCAGATGATCCTGGAATACCGCGACCTGCTCAGCGACCCGGAAGTGCGTGGCGCGTTCGGCGCACGCGACATGTGGCAGGTGATCGACCAGGTCAACGCCAATTACCTGGGAGGCCCGCGCAATACCAGCCGCTTCCGGACCCAGGCCCGCGCCGGTGCGGTGATCATTCGCTGGATCGCCAATACGCGACAACGCCTGGAAGGCCGCTATGGCGAAGTCATTTCGATCAGCGCACTCACCAACCCGCAGCTGCGCGGCAGCGACCAACCCACCGTCGATCCCACCGATTGGGATCTGCTGCAGGCGTGCGAACAATGGCTTGCGGTGGGCGGCGTACAGGACAACAGCGTCGAGCAGTACGCACAACCAGCCGAATCGCCGGTGATTACCAGCCGTCCGATCGAGATGCCGCAGGCCGCGCGCGATCTGCTCAACCAGGCGGGCATCAGCCTGCCCGGTCTGTAAGGAGCACGCGCATGCGCACTCATGACGATCGCCCGCAGGCGGTCAAACATCTGGTCCGTCAATCGCTGCGTTCGGCGGCCAAGGCGCTGGGCACCCGAGACCCGTTGCCCTACGTCGATGGCTTGATCGACCGCACCTTCTACCTGCCCGACGACGATGTGTCGTACGCACGCAACTCGCTCACACCCGGTGCGGTGCCCTACGAACCCTCGTTTTCAGAATCCGAACCCAACCTGCTGCGCTTCACCATCGAACCGTTGGGCCCGGAGGCCTCGCCGGTGGCACGGCGCGATGAAGCCACCCGCGAAGCACGCAGGTTGATCGCGCCGATCTTCGGCCAGGATGCCTTGCGCTGGTTCGACAGGCGCAGCGAAGCATGGCGCGGCTTCGGCGGCTTGAGCTGGATGAACTACGGCGCCTGGTTCGGTAGCGCGTTCGATCAGGATGGGCTCTACGCCACCAAGATCTACTACGAGCTGCTGCCCAATCAGATCGATGCCTTGGCGCCCGCGTTGTCGCGCTTGACCAAGCTGGCCTGCGACGAACTGCCCGGACTGGTGCCGATCTTCACCTCGATCGGCTGCAAGCGCGATACCGGCAGCCAGCGGGTGACGTTCTTGCATCGCGGCGCATTGGCGGTGAATGGACTGGGCCCGTTGATGAACCGGCTTGGCATCGGCCATCAATTGCCGGGGTTGATGCGCGTGGTCGGTGTCGCCCTGGGTGGGCGGTTCGAACTGCCGGCCGGTGGTGTACTGATCGGCCTGCGCGATGCGCCCGATGGTGCGGAGTTGAAACTGGAAGTCCTGCTCGCTGCCATTCCGGACCTGCCGGCGCGTTTTCTGGATCTGCTCAAACTGGGTTTGGCCGAGCGCCCCCGGCAACTCGCCGCGTTGGCGCGCTGGCTGGATGCCTTCGGCATGGACGATGCCGAGCAACAAGGGCATTTCTCCGTGCTCAGTATCCGGGTGACGCCGAATTCGCCGGCACGCATCAGCCTGTACGTACGACCGATCGAGTTCGAAATGCGCGAAGCCATCGAAGACGCGCGCGCCCTGCAATGAGTCGCATCACCTATCGCCCTTCCATCGCCCCCCTGTCGTGCAGGAGTTGCCATGAGTGCCATTTTTCCCGCAGCCGGATCCAGCGCGCGCACGGCCACACCGCCTGGCAACCGCGAAACACACGACGCCGCACGCCTGGCCGTACGTCAGTTGCTGGAACGCAGCGACGCGTTTCATGAGCTGCCTGCCGACAAGCGCGCAGTGTTGGCGAAGGGGCTGGTGCAGATCGGCGCCTATCTCGCCGAACCTGATGGCGTACGCCTGAAACAGCAGAGCGCGCCCGTGCGCGCGATGGCTGGCGAAGATTCCACGCCACTGAAACAGGAAGAACAGCCAGAGTTCGGACAGGCCCTGAAGACCGGCGTACAGCAGGCCGGCGCACTGATGGCAGCGGTCAATTTCCCCACCTTCGTCTCGGGGCTGATCAATGGCGTGTTCCACTCCATCGTCACCTCGTCGATCGAGCAGATGGAGGCGTATGCCAAGTTGGTCGCCGACGTGTCCAAAAGTCTGAATCAATTTCGCGACGACAACACCACCCAGAATCAGGGCCGCGATCATCTGGTGGAACAGTTTCCGGACATCTTTCAGCTGCAGATGGGAGACGATGCATTCGGCGATTTCGGTGGCAGCAGCGACACCGGTGCGCCACCGCAACCGCGCGTGGTGATGCGCCAGGATGTCGACGAACGCGCCGCCATCGCACGCGTCAATCAATCGCTGCCGCTGGACAAACCGGTCACCACGCTCAATGACGATCTGGTCGAAGCGGTATTGGTGCCCGCTGCACGTACCCAGATCGCCACCGGCCGCCAGCAGTTGCTGGCCACGCTGGTGATGCTGGGCATCAACCGCATCGTGGTCACCGACGGGCGCATCTCGGCCAAGGTGCTGTACGACTTCCAGGCGCGCGACGACAGCCGCTATCGCTACAGTGCCAGCAAGATGGACCACCAGAAGGATATATTCGGCAACGTGCAGAAAACGCGCGGTTACGAAGGCGATTACGACTACAAGAGCGATGGCGGCACCTCTAGCCAGAGTGCCGACGGCTCCAGCGACAAGCGCGATGGCAGCTACTACGCCAAGGGCAGCTACAAGTACAACGAGCAACCCATCATCAAGATGATGAGCACCTCGCAATTGCAGAGCGATTCTTCGCTGCAAGCCAAGGCAAGCCTGGCAGGACAAGTCGAGGTGAACTTCAAGAGCGATTACCTGCCGCTGGAAAAACTGGCCAATCCCGAGTCGATTGCGGCGATCCAGATGAATGCGCAACCGGGCATGGTGAAATCGTTGGCCACCAACCGCCCTGGCAGTAACACCGCTGCTGCGCCCTCCGCTCCACCTGCGGCATGACCTGGGATCACCACTGCCATGCATGCACTTGCCACAGACAGTTTCAGTGCGACCTCCGGTCACCCCGCCTGGCTCGATGACGACACCCTGGCGGCCGTGCGGCCGCAGGTGCGACGCCTGCTGGAATCCTCGCCTGGCTTCCGCCAGTTGCCAGTGGCCGAGCAGCAGGAAATGGCACGCAATATGGTGCGCGTTGCGTCCTACATGTCCAACCCCGACGGACTGGCAAAACAGGAGCTGTCCACCGATGGGGGCATCCTTGCGCGCGACACGCCGCCAAGCGCGCGCGCACTCGCCGACCCCGTTGGCCAGGCCAAGAACAAGGCATCCGACAAGATCGGTACGTTTGCCGGTAGCGACTTCACTGCCGCCTCGGTGGAACAAGGCGGCGACAACTTCAAGAAGTACATCGGCTCGGTGGATTTTCCTGCCTTCGTCGGCGGGTTGATCCAGAACGTGTTCCAGGCCATCGTCGATGCCTCCATCCAGCAGATGAATGCCTACGGCGAATTGCTCAAATCGGTGGCGCAGACGGTGGATCAATTCGCTACCGACAACATCAGCATGAACAATGCGCGCGACTGGCTGGTGGAACGCTTTCCGGAGGCGCTGACCATCGAGACCGATGGCGATGCCGGCCCGCGCGTGGGCGTGCGCGACGAAGATCAGGCCGGCGCCGTACTGGCGCAGATGAAGGACGACATGCAGCTGGCCCAGCCCATCACCGACCTGTCCGACCCGGAGCAGGAAACACGCCTGGTGCAAGGCGCGCGGTTGCAGATGGCACGCAGCCGCCAACAGCTGCTCTCGTCGATGGTGATCATGGGCATCAACCGCATCGTGGTGACCGATGGCGCGATCAATGCCAAGGTGGTGTTCGACTTCCGTGCCTCCGACTCTGCGCAGCGCACCGCGGGCGCTTCGTTGTACGACACGCAATCCAGCTACAACCGCCGCAAGTCCGGCGCCGGCATCAACCTGGGCTGGGGGGCTGCCGGCACCGTCAACACCAATGTGCAGCGGCACATGACCACGGTGCAATCCTCGGTCAACGAAGAGTCGTCCTCGGATCAGGAGATGAAAGCAAAACTGACCGGCGAGGTGCGGGTGAACTTCAAATCCGATTACTTCCCGATGGAAAAACTGGCCTCGCCCGGCATGATCGCCAGCATCCAGGGCAATGCCACACCGTTCAACCCGAATCCGCCACCGGCCGCTGGTCGTCCGGCCGCCGCACCGGCCGTCTGAGGAATCGCCGCATGCGCCCGCCCTCTGCACCCCGCATCGCTGCAGCCTGGCCGCATCCCTACGCGACCTTGCTGCAGGCGCTGGCCTTGGCACAGGCAAACGTGGGGGTGCACGACGCGGCGATGGCCCGCACATTGGCCGAACTGGGCGAGATCGACCTGCCGCCCGGCGCACCGGATGCGCAGGATCGCCCGCGCCTGCTGGCAGTTGCACCACTGTATTTTGCCGCTGCGCTGGAACAGGCTGGCGTTTTGCCCGCTGCCGAGCAAATCGCCGCGCTGTTTGCCAGCGGCGCGATCACCCAACCGCTCGGGCCTGGCACGCAATCGCTTGCCACGTTCTGGCGCAGCCGCCGCGAACGACTCAGCGCGGCCGAGCGCAATGCGATCTTCCAGCGCGTTTTCGAACAACCGCATTTCGATCGTCTGATGCAGGCGTTATGCACTGCGATCGTCGCCGAGGCAGATGGCCGCGACATGCGCGAAGACGTCGCCCTGGCCGCCACCGCGCAGGCGATGGGCGAGTTTCTGTCGCAGCGTGCCGATGCGATGGCGGCGATGGCCGCGCGCGAGATCGTGGACAATCTCAACGCTGCGTTGGGCATGCTGCGCGACCGCCAACTGCAACTGGCCTTCGGCGTGCAGTCGCTGTGGATGTTGATCGGCGTGGCCAATCCCGGCACTGCGCACTCACAGGCCTTCGCCGAGCAGGGGCGCAACGGCCAGCAGGTGCTGGCATGGCTGGCCGCACAGGACCTGGCCATGCCGCTCGGTCTGGAGGCCGCACGCGCCGAAGATGGCGCAGTGATGGCCGCTGCGCAGCGCTGGTTGCTGTCGCTTCGGCAGCCGGCGGCCTAGGCCTGGAGGCCCCGTCATGCCTGCCGCCCGCATCCTGCCGCCGACCTCGCTCACCGCATCGAGCATGCCGCCAGGGCATGCGCCACAGCCCTGGGTTCGCGCTGCCGTGCGCGAGGTGCTCGAACGCGCGCCTCACTACCAGGCACTGACACCGCACGACCGTCAGGCGCTGGCACGCTCCATGGTGACCGTGTCGGCATTGGCAGCCGATCTGCTTGCCGAGGAACATGCCGCAGATCAACAGATCGCTCGGACCGCGCCGGCGGTATTGGCGCGCGCGCAAGAGCAGCAACCCGCATTTGGCGACGCTGCGCAGCGGATTGCCGACACCACGCGCGGCGTGCTCAACGCGGTGTCGTTTCCACGCTTTGTCACCGATCTGATCAACGGCGTGTTTCGCGCGATGCTCGACTCCAACGCCCAGCAAATGCAGCAATACGTCGAACTGCTGGGCGCCGTTTCGGCGTCGGCCAGCGGTTTCGAGCGCACCCAATTCGGTCTCGCGCAGGTTCGCCAGTGGGTGGCAGAGCATTTTCCCGAAGCGATCGAATACGACGCACCGGATCCAGCCGACATGCCCGACCCGGACGAACAGGACCAACAGCGGCTCCGCCTGCGTTCTGGCGCCAGCATGCCGGTGGCTGACGACATCCGCGCAACGCTGGGTCTGGCCGACGACGAATCGGTGGACGCCTCCAACCCGGAGCAGCTGGTTCCACTGGCACGCCGTTACCTGGCCCGCCAGCGCCAACAGATGCTGGCCACGATGGTGGCGATGGGCATGCAGCGCATCGTGGTGGACAGCGGTCGCATCAATGCCGCGATGCGTTTTCATATCGATACGCGCAGTGCCGCCAATGAAGACCGCGGCAGCCAGTTCAGCATGCAGAACCGCGTCAAGGCCTCGGGGAAATTCGGGATGGGTGCGTGGGGCGCGAGTGCGGAGATCGAGAACAACATCGGCTATGTCTCCACCCAGCGCTCGCAGCGCACCGAAGAAATGAATACCGATCTGGATCTGAGTTCTTCGGTGGAACTGAACTTCCACAGCGATTATCTGCCGCTCAACCAGATGGCCGCGCAAGCGCAGGCGGATCGCATTCGCAGCGCCACCTTGAATCCCTCTGCGGACATCCCCGACCCCAGTGCGGCGCGTACTGCGCGCCTGCAGGCGCAGCTCACCGGCGAGCGCGAACGGCGCAGCGGCATGGACACCGCAATCGCCGGCAGCACCGCGCCACGCCCGGCAAACCCGTCGCCGACCAACGCCACACCCGCACCTGCGGCGGCGCGCCCGCCACCTACCGCACCGACAGCACCGTCTGCGGCCGCCCCACGCAGCCCTGCAGCGGCTGCGCCGAGTGCTGCAGCAGCCAGGGCAGACGGTAGTCGTGCACCCACCGGAGCAAGCGCAGCGAGCGGCATGCCGGCCGGTCGCCAGTCGCCCACACCCGCGTCCAGCACAACCACGCCTCCCGCAGCGGCGACGCGCCCGGCTCCAGCAGCAGCGGCACCCAGGGCCTGATCCAGCCCCATGCAGATGAGGCTACGCCATGCTTGATCCGGTTCAACGCCATCGCATCAACAGCAGCGCCCCGCAAAAGCGCCGCACCACCGCACCCTTGCGCGAAGGCAGGCCATCGTCACCGCCATCACTGAATCTCAGGATGTCGCTCAGCTAGGAACTGTGAGAGTCGTTGCAACTGCTCGACGCCCTGGCCATCGGCACGATTCCCACCAGCCCACGCACCCGCATCGCCTCCAGCACGCCACGCAGGATGGTCAGGTTATGGCCGTGCGCGGCGCCTTCGTGCAGCAGCACGATCGCGCCGGGGCGCAGGTCGCGCACGATCCGCGCAACAGTGGCGTCCGGTTCGCAGCGCACGCCGTCGAAGCCGCGCGCGCTCCAGGCCACGCGGGTCAGCCCGTGCGCACGCAGCGGCGAGGCGACGAAGGGGTTGGTCATGCCGACCACCGAGCGGTACAGCCGTGGCGCCTGCCCGGTGATACTGGCCAGGGTGCGCTGCGCCAGGCCGATTTCCTGCGCCATACGGCGCGGCCCCAACGCCCAGAACCAGGCCTGCGGATGGGTATGGCTGTGGTTGCCGATGCCGTGCCCGCGGCGCACGATCTCGCGCACCAGCTCCGGCCGCTGCTCGGCACGCGCACCGACCACAAAGAAGGTGGCCTTGGCATCGTAGGCATCGAGCAATTCGAGAATGGCCGGGGTGTCGTCGGACGGGCCATCGTCGATGGTCAGCCAGACCTGCGGCGCGTGACCGGGCAGCCGCGCCACCACCGGCGCGTACAAGCGTGCGCGCGGCAGGAAGACCGGCACCACGAATACCGCATGCGACAGCAGCAGCGCAGGCAGGCCCCAGGCCCAGCCCAGATGCCACCACAGCACCGCCACCGCCACCTGCGAGAGGGCAAACAAGCCCACCCAGCGGTAGGGGTGGGAGGGGATGCGATACAGCGTTTCCGGCGTGGTCATGCCGCATGATGCCACGCGGCGTAGAATGCCCAGTCTCCACGCTCTCACCGAAGTGCTGCCATGTCCCTCGATCCCGCCCTGCGTTCCCGTATCGATACGCTGCTGCAATCCAGCCGCGTGGTGCTCTTCATGAAAGGCCAGCCCAGCATGCCGCAGTGCGGTTTTTCGGCCAAGGCAATCGGCGTGCTGGACGGACTGGGCATCGACTATGCCCACGTCAACGTGCTGGCCGACCAGGAGATCCGCGAGGGCATCAAGGCGTACGGCGACTGGCCCACCATTCCGCAGCTGTACGTGGATGGCGAGCTGATCGGCGGCAGCGACATCATTTTGCAGATGGCCGACAGCGGCGAGCTGAGCACGATGCTCGGCCTGCAGGCGCCGGATCGCAGCCCGCCGAAGATCACCATCACCCCGGCCGCGGTGGACATGCTCAAGGGCGCGCTGGCCGATGCCCCGGATGCGTCGCTGACGCTGGCCATCGATGCGAATTTCCAGCCGAACTTCCAGCTGGCGCCGACCAACCCGAACGCCATCGCGGCCGAATCCAACGGCCTGCGCGTGCAGTTCGACCTGGCCAGCGCGCGCCGCGCCGACGGCATCACCATCGACTGGGTGGACGACATCCGTGGCCGCGGCCTGGCCATCGACAATCCCAACGCGCCCAAGCCGGTGCAGGAGCTGTCGGTGCGCGATGCCGACGACCGCCTCAAGGCCGGCAGCCTGACCCTGGTGGATGTCCGTCCGGCCGACGAACGTGCCCTGGCGACGGTCAATGCACCGTTCCGCACCCTGGATGCGCACGAGCGCCTGGCGATCGAGCAACTGCCCAAGGACACCCCGCTGGCGTTCCTGTGCCATCGCGGCGGGCGCAGCCTGCAGGCGGCCGAGCATTTCCGCGGCCTGGGCTTCAGCAACGTCTACAACGTCACCGGCGGCATCGACGCCTGGTCGGACGAGGTGGACAACGGCGTGGCGAAATACTGAGCGCGGCCAGGCACGCCACGCACCACTGCATACCGAAACGGGCGCTCCTTGGAGCGTCCGTTTTTTCATGGATCGACACCCACAAGGACCCCACCGCAATGCAACCCTCTCTGATAACGCTCGCCCTGGCCGCCCTGTTGCCGCTGGCCGCACAGGCCGCCGAACCCGCGCGCGCTGTGCTGCTGGTACAGACCTACGACAGCCAGCCGTCCGAGGATCCGCTGGAATACATTCCGGTGTGGCTGGGCAAGACCGTGGCCAAAGACTCCACCATGCCCAAGTCGCTGCTGAGTCAGCCGCTGCAGGCCTTCGATAACGGTGTCTCCACCGCCAACGTGCGGCTTGCTGCACTGACCGTGGACGACAACAGCATGTGCGGCGGCACCTCGAAACTGCGCTTGAAGGGCAACCCCGCGCTGTCGCACTCGCCGCTGTTGTCGACAGTGGATCTGAATCCGGGCAAGCGTTTCGCCGGCCGCGCCGCCACCGCTGCCGAACAGACCGAGTTGCTGCGTCAGGTCGGCGACACCGCGCAGTTGCGCAAGACCGTCAAGCCGGCGGAATTGTCCAAAGCGCTGGCGGCCTTCGCTGCGGACCGTGCGCAGGACACGGCGTCACTGCAGATCGTGACCGATGCACAGCAGCCGCAGCGGCGCGTGGCGGTGCTCACCTCCAACCACCCGACCAAGACCGGCAACCCGGACAACCCGACCGGCGTGCTCGTCGTGCTGGCGATCTTCGAACACGACGGCAACCACTGGCAGTTCCGCCGCGGCAGCGCAGCCAGTGGCTGCGACGATTGCGAAGACCTGCCACTGCGCACGCACCTGCTGCAGTTCGGCGATATCGACGGCAATGGCACGCTCGACTTCGTACTGTCGGAAAGCGGCTACGAAAGCTACGGCTTCTATCTGCTGCTCGGCGAAGGCACCGGCTGGCGCTCGGAAGGATTGCCGGGCGGCTGCTGATCGGTTTGCTGCCATCTGCGCGATGCCGGTTGCGGCATCGCGCAGGGGGCGCAGATTCGGGCTCAACGGACTTGGCGTGGACAGGCCACGCCGGTGCTCAACCGGCAAATCCACCGTCATCGAGAAACTGCTGCTCTTCGGCGGTGGTCTCGCGTCCCAGCACCGTATTGCGGTGCGGAAAGCGGCCAAAGCGCTGGATGATCTGCTGATGCTCCGCCGCCCAGCGCGTGGCCTCCGCATCGTCCAGTGCAGCGGTCAGTTGCATGGCGCGCGCCTGCTCCTGCAGATCCTCTGCGTGCCCGAACGGCAGATAGAAAAACAGCCGTAATTGCGCCGAGACCTGTTGATCGAACCCCTGCTCGAGCGCCTGCTTGGCGTAACGCAACGCCAGCCCGTCGGTAGCGTAGGCGTGCGCACTGCCCCGGAACGCATTGCGCGGGAATTGATCCAGCAGAATCAACAGCGCCAGTGCGTCTTCGGCACGCGCCATCCAGTCCGCGTAGTCGCCGCGGGCGGCGGCAAAATGCTGCTCGCTGAAGTGCTGGCGAAAGTTGGCATCGAACGCATCGTTATGCGTGAACCAGCGCGCGGAGCCGGCCAGTTCCCAGAAGGCCAGCACCACATCGGCCTGTTTGTTGCGCTCTGTTTTGGCAATCATCGACGTTCCCCCTGACGAATACGGCACAGCATGCACGTGCGCATGTGATGAGGCCACCGCTCCCCGACCTCCAGCACTTGGCAAGTACGGCGCTGGCGGCTAGGTTTGCGGCCTACGCTTTCGTTTCACCGGGGAAATCCATGCGTTCCATTCTGTTCGCCGCCCTTGGCGCGGCGCTGCTGTGCGGGCCTGCGTCTGCGGCATCGCGGTTTGTGCAAGACCCATACCCCAGCACCTACCATGCGCTCGCGTCCGGTCCGGTGCTGATCCAGCACGCCACGGTACTGACCGGCACCGGGCAGCGGCTGGACGATGCCGACGTGCTGCTGCGCGACGGCAAGGTGGCCGCGGTAGGCCGCGCACTCGAAGCGCCCGCCGACGCGCGCCGCATCGATGGCACCGGCAAGTGGGTCACCCCCGGTATCATCGACGTGCACTCGCATCTGGGCGTGTATCCCAGCCCCGGCGTCAGCGCGCATAGCGATGGCAACGAGATGACCGCACCGGTCACCCCGAACGTGTGGGCCGAGCATTCGATCTGGCCGCAGGACCCGGGCTTCGGCACTGCGCTGGCTGGCGGCATCACCTCGCTGCAGATCCTGCCGGGCTCGGCCAATCTGATCGGCGGGCGCGGCGTCACGCTCAAGAACGTGGCTTCCACTACCTACCAGGGCATGAAATTTCCCGGCGCGCCGTGGGGCCTGAAGATGGCCTGCGGCGAAAACCCCAAGCGCGTCTACGGCGAAAAGGGCGGCCCCGCCACGCGCATGGGCAATGTGGCCGGCTACCGCGCCGCGTTCATCGATGCGGCCGAATATCTGCAGAAGAACGCACCGAAAAAGACTGCCAAGAAGCGCCACTGGTGGAGCAGCGGCGGCGACAACGACAGCAGCGGCGATGCCGGCGGCAAGCGCGACCTCAAACTCGACACGCTGGCCGGCGCCATCAACGGCGATATCCGCGTGCACATCCATTGCTACCGCGCCGACGAAATGGCGACCATGCTCGACCTGTCCAAGGAATTCGGCTTCCACATCGCCGCCTTCCACCACGGCGTGGAGGCCTACAAGCTGGCCGACCGGCTGGCGCAGGAAAACGTCTGCGGCGCGCTGTGGGCCGATTGGTGGGGCTTCAAGATGGAAGCCTTCGACGGCATCCAGGAAAACATCGCCATGGTCGACCGCCCGGCCAATAGCTGCGCCATCGTGCATTCGGATTCGGAAGAAGGCATCCAGCGCTTGAACCAGGAGGCCGCCAAGGTGATCGCCAACGCACGCCGCAGCGGCACCGAGATTGCGCCCGAACGCGCCATCCGCTGGCTCACCAGCAACGCCGCCAAGGCGCTCGGGATCGAGCAACAGACCGGTGCGCTGGAGCCGGGCAAGATGGGCGATGTGGTGGTGTGGAACGGCAATCCCTTCAGCTCCTATGCGTTGGCCGAACAGGTGTATATCGACGGCGCGCAGGTCTACGACCGGCATAACCGCGCCCTGCAGCCGGTGTCGGACTTCATGCTGGGCCAGGAGGTGGCACGATGAGCCGCGCCTGGTTCGCACGCCCGCGTCTGCGCGCGTTGAGCGCGCTGGTCATGGCCGCGCTGGCACTGCCTGCCGTCGCACAGCAGGTGCTGATCCGCGATGCCACCGTGCACACCGCCACCGCGCAGGGCACGCTGCAACACACCGATGTGCTGGTGCAAAACGGCGTGATCCGCGCGATCGGCAGCAACCTCGCCGCGCCTGCCGATGGCCGCGTGGTCGATGCCAAGGGACGTCCGCTGACACCGGCCTTGTTCGGCGGCATCACCGAGATCGGTATCGAAGAAGTGTCCGGCGAAGACAGCACCGTGGACAGCGGCCTCAAGCTGGCCGAGCAACCGATGCGCCCCGAGTTCGACGTCACCCTGGCCTACAACCCCGACTCGGTGCTGGTGCCGGTGGCGCGCGTGGAAGGCATCGGCTTCACCGCGCTCGGCGCCACCACCAGCGGCGCCTTCATCGCCGGCCAGGGCGGCATCGTGCGACTGGACGGCAGCCCGGACCCGGTCGGCCCGCATGCGTTGTTCATCCGTATTGGCGCGGCAGCATCCGATCTCACCGGCAGCTCGCGTGCAGCGCAATGGATGCTGCTCGATCAGCTGGTGGCCGAAGCGCGCGGCCGCGTGCCGGCGGATTCGCCACATGCCTTGCTGACCCCGATGGGCCGCAGCGTGCTGGCCAAGTATCTGGCCGGGCAAGGCCGCATCGTGGTGCAAGTGGAACGCGCCGCCGACATCCGGCAGTTGTTGCGCTGGGCGCAGCGCGAGAAGGTCCGCATCGCCATCGCCGGTGGTGCCGAAGCCTGGAAGCTGGCGCCGCAACTGGCGCAGGCCAAGGTGCCGGTGTTGGTGAACGCCTTGGCGGATCTGCCATCGACCTTCGATCAGATCGGCGCCACGCTGGAAAACGCCGCGCGTCTGCGCGCCGCCGGTGTGGAGGTCAGCTTTACCCAGAGCGGCGATGCCTCGCACAACGCACGCAAGCTGCGTCAGCTGGCCGGCAATGCGGTAGCCAATGGCTTGCCGTGGGAATCCGGGCTGGCCGGGCTGACCCGCGTGCCCGCGGAGATCTTCGGCGTGGCCGATCGTATCGGCAGCATTGCAGTGGGCAAGCAGGCCGATCTGGTGCTCTGGGACGGCGACCCGCTGGATGTGGCGCATTACGCCGAGCAGGTGTGGCTGGGCGGGCGCGAGATGCCGATGCGCTCGCGTCAGACCGAACTGCGCGACCGCTACATGCAGCAGGCTGGACCGCTACCGCGTGCGTATTTGAAATAAGACCAGCGAACACACCAACTGGGCGGCCGCTAGGTGCGCGCGGCCGGTGCTCGGAATCGACATGGACGCCTCGTACACTGCGATTCTTCTGCGCCGGCCACGCTCAACTGGGGATCACTTGCTGCACATTTCACTGCCCCACGTGCGTGCCGCCTGTGTGGATGCGTGTCGTGTATCGCAATGGTTTCGCCAGCGCAGGCCCGCGCATGCGTCGGCCCGCGCATCCACCCTCGCCGGCAGCGTGCCGGCACCATTTGCAAGGACTGCCGATGCGCCTGCCGCGCCGCCTGATGCCATCCATCATCGCTGCCTCCCTGGGCTTGATGCCGCTCTCGGGCATGGCGCAATCGGGATGGATCAACGCGCAGGGCGAAGCGGTTGCAGAATCGCCCAGCCGCAAGACCGTGCAGGACATGGGCGCCAGCCTGCTACTGACCTCGGATGCGGACTGGCAGCAGAAGTGGAACACGCCCAGCGACACCGCTCCGCACTTCAACGAGGTCGACCACGTCGCCACCGGCGACACGCTGTTCGTGCTGATTTTCCTGTCCAACCCGGGGCTGGATGCGCAACGGCACGCCGATGTGGTGTGCAGCATCCGCGTCATCGACCCCACCGGGCATGCCGAGCAAAACACCGTCGATGCGCCGTGTCTGCAGACACAGATCGAGGGCGATCCGCGCCATGTCTATCTGGCGCAGGTCAGCCTGGGCGTGCGTGCGGAGGCCAGCGACCCGCCCGGCCGCTGGCAGGTGCAGGTCACCGTCAACGACCGCCAGCGCGGCATCCGCATTCCGCTCGTCAGTTCCTTCACCATGGGCCGTCAGCGGCCGGCCGCAAAGACGCCATGAGCGACCTGTCAATCCGCGCGCGTGCGGGCTACGTGTTGGTGGCCGTGGCGCTATTCCTGATCGAAGTGGCGATCGCTGCCGGATGGATCGGCGGTGCGTGGGTGCGCGGCAGCCTGGGCGATGTACTCGCCGTGGCACTGGTCTACTGCGGCCTGCGCGGCGTGTTTGGCTGCCCGCCCGGATGGGCCTGCCTCCTGGCCGTGGGCATCGGTTGCGCGATCGAAGGATTGCAGGCCATTCATCTGGCCGACCGGCTCGGCCTGCGCCCAGGCAGTGCGACCTACATCGCGCTCGGTAACACCGCAACGCTGCACGACGTGCTGATGTATGCCATCGGCGGCGTGATGTCCTTTGGCTGCGATGCGCTGTTGCGACCTCGACGACGCGCAATGCCTGCAGCGTCCCTAACTGATTGATGCTGGTTGATTGATCCCGTTCGCCCTGGACTGCCATGCCTACCCCTCTGGTTTCGACCATCACCCGTTGCGCCGCCCTTGCCACCGTAATTGCGCTGGGCGCATGTGGACGCGATACAACGCCTGCACCGCCCTCGAGTGCCGGGGCGATCGCTGCTGCCGCCACGACGCCTGCCCGCACAGCACTGACGCTGCACTGCGAAGATCTGGACGATGCAGCGCAGGAAACCGCCGCCATTGCCGCAGGCGCCGGCGATCGCGTGCGGCGCGTGGGGGCGCATCGGTTGGAAGTGAAAACCGATGCGGGCACGCAGCTGTTCGACGACAGCCCACCCTACGATGAGCCGCTGGATGGCGCCGAGTACCGCTATTGCGATCGCCGCGATGCCTACGTGTTGCTGCATCACCGTGATGGCGACAGCTTTGCCGGCGTGTTGATCGACACCCGCAGCGGCAAGCAGCTCCCCGGCGGTACCCAGGTGGTGATTTCGCCGGACCGCAGCCGCTATCTGGCCGTTGTACAAGTCGACGGCATGGACGGCGAGCAGTGGCGCGTCCTGGATTTCAACAAGCGCACGCTGATCTCAACCACCAGCATGCTGCTCAGCCAGGATGCCACCACCGGTATCGCCGAACTGAGCGCACCGCAGTGGTTCGGCACGCAACTGCAGGCCACGGCAACCTGTCTGAGCGACGACACCCAGCGCTGGCAGGTCCGTCTGGCTAACGCGCAAGGTGCATGGGATTGGCAGCCGCGCCGTGCTTGCGATGCCGCCGACCCCTCCCAGTGACATGATGTTTGAAGGCGGCGGCTTGCGCTCGATCCAGCGCGTGGTATTGCGCCAGGCACCAGCCAATCTGCAGCGCGGGATAGAGGCAGTGGGCGGACGCCTGATCCTCACCGCCAACGCGCTGTTGTTCCAGCCGCACGCGCTCAATGTGCAAACGCGTTCGCTCACTGTTCCGCTGAGCCAGATCGTGTCGCTGCAACCGCGCTGGACCCGGCTGTTCGGGCTGCTGCCGGTGGCACCGACGTCGCTGGCGGTGCAGGTGGACAACGGCGACGAGCACCGGTTTGTGATTGGCAAACGCGACCAATGGATTGACGCCATCGCCAACGCACGTGATGCGCTGAGCCAAGCCGAGCAGCCCTGAAACAGCTGCGACCAAACGCAGCCATCGCGGTCATGCAGCAACGCGCCGTCTCCAGGTCGCAGTACAAGCGTGACCCGTACTTAGATTCATTGCTGAAGTTTGAACCGGGCGCACGCTCTGCATCTTCGACGGTCGCAGCCAAGGTCCAGCCCGCCTAGCATCGCGCATCGGCATCACGGCCACGTCCTCCCCTCAACTAAACGCGGCTAACACAACGTAGCGAGCAATCGTCAGGTCGGTGTGCACGGCGCACTCAGAACCGGAGCATTCGAGTGGTACATGACGCTCCGAGCGCCGGCCGCACCTGCCTGGCGATTGCACCGTAGGTTTATTAGCTGCTCTAAGGAACTGAACATGCGCCACTCCACCCTGCGCACGCTGGCATGCGCGCTGTGTCTGTACGGCAGCGTTAGCGCGCCTGCCATGGCCGCCTTCGGATTCACCCGCAGCGGCGACCGCGTGGTGGTGGACACCGGCGCCGAGCTGGTGTTTTCGGTCAACGCCAACAACGGCGACATCGTGTCGATGCGCTACCGCGACAACGAGCTGCAGACCACCGAATCGAAGGGCTCGCATATCGCC
This sequence comes from Xanthomonas sp. WHRI 10207, assembly GCF_040202975.1. NCBI lineage: Bacteria > Pseudomonadati > Pseudomonadota > Gammaproteobacteria > Lysobacterales > Lysobacteraceae > Xanthomonas > Xanthomonas sp. WHRI 10207. The sequence continues at coordinate 373,263 of NZ_JBEGDX010000004.1, read as the reverse complement.
TCGGGACTGGGCAGCGCCAACGTGGAGGCACGCGTCGTGGGCGGGGCGATCGTGGTGTCGGCCAAGGCCGGCGATCTGACCCAGTACTACATCGCACGCAAGGGCCGTAATGCGATCTATATGGCCACCTATGCGCCGACGTTGCTGCCGGTGGGCGAGCTGCGCTTCATCGCGCGCTTGAACGTCGCCAAGCTGCCCACCGCGCAGCAGGAACCCGACTCCAATGTCGGCACCGTGATCGAAGGCGAAGACGTGTTTTTGCTGCCGGACGGACGCACCAGCTCCAAGTTCTATTCGGCGCGCCGCATGATCGACGACCAGGTGCATGGCGTCAGCGGCTCGGGCGTTGCAGTGTTCATGCTGATGGGCAACCGCGAGCGCAGTGCTGGTGGTCCGTTCTTCAAGGACATCGCCACACAGAAAACCCGCGTAACGCATGAGCTCTACAACTACATGTATTCCGACCATACCCAGACCGAAGCATTTCGCGGCGGCCTGCAGGGTGTGTACGGCCTGTTGTTTACCGATGGCGGCGCACCGAGCAGTGCGCAGCTGAGCACCGACTTTGTCGACGCAACGCTGGGATTGAGCGGCTATCTGGCCGGCAGCGGGCGTGGTGCAGTGAGCGGGCGGGTCAGCGGCGTGCTGTCCGGCCAGCCGGCCGTGATCGGCCTGCGCAACGAGCAGGCGCAATACTGGGCCACTGCAAACGGCAGCGGCGATTACCAGATTGCCGGCGTGCGGCCGGGCCGCTATCGCATGACGCTGTATCAAGGCGAACTGGAAGTGGCGCAACGCGATGTCGAAGTATTCGCCAATGCCACCGCGCAAGCGGCCTTGCAGGCAGTGGCGTTGCCGGGCACGGTGAAGTGGCAGATCGGTGTGCTCGACGGCACGCCAGCCGGATTTCGCCATGCCGAGTTATTGCCGCGCGCGCACCCTTCCGACACGCGCATGCGCTGGACACCGGTCACTTACACCGTCGGGTCGAGCAGCGTGGGAAGCTTTCCGGCTGTGCAGTGGCGCAGCATCAACACGCCCAGCCGCATCGACTTCACCTTGGCCTCCAATGAACTCCGCAGCTATCGCCTGCGTATTTTCGTGCCGCTGGCGCAGGTCGGCGCGCGCCCGCAGATCGCCGTCAACGCACGCTGGAATGGCCCGCTTCCTGCCGCACCCAACCAACCAAAGACGCGCGGCATCACCCGTGGCACCACGCGCGGCAACAACACGCTGTATGAGGTGGATATCCCCGCGTCGGCGCTGCAGGCCGGCAGCAACCGCATCGAGATCGGGCTTGCATCGGGATCGCCGGACAACGGCTTCCTCAGCCCTGCGGTGGTGTTCGACAGCATCCAGTTAGTGGCGCTCTAGGAGCGGCCAACAAAACGTAGCGAGCAGTCGTCAGGTGGGTAAGGCACGCCCAGAACCGGAGTGGACGCTGAGTACATGCCGCACCGAGTACCGGCCGTGCATGCCTGGCGGTGAGTACTGTCGTTTTTAGTTGTTCTAAGACTGGCTACAAAACGCAGAGAGTAGTCGTCAGGTGGATGTGGACGGCGCGCTCATAACCGGAGTGCACGCATGGCACATGCCGCACCGAGCACCGGCCGCGCCTGCCTGGCGGTGAGCATTGTCGGTTTGTTAGCGGCTCTAAATCGCTTGCGGCCTGGAAGCACCTACATGACCACCACTGCACACACGCACGTGCAGTGGTGACCATGACTCAAGCTGTTGGTGTCATCTTTTGAGGCGCCGCATCAGGTGGCGCACACACATACGCCACGTTGCGCGACGCATGCATCGACTACGTCATCGCCACATCGCGTCGATGGAGAGTGGTCGCAGTTACTTGGCCGCAATCGAGCCGGTCAGCGAGACTGTCCCCATCCCGCCGGTCACCTCGAAACCGCCTTCCACCACCTGCAGATACAGCTCGCTGCTGTAGCGACCATCGCCACCGCGTAGCGTTTGCAACCTGGTCAAAAACGCCTTGACGTCCACATTGAGGTTGCCCTTGGCCGGAAGCGCGTTGCTGTTGCCGGCGCTGCCATGTGGGATGAAGGTGTAGACGTAGTAGCCGGCGGCCGAGTTATTGCCTTCCCACAGATCGTAGGTCACGCCGCCAGAGGTGAATGCATTGGACGCGGTCAACGTGCCCAGCGGGTACGAATTGTTGGCGCCCCAGATCATCACTTCCAGCTGCGGATTGCCCTTGCTGGTGTCCTTGCGGAAAAACAGATCGTAGGCAAAGTCGCCGGTCTGCCCGCTGCCCTTGGTGGTGAAGGCCAGCGTGCCGCTCAGGCTGCCGACCTTCGAGACCTGATGCGGGAAATAGCTGTCGGTGGCCGGGTTCATCGTGTAATGCCAACCGCGGCAGATGGCCGGATAACCGTACAACTGCCCACTGGGCAAGTTGTAGGAGACCGTCAGGCTGGGCGTGCTGCCAGACCCGAATGTCGCCTTGATGTTGTTGTTGCTGTCGTTGAAATTATTGTTGTAAGCGTATTGCGTGCCGTAGACCTTGGTCTCGCCGGTCGCGGCGCTGGCGCTGGAGGCAACCAATACCAAGGCCAGCGTGGTGGCGTGCAGCAGTAAGCCGCGACGCAAGGGCAAACGGAAACGTTCGTGCACGTGCATGAGGTGAACTCCGATGATGGATAGGCGGGCCACGCTCGCCCGCTGGCAACACGCCAGCGGGTGGGCGATGACCGTGGATGCATCCGGCGCAACGACGCCTTCACGCCGTACCGGATGCCCGCGCACTGACGGGGCGCGGACATGGACATCCCTGCAGACCGATCACCGTGGCCTCATCCGATGCGCGGCACATGCGTTGCATGCGCCGCACAGACGACCACGTCATTGTTGCGATGCGACTGAACCCAGTAGCAGTGCAGGTAGCAGCGCGCGGGCGGCGGTGCATATCGTCAACGACACACCGCGCATGGACCGACCGCGTCGCTGACGGTCCATGCGCCGCTCATCAGGGGCTGTTACTTGGCATCCATCGTGGCGCTGACCTTGGCCCAACCATTGCCGCGCACCACTTCAAAGCCAGCTTCGGCCGCATGCAGATACATGCTGTTGTTGTAGCGGCCATCCTTGGAGCGATTGTTCTGCAGCCAGGTCAAGAACGGCTTGGCATCGATGTTGAGATTGCCGCTGGTCTTGAGCGTCGGCTGGCCGGCGGTGCCGGTCGGGATGAAGGTGTAGACGTAGTAGCCGGCACCGGAGTTGAAACCTTCCCACAGATCGAACGTGCGCCCGCCTGCAGTGATCACCTTGGTGGCGGTCACCGTGCCGATCGGCCAGGAGTTATGGTCGCCCCAGATCATCACTTCCAGCTGCGGGTTGCCCTTGGCCGTGTCCCAGCGGAAGAAGATGTCGTAGGCAAAATCGCCTGCCAGATTGGTGCCGCCGGCGCTGTAATTGAACTTGAACGGCAACGAGTTGATCGAGGAAATCTGCTTGGGAAACAGCTTGTCGCTGGTCGGATTCCAGTCGTAGTGCCAGCCGCGCACGATCGCCGGATATCCATACAGGTTGTAGTCGGCGAAGTTGAAGGTGACGGTCAGCTCCGGCGTGCTACCGGTGCCGAAGGTGCCCTGGATGATGTTGTTGGGATCGTTGAAATTATTGACCCACGCATAATGATTGCCAAAGATCTTGTACGGCCCGGCCAGTGCCGCCGGTGCCAGCGCCACCAAGCCGATCGCCAGCGCGGCCTTCCACCAGCGCGATGCGCGCCGCCGTGTGGTGGGCGCCTGTGCACCGGTCTGTGTGAGGGTGTTGGATAGGGTGGTGTGCATGTGGACTCTCCATGGTGTTCAGCGCGGCGGCGCCAGTGCGGCGCCCCCGGGACCCGCCCTGCAGCGGTTGCGGCCGACCCTAGCAGCGGCACTGCGGCAGGAGCTATAGCGATTCCGGCAGGACAGCCGTGCCAAGCGCGATAGCGGGCGCTACCTTGCACCCCGAGCGTGCCCTGGTCCTCAGTTCGCACCCAACTTCCTGTCGATCCGGCATGTACCGCTCAGGTGCGTGGCCTGGCGCCGCACGCAAATGGTGCAGAGCCACATGCCCGTGTCGTCGCGTCGACGCGGGTGGCCGGAGGCTGCACTGGTCGGACGCTGCCGTCTCTTTGTTCCTGCGTGCGAGGCGCTGTCCCTGCCAATCCACCTGGACCTACCATGCCGTCTCCAACCTGCCCAACCACTACACGCCAAGCGCGCAGATCACCGCGGGCATCGTAAAGAACCGCCCTTCGATAGACAGGTTTTGGTGCCATTGGCTGCCTCCCGGCATGGCCGGTCCGACCGCTGGACTACGCGCGGCGACCGTTTTGCGATAGCGTTCGCAGTTGGAAACGACGCAACAGCCGGAGGGGGCGACGATGCGCATCGGAATCGTGGTGGACAGTGCGTGCGATTTGCCGCAGGACTTCATCCAACGCAACAACGTGATCGTGCTGCCGATCAGCGTCCGTATCGGCGAGGCCGTGCTGGCCGATCATCGCGATGAAGAAGCCACGCTGAGCTTTTTGCAGGCGCATGTGGCCGAGCGCGGCCACGAGGCAGAGACCACACCGTTTTCGGTCAACCAGATCCGCGATCTGTTCCTGCAGCGTCTGGTCATCGATTACGACCATGTGTTCTGTCTGACCATCTCCAAGCTGCGCAGCCAGATCTACGACAACGCCATGCAGGCCAGCTTCGCGATCCTCAACGACTACAAGCCGATCCGTCAGGCCGCAGGTCACAGCTCGCCCTTCGCATTGCGCGTGATCGATACCTTGAACCTGTTTGCCGGCCAGGGCATCACCGCGGTGGAAGCGGTACGCCTGCGCGAGCAAGGCCAGGGTGTTGCAGCGATCCGCACCCGCCTGGAGCAGTTGGCCGAGCACACCTACGGCTACATGATTCCGCGCGATCTGTATTACCTGCGCGCACGTGCACGCACCAAGGGCGATCGCAGCGTGGGCCTGATCGGCGCGGCGCTGGGCAGCGCACTGGATATCAAGCCGGTGCTGCGCGCGTATCGCGGCGTCACCGAACCGGTTGCCAAGCTCAAGGGCTTCGAGCCGTCGGCCGAGAAGCTGTTCGGCTTCACCGTGCGCAAGCTCCGCGAGGGCCTGATGACACCCACCGTGTGCGTGGGCTATGGCGGCGAGCTGGCCGAGCTGCATGCCCTGCCCGGCTATGCCGCGCTGCAGGCCGCCTGCCAGAGCCATGGCGTGGAATTGTTCGAAAGCGTGATGAGCCTGACCGGCATGGTCAACGTGGGCAAGGGCGCGCTGGCGGTGGCTTTCGCCGCCGAACCGCACCGTTTTTCCGCCTGAGGCAAGCGCGTCACGACGCATGGCCTTCGACGGCGTTCTCACCCGCCCTCGGCTAGTGTGCCGCCGTCATTCAACGGAGTGTGTCCATGCCTGTCAGCTACTCGATCAGCCTGCCCGACCCCAAGCTCGCCCGCGGCAGCGCGCCGTCGGTGAGCTTCACCGCTAACGGCGCCGAGGCCTTCGCCGAACAGTTGCAGGCCGCACTGCGCGACCCGGCCTGGTTCGATCGCTGGCGCCAACTGCAGGCCGACCCGGACGAGGTGGACCCCAGCCTGGGCATCACCGATCCATCGGCCACCGTCACCGGCAAGCAGGACGATCTGCGCATCGACCTGGTCGCCACCACCAGCATCCCCGGCGATCTGTTCAAGCAGCGCATGCAGGCCCTGGCCGGCCATCACTGGGAAATGCGCGACGTACGTTGACGGCGTGTATCAGATAGGCAGACACGCTGCGCAGCAACTGCGCTAGGTACGGTCAGAGGCATCGTGCCGCTTAAAGCCCCTCTCCCGCCGGGAGAGGGGTTGGGGTGAGGGTAGGGCGCGAAGCCACTCACGCAATCCCTCTCTGCACCAAGCTGTGGCCCGTACCCTCATCCGCCCCTGCGGGGCACCTTCTCCCGACGGGAGAAGGGAACTACGCACCAAGCCTAAGCAAGTGGCGACCGCAGCACATGCGGCAGGGTGCACATGTATCCACGGCGAGCGCATCCCGGATCACAGTCGCTTGCAACCGCAATAACAGCACACTCAACCACGCAATGCCGCAGCATGATGCGCAATATGCTCGCCAATAAAGCTGGCGATGAAGTAATAGCTATGGTCGTACCCCGGCTGCATCCGCACGGTCACCGGGTATGCCGCCGCCTTGGCAGCGTCTTCGAACAACCCGGTTTTCAGCTGGTTTTCCAGGAATTCGTCCGCCCCGCCCTGATCGATCAACAGCGGCAAATGCTCCTGCGCCTGCGCGATCAACGCGGTGGCGTCATACGCCTTCCAGCTGTCGCGATCGTCGCCCAGATACTGCCCAAACGCCTTCTCGCCCCACGGCACCTGGCTCGGCGCCACGATCGGCGAAAATGCAGAGACGCTGCGATAGCGGCCCGGATTCTTCAGCGCGATGGTCAATGCGCCATGGCCGCCCATCGAGTGGCCGCTGATCGCACGCGCACCGGTGGTGGCGAATGTCGCTTCGATCAACGCCGGCAATTCGTTCACCACATAGTCGTACATGCGGTAATGCGCTGCCCACGGCTGCTGCGTGGCATCGACATAGAAACCGGCGCCCTTGCCGATGTCGTAGCCCTCCGCGTCGGCCACATCGTCGCCACGCGGGCTGGTGTCCGGCGCCACGACGATCACGCCGTGTTCGGCCGCGTAGCGCTGCGCGCCGGCCTTGCCGATGAAGTTCTGTTCGGTGCAGGTCAGGCCACTGAGCCAGTACAGCACCGGCAACGGACCCTCGGCGGCCTGCGGCGGCAGATACACCCCTACCGTCATGCTGCAATCCAAGGCCTGCGACTGATGCCGGTACACGTCCTGCCAACCGCCGAAGCAGGCGCGGTGTTCGATACGTTCCATGGAATTCCTTCGAAAGAAGACCGCGCAGCCGGCGTCGCCGGCTGCGCGGAGGGTGGGTCAGTGCAGCAGACCCTTCTGACGCGCCACCTGGGCCGACAACGCGTCCATCAACCCCGGCGACAGGCAATCGTACGGCTGCAAGCCCAGCTCGGTCAGCCGCGCGCGCACGCCTTCCATCTGCTCCGGCGGCGTACCGGTTTCGATGATGGACGACACGAACGCCGCAAAGCCCGGCGGCGACCAGCCCGACTGCTGCGACAGTTCGGTGTGGATGAAATCCAGGCCGTAGAACGCGTGATCCTTTTTCTCGATGCGGCCGATCATGTGCACACCGCAGCCGGTGCACGCATGCCGCTGGATCGTTGCACTTTCATCGACGATCTTGAGCTTCTCCGCATGTGCGGTCACCGTGATCTTGTCGCGCGGCGCCACCGCGATCACGGAAAAGGTCGCCCCTTCCGGCTTCCAGCATTTACTGCAGCCGCAAGCATGGTTGTGCGCGGTCTGCGCCGCCACGTCCACGGTTACCTTGTCGCTGGCGCAATGGCATTGCAGGGTTCCGCCTGCAAAGCCGCCGGCCGCCCCACGCGCTACTCCACTGTCCACCGAAGGATGAATCGACACGGTAGTCATCATGCCCCTCCCGGGTATCGGGTACTGCGTGCGCGGAAGCGGCCGCGCGCCGATCCTGGCCGTACGGTCAGAAATGAATCACGGTGCGGATCGACTTGCCTTCATGCATCAGATGGAAGGCCTCGTTGATCTCTTCCAGCGGCATGGTGTGGGTGATGAACGGGTCCAGATCGATCTCGCCCTTCATCGATTGCTCCACCATACCCGGCAATTGCGTACGTCCCTTGACACCACCGAAGGCCGAGCCGCGCCACACACGGCCGGTCACCAGCTGGAACGGACGGGTACTGATTTCCTGGCCTGCACCGGCCACGCCGATGATGACGCTCTCGCCCCAACCCTTGTGGCAGCACTCCAGCGCCGAACGCATCACGTTGACGTTACCGATGCACTCGAAGCTGAAATCCACGCCGCCGTCGGTCAACTCCACGATGACTTCCTGGATCGGCTTGTCGTAGTCCTTCGGGTTGATGCAATCGGTGGCGCCCATGCTGCGCGCCAGGTCGAACTTGCCGGGGTTGGTATCGATGGCCAGGATGCGCCCGGCCTTGGCCTGCACCGCGCCCTGGATCACCGCAAGACCAATGCCGCCCAGCCCGAAGACCGCCACGCTTTCGCCCGGCTTGACCTTGGCGGTGTTGTGCACCGCGCCGATGCCGGTGGTGACGCCGCAGCCGAGCAGGCAGACCTTTTCCAGCGGCGCTTCGGGATTGACCACGGCCAGCGAGATTTCCGGCACCACGGTGTATTCGCTGAAGGTGCTGCAGCCCATGTAGTGGAAGATCGGCTCGCCGTTGTAGGAGAAGCGCGTGGTGCCGTCAGGCATCAAGCCCTTGCCCTGAGTGGCACGCACGGCCTGACACAGGTTGGTCTTGCCGGACAGACAGAATTTGCACTTGCGGCATTCGGCCGTGTACAGCGGGATCACGTGGTCGCCGACCTTGACGCTGGTCACGCCTTCGCCGATCTGCTCGACGATGCCGCCGCCTTCGTGGCCCAGCACCGACGGGAAGATACCTTCCGGGTCATCGCCGGACAGCGTGAAGGCATCGGTATGGCACACGCCGGTGTGGGTGATGCGGACCAGCACTTCGCCGGCCTTCGGCGGTGCGACGTCGATCTCGACGATTTCCAGCGGCTTGCCGGGTCCGAATGCGACTGCTGCACGGGATTTCATTGGGATAGCGCTCCTGACGAGGATGTTCGAGGACGGGCGCGGCATGCGCCGGCCCGGTGGGAGTTCATTTGAGGTAAGACCGGACCAGGCCGAGCAAGTCCTGTACCCGCTCGGCGCGTTGTGCATCGGACGCAGCGGCATGCCCGAAGTCTTCACGGATATGCGCTTCAAGCACCTGCGACATCAGCCCATTCACTGCCCCCCGGATCGCGGCGATCTGCTGTAGCACTGGGGCGCAGTCTGCGCCCGACTGCAACGCACGCTCAAGTGCATCGCACTGCCCACGCAACCGCCGTACCCGCGCCAGTGCGCGTTTCTTTTCCAGCGGCGAATGCGGCATGCCGGCCCTCGACCCAAGATACTGGGGGGCAGTATAGGCATCTGTATGGAAAAAGCGATGCCGAGGGCTGTTGAGCAGTCGATACGCACGCTGCACGCAACAGAAGGTGACCGCGCTCACATCATCGCCGTCCTGCCTTCGCGTCACATCCAGGCATTGCTGCGCGCATCACCCTGCTGCATTGCCGCACGCGATTGCGCAGCAGCGCATGGCCGATGCCTAACGGTGCGCAGGCTCGCCCCGCTCCAGCTTGAACTGCAGGCAGGCGTCGTGAAAGCGCTGCAGATTCGGCGAAAAAAACTTGTCGCGATGCGCGATCAGAAAGAACCGCCGGGTCAGTCGCGGCAGCCCGCCGCTCAGCGGCTTCAACTTCTTCGTTGCGATCAGCTCATCCACAACCCAGCGCGACAGGCAACTCACACCCAGGCCCTGCACCACCATGTTCTTGATCGCTTCCGAGCTGCCGATCTGGCGGGTATCGGACAACGCATGCAGATGCCGCAGCAGCAACTGCTCGACCTCTTCACGCGTGCCCGAGCCTGGCTCGCGCAACAGCCAGTCGGCGTCGCGCAGGTCGGCCAGCGCGACCTTGGGCTGCTTGGCCAACGCATGTCGGCGACCGACCACGACCAGCAGTTCGTCCAGCAACCAGGGCTCCGCACGCAGTTCCGGCAAATGACAGGGTCCTTCGATCAACCCCATGTCCAACTCGAAGTTGGCCACCTTGCGCGCGATCGTGCTGCTATTGGCACTTTCCATATCCACGCGCAGCGCTGGCGCCTGCTTGCGTAGCGCATGCAGCACCAGCGGCAACACATGATTGCCGATCGTCGTGCTGCAACCGATTTTCAAGCGACCTCTAGCGGCAGCGGTGCCCGGTTCGAAGCCCGCTTCGATCTCGTGTGCGCCATCGAGCAGCTTGCGTGCCTGCGGCAGCAGCGCGGTGCCGACATCGTTGAGCACCAGGCGTTTGCCGACGCGATCGAATAACTGCGTGCCCAACGCATGCTCCAGCTCATTGAGCGCCGCGCTGGTGGCCGACTGCGACAACGCCACCACCAGTCCGGCACTGGTGGTGCTGCCATGCTGGGCAATGGCGCAAAAGATCTGAAGTTGCCGCAGCGTCAGACGCACAATCTACCTTCTTTACAAGTATTGATTAGCGATATTACCCGTTTTACAGCTATGGACTGGCGCTCGACACTGTCGCCACTGCCCTCCCCATTGCGTCACATGCCGCCATGTCTACCGTCACTGCACTCCCAGTCACCCAGTGGCTGCGCCCCTTCAAGGCACTGTCCGGCCCGCGTGAGGTCATCCGTCAATTCACCCCGAGCTGGTTCGCGGTCACCATGGGCACCGGCATTTTTGCCCTGGCGCTCGGGCAACTGCCGTGGCTTGTTCCAGGCTTGGCGGCGATCGGCGCGTGCCTGTGGATGTGCAACGTTGCGCTGTTTGTCGTCTTCGCGCTGCTGTATGCCGCGCGTTGGGTGCTGTTCTTCGATGAAGCCAGACGGATCTTCGGGCACGCCAGCGCGTCGATGTTCCTGGGCACCATCCCGATGGGCCTGGCGACCATCATCAACGGTCTGTTGCTGTACGGCATGCCACGTTGGGGCGGCGCCGTGCTGCCGCTGGCCCAGGCCCTGTGGTGGGCGGATGTGGCGATGGCCGTGGCTTGCGGAGTGGGCGTGCCGTATCTGATGTTCACCCGGCAGCAGCACCGCATCGAGCAGATGACCGCGGTGTGGCTGTTGCCGGTGGTGGCGGCCGAAGTGGCGGCGGCCAGCGGCGGGCTGCTGGCTCCGCACCTTGCCGATGCAGGCAGCCGGTTCGCGGTGCTGATTGCCAGCTATGCGTTGTGGGCGTATTCGGTGCCGGTGGCGATGAGCATCCTGGTCATCCTGCTGCTGCGCATGGCCTTGCATCAGCTGCCGCCGGCCAGCATGGCGGCATCGAGCTGGTTGTCGCTCGGCCCGATCGCGACCGGTGCGCTGGGCATGCTGGTGATGGGCGCCGACGCCCCGGCGATCTTCGCTGCACACGGGCTGGCCGAGCTCGGGCAGATCGCGGCGGGCATCGGCGTGATCGGCGGCGTGCTGTTCTGGGGCCTCGGCGCCTGGTGGCTACTGCTGTCGGTGCTTATCACCGCACGCTATTTCCGTGCCGAGGTGCCGTTCAATCTGGGCTGGTGGGGTTTTACCTTTCCACTTGGCGTCTACGCCGTGGCCACCTTGAAACTTGGCGCGCTAGTGCAGCTGATGTTCTTCAATCTACTCGGCGTCGCCCTGGTGGCCGTGCTTGGTGTGGTCTGGGCAGTCGTCGCGGCCAGGACGCTGGCCGGCGCATATCGCGGCAATCTATTTGTGTCGCCCTGCATTGCGGAGCTGCACAGCGAAACGACCGCGCCGTGAGTGGTGCAATAGGAGTGATTGATCGATTCGTTGTCATTGGATTTCGCCAACGCTGCACGCTCATCTAGCCGGCGACCAATCGATCGTGCATTGCATGCATTCGACGCCGCGACTGTGAGTACCAAGCAAGCCTGGCAGCGCGCCGGCGCGATCGAATAGCGGGGTCAACTGCGCAGCGTCAGTAACGCTGCAACCTTCCGATGGCAGCGTCCGCTTGAACCCGCGCACGAGGAAGATGCGCATGCCGTTGATGAGCAACGGCATGCAGTCGTAACGACCACAAGCGCTGACAAGCGCGTCAATCCCTCAACGATCGACCACCACCGGCGCGATGCAGACAGCATGTTGCGGCGCATGCTCCGGCAGAGACGCCAGTACCGCGCTGCAGAAGCGCCCTGCAAAGGCGCCATCATTGGCCTGATAGAACGCACGCGCATTGGCCGACAGCGTATCCAGCGCGGCCTGCGGCATGGCGAGCGCGGTCTCCACCGCCTGCGCGATTCCCGCTGCGTCCACGTAGTAATACGACGCAAGGCGTCGCTGGCGCACGTCGCCCACCGGAATCAATACGCCATGTTCCGGTTTGACCAACTCGTTCATCGGCTCACCATCGGTGGCCAAGGTCACCGCCCCCACGCTCAGCGCTTCCATCAGGTAGTGCCCGAAGCCTTCGGCCTCGGAGGGACAGATGTGGAAGAGGTGTGCGTTCTGCAGCCGACGTAACTCGGCATCGTCGAGATAGCGCACGCGGTGATCGATATTCGGCGCCACCACCGGTTTACCGGCGGTCCGCGGGTTTTGCACCACCGTCAGCAGCGGCCACTCCGGATGCTGCTTCCAGGTCTCCAGCAGCACGCGGGTGCCCTTGGCGGTGCTGCGCCCGGCCAGATGGAAAAACGCACGCTGGCGCGGCACCTGCCCATCGTGGCGATCCGGGCTGGTAAAGCCGATGAAACGCGTGGTGCAGCCCAGGCTCTGGAAAATCCGCTCGGCATGGTGGGTCTTGCACAGCACCGCGTCGAATTTCGGCAGCAACGGCAGCCATTTGGGCAGCAGCCATTCCGGATTGGGCACCAGCAGGTTGATCTGCCCCAGCGGCAGGCAGCGCGCATACACACGCTCGGAAAAGATCTGCAGCGGCACCCGCCCGAACAGCGCGCGACTGGCCCATAGCCGCACTTCGCGCCCGGTGTCCTGCAACCGCTGGCTGGTGAACCCCAGCTCCTGCACGGGCACGCCGCCGGCGCGCAAGGTCTGCGCCATCAGTACCATGTCGCGGGTCAGGCCCACGCCGTTGTCGCGACTGATCACCCGCATCATCGGAAACGCCTTGTCATGCACGAACCCGCCATCGGGATGGCGCAGTGTCGAAGCGATGGTGTCCTGCGTGATGTCCCGTCCCGTCATGTTGCCTTGCACGTGTGCCAATAGTTGACAAATTTGATGTTTATGATGTGAGTTCCAGCCTTGCACCTGCGAGCATCATGTATCCGGTAGCCACCACCCTGCGCGGTCCGACCTCCGCGCCACCGACGATGATTCCCATGGACATGCAACAACCCCGCGTTCTTGTGGTCGACGACGACCCGGACCTGCGCAAGCTGATCGGCGAGTTCCTCAGCGCGCATGGCTACCAGGTGGACGTTGCCGAAAACGTGGCGGACATGCGCACGCGCATGGCGCAACGCCGCCCGGACCTCATCGTACTCGACGTGATGATGCCGGGAGAAGATGGGCTGAGCGCAGCCCGCGCCCTGGCCAGCGAACGCGGTTCGCCAGCGGTCATCATGCTCAGTGCGCTGGGCAACGACACCGACCGCATCATCGGCCTGGAAGTGGGCGCCGACGACTATCTGGCCAAACCCTGCAACCCGCGCGAACTGCTGGCGCGGGTGCGCGCCTTGCTGCGCCGCAGCCAAGCCAGCAACGAGCAGGCCGACCAGCGCGGAAACGTCTACGAATTCGCCGGCTGGCGCCTGGACGTGGTGCGCCGCGACCTGCGCGACCCCACCGGCATCTTCATCAATCTCTCCGACGGCGAATTCGCGCTGTTGCGCACCTTCGTCGAGCACCCACAGCGCGTGCTCAGCCGCGACCAGTTGCTGGACTATGCGCGCGGCCGCGATACCGACGTCTACGACCGTGCCATCGACAGTCAGATCAGCCGCCTGCGCCGCAAGATCAACGAGCGCGTCCATACCGAACTGATTCGCACCGTACGCAATGAAGGCTACATGCTGCTGCCGGGCGTCTCGCGTCTGTGAGCAAATCGGCACGTCGCGGGCTGTCGATCTTTGCCCGCACGTTCGTCCTGCTGGCGGTGGCGCTGCTCACCGCCCAGGCCATCGGCATCGCCCTGCTGGTGATGCGCACCCCCGTCTACGAGCCGCCGGTGCACCCGCCGGAAGTGGTGGCGCTGCTGTCCACGCGCATGCCCGCCGGCACCCAGACCCTCAAGGTGCACGACAGCGTGCAGGTGCCAACGGCGCCGCCTGGCCAGGTGCGCGACGCCTTCGCGGAAATGCTGCTGGCCCACTGGCTGGATGTCGACGCGCACCGCGTGCGGTTCTATCGCAGTGCCGACGACCGCGAGAGCCCGCAGCTTGCTGCGGACCGACCGCGACGGCAGCACGCGGCCAGTGCCGCGGACAGCAACGGTATCCGACGGATGTCGCCGGAATGGGCGTCCGGCCGCCCAGCTGGCGACCCGCCGTTCGGCAATGGGCTGCGCATGGACCAGGCGCCGGACGATTGGGAAAGCGAACGCCTGACCCCCGGCGTGCCGCTGCTGGACGGCTTCACCGCCGCACTGCAGCAGCCCGATGGCCGCTGGCGCACGGTGGAGTCGCCGCGACGGCGGCTGTCGGCTGAGTTCAAGACCCATATCGTGCTGCTGTTCCTGGCCGGCCTGCTCGCCAATGTGCCGCTGGCATGGTGGTTCTCGCGCGCACTGTCGGCGCCGATCAAGCGCTTTGCCGAAGCCGCCGACCGGCTGGGCCGCAATCCCCACGCCGCCGCCTTGCAACGCAGCGGCCCGCCGGAGATCGTCCGCGCCGCCGATTCGTTCAATGCGATGCAGGGGCGTCTGAACCGGCTGATCAACGAACGTACCCACATGGTGGCGGCCATCGCGCACGACCTGCGCACGCCGCTGGCGCGGCTGTCGTTTCGACTGGACGGCCTGCAACCGCCACTGCGCGAAAAGGCGCTGGCCGATATCGACGAAATGAAGGCGATGATTTCCGCGGCGCTGGATTTCATCCAGAACGATCGCCATCGCGGCGAGCGCGCGCCGCTGGATCTGCGCCTGCTGGTGGAGAGCGTGGTCGACAACGCCACCGATATCGGCGCCGACGCGGTGCTGCTGCCCGGCCCGACCATCACCCTGGACGGCGACCCGCTGGCATTGCGCCGCGCGCTGATGAATCTTCTCGAAAACGCCCTGAAATACGGCAAGTGCGCGCGCCTGCAGCTCACCCGCGATGGCGAAGATGGGGTGTTGTGGATCGACGACGACGGCCCCGGCATCGACCCCACCCAGCGCGAACAACTGCTACTGCCGTTCGTGCGTGGCGAGTCTTCGCGCAACCGTGGTACCGGTGGCATCGGTCTGGGCTTGTCGGTGGCGCACAGCATCGTGCTGGCGCATGGCGGCGACCTGCGCCTGGACAACCGCGCCCATGGCGGGCTGCGCGTAACGGTGCGCCTGCCGTGCATGCCGGAGCGGCGCTGAGCGCAGACAGGAACCGACGGGGACAAGGGATCAGCGCGCACGACCAGCAGTGGCCTCATCGCGCGCATCACGGGGCAACGCATTCCCCTAGCTACCAGGCTGTCGCGCCGAGCCAGGGTCGGTAACGCGCTCGTCGGTCACCCACGCGGAGAATGCGCGCGACCGTGCGCATCAGGGCCCCAGGGTGGAAGCCGCACACAACCAGGGCTTCACTGCCGACAGCTAACCGCTCACGCACTGACCCACAGCAACACGCGCCGCATCACGGCGCGCAGTCGACCGCACATCACTCAATCAGTACGCAAACTCGCGGAATACACGGTCGATATCGCCGTTCCAGGCGCCGTGATACAGCGCCAGCTTGCGCTCGGCGGCAGTGACGCCGCTTTCGGCAATCTCGGCGATCACGTCGACAAAGCCGGTTTCGTCCTGGCCATCGCCATTCAAGCGCGCGCGTCGGCGCAGGCCTTCGCGGGCGATGTTGACTGCCTCCACCGCCAGGTCGCGCACGGTGCCGTTGCGGAATGGCAGGCCCAGCGCGTGCTTGGGCACGCCGTCGCGCAAGGCGTGGCGTTCGGTCGGGCTGAAATCCTTCACCAGGTCCCAGGCTGCATCGAGCGCGATCTGGTCGTACAACAGGCCCACCCAGAACGCCGACAACGCGCACAGGCGATTCCACGGGCCGGCATCGGCGCCACGCATTTCCAGATATTTCTTCAGGCGCACTTCCGGAAACGCGGTGGTCATGTGGTCCGACCAATCGCGCAGCGTCGGCAACGCACCCGGCAATGCCGGCAGCTTGCCTTGCATGAAATCGCGGAAGCTCTGCCCGCTGGCATCGACATAGACACCGTTGCGATACGAAAAATACATCGGCACATCGAGCAGGTAATCGACGTACCGCTCGTAGCTAAAACCGTCTTCGAACACGAAATCCAGCATGCCGGTGCGATCGGCGTCGGTGTCGGTCCAGATGTGCGAACGATAGCTCAGGTAGCCGTTGGGCTTGCCCTCGGTGAACGGCGAATCGGCGAACAAGGCGGTGGCGATCGGCTGCAACGCCAGCGACACGCGGAACTTCTGCACCATGTCCGCTTCGGTGGCGTAATCCAGATTGACCTGCACCGTGCAGGTGCGCGTCATCATGTCCAGGCCGAGCGAGCCGACCTTGGGCATGTAGTTCTTCATGATCTGGTAGCGGCCCTTGGGCATCCACGGCATCTGGTCGCGCCGCCACTTGGGCTGGAAGCCCATGCCCAGGAACCCAAGCTGCAACTCGCCGGCCACCTGCGCCACTTCGTCCAGATGGGTGCCGGTTTCCACGCAGGTGTCGTGCAGGGTTTCCACCGCCGCGCCGGACAGTTCCAGCTGTCCGGCCGGCTCCAGCGTCACCGAGGCGCCGTCGCGCAGCAGCGCGATGGTGTGGCCGTTTTCCTGCACCGGCTCCCAGCCGAAACGGGTCAACCCGGTCAGCAGGGCTTGGATGCCACGCGCGCCTTCGAAGGTGGGCGCGCGCAGGTCATCGAGCTGGAAGCCGAACTTCTCGTGCTCGGTCCCGATCCGCCAGTCCGCACTGGGCTTTTCGCCGGAGGCCAGCACCTGGACCAGTTCCGCGCGTTCGGTAATCGGCGTTTCGGCAACGTGGCTGGGACTCGACAAGGGCAGGCTCGCAAACGTGAAGGGGTGGGACGATGTGGGGATACTTCCCAGCCACCGCAAGGCCCGCACTATACCCGCAGGGCATGCAAGTATTGCCGCCACCGGCCGGGTCTGAGATTTCCATCCATGCGCATGCCGCAGGATGGGCCGCAGTGCGCATCACCGCAGCCCACCGCTCCGCCTATGCGCCAGCCGGCCGCAACCGGTACACCGGTCGACCCTGGCGGCCGACAGGCCCGTACTGCCCGGCACACACAAAGACGGCGAGCACTGGCTCGCCGTCTTGCATCGCATCAAAGGGCCGCGGCCGTGGCGGCCGCCAGGCATCACTCGGCCGCGGGCGTTTCCACACCCAGGCCCAGCCAGCCGCCGACGATGCCGCGCAGTTCGTCCACACCCTGGCGCGATTCGCCGGAGTAGGTCTGCACGGTCACGCTGTCGCCGAAGCGCGAGGTCACTTCCTTCTTCACCTTCTGCAGGGTCTGCATCTGCTGGCCACGGCCGAGCTTGTCGGCCTTGGTCAGCAAGCCGTGCGCAGGCAGGCCGCGTTCGGCGGCGTAGCCGAGCATCTGCAGGTCGTAATCCTTGAGCGGATGGCGGATATCCATCACCACCACCAGGCCGCGCAGTGCCTCGCGGGTGCGGAAATAGCGGTCGATGAAGGCCTGCCAGTGCGCCTGCAGGTCCTGCGGCACCTTGGCGTAGCCGTAACCGGGCAGATCCACCAGATAGCGCTCGGGCTGGATCTGGAAGAACACCAGCTGCTGGGTGCGGCCGGGGGTCTTGGACACGCGGGCGAGCGCGTTCTGGCGGGTCAGCGCATTGAGTGCGCTGGATTTTCCGGCATTGGAGCGGCCGGCGAAGGCCACCTCGTAACCGCCATCGTCGGGCAATTGCCGGGCGTTATGGGCGGACAGGTGGTAGCGGGCTTGTTCGATAAGGAGCGACATCTCACTAGGATCGCACGTTCGGGCCCGGCGGTTTTGCTGCACTGTTCGTTGACCCTGGCGCAAAGGCGTGTCGATAATCCAAGCATGCCTGCCACTGCCAGCACCCAACGCGCGCGGGCCGGGTCCATACGGAGCTTTAGCTGATGCGCCATGCTCGTGTGCTAGTCCTCACCGCCCTCGCCGTGCCGGTCATTGCCGCCGTGGCGTTTGCGCAATCGGCGGTCACGCCGATCCCCGATCCACCGCCCGTGCGCGTTGCGCCGCTGGAGGTGGATCTGGCCAAGACCACCTGGGGCGATGCCAAGGCCGGGCAGACAAAGGCGGCCGCCTGCGCAGCCTGCCACGGCCCCGACGGCAATCCGGCGGTGGCCATGTACCCGCGCATCGCCGGGCAAACCGAGCGCTACGTTGCGCATCAGGTGGCCCTGATCGCCAGCGGCGAGCGCAATAGCGGGATGTCGGCGGTGATGGTGCCGTTCGTCAAGGACCTCACCGCGCAGGACATGCGCGACCTGGGCGCCTACTTCGCCACCCAGAAGGCGTCCGCCGGGGTCGCCGACGACGCAGTGATCGCCGAGGGCCCGTATCAGGGCATGAAGTTCTACGAGGTCGGCGAAAAGCTCTACCGCGGTGGCGACATCGCGCGCGGCGTGCCGGCCTGCATGGCGTGCCACGGCCCGTCCGGTGGCGGCAATCCGGGCCCGGCGTATCCGCGCCTGGGTGGCCAGCATGCCGACTACGTGGCGCGGCGCCTGAAGGACTACCAGGCCGGCACCACCCAGGAGCGCAATCCGGCGCTGTTCAATATCATGGCGCAGGTGGCACGCCCGCTGAGCGAGCAGGAGATCCAGGCGCTGTCCAGCTATCTGCAAGGTCTGCACGACCGCGCCGACGATGCCGCCGCTGCACAGACGCCCGCCGGGACACCGGCGCGCTCATGAGCTGAGGCGCCCACCTGCTCCACCGTGTCACGACGCCGGTCCCGCGACCGGCGTCGTCGTTTCCCGCCCCCTCTTGAGATCCCCACGGAGCCTGCATGAATCTGCTTTCCCGCTTGTCCCTGCTATTGTTGATCCTGGTGCCACTGGTGGCCTGCGCCGCCGACAAGACGGCGCCGCCGGTCGAAGGCGAGGACTACACCCTGATCGACGGCGGCCAGCCGTATGCGCCACTGGCCGGCAAGGTCGAAGTGGTGGAAGTGTTCGGCTACACCTGCCCGCATTGCGCGCATTTCGAGCCGACGCTGGAAGCCTGGGCGGCCAAGCAACCGTCCTATGTGCGCTTCACCCCGGTGCCGGCAGCCTTTGGCGGGTTCTGGGACGCGTTCGCGCGCGCCTACTTCGCCGCCGACATCCTCGGCGTGGCCAAGCGCAGCCACCGCGCCATGTTCGACGCCATCCACGAAAAGCAGAGCGTGCCTTCCCAGAACGTGGCACCGGAAGAACTGGCGGCGTTCTACGCCGACTACGGCGTGCCGCAGCAGCGCTTCGTCGAGACCTACAAAAGCCAGGCGGTGGACGCCAAGCTGGATGCCGCGCGCGACTTCGCCAAGCGCAGCAAGCTGCCCGGCACCCCGGCCATCATCGTCAACGGGCGCTATCTGATCGGCGCGCGCAATTACCCAGACATGCTGCGCGTAGCCGACTACCTCATCGCCCGCGAGCACGCCGCAGCTGCCAAGCGCTGAACCGCGTAACCGCCACCGACGGCGGCCCGTGGCATCATGCGCCCCGCGGCCGTCCGGCCCTTTCCTCGCCCCACGCTGGAGATCCAATCCGATGAAGACCCGCTTCGCCCTGACGCTGATGGCGCTGCTGCCGATCCTGGTCGCCTGCAAGGCCCAGGACGGCTCGTCCGACACCGCACCTGCCGCCGCAACGCCGGCTGCCGAGACGACGTCTGCACCTGCCGCTGCCCCGGCTGCCGATCCGGCCGCCCCGCCTGCGGTGGGCGAAAGCGCCACCACGCCGCCGGCCGCCGCGCCCAGCGCCGCCCCACGCGCACCGAACGGCCCCGAGCCGGTCGCCGGCACCGACTATGTGGACATCCAGGCAGCCCAGCCGTACCAGCAGGCTGCCGGCAAGATCGAAGTGGCCGAGGTGTTCGGCTATGTCTGCCCGGCCTGCAACGCGTTCCAGCCGCTGATCGGGCCGTGGAAGGCCGGCCTGCCGTCGGACGTGCATTTCGTCTACGTCCCGGCGATGTTCGGTGGCCCGTGGGATGACTATGCGCGCGCGTTCTACGCCGCCGAGACGCTGGGCGTGCAGGAAAAGACCCACGAAGCGCTGTACAAGGCCATCCACGTCGACCAGACCCTCAAGGGCGAGCGCGGCAAGGATTCGGTGCAGGACATCGCCGCGTTCTACGCCAAGTATGGCGTGGACCAGAAGACCTTCATCGACACCATGAGCAGCTTCGGCGTCTCGGCCAAGACCAACCGCGCCAAGCAGTTCGCTACCCGTAGCCAGATCACCGGCACGCCGTCGCTGATCGTCAACGGCAAGTACCTGGTCAAGGGCAAGAGCTTCCCGGACATGCTGCGCATCGCCGATCACCTGATCGCGCGCGAACGCGCCACGCTGGCCAAGTGATCGGGGCGACCGCCGCATCGTGAACGCTTCGGACTCGCGCACCCTGCGGGTGCTGACCGCCAATATCCAGGCCGGTTCCAGCACCCGCCGTTACAGCGACTACGTCACCCGCAGCTGGTCGCATGCGTTACCGCTGGGGGCCAAACGCACCAGCCTGGACAGCATCGCCAAGCTGGCCGGCGACCGCGACATCGTCGGCCTGCAGGAGGCCGACCCAGGCAGCCTGCGCTCGGGCTTCACCAACCAGACCCACTATCTGGCCGAGCGTGCCGGCTTCCACTACTGGAGCCACCAGCCCAACCGCCGCATGGGCGGGGTGGCGTCCAGTGCCAACGGATTGCTGAGCAAGCTGGAACCGCTGGAAGTCCAGGACCACGCCCTGCCCGGCCGCATCGGCGGGCGCGGCATCCTGCTGGCCAAGTTCGGGCAAGGCCGCGATGGGCTCGCGGTTGCGGTGGCGCATCTGTCGCTGGGCGCCAATTCGCGCATGGCCCAGTTGGCCTTCATCGCCGAGCTGCTGTCCGAGCATCCCAACGCGATGCTGATGGGCGACTTCAACTGCGTGGCCGACCGGCCGGAGATGCAGGCGTTGTATCGGCATACGCGATTGCAGCCGCCGAGCTGCGTGGTGCACACCTTCCCAAGCTGGCGCCCGGACCGGGCGATCGACCATATCCTGGTCAGCGACAGTCTGGTGATCGAGCACACCGAAGCGATTCCTGCCGCGTTCTCAGATCATCTGGCAGTGGGCATGGACATCCGCGTTCCGCTGCAGTTGTTGCGCTAGCGCACGCAAAGTGCCGACGGGTTCGCACTGGCGAACTCGACCGACGACACCCCCTAGACACCGCCTGTGCGATAACGCAGGCGGTTTTTCGTTGGGAGCACGTCACGTGATACGCATCCTATGAGTGCGTCGGTATGAGTGCAGTCGAACCGCAGCCGTTGCCGGTGCGCACCTTGCGGCCGGTGTTTTTGTTGGCGGCGACGGTGGTGTGCACATTCGCCTTGCTGGTTGCGCTGTTTCCGCTGGACGCGGGCCGCGTGCTGCTGGATGCGCAGACCTGGGCCTCGCGCAATGTCGGTTGGTACTACCTGCTGGCGATGACGCTGTATCTGGTGTTCGTGCTGGGCACTGCGCTCTCCAGTTACGGCAACATCAAGCTCGGCGCCGATCACGACGAGCCGGAATTCAGCTATCTCTCCTGGGCCGGCATGTTGTTCGCGGCCGGTATCAGCATCACGCTGTTCTTCTTCTGCGTCTCCGAACCGCTGACCCATTATCTGCAGCCGCCCCAGGGTGGCACCGGCAGCGGTGAAGCGTCCGCACGTCAGGCCATGCAATTGCTGTTTCTGCATTGGGGCCTGCACGGCTGGGGCGTGTTCGCGCTGGCGGCCATGGCGCTGGCGTATTTCGCCTTCCGTCATAACCTGCCGCTGGCCTTGCGCTCGGCGCTGTATCCACTGATCGGCAAGCGCATCAACGGGCCGATCGGCTACACCGTGGATGCGCTGGGCATCGTGGCGACGGTGTTCGGCATCGGCGCAGACATGGGCTTTGGCGTGCTGCATCTCAATGCCGGGCTGAGCACCTTGTTCGATGTGCCGCACACGCATTGGGTGCAGGTCGCACTGATCGCGGCGATGATGGGCGCGGCGATTGTGGTGGCAGTGTCCGGCGTCGAAAAAGGCGTGCGCTGGATGTCGGACATCAACATGCTGCTGGCGATCGCGCTGCTGTTGTTCATGCTGTTTGCCGGCCCCACGCAATACCTGCTCAATGCCTTGATGCAGAACCTGGGCGACTACCTGGGCAGCGTGGTCGGCAAGAGTTTCGACGTCTATGCCTATGGCGGCCGTGCCGACTGGTTGGGCAACTGGACGGTGTTCTACTGGGCGTGGTGGATCGGCTGGGCACCCTTCGTTGGCTTGTTCATCGCGCGCATCTCGCGCGGCCGCACCATTCGCGAATTCGTGCTGGGCGTGTTGCTGATCCCGCTGGGATTCACCCTGGCGTGGTTGTCGATCTTCGGCAATAGCGCGCTGGATCAGTTGCTGCACCATGGCCAGGGCGCATTGGCGCAACAGGCCATCGATGCGCCGCAGACGGTGCTGTACTCGCTGCTGCAAAACTACCCGTGGAGCCGCACCGTGATCACGGTGACGGTGGCGATCAGCTTCGTGTTCTTTGTCACCTCTGCCGACTCCGGCACCGTGGTGCTGTCCACGCTGTCCTCGCACGGCGGCGAGCCGCACGACGACGGCCCGCGCTGGCTGCGCGTGTTCTGGGGCGTGCTCACCGCCGTGGTCACTGCAGGTCTATTGCTGGCCGGTAGCATGGACGCGCTGAAATCGGCAGTGGTATTGGCATCGCTGCCGTTTTCTGCGGTGTTGCTGCTGATGGCCTGGGGCCTGTCGCGCGCGCTGAGCGAAGAATCGCAGCGCAAACGTGCACAGCTCTACAGCCCCAGCCCGCTCATCGGGCAATCGCGTCATCACGGTGGCTGGCGCCAGCGCCTGGGCCAGGCGATGCACTTCCCGGCGCGCGATGAGGTCTACCGTTTCATGCACGACCAGGTGCGCCCGGCGATCGAAGCGGTGGCCGCACAGTTGCAGGAAGAAGGCTGGAAGGTCAGCAGCCGGGTCGACGACGGCGACATGGAAATCAGCGTCGATCACGGCGAACAACAAGGCTTCCGCTACCAGGTGGTGATGCGCGGATATCTCACTCCGTCGTTTGTGGCGCAGCGTTTCCGCAACCAGCGCTATTACCGCGCCGAAGTCTATCTGTACGAAGGCAGTCAGGACTACGACCTGGTCGGCTACAGCCGCGAACAAATCATCAACGACATCATCGATCAATACGAGCGTCACCTGCAGTTTTTGCACCTCACACGCTGAGTTGCATCGCTGCGGCGACCGTCCCAAGGAGGTTTGTCATGCCACGTTTCCCCGACCAGCTGCTGTACATCGGCGGCCGATATGTTCCCGCCCGCGGCGGCCACACGTTCGAAGTGATCAACCCCGCCACCGGCGAAGTGCTGGCCAATGTGCACAACGCTGGCGCCGACGATCTGGACGCCGCGGTCGATAGCGCCAAGGCCGGCCAACGCGTGTGGGCGGCACTGACGACAGTGGAGCGCTCGCGCATCCTGCTGCGCGCGGTGGCATTGCTGCGCGAGCGCAACGACGTGCTGGCCGAGCTGGAGACGCTCAATACCGGCAAGCCGCTGAGCGAAACGCGCAGCGTGGACATCGTCACCGGCGCCGACGTGCTGGAGTATTACGCCGGCGTATCGCAGGCGCTGCAAGGCGTGCAGGTGCCGTTGCGCGAAGGCAGCTTCTTCTACACGCGGCATGAGCCGCTGGGCGTGGTCGGCGCGATCGGTGCGTGGAATTACCCGATCCAGATCGCGCTGTGGAAGGCCGCGCCTGCGCTGGCGGCTGGCAATGCAATGATCTTCAAACCCAGCGAAGTGACGCCGCTCACCGCACTCAAACTGGCCGAAATCTTCACTGAAGCCGGCCTGCCCGATGGCGTGTTCAACGTGCTGCCCGGCGACGGCGCCAGCGTGGGTACCGCACTCACAGAACACCCGCAGATCGAGAAGATCAGCTTCACCGGCGGCACCGCCACCGGGCGCAAGGTAATGGCCAGCGCATCGAGTTCGTCACTGAAAGACGTGACCATGGAGCTGGGCGGCAAATCGCCGTTGATCGTGTGCGCCGATGCCGATCTGGATCTGGCCGCCGACATCGCGATGATGGCCAACTTCTACAGCTCCGGACAGGTGTGTACCAACGGCACCCGCGTGTTCGTGCCGCGTGCGCTACGCACCGCCTTCGAAGCGCGGCTGCTGGCACGCGTGCAACGCATCCATATCGGCGACCCGCTCGATACGAACACGACGTTTGGCCCGATGGTCAGCGCCGCGCACATGCAGCGCGTGCTGGACTACATCGACCAGGGCAAGGCCGAAGGTGCGCGCCTGCTCTGCGGCGGCGAGCGGCTACGCGACGGTGCGCTGGCGCAAGGCTACTACGTAGCACCGACGATCTTCAGCGATTGCACCGACGTGATGGCGATCGTGCGCGAGGAAATCTTCGGGCCGGTACTGAGCCTGCTCACCTACGACGACGAAGACGAAGCAGTGACCCGTGCCAATGCCACCACGTACGGGTTGGCCGCCGGTGTGGTCACGCCCGATCTGGCGCGTGCACACCGGCTGATCCATCGTCTGGAAGCGGGCATCTGCTGGATCAATACCTGGGGCGAGTCGCCTGCACCGATGCCGGTGGGAGGTTACAAGCAGTCCGGCGTGGGGCGCGAAAATGGCCTGGCGACCCTGCAGGCGTATACGCGCACCAAGTCGATACAGGTCGAGCTGGAACGCTACGCATCGGTGTTTTAAGCGGCCCACGCCGCAACGCACGCGATCGATGGATGCGTGCGTTGCGCCCGACACACGCGCTGCGTGCACCGGCACGTTGCCGCGCACAGAACAGCGACTGCGCAGTGCCTTGACTGCCGCTGCACCGCACACGCATCAGGAGACCACCATGCAACGCGAATACGACTACATCATCATCGGCGCCGGCTCGGCAGGCAACGTGCTGGCTGCACGTCTGACCGAAGACCCCGGCGTGACGGTGCTCCTGCTCGAAGCGGGCGGGCCGGATTATCGGCTGGATTTCCGTACCCAGATGCCGGCCGCACTCGCCTTTCCGCTACAGGGCCGCCGCTACAACTGGGCCTATGAAACCGAGCCGGAGCCGCATATGGACAACCGGCGCATGGAATGCGGGCGCGGCAAAGGCCTGGGCGGTTCGTCGCTGATCAATGGCATGTGCTACATCCGCGGCAACGCGCTCGACTTCGACCACTGGGCCAAACGCCCGGGTCTGGAAGACTGGAGCTACCGCGACGTGCTGCCCTACTTCCGCAAGGCCGAGACGCGCGACATCGGCGCCAACGATTATCACGGCGGCGAAGGCCCGGTGAGCGTGGCCACGCCGAAGAACGACAACAACGTGCTGTTCCACGCGATGGTCGATGCCAGCGTACAGGCAGGCTATCCGCGTACCGACGATCTCAATGGCTACCAGCAGGAAGGCTTCGGGCCGATGGATCGCACCGTGACGCCACAGGGCCGTCGTGCGAGCACGGCGCGCGGGTATCTGGACATGGCAAAGCCGCGCGATGGCCTGCACATCGTCACCCACGCCACCACCGATCGCATCCTGTTTGCTGGCAAGCGCGCGATCGGCGTGCATTACCTGGTCGGCAACAGCAGCGAGGGCATCGATGCGCATGCACGCCGCGAAGTGCTGGTCTGTGCCGGCGCCATCGCCTCACCACAGCTGTTGCAGCGCTCCGGCGTCGGCGCACCGGATCTGCTGCGCGCACTCGACGTCCAGCTGGTCCACGACCTGCCCGGCGTCGGCCAGAATCTGCAGGATCATCTGGAGGTCTATATCCAGTACGCCTGCACCAAACCGGTGTCGTTGTATCCGGCGCTGCAATGGTGGAACCAACCCGCGATTGGCGCCGAGTGGCTGTTTGCCGGCACCGGCACCGGCGCCAGCAATCAGTTCGAAGCTGGCGGCTTTATCCGCACGCGCGATGAGTTCGACTGGCCTAATATCCAGTACCACTTCCTGCCGGTGGCGATCAATTACAACGGTAGCAATGCGGTGAAGGAACATGGATTTCAGGCGCATGTCGGCTCGATGCGCACGCCCAGCCGCGGGCATGTGCACGCCAAGTCGCGCGACCCGCGCCAGCATCCGTCCATCCTCTTCAACTACCAGTCCACCGATCAGGACTGGCAGGAATTTCGCGATGCGATCCGCATCACCCGCGAGATCATCGCGCAGCCCGCGCTGGACCCTTACCGCGGACGCGAGATCAGCCCCAGCGCCGATTGCAAGACCGACGCCGAGCTGGACGCGTTCGTGCGCTCGCGTGCAGAGACCGCATATCACCCGTCGTGTTCGTGTGCGATGGGCACCGATGACATGGCCGTGGTGGATGGACAAGGCCGCGTGCATGGGATGGAAGGCCTGCGCGTCATCGATGCCTCGATCATGCCGCGCATCATCACCGGCAACCTCAACGCCACCACGATCATGATCGCCGAGAAGATCGCCGACCGCATGCGGGGACGTGCGCCGTTGGCGCGCAGTACGGCCGATTACTACATCGCCGGCGACGCGCCGGTGCGTCGATAACGATCGGCCACGATTGAAGGCTGCGGATGCACGGATGCGTTCTGACGCGTCGCGCATCCGCAGCCCATCGCAAGCATTGCGCCATCGTCGAAACATACGCCTTGCCATGACGGGCAAGCCACGCTGCCCCACCGCGCGACAGCCCCAGTCGCGCGGTGCCATCGCCCCGCACGCGTGGGATATGCTTCGAGCATGAACTCGGACATCCACCCGGAAGCCGCCATCGCGCCCGGCTATCTGGCCAACCATGCCGCGCGCGTCTTCAATCGCAGTGTCGACGCGCGCCTGCGCGAACACGGGCTCACGCTTGCGCTGATTGCGCCGTTGCTGCTGCTGTCGTGGAAAGGCCCGATGCTGCAGCGGGACTTGGTGCGCCACTCCGCAGTGAAGCAGCCTGCGATGGTGGCGCTGTTGGACAAGCTCGAAGCGATGGCGCTGATTGCGCGCGAAGCGTTGTCCAGCGACAAACGCGCCGCCACCGTTCGGCTGACCGATGCCGGCCAAGACGCCGCTGCCACCGGGCGCACCGCGCTGCTTCACTTCAATGCCGTCGGCGTCTCCGGCTTTTCCAACGAAGAAGCCGCGCTGCTGACTGTTCTGCTTGGCCGACTGATCGACAATCTGGAAACCGCCGCAAGCGAATAGCATCACGCATGATATTTAAGTATCATGCGTGATATACGTTCACTGCAGGAGCGGCACCATGTCCCGTCGGATTCTCATCAGTGGCGCAAGCGTCGCCGGGACCACTGCGGCATGGTGGCTCGATGCTTACGGAGTCGAGGTCGACGTCGTCGAACGCGCGCCGGCGTTTCGTGATGGCGGCCAGAACGTCGACGTGCGCGGCAATGCGCGCGAGGTGCTGCGCCGCATGGGACTGGAGGCGCGTGCATTCGAACGTAGCACCAAGGAACTCGGCACCGATTGGGTGGGCGAAGACAATCGCGTCATTGCGCGCTTCAAGGCAGACGAGTCCGACACCGACGGCGGGCCCACTGCCGATCTGGAAATCCGTCGCGGCGACCTCGCGCGCATCCTGTACGACGCCACCCGCGAGCGCGTGCCTTATCGCTTCGGCGACAGCATTTGCGACCTCGCCCAGGACCAGGACGGCGTCGACGTCACCTTCCACAGCGGCCACTCCGCACGCTACGACGCTGTCGTCGTCGCCGAAGGCGTTGGTGCGCACACGCGTGAGCTGGTGTTTCCCGGCGAGAACGTGCCGTACTGGATGGACATGACCATTGCGTACTTCAGCATCCCCCGACTCCCGCACGACAGTGCCTATGCCAGGCAATACAACACGGTGGGTGGGCGCGGCGCGACGTTGAAGCCCGCCCTGGACGGCAAGCTGGGCGCCTATCTCGGCCTGCAGAAGCGGCCCGAGGGCGAGAACGCGTGGAGCCCGGAGCGGCAACGGCACTACATGCAAGCGCAATTTGCCAACGACGGCTGGGAATTCCCGCGCATTCTCGAGGCGATGAAGGATGTCGACGATTTCTACTTCGAGGTGCTGCGACAGGTGCGCATGCCGCGCTGGTCCGCTGGCCGGGTAGTGTTGACCGGCGATGCCGCGTGGTGCCCCACATCGCTGTCGGGCATCGGCACGACGCTGGCGATGGTGGGCAGCTATGTACTGGCGGGCGAACTTGCCCAGGCCAGCGCGCCGACGCAAGCGTTTACGCACTACGAACGGATCATGCGCCCGTTCGTCAAAGAGGGGCAGAACGTTCCCAAGATCGTCCCTCGTCTGCTCTGGCCGCACTCCGCCGTTGGACTGACGCTGTTGCGCGGCGCGATGCGCCTGGCTGGCACCCCGCTTGTCCGACGCGTCATCAACAACCGCTTTGCGCGCGATTCCAACAGCATCGCCTTGCCGGACTATCGGCCGGTAGAGCCGCGCTGAAACAGTCGTTGTCGCCAATCGACGACAACGACTGCACGACAACGCGCCCGCGCTGCAGTGCCCCGCTGCGATACGCCGGCAACCGGCATCTGCGCTTCACCTGCCATAACCATGCGCGGTGCGACGACGACGCCTCCGCATCGCCGCAGTGACCCAATCAGCCTGCGTGGTTCTCACTGAAGAACCACGCAGCGTCCGGCCGCCCTAGAACTTCAAGTCCACACGCGCATACCAGAAGCGCCCACCGGGAATGTCGTAAGTGGATGCGTCATAGCCGTTGAGTGAGCACGACAGGCAGAGCGGCGGATCCTTGTCGAACACGTTGTTCAAGCCAGCCGTGAGTTGCAGCCCCTTGAGCCAATCGACGCGATACCCCACCTGCGCATCGTGATAGGTGATCGCGTCCAGCCGATTGGTGCCCACGGCAGGATTGGAGCACACCGCAAACTCCACCGCATCGCCGCACTGCTCGGTGAGCTTGGAGATGTGGCGCGCCGTCCACGATGCGGTCCAATTGCCCAACGACCAATCCAGCACGGCATTGCTGGTCCACTCGGGAATCGCACTGTCGACCACTTCGATGCCCGGCCCCTGCGGCTGCCGCTGTCCAGCCGCACCCAGTGCTTCGTAACGGCCCACGAAGGTGTTTTGCCACGACAACTTGAAGCGGCCGAACGCGCTTTCCGGCAGCGTCCAGAACAGATCCACATCCCAACCATCGGTCTTGATCGAGCCTAGATTGGTCAGCCGGTTGTTGAAGGCATTGATGCCGCCGGTGGACGCGCGGCCGATGCCGTCGCAGTACAGCGCATCCAGCGTGTCCACGCACAGATCCAGCTGCGTCTGCGCATTGATGGCCTGGATCGCGCCGTCGACATGATGGCGATAGAACGTCACTTCCATGTCCAGCCGGTCGGACCAGCTGGCGTTGCTGGCAAATCCCGGGCTGAACACAAAGCCGGCACTGAAGCTGCGCGAGCGCTCCGGGTCCAGCTGCTCGTTGCCGCCGGTGGTCACCGAGATCTGCTGGTTGGCCTGCTGATAGCCGCCCGGCACGCCCAGTGCGGCACAGTTGGCCGCACTGCCGCGCGGGGCGGTGCCGCCCAGGCCGATCGAGCATGGATCGGATAACTGCAAATCGGCGCGCGCGGCCGAACCGAACAGCTCGCCGATGGTCGGTGCACGGAAGCCTTCGGCGGAGCTGGTCCGCAACACCAACTCGTCGGTGACCTGCCAACGCAGGCCGTACTTCGGCGTGAATTCGCCGCCGAAGGTCGAGTAATCCGAATAGCGCCCGGCGATATTCAGATCGAGTTTGTCGCCCAACGACGAGTTGGCGAAGATCGGGATATTGAGTTCGAGATACGCCTCGTTGACGTCGTAGCTACCGGAGGTCGGCAACGACGGCACGCCGTTGTAGCGGCCGGCCACGGTGAGCGGATCGGGCTGATATGAGCCTTCGTACTTGCGGTATTCGTAGCCGCTGGCAAACGACACCGCGCCGCCCGGCAGCTGGAACAATTCGCTGCTGAGGTTGGCAGTGAACAGGCTCAACTCGTTCTGGCTGCGGTCGCGCACCACCGGCTGGATCCAGCGCAACATGTCCGGCGTGATGCTGCCCGCGCCGCTGAAGATATCCAGCGGTACGCAGCCGGCCACCGCCGCGCACGCAGCCGGATCGCCCAACGCCAGATTGATGTTGAACAGGTTGTAGCTGCCGTAGTTGGTCTGCTCGGCCTTGTTCTTGCTGTACATGCCGTTGACGTCCCAATACCAGGTACGCGCGGCCGCTTCGAAGGTCCCCACCAACCCGGTGCCGAAGTACTGCGTATCCACCTGCTGCTCGTAGCGACGCGGCCCGCCTTCCACCGGACGCCGGCCGATCTGGATCAGGTTGGTGGCCGAATTCAGATCGAAGCCGAACGGATTGAACGGATTCAAACCGGAAATCACGATGTTGTCGGCGAGCGGATTGCCGGTGCCGGCATCGGGGCCAAGAAAGATCGGCTCCGGCGCGGCCTGGTTGGTCGACTCGCGCCGATTGCCCAACGCCTTGACGTACCACTGCACGTCGTCGTTGAAGTAATAGCGGAATTGCGCAAACACGCCCTTGCGCTCGGACGGTGTCAGCAGCAGGTTCTGCTCGGCAAAGTTGTAGCGGTCTGCGGTGCCGAAGCAGTGGTAGTCGTCGCTGCGCGTGCAGCCCGCGCTACCGTCGTATTGCGGCGTGCCGACGCCGGCATTGGGGGTGAGATTCTGGCGCGCGCCGGTCGTGGGGTCGACGAACTGAAAGCGCCCATCCGGTGTGGCCGAGCTGCCGAAGGTCAGCCCGGTGCCCGGGATCGGAAAGCGTGCCTGCGCACGGTCGCGCGCATAGATCGGGTCCTGTTTGACGTAGCTGGCGCCTAAAAACAGGCTGAAATCCTCGCCGCTGGTGCCCCAGGCCAGATCCACGCCCTGGTTGGCGCCATCGCCCTTGCCGTACTGGCCGTAGTTGAGCGTGACCTGCGCACCGTCGAAGCTGCGCCGGGTGATGATGTTGACCACACCGGCAATCGCATCGGATCCGTATAACGACGAGGCGCCATCTTCGAGCACTTCGATGCGCTCGACGATCGCCAGCGGAATGGTGTTGAGGTCGGTCGACGAGCCCACACCCGAGGCGGACGACTCATTGACCCAGCGGATGCCATCGACCAGCACCAGCACGCGCTTGGAGCCGAGGTGGCGCAGATCCACCTGCGCCGAACCCGCGCCCACGCCGCCGCCGTCGGGCGGAAAACCGAAATTGCCGGACGAATTGAACTTGGCGTTGAGCGCCGAACCGGACGCGGTGAGTTCCTGCAGCACTTCGCCGATCGAGGTCAGGCCGGTGCGCTCGATGTCGGCGCGGTTGAGCGTCTGGATCGGCACCTGGCCTTGCAGCTCGGCAGTCCTGATGCGGGTGCCGGTGACTTGCACGCTATCGAGCGTGCGCGTACCGGGGGCGGCCTCGGGCTGTTGCGCCCAGGCCAGCGTGGGAATCAGACACAACGACAACTGCACGGCCAGGCATGACCGAGACGGGCCAATCAGACGCTTCATCCTTTCTCTCTCCAGAAGGATCTTTAAGTGTCCGCACGCCCCCGTGCCCTGCGGTCCGGCCCAAGTTGTAAACGAAACCTTAACGCACCGCAATCTGGCGGTGCAGCACTGCGATTCGCGTCGCAGTGCATGGTGTGAGCGCAGATACCGATAGAGACGCGCAAGCGCATCGTCCAGACGACGAACGCACAGCGGCATCGATAGGGCATGCGCTGTCAGGCGCGATGCGTATTCACTCAAGCGCTCAGGCGTGCTTCGGTATAGTCGCGCGATGACTTATTTCCCGCGTCTTGCCACTGTTTTCGTCGGCCTGTTGTGCCTTGGCAGCACTGCGCTGCATGCGCAAAGCCTGGATCCGCAATTGACTGCCATGCGCGATGCAATCGCCGCCGCAGAGCGCGGCCAATCCGATCCCGCCCAGCTCTCGGCATTGAGCCGCCATCCGCTGTACGGCTGGCTGGAGTACGCCACGCTCAAGCGCAACATCGACAACGTCTCCAACGCGCAGGCGCAGGGATTCTTGCAGCGCTACGCAGGCCAGCCAGTGGCCGAGATCTTCCGTAGCACCTGGTTGCCGGCGGTCGCGCGCCGCCAGGACTGGACCACGTTGCTGGCCAACTGGAAGAGCACCGAGAACGTAGGACTGCGCTGCGCGCAGCTGACCGCGCGCCAGGCCACCGGCAAGCTGGACGCACAGTGGAGCCGCGATGCGCTCACCCTGTGGCGCAACGGCAAGGCGTTGCCGGATGCGTGCGAGCCGGTGGTGGCGGGGCTGGAGTCGCGCGGCGAACTCACCCCGGCACTGCGCTGGGAGCGGGTGGAAGCCGCTGCCGATGCGCAGCTGCCTGCAGTGATGCGTGCGGCGGCGCGTGGCTTGCCGGCGGCTGATCTGGCACTGGCCACCGATTACGCTGCCTTTCTCGACAAGGTCCACCCGCGTGCACTGGGTTGGCCAAAGACCGAGCGCAGCCGCAACATCGCCGTCGATGGCCTGGCCAA
This sequence comes from Xanthomonas sp. WHRI 10207, assembly GCF_040202975.1. Lineage (NCBI taxonomy): Bacteria > Pseudomonadati > Pseudomonadota > Gammaproteobacteria > Lysobacterales > Lysobacteraceae > Xanthomonas > Xanthomonas sp. WHRI 10207. The sequence goes on along the minus strand of NZ_JBEGDX010000004.1, from coordinate 340,628 downwards.
GCTGGCCAAGACCGACCCGGATGCCGCCGAGCAACAGTTGCCGCAGCTCGCCAGCGCGTTGGGTTTCAGCGACGCGCAGCGCGGGCAGGTGCTGTATCAGATTGCGTTGTGGACGGTAGCGTCCTACCTGCCGGATTCGGCGCGCAGGCTCAACGCGGTGCCCGATGCGGCCTACGACGAGCGCCTGCACGAATGGCGCGCGCGCGAGGCAATGTCGCGCGGCGATTGGCCTGCGGCCTTGGCCGCCATCCGCAAGATGCCGGCCAGCCAGCGCGCCGATTCGCGCTGGCAGTATTTCGAAGCGCGCCTCACCGAGAAGACCGGTTCGGCGGCGGCAGCACAGCCGTTGTATCGCGCCGCCGCGCAGTCGCCCACCTTCCACGGCTTCCTGGCCGCCGACCGCCTGCAGCAGCCATATCGGCTCTGCCCGTGGGAGCCCAAGGACAGCCCGCAGGCCAAGGCCGCAGTGGCGCGCGACCCGGCATTGACCCGTGCAATTGCGTTGTTCCAGATCGATCGCCCCGGCTGGGCCGTAGCCGAGTGGAACGATGCCGCCAGCCGCTTCGACGACACCCAGCGCCGCCTGGCGGTGGAGGTGGCCAGCGACAACGGCTGGTTCGACCGCGCGGTGTTTGCGCTCGGCAAACAACCGGACGAGCAACGGCTGTATGCGCTGCGTTTCCCGTTGCATCACGATGAGAGCATTCGCCGCGAGGCCGCCAAGAACGCCATCGATCCGGCCTGGGTCGCTGCAGAGATCCGCGCCGAAAGCATCTTCAATCCACGTGCGCGTTCGCCGGCCAATGCGATGGGCCTGATGCAGGTATTGCCCGGCACCGGCGCGGCAGTGGCCAAGGGCATCGCCCTGCCCGGCTACGCGGGTGCCGCCAGTCTGTACGAGCCGGACACCAACATCGCCATCGGCACCGCGTACCTGCGCCAGTTGCTCAACACCTATGGCCTGCCCTATCTCACCATCGCCGCGTACAACGCCGGACCCGGCCCGACCGGCCGCTGGCAATCGCAACGACCGGGCTTCGAACCGGACTTCTGGATCGAGACCATCAGCTACAAGGAAACCCGCGAGTACGTTGCGCGTATCCTGGCTTTTAGCGTGATCTACGACTGGCGCCTCAACGGCGACATGCTGCCGCTGAGCGACCGACTGATGGGCAAGCTGGTGGACAAGCGTCAAAAGCCGGTGTGCACGCCGGGCCAGAGCGCGAACAACGCAGCGCAGGACTGAGTGCACTTTTGCCGACGCGTCCTGCCGCTTGCTGAGGCGGGCGCGCCTGCGCCGTTGCGTGTGTTCTCTGCCATGAATTAGTTGAAGTGCGATGCGCTGGCCGCTTGCGGGCCGCATCGCAAGTCCGTCTTTGGACGCGTGGCGGCAGCGTGCTATCGCGTCCTGGCTTCGCTGACGATCCCTCAGCAGGGCATCCAGACCTTGATCGGCACATCGTGCAAACGCACAACGCCCGCATCGCTGCGGGCGTTGTGTGATGACGAACAGCGCTGCAACCCTTGCAGCGCTGCGTGCAGCAGCAGTTACAGCTTGCCTGCGCCGGCCTTGGCCTTGACGTCCGCAGCCACCTTGTTAGCAGACAGCAGATTGTAGGTGTACGGCGGCTTCCAGCCGATGTTGCTGTTCCAGGAGCAGCTCAACGCCTTGCCGTTGAGCAACGACCCCTGGTCGCGGTACACGCTGCCCTTGTAATCGCCGGCAATCTTGTCGCAACTACTCACACCGCTGATGTCGAAGGCATTGTTCTCGGAGAAGATCTTCGATTCCTTGCCCACGCCATGCGCGTGCGAGAACGGGTAGACCTTATTGCTGGTGCTGCCTACGTGGTAGTTGTTGTACAGATGCACCTGGCCGAAACGTACCCGCGGTGCACGTGCGGAGATGTTCTCGAACAAGGTGTTGTGGATGGTCACCTTGAGCTTGCCGCTGTCGGTGCTGGAGGCGCTGTCGCTGGAGCCGATCAGGCTGTTCTTCTCGTGCGACTTGAAGGCCGAGTACGAGATGGTCACGAAGTTCGCGCCCTTCTTGACGTCCATCGCGCCGTCATGATGCTGCTTGGGGCGACCATTGGCGGTGCCGTTCTGATCGTCGGTGCGGCGACCATCGGTAAAGGTCACGTGGTCCACCCACACGTTGGTGGCGCCTTCCACGGTCAAACCGTCGTACTCGGCATTCCAGTTGCCGTTGTCGCCATCGTCGGCATCCCACTTCGGTTCCGGATCCCACGGATTTTCGATGGTGAGGTTGCGCACGATGACGTCGTTGGCCTTGATGTAGAAATAGCCTTCGCGGATTTCCGCGTTGGTGCCGACGCCGATCAAGGTGGTCTTGGTCGGAACATCCAGACGCGCACGCGTCTTCATGTCCGAGGTCTTGGTGTAAGCCTTGCCTTCGCTGATGTCGATGACACCCTTGACCTTGATGATGCGCCCATTGCTGCCAGCGCTGGCCTTCAGTGCGGCCTTCAATTGTGCTGCGTTGCTGACGGTATAGATATTCGCTGCCGCCGCCTTGGAACCGCCTTTTGTGCCGCCGTTCTGGGTGGCCCAGCCGGTGGTGGCAACCTCCAGCGCAGGGTCGGCTGCGTAAGCGGTGGTCGACAACAACGCGGCGCTCAATACAACGCCCACAACGGTACGTCCCACAACAGTCGATGCGTTCGACATGGTGATGAAATCTCTTGAATGAGTGATGCATGACACGCCGCTGCGCGACGTGTTCCCCGTGCGTTCGCCCAGGCCAACAGGCCAGTCCCCTAGCGAACCCGACCGATGCTAATACTTATGTACATTATTTAAAAGTATATTTTCATCATGTTGCACCTGCGTTTTTGGAATGACCGCGAGCCACGCGCAGCGCACGTTTTCGTGCACTGCGCGTGGCAACGCTTTGCAGCAGGTGCTGTCGCTTACAGCTTGCCGGCGCCGGCTTTTGCCTTGACATCCGCAGCCACCTTGTCGGCCGACAGCAGGCTGTAGGTGTATGGCGGAGTCCAACCGATATTTGTGTTCCAGGAGCAGCTCAAGGCCTTGCCATTGAGTAGCGAACCCTGGTCGCGATACACGCTACCGCCGTAGTCGGCAGCGATCTTGTCGCAGCTGCTCACACCACTGATGTCGAACACGTTGCGCTCGGAAAAGATCTTCGATTCCTTGCCCACGCCATGCGCATGCGAGAACGGGTAGACCTTATTGCTGGTGCTGCCCACGTGGTAGTTGTTGTACAGATGCACCTGGCCAAAACGCACCCGCGGTGCACGCGCGGCAATGTCCTGGAACAGGGTGTTGTGGATGGTGACCTTGAGCTTGCCGCTGTCCAAGCTTGAATGACTGTCACTGGAACCGATCAGACCATTCTTCTCGTGCGACTTGAACGCCGAGTAGGAAACGGTGACGAAGTTGGCACCGCGCTTGATGTCCAACGCGCCGTCGTGATGCTGCTTGGGGCGGCCGTTGCCGGTGCCGTTCTGATCATCGGTGCGGCGACCATCGGTGAAGGTCACGTGGTCCACCCATACGTTGGTAGCGCCTTCCACGGTCAGGCCGTCGTACTCGGCATTCCAGTTGCCGGCGCTGCCGTCATCCGGATCCCAGACCGGCTCCGGGTCCCATGGATTTTCGATGGTGAGGTTGCGGATGATGACGTCGTTGGCCTTGACGTACATGTAGCCTTCGCGGATTTCGGCATTGCTGGTGATGCCGATCAGCGTGGTCTTGGTCGGGATATCCAGACGCGCGCGCGCCTTCATGTCCGAGGTCTTGGTGTAAGGCTTGCCTTCGCTGATATCGATGATGCCGCTGATCTTGATGATGCGTCCGTTGCTGCCCACGCTGGCCTTCAACGCATTCTTCAACTCCGCAGCATTCTTGACGGTGTAGATATTGGCGGCGGCAGCTTTCGAGCCGCCCTTGGTACCGCCGTTCTGCGTCGCCCACCCGGTGGTCGCTGCTTCCAGCGCAGGATCGGCGCTTGCAACGCCGGTGAGCAGCAACGACCCGACAAACAGCGACGCGGCGGCCGCCGTCGAAAATTTCGGCTTCATCTTGATGTCTCCCTCGAATGGGTTCGATGCGCCGCGCGGCGGCACATTCCTCGTCTATCGACTGCGGAACGTACTTTTCATCTCTGTAATTTTCAGCTCCGCGACACGGATACTAGGAGCATCGCAATCGCTTGTATCTAAGCAATGCCTCGATGTGCACGCGCAGTCACGCAAACGGTTGCGAGACACCAAAGAGAAGACAAAACGCTGTAATCAAGACACGCAGAGACAGCGCCAGGGACACTGCAGCGCAGCATTTTGCGTGTCGCATTGCAGTTGGACATGCCTTCAAAACAACCTGCTGCTGCGATCACATGGGCTTGTTTTTTCGCAGCGAAAGCGTCCATTGCAACGTGCTGACTGGATAGCGCGTGCACGAGGCACATGCGCTTGATGCGTCGGCACGCACGCACTCCAGCAAGCGGGAACCGACACGAACGTGCGAGGTGCGATGCACAATCGCCTAGCGCACGTAGAACAGGCATGACGCAGGCGATCAACTGAGCGATACATCCGCATACATGCACTGCATGATGCGAGCCGTGCGCAAGACATCGTGATCCAAGACCAAGCGTCAATCGATGGCGCTATTCGCGTTGCTGTATATTCAAGAGAACACGCCACGTGGCGCTGGTTGCGTACACAGTCAACCCGTACGCGTGCAACGGACAACGGACAACGGACAACGGACAAACGTTACTGGCTATGCACAGCAGCCTGCGCGCGCAAGCAATCCCATGTTTTTCATACGCACACCCATCCACGCACGCACGCACGCACAACGCCATGCGCGCGATCGTTACCTGCAATCGATTCGATGATGGACAGCCTGCGAAGGCGAGGCTGCCGCAGCGCTCAGGAAAACCCTTCGAAGAACAACTCGATCGCCATCACCAACGCATCTTCGCGTCCGGTATTGGAGGGGTAGTAGCGCGGGCGCCGCCCGATCTCGTTGAAGCCTTCAGAGTGATACAGCGCAATCGCCGAAGGATTGGACGGCCGTACTTCCAGAAATGCGCGTCGCGCGCCGCGGTCACAGGCGCCTTTGATCAAAGCGCGCAACAACACGCGCCCGTGTCCTTGCGATTGCGCTTCCGGCGCGATGCAGACGTTGAGGACATGCGCCTCGTCGGCGGCGATGCTGATGATGCCGTAACCGATGACCTGGCCGCCCTGCTCCATCACCCACCCCGGGTAGCCCGCCTGCAAACAATCGCGAAAGATGCTGCGCGTCCACGGGAACGGATAGGCACGATGCTCGATCTCCATCACCGCGTCCAGATCGCTTTCGCGCATGGCACGCAGTGGCGCGGGCAGCGGCGCGTTCATTGCGCTCACGCCGGGTCCTGACGGCGACGCAACGCGCGCAGCTGCGGCCACAGCGCGCGCTTGGCGGCCGGATTGCCACGCAAGTCGGCCAGCGGCCAGGAGGCCATCAAGGCTTGCGTCGAAGGGTCGCCCGGGTTGCAACCGGACGCGCGCAGCAACGCCATCTGCAAACGGTCGGGCAGACCAACGCGGCCACGCCGTTGCGGCGCAGCTGCCGAACCTGCAGCTGCCGAATGTGCATCAGACGCACGCGACTCGGCCGGCGCAGTCGGCGCCGAGCGACGCGCCGCCGGTACAGCAGCCGGAGCCGCTTGCGCGACACGCGGCGCACGCACTGGCGCAGACACCGGCGCGTGGTCGACCACCTCAACCGGCGCAGGCAAAGCATCGGCTGTGTCGCGATCCAGATACACGGTGTGCCCCATCGCCTGCAGGCACGACACCTGCAGGTCCGACCACATCGGTTCGTGCGCAGGCTCGCTCATGGGCGCCGGCTCACGGAAGCTCGGGGACACGCCGCCAACGCCGCCACAGCCACATCATCGGGCCGGACAAGGCATACAGCACGCCGATCACCAGCAGCGACCGCGCCAGGTCGATCACCAACAGCGCGATCACCACCGTGGCAACCGCCAGTGCCAGAAACGGCACGCGGTCGGCACGCGGGCCACGCGCGCCGCCCTTAAAACTCCAGAAGCGGATCCGGCTGACCATCAACAGTGCCGACACCACGGTGACCGCCAGCGCCACGTAGCGCAGCTGCTCGCCGTCGAAGCCCAGGCTGTCGTCGGCGAACGCCCATACGAAGGACATCATCAGCCCGGCCGCTGCCGGGCTGGCCAGACCGATGAACCAGCGCTTGTCGACCACGCCGACCTGGGTGTTGAAGCGCGCCAGCCGCAGCGCCGCGCAGGCCGCATACAGGAAGGCGGCCGACCAGCCGACCCGTCCCATTACGTTGCTGTCGTACTTCAGCGCCGACAGCGACCAGTGATACATCACCAGCGCCGGGGCCATGCCGAAGCTGACCAGATCGGCCAGCGAGTCGTACTGCACGCCGAATTCGCTGCTGGTATTGGTCAGGCGCGCAACCCGGCCGTCCAACCCGTCCATCACCGCCGCCACGAACACCGCCATCGCCGCCTGGACGAACTGACCATTGGCGGCGGCGATGATGGCGTAGAAACCGGAAAACAACCCGGCGGTGGTGAACAGGTTCGGCAGCAGGTAAATCGTGCGCGAGCGCGGGGGCGGTCTCATTTCATCCATCCGACAAGTGTAGGGCCTGAGGTCCGTCCGGCGGTAGCGCGCCAGCATCCCGCAGCGCGCTCACTTGCCAGCGCGGGCCGTGGATGCTGCAATCGCGGCGGGAATCATCCAGGGGAAGCCACATGCACCTGTCGTCCGGGCTTTGCGCCCTGTTGCTGCTGGTCAGCGCCGCTGCAGGCGCTACCGATCTGTATAAGTGGAAGGACGCCAAGGGCGTGACCCACTACACCGAAACCCCGCCGCCGACCGGCCAGCGCTACGAATCGCGCCGGATCGACGCGCGCAGCGGCACTGCGGCCATCGCCGCGCCAGAGACCGCCACCCCGGAATCGGCCGACTGCCTCACCGCACGCCGCAACCTGGAGCTGCTCAGCGGCAAGGGCGAGGTGACCATGGGCGCCGGCACCGACGGCAAGCCCGGCACCCCGCTGGACCCGGACGCCCGTGCCGCGCAGCGCAATCTGGCCGAAGCCGCCGCCAAGGCCTATTGCAAGCCGGCAGCGACTGGCGGCCCGACCACCTGAGTTCGAGCTGGACAGCGTGAGCGGCCGTCACGCCGCTGGGCAGTGACAAAACGCACCGCGGCGGTGGCGCGGTGCGTTTCGAAGGCGGCACGACCTCGTGTCCAGGACCGTGGTCGGGCTCACACCGCAGGCCGACGATCCGGCGTTACGACCACCTGACCAGGCAAGTCGAACGCACCCATCCCCCGCCGCGCAGGTATGCGCCCATGACCGGCAGGGCGCGACACTGGCAAACTATGGGCTTTCCGCCCAAGCGAAGCCCGATGCGTCTTTCCCAGTTCCACCTGCACACCACCAAGGAAACCCCGGCCGACGCCGAGCTGGTCAGCCACCGTCTGATGCTGCGCGCGGGCATGATCCGCAAGCTGGCCTCCGGGCTGTACACCTGGTCGCCGCTGGGCCTGCGCGTGCTGCGCAAGGTCGAGGCGATCGTGCGCGAGGAAATGAACCGCGCCGGCGCCGTGGAGGTGCTGTTCCCCACCATCCAGCCGCGTGAGCTGTGGGACGCCACCGGGCGTTGGGAAAAGTTCGGCGGGCAGTTGCTCAAGATCAGCGACCGCAAACAGCAGGAGTTCTGCTACAGCCCCACCGCCGAAGAAGCTGCGGCCGACTTCGCGCGCCAGGAGATCAACAGCTACAAGCAGCTGCCGCTCAATTTCTATCAGATCCAGACCAAATTCCGCGATGAAATCCGCCCGCGCTTCGGGGTGATGCGCGCGCGCGAATTCCTGATGAAGGACGCGTACTCGTTCCATCTCACCGATGCGGACATGGCGCGCGAATACGACAACATGCGTGCGGCGTACGCCCGCATCTTCACCCGCCTGGGGCTGGAGTTCCGCGCGGTGCAGGCCGACTCCGGCGCGATCGGCGGCGATGCCTCGCAGGAATTCCACGTCATCGCCGACTCCGGCGAAGACTCGCTGGCGTTCTCCACGGCCTCCGATTACGCCGCCAACGTGGAAACCGCCAGCGCCGCGCTGCCGGGTCCGCGTCCGGAAGCGACCGAAAGCATGCGCCAAATCGACACGCCCACCCAGAAGACCTGCGAAGACGTCGCCCAGCTGCTGGGCATCGCGTTGCAGCGCACGGTCAAGTCGGTGGCGGTGATGACCACCGCCGGCTTCGTGCTGGTGCTGGTCCGCGGCGACCACGCGGTCAACGAGATCAAGCTGGGCAAGGTGGCCGGCCTGGCCGACTACCGCCTTGCCAACGAGGCCGAAATCCGCGACCACCTCGGCTGCGAGCCGGGCTTCCTGGGACCGCTGAAGACCGCCCGCCCGGTGCGCGTGGTGGCCGATCGCGATGTCGCGGCCATGGCCGATTTCGTGGTCGGCGCCAATGTACCTGGCGCCCACCTTGCCGGCGTCAACTGGGGCCGCGACCTGCCCGAGCCGGAGACGGTGGCCGATGTGCGCAACGTCATCGACGGCGAACGCGCTGCCGATGGCGGCGAGCTGCGTCTGGCCCGCGGTATCGAAGTGGGACACGTGTTCCAACTGGGCAGCCAATACGCACAGGCGCTGCAGGCCGCCGTCATCGACGAAAACGGCAAGGTCGCGGTGATGAAGATGGGCTGTTACGGCATCGGCATTTCGCGCATCGTGGCCGCGGCAATCGAACAGAACCATGACGAGGCCGGTATTGTCTGGCCGGCGCCGATGGCGCCGTGGCAGGTGGTGGTGTGCGTGATCAACCCCAAGCAGGACGCCCAGGTGGTCGCGGCCGCCCAGGCGTTGCTGGACGAATTGATCGCCGCCGGTCTCGATGCCGCACTGGATGACCGTGGCCTGCGTCCGGGCGCCATGTTTGCCGATATGGAACTATTGGGCATTCCGCATCGGGTGGTCGTCTCGGAACGTGGATTGGCAGCCGGCACATTTGAATATCGCGCCCGCACCGCCGAATCGGCAGAAAACCTGGATAAGGCCGGATTATTCTCCCGCCTGGGGTGCTGATCAAACAGGGCAATTCCGCTCCAATCGGATGAACACAAGGCGCCGAATTATTTCGGCGCATTTGTCATGCGGGTTTTCTGACATTATGATGGCCGCCGCTGCCAAGGATCGGCATTCTTTCTCTCTCATCTTCCGGAGTCGCGATGTCGATCGATCTTTCTGGCCTGTCGGCCAAGCAGTTGGGCGCACTGATCAAAAATGCAAAGAAGCAGCAGACCGTGGTTGCCAAGCGCGCCCCGATCGCCAAGGTCCGCACGCAGCTGACCCGCGCGGCGAAAGCGCAGGGTTATTCCATCGAAGAATTGTTTGGTACCGCCGCCAGCGCCGGCCCGGGTCGTCCGGCCGCTGCCAGCAAGCCGGGTCCGCGCGCCGGCCGCAAGCTGGGCAAGGTTGCACCGAAGTACCGCAACCCGTCCAATACCCAGGAAACCTGGACCGGTCGCGGCAAGCAGCCGCGCTGGCTGGCCGAACTGACCGCTGCTGGCAAGAAGGTGGAAGACTTCCTGATCAGCAAGATCGGTGGCGGTGCAAAGAAGGCATCGGCAAAGAAGGCCGCGCCACGTAAAACGGTCACCAAGCGCGCCACCAAGAAGTCCAAGGCCGCTTGATCCAGACCAATAAAAACGCCGGCATTGCTGGCGTTTTTATTGGGTGATTTTCTGGCCGCTCATAAATTCTTGCGCGCCGGAATCAGCAAATTGCCAAACAGCAAACCGGCCATCAATGCCATCACAATATTGGTGACCGCCAACAATGCGGCTTGTCCGACGCTGACATCCTGCTGCTGCACCAGGGTCAAAAAACCCCGCAGGCTGACACTACCGGGAACCAGCATGATGATGCCCGGCAATCGAATCAGCGCACCGGGTTTGTGCACCACCCGCCCAAACAGATTACCGGCGGCGGTCAATGCCATGGCCGAGGCAAATACTCCGGCCGGGCCACCCCAGGCATGCCCGGCATAACGCGCAATGACATAACCGGACATCGCTGCGGCCATGATCCATAAATAATCGCGCCGATTGGCCTTGAACAACACCGCAAACGCATAAGCGGCCACCAGCAACGACGCCCATTCCACCCAACCGGCCTGCGGACGCAAGGCAGCCACCTGTGGGTGCAAGCCCACCAATTGGGTCAGCGTCACCGCGATCACGGCGCCTACCGTGAGCTTGAGCACCGTGGTCACCGCACCGGCCAGACGCGCCGTGCCGGAGACCCAGTGCTGACTGGCCAGCTCGTTGAATGCATTGGTCAGCGACATGCCTGGCAGCAGCACCACCAGCGAGGCAATGATCACCGTATTGAGATTCAACGGCCCGACCAGCGATGCCACCAGCGCGGCGACCACGCCAGCCAGCAGGCCGGCCAGCGCTTCGCCGGCTTCCTTGGTGGCGGCGCGCTTGTCGGTGTATTGGGTCAGCAGGCCGATCGACATGCCGATCGCGCCAGCGGTGGCGATATCCAGCCAGGGCAACTTCCACAACCCGGCCACGCCGGCCGCGGCCAGACCGAAGGCCAGCACCTGCAAGGTCTTGCCGCGCCGATCGACTTCACGGTCCAGGCGGCGCAGCGCGGTGTGGCCCTGCGCAATGCTCATGCGCCCGTTGGCCACGCTGTCGGCCACGTAGTCGGCCACACTGAGCTTGTAGAGGTCGTTCTCGCCCGGTGCCAGCCGGATCACGCGGGTGATGTCGCTGGAACCGATCGCCTTGGTCGGGTCGCTGAAGCTCAAGATGATGCCGGTGGGATTGGACCAGGGCTCGCAATCCAGCCCCAGCTTTTGGGATAGCCCGATCACCGCGGCCTCCAGGCGCTGCGCTGTTGTGCCATAGGAATGCAGACGCCCGGCGATTTCCGACACAAAGGCGACGCGCTGGGCGTAGGTGGCACTGGCGGACGGGAGGACGACGGTGGCAGCGGACATGCGTGGCGGGTCGGATCGGAAAAACGCCATACGGCGAGGACGTCAGTGTATGCCGCAGCGCGCGTGGCCGGCGCGCCCTCCGTCCATCCGAGGCCGTCGCAGCGAAGGCGCCCCCATCATTCGCTCACACCGGCCCTGTATGCTGGCGCCACGGACAGGCCACCCAATGATCAAACCGCAACCTCCACGCATCGAACAAGACTCGCAGGATCAGGCACAGGTCCGACTCGCCGGCAGTTGGGTCCTGGCGACCGCCCTGCCCCAGGCCGAACTGCTGCAAGCGGTGCCCGACGGGGTGCGTCGCATCGACGCGCGCGGCATCCAGCAACTGGATTCGGCCGGCGTGCTGCAACTGCTGCGCTTTGCCGGCCGCATGGGGCTGAAAGAAGACGCCATCGATTTCCGCGATGAACACCAGGCGCTGGTGTGCACCATCGAAGAACTCAACGACGAGCGCCCCAAGCCCAAGCGCGATTACGGCTTTGTCGCCGCACTCGACCGCCTGGGCCGCACCACCCACGGCGTCGGCCAGGGCATTCTGGAACTCAACAGTTTTCTGGGCGAAAACCTGGTCAAGATCATGCGGCTGATCCACGAGCCGCGCCGCTTCCGCCTCACCTCCACCGTGCATCACATGGAGCAGGTCGGGCTGGATGCGGTGCCGCTGGTGGTGCTGCTGTCGTATCTGGTTGGCGCGGTGATCGCGTTTTTGGGCTCGACGATCCTGCGCGACTTCGGCGCGGAAATTTACGTGGTCGAGTTGGTGTCCATCGCCTTCCTGCGCGAATTTGCGGTACTGCTGACCGCGATTGTGTTGGCCGGGCGCACCGCCAGCGCGTTCACGGCGCAGATCGGCGCGATGAAATCGCGCGAAGAGGTCGATGCCATCCGCACGCTGGGGCTGGACCCGATCGACCTGCTGGTGATTCCGCGTCTGCTGGCGCTGATTTTCACCCTGCCGCTGCTGACCTTCATCGCGATGATCGCCGGCCTGGCCGGTGGCGTCACCGTAGGCGCATTTGATCTGGATATCCCGCCGCAGATGTATCTGGCGCGCATGCACGACACCATCCAGTTGCGACACTTCCTGGTCGGCTTGTCGAAGGCGCCGCTGTTTGCGCTGGTGATCGGCCTGATCGGTTGCCTGGAAGGGTTGAAGGTCAGCGGCACCGCGCAGTCGGTGGGCGAACGCACCACCTCGTCGGTGGTGCAGACAATTTCCTTGGTCATCATCCTCGACGCGATTGCGGCGTTGTGGTTCATGAAGATGGGGTGGTGATGGAGCCGAGATTCGATCGTCGGGATTTGGGAGTCGTGCAAGACAGCAGCGCTGTTGGCGCCCTGAGATGTGGGAGTGCGGTGCTGTGAACAATCTCGAATCCCCAGTCACCAATCCCGGCACAGAGACGGAGGACGACGATCAACTGGCGATCTCCGTGCGCGGGCTGACCAACCGGTTCGGTAGCCAGGTCGTGCACGAAGAGCTCGACCTGGACGTGCGCCGCGGTGAGATCCTGGGCGTGGTTGGCGGCTCGGGCACCGGTAAATCGGTACTGATGCGCAGCATCCTGGGCCTGCGCGAGCCGGATGCCGGCAGCATCCAGGTGCTGGGTGCCGATGCGCGCTCCGGGCGTTTTGTCGACCGCCAGCACATCACTCGTAATACCGGGGTGCTGTTCCAGGACGGCGCGCTGTTTTCGTCGATGACCGTCGGCGAAAACGTGCAGGTGCCGCTGAAGGAACACCACGGCGAGTTTCCGGAGCGCTGGTATTTCGAACTGGCGCTGCTGAAGATCAAGCTGGCCGGCTTGCCAGCCGATGCGCTGGACAAGCTGCCCTCGCAATTGTCAGGCGGCATGCGCAAGCGCGCTGGCCTGGCGCGTGCGCTGGCGCTGGACCCGCCGCTGCTGTTTCTGGACGAGCCCACCGCCGGGCTGGACCCGATCGGCGCGGCGGCCTTCGACCGCTTGATCCGAACGCTGCAGCAGGCGCTGGGCCTGACCGTGTTCCTGATCACCCATGACCTGGATACGCTGTACGCCATCTGCGATCGCATCGCGGTGCTGGCCGATCGCAAGGTGATCGCCAACGCGCCGCTGGCCGAGGTCGAGCAGATCGATCACCCCTGGATCCAGGAATATTTCCACGGTCCGCGCGCCCGCGCCGCGCGCGCGGCCAAGACCGACTCCACCGAGACCGCCTGAGCATGGAAACAAAAGCCAATTACGTCCTGATCGGCGCCTTCACCATCGTGGCAGGCCTGGCCTTGCTGCTGTTCGGTCTGTGGGCCGCCAAGTACTCCTCCGATCGCACCTGGCAGCAGTACCGCGTGGTGTTCCGCGAGGCGGTCACCGGCCTGTCGGTCGGCAGCCCGGTGCAATACAACGGCATCGCGGTGGGCTCGATCACCGAACTGACGCTGGCCCCGAACGACCCGCGCCAAGTGGTCGCACACGTGCGCGTCAACTCCACCACACCGATCAAGAGCGATACCCGCGCCAAGCTGGCCATCACCAGTCTGACCGGCCCGTCGATCATCCAGCTCTCCGGCGGCACGCCCGAGGCGCCGACGCTGACCACCATCGACAAGAGCGATGCGCCGATCATCCAGACCACGCCCTCGGCGCTGCAGAACATCACCGATACCGCCAACCGCATCGTCGAGCGCATGGACGAAATGCTCTCCGACAAGAACGTGGCCAGCATTTCGGCCACGCTGCAGAACCTGGAAAAGATCAGCGGCGGCATCGCCGACCGCGACGAAGGCATGCAGGCGCTGATCGTCAGCGCGCGCGATGCCGCGCGCAATCTGGACACCACCCTGACCACCACCAACGGCACCATCAAGCGGCTGGATCAGAACCTGGTGCAGCAGCTGCCGGGCATCTTGAACAAGCTGGACGCAACGCTGGTCAAGCTGGATTCGGCCGCAGGTAACGCCGACAACATCCTTGGCGAAAACCGCGCGGCCATCAACAGTTTTGCCAACGATGGCCTGGGCCAGCTCGGACCGACACTGACCGAATTGCGCGGCCTGATCCGCGACCTGCGCCGGGTCAGCGACAAACTGGACAACAACCCTGCGCGCTACCTGCTTGGCCGCGACGCACCCAAGGAGTTCGAACCGAAATGACTGCCATGCGCCTGCTGCGTCCCCTGTTGTGCGTCTCGTTGCTGACGCTGGGCGGCTGCTCGGTCCTGACCGGTGGCGACCAGAAGCCGGCCACGATCTACGCACCCACCGTGCGCGTCACGCCCAATCCCACCTGGCCGCAGGTGACCTGGCAGCTGTCGGTCGCCAAGCCGAGCGCTGCCCGCATCATCGACAGCCCGCGCATTAACGTGCGCCCGACCCCGGGCGAGTTGCAGGTCTACCACGGCGCCGGCTGGGCGCAACCGGCCACCGACATGCTGGAAGACAGCGTGGTGCGCGCGTTCGAAGACTCCGGCAAGATCGCGGGGGTTGCGCGCATCGGCGCCGGGATCCGCTCGGACTACAAGCTGGCGATCGACGTGCGCCGCTTCGAAGCCGATTACGCCGGCCAGTCGGTGCCCTCGGCCACCATCGAACTCAACGCCAAGCTGCTGCATTCGTCCGATCAACGCGTGGCCGCTTCGCGCACCTTCCTGGTCGCACGCCCGTCCGCCAGCACCGACACCGCTGCGGTGGCCGTCGCCTTCGAGCAGGCGCTGACCCAGGTCACCACCGAGCTAGTCGGCTGGACGCTGACCAACGGGCAACAGGACAGCCAGAACTTGCCGCGTTCGTTGTAAGTGCAAGCGACGGACTTGGAGCTGCTGACAACACCTAGTGAGCAGTCGTCAGGTGGGTGCGGACAATGCGTGGAACCGGAGTTTACGAGTGGGACATACCGACTCCTAGCACCGGCCGCGCCGGCCTGTTGGCTGCCGCAAGGCGGCTGATCTGCGGGCTGGCTGCAATGCCCTTGCCCGCCCACCATCGCGGACACGCTGCAAGTACGTCTTCGTAAGCTCCGTGGCTGCATCCATGCCGCCAAGGGTCCCGCGACGGTGAGCGGGCAAAGACCAGTCACGATGGTCGGTGCGCAAAGTTTCAGCACAACAACCAGCAAACCGCACGACGCGGTGGTTTCGTTCTTCAGCAAAAACACCAGCAAACGATCTGGTGCGGTGTCCTCACCGCTTGCGGGACCGTGTGGCGGCATGGATGCCGCCACCGAGCCCCCAGGGACGGGTTCACGGCGTGTCCCGCGAGCGGTGAGGGCACCGCCACTCAACCCACTCAGCGTTTGACCAGGGCTTCTGACTGCATCCACCAAGATGCAGACGACACAACCACCGCACTCACCACCAGGCGAGCGCTCGCTACGTTATGTGAGCCGCTCTTATCGCTGGAACACGCGCACCGCGATTAGACGAAAGGTCAGGTTGATGCGCTCCCCCACCGGGCGAGCAGTGCGCGGCAGCGCATGCTTGTAATGCTGCTGGGTCTCGCCGGCCATCAACAGCAGATCGCCGTGGCCAAGTTCCAGCGTCTGCTTCACTGCCGCATCGTCGCGATGCTTGAATGCAAAGCGCCGCACCGCCCCCAGGCTGAGCGATGCGATCACTGGCTGTGCGCCCAGCTCCGGCTCGTCATCGCTATGCCAGCCCATCGCGTCGGCTCCGCTGCGGTAGCGATTGACCAGCACGCTGTTGAACGGGCAACCGGTTTCATCCTGCAGACGGGCGCGCACGGGCTGCAGCGCCTCCAGCCACGGCTGCGGCGCAAACTCTGTCCCCGAGTAGCGATAACTGGCATCGGCATCGCCGATCCAGCTGCTCAGACGCGGCGAATCCACCACCCGCCCGAACATGCGGATGCGATGCACCTCCCACTGCACCTGTTCCAGCAACGCCTGCATCAGCGCATCGGCCTGCGCGGCCTGCAACCAGCCACGACACCAATGGATCTGAGCTCCCGGCAATGCAACGCGCAGTTTCATGCGCAAACGCTAGCATGCGCGCGCCGGAGCACGCCCGCAGACGCGGATGAATCAACGCGATTTGCCGCCATCACATGCAATCCCGGAAAATACGCCCCAGCCATCGAGCCAACGGGAGCGGAGCAATGTCGGAAGCGGGAATCGGCGCGCAAGCGTCAGAGACGGTCGAGCGCGACGTCATGGAATACGACGTCGTTACCGTCGGTGCCGGTCCGGCCGGGCTATCGTTCGCGATCCGGCTCAAGCAGCTCAACCCAGAGTTGAGTGTGTGTGTGATCGAAAAATCCAGCACCATCGGCGCGCATATCCTCTCCGGCGCGGTGATCGAACCCGGCCCGTTGGACGCGTTGCTGCCCGGCTGGCGCGATAACCCGCCGCCGATCTGCGTGGCCGCCACCGACGACGAATTCTGGTTCCTCGGCAAGGACAGCGCGCGCAAGTTCCCGGTGGTACCGCCGGGCATGCGCAACCACGGCAACTTCATCGTCAGCCTGGGCGCGATGTGCGCCTGGCTCGCTCCGCAGGCCGAAGCGCTGGGCGTGGAAATCTACCCCGGCTTTGCCGCCGCCGAAACGCTGCACGACGACAGCGGCCAGGTGGTGGGCGTGCGCATCGGCGACATGGGCGTGGCCAAGGACGGCTCGCACAAGCCCGGCTACACCGCCGGCATCGATATCCGCGCCAAGGTCACCGTGCTGGCCGAAGGCGCGCGCGGGCATCTGACCAAGCGCCTGCTCAAGCGCTTCGACCTCACCGCAGACAGCGACCCGCAGGGCTATTCCATCGGCATCAAGGAGCTGTGGCAGGTGCCCGAAGGCCGCGTCACGCCCGGCAAGATCGTGCACACCATCGGCTGGCCCGCGGACAACCGCACCTACGGAGGCAGCTTTCTGTATCACCTGGACAACAACCAGATCGCGCTTGGCTACGTCAGCGGGCTGGACTACAGCGACCCGAAGTACCAGCCGTGGGAAGCCTTCCAGCAATGGAAAAACCACACACTGATCAAGTCGTTGCTGGAAGGCGGCAGCGTCCTGTCGGCCGGCGCGCGCGCTATCGTCACCGGCGGTTGGCAGTCGCTACCCAAAGTCGAAATGCCCGGTGCGCTGCTGATCGGCGACACCGCCGGCCTGCTCAACGTGCCCAAGATCAAGGGCACCCATCAGGCGATTCGTAGCGGCATGCTCGCCGCCGAACACCTGGTGCAATCGCAGCTGGCCCCCCAGGGCTTCGATGCAAAACTGCGCGCCTCGGACGCGATGGCCGAGCTGAAGGAAGTCCGCAATATCAAACCCGGCTTCAAGAAGGGGCTGTGGTTCGGCCTGCTCAATGCCGCCTGGGAAACCGCACTCAAGGGCGCCTCGCCCTGGACCCTGAAGAACAAGGCGGACTGGTCGGCGCTGCACAAGCTCGGCGACTACGAACAACCCAAGCGCGACTACGGCACCCGCGAACTGGCCCCGCGCGACCGCCTGCAGGCGGTCTACTTCGCCGCCACCGAACACGACGAAGACCAACCGGTGCATCTGAAAGTCCTGGACACCGATGTTTGCGCCACCCGTTGCGTGGAGGAGTACGACAACCCCTGCACCCGCTTCTGCCCGGCCAATGTCTACGAAATGGTCGCAGACACCGCCAGCCCCAGCGGCAAGCGCCTGCAGATCAACGCCGCCAATTGCGTGCACTGCAAGACCTGCGACATCAAGGACCCCTACGAGATCATCACCTGGGTCACCCCGGAGGGTGGTTCGGGGCCGAATTACCAGAACCTGTAGAAATCAGGGGCCATATCGGCCCCTGATTGTTTATGCGGCTTTGAACTCCACGCCAGTCTTGGCGCGCAACTCTTCCAGCTCCACCCCATCGGCCGCCTCCACCAAGACCAATCCGTCGGCGGTGACATCGAATACCGCCAGGTCGGTGATGATGCGGTCGACCACGCCCACGCCGGTCAATGGCAGGTCGCACGCCGGCAGGATCTTGTGGCTGCCATCCTTGGCCACGTGCTCCATCAGCACCACCACGCGCTTGACGCCGGCCACCAGGTCCATCGCGCCGCCCATGCCCTTGACCATCTTGCCTGGCACCATCCAGTTGGCCAGATCGCCGCGGTCGGTGACCTGCATCGCGCCGAGAATCGCCAGATCGATATGGCCGCCGCGGATCATCGCGAACGAGTCATGGCTGCCGAAGTAACTGGCACCGGCACGCGCAGTCACCGTCTGCTTGCCGGCATTGATCAGGTCTGCGTCCACTTCATCTTCGGTGGGGAACGGGCCGATGCCGAGCAGGCCGTTTTCCGATTGCAACCACACGTCCACGCCGTCGGGGATGTGATTGGCCACCAGCGTCGGCAGGCCGATCCCCAAGTTGACGTAGGCGCCGTCGGTCAATTCGCGCGCCGCGCGTGCGGCCATCTGATCTCTGGTCCAGGCCATTACTGCTGTCCTTCGCGCACGGTGCGCTGTTCGATGCGTTTTTCCGGCGCCGTGTTGAGCACCAGTCGGTCGACGTAGATGCCCGGCAGATGCACGTGATCTGGATCAATGCTGCCAAGCGCCACGATCTCCTCGACCTCGGCAATGCAGATGCGACCGGCCATGGCGCAGGCCGGATTGAAATTGCGCGCGGTCTTGCGAAACACCAGGTTGCCGGCGGTATCGGCGCGCCATGCCTTGACCAGCGCAACATCGGCATGCAGCGCGGTTTCCAGCACATAGTGCTTGCCGTCGAATTCGCGGGTCTCCTTGCCCTCGGCCACGATGGTGCCGTAGCCGGTGGCAGTGTAGAACGCGGGAATTCCCGAACCGCCCGCACGCAGGCGCTCGGCCAGGGTGCCTTGCGGATTGAACTCAAGCTCGAGCTCGCCAGCCAGATATTGGCGCTCGAATTCCTTGTTTTCGCCCACGTAGGACGAAATCATCTTGCGGATCTGCCGGGTGGCCAATAGTTGACCAAGCCCGAATCCATCGACGCCGGCGTTATTGGAAATCACCGTCAATCCGCCGACCCCACTATCGCGCACGGCGGCGATCAGGGCTTCGGGAATCCCGCACAAACCAAAGCCGCCCACCGCCAGCGTCTGGCCATCGGCCAACACGCCATCCAGCGCCGTCGTTGCATCGGCATAGCGTTTACCGCCGGCCTTACCCTCTTCATTGCTGCGCATCACCGCCCTCACCTCGCTGATGTGAAACGGCCATTCTATCCGCTGACTGTTCCCTGTCCCCGGTCGCAATTCCGCCACACCCAAGACACGGCGCACCCGCTAAACTCGGGTGTCCCCCACTTCAGGAATTGCCCATGACGCTACCCGCCTTCAAGGCCTACGATATTCGCGGCCGCGTGCCGGATGAACTCAACGAGGACTTGGCCCGTCGGATCGGCGTGGCACTGGCGGCGCAGCTGGATCAAGGGCCTGTGGTCCTGGGCCACGATGTGCGTCTGGCCAGCCCGGCCTTGCAGGAAGCGCTGTCGGCAGGGCTGCGCGCCAGCGGCCGCGAGGTGATCGACATCGGCCTGTGCGGCACCGAGGAGGTCTATTTCCAGACCGATTACCTCAAGGCCGCCGGCGGCGTGATGGTCACCGCCAGCCACAATCCGATGGACTACAACGGCATGAAGCTGGTGCGCGAGCAAGCGCGGCCGATCAGCTCCGATACCGGCCTGTTCGCGATCCGCGACACGGTCGCTGCCGATACCGCTGCAGCCGGCGAGCCCACCGCAAGCGAGCAGAGCCGCACCGATAAGACTGCCTACCTGGAGCACCTGCTCAGCTACGTCGACCGCAGCACGCTCAAGCCGCTCAAGCTGGTGGTCAATGCAGGCAACGGCGGCGCAGGCCTGATCGTGGATCTGCTTGCACCGCACCTCCCGTTCGAATTCGTGCGCGTGTTCCATGAGCCGGATGGCAATTTCCCCAACGGCATTCCGAACCCGCTGCTGCCGGAAAACCGAGCCGCCACCGCCAAGGCGGTCAAGGAACACGGCGCTGACTTCGGCATCGCATGGGATGGCGATTTCGACCGCTGCTTCTTCTTCGATCACACCGGCCGCTTCATCGAAGGTTATTACCTGGTCGGTTTGCTGGCGCAGGCCATCTTGGCCAAGCAGCCGGGCGGCAAAGTCGTGCACGACCCGCGTCTGACCTGGAACACGGTCGAGCAGGTCGAAGAAGCCGGCGGCATTCCGGTGCTGTGCAAGAGCGGCCACGCTTTCATCAAGGAAAAAATGCGCAGCGAAAACGCCGTGTATGGCGGCGAGATGAGTGCGCACCATTACTTCCGCGAGTTTGCCTACGCCGATTCCGGAATGATTCCGTGGCTGTTGATCGCCGAGCTGGTGTCGCAGTCCGGTCGTTCGCTGGCCGATCTGGTCGAATCACGCATGCAGAAGTTCCCGTGCAGCGGCGAAATCAACTTCAAGGTCGCCGATGCCAAGGCATCGGTTGCCCGCGTGATGGAACACTATGCCGACCTGTCGCCCGAACTGGACTACACCGACGGCATCAGTGCGGATTTCGGCCAGTGGCGCTTCAACCTGCGCAGCTCCAACACCGAACCGCTGCTGCGGTTGAACGTGGAAACGCGCGGCGACGCCGCACTGCTGGAAAGCCGCACGCAAGAGATTTCAGACTTGCTGCGCGGTTGATTCATCTCCTCTCCCACCTATAGACGCACTTTGGAGTTTCCCCCGCCCATGAGCGACGTCCTACCCATCATTTTGTCCGGCGGTTCCGGCACGCGCCTGTGGCCGCTGTCGCGCGAATCCTATCCCAAGCAGTTCCTGCCGCTGGTCGGCGACAAGAGCATGCTGCAGGCCACCTGGCTGCGCTCGGCTCCGGTCGCAGGCCATGCGCCTATCGTGGTTGCCAACGAAGAACATCGCTTCATGGCCGCCGAGCAGCTGCAGCAACTCGGCGTAAAGCCGTCCGCGATTCTGCTGGAACCCAAGGGACGCAATACGGCACCGGCGATCGCGGTCGCGGCCCTGGAAGCCATGCGCGACGGTGCCGACCCGCTGTTGCTGGTCCTTCCGTCCGATCATGTGATTCAGAATGAAGCCGCGTTTCAGGCCGCGGTGACGGCAGCTGCTGCTGCGGCCGAGCAAGGCAAGCTGGTGACCTTCGGCATCAAGCCGACAGCGCCCGAGACCGGCTACGGCTATATCAAGGCCGGTAGCGGTACCGGCGCCACTGCCGTTGAGCGTTTCGTCGAGAAGCCCGACCTGGCCACCGCGCAGGGTTACCTCGCCAGCGGCGAGTACTACTGGAACAGCGGCATGTTCCTGTTCCGTGCCTCGCGTTACCTGGAGGAACTGCGCAAGTTCCATCCGGCCATTGCCGATGCCTGCCAGAAAGCCTGGGAAAACGGCAAGCGCGATGCCGACTTCACCCGCCTGGACAAGGACGCATTCGCGGCCAGCCCGTCGGATTCGATCGACTACGCGGTGATGGAAAAGACCGCCGATGCGGTCGTGGTCCCGCTGGACGCTGGCTGGAACGATGTCGGTTCGTGGTCGTCGCTGCTGGACGTGTCCGAGCAGGACGCCCACGGCAATGCACATCATGGCGACGTGATCCAGGTGGACTGCCGCAACACCTATGCCTATGGCTCGCGTCTGATCGCCATGGTCGGCCTGGAAGACGTGGTCGTCGTCGAGACGCCGGACGCCGTGCTGGTCGGTCATCGCGATCGTATTCAGGAGGTCAAGGACGTGGTTGGCCGCATCAAGGCCGACGGCCGGTCCGAAGCCACCTGGCACCGCAAGGTCTATCGTCCGTGGGGCGCCTACGATTCGATTGACATGGGCCAACGTCATCAGGTCAAGCGCATTACCGTCAAACCCGGTGCAGTGCTGAGCCTGCAGATGCACCACCATCGCGCCGAACACTGGATCGTGGTGAGCGGTACCGCCGAAGTCACCCGTGGCGACGAGGTTCTGCTGCTGACCGAAAACCAGAGTACCTACATCCCGCTGGGCGTGACTCACCGTCTGCGCAATCCGGGCAAGTTGCCGCTGGAATTGATCGAAGTGCAGTCCGGCAGTTATCTGGGCGAAGACGACATCGTACGTTTTGAAGATACCTACGGGCGCGCCTGATCGGTCGCCTGCAGGATCGCTTTAAAAAAACAGCCGGGATTCCCGGCTGTTTTTCTTTGTGAATCTGGTGCGCAGTATTACTGCCGCCTAGCCGCTGCAATCAGCGTTTGGCCGCAGCCAACTCGGTAATCACCTGCTGCAACCCAGCTTGCCACTGCGGCAGCACGATGCCGAAATCGTTCTGCAGCTTGTCGATCGATAACCGCGAGTATGCAGGCCGCTTTGCTGGCGTCGGGTAATCCGCTGTGGTGATGGGCACGACACGCGGCGCGCGCGCCAGCAAACCCGCCGCGACGGCTTCCTCGAAGATGGCCTCGGCAAACCCGTGCCAGCTGGTCTGGCCGGCAGCAGTCAGGTGCCAGGTGCCCGATGTGCCGGGGCTGCGTTGACGCAGCAGCTGCGCGGTGACATCGGCAATCAATGCCGCCGGCGTTGGCGTACCGACTTGGTCGGCAACCACGCGTAGCTCATCGCGCTCTGCACCCACGCGCAACATCGTGCGCAGGAAATTGGCGCCATGCGAGGCGTACACCCAGGCAGTCCGCAGGATCAGATGCTGAGCGCCTGACGCGCGGATCGCCTGCTCACCAGCGAGCTTGGTTTCGCCATACACACCCAGCGGCGAAGTTTGCGATTCTTCGCGATAGGGCGCAGTGCCTTGCCCGTCGAAGACGTAATCGGTGGAGTAATGCACCAATGGCACGTCGTGCACGGCACACCACTGCGCGATGACGCCTGGAGACTGCGCATTTGCACGCATGGCGCTGTCGCGGTCCTGCTCGGCACGATCCACCGCGGTGTAGGCGGCGGCATTGACGACAGCTGTCGGATGGAGGCGATCCAGCAAACTGGTCAACGTGTCCGGCGCGTCGAAATCCGCGATTTCGCAGGCGCTACCATCAGGCAATTGACCACTGCGTGTCGTCGCGGTCACCGCACCATCGGCTGCAAGTGCGCGCAGCAATTCGGTGCCGACCTGCCCATTTGCGCCGAAGACCAAGGTGGTCACGGCGAAAACACCGGCAGGCGCTCGACCGGCATATCGGCCAGGAACGGCGCAACTGCATCCTTGGCGGAGAGCACCGGATCGCTGATCGGCCAGTCGATCCCGATTGCCGCGTCGTCCCACCGCACACCTGCATCGGCTTCCTTGACGTAGACGTCAGTGCACAGATAGCTGAAGACCGCACGCTCCGACAGCACCGCAAAGCCGTGCGCAAAGCCTTCCGGAATCCAGAGTTGCTTCTTGTTTTCTGCGCTTAATACCACTGCCGCCCACTGGCCGAAGGTGGGCGATCCATGACGTACGTCAACAGCCACGTCGTAAACCTCGCCTTCGAGCACGCTAACCAGCTTGCCCTGCGGCCGCGGCCATTGGTAGTGCAAGCCGCGCAACACGCCTTTGGCCGAAGTCGACACGTTGCTTTGCACGAATCGTGTCGGCAAGCCCTGTTGACCAAAGCGTTCTGCGTTCCAGGTTTCGAAAAAGTAGCCGCGTTCATCGCCAAACACTGCCGGCTCGATCACCACGCAGCCAGACAGCTTGGTTTCAATCACTTTCATGGAACAACTCCCCGCAACGCCAGCGCATGCAGGTATTGACCGTACCCATTCTTCGACAACGGCGCTGCTAGGCGCTCCAGCTGCTCGGCATCGATCCAACCCTGCCCGAAGGCGATTTCTTCTGGGCAGCACACCTGCAAGCCCTGTCGCATCTGGATCGTTTCGATGAAATTTGCAGCTTCATGAAGCGACTGATGCGTTCCAGTATCCAGCCAGGCGTAGCCGCGTCCCAATGGCTCCAGGTGCAGGTCGCCCGCATCGAGATAGCAGCGATTGAGATCGGTAATCTCCAGCTCACCGCGTGGCGATGGCTTCAGCGCCGCAGCGTAGTCGCTAGCCTTGCCATCGTAGAAATACAGACCCGTGACCGCGTAGTTGGAGCGGGGTTTTTCCGGCTTTTCGGCAATGTCGATAACCTTGCCCTGCTGATCGAATTCGGCAACGCCGTAGCGCTCCGGGTCATTGACCCAGTAACCGAAGACGGTTGCCCCCTGCTCACGCGCATCGGCGCGGCGCAGGGTCTCGGTCAGCCCATGACCATGAAAAATATTGTCGCCCAATACCAGGCAGCTCGGCTTGCCATCGACGAAATCGCGACCGATCAGATACGCCTGCGCCAGTCCATCGGGACTCGGTTGCACGGCATATTGGATATTGACGCCCCACTGCGAGCCATCGCCCAACAGCGACTGAAACAACGCCTGCTCATGCGGTGTATTGATGATCAGGATATCCCGGATGCCCGCCAGCATCAGAACACTGAGCGGGTAATAGATCATCGGCTTGTCATACACCGGCAGCAACTGCTTGCTGACGCCCTTGGTGATTGGATACAGGCGCGTGCCGGATCCACCCGCCAGAATGATGCCTTTGCGTTGTGTCATGAGAGCTTCCTTGGGAGGTCCGCACATCTTTGCGGACACTGAAGATGGAGTGTTATGCCGTCGCGCCGATGCGTTCCAGGCGATAGCTTCCGTCCAATACACCCTGTACCCACGCCTGATTGGTCAGGTACCACTCGATCGTCTGCGCAATCCCTTGCTCGAAGGTATACGCAGGCTCCCACCCCAGGTCGTTCTTCAACTTGGAGGCATCGATCGCATAGCGACGGTCATGCCCTGGCCGATCAGTGACGTAGGTGATTTGGCTCGCACGCGGCTTGCCGTCTTCGCGCGGACGATGTTGATCCAGCAGCGCGCAGATCGCCTGCACGACCTCAATATTCTGGCGCTCGGAATTGCCGCCCACGTTGTAGGTCTCGCCGAGCTTGCCCTTTGCCAACACGGTGCGGATCGCCTCGCAGTGATCGCTGACGAACAGCCAGTCGCGCACCTGCTTGCCATCGCCGTAGACCGGCAACGGCTCGCCTGCCAGTGCCTTGGCGATGACCAACGGAATGAGTTTTTCGGGGAAGTGGTACGGACCGTAATTGTTCGAGCAATTGGTGGTCAGGACCGGTAGCCCGTAGGTGTGGTGGAACGCACGCACCAGGTGATCCGACGCTGCCTTGGAAGCCGAGTACGGCGAATTAGGCGCGTAGGGCGTGGTTTCGGTGAACTTGCCGGTCTCTCCGAGCGTGCCGTAGACCTCGTCGGTGGACACGTGCAGAAAACGGAACGCGTCACGGCGCGCGTCCGGCAATGCCTTCCAGTAGTCGCGAACGGCCTCGAGCAACGCCAGGGTGCCGACCACATTGGTCTGGATGAAGGCGCCCGGGCCTTCGATCGAGCGGTCCACATGGCTTTCGGCTGCGAAGTTCAGTACGGCGTCGGGCTGGTGTTCTTGCAGCAGTCGGGTGACCAGCGCTCCGTCGCCGATATCGCCCTCGACGAACACGTGGTCAGCGTTACCCTCCAGCGACGCCAACGTGTTCAGATTTCCTGCATAGGTCAGCGCGTCCAGATTGACCACGCGAATTCCGCGGGAGACCGCCTCAAGAACAAAATTGCCGCCGATGAAGCCGGCACCGCCTGTTACTAGCCAAGTCGCCACTGTCTACCCCTCCTGGTCGCGCGCCAAACGCGCTGCGTTCTCAAACCACACAGGATATACGGTCCCGGCATTATCGGACTTAAGCGCGAGCGACTCCCCATGGCCCCCACTGACGCACCGCAACATCCATACGCCATCGCATGGTGGATGCTCCCCGGTTAGAATGGGCGCACTCCCGAGCCTGCCGCCGCGGCCGGGCCTTCCCGCAATAGCTGAAGGATCTCGTACACGATGAAAATCCTCGTCGCCTACAAGCGCGTGGTGGACTACAACGTCCGCATTCAGGTCAAGCCGGATGGCTCCGGCGTGGTGACCGACGGCGTCAAGCTCTCGCCCAACCCGTTCGACGAAATCGCCCTGGAAGAAGCATTGCGCCTGCGCGATGCCGGCATCGCCACCGAGGTGGTGGTCGCCACCCTGGCGCCAGCCGATGCTGCCGCACATCTGCGCAACGGCCTGGCGATGGGTGCCAACCGCGCCATCCATGTGGTGACCGATGCTTCCATCCAGCCGCTGACCGCCGCACGCGCACTGCTGAAGTTGGTCGAAAAAGAGCAGCCTGATCTGGTCATCCTGGGCAAGCAGGCCATCGACGACGACGCCAACCAGACCGGCCAGATGCTGGCCACCTTGTGGGGCCGCCCGCAGGCGACCTTCGCGGGCAAGCTGGTAGTCGCCGATGGCAAGGCCACGGTGACGCGCGAGGTCGATGCTGGCCTGGAAACGCTGGAGGTCGACCTGCCAGCGGTGATCACCACCGATCTGCGCCTGAACGAGCCGCGCTTCATCAAGCTGCCGGACATCATGAAGGCCAAGAGCAAGCCGATGGAAACCCTGGCATTCGCTGACCTGGGCGTGGACGCGCACGACAGTCTCACCACCACCCACTATGCGGCGCCGGCCAAGCGCAGCCGCGGCGTGATGGTCAAGGACGCCGCCGAACTGGTGGCCGCACTCAAGCAGAAGGGGTTGTTGTAATGGCCAAGATTCTTGTCGTCGCCGAACACCTCAACGGCCAGCTCAATGCGGCCACCGCCAAGACCCTGAGCGCCGCCCTGGCGGTATCGGCCGAGTCGATCGACGTGGTCGTGCTGGCGGCCGACCCGGCCGCCGTTGCAGCCCAGGCCGCACAGCTGGCCGGTGTCGCCCGCGTGCTGACCGTGGCCAACGCCGCCAACGAACACGCGCTTGCTCAGGTGCTTGGGCCCCAGATCGCACAGCTGGCCGGTCAGGGTTACACCCATGTCTTCGGTCCCTCCACCACCTTCGGCAAGGACCTGATGCCGGTCGTGGCCGCGCTGCTGGGCGTGAACCAGATTTCCGATCTGATGACCGTCGAAGATGCGTACACCTTCAAGCGCCCGATCTACGCAGGCAACGCCATCATTACGGTGAAGGCTCCGGCCGACCAGATCGTCGTGGCAACCGTGCGTAGCGCCTCGTGGCCGGAAGCGGCTAGCGGCGGCAGCGCAGCAGTCGAGCCCGTTAGCATCGAGGCCGCACTGCCGACCCACACGCGCTTCATCGACCTGGCAGCAGGCAATTCCGACCGCCCCGACCTGCAGAGCGCCAAGCGTGTGGTGTCCGGCGGTCGCGGCGTGGGCTCGGCAGAGAACTTCAAGCATATCTACAGCCTGGCCGACAAACTCGGCGCCGCCGTCGGTGCCTCGCGCGCGGCAGTCGATGCCGGCTACGTCCCCAACGAGCTGCAGGTCGGCCAGACCGGCAAGATCATCGCGCCCGAACTGTACGTGGCAATCGGCATCAGCGGCGCCATCCAGCATCTGACCGGCATCAAGGACGCTGGCACCATCGTGGCGATCAACAAGGATCCGGAGTCGCCGATCTTTGAGATTGCGGATATTGGGTTGGTGGGAGATTTGTTTACGCTTCTGCCCGAACTCGAATCTGCACTAAGCTAGCGCTCCATTTTGGACAGCTTGCCGGCTGCCATATTTCAATACTTCAGGATTTCCATGACGACGCCAGTTCCAGTCAACGCTCTTGAC
The DNA here is from genome assembly GCF_040202975.1 of Xanthomonas sp. WHRI 10207. Taxonomy (NCBI): domain Bacteria; kingdom Pseudomonadati; phylum Pseudomonadota; class Gammaproteobacteria; order Lysobacterales; family Lysobacteraceae; genus Xanthomonas; species Xanthomonas sp. WHRI 10207. The sequence continues at coordinate 312,921 of NZ_JBEGDX010000004.1, read as the reverse complement.
CGCCACATTGGCCCAATTGCCGCACAGCTCGAGGAGGTGGCCGTTAAAGCTATCAGGAGCGGTTACTACGTGCTTGGTCCGAATGTGAAGGCCTTTGAGGAGGAATTTGCGCAATGGTGCGGTGCTGACGATTGCATCAGTGTGGCAAACGGTACTGAGGCTCTTGAACTCGGCCTGCGCAGCTTGAACGTTAGTGAAGGCAAGCGTGTTGCAGTGGTCGCTAATGCCGCGATGTACGGCACCACTGCGGTGCTTGCTTGTGCAGCCGAGCCAGTGTTCATAGATATCGACCCTGTCACCTGCACCATGGCGCCAGCCGCGCTTGAAGCTGAGCTCGCCCTAGGCAAGATCGACGTCGTCATCGTTACTCACCTGTACGGCAAGCTAGCCGACATGGCTGCTTTCGCTGCACTTGCGGATCAGTACGGCTTCACGATCTTCGAAGATTGTGCACAGGCGCATGGCGCTAGTAATGCTCAGGGCCGCAAAGCCGGCACCTTCGGCAAGGCGGCTAGCTTTAGTTTTTACCCGACCAAGAATCTCGGCGCACTGGGCGACGGTGGCGCTGTTACCACCAACGACCCTGCTGTCGCAGAGACACTCCGCAAACTTCGCCAATACGGCTGGGCGGCTAAGTACCGCAATGAACTACAAGGGGGGCGCAACAGCCGTCTCGATGAGATCCAGGCCGCGTTTCTGCGCGTGATGCTGCCGCTGCTTGATGGCTGGAATGCGCGCCGCCGCGACATCGCCAACCGCTACTCGCGTGAAATCAAACATGCGAATATTGTTGTGCCGCCCGTTAGCGGGGTTGATTTCGTTGCCCATCTTTATGTTGTGCATACCAACGATCGTGCGGGATTGCAGAAGCAGCTGGCCGATGCCAGCGTGAACAGCGAAGTGCATTACCCGACGCCCGATTATCGCCAGCCTTTGTTCGCCGCCCGCTTCGACGGCATCGCGCTCAAAGCCACCGACTATTCGTGCTCGCGCGTAGTCACGCTGCCCTGCTTCCCTGAGCTTACGGATGCAGAGGTAACCCGAGTGATCGAGGCTTGTAACTCGTGGTGAAGCCCCGCTACTCGGTCGTGATCCCCGTCTACAAGAACGAAGGATCAATTCCTGCACTACTGAACGCGCTGGATGCATTAGCTAGCGACTTGGACGCACCGCTGGAAGTCATCTTTGTTGTCGACGGAAGTCCGGATGCCAGCTTTGCTCGATTAGAGCAAGGCCTTCACGCGGCGACTTTTCAGGCGCGTTTGGTGCTGTTGTCACGCAATTTCGGTGCGTTCGCAGCTATCCGTTGTGGCCTAGCCGAGTCGAAGGGCGACTACATTGGCGTCATGGCCGCCGACTTGCAGGAGCCGCCATCGCTCATGCGCGAGTTCTTCGCTGCACTTTCGACCAAACCGCTCGATGTCGTTTTCGGCAAGCGTGTCGGACGTGCAGACCCCGGTCTCAGCAAGTTTGCCTCTACAATCTTTTGGGGAGCCTATCGTCGTCTTGTACAACCCGAAGTCCCGCGCGGCGGGGTGGACGTGTTTGCATTGACGGCGCCATTCCGCGACCGTCTTGTTGCACTTAGTGAAGCTAATAGCAGCTTACTCGGATTATTGTTCTGGCTAGGTGGTCGCCGCGAGTTTATCGACTACTCCCGTATGGAACGCGAACATGGCAAGAGCGCATGGACGTTGAAGAAGAAAGTCACCTATCTCCTCGACAGTGTCTTTGCTTTTTCCGACCTGCCAGTGCGAATCCTGATGGGTGCGGGAGTGCTTGGGCTAGGCGTAGCACTACTTCTGAGTTTAGCGGTACTAATTGCCCGCTTTGCTGGAAGCTATGAAGTGCCTGGTTACACGATGTCCATGCTGGCGATACTCTTCTTTGGGGCCCTCAATACCTTGGGCATCGGCATCGTTGGCAACTACGCGTGGCGCGCTTACGAAAATACAAAGCAGCGCCCCCTCAACATTGTATCTCTGCAACTTGATTTCCCTGGAAAAAAACAATGAATTTCTATGTCCATGACAAAGGACTCTGCGAGTCGACCACAATCGGCGATGGCACCCGAATCTGGGCGTTTGCCCATGTGCTGCCTGGTGCTCGCTTAGGCGCCGCCTGCAACATCTGCGACGGGGTCTTCATCGAGAATGACGTTGTTGTCGGCGACAACGTGACTGTCAAATGCGGTGTCCAGCTCTGGGACGGTGTCACTCTCGAAAGTAATGTCTTCGTCGGCCCCAACGCAACGTTCACCAACGATCTCCGCCCACGAAGCAAAGTCTATCCCGAGACTTTCCTGCGCACAGTAGTCGAGATGGGCGCATCAATCGGCGCCAACGCCACGATCCTTCCAGGGGTGCGCATAGGACGAAATGCGATGGTCGGCGCGGGTGCAGTCGTCACGCGCTCAGTCCCTCCCAATGCCATTGTGGTCGGCAACCCAGCCAAGATAGTGGGCTACGCCAACGCTGGTACCGTTGCAATTGAGAAACTGCAGCCGCAAGCTACAATGCCGGTTGTCCAGCCATCATGTGTGCGTGGCGTAAAACTTCATACTTTCAACGCGATTGCTGACATGCGTGGCAGCCTGTCCGTGGGAGAGTTCGAGAAGGATATCCCATTCACGCCAAAGCGCTACTTCTTGGTTTACGACGTGCCCACAGCAGAAACCCGCGGTGAGCACGCTCACTTGGCCTGCCATCAGTTCCTTATCGCGATTAAGGGCTCGGTGCACGTAGTTGCCGACGATGGCGAACAGCGCGAGCAATTCGTGCTCGACAAGCCAAACCTCGGTCTATACCTGCCGCCTATGACATGGGGTATACAGTATAAGTATTCCGAGGACGCGGTGTTGCTCGTGTTCGCATCACACTTTTACGATCCGGCGGATTACATTCGCGAGTACGGCACCTTCATCGAACAGGTTCGCGTGAACCACGCATGAGCATGCATGTGCTGCAACAGGCGAGGAAACTGGTAAGGACATCTAGCTTTGTTCGGTTCCTCATTTCGGGAGGCCTAAACACCGCTGTCACTTACATTACCTACCTCGCGCTACTCCAAGCCACTTCTTACAAAGTGGCTTACACTATTGCGTACGCATTCGGCATCGCCATCGCCTTCTTCATTAATCGCCTCTTTGTCTTCCAGACACACCGCGGCTGGCGCTCGCTGATAATGTTTCCGTTTATCTACCTTGCTCAGTACCTAGTGAGCTTGGCTGTAGTGTTTGTGTGGGTGGAGCATCTCGGCTTTCCAGTCGCCCTCGCCCCCCTAATGGCAATACTGGTAACCATTCCACTGACATTCTTGCTCTCGCGTTTCGTTTTCGGCTCCCGAGCGACCTCAGATTGAGGCATTAGTCCTTTGCCTTGAAAACAAGATAATAGGGATTGGATGATGGCAGCCGTTCGAAATGCGCCTCAATGTAAGCCAGAGTCAGTGGGTGGGTTTTGCTGTAGCGAAGTTCTTCTCGGCTATCAAGTGGGAAGTCGAGTACGATCGCAAATCCAGGATTAGCTGCTTTTAGCCGTTCCACCTCTTCCTGCTGGAAGGAATCGTTACGCCCTGTAGTTGCATATATTTCCCAGAGAGGCGAGCGCCTTTGTTCCATTGCATATGCACCCGGCCAATAGGGCGTCGCAACAAAGGCACGACCATCAGGCGCGTACCGACTCACCATTCGGTTAATCAAATCGACATCCGAAAAAGTGGGACTGTCGAGTACGAGCCTCTGTCCATCCACGACCCTTGTTTCACAATCCCCTGACTGCATACATCTGAACCGCGGATGGGACGGCAGAGTTACACACGCTGTCGCCATGAGTACGAAGACGCCGGAAGTCCAACACAAAATTCTCCGGCCGGAACTTAATAATAGAAAAAGCCCCATAAGCATGGGAAAGATACCTTGCGCAAGATGGCCGACGTCGGCACGCGAGAATGCGTAATGCGCATATGGCACCGCTGTGCACACTGTTGCCACCACGGCAACGTTCACACGGATACGCTGGCGTAGTTGCCTCCACAAGTAAAAACCAGCAACCACCGGATACGCAATCAGACCGGCGAAGCAAAAGCCAATAAAGACCTGGCGTAAGTTACCCCAGGTATCCACTGAGAAAGGCCCTGACCACGGCCAAGGAATGGGCAACGGTAGGTTTGTGCCCTTTAGATCGATCAGGAACAGGATACTTCGCCAGAAGGCGCCGGCAAAGCCTTCAATAAAAAGGCAGGCGAAAATAATCGGAAGAAACCCCGCTGCAATACCGGCGACCCATGCGCAAAGATGGGCAACACGGGGAGCTCTGCCCGAGGCTACCCATGTCCATGCGAAAGCCAGGACCGTCGCCGCCACGGCGTAAACACCATGGTTGCGGCCAAAACAAGCGATGACACCTGTGCAGCAACCTAGCAATAATGAACGGCGTGCATTTGGTTTTTCGATCCACCAGGCAAGCAGTGCCGTAGTGAACATAGAAATCGCGATGTCGAACAGCTTATGCCGGGGAAACATCCACGAACACAATACGACGGACGCGATAATGAGCAGCACTGGATCGCGACGATTTGTATTGTTTTGCAGCAGAAGCAAGCCAAACCCGAGCCCCGCGATCTGAAAAACAAGCACGGCGACGCGGATATCGAGAATGCCTCGACCACCCCATAGCGAGGTCAACCAAGCAACCCAGTAATAACGTGCTGGGTCATACGCCATGAAATCGCGGATGGGAACTTCGCCTGCCCAAATTCGCTGCACGCCATACCATAGAAATCCTTCGTCCCAAATATTCAAACCGAAACGGATCTCCGCGAATTGGAACGCGACGACGACGATGGTAGCCAGTGCGAAAGCCACAAAAACTCGTGACCATTGCCAGTCCGCAAGATCCGAATAGGACATAGTTTTCATTATTTTCTTGGGGCGACGCGTTTGGCCGCGTCACGGAACACCGGTGCATCCTCCAAGGCGGCCGCGCGTTGATAGGCCTCATAGGCCATGGCAGTATGTCCGAGCGCTTCGCTCGCCTTACCGCGCTCGTACCAGACCCATTGGTTCGTCCTACCTACCGCAGCAAACTGTGCACCAAAACTCTCGGCAGCCGCCGCTTCGCCCTGGCGGGAAAGACACTGCATCACCCCGATTACGCGCGCACCTTCATCAGCCAACTGCAATTCGTCGTGGCAATACATGCGTGCCGCGGCCTCGTGCACTGTCATTAACCCAAATTCGGTGGCGGGCTCAAGTTCAATGAGATCCCCCCTCGCATCAAAGACTGCAACGCGATCAAAAGCTGTGTAATCCAAAGAAGAGAACGGTATGTGCACTTTTGAGTCATTCGACATCGCAACGAGCGCCGCCGACGACACAGGGAAACTAACTGCCCAAGTGAATGCGACCTCTGAAGTGAGCCTGATGAAGTTATCGCTTTGAAACGGGCTGAATGGCATCAACGGCCCGGCGACAAGGATACGTTCACCAGGCAAGACACGCCCTTGCAGTGCCTCTAACCCGGCAAATGCATGGGTGTTGAACTCATGGTTGGCTTTCACCCACTGGGGCACGATGTTATTTCGCTCGATGCCAGCAATCCCTGCCCCAAGCGCAAGTACCGTCAGCAACACGATGATCCAGCTGCCGCCCTTTCTTCGCTGCCCCGCTAAGATTGGCGCGAGCACAGCTGCTAGCACAACTGTCCCATACCAACCGTACATGGGCAGTAGACGGTCAGGGATCGCGCACATTGGCACTACCGCCAGAACCGGTGCAACGATGGCTATGGCAAAAATGTAACGATCGACGCACCACGCACGCCACAAACCGAAGAGTGCGATAGGAACAAGCGGACCTGGCAGGATTTCACTCGTATAAAACACCAGCGCCTTCATGAAGCTTAGCGGGCCAAGACCCACTTTATAGGGACTGGGTGCACCGCCTAGCTGGATGAAAGGCGATTTGAGCACAATATCTTTCACCACCGAAGCAACGATGACAGCCACACAAGCGGCACAAAGGTAAAGCGTCTTGCGATACCCGTATTTTCGGACCAATACTAGTGGCGCCACGGGGATCAGCGCTGCAAAAGTGGGTTTGGTTTCGAAAGAAAGGTATCCCAGAAGCGCTGCGATTGACGCCATACGTACGAATGCCCAACCGTCGAGTGCCACGCTATTGTCACGTTCGCGGACCAGCCAACCAAGTTGCAGTGCGAGAATCGCACCAGCAAGCATGCCGCCATAGTCGAGCGGATTGAGTTCGTAAAAAGCAGCGGTGCCGAAGACGACCAGGAACACCGCAAAGGCCTGCCAGGCGAGCAACGTTCGCCGCATTAAACCCTCTGCTGACCGCATTAGAAGGCAAGCGAAAAGGATTGCGGGGACGTTGAGGAGCACAAAGAAAGTATGCGCATTATGCACGCCCTGAAGAGCTAACAAAGCGAGCAGCATCAAAGGCCTTGGGCTGCTAATAGCAACCTGCCACGACATCTCATGTGCTACGACATAGTAGCGCCACAGGTCAGAATGACTCGGAACATCCAGGGCTAGCAGGCCTGGCATGATGAACCACTGGGCAAAGATGAATGCAATTACCGCCAGAACGACACGATTGAACATTGGGGCAGGCCGCTGGACCTTCGTCTCGAGTAGCATGGGCTTGGTCGTCTGTGCAGATGCTTTCAATACTTTTACTCCACTACAGCCGGGGATTTCCGGGAGAAAACGTGCTTTAACTTGAGGCACGGCTTCTCGATCACATGCCAAGAAAGGTAACCAGCGCCGATCGCCACTGCTGCTGAAAGGAAGAAATTCACCGTAGATGTCTCGCCAGGAAACAATCTGACGAACATCTGCTGGATCGGCCATCCCCATAAATAGATAGCGTACGAAGGGTCTCCCCACCCATCAATGGAAGGCAGGCGAAAAGCATAAGCACACCAAAAGCAGAAGTAACAAAGAGCAAAAGCGAACATGTAAAGATAAACGTCGAGACCACGACATAGGTAAGTGGCAAAAGCGATCGCCACCATGCCCGCCGTACTGACGCTCAGCTTGTCCCTAAATGCGAAGATCAAGACACCGCTAGCAAAGTAACCCGAGAGCCGGACCCAGTCAGGATGTAATGGCAAGCCCCACGGAGCAACCACGCCTACTAACATCAGCGCCGAGATGAATCCTAGTAGCGCCCAGCGCTGCGCCAATATGCCTAGCGAACCAATTATCGCCACAAAGACATACATCCTAAACTCGGCCGGCAACGTCCAGAGACTACCGTTCACCACATTCACGGCTCCGCTCTCGAACACACCAGGCAGCGTGAACTGCATTGCCGAAGAAAATGCTAGGTTTCGATATACATACGAAAATGCCTCACTGGACTTAAAGTACGAGCCCAGTGGTAGAGACGATGCCAGCGGCCCTACGATGAATGCCAAAATCATGAGACACACAAAAAAAGCGGGAAAGACACGCAGCACACGCGCTTTCATAAACTCCCATAGGTCTGGTTGCCGGACAAAACTGCCAGCAATCATGAACCCGCTTATTACAAAGAACATGTTGACCGCAATGTCTCCACTGTATATTTGCCAACCCATCGAGACAAATACTTCTTTCGCGGCCCCATTGGGCGCAATATGGAAGCTATGACCGTAGATGACAAGGATAGCGGCAACTATGCGCAACCAAAGAAAGTTATCCTGACGCCGTGCAAGACCCTCGGCTACAAGTATTGAGCGTTTCATGGTTGATCCCCAAGGTCTGAGCTATCTTACGTCGAAGAAAACATCGTCCGACTGGACCAGCTCACCGCTAGGACCTCGCGTCGTCACGAACAGTTTTAACTTGCCTGACACTGAAACGATCTCCAGCGGGACGACGGCTGTGATGGTGGTGCTTTGAGTGGTAGTCACCAGTGGCTTTCCAGCAAGTATCACGCGCGTTACTGATGCGTCGACCGGGCTGCTGAGCTTGACCCATAAAGCGGATGCGCCATCAGGCTGGATGTTGAACGGTTGACCTCTATGTGTCCCGTGCGGACCATAACCAACAATGCGTAAGGGCAAAGCCGGTGTGACCGCCACCGAAGTTGCAGGAGAAGCTATCTTAACTCCGAAACGCTCAGGATACGCAGCCCGCCCACCCTCCTGGCTACACGCCACCATGGCAGCTGTGCAGAGAATCACGAGCGCGCGGAAACTTGATCCAATTCTTCCGAACATCGTCAATGGCTTCCACTTACTGGCGGCAATTCATTCGACAGCGCGCGGAATACGGTTTCGCTTGAGAAGTTCTGCAAGATAAAGCTCTGAGCGGCTTTAGACCTTATCAGCCAGTCTTCGTTATCTTCAAGCAACTTGAGGATGTACTCGGCGTAACTGGGTGCCTCGTTCGTTGCGTAAACGAAAGACTCAGCGTCTGAAAGACCTTGCATACCCGTTGTCGTAGTAACCATGGGAAGACCATGCCGCATGGCCTCCAGTACCTTGCCCTTCATCCCGCCGCCGAATCGCAATGGTGCCACCGCCACACGTGCCCGCTTGTATAGCTGCTCAAGAGCATGATCGCTGACAAAACCCGTGACTGTTACCCTGGGGCCTGCCAAGGCCTGGACGCGTTCAGTTGGCTTGGAGCCGGCGAGCGTGACATGAATGTCAGGCCGCTTCGCGCAGACCAACGGCATGACGTTATGGATCAGCCATTCAGCGGCATCAGCATTTGGCGGGTGGCCGAAACCCGCAACAAACAAAATGTCGCGTCGTGAGGCCAAGTTATCCTGCGCGCCAGCCAAGACCCCGTCGTACGCGTAAAGAGGTACGGTACGGACTGCCGCTTTCATATCATGTTCTTTGGCCCATTGCCTGACGTAGGCTGATTCAAGCTCAGACGGATAATAGATGCCATCCATCCGGGGCCACAACATTTCCTCAAGCAATCGGAAACGTTCTATCTCTGCCTCAACAGCAGGCGAGGGGTCAACTTTCATCTGCTCCATAAGACGCAAGTGATGAATATCGTGACCATAATAGAGGCGTGAAGCACGGCTATGTGCAGAGACGTCATCGATGAAACATGCGCTGATGTGCGGACGACTAAAGATCACCGCGTCGATACTCGCGCCGTTCTCGGCAATCCAACTTCTAAAACCAGTCACATACTCGCCACCATACATTATCTCCACGCCCGCATCCTGGAGGGGTCGTGCATAAGGCTCGTCGTACCACATATTTTCTGGCCAAAACTTCACTGAGTAACCGCGATCCACCAGCAACATGAGCAGCTGATACATGGCGCGCGAGCCTGCATCCCGATCTGGCTGTGGGATATAGTGATCGATGACAAGCACTACCTTCTTAAGGTGGCTACGATCGCGGGCGAGAAAGGGGCGATCGGCGTTTTCCAGGTGCTCGCGCTCAAGAACATCACTCCAACGCTTGCGAAACTTATTCTGATTCTCCAACTGGTACGCCTTGATACCAGCCCCTGTATCAGTGCCATGCGAGATACCTTCGTAGTGAACCACAACCGACTTCGGCTCATAAACGACCTTGCGCCCTGATGCACGCAATTTAAACGCAAGGTCGGTGTCTTCGAAATAAGCAGGCAGATAATATTCGTCGAAGCCGCCAAAGGAATCGAATAACGCTTTTTCGATCATAATCGAAGCGCCAGAAATGTAGTCAACCTCACGCGTGTAGTTGTAGATACTACGGGAAGGGTCGTCCAGTCGACCATAATTCCAAGCACTGGCATCCTTCCAGACAATTCCACCAGCTTCCTGTAAACGCCCATCAGGATAAATAAGCTTGGAGCCAACCAAACCACAGTCAGGCCAGGAACTGGCAGTACTCATCAACGCATCCAACCAGCCTTCAGTCACCTCGGTATCGTTGTTTAGGAAATAGATGTATCGCCCCTTTGCAAGGGAGGCAGCATGATTACATGACCGAAGAAATCCAAGATTAACCGGATTTTCGAAGTATCGCAGCCCAGGCACTTCCTTCAGCGCGCCAATTTGCGTATCGCCGGACGCATCCTCAACAACTAGCACCTCCATTGTTACACGAGGTAGATTTGCGTGAATCGACCTCACACAAGCTGCAGTATGATCAAGCCGTCCATAGGCAGGAATAATGATGGTGACTTCAGGCTTATCGACCACGTCGAAAACAACACCATCCAACAACTTTATCGGATCCTCGTGCGCATTCATCAACAAGCCTTTGGGCGTGGCCGGGCTTGCTTTTCCGCGCTGCATTAGAATGCGCTTCACCGGAGACCGAACGGCATTCAACAGCGGTGTCTGCGTCCAGCGCTTGCCGCGCAAGGAACTTGCTACAGTGCCCCAGTCGCCACGCACCAAGCGCATCGCAAAACGCAGCGGCTTTGTTACACGCCATGATTGCGACCTAAGCAATAAGCTCTCGCGGGCTAGAACTTCCTTCTCACGGGCCAAAGCCTCTTTGAGATGAGCTTTGTCGACTGCTGATTGAGCTATCAGCACGTCAACCTGCCTATCCAGATTTTTTGCCCAAGTGGCAACTTCCTCATGCTCAGTCACCAATGCTGCGTTGCTTTCACGCAATCTCATCAGCTCTGCATCTAGTTGCTTTGCCCACTCCGCCACATCATGATGTTCGATCGACAGCGCTTTATGTTGGGCGAGCACACGCTCCAAACTCTCACGGGTATCACTGAATTCGGCAAGCACATTACCCAGCGGACCTTCCTGGGCCGAACTAATACTCGCCGGCAGTCTGGATTGCGAGAAGTCCGCATAATCTGGCATTCCCGACCTACCTGAAACGGCTAATTGAAAGCGGCTTTCCATTGCCAGATAACGCACGAAATCCTGCACAGAAGGTACCAGCAGATCGCCGCATTCCCTCATTGCGTCTGAGATAAAGTGCACAACTTGCAAATGGCGTGCATCATAGGGCCGAGCCACTCTGACGCAGGCAGCCACCACCTCAAACAGTGCCCGGAAGACTAGATATCCCAGAGGCACAGAACCCGCCGCCCGCCATTCCAGATCGATGAAAACACGAGCTCCGTCGGCACTTTCTATCAGGTTATGCGGCACTAGATCGACTACATTACCCGGCAGTGGCAGACCAGCATCGTAACGCGCCTTAATAAGTACCTCGGGATCAAGGCCAACATGCACACCAACCGCGTCAAGCCACTGCCTGACCCAGGATCCGACATCTTCAATTCGCCATCCATCACGCAGCAGCATCTCGTAAAACGACTTGGTGAACGCACTGCCAGCGATGTAAGGCTCATCCGCAATAGCGCATCGAAACCCATCGACCTCATGGGTCAGGTCAGGCATCAGGAATTTGCGCGTCACCCAGGGTTGGCCGCTGCGCAACTCAAACCGCGTTTCTTTCACAAATGGCTTGTCGCGCTCTGTCGAAAAGTGATATCCCGATACATCGCTGTTATCCACGCCGAACTGCGAGCTACCCGACTGGGTATGCGCGACAATCAGAAATGAATTCGCCATGTCAGGCAGTAGTCCGTTGCGCGCCACTACATCCCAGACGCGATCGATTGCAAACAACGGGGGGCGGCCGACCTGGGGATCGCGCGTAACAGATGCGGCCGCAAGCGCTGCGCCACCATCAAAACATGTTGCGGTCTGCACATCCCTTGAAAACCAAACCGACGTTGGAAGCTTATAATCCGGAAAAGGCAATGCAACCGCGATATCAGCGAAGCCAGCGGCGTAGACCATACTTTCCAGTTCACGACGCCCATAAGTGCGTGCTCCGCTACCTTCATAGATATCTTCCAGACCCAGCATAGGACGTCCGAGATGATCTTCTGGTGCCCCGGCAAAATATTTCAGGCCCAGTTGATTCTCAATCGCAAGCAGTAAAACCCCGCCTGGTTTAAGCAGTTTGCGCGCACAATCTAACCAGTACGAAGCTGCATCCTCTCGATCTGAAAACCGTTCAGCATACTCAAGGACGCCAATGAGGGTAACTACATCAAACTTCTTTTCAGTAACGAATTCTTCAAGGTTGTCGACCACGACGTGAACATTACTGAGATCCTCGCAACGCTTCTTGGCCACTCGCGCTCTACGTATAGCAGGCTCCAATGCCACGACAGTGTTGGCCGTTTCGCCTAGATAGCGCGTAATCGCACCGCAACCTGCCCCAACCTCAAGAACATCCCCTTGCAGCATTCCGGCAAGGGGCCTGAGTAGATTCGCACGGCGTGCGCTGAAATAGTAGCGCGTTGGCCAGTCGGTAATTCGGTCAGCTAGTTCGACGGACTGCACACTTCGATCCATGCAAGATCCAACCAACTGATAGAGATTATCCTCTACCGCATAGCCGTCAGAATAGGCCCACTCTATGCCACTCTCCGCGCGCTGCCAGCAGTTGGTTTGCTTATCGAAAACGTATGCATCTAAAATTGCACTTGGGTCAGAATACTGGGTCATATCAGTTTCAAACTAGCTCGGAGATCAGTGATTCCGATGAAGGGAAGAGTCGACTCGACACATAAGTGAATTGCATCGTATCGCCGATCGTGCGGAACGACCTCGCCATTAGTCTCCCGGCTAGCCAATCCCACGGAAATAAAGTAATCGCCTGCTGCACAATTCAACCTCATTCGGCATTGGGCTATCCCGCTCTTGCCCTCGGCTTTAAATACGCCCTCTACCGCCGCCATCTCGGTATTGGTTCCATACACAGTCAGCCCCTCCTTGGTTTTCAAAGTGATACCTAGAATCGGCCTTATTAGATCGGCGTCGCAACGGTAACGCAAATAAAGTTCTATCTCAGCACCAGCAGGCAAGCTATTAGGAAAAGCTTGGCCTTGAGAGAATAGGGCAAAGTCAAGCAACTCAGCCTTTCCGTCGCCCCAACGGTGTTCGTATGGATTGAACAGTGGACGCGAAGCGAACATCGTTTCTTCACGCTCGCCAAATTCGGAGTCGAACTGAGCCAATTGGTGATCGAGTTGCACGCTGCTTGTTGGCATGACTTGCGATGATGCGGACGCCGCAGCAGATTTCTGACGACCATAAAGCAGATCGAGATACAGATTCACGACAGGGCGAGGCGCACCATCTTCTAACTTCTGGCCCTGATCGATCAAAATCGCGCGATCGCAATGTGTGACTACCTGCTCTGTCGAATGCGTCACAAGTAAGATAGAAGTTCCGCGCTCCCGTAGTGATTTCAGTCGAGAAAAGCACTTCGCTTGAAAGCGGGCATCGCCAACCGCCAACGCTTCATCAACGATTAGCACATCCGGATCGATCTGAGCTTGCACAGCGAACGCCAACCGCACGGTCATTCCACTAGAATAAGTGCGCACGGGCTGGTGAACGAATTCGCCAATATCTGCGAATGCAAGGATGTCATCGAGCTTTGCTTCTACCTCGTCGCGCGAGAGTCCGAGAAGGGATGCGTTGAGATAAACGTTCTCAAGCCCCGAAAATTCCGGATTAAAGCCTGAACCCAGTTCTAGCAACGCGGCGACACGTCCATTAACAGAAACCGATCCAGTGGTCGGCGTGACGGTTCCCGCAATGATCTGCAACAAGGTGGACTTGCCGGACCCATTACGCCCAATTAACGCAACACACTCTCCGCGCTGCACCTGAAAAGAAACCCCATGCAGCGCCCAAAATTCCTTGAAATAACGCCGCTCCCTTAATGAAAAGACGCGCCCCAGGGCGGAGACTGCCATCTGCTTGAACCTGTCGGAAGGCTCGGCGTAGATCTCGTAGCGCTTACTGACTTGATCGACGTCGATAACCGCGTCAAAGGACATCGGCGAACCCCCTGCGCGTCGCATTGAAACCCAGCCAACCGAACCAACAGACCAGGGAGGACACCAAAAAGTAAAGCAAGACGTGGGTTACTTCCGGCAGCGTATTCCAAAGCGCTACACCACGGCCCGCCTCTACTACAAACGTCAGTGGATTGAGCATTGGCAACCACTGATAATCTTGAGGCAAACTGCTACGCGGATAGAAGATAGGTGCTAGGAACACAAGCGCAGTCGAGACGACGGCCATGATCTGCTGCGCGTCACGAAAATAGACGCCCAAGGCAGATATCAACCAGGTGACCCCAGACGCCATTGGCAGGAACAAAATCATGATGAATGGAAACAGCAAAGCAGTTACCGACATGGACGCGCCAGTCAGCAACATTGCAATCAGTAATACCATAAAACTTATTAGCGCATGAAAAACTGAGGTCCCCACCACCACCCAAGTTAGAACCTCGAGTGGAAAGACCACTTTCTTAACGTAGTTCGGGTTGGACGTGATCAAAACCGGCGCCCGACTAAGGCACTCCGAGAAGAAATTTCCAAAAATCAATCCTGAGAATAAAACAACCGCAAAGTGCGTCTCAGTTACGCCCGACCCAGACCAGCGGGATTTGAAAATGTAGCCAAAGACAAAAGAATAAATTGCCAACATTAGCAAAGGATTGAGAAAGGCCCAAAATGTACCACCGAGTGAGCCGCGATACTTTCCGGTCACATCGCGCTTACACAGCTCCCATATCAATTGCCGATGTCGAAACAACGATAAATAGGGAGCGAGTGGACTCAAGCCTGGATGAAAATCTCGCTTATTTTGATTCGAATGACTCATTGCAACGCTTGTTCCAAATCCCCACGCAAATCCCCCACATCCTCAACCCCCACGCTCAGCCGCACCAGCGCATCGCTGATACCGAGTTGTTCGCGGCGGGCTACTGGGATGGAGGCGTGCGTCATGACGGCGGGGTGATTGACCAGGCTTTCCACGCCGCCCAGCGATTCGGCCAGGGTGAACAGTTCGGTCTTTTCGCAGAAGCGCTTGGCTGCGTCAAAGCCGCCCTTGAGCACGATGGACACGATGCCGCCGAAGCCGGACATCTGGCGCTTGGCCAGTGCGTGCTGCGGGTGCGAGGCCAGGCCGGGGTAGATCACCTTTTCAATGGCGGGATGGATTTCCAGCCACTGTGCCAGCGCCAGTGCGTTCTCGCAGTGCGCACGCATGCGCAGCGGCAGGGTCTTCAATCCGCGTAGGGCGAGGAAGCTGTCGAACGGGCCTTGTACGCCGCCGATGGAGTTCTGCAGGAAGGCCAGCTGTTCGGCAAGCTCGGCGTTGTCGCCAACCACCGCGATGCCGCCCACCATGTCGGAGTGACCGTTGAGGTATTTGGTGGCCGAATGCACGACGATGTCGGCGCCCAACTCAAGCGGGCGTTGCAGCATCGGCGAGGCGAAGGTGTTGTCGACCACGATCAGCAGGCCATGCTTGCGGGCGATGGTAGCAATCGCTGCGATGTCGACCAGCTTGAGCATCGGGTTGGTCGGTGTTTCGATCCACACCATCTTGGTGTCGGGGCGAATCGCGGCTTCGAAGGCGGCCGGGTCGGTCAGGTCGACGAAGCTGAAATCCAGGCCGGCGGTGCGGCGGCGCACGCGCTCGAACAGGCGGAAGGTGCCGCCATACAGGTCGTCCATCGCCACCACGTGGCTGCCGGCATCCAGCAGTTCCATCACGGTGGAGGTGGCGGCCATGCCCGAGGCAAACGCGAACGCGCGCGTACCGCCTTCCAGCGCGGCAACGCAGCGCTCGTACGCAAACCGGGTCGGGTTATGGGTGCGCGAGTACTCGAAACCCTGATGCTCGCCGGGGCTGGACTGCGCGTAGGTGGACGTCGCATAGATCGGCGGCATCACTGCGCCGGTGCTCGGATCTGGCGACTGCCCTCCATGGATCGCCAGCGTTGCAAGCGCCAATGTGCGCTCGCCATCGTGGCTCTTGGTAATGCGGTTGGACATGGAGGTTCCCGGAAAAAGTGGGCGATTGTATCAAGCAGGTCTGAACGGCCAATGCCGCGCGTCTCACTGACACGCGCGGCCTTGCGCGATCACTGCACGCGGCGACGCAGGTAGTTGAGCAGGTCGATGCGGGTGATCAGGCCAAGGAATTGCGTGCCGTCCATGACGATGGCGACCTGGCCGCGGTCGAACACCGGCAGCAGCGCTTCGATCGGGGAAGCGACATCCAGGCGATCGAGTTTGCTGACCATGGCAGTGGAGATCGGATCGCGAAAGCGCGCTTCATCGCCATACACATGCAGCAGCACATCGCTTTCGTCGACGATGCCGACCAGTTGGCCATCATCGATCACCGGCAGCTGCGACACGTCGTAGAGCTTCATGCGCTGGTAGGCGGTGGTCAGCAGGTCTTTCGGACCCACCACCACGGTGTCGCGCTTGTTGTACGGGCGCAGGATCAGGTCGCGCAGGTCGCCATGTTGCGGGCGCTCCAGGAAACCGTTGTCGAGCATCCAATAGTCGTTGTACATCTTCGACAGATACTTGTTGCCGGTATCGCACACGAACACCAGCACCCGCTTGGGCGTGGTCTGCTCGCGGCAATACTTCAGCGCCGCGGCCAGCAACGTGCCGGTGGACGAGCCGCCGAGGATGCCTTCTTTGGCCAGCAGCTCGCGCGCGGTGTGGAAGCTTTCGGCATCGCTGATCGAATAGGCCTTCTTGACCCGCGAAAAATCCGAGATATCCGGCAGAAAATCTTCGCCGATGCCTTCGACCAGCCAGCTGCCGGACTTCTCGCTGACCGTGCCTTCTTCGATGTATTGGGTCAGGATCGAGCCCACCGGGTCGGCCAGCACCAGTTCGGTGTGCGGCGAGGCGGTGGCGAAGGCGCGCGACAGGCCGGTCATGGTGCCGGAGCTGCCGCAGCCGAACACGATCGCGTCCAGCTGGCCGTCCATCTGCGCCAGGATTTCCGGGCCGGTGCCGAATTCATGCGCAGCCGGGTTATCCGGGTTGCCGAACTGATTGATGAAGTACGCGCCGGGGGTTTCGGCGGCGATCTTGGCAGCCAGGTCCTGGTAGTACTCCGGGTGGCCCTTGGCCACGTCCGAACGGGTCAGCACCACGTTGGCGCCCATGGCCTTGAGATTGAAGATCTTCTCGCGGCTCATCTTGTCCGGCACCACCAGGATCAGCTGGTAGCCCTTCTGCTGCGCCACCAGGGCCAGACCAAGGCCGGTGTTGCCGGCCGTGCCTTCCACCAGCGTGGCGCCGGGGGTGAGGTCGCCGCGCTGCTCGGCCGCTTCGATCATCGACAAGCCGATGCGATCCTTGATCGACCCGCCGGGATTATTCGCCTCCAGCTTGAGGAACAGCTCGCAGACGCCGGTGTCCAGGCGCTGGGCCTTGACGATCGGCGTGTTGCCAATCAGTTCGAGTACGGAGGAATGAATCGCCATCGGGATATCGTCGCTGCGCCGCGCGGGCTAGGCCGATCATTATCCGACGAACGGCCGGGGAATGCTCATTCAGGCGGGAAACGATCGTGCCCGCCCATGAACGAGCGTGCTCAACTGCTCACAAAGAGCAGCCCGTCGCACAACAGGCCGCTGCCAAAACGAAAGACGCGGACGGTGACAGCCGACGAGGAGGCTGCCACCGCCCGCGACGGTGAACTTGTTCTAACGGTGGGGAAGGATCAGTGCGTGAGCTGGTCGTACATCCGGGTGAGTTTTTCTTTGGCCTGCAATTTTTCGCGTTTCATCTGACCCAAGGTCACGTCGTCGATGGGGAGCACCCCAAGTTCGGCATCCATGCATTTCTTGTTCAAGAGCTTGTGGCGTTGGTACAGCTGCTTGAACTCGGGATCGGACTTGATCAATGCGTCGATTTCGGTCTGCGGTTGCCCTTCGAACATGGCGTTACCTCCTTCACTTAAAACAAGAACGCCCCGGCCGCGAACGGCACAGGGCGCTGCTTGGGAATGGAAGACCCAAGAGTCACGTTGGCAAAGGTCACAACGGCAGACGCACTGACGAAACCACCATCTGTTCCAACCGCTTGCGTCGCTGCGTGCCCTTGCGTCACTGGCCCGGCCCTCCGTACTTTCCGGGCGGCGGAGTTGCTGCCCGGAGGTACGACCCTACGCCGGTCGCGGAGGGGGTTCAAGGCCGGAACGGCTGCTTTTGCCGTTCCTTGGCGCAATCAGTGACCGCGGTTCAACCGGGCGTCATGCCCGGGTTAAAAGACCTTAACTTCCAACCACTTGCACTACGGCGCTACAACGACCTCGGCCGCACGCGTTTTGCTGGCGGCACCCTTGCCACCACTGACCTGCAACCGCGATGCCGCGACACCCCCAGCGACCAACGCGTCGCGAAGCGCCTCGGCACGCTTCTTGGCTGTGCCCGCATCGCTGTCGAAGCCGACGATGCTGACCCGGCCCTTCTTGCCGATGTTCAGATATTCGGCCAACGCCTTGGCCTGCCCGGCCGCATCGCCGGACAAGGCCGCCTTGCCACCGAACGCGCCGCTGCCCAGCGAGAACACTTCGCCGCGGCTGTCCACCTTGGACGACGGCAGCTTGGCGCCGGCCACCAGCTCGGCTTCTTCATGGGCGAGCTGGATGGCCTTCTGCTGGGCGGCATTGAGCTTGGCGGTCTGCTTGCCGGCCACGCTGGTCAGCGCCAGCTCGGCATCCTGGCGGGCCAGGGTTTCCTGTTCGGCGGCCTGCCGCATGCGCTCGGCCTCCTCGGCCTGGATCTGCGCCTGCACACGCAGACGCTCTGCCTCCTGCCGGGCGCGCGAGGCGTCACGGCGGCTGGCTTCGATCAGCAGATCGTTGCGAGTGCCTTCCAGGCGGTCCAGCTCGCGCCGGGCCAGCGCGGTGCGGGCGGTGAGCTCGGCGATCTCGACCCGGCGGTCGGCCAGAAACACCAGCGCATCGCGGTCGCGGCGCTTGGCCTCGGCCAGTGCCGCCACGCTTTGCTGGGCCTGCAACCGCTCGTAGCGGGCCAGATCGCTGGTCTGCGGGTCGTTTTGCAACGCTGCCAGGCGCCGATTGAGCGCGTCGGCCTGCGGGTCGTCCTTGGCGGCCATGGCCAGCGGAGACAGCGTGGCCAGGCTCAGCGCGCCGATGTAAAGCAAGGGACGCAGTTTCATCGGCCGTTCTCCCCTGTGTTGAGGGTGTTCTGCAGCTGCGCCACTTCCTTGCGACGTTGCTCCAGCTGGGCGCTGACCACGGCCTCTTCGCTGCGCGCCTTGGCCAGATCGGCATCGGCGGCGGCGCGCAGGGCGATCTGAGGCACCTCCTTGCGCTGGCGCTTGTCCAGTTGCGCCTGCTGGGCCTGCATCAATTCCTGGCGGGCCAGATTGACCAGATCCGGGGCGTATTGGTCGGCATCGGCCTGGGTGGCGCGTTGTACGGCCTGTTCGGCGGCAGTGAGCTCCGGTGCCACCTGGGCGGCGGCCGGAGAGGAAAGAACCATGAAACAGGCGATGCCATACAGGGATCGCCGCAAGTATGCGAAGCTAGCCGTCATTAGGGGAGCCGTAGCGAGGAAGTCTCGAGCACGGCCATTGTCGGAAGCCTGCGGCGGACTTGCAACGAGACGCTGCTGTTTGTTGGGGAACCATTGCGCATGGATATCGGCTACTTCCTGAAGCTGATGACCGAAAAGAATGCCTCGGACATGTTCTTGACCACCGGCGCGCCGGTGTACATCAAGATCGAAGGCAAGCTCTACCCGCTCGGCAACACGGGGTTGCCGCCGGGGATGGTCAAGAAAATCGCTTACTCATTGATGGACGAAGGCCAGGTGCCGCAGTTCGAGCGCGAGCTCGAGCTCAACATGGCCATCGCCCTGCCCGATGCCGGCCGCTTCCGCGTGAACGTGTTCAAGCAGCGTGGCGAGGTGGGCATGGTGATCCGCGCCATCCGCAGCCGGATCCCGAGCATCGAAGAGCTCAACCTGCCGCAGGTGCTCAAGGACGTCATCATGACCCCGCGCGGGCTGGTGCTGGTGGTCGGCTCGACCGGCTCCGGCAAGTCGACCTCGCTGGCATCGATGATCGACCACCGCAACAGCACCACCACCGGGCACATCCTCACCATCGAGGACCCGATCGAATATCTGCACAAGCACAAGATGTCGATCGTGAACCAGCGCGAGGTGGGCCTGGACACGCACGCCTTCCAGAGCGCGCTGAAGAATGCGATGCGCGAAGCGCCGGACGTGATCCTGATCGGCGAAATCCTGGATGCCGAGACCATGGAGGCGGCCATCGCGTTCGCCGAAACCGGACACTTGTGCCTGGCGACGTTGCACTCCAACAACGCCGACCAGACCATCGAGCGCATCCTCAATTTCTTCCCGGAAAGCGCGCACAAGAACGTGCTGATGAACCTGGCGCTGAATCTGCGCGCGGTGGTCTCGCAGCGTCTGGTCAAGGGCGTGGACGGCCGCCGCCGCCCCGCCACCGAGGTGTTGCTCAATACCCCGATGATCCGCGACCTGCTGCGTCGCGGCCAGGTGCACGAGGTCAAGGCGGCGATGGAAGAGTCGTTGGAAGAAGGCATGCAAACCTTCGATCAATGCCTGTTCCGCATGGTCAAGACCGGCGAGATCGAGCAGGAAGAAGCGCTGCGTGCAGCCGATTCGCGCGATGGCCTGGCGCTGAAGTTCCGCCTGTCCGAAGGCGGCTCCGGCGAGCACGACCCGTACGCGGATTACGAGGCAGCGTCGGCGCCGAAGATCAGTCACGGGTTTATCTGATCTGGGACGCGGCAGCGCCCTCATCCGGCGCTGCGCGCCACCTTCTCCCGCGTGCGGGAGAAGGACATGGACACCGGACACGCGCGTTGCGGCGCGCTGTGACTGATCTGTTTCTGTTGCGGCCCGCTGCGACTGATTTGTTTCCGTTGCGGCCCGTGGCTGGGGTTTGGCGCGGATCACGCCTGTCGTTCAAGCCCTCGCCTTACTAAGCACCGCTTCAATACTAGGCACCGCTTCAACGCGCCGCACGTTCCTTGCCTGTAAGGGACGGTCGCCGAAGGACTGCTGCCACCGTCGAACATCTCGCTGCACTCACACTACCGCGTCGGGCTGGGCCTCTGGCCGGGCAGCGTCGAATTGCGGAAGTGCCAGGCACTGTCGTTCGATCCGTTGCAAGGTGGGATACGGTGTCAGATCGACCTCGAACCGACGTGCGTTGTAGAGCTGCGGGATCAGCACGCAATCGGCCAGACCCGGCGTTTCGCCGTGGCAGAACGTGCCGGTGCGCGGGTCTTGCGCAAGTTGCGCTTCCAGCGCGCTGAAACCGCACTGCATCCAGTGCTGTGTCCACTGCTGGCGTTGCGCCGCGTCCAGCGCAACGCCGCGCTCCAGGTAGTGGGTGACGCGCAGATTGTTGAGCGGATGCACATCGCAGGCGATGACCTGCGCCAGCGCGCGCACGCGGGCGCGGTCGGCTGGGGCGGCTGACAACAGCGGCGCACTGTCCGCAAAGGCCTCTTCCAGATACTCCAGAATCGCCAGCGACTGCGGAATCACCACCGCGCCGTGGCGCAGCGTCGGCACCAGCTCCTGCGGATTGAGTTGCGCGTAGGCGGCGGCATGCTGCTCGCCGCCATCGCGCACCAGATGCACCGGGTGCGTGACATAGGCCAGCGATTTCAGCTGCAGCCCGATGCGCACGCGATACGCAGCGCTCGAACGCCAGTACGAAAACAGCTCCAGCGCCGCGCTCATGCGCGGCCGCCAGTGACCGCGTCAGCCGGCAGGACGCTGCGCGTCATGGCAATGGCTGCCGTTCGACGCGCTGCTCGATCGCGCCGAAGATGCTGGCGCCGCTGGCATCGAGCATCTCGATCCGCACCACATCGCCGAACGCCATGAACGGCGTACTCGGCTTGCCATCGCGCAAGGTCTCGACCACGCGCTGTTCGGCAAAACACGACGCGCCCAGCGTGGTGTCCTGATTGGCAATGGTGCCGGACCCGACAATCGTGCCGGCCGACAACGGACGGGTCTTGGCGGCATGGGCGATCAGCTGGGCGAAATCGAACTGCATGTCGTTGCCCGCTTCCGGCGCACCGAACCAGACACCGTTGACGTGGGTCACCAGCGGCAGATGGACCTTGCTGTCGCGCCACGCATCGCCCAGCTCGTCAGGGGTGACGAACACCGCCGACAACGCCGAGCGCGGCTTGGACTGCACAAAACCAAAGCCCTTGGCGAGCTCGGCCGGGATCAGGTTGCGCAGCGAGACATCGTTGACCAGGCCGATCAGCTGGATATGCGCGGCCGCCTGTTCGGGCGAGGCCCCCATCGGCACGTCGTCGGTGATGACCACGATTTCGGCCTCCAGATCGATGCCGTGGTCTTCGCTGATCACCTTGATGGCATCGCGCGGGCCGTAGAAGCCGGCACTGGTGGCCTGGTACATCAGCGGATCGGTGTAGAAGCTCTCCGGTACCTCGGCATTGCGCGCGCGGCGCACCCGCTCCACATGCGGCAGGTAGGCGCTGCCATCGACGAATTCGTAAGCGCGCGGGAGCGGCGCGGCCAGCGCCTGCAGGTCCAGATCGAAGACGCCATCGGCGCTGCCGTCGTCGAGCGAGGCAGACAAGGCATTCAGCCGTGGCGCGACGTTGCTCCAGTCTTCCAGCGCGCGCTGCAGCGTCGGCGCGATGCCGGTGGCATGCACGGCCTTGCTCAGGTCGCGTGAGACCACGATCAGGCTGCCATCGCGGCCGCCTTCCTTCAGGGAACCTAGCTTCATGACGATCCTGTTGCTGTGGCTGATCGGCCGATTGTACGACCTGTTGCAACAGTGGTTGCACCTGAAACAACTGACCCGTAGCCCAACCGCAGACGCGGTCTTTTGTGCAGCGCGCCAAACGCGCGTACACTTGCCGGGTCTGCATGCGGCCGTCCGTTTCCCTTTGGGACCGCCGGCGAGGCCAGGATCGATCGATCCGCTCGCCCGCCCCACCCGACGCCTTTCGTGGTGCCGACAAACCCATCGCTTCTTGATCGGGTTGTTCCACCATCTCGCAGCGCGGTTCACGGGAACGCTCCGAGCCTCACTTTTTTGCATCTGCAATGCGTTTGCGCTCCGGGCCTGGCCTGGTGGCGACGCTTTACTTGGAGCTTCCTGATGTCTTTTGAATCCCTGGGCCTTGCGCCCTTCCTGCTGCGCGCGTTGGCCGAGCAGGGCTATGAAACCCCCACTGCGATCCAGCAGCAGGCGATCCCGCTGGTGCTGGCCGGTCACGACCTGCTGGCAGGCGCGCAGACCGGTACCGGCAAGACTGCCGCATTCGGCCTGCCGCTGCTGCAGCACCTGGGCACCACCCCGCAGCCGGTCAATGGCCCGCGCAAGCCGCGCGCGCTGATCCTGACCCCGACCCGCGAGCTGGCCACCCAGGTGCACGACAGCCTGCGCGGCTATAGCAAGTACCTGCGCATTCCCAGCGCGGTGATCTACGGCGGCGTGGGCATGGGCAACCAGCTCGACACCCTGCGTCGTGGCGTGGACCTGCTGATCGCCTGCCCGGGCCGTCTGATCGACCATATCGAGCGTCGCAGCGTGGATCTGTCCGGCATCGAAGTGCTGATCCTGGACGAAGCCGACCGCATGCTCGACATGGGCTTTTTGCCGTCGATCAAGCGCATTCTGACCAAGCTGCCGCGCCAGGACCGTCAGACCCTGCTGTTCTCGGCGACGTTCGAAGAGAACATCAAGCAGCTGGCGCTGGAGTTCATGCGCAACCCGATGCAGATCCAGGTCACCCCGAGCAACACCGTGGCCGAGAGCATCACCCACCGCGTGCACCCGGTCGATGGCGCGCGCAAGCGCGATCTGCTGCTGCACCTGTTGGCGCAGGACAGCCGCGAGCAGACCCTGGTCTTCGCGCGCACCAAGCATGGCAGCGACAAGCTGGCGCTGTTCCTGGAAAAGTCCGGTATCAAGACCGCGGCGATCCACGGCAACAAGAGCCAGGGCCAGCGCATGCGTGCACTGAGCGACTTCAAGGCCGGCCGCGTGACCGTGCTGGTGGCCACCGATATCGCCGCGCGCGGTATCGATATCGACCAGCTGCCGAAGGTCATCAACTACGACCTGCCGATGGTGGCCGAGGACTACGTGCACCGTATCGGCCGTACCGGCCGTAACGGCTCCACCGGCGAGGCGATTTCGCTGGTGGCGCAGGACGAAGCCAAGCTGCTGCGTCAGATCGTGCGCATGCTGGGCCGCGACGTGGAAATCCGCGACGTGCCGGGCTACGAGCCGCAGACCCCGATCCGTTGGGGCAACAGCGCCCCGGGCCGTGCTGAACAGCCGGGCGGCGATCGCGCACCGCGCAAGAGCCACGCGCGTCGTCCGCATGGCGATGCACCGCGTCAGGCGCATGCACATGCCGGCCCGAAGAAGCCGGGTGGCCAGCGCAGCGCCGGGCCGCGTCAGGCCAATGCGGGCGCAGGTGCCGGCCGGCGCGACAGCCGTGGCGGCGCTGGCCGCCCGGCCAACCGCGGCGCCTGATAGACAGCGTCTGCTGAGCACAAGGGCCGCCATGCGGCCCTTGTTGTATCAGGCTCGCGTTGTATCCAGGCCTGCTTTGTATCGGGCCCGGCCGGTCCGGACCCTTGCGTGATCCGGCACCACGCCGGCACCTGCCCTTCCCTTTCGTTACTGCTTGCCGATCACCGTCATGGATATCTTCAAAGTCTTTACGCTCGAAGCCGCGCATCGGCTTCCCAATGTGCCGCCCGGCCACAAGTGCGCCCGGCTGCATGGCCATTCGTTCCGGGTCGAGCTGCACGTCAGCGGCGAACCGGGTGCAGACACCGGCTGGATCATGGATTTCGGCGATATCAAGACGGCCTTCCAGCCGATCTACGACCGCCTGGACCACCACTACCTCAATGACATCGAGGGGCTGGAGAACCCGACCAGCGAACGGCTGGCGATCTGGATCTGGCAGCAGCTCAAGCCCGCCTTGCCGCAGTTGAGCGAAATCGTGGTGCATGAAACCTGCACGTCCGGCTGCCGCTATCGCGGTTGACCGCATGCGCACTGTTTGACCCGAAGCCGCCTGATGGGCGGTTTCGTCGTTTTTGACGATCATCTAACCGATTGAATTGCAAAGCTTTCCAACGAAGTTTGGGAAAACTTCAGGAAACGTGTTGCATCGCAACAATATCCGCGTATGCTGCAACGCAACAAACGGTCACGGCTTTCCCGAAGGGGTTCGCAATGTCGGCGCAGTTCGAAAACAGCTTTACCAGTCAGTTCGCCTCCACTGCAGCACGTGCCAATCAATTGGCATTAGACACGCTGGAGCAGAACGTCACCGCCACAACCAGTTTCTTCGGTGAGTTTGCGCAGGCACGCGACCTGGGTGCCTACCAGACGCTCTGGCCGAAAGGTCTGCAACTGGCCCGCGACAACCTGGAACGTTTGGCCTCGGCCAACCAGGAAGTGGTCGGGATGGGTTTGAAGATGTCCAGCGAGCTTGGGCAGTTTGCCAAGCAGCAGTTCGACACCGGCAGCGAGCAGGCCGGCGCAGCAGGCAAAACACGGCGCAGCTAACCGCCACCAAAAATTCAGCGTCTTTGCATGGGTCCCTCCCCCCATGCAATCCGGCCCGACAGATCCCTCCCTCTGTCGGGCTTTTTTATTGTGCGTTTGCCGGCCATCTGTCGCCGCGGCTTGCGCGCGGCGAGTGGTACTGGCGTGCTTGCCGCCTGGGCGCTACTAAATCGGTAGCCGCAGCTCCTGCGCCTGGCTGGCGGCATCGGCGCCCGGGCGCCAACGGATCCGCCCCCAGCACGGCATCGCCAGCCGCTGGTGCAGCATCTGGATGTTCTCTTCGACGCGCTCCATCTGCGGGTCGATTGCGTTGGCGATCCAGCCGATGCATTCCAGCCCGTCGGCGGCGATGGCGGCAGCGGTCAGGCGCGCGTGGTTGATGCAGCCCAGCCGCACGCCGACCACCATCACCACCGGCAGTTGCAGCGCGCGCACCAGATCGGCCTGGTCCAGATCCGCGCTGAGCGGGGCGGCCCAGCCGCCGACACCTTCGACCACCACCACCTCGGCCTGGCGACGCAATTGCGCAAACGCCTGCGCGATAGGGTCCAGCGACAGGGTCACGCCGACATCGTCGGCGGCCAGTTCCGGTGCCAGCGGTGCGGGAAAGGCGTAGGGGTTGAGGATGGCGTAGTCCGGTTGCGGGTCGCTGGCCGCCTGCAGTGCCAGCGCGTCTTCATTGCGCCAGCCATCCGGCGTCTGTTCGCAGCCACTGGCGACCGGCTTCATCCCCACCGCGGTGTGCCCGCGCGCGCGCAACGCATGCAGCAACGCCGTGCTGCCCATGGTCTTGCCGATGCCCGTGTCGGTGCCGGTGACGTACAACGCAGGGTGCTGCATGCGTTCGATCCTGCGGCCGGGCCGCCATTGCCGAGAGGGCGCGCAGCATAGCGTGCGGATCCGAACGCGCGGCTGAGTCGCAATGCCACTGCGGATGGCCGCTGCTAAACTTCGGCCATGTTCGCCACCTCGTCGCTGACCGGCAGCAAGCCGGAACAATATGCCCAGCTCACCGCCCAGGCCAAAGCCCTGGTGCACGGCGAGCCGGATCGGATCGCCAACGCCGCCAATCTGGCCGCACTGATCTTCAATTCGCTGCCCTCGCTCAACTGGGCCGGCTTCTATTTCTACGATGGCCGCGAGCTGGTGGTGGGTCCATTCCAGGGCTTGCCGGCCTGCGTGCGCATTCCGCTGGACAAGGGCGTGTGCGGTGCGGCCGCCAGCACCCGACAGAGCCAGCGCATTGCCGACGTGGACGCGTTTCCCGGGCATATCGCCTGCGATTCGGCATCGCGCTCGGAGCTGGTGATTCCATTGGTCAAGGGCGATACGTTGATCGGCGTACTGGATCTGGACAGCCCGGAGCTGGATCGCTTCGACGCCGACGATCAGCAGGGCCTGGAAGCCATCGCGCAGATTTTCGTCGGTGCGTTGACGTGACCACCGAACGGCTGCGCAACATCGGCCCGAAAAGTGCGGCGTGGCTGCGCCAGGTCGGTCTGCGTACGCAGGAGGATCTACAGGCAGTGGGCGCGGTGGGCGCCTTCGTCAAAGTGCGCCGCGCCGGTTTCAAGCCCAGCCTCAATCTGCTGTATTCGCTGGAAGGCGCGTTGACCGATTGCCACTGGCAGGACGTGCCGGAAGCGCGTCGGCATGCCTTGCTGGCGGAATACGAAGTGGCCAGTGCGCTGTTGCCGGTGCGCGGCCGCGCGGTCGCGGGGCCGGTGGAAACCGTGCACTACGCGCGGGCGGACAACGACGATACGCACGGCGACATGCTCGAAGGAAACGATGACGCTGCGGACCTGAGCCAGACGCGCGAGGATTGAGCCCACACAGCGGATGGAGCGCCGTTGCAGTGTCCGCGGCATCGGCGCCCGTACAGCAGTGCCTGACACGATGGCTGCGAGCGTTACGCGCAGCACTCGGTCGCAACGTCAGCGGCACGCCACACAAAAATCCCGCTGCGAACTCCAGCCAGCGCACCCACTCCGCTGTCGACCGCATTGTCGTGCCGCGCCATACACCAGACGCAGCTAGCAGCAGCTACGAAGCGATCGTCGGTTGGATGCGGACGCTAGGCTTAGAACCGCACGACGGAAACAGGACGCGCTGTACCGATCACCGATCACCGATCACCGATCACGTCAGCCTGGCACCCGCGCGGTCGTTTTGTCAGTCGCTCTAGGTCAATGCCAGCAGCTCGCGCATGTCATCCATGATCGCCACCGCGCCGGAGCTCTGCACATCGAAACCGCGCAGATAGCCGTAGCGCACCATCGCCAACGGCATTGCCGCTGCGTTTGCGGCCGCTGCATCGGTGGCCGAATCGCCAACCATCAGGCACTGCTGCGGTGCGTGCTGGAATTGCCTGGCCAGGTGCAGCAGCGGCTCGGCATCGGGCTTGCGCTGCGGTAGCGAATCGCCACCGAGCACGCTGCTGAACTGCGCAGCGATGCCCAGATGCTCCAGCAGCGGCGCGATGAACCGCGATGGTTTGTTGGTGCACAACGCCAGCGTGGCACCGGCCTCGCGCAGGCCAACCAAGGCCTCGCCGACACCGGGATACAGCTGCGGGTTATGCAGCAGGCTAGCTTCGTAGTGACGCATCATTACCGGCATCGCGGTATCGGCATCGTGCGTGCCGCCGGCTTCGCGCAAGGCAGTGGCAAGCAGCACGTGCACGCCTTCGCCGATCCAGCCGCGAATCGTTGCCTCGCTGAACTGCTGCAACCCGAGTTCGTGCAAGGTGGCGTTGAGCGCTTCGGCGATATTGGGTGCGCTGTCCACCAGCGTGCCGTCCAGGTCGAAGATCACCAGCGGATACGGAAACATGCACAACGCCTCGTTGGGGAGCGGACTGCAGTGTACGAGCGGCTGGATTCAGACCGTGTCAGCGTGCGCGATGCAGATGCGTGCTGCAGTCATCGCGGCATGCAGCGGGCTGAGAGCGGCTAACACAACGTCGCGAGCAGTTGTCAGGTGGCTGTGGACGGCGCGCTCAGCACCGGAGTGTTCGCGTGGTAGTGCTGCACCGAGCACCGGCTGCGCCCGCCCGGCGGTGAGCACAGCCGTTTTGGTAGCTGCTCCACCACACGGCATCGCAGGCACGACCTCACTGCGCCTGCGACATCTCGCCGAACAACTCTCCCTGCACCGCGCCCTCTTCGGCATCGCTGAAACCGCTTAACCCCACTCCGACCAGGCGATAGCGTGTGTCGTCGGGCAGCTCCACGCGTTTGGTCAGTGCAAGCGCAATCTGCGCCAATGCATCAAAGGAAGCCGGCGGCTGCTCGGGCGTGTACGAGCGGGTCAGGATGCGAAAGCTTGAGGTCTTCAGTTTCAGTACCACCGTGCGCCCGATCCGCTCGGTGCGCCGCGTGGCGAGCCAGGTTTTTTCGGCCAGACGCAGGATGTGCGGGTCCAGTGCATCAAGCGCGAGGTCCTCGCTGAAGGTGTCTTCCGAGGACACCGACTGTACTTCCTGGTCTGGCTCCACCGGGCGGTCGTCGATGCCGCGCGCACGGCGATACAGGCTGTGTCCGAAGCTGCCGAAATGCGCCTGCAATTCTTCCAGCGGGCGCAGTCGCAGATCGGCCACGGTGACGATGCCCAACGCCGCCAGCTTGCCGTCCATCACCTTGCCCACGCCTGGGATGCGATTGACCTTGAGCGGCAGCAGGAACGCATCCACGCGACTGGGTGCGATGACGAACTGGCCATCGGGCTTGCGCCAGTCCGAGGCGATCTTGGCCAGGAACTTGTTCGGCGCGATGCCGGCCGATGCGGTGAGCCGAGTTTCGTCGCGGATCTGGGTGCGGATCAGTTGCGCGATTTCGGTGGCCAGCTGCATGCCGGTCTTGGCGTGCGTGACATCCAGATAGGCTTCGTCCAGCGACAACGGTTCGACCAGATCGGTATGCCGATAAAAGATCTCGCGCACCTGCCGCGACACCGCCTTGTAACGCGCAAAATCCGGCGGCACGAACACCGCATCCGGACAGAGCCGCTCGGCGCGCAGCGCCGGCATCGCCGAACGGATGCCGAAGGTGCGTGCCTCGTAGGAGGCCGCGCAAACCACCGAGCGCGCACCGCGCCAGGCCACCACCACCGGCTTGCCGCGCAGGCTGGGATCGTCACGTTGCTCCACGGACGCGTAGAACGCATCCATGTCCACGTGCACGATCTTGCGCATCAAGCTGGTGTCTCTTAACAGGGCTGTGTCCATGATAGAGCAGCCGCGTCTCACGCCTTGATCCAGTACTCACGGCAAAGCGGCACGAAACGGGCGCGACCGTCGCCGGTTCTCGCCTTCGCCATCGCGCTGGACCGTCATGGCGGCGTCCCGATGTCACTGTTGCCGACGGCTGGATTGCGTGTGCCGGGTCGAGGTGGCGACGTACCCCATTGCGTGCCGCACCGCGCAATCGTCTGAAAACAGCACGCATGCGTACGGATAAAACGTTTGATTGAACCGCGCCGGCTCATGCACCCTTGCCGGCTTCGCCATTCGCTCCTTGCAGGAAACGTTTGTCATGACTCGTCAAAGTGCGTATTCGCGCGACCAATTGCTGGCCAGCGCGCGCGGGGAATTGTTCGGACCCGACAGCGGCCGGCTGCCGAACGACCCGATGCTGATGTTCGACCGCATCACCGAGATCAGCGACACCGGCGGCGCGCACGGCAAGGGCGTGATTCGCGCCGAGCTGGATGTGCGCCCCGACCTGTGGTTTTTCGGTTGCCATTTCATCGGCGACCCGGTGATGCCCGGTTGCCTGGGGCTGGATGCGATGTGGCAGCTGACCGGCTTCTTCCTGACCTGGATCGGCGCTGCAGGCCGCGGCCGCGCGCTGGGTTGCGGGGAGGTCAAGTTCACCGGCCAGGTGCTGCCCAGCGCCAAGCTGGTGAGCTACGAGATCGATGTGAGCCGCGTGATCAACCGTAAGCTGGTCATGGCGCAGACCGATGCGCGCATGCTGGTGGACGGGCGCGAAATCTATACCGCCAAGGATCTGCGCGTGGGCATGTTCACTTCGACGGAGAACTTCTGATGCGTCGTGTCGTCGTCACCGGAATGGGCATCAATTCGTGTCTGGGCAATGACCTGGACACCGTCTCCACCGCATTGCGCGAAAGCCGCTCCGGCATCACCGCCCTGCCCGACCATGCCGAGGCCGGTCTGCGCAGCCAGGTGGGCGGTGCGGTCACGCTGGATCTGGAAGCCCTGATCGACCGCAAGCTCAAACGCTTCATGGGCGACGCCTCTGCGTACGCCTATCTGGCCATGCGCGATGCGATTGCCGATGCGGGCCTGAGTGCCGAACAGGTCAGCGATGTGCGCACCGGCGTAATCGCCGGTTCCGGTGGTGGGTCCAGCCAATGGCAGGTGGAAACCGCCGACCTGCTGCGCAACCGCGGCGTGCGCAAGGTCGGCCCGTACATGGTGCCGCGTACGATGTGCTCGGCGGTGTCGGCCTCGCTGGCGACCGCGTTCAAGATCCGCGGCCTGAGCTATTCGCTGTCGGCCGCCTGCGCGACCTCGGCGCATTGCATCGGCGCGGCGGCGGATTTGATCCGGCATGGCGCGCAGGATGTGATGTTCGCCGGTGGCGGCGAAGAACTGCACTGGACCATGAGCGTGATGTTCGATGCGATGGGCGCGTTGTCCACCGGCTTCAACGATCGCCCGGCAGTGGCCTCGCGTCCGTACGATGCGCAGCGCGACGGTTTTGTCATCGGCAGCGGCGGCGGCATGCTGGTGCTGGAAGACTACGACCACGCCGTCGCACGCGGCGCACGCATCCATGCCGAGCTGCTCGGCTATGGCGTGACCTCCGATGGTGCGGACATGGTGGCGCCCAGCGGCGAAGGCGCGGTGCGCTGCATGCACATGGCCATGCAGGGGCTGGATCGCCCGATCGATTACCTCAACACGCACGGCACCTCGACACCGCTGGGCGATGTCACCGAACTGGGCGCGGTGCGCGCGGTGTTCGGCGATAACGTACCGCCGCTGTCGTCGACCAAGGCGCTATCCGGCCATTCGCTGGGCGCAGCCAGCGTGCACGAGGCGATCTATAGCCTGCTGATGTTGCGCGATGGCTTCATGGCCGGCTCGGCGCATATCGACGAACTCGACCCGCGCGCCGAAGGCTTCCCGATCCTGCGGCAGACACAGGAAGCCACCTTGAATACGGTGATGTCCAACAGCTTTGGCTTTGGCGGGACCAACGGCACTCTGGTGTTCGGGCGGGTGTGATCGCTGCATGCAAACGCGCGTGAGCGCGTTGTGCTGCCACGCGGGTACGGAGAGTCGATCCGTGTCCGCGCCGTACAAGGGCTTGCCCCTCGTCCATCAGTGGGAAGACGGGCGGTGCAACTTCAAGCCACCGCGATGCACCAGAACAGCGTTGCCAGCGCGCATGTTGACGACATGCCTATGTGAGAAAGCGCGACGTGCAATCACGCTTTACCGCTCTGCGCCAAGGCGCAGCTGCGGTGTCTTATTCGTCCCGCAAGCGGTCGCAATCTTCCATCGAGGTCCCGCTGCTGGCGGGCTGGCCATTCGCGTCCCTGGCAGCGCTCTGCTCTTGTGCGCGCTGCCTGCTGCGGCACGCCGTGCGGGCCTGATCGCGCTTGAACTGCAAGCTCCTGGCCGCATCAATCTCGGCCCGCTCGCGGTTAGTCCGTTCGGTGTTTACGCGTGTCTCCTGCTTGGCGCGTCTTGCGATGGAGGGGTCGCCGGTTTGCGGCAGGCCCTCACCGGGCGCAAGCACTTCCAGCGCCGGCGAGTTGCCGGGTGAATGGTCGCGCCACAGCGCGCGCTCACTCTCCACGGTCCATTCGCGGCCGCGGTAATGCGCGTCCCAATACGCGTCCAGCGAAAACTCGAGTTTCGGCACCACGCGGCTCAGATCGCCGCGCTCCAGCGCGATCGCTTGCGCAGGCATCCAGCCGCGCGCATCCGGCGTACGCACATCGCACCATCTGCCGTTCTTCAGGCACCCATAGACCGTGAGCGCGTTGCCGGCGCTGGCCTCGCCCACGCGCCGGTATTCCTCGCCAGGGCCTGCGCGCAGGCCAGCCAGACTGCTGGCGTGACCGGCGTGCTGCGCCGCGGCCGGTACCGCCGCGGCAATCAACACCACCAAACTCCATGACAGACGTTGCTGCATTGCACGTTCCTTGATGTGCTGATCCAGTCGCGCATCGGCCACCTGAGTGACCGCGCTGCTGCGCTTATACGACAACCCACCTCACTGCATTGCGAACGCAGCGCCTGCCAGCGATGGCAGGCGCACGACTGGCCCACTCAGCCCGCCATGCCGTTATGCCGCAGCAGCGCATCGATGCTGGGCGCGCGGCCACGGAAGGCGCGGAAGTTGTCGGCAGCGCTACGGCTGCCGCCACGCGACAGCACCTCAAAGCGGAAGCGCGCACCGGTTTCGGCCACCTGCTCGGGTGCTTCTTCGAACGCGGCGTAGGCGTCGGCGCTGAGCACTTCGGCCCATTTATAGCTGTAGTAACCAGCCGCGTAGCCGCCGGCAAAGATGTGGCTGAACTGATGCGGGAAGCGATTCCACGCCGGCGGGCGATTGACGGCCACCTCGTCGCGCACGCGCTCGATCAGCTGCAGCACGCTGTCCTGGGTCGGGTCGAAACTGCTGTGCAATTGCATGTCGAACAATGCGAATTCCAGCTGCCGCACGGTGAACATGCCGCTCTGGAAATTGCGCGCGGCCAGCAGCCGGTCGAACAGATTGCGTGGCAGCGGCTCGCCGGTCTGCACGTGCGCGGTCATCGCCTGCACGCGCTCCCATTCCCAGCAGAAGTTCTCCATGAACTGGCTGGGCAATTCCACCGCGTCCCATTCCACGCCGTTGATCCCGGCCACACCCAGCTCGCCGATACGGGTGAGTAGCTGATGCAGGCCATGGCCCATTTCATGGAACAGCGTGGTGACTTCGCCATGCCGGAAGGTGGCCGGTGCATCGCCGCTGCCACGGCCGAAGTTGCACACCAGATACACCAGCGGTGTCTGCACGCCGTTGGCGGTCTCGCGGCGGTTGCGGCAATCGTCCATCCAGGCGCCACCGCGCTTGCCTTCGCGCGCGTACAGATCCAGATAGAACTGGCCGACCAACGCGCCTTGCGCATCTTCGAGCCGGTAAAAGCGCACATCCGGATGCCAGACCGGCGCGCTGTCCGGCTTGACGGTGAGTCCATACAGGCTGTGAATCACATCGAACAGGCCGGCCAGCACTTTCGGCTCGGTGAAATACTGCTTCACTTCCTGCTCGGAGAAACTGTAGCGCGCTTGCTTGAGCTTTTCGCTGACGTAGGCCAGGTCCCAGGCCTGCAGGTCGTCCAGGCCCAGTTCGTCGCGCGCAAAAGCTTCGAGTTCGGCGCGGTCGCGCCGCGCATACGGCTTGGCGCGCACCGCCAGGTCGCGCAGGAACCCCATCACTTCATCCGGGCTTTGCGCCATCTTGGTGGCCACCGAATAGTCGGCATACCCGGCAAACCCGAGCAGCTGCGCCAGCTCTGCGCGCAGGGCGAGAATGCGATCGATATTGGCGCTATTGTCCAGCGCGGCATCGCCGAATTCGGACGCGCGCTCGGCGTTGGCGCGATACAGCAGCGCGCGCAGGTCGCGGCTATCGGCATCGCTTTGCACCGGCAAATAGCACGGCATCTGCAAGGTGAACTTCCAGCCCGGCACGCCATCTTTTTCTGCGGCAGCGCGGGCGGCGGCGATCACTTCGGCCGGCAGTCCGGACAACTGGGTGTCGTCTTCGGTGACGTACGACCATGCGTCGGTGGCGTCGAGCACGTTCTGCGAAAACTTGGCCGCCAACGCGGACAGTTCTTCCTGGATCTGCGCAAAGCGCGCCTTGGCCTCGTCATCCAGCTCGGCGCCGCCCAAACGGAAATCGCGCAGCGCGTTGTCCAGCACCTTGTGGCGTGCGGCGTCGTAATCGGCCGCTTCCGGCGATTGCGCCAGCGCCTTGTACTGTGCGTACAACGCCAGGTTCTGGCCCAGCGCGCTGCCGAAGCGGCTCACCTTGGGCAGATTGCTGTTGTAGGCCTCGCGTAGCTCGGGCGTGTTCATCACCGCCTGCAGATGGCCGACCTGGCCCCACGCGCGCCACAACCGCTCGGTGGCATCGTCCAGCGGCACCACGAAGCTGTTCCAGCTCACCGGGCTGACCTGCTCGGCCACCTTCACTGCCGCTTCCGCCTCGGCCAGCAGTTGGTCTATCGCCGGGCCCACGTGCGCGGGAAGAATGGCATCGAAGGACGGCAGTCCGGACAGGTCGAGCAGCGGGTTGGTCATGAGGCGCTCCGGCGGTGGACTGGATCAGGGATGACGAAGATGTCTGGTGACACCTACCGACACGCGGCGCGCGTCAGCAGGCTCCCGATATGGCGATCATTCCAGCGCAGCACAA
This sequence comes from Xanthomonas sp. WHRI 10207, assembly GCF_040202975.1. Classification (NCBI taxonomy): domain Bacteria; kingdom Pseudomonadati; phylum Pseudomonadota; class Gammaproteobacteria; order Lysobacterales; family Lysobacteraceae; genus Xanthomonas; species Xanthomonas sp. WHRI 10207. Next base: position 278,053 of record NZ_JBEGDX010000004.1, on the reverse strand, counting down.
GGCAGCTGCGGCAATGCGCCGCCGTTGACCGCGCTGGCAATGGCCGCATCGCTGTCGGTGACATCGATCGCGCGTTCCACATACCAGGCCGGGTTGTAGTAACTGTGCGCGTAGCGCTCGCCGGCATCGCACAGGATGCTGACGATGGAGCCCTGACGGCCTTCCTCGCGCATCCGCTGCGCGGCGTGCAGCACGCCGATGAAGTTGGTGCCGGTGGAACCGCCCACGCGACGGCCCAGGGTGGCGCTGACGTGACGCATCGCGGCCAGGCTCAAGGCATCGGGCACCTTGATCATTTCATCCACGCAGCTGGCGATGAAGCTCGATTCCACCCGCGGCCGGCCGATGCCTTCGATGCGCGAGCCGCCGGTGATCGCCAGCTCCTTGGGGCACTGCCCGTCCACCGCGCGGCAATAGCCATCGAAGAACACCGACACTTCCGGGTCCACGCACAGGATGCGGGTGTGATGGCGGCGATAGCGCACATAGCGCCCCAAGGTGGCGCTGGTGCCGCCGGTGCCGGGGCTGCAGACGATCCAGTCGGGGATGGGGTGCGGTTCTTCGGCCAGCTGTTTGAAGATCGATTCGGCGATGTTGTTGTTGGCGCGCCAGTCGGTAGCGCGCTCGGCGTAGGTGAACTGGTCCATGAAATGCCCGCCGGTCTCGCGCGCGAGCTGGTGCGAGGCGCTGTCCAGATCGCAGGCGCGCTCCACCAGATGGCAGCGGCCGCCCTGGAATTCGATCGCGGCGATCTTCTCCGGCGAGGTCGAGGCCGGCATCACCGCGATGAAGGGCACCCCCAGCAAGCGCGCGAAATAGGCTTCGGAAATCGCAGTCGACCCGCTGGAGGCCTCGATCACCGGGCGCCCTGCACGCAGCCAGCCATTGGTCAGCGCATACAAAAACAGCGAGCGCGCCAAGCGGTGCTTGAGGCTGCCGGTGGGGTGGCTGGACTCGTCCTTGAAGTACAGGTCGATGCCCGGATAGCCCGGCAGGTCCATCGGAATCAGATGGGTGTCGGCCGAACGATTGAAATCGGCCTCGATCTTCTGGATGGCGGCGGCCACCCACTGGCGCTGCGACATGGGCACGGACGTGATGCGAAAGAGACGCCGATTCTACCGCCGCCAGGCGCGCACCCGGGGCGGGCAGTCATCGGGCGGACAGTTGCGGGCCGGTGGTATGCTCGCAGCGTCCTTTGCCAGCCCCGACCGCCCGTGCTGCGTTGCCTGTTCCGCCTGCTGTTATGCCTGTGCCTGGTCGCCAATACGGCCACCGGCGCGTGGGCGTCGGTAGGCATGGCGATGCCGGACATGGCCAGGCCGCAGGGAGCAACGCACGCGATGCAGGCGCGCATGACAGCAGCAATGCCTTGCCATGACGCCATGCCAGCGCCCGATGCGGCGCCGTTGCCCGACAAGACCCAACACGCGCACGCAAGCGACTGCTGCAAGCTGGGCAGCTGTGACTGCCTGCAACACGGCAGCCTGGCCTTGCTGACCCTGTCTGCGGTCCCGGCAGGGCTGCTCTGCCATTCCGCGGTGCCTGCCGCCCTGGACGAAGGCCGTGCCAGCCCGGCACACGAACAACCGGTTCGACCTCCCATCGGCTAACGGCCGATACGACACGACGCGCTTCATCAGCGCTGCGTCGCCGCTGCTCAGCATCGGCAGGGGCTGCGCGAACGCTTCGACGATCCGTGCGTCGTCCGCCTGATCTGACGATCGCGCACCACGTCCATCGGCCATTCCACGCATGCTTCGCCCCGCGTCCTCGCACGCGGGATTTCCCAGCGATGCGCTGCGTCTGCCTGCTGTTGCAGACGCGCCGGAGGTGACATGTCTTCCGATTCCCCTGTGTTCGATCCAACATCCACACCCGCCATCAGCCGGCGTCGTTTTGTGCAAGGCCTGGCCCTGGGCGGGCTTGCCGCAGGCGCCGGGCTGTGGCGCACCGATGCGCGTGCGGCCGGCGCGGTCTCCACGCCGGTCCTGCGCGGCAGCAGCCAGTCGCTGCAGATTGGCCGGCTGCCGGTTAATTTCACCGGGCGCACGCGCCCTGCCATCACCGTCAATCAGAGCCTACCTGCGCCAACGCTGCGCTGGCGCGAGGGCGACACGGTGAGCGTGCGTGTGCGTAATGGGCTGACCGACCAGCCCACCTCGCTGCATTGGCATGGCCTGCTGCTGCCCGCCAACATGGACGGCGTGCCGGGCATGAGCTTCGATGGCATCGCGCCTGGCCAGGAATATCACTACCGCTTCGCGCTGCGCCAATCCGGCACCTACTGGTACCACAGCCACTCGATGTTCCAGGAGCAGGCTGGTCTGTATGGCGCCATCGTCATCGACCCGCTGACACCGCCGCCGTACCGCCACGATCGCGAACATGTGGTGCTGTTATCGGACTGGACCGATCTCGACCCGGCGGCGCTGTTCCGTCGTTTGAAACAGATGCCCAGCCACGACAATTACGCGCAACGCACGGTGGGCGATTTTGTGCGCGATGCGCGCGAAGACGGCTTGCGCGCGACACTGGCCGACCGCGGCATGTGGGGGCGCATGCGCATGACCCCCACCGACCTGTCGGACGTCAACGCCAACACCTACACCTATCTGCTCAACGGCGTGGCGCCGGCCGGCAACTGGACCGGCTTGTTCACTCCCGGCGAAAAGGTGTTGCTGCGTTTCATCAATGGCTCGTCGATGACCTACTTCGACATCCGCATCCCCGGCCTGCGCATGACCGTGGTCGCCGCCGACGGCCAATACGTGCATCCGGTCAGCGTGGACGAGCTGCGAATTGCTGCGGCCGAAACCTTCGACGTGCTCATCGAGCCGACCGGCCAGGATGCGTTTACGTTGTTTGCGCAGGACATGGGCCGCACTGGATTTGCCTGCGGCACGCTGGCAGTGCGGCATGGCCTGCGGGCGCCGATTCCCGCACTGGACCCACGCGCGATCCTGACCATGCAGGACATGGCGCATGGCGATGGCATGGGGCATGCCGATCACTCCATGCACGCTGACGATGCCATGCAGGGCGACATGCATGCCGGACATGCGATGCCGATACCGATGCCGATGCCGATGCCGATGCCGGCCCAGCATGCGCACACCCCGGACAGCGCATCGGACAAGGCACCGCACCACCCCGCCAGCGAAACTGGCAATCCGTTGATCGACATGCGCAGCAATGCCACTGCACCGCGACTGGACGACCCCGGCATAGGCCTGCGCGATAACGGCCGCCGCGTGCTGTGTTACGGCGATCTGCACAGCCTGTTCGACGACCCGGATGGCCGCGAGCCTGGTCGCGAGATCGAGCTGCATCTGACCGGCCACATGGAAAAATTCGCATGGTCCTTCGATGGCATCGCCTTCGCCTCCGCCGACCCGCTGCGGCTGCGTTACGGCGAGCGGCTACGCATCGTGCTGGTCAACGACACCATGATGCAGCACCCGATTCACCTGCACGGCATGTGGAGCGACCTGGAAGATACCAACGGCAATTTCCAGGTACGCAAGCACACCATCGACATGCCGCCCGGCACGCGCCGCAGCTATCGCGTGCGCGCGGATGCGCTCGGCCGCTGGGCCTACCACTGCCATCTGCTCTACCACATGGAAGCGGGCATGATGCGCGAAGTGCGGGTGGACGCATGAGCGCGTTACGTCTACGCCCACTGTTCGTGAGCACGTGGTTGTTCAGTGCATCGTTGGCCGCACAGGAGCATGTGGATGCGCCGAGCAACGACGCAGCGCACGACCCGCATGTGCATGCAATGCAGATGACGGCCGAGGCTGACGATGCCGATTTGCACACGGTGACAGCGTCGGATGCGGAGTCGGCAACTGCGCAGGACACGCTGCCTGCCATGGAGATGGCCCACGCGCATATGCAGCACGTCGGTCAGGGGCCATCGCCTGCAGAGACTGCTCACCACGACGCCGCATCACATGCAGCACACACCGATGTACCGGCGCTGCAGCAGGCCGAGGCGCAGGAATCCGCATCAAAACCGCCTACCGATCACAGCCACATGTCGCACGCGGGCATGGAGCATGGCTCCATGGATCACGCGGCGATGAATCACGCTTCTATGGATGAATCCCCCGCGCAGCAGACGCCGATGGATCACACACCTATGGACCATGCGCAGATGCATCACGACGCACCTACAAACGTGCCGATGCAAACGCATGCCTCCACCCACAGCACCGCACGGCCACGCGAGCCGATTCCAGAGCCGACCGCCGAAGACATCGCAGCGGCCTTCGCACCCGTGCACAGCCACGCGATGCATGGCACGGGAGTCAACCGGTACGTGTTGCTCGATCGACTGGAAGCGTTCGACACCGATCGCGGCAGCGGCCAGCAATGGGAAGCGCGCGCGTGGATCGGCGGAGACATCAACCGACTCTGGCTACGCAGCGAAGGCGAGCGACAACAGGGGCGCACGCAAGATGCGTCGGTCGAAGCGTTCTACGGCCACGCCGTCTCGCCCTGGTGGGATGTGCTGGTGGGCGTGCGTCAGGACATCGGCACCGACCATCGCAGTTGGGCAGCATTCGGCGTGCAAGGCCTGGCGCCGTACAAGTTCGAAACCGAGGCTACTCTCTTCGTGGGCAGCCAAGGTCGCGCGGCCCTGCGCCTGGAAGGCGAATACGACGTACTGCTCACCAACCGCCTGATCCTGCAGCCGCGTGTGGAAGCAAACATCGCATTGAGCGAGGATACGCAGCGCGGCATCGACAGCGGACTGGAGCAGCTCGAAGCGGGGGTGCGCCTCCGCTACGAAATCACGCGCCGGTTTGCGCCCTACATCGGCTGGGTGCATCAGCGCAGCTTCGGCAACCGGGTCCAGCGCGCCACGATGGACGACGAACCGGCACGCGACAGCCGCTTCATCGCCGGCGTGCGCATCTGGTTCTGAGATGGTCACGGCCGTGCGCATGGACCTGGCCGCTCCGGCCCATGCGCACGGCCTGTACGCAGGCAAACGCAGACATACAGCGATGATCGACCACAGCCCGTGGAGCCCAGATCACCGACGCGCGTAATGCAGACACGCCGACAACCATTGCCTCGCTAACATCGGCATCCACTGCAGCACTGACCTGCGCCCCCGTTTTCAACAAGGAACCCAACATGCCTCTGACCGATCTGCAACACGTTCCCGGCGCCAGCACCGCGCCCGCTGAAACCAGCGGTTTCGTGTTCAACCACACCATGCTGCGCATCAAGGATGCGCAACGCTCACTGGACTTCTACACGCGTGTACTCGGCTTCCGCCTGCTGGATGCGCGCCACTTCGCCGAAGCCCAGTTCAGCCTGTACTTTCTCGCACTGCTGCCGGAAGGCACAGCGATTCCCGACGACGACGCAGCGCGCCGTCTGTGGATGGCCGGCATCCCTGGCGTGCTGGAACTCACCCACAACCACGGCACCGAAACCCAGGACGGCCCGGTCTATCACGACGGCAACAGCGACCCACGCGGCTTCGGCCACATTTGCGTCTCGGTACCGGACATCCACGCCGCCTGCGCACGCTTCGACAGCCTCGGCGTGGCATACCAAAAACGCCTGCAAGACGGCCGCATGAAGCACCTGGCTTTCATCAAGGACCCGGACGACTATTGGGTGGAGATCATTTCCAATACACCGCTGGCGTAATGCACAAAAATGCCCGGGGTTAGCCGGGCATTTTTTTCAACCTTCACGCATTCCGTTGTGCAGACAGCCGTGTCGATCAGTTGCCTTCAAGTCTGATACTGATCAGTTGGAGGCAGTCACAGTCGCTCTGTCTGGGAACCACTGCGGCAACTGCTCGGCGAATTTCGCTGCGCATTCGTCGCTATAGGCTTGTGCGGCCTCTTTGACCAATGCGTAATCGTTGGCTTCCCACTCTTCCAACGAGGCGGTGCGAAGGGTAGGCTGGCACGACAGGCTGTACGGACTGGCCTTGCGCTTCAAGAATCCGCTCGATTCACCACCAATGCTGACCTGATAACGTAGTTCGTACGGGGATTTTTCGTCGCTGAGGCTCTGGTAAACCAGCCGCCATTCGGACATGAGCACTTGCAACGGAAATGCATCGATCGGCATCGCGCCGGGCTTGGCGGTGAAATAGCGCTTCAATTGCGCATTGATCGCATCGCGCTGTAGCGCATATCCCGGGTTGCCGATGCTTTCGATCTCCTCACCCTTCAACTGGCGTTTGTCAAAGGTGAATCCCCCCATTCTGCCTAGCAGGACACCGGTGAGCACATTTCCAGCAACCTGCCCCGCGATGACTGCGCCGGTATGTCCACGCCGAATCACGTGCAACATCTCATCGCCGGCCGGCTGACCATTGGCGGCGACGATCATTCGTGGCTGTAGTGGCAGCATCAATGCCCAGTCCGCAGAAAGCGATGGCGCAGTCGGTGCATCCCCATCACCGATGGTCTTCGGCTGATTCTCTGCCACCACCACTAGCGTCCCCGCCTCGGCAGCAGCGACATACGCGGTTGCGGTAGAAAAGTCCCCGCCCGCAAACGCGGGCACTACCGCGACAGCTTCTGCATGACGCGTCGGAGTACAGAACGTACTGGAAGCACGCATCTGCGCTGCATGGAAACCGATGCCGTTGGTCTGGTGCACCACGGCATCCTTGCCGTACTGCTCCACCAGCTTGGCGATCACCGCATCCGATGGCGGTTGCTGTGCGCAAACCTCGGCAGCGGCGATGCGCGACCAGGCGAACTGCAGTGCAGGATCCCAGCCCATCGCATCTTCGCCCACGAAGCCGTGGTCGTAGTGATACGCATAGATGGCAGGGTCGATTTCCTGCAGCGTCATTCCGCCCTCACCGGCATAGCCCGGCGGCAGGTCTTGTGCAATAGCAAGCCCAGGCAGTGCCAACAGCACCGCCGCGATACACGTCTTCATGAATCCACGTCCCTCTGGATGATTGCGACGCGCAGCATGTCCCCCATGCTGCGCGCACGATGCGCCGCAGCGCATCGACGCTACGACGATCAACACTGCAGGGCATTGATCATGGGGGTAATGGCACTTACCCGGCGGATCTGCCTGCCGGGGTAGTGTGCGCGCAGACGCGGGCAATCGCAGTCGGGGCGGGCCCGACGCGTGTGTCGGGACCACCCCTGCCCAGACTCACTGCTCAGGCATGCAAGATCCCGCCCGCCCCAGGTTGCCAATTGGGTGGCGTGCGTAACGCAGCAAGGATGCGGACCAACTCGCGATAACTATCGGCCAGTTGCGCGAACAGGCTTGCATCGCTGCAGCGGGTGTCGGCAACGTCAGAATAGGCGCCGCGTCCGAGATCGATGAAGTAGTCCACGCTGACCCGGCGACGTTGTGCCAGACCGGGAAACAGCCCGGCAATCAGCAGACAGCCGTCGCCCACATCCCGCAACAAATCGGCACGCACGCTGCCGACCTGCTCCTGCGCGTGCAACCACGCCAATGCCTGCGTGCGCGACAACAGATGCGCATCGCGCTGAAAGCGCAGCAACACGAAGACCAGATAATGCTCGCGCGACTCGTCCAGCGGACGTGCGATCCGCTGCCCCGCCTCGCGCACCAACGCCTGCCACAATTCGGCCGGCGCCCCCTGTTTGAAAGACTCTTGCATACGTCCTCCTGCGTGGTGTGACCCTCGCAAGAAGCTTATGCATAACCTGGGCCAAAGCGTTGGCAGAGGCTGTGCTCGAGCGCCAGAACCGCTGACCAAGCTGCTACCGGCCGTCAGGCAAGTATGGTCGTTGCGCGAATGGACCCGCGCTACTCGCAACTCGCAACAGCAGAGACATCTGCGCCTCGCGACCACGGCGCAACCACAGCGATGCACGCTCCACTCGCAATCGCTGCCTTGCCGATCGCATCGCATCGCATCGCATCGCAGAATGATTCCGTCGCGAGGGCGGAGGGAAGCGAACGATTCCGCAGCGCGATGCAGAAGCGCGCAACCACCCCACACCGCCTTCACATGTCTCAAAGAGTGACTTGGCTCCCGCAGCGAGACATTGGAACCAAGCGAGCACGACTGTGTGACATCTGTTCGCATTCAAACAGCTGCGCATCTCTAGGATGGCCGCTGCTCGGCGAGCCCCACGCCACTGAGCATCATGGTTCTGCGGTTTTAGCAGGCGCATGCGCGTGTGCGATGCACCGCTGTCGTCATCCAGCAATAACCGTTGAACCGTCTTGCACGATCCTTGCGCAACGCATCGCGTGGTGGTCGCACGTTCCGGAAGCCCTTCGCTTCCGCATCAGGAGTGATCCGACATGGGTGTAAAAACCTCCAAACTTACGGCCTTTATCGCAGTGACGCTTTGCGTTGCCAGCACTGATGGCAGCGCATCCCAACGGCCTGATCTGGGCGCTAACCAAGCGCGCACGGGAGGCGCGGCTTCTCCTGCATCGTTTGCTTATCCACGGCCTGACGAGGTGCCGCCAGGTACCGCAATGACGTTCTGGGCATCGCAGCCGGTCGATCGCAACGAGACGGTTGTCGTGAGCGGCGGCAATCTCAACCCAACCGCCACAGTGCGCCTTACCCGGCTCGACGATGGCGCAGTAGGCAGCCCATTGGATGTCGCCGACAGCACCAACAGTGGTTGGATCAACGTGGTGCCGAGCCAAGCCACCGAGCAATCACTCAAGTTTCAGCTGCCCGATCGTGCGCGCGGCGTCTACGCGTATCGGATCGTCACCGGCATCGGGACCGGTGCGACAACGCTGGTGAATGCGCCGGATATCTGGTTCGTGCAAGGCAACGTGGGCGGTGGTGCGTCTCCAGGCGGCAGACTCAACGTCTTCGGCACGGCACTGGGCAGAATGTCGGCATCGAGCCAACCGGTACGGATCGCATTGGTCAGAAACGGAAGCGTGCAGCGAATCCTGAGCGCAGATCTCTCCAATCCGAAGGAAGGAATGTATGTGCAGAGTTTTGCCATTCCCGCCGACGTGCCGCAAGGCGATTATGAGCTGTATCTACACAATGGCTCTGGTGGCCCAAGCGCGTGGAGTCGTTATCAAAACTTCGGCAGCGGACCGGATCGCACGGCGCCGCGCACTACCATCACCAGTATCAACATCGGGTATGCAACCAATTGGCCGCAAACCCGATGCAATGTTGCGCCGCCCATCGGCAACGGCGCTTCGGACGACGCCAGCTTTGCGGCCGCATTCGCCTGCGCGGCCAATGCAAAGGGTGGCGTGGTGTCCATTCCTGCGGGCAGCTACACCTTGTCCGGCCGAGGCTTCGACAATATCCCCAACCACACAGTCATCGCAGGTGCGGGCAAGCAGGCAACCGTGCTGAACTTTCCGCAGGTGGTCGGCAGAAAGGATGCGCCGGCGGTGATCTTCAAGGGTGGCTCCACTGCCTACAACCAGGCCAAACAACCTAAATGTGGCCGCCCGATCAATTATGCCGCTGGCGTGTATGGCATACGCGATCTCTCCATCAACGCGCCGAATCTGCGCGAAGGCAGTGCAATCCTGTTCGAACACATGTCCGTCGAGGACCTGCATTCGATTCCGTTCGTACGCGACTCAATCATCACACTCGGCAAGTCGTCAGATCGGACAAGAACCGATCCGCACACGACCGGCATCAAGGCCATGGATACGTCCAACTTGCAGATCTCCGGTAACGACATCACCAGTACCAAACCGATTTTCATGGACAGCAATGTTTATGGCGTGACAGTGCAGGGCAATACCTTGCGTTGGCACGAGACGGCGCTGGCGTTCAACCACGACGCGCAGAACGCGCTCATCACCCACAACAGGAACATTTCTGCAGGGGCACCCTATTACGGTACACCGTCGGAACTGCAATTCAGCGCGCCAAGCCGGGATGTGTATTACGCCAACAACGCCAATCAATACCCAGTCGACGCCGAGCCCCCACCGTGGCAGCTCACGATGGACGAAGGCACCGGAAACTACTTCGGGAAGGCTGCTGCGGTCTCGGGGAAACAACTGACATTGGCAAGGCAAGCCATCGATCTGGCGTACCGCTGCAATGCCGACGGCAACTCAGCGATGATCGTTGCTGGAAAAGGCACCGGACAGCAGCGCTACCTGACAGGCAACCCGCTGACTCTCGGCAACACCGTCACCCTAGACAGCGCCTGGCAGATCCCCCCTGATCAGCAATCGGATGTGAGCATCGTGACGACCAATGGCAGGATGCTGTTCGTCAACAACGATTACAACGGGTCCGGCCCTGTCACCAACTTTTATCCATCCGCTGATGTGATCCATGCGTACAACCGTTTTAATCGCTTCGGCGGGAGCCTGGTGCAGCCGAACGGTTTTTACACCGATGCCCAGGCGCTGCTACCCGGTTGGCATTCGCAAATGCTCAACAATGAGGTCACCGCCGAGGCGACGACGAATCCATTGTCGTCGCAAGACTCGACCGCAACGTTCAACGTACAAGGCGGCAATCGGATGATCAGCCAAGGCGGAGATCTGCAGAACCGCACGTACACCGGCTCCGTTCTCAGTACCGCCATCATCCGCAACAACCGGTTTGCCACCGGTGCGAGCGGCAGCGTTGGGCTGTTGGATCGGGTGAGCAATTCGCTGCTGGAGAACAACATCGTCCCGGCGTTTCGAATTCAGAATGAAAACGTCAAAGACTCGCTGATCCGCGCCAATCGCACTGCGAGCGGAGGCGAACCGCAGCGCTTGATCAATGAGCCCCGCCCTGGCAACGGCAACATGCTTTGCACAAGCACTGACGCCAGCACCTGCGCAGCACTCAACCGCTAGCGCGCACTCCCGGATGGACGCCGGCGCTGCACGCAAGCAGCGCTGGCGTTACTCCACCGTCACCGACTTGGCCAGGTTACGCGGCTTGTCCACGTCGGTGCCGCGTGCCAGTGCGGTGTGATACGCCAGCAGCTGCACCGGGATGGTGTGGATCACCGGCGACAGCACGCCGGCGTGGCGCGGGGTGCGGATCACGTGCACGCCTTCGGACTCGCTGAAGTGGCTGTCCTGGTCGGCGAACACGAACAGCTCGCCGCCGCGTGCGCGCACTTCCTGCATATTGGATTTGACCTTTTCCAGCAGCCGGTCGTTCGGTGCGATCACCACCACCGGCATGGCTGCATCCACCAGCGCCAGCGGGCCGTGCTTCAACTCGCCGGCCGGATACGCTTCGGCGTGGATATACGAGATTTCTTTAAGCTTGAGCGCGCCTTCCAGCGCGATCGGGTAATGCAGGCCACGGCCGAGAAACAGCGCATTTTCCTTCGGTGAGAAGCGCTCGGCCCAGGCCATGATCTGCGGTTCCAGATTCAAGGCGTGTTGCACGCTGCCGGGCAGGAAGCGCAGCTGCTCCAGATAATCGGCCTCTTCAGCCTCGCTGATGCGGCCCTGCAGCTTGCCCAGCACCATGGTGAGCTGGAACAGCACCGCCAGCTGGGTGGTGAACGCCTTGGTCGAGGCTACCCCGATTTCGGCGCCGGCGCGCGTGTAGCAAACCAGTTCGCTGGCGCGCGGGATCGCGCTCTCGGGCACGTTGCAGATCGACAGGGTATGCAGATGGCCCAGCGATTTTGCGTATTTCAGCGCCTCCATCGTGTCCAGCGTTTCGCCGGACTGCGAAATGGTGACGATCAGATGCTTGGGGTTGGCGTACGCGGCGCGGTAACGGTATTCGCTGGCGATCTCCACGCTGCACGGCAGCCCGGCGATGGCTTCGATCCAGTAGCGCGCGGTCATGCCGGCGTAATAGCTGGTGCCGCAGGCCAGGATCTGCACGCCTTCGATCTCGCGCAACACCGCTTCTGCGTTGGCACCGAACAACGACGCCGGGAAGCCCTTCGCATCGATCGCCGCTTCGATGGTGTCGGCCAGCGCACGCGGCTGCTCGTGGATTTCCTTCTGCATGAAATGGCGGAACGGCCCCAGTTCCAGCGATGCCAGCGACACATCGGACAGATGCAGCGGGCGCTCGACCGGCGCGTCGTTGGCATCGAAGATGCGCACGCCCTCGCGACGCAGCTCGGCGGTATCGCCTTCTTCCAGGAAGATCACCTGGCGGGTGGCCTGCACGATGGCCGAGACATCGGAGGCGACGAAGTTTTCGCCCTCGCCCACGCCGATCAACAACGGGCAGCCCATGCGCGCGCAGACAAACCGCTCCGGCTCGGCCTGGCTCATCACCGCCAGCGCGTAGGCGCCGGTGAGTTCCTTGACCGTGCGCTGTAGCGCGCTGAGCAAATCGCCCGCGTCGGCCAGATGGTGATGGATCAGATGCGCGATGACTTCGGTGTCGGTCTGCGACTCGAAGCTGTAGCCGAGCGCACGCAGCTTTTCGCGCTGTTCTTCGTGGTTTTCGATGATGCCGTTATGCACCAGCGCCACGCCGGCACTGATGTGCGGGTGCGCATTGGCTTCGGTGACGCCGCCGTGGGTGGCCCAGCGCGTATGGCCGATTCCCAGGGTTGCGCCGAACTGTTCGGCCTGCGCCGCCTGCGCCATCTCGACCACCCGCCCGGTGCGCCGCACCCGCCGCACCTGCGCGCCATCGAGCACCGCAATGCCGGCAGAATCGTAGCCCCGGTATTCCAGGCGCTTGAGTCCTTCGATCAGGACCGGGACCACATCGCGCCCGGCGATCGCTCCGACAATGCCGCACATAGGGACAGCTCTTTAGGAAGAAGGCCGGCATTTTAGCGTGTCCGCTGTTGTCCACTGCATGACCGTGCCCGGACAGCGTGTCCGCGCCGGTGTCCGCGGACACTGCGGACACGCGCCCGTCCGGAATGAATGTCTTTTATTTCAGCCACTTGGCAGTTGGCACGCGCCCTGCTTTGTCAGCGTGACGCCACCGAGCACGCCGACCATGATTCGCGACACCTCTGCCCAGGACCAGGTTCTCCGTACTCCCGCCCACCACGCGCCATGGCGCCGTTGGCTGTGGCCCAGCGTCGCCACCGTGGCGGTGCTGGCCGGTATCGGTTGGGCGATCAGCGCATGGAGCGCGGGCAGCAGCTCGTTCGATGCCAGCAGGGTGCGGATCGCCACGGTGAGCCAGGGCGATCTGGTACGCGACATCGCCGCCGATGGCCGGGTGATCGCCGCCAACAGCCCGGTGCTGTACGCGATCTCGGCCGGCACAGTGACGCTGAGCGTGGTGGCCGGCGATGTGGTCAAGCAGGGCCAGGAGCTGGCGCGCATCGACAGTCCGGAACTGCGCAGCAAGCTGGCGCAGGAACAAGCCACCCTGGCCGGACTGGAAGCCGAGTCCAGCCGCGCAGGGCTGGACGCCACGCTCGCCCGTGCCAACGCCAGCAAGCTCACCGACCAGGCCAAGATCGACAAGCAGGCCGCCGCGCGCGACCTGGAGCGCTATCAGCGCGGCTACGACGGCGGCGCGGTGCCGCAGGTGGAGCTGGCCAAGGCGCAGGACACCTTGAAGAAAACCGACATCGACCTGCAGCACGCCGAGCGGGATGCGTCGTTGAAGAGCCAGGGTGCGGATCTGGATTCGCGCAACAAACGTTTGCTGGCCGACCGCCAACGCGCAGTGGTGGCCGAAGTGCAGCGCCAGGTCGACGCACTCACGCTGTTGTCGCCGTTCGATGGCCAGGTCGGCCAGGTGCAGGCGGTGCAACACACCCAGGTCGCAGCGAACGCACCGATCCTGGGTGTGGTGGATCTGTCCAAGTTTGAAGTCGAGATCAAGGTGCCGGAAAGCTTCGCGCGCGATCTGGCGATCGGCATGCCGGCCCAGCTCACAAGCGGCAGCGGCGAACCCTTCCCCGGTGCCATTTCGGCGGTGTCGCCGGAAGTGGTCAACGGCGAAGTCACCGCACGCATCCGCTTTACCGACAAGCAGCCGCGGGGCCTGCGCCAGAGTCAGCGCATGAGCGCGCGCGTGGTGATGGACACGCGTCGCAATGTGCTCAAGGTCGAACGCGGCCCGTTTGTCGAACAATCCGGCGGCAGCTACGCCTATGTGATGGATGGCAACACCGCAGTGCGCCGCCCTGTGCGCACGGGTGTCAGCAGCCTGGGCGAGGTGCAGGTGTTGTCTGGGCTGCAGGTCGGCGACCGCGTGGTGGTGTCCGGTGCAGACAATTTTGGTGACGCCCCGCGCGTCACCGTTCACTGATTCATTCAATCCTCTTCGTCGCACTCTCTTTCGCAAAGGAATCGGCAATGCTCAAGATGCAAGCGGTCTCCAAGGTCTTCCGCACCGAACAGGTGGAAACGCACGCGCTGCGCTCGCTGGACCTGCATGTGCGCGAAGGCGAATTCGTCGCGGTGACCGGGCCGTCCGGCTCGGGCAAGACCACCTTCCTCAACCTGGCGGGACTGCTTGAGACCTTTACCAGCGGCCAGTATCTGCTGGATGGCGAAGACGTCAGCCATCTCTCCGACGACGCGCGTTCGCGGCTGCGCAATCAGAAGATCGGTTTCATCTTCCAGGGCTTCAATCTGATCCCCGACCTCAACCTGTTCGACAACGTCGACGTGCCGCTGCGCTATCGCGGCATGCCCGCGTCCGAGCGTAAGCAGCGCATCGAAGAGGCGTTGACCAAGGTCGGGTTGGGTTCGCGCCTGAAGCATTACCCGACCGAGCTATCGGGTGGCCAGCAGCAGCGCGCCGCCATCGCACGCGCGCTGGCCGGCAGCCCGCGCCTGCTGCTGGCCGACGAACCCACCGGCAACCTCGACTCGCAGATGGCACGCGGGGTGATGGAGCTGCTGGAAGAAATCAACAGCCAGGGCACCACCATCGTGATGGTCACCCACGACCCGGAACTGGCCGCACGCGCGCAGCGCAACGTGCACATCGTCGACGGCCAGGCCACTGACCTGGAACGCAATCCCAGCCTGATGCGCGCGCCCACCGCCACTGCAAGCCTGGCCGAATAAGGACCGCCCCCATGTTCGGCTATTACTTCAATCTCGCGCTGCGCAGCTTCCGTCGCAACAAGGTGCTCACCGCGCTGATGGTGCTGGCGATCGCGCTGGGCATCGGCGCCAGCATGACCACGTTGACCGTGTTCTACATCCTGTCCGGCGATCCGCTGCCCGGCAAGAGCCAGACCATTTTCATCCCGCAACTGGATGCGCGCTCGCGCGATCACCGAAGTACAGAAGCACTCGAGCAGTTCACACGGTTCGACGCAGAAGCCTTGCTCCGCGAGAAACGCGCCGATCGACAGGCGATGATGAGCGGCGGTGACGTCGCTGTGGAACCAGACAATGCATCCCTGCGACCGTTTTCGCTTGACGCGCGCTATACCTCCACCGATTTTTTCTCGATGTTCGACGCGCCTTTTCTCTATGGCGGCGCCTGGCCGACCAGCGATGACGGCAGCCGCGCGCGCGTGGCAATCCTGTCGGAGGCGCTGAACAAAAAGCTCTTCAACGGCGAAAACAGCGTGGGCCGAACCGTGCGCGTGAATCGCAACGCGTTGCGCGTTGTCGGTGTCCTCAAGGACTGGCGTCCGATTCCGAAATTCTACGACATCAACAGGGGGCGCTATGCCAAGCTGGAACAGATCTTCATTCCCTTCAGCACCGCGATGGAGTTGAAACTTGCCACCAGTGGCTCGCGTTCCTGCTGGGGGTCGAGCAGCGCGGAAGCAAAAGGCATCGATGAGCCCTGTGCATGGATCCAGTATTGGGTACAGCTGGACACTCCCCAAAAGGCCGTTGCCTATCGCCAGTACCTGGAGAATTATTCCGATCTGCAACGGCGTGCCGGGCGCTTCGAGCGACCTAACAATGTAGAGCTGCGTAGCGTGATGGAATGGCTGGACTTCAAGAAAGTGGTGCCCAGCGATGTCCGCCTGCAGACCTGGCTGGCATTCGGGTTTCTGCTGGTCTGCCTGGTCAACACCATTGGATTGATGCTGGCCAAATTTTTGCGGCGCAGCGGGGAGATCGGTGTGCGCAGGGCGCTTGGCGCGACCAGACGCAGCATCTTTGCGCAAGCGCTGGTGGAGGCCGGGACGATCGGATTGACCGGTGGCCTGCTGGGCCTCGGCCTGGCCGGCCTGGGACTCTGGGGTGTGCGACAACAGCCCAGCAGCTACGCCGATCTCGCCTATCTGGATCCAGCCATGTTGCTGAGCACCTTTGCGATGGCCCTGCTCGCCAGCATCCTGGCTGGGATGCTGCCTGCATGGCGGGCTTGCCAAGTCGCGCCGGCCATTCAACTCAAGTCCCAGTGACGCCTTGGCAGCCGATGCGACCTACGTCGCATCGGCTGCAGCCAGCAACCAGAAAGGACACTCTCATGGAAATCCGCCCCATCCTGTCCACGCTGCAACGGCACAAGACCGCTGCTGCGTTGATCGTGCTTGAGATCGCACTGAGCTGCGCCATCATCTCCAACGCGCTGTTCCTCATCGGCAACCGGATAGAGCGTATACAGCGCCCCAGCGGCCTGGCCGAAAACGAAATCGTCAGCATCAGCATCGCTGGCATCGGCGAAGATCAAAACGCCAATGCACTGACAGAAACCGACCTGGCTGCGCTGCGCGCTATTCCAGGGGTGAAGTTCGCTTCCTCGGTCAGCCAGGTCCCGTTCGGCGACAGCATTTGGATCACCGGTATCAACCTGACCGCGGATCAACGCGTCCCGACCATTGACCTCAACGCCTACACTGGCGATTCCCAAATGCTCGATACGCTCGGCCTGCGGCTGGTGCAGGGGCGGCGCTTCACCGAAGGCGAATTCAGCTGGAGCAATGACAAGAAGGCCACGATTCCCAGCGTCATCCTGACCAAAAGTGCAGCGGAAAAACTGTTTCCCGGGCAATCGGCATTGGGTAAATCCATCTACGCCGGAGACACGCCGAGCAAGATCGTCGGCATCGTCGAGCATCTGGCGCGTGTCAACGACTACGGTGGGGCGACTGCTTATGACGACTCGATGCTGTCCCCTGTCAAGATTTCCTACAGCGAGGGGCATCGTTACCTGCTGAGGACCGATCCGGACCGACGCCAGGAAGTACTGAATCAAGCGGTCGCGATCCTGGAGAAGAACAGCAACAGTCGCATCATCCAGGAGAAGAAGACGCTGGAAGAAATGCGTCGCGACTTCTATCGTCAGGATCGTTCGATGTCATGGCTGCTGGTCACCATGAGCATCGCCCTGCTGATCGTCACCGCATTGGGCATCGTCGGTCTTGCCAGCTTCTGGGTGCAGCAGCGCACCAAGCAGATCGGCATTCGCCGTGCACTCGGTGCCACGCGCGGACAGATCCTGCGCTACTTCCAGATCGAGAATTTCCTGTTGGCCTCGATCGGGATCGTGCTCGGCATGTTGATGGCCTACTCGATCAACCTGTGGTTGATGGCGCGCTACGAATTGCCGCGCCTGCCGTTGATCTACCTGCCGATCGGCGCGCTCACGTTGTGGATGCTCGGCCAGATCGCCGTGTTCTGGCCCGCACGTCGCGCGGCGTTGGTGCCGCCGGCAGTCGCTACGCGCAGCGCCTGAGCACACCATGGGACGCTGCCTCAAACCCATCACCACACCCTGGCGCCCGGCGATGCCGGCCGCTGGTCAGCTGCGCATGCCGACAAACCGCGATACTTCCCTCACAAGGACTCTCTCCCTATGCGTCCGATCGTCCATCCCCGTATCGTCGCCGCCGTACTCGCCATCGCTGCGATGAGCGGCACGCTGCATGCCGGCAGTGGCGCCTCCGTGCACCCCACAACGCAGACGCGTAGCGAAGTGACTGAGCACACCGCGCTGCGTATCGACGATCATCAGCTGCGCTGGCAACACAACGCACAGACGCTGGCGCTGACCGCCACAGCTGCCGGCCTGCTGGTCACGCAGGCCAGCGATACGCTGGTACTGCAGCTGCGCAAGGGCGATACCCTGCGCGCAGCCGATGGCCGCGGCATTGCCACCGTGGAAGAACTGCTGCACGCATTACGCGCTGCCGCCGGCCGTCCAGTGCAGGTCCAGGTGGCACGCGGGCAGGCGCAGTTGAGCCTGACCTGGACCGCGCAGATATATGCATCGCTGCTGCCACCATTGCCGCCTGCGCCACCGACACCACCACAAGCGCTGCGGTAGCCGTCGCTTGCAGCCGGGGCACGCACGCGCGCCGGCCTGTCGCACGTCCAGCGCCAACTATGCCGGCGCACTGCCCCGTCGCAACGTCCGTTGCCATCGCCATCGGCTTGCGGCACGCGGTGTGCGGCGACACCGGCTGGCGCCGTATGCTGTGGCAAGTACTTCCCCAACACCTTTCGCCTTTCGAGCGCGCAATGCCGCATATCCTGATCATCGACGACAACACCGCCGTGGCCACCGCGCTGGAGGTGCTGTTTTCCTTGCACGACATCGAAGCGCGGCATGCGTCATCGCCGCAGGCCGGATTGGCCCTGCTGGACGAGCAGGCGTTCGACCTGGTGATCCAGGACATGAACTTCACCGCCGACACCACCTCCGGCGAAGAAGGCGAGGCGCTGTTTACCCAGATCCGCCAGCGTCATCCGGATCTGCCGGTGATTTTGCTCACCGCCTGGACCCATCTGGGCAGTGCGGTGGGCCTGGTCAAGGCCGGCGCCGCCGACTACATCGCCAAACCGTGGGACGATACCAAGCTGCTGACCACGGTCAACAATCTGCTCGAACTCTCCGAGGCGCGCCGCGAACTCGCGCACCGCCGCGAACGCGAGCACCGCGGCCGTGAGCAACTGACCCAGCGCTACGATCTGCGCGGCGCGGTCTTCGCCGACCCCGCCAGCGAGCGGGCCATCGCGCTCGCCTGTCAGGTCGCACGCTCGGAGCTGCCGGTGCTGATCACCGGCCCCAACGGCAGCGGCAAGGAAAAGATCGCCGAGATCATCCAGGCCAACTCGGCGACCAAACATGGCCCCTTCATCGCGCTCAATTGCGGCGCTCTGCCGGGCGACTTGATCGAGGCGGAATTGTTCGGTGCCGACGCCGGCGCCTACACCGGTGCCAACAAGGCGCGCGAAGGCAAATTCGAAGCGGCCGATGGCGGCACGCTGTTCCTGGACGAAATCGGCAACCTGCCGCTGGCGGGCCAGATGAAACTGCTGCGCGTGCTGGAAACCGGGCGCTATGAGCGGCTGGGTTCCAATCGCGAGCGGCACGCCAAGGTGCGCGTGATCAGCGCCACCAACGCCGACCTGCCGTCGATGATCCGCGATGGCAGCTTCCGCGAGGATCTCTACTACCGCCTCAACACCGTGGAGATCGCGCTGCCGGCACTGGCCGAGCGTCCGGGCGACATCGCGCCACTGGCCGAGCACTTCCTGGCGGGCGGCAAGCCGTTGTCTGCACAGGCGCGCGATGCGCTGCAACGGCACGCCTGGCCGGGCAATGTGCGCGAGCTGCGCAACGTGCTGCAGCGTGCGTCGCTGCTGGCGCAAGGTGCGCGCATCGAAGCCAGCGATCTGAGCCTGCCACGCGCCGCCGCGGCGCGGCCGGTAGCGGCAATCGCCGGCGAGCCCGATCGCGCGCGCATCGAACAGGCGTTGGCGCGCGCGCAAGGCGTGATCGCGCAGGCCGCCGCCGAATTGGGATTGAGCCGGCAGGCGCTGTACCGGCGCATGGACCGTTACGGCATCAAACCGGAATGAATCTCCGCATGCGGCATCGCTCCTTCACGTTCGCCCTGTTCTTACGGCTGTTGCCGGTGCTGGCACTGGCGGCCGCGCTGCCGTGGTTCATGGCGTACTGGCTCGATCGCGGCTGGCAGGTGGCTGTGATTTCGGTCGTCGTTTTGCTGGCCGCAATGTGGTTCAGCCTCAACCGCGCTACCGCACCGATGCGCTCGCTGTTCCGCGCACTGGCCGGCACCACCAGCAGCTACCGCGATGGCGAATACAACTTCGGCGTGCATTGGCGCGGCACCGACGAACTGGCGCAGTTGGTGCAGGCACATGCCGAACTCGGCGACGTGCTGCGCGCGCAACGGCGCGATCTGGTGCAGCGCGAATTGATGCTCGACACCATGCTGCAGAACACCCCTGTCGCGATGCTGTTGGTGGTGGCCGGCGGCGATGGGCTGCGCCGCATCGGCTTTTCCAACAACGCCGCGCGCAAACTGCTCTACGGCGGACGCAAACTCGAAGGCCAGCATCTCGACGACGTGCTCGAACGCATGCCTGGCGAGCTACGCGACGCATTGGCACGCGGCGGCGACTGCCTGTTCGCCGTGCGCGAGGACGGCGATGACGAGGACGACGAGCAGATCTACCACCTCTCGCGGCGCAGCTTCCACCTCAATGGCCGCGGCCACGAGTTACTGCTGATCCGCACCCTGACCACCGAATTGCGTCGCCAGGAAGTGCAGACATGGAAGAAGGTCATCCGCGTGATCAGCCACGAATTGAACAACTCGCTCGCACCGATCGCCTCGCTGGCGCATTCCGGCGCCGAACTGTTACGGCGCGAGCGCACCGACCGCCTGGGAACGGTTTTCGAAACCATCGAAGAGCGCGCGCGTCATCTGGAAGGCTTTATTCGCGGTTATGCGCGCTTTGCCAAGCTGCCGCAGCCGCAATTGCAGACCATCGCCTGGGCGCCATTTCTGGAACGCCTGCAACAGCAGATTCCGTTCCAGGTGCAAGGCGACCTTAGCGATGTCAGCAGCCGCATCGATGCAGCGCAGATCGAACAGGCCATGCTCAATCTGCTCAAGAACGCACATGAGGCCTGCAGCGAAGCGCAGCCGCCCAATAGCGACGTTGCGGTGCGCGTGACACGCGTATCGCAATGGCTGCGGATCGAAGTGCTCGACCGCGGCAATGGCATGAATGAAGCGGTCTTGCACAATGCCCTGATGCCGTTCTATTCGACCAAACGCAATGGAACCGGGCTGGGGCTTGCGCTCACCCGCGAGATTGCCGAAGCGCATGGCGGGCGTATTTCGTTGCACAACCGCGAGCATGGAGGCCTGTGTGTGACCTTGTTGCTGCCCTCGGCATCGGCTGCGTAGGCATCCACTCGCGGCACCGTGTTGTGCCCGCTCGAACGCGTGAGCTGACGCGACTCCCTGATCGATTGCCGGGCCCGCAGGACCGCTCCCGCCGCGCAGACAGTGACTGAAACACACGCGCGCAATCGCTTTATAAGTGCAGCGCCGTCAATCGGATTTCAGCGTACCACGCTCTGCAATGCGCGGTCGTTTAAGCGCGCCACATGCATCGTCTGCACCGGTGGTACGTGTCGCATCGATGGCACGGTAATACCCGACACCCACGGTATTGCCGACAAACTCGCCGCCCTGCGAGGGACACTCGCCATCGGCTTTGAACCAGTCGGAAAACGCGGCGTATTTGCCAGCCCTGAGAAAGTGATTACCGCTGACATAGGTCTGGTCGGACGCATCGCGCGTGCGTATTGCATCGCCGTTGACGTCCACAAACGTATTTCCCTCGATCCGGTTACCGGAGGAGTGCCGCGCCAGATACAGCGCGTGGATGAAGCCCGAGGTGTCGGTATCGTTTTCGATCGACTCAAATCGATTGTGTTCGATGCGGTTGTCGCGCGATTGTTGCAGCCGGATCGCCGCAAACGAATATGCGGCCTCGGCACTGCGGCCGTAGCGCCCCCCGATCCGTGCGAACTGCATGTTGCGGATCGTGTTGCCACCATTACCGTCTTCATCTGTCTTGCTGCTGCCCAGATCCAGCGCCATCCAGTAATTGCTGACCTTCAACCCATCGAAGGTCAGGCGCGTCGGTGCATTTCGACCGCCTTTCAAGGCGAACCAGGTCGCGCCGCCGCGTCCGTCGAAGAGCGGCGGCGTGGCAGCGCCGGGAGCGGCGATAAAACGGATGGGCGCGCCATTGGCAAAGGTCCATTGCACCGACTGTTGAAGATAGGTGCCCGAGGCGATCACCACCTCCACCGCCGCTGCCGGCCGTCGCTCGACCAGGCGTTGCTGCGCAGCGCCGAGACTGCGCAATGCGGTCGAAGGCTCGGTGCCTGCCGCCGCATCGTTGCCATCGGGCGCCAGATACAGCCGATAACTGGACGCCGCTGCAGTGCCTGGCTGCAGCATCAGCACGCCAAGAGCGGCCAACAACACGTAGCGAGCAATCGTCAGATGGATGCGGCCGGCGAACGGCAATGTGCGATTGGTCCATGCCGCGTCCGAGCAAACGCCACGCCCGCCTCGCGGCTGCGCCGTCGTTCTATCAGCCGCGCCGCGTAGCAGGATCAACAGCGTGTCTGGTCGTAGCTGCATCGTGCACCTTCCGTCATGGCCCGAAACGCAGTCCACCATTGCAGCAGAGCACAACTGCTGTCTCCTGCGTCCGCACCGCGATAGCGCTCCATGCTACTTCTTGGTCGGCCGCTCCCAGCCTTCGATCACGGTCTGACGCGGGCGCGCAACGCTGAGCTGGCCGGCCGGCGCATCGCGCGTGATCACCGAGCCCGCACCGATGGTGGCATTGGCTCCGATCTCGATCGGCGCCACCAACGCGCTGTTGGAACCGACGAACGCGTTATCGCCGATGGTGGTCTGCGACTTGTTCACGCCATCGTAGTTGCAGGTGATGGTGCCGGCGCCGATATTGACCTTGCTGCCGATCACCGCATCGCCCAGGTAAGTGAGGTGATTGGCTTTGCTACCCACCCCCATCGTGACCTTCTTGGTCTCGACGAAGTTACCGATATGCACGCCATCGGCCAACAGCGTGCCCGGACGCAACCGCGCGAACGGGCCGATCATCACCGCACCCTCGGTCACCACGCCCTCCAGATCGCAGTGCGCACGTACCTGGGTGCCGGCGCCCAGCGTGACATCGCGCAAGCGTACGAACGGGCCAATCACCACGTCATCGCCCAGCGTCACATCGCCTTCCAGAATCACATCGATATCCAGTTGCACATCGCGCCCCACCTGCACCGTGCCGCGCTGCTCCACGCGCGCCGGGTCGGCCATGCGCACGCCCTGCAGGCATAGCGCACGCGCCGCACGCAGCTGCCAGGCGCGTTCGAGCTGAGCGAGTTGCCAGGGGTCGTTGGCGCCTTCCACATCCTGCGGGTCGCCCACATGCACCATGTCGGCCGGGGTGAAATCGGCGGCGGCGCTGGCAAACACGTCGGTGAGATAGAACTCGCCCTGCGCATTGTTGTTGGACAAGCCACCCAGCCAACGTCGCAACGCGGTGGATTCGGCGGTAAGGATGCCGGTGTTGATGGTGCGGATGCGTCGCTGCTCGTCGTTGGCGTCCTTCTGCTCGACGATCGCCGCCACCTTGCCTTCGGCATCGCGCAGGATGCGTCCATAGCCGGCAGGGTTGGCAAGCTCGGCGACCAGCACCGCCATCCGGCCGGGCGCATGCAGCAATTGCAGCAGGCTCTCGCTCTGGATCAGCGGCACATCGCCGTAAAGCACCAGCACGGTGGCCGCATCCGGGATCGCATCCATCGCCTGCTGTACCGCGTGGCCGGTGCCCAGCTGCTGCTGTTGCTCGGCCCACTGCAGATCGGCCTGCCCGGCAAATGCGGCACGCACCTGATCGCCGCCATGCCCGTAGACGATATGGATCGCGGCCGGCTGCAGCTGCCGTGCGGTGGCGATGACATGCGCCAACATCGGCTGGCCCGCCAACGGCTGCAGCACCTTGGGCAGGGACGAGCGCATGCGCTTGCCCTCGCCCGCAGCCAGGATCACGACGTGCAGGGGCAGGGTCATCAAAAATTCCAAAGGCGGGAGATTGGCTAAATTCTAGTCGCAGCCATGCAAAACCGCGTGCTCGATCGATGTCTTAGAGCGGCTAACAACACGTAGCGAGCAGTCGTCAGGTGGGTGCGGGCGGCGCGAAGGAACCGGAGTGTATAAGTGGTACATGCCGCACCGAACACCAGCCGCGCCCGCCTGACGGTGAGCACAGTCGTTTTGTTAGCTGCTCTTAAACACGCGATGACAACTTTTTTAGCACTGCGGCCGCTAGGATGGGCGCCCTTTCTTCGTCCCCGACACGCATGAGCCTGTTTCGCCAAGGCAGCCAGTTCACCCTGATTGGCGGCCTGCAATTGGCTGTGGATTGCGGCATCTTCATCGCCGCCACCGCCGCCGGCATGCCGACGGTGCCGGCCAATCTGCTCGGGCGCATCAGCGGCGCGGTGCTTGGGTTCTGGCTCAACGGCCGCTACACCTTCGCCCAACAAGGTGGCACGCGGCTGGGCTGGCAGCGTTTCCGCCGCTTTGCGGTGATGTGGCTGGCGTTGACGCTGATCAGCACCTGGCTGCTGTCGGCAACGGTGGATCTGGTCGGCCTGCGCCAGGCCTGGCTGGCCAAGCCACTGGTCGAAGGCGGGCTGGCGATCGTGTCGTTCTTCCTTGGCCGGCACGTGGTGTATCGCTGAACGCGCGCGGGCGACCGAGGCTGGAGCGCACGTCGTTGAACCAAGGCAGCCGACTGTTTCCCGCTTCAGTCACTCCACAACGCGCGCACTGCAGGCGTCCACCAAGTGTGCGCTGTCCACACGCTGACGAAGCTTAAGAGCGGCATCTGCCAACGCACCGCCTTTGCGCACCACGGCGACAGCACACCCCATCTGTTGCAGGAAAACGGCAGCCAGCAAGCGCTGCACATTGCCCCGCTGCCGGCTGCATCACCTCGATTGCGTTTACAGGCGGATTGCGATCGAGGTGGAAGCCGCGCGGCGCCCTGCGGCGGCTTGGTTCGTATGGAACTGCGTCGACCTTGCTGAAACATCATCACGGCAGTCGCGTTGCGCCACCGCGCCGTGTGCCGACCACACCGCGCTAGCTCTTGGCGGGTGCCTGCAGGCAAAAGTCGCCCAGGCCACGCACCAGTGCCGCACGATGCAAGGCATCCAGCTGCCATTGCCCAGCGTAATGTGCCGCCGCATGTGCCGTGCTGGCCGAGCATTGCGCCGCCGACCGCGCCGCTGCGGCATCGGCCAGCGCGTCGAGCAACTCGCCCTGCAACTGGTCCAGGCGCGCGCGCAGTGCGGCCAGATCCGGGCGTGCGGTGTCCGGCGCACGCCCACGTTCGTGCCAATGGCTCAGCAGCGCGTACTGCACCGATTTATTGGCCTCGATCTGCGCGGCAAAGAAGCGCGCCGCGTCGTCGGCATCCAGCCCGTGCGCCGGCGCCTGATCGCGCACGCTCTGCAGCACCGCCGCTTCGCGTGCCTGGTCCAGCACCGGCTTGCCGCTATCCCACTTGCTCAGCGCCACCGCATCGCCGATCGCATTGCGTTGCACGATGCGATCCAGCAGCGGATCCAGCGGCGGCTGGCTGCGTACCGGAAGCGCGCAACCCAGCAGTGCAACTGCAAGCGTGCACGTCAGTGCATAACCGCGTAAGCCATCGATCGAGCGGGTCATGGGGTATCCTCAATGTCGGGGGTGACCATGCCATCGCGCAGTGAAGCGCTGCATAGCGACGAGCCACGCAGTGTGCGCGCTGTCCACAACACGCGGCCTTGTGCCACGCAGGCACATCTCCAAAAACGAAAACGCCGACACGAAGGTCGGCGTTTCCAATCCACATCTGCCTGCGGCATTACAGCTGGAGCATGTCGCTTGCCCACAGACAATGGGGCAGGCAATCGATCAGTGCTTGAGGGTGCGGCGCAACCGCTCCAGCGCCTGCAATTGCACGGTCGCCTCGGCCAGCTGACGCTGCGCCTGGGCCACGTCCACCGTGTCGCCACGGTTGGCCAGCAAACGCTCGGCTTCTTCCTTGACCTTGCGGACCGCAGCCTCGTCGATGTCCTGCGCCCGTATCGCGGTGTCGACCAGCACGGTCACCACCTGCGGCTGCACTTCCAGGATGCCGCCGGAGATGGCGAAATCCAGCTGTTCGCCGCTGGCGGTGGTGACCACCACCTTGCCCGGCTTCAGGCGGGTGATCAGCGGCGCGTGCTTGGGCGCAATGCCCAGCTCGCCCAGTTCGCCGGTGGCCACGACCAGCGTCGCCTCACCGTGGAAGATTTCCTTCTCGGCGCTGACGATGTCGCAACGAATAGTGCTCATGGTGCCTACCTTGTGAGGTGGGGATTAGGGAGTCGGGATTGGGGATTGGCAACAGCGCATTCGCCGCCACGACCACCAATCACGCTCCCGCTCACCGCCGTACCAAATCCCGAATCCCGAATGCCAAATCCCGGCCGTTAAGCCTTGGAGCTCATCTTGTTGGCTTTCTCGACGGCTTCTTCGATATTGCCGACCATGTAGAACGCCTGCTCCGGCAGGTGATCGTATTCGCCATCGCAGATCGCCTTGAAGCCGCGGATGGTGTCCTTCAGCGACACGTACTTACCCGGCGAGCCGGTGAACACTTCGGCCACGTGGAACGGCTGGCTGAAGAAACGCTCGATCTTGCGTGCGCGCGACACCGACTGCTTGTCTTCTTCGCTCAGCTCGTCCATGCCCAGGATCGCGATGATGTCCTTCAGTTCCTTGTACTTCTGCAAGGTCTGCTGGACGCGCTGGGCGGTGTCGTAATGCTCGTTGCCGATCACCAGCGGATCCATCTGACGGCTGGTGGAATCCAGCGGATCCACGGCCGGGTAGATGCCCAGCGAAGCGATGTTACGGCTCAGCGTAACGGTGGAATCCAAGTGGGCGAAGGTGGTCGCCGGCGACGGGTCGGTCAGGTCGTCCGCAGGCACGTACACGGCCTGGATCGAGGTGATCGAACCGCTCTTGGTCGAGGTGATGCGCTCCTGCAACACGCCCATTTCTTCGGCCAGGGTCGGCTGGTAACCCACTGCCGACGGCATACGGCCGAGCAGCGCCGACACTTCGGTACCGGCCAGCGTGTAGCGGTAGATGTTGTCGACGAACAGCAGCACGTCCTTGCCCTTGCCGTTCTCGTCCTTCTCGTCGCGGAAGTACTCAGCCATGGTCAGGCCGGTCAGCGCCACGCGCAGACGGTTGCCCGGCGGCTCGTTCATCTGGCCGTACACCATCGCGACCTTGTCCAGAACGTTGGAATCTTTCATCTCGTGGTAGAAGTCGTTGCCCTCACGGGTACGCTCGCCCACGCCGGCAAACACGGACAGACCCGAGTGCGCCTTGGCGATGTTGTTGATCAGTTCCATCATGTTGACGGTCTTGCCGACGCCGGCGCCGCCGAACAGGCCGACCTTGCCGCCCTTGGCGAACGGGCACATCAGGTCGATGACCTTGATGCCGGTTTCCAGCAACTCGGTGCTGGACGACTGGTCTTCGTACGACGGTGCGGCGCGGTGGATTTCCCAATGGTCCGCTGCCTGCACGTCGCCGGCTTCGTCGATCGGACGACCCAGCACGTCCATGATGCGGCCCAGCGTACCGGCGCCGACCGGCACCGAAATGGCGCGCTCGGTGTTGGTCGCCAACAGGTTGCGCTTCAAGCCGTCGGTGGAGCCGAGCGCAATGGTGCGCACGACGCCGTCGCCGAGCTGCTGCTGCACTTCCAGGGTGATGGCGGTGCCTTCGACCTTCAGCGCGTGATAGACCTTGGGTACTTCGTTGCGCTGGAACTCGACGTCGACGACCGCGCCGATGATCTGAACGATCTTGCCCTGACTCATTTGGATAACTCCACTAATGTCTGTTCGATTCTTGTGTCGGGAATGGGAAATCGAGAATGGGGAATGGGAAGATCAAGAGCACCGAAGCCTTGCCTATTCCCGTTTCACGATTCTCCATTCCCGGCTAGACAGCGGCCGCGCCGCTGACGATTTCCGAAATTTCCTGGGTGATCGCCGCCTGACGTGCCTTGTTGTAGATCAGTTGCAAGGTGCCGATCATCTTGTTGGCGTTGTCGCTGGCGGCCTTCATCGCCACCATGCGCGCGGCATGTTCTGACGCGACGTTTTCCAGCACGGCCTGGTACACCAGCGACTCGATGTAGCGCGTCATCACGTGCTCCAGCACGGTCGCGGCATCGGGTTCGTACAGGTAGTCCCAATCGTGATGCGCCACCTTGTGCTCGGCGGCCGGCAGCGGCAGCAGCTGATCGAAGCTGGCCTTCTGCGTCATCGTGTTCACGAAGCGGTTGTAGACCAGATACACGCGGTCGACCTTGCCGTCGATGAAGGCATCGATCATCACCTTGATCACACCGATCAGCTGTTCGACCTGTGGGCTATCGCCCAGATGGGTCACGCTGCCGACCATGTTGACCTTGATGCGACGGAAGAACGCCGACGCCTTCTGACCGATGGTCACCACGTCGATCTCGGCGCCCTTGTCCTGCCACGGGCGCACTTCGCCCAGCATCTTGCGGAACAGGTTGTTGTTCAGACCGCCGGCCAAGCCGCGGTCGGAAGAGATCACGATGTAACCGACCCGCTTGACCTGCTCACGCTCGACCAGAAACGGATGCTGAAAATCGGTGCTGGCCTGCGCCAGATGCCCGATTACCTGCTTCATCGCCTGCGCATACGGACGCGAGGTCTTCATGCGCTCCTGCGCCTTGCGGATCTTGGAGGCCGAGACCATTTCGAGCGCGCGCGTCACCTTGCGGGTGTTCTGCACGCTCTTGATCTTGGTTTTGATTTCGCGTCCGCCTGCCATTGCTCGCTCCGCTCGTGAGAATCGGGAATCGGGAATCGGGAATGGCCAGAGCCTCCCGCGTCCCACTTCACGACTCTCTAATTCCTAAATCTGGGATTCGGCAGCGGTGATTCGACATGGGCCAACGCCCCGAACCACCGCTCCTACAAATCCCGAATGCCCAATCCCGAATCCCGGCGCCTTACCAGGTGCCGGTGGTCTTGAACTCTGCGATGCCCTTCTTGAACGCGGCTTCGATGTCGTTGTCCCAACCGCCGGTGCTGTTGATCTTGGAGATCAACTCGCCCTGGGTGTTGGCGAAGTGCGCGTGCAGGCCTTCTTCAAACGCCAGCAGCTTGTTGACCGGCACTTCATCGAGGTAACCCTCGTTGACGGCGTAGATCGACAGCGCCTGGTTGGCGATGGACATCGGTGCGTACTGCTTCTGCTTCATCAGCTCGGTGACGCGCTGACCGCGCTCGAGCTGCTTGCGGGTGGCTTCGTCCAGATCCGAGGCGAACTGCGCGAACGCCGCCAGCTCACGGTACTGCGCCAGCGAGATACGAATGCCGCCGGACAGCTTCTTGATGATCTTGGTCTGGGCCGCACCACCGACGCGCGACACCGAGATACCGGCGTTCACGGCCGGACGGATACCGGCGTTGAACAGGTCGGTTTCCAGGAAGATCTGGCCGTCGGTGATCGAGATCACGTTGGTCGGCACGAACGCGGACACGTCGCCGGCCTGCGTTTCGATGATCGGCAGCGCCGTCAGCGAGCCGGTCTTGCCGGTCACCGCACCGTTGGTGAACTTCTCCACGTATTCCTCGGACACGCGCGCTGCGCGCTCCAGCAGGCGGGAGTGCAGGTAGAACACGTCGCCCGGGTAGGCTTCACGGCCCGGCGGGCGCTTGAGCAGCAGCGAGATCTGGCGGTAGGCCACGGCCTGCTTGGACAGATCGTCGTACACGATCAGCGCGTCTTCGCCGCGGTCCATGAAGTACTCGCCCATGGTGCAGCCGGCATACGGGCTGATGTACTGCATCGCGGCCGATTCGGACGCGGTCGCCGCCACCACCACGGTGTGCGCCAGCGCGCCGTTTTCTTCGAGCTTGCGCACGATGTTGGCAACGGTCGAGGCCTTCTGGCCGATCGCCACGTACACGCACTTGATGCCGGTGCCCTTCTGGTTGATCACCGCATCGATCGCCAGCGCGGTCTTGCCGGTCTGACGGTCGCCGATGACCAGCTCACGCTGACCGCGGCCGATCGGGATCATCGCATCGACCGACTTGTAACCGGTCTGCACCGGCTGGTCGACCGACTTACGCCAGATCACGCCCGGCGCAACGCGCTCGACCGGTGCGGTCTGGGTGGCACCCAGCGGGCCCTTGCCGTCGATCGGCTCGCCCAGTGCGTTGACCACGCGACCCAGCAGCTCCGGACCCACCGGCACTTCCAGGATGCGACCGGTGGTCTTGGCCACGTCGCCTTCGCGCAGGTTTTCGTAATCGCCCAACACCACGGCGCCGACCGAATCGCGCTCCAGGTTCAACGCCAGGGCGAAGGTGTTGTTGGGCAGTTCGATCATTTCGCCCTGCATCACGTCGGCCAGGCCGAAGATGCGCACGATGCCGTCGGACACGCTGGTCACGGAGCCTTCGTTGCGCGACTCCGCGGACAGCTTGACCGTCTCGATGCGGGTCTTGATCAGGTCGCTGATTTCGGAGGGGTTGAGCGTGGTTGCCATCGTTCAGTCCTAGGTGCCGGCCGCGAGGGCCATGCGTTTATGTGAATTCAGTGGGCGAGCGAGCTTTGCAGACGCGCGAGCTTGCCCTTCAGCGAGCCGTCGATGACCACGTCGCCGGTGTCGATCACCGCGCCGCCGATCAGCGATGCATCTACCGCGGTGGTGATGTCCACCTCGCGGCCAAAACGCTTCTTCAGTGCAGCGGCGATCGTGTCCAGCTCGGCCGGCGTCATCTCGGTGGCCGATGTCACGGTCGCCTTGACGACATGCTCGGCCTCGGCACGCAGCTGTTCGTACAGCCCCGCCACTTCCGGCAACAGCGACAGCCGATGCGCATCGGCCAGCAGGCCGAGGAAACGCAGATAGTGTTCGCCAGCCTGCGGCGGCGCCAGCAACGTCACTGCCTGTTCCTGGCGCAGGGCCGGGTTGAGCAGCAGCGCAGCCACGCGTGGGTCGCCGGCCACCTGCGCCGAAAACGCCAGCGCATCGGACCAGGGCGCGAACGTGCCGCCCTCACGCGCGATTGCAAACGCGGCACGGCCGTAGGGACGGGCAAGTGTGAGGGCCTGACTCATCGGTTAAATCTCCGCCGCCAGCTCGTCGAGCAGCGCCTTGTGAGCGTTGGCGTCGATTTCGCGCTTGAGCAGCTTCTCGGCGCCGCTGACCGCCAGCACCGAGATCTGCTTGCGCAGTTCTTCGCGGGCACGGGTGGCAGATGCGTCGATTTCGGTCTGGGCCAGATCCTTCTGACGGTTGGCTTCGGCAATCGCCTCGAGCTTGGCCGCTTCGATGATCTGATTGGCGCGCGCATGGGCCTGATCGATGATCTCGTTGGCCTTGGTGCGTGCGTCTTTCAGTGCTTCGTTGACCTTTTCCTGGGCCTGCGCCAGATCCTTCTGACTACGATCGGCGGCAGCCAGACCTTCAGCGATCTTTTGCTGACGCTCTTCGATCGCCTGCAGCAGCGGCGGCCAGATTTTGGTCGCGACGATCCAGATCAGACCGGCGAAGGCCAGCGCCTGGGCAAAGATGGTAAGGGTGATATCCATGGGTCGCTCAATCGCTGTTTAGGGGTGAAAGCGCCGCCGCAGTGGCGACGCTTTCCGACCTTCATCCGCGGGCGCAGCCGCACTGGCTGCATCCACATCCTGCTACCGCTGGATCAGCCGGCAGCCTGCGACAGACGCTCGATGAACACCTGGGCCAGCGGGTTGGCGAAGGCGAACAGCAGGCCGACGGCGACGCTGATGATGAACGCGGCGTCGATCAAGCCGGCGGTGATGAACATACGCACCTGCAGCACCGGAATCAGTTCCGGCTGGCGCGCGGCCGATTCCAGGAACTTGCCAGCCATGATGGCCAGACCGAGGCCGGCACCCAGCGCGGCCAGGCCGATCATGATGCCGACGGCGAGGACGGTGGAGCTCTGGACTTGAGCGAGGTTGGTCAGGACGGCGAGGTACATGGTGATCTCCGAACGAAAGTTTCTAAGGGTGATGGATGAATCGAGATGAAGCGTATGAAGGGTGTAGCGAAACTCAGTGACTGTCTTCCGCAAGGCTCAGATACACGATCGACAGCATCATGAAAATGAAGGCCTGCAGCGGAATCACCAACAGGTGGAACAGCATCCAGCCAAGGCCGAATACGCCGCCAGCGACCATGCCGGCGATGCCCGCACCGCCCAGCACCCAGATCAGCAGGAAGACGATCTCGCCGCCGAACATGTTGCCGAACAGTCGCATCGCCAACGAAATCGGCTTGCTCAGCCACTCGACGATGTTCAAAAGCAGGTTGAACGGCATCATCCATTTGCCGAACGGCGCCGTCAGGAATTCCTTGGTCATGCCGCCAACGCCCTTGGAGCGCAGCGAGAAGACGATCATCAGGAAGAACACGCTGATCGACATGCCCAAGGTGGCATTGACGTCGGCGGTGGGCACCGGCTTCCAGGCGTGGATGCCTGCCCAACCGAGCGGAATGGCGATGAAGTCGGCCGGAACCATCTTGAGGAGATTCATCAACAGGATCCAGAAGAAGATGGTGATCGCGATCGGCGTCACCAGCTTGCTGCTGCCGTGATAGGTGTCCTTGGCCTGCCGGTCGACGAACTCCAGGCAGATTTCCACGAATGCCTGCCACTTGCCCGGCACGCCGGCCGTGGCATTGCGGGTCGCCGTCCAGAACGCCAGCACCATGACCAGGCCCATCAACACGGCCATGACCAGGGTATCGACGTGGATGGTCCAAAACGTGCCGCCACCCTCGCGAACCGGATAGATCAGGTTCTGCAAGTGATGCTGGATATAGGAGGTAGGTGTTGCTGCCTCGCCCGCCATGTGTCTGGAGCCCTTTAAGTTCGAATCAACGCCTGGCCAGAGCCAGAACCTGAAAAATCAACCCGATGGCGATACCTGCCAACAGAGCCAGAGGAGGCAACCGCCACAGGGCAAAGCCCAGCGACAACGCCGCAAATACCAACACCCACTTCAGCACCATCGCCAGCACCAACCGCACCATCGCGATGCCTGCTGCCTGGATGCCGCCGCCGAGCGCGGTGCGTGCCGCAACCCAACCGCCCAGTACCGTCGCAAACCCGGTCAATGCCAGACCGGCAGAGTAACGGGGACCGACCAACAGCAACCCCAGACTGGTTATAGCTACAGCAGCAAGCGGATATACCGCAGCGCGCAGCATCAACCGCCGACCCGCGTCAACGGAGTTCAGCACTACGGTTACCTTACGTGTGAATGAGGGGGGAAGCGCAGTTGCGCCTCGTCGAGCCGCGAAAGTATAGCAATGGGACAAATTGCGAGACAACCGGCAGAAGTCATTCGCTGCTGCAATGCACCAAGCATGCGTCGTGGCGGCGGGTGGGAACTTTGCCACAAACCGGCGGTCAGAACCTGCGAGGCCTGCACATCCTCGTCGAAAGGTACCGCCGCAGGTCGCGTATGGGAGCCCTGGGAGACCGGGGCTCCCGCTTTTTACGCATTTTGTCGCACCCTGACACTTTCCCATCCGCGGTCCAATCCGCCGCACTGCACGATGTTTCGATCTGTGCAGTGGCTGGGTTCGGGCACCGCAGCGTGTGAAACGTCATCCGTTGCGCAGTTGGCGGCCATGACCGTACCTGATGGTATGCACTGGGACACACTTTGCGCGGGTCGTCTTCAACCCTGGATTTGCCGCGCCCTGCGCGCGATGCCCATGCCTGTTGAGCCTGTGGACCGTTTTGTCCGATTGCTATATCGGCCTTCACATGTGTGCGACGAGTTCTTCACTTTCGAAAGACGCTGCCTTATCGATAGTGCGCGCCACTGGCCCATCGGCCTGACCATTCCAAGATTACGGAGCTCCCCATGAAACACCTTCTCGCACTGGCGATCCCGTGCGTTCTGGCCGTCGCCTATGTCGCCCCCGCGCACGCCGAAGATAGCGATGACCGCTTCCAGATTCGCCTCGGTGCGATGAATGTGGACAACGACAACACCATCCGTGGCAACACGCTGGTGGCAGGCAACAATGTGTCGGTCAACGAAGATTTCAAGCTGGGCGGCAAGGAATGGGAGCCGCGCGTCGATGGCGTGTTCCGCATCAGCACCCGTCAGCGCCTGATCTTCGATTACTTCAAGTACGACAAGGATCGCCGCGAGACCCTGACCCAGGATCTGAGCGCCGGTGGCGTGACCGTGCCGACCGGTAGCTTCATCAAGGGTGAGCTGAAGTATCAGGTCGCGACCCTGGTGTACGACTACTCGGTGATCGATTCGCCGGAATTCAGCCTGGGCCTGCAGATCGGTGCCGAATACGCCAAGGTCGAAGCCAATGCGTATGCCGATCTGGGCAGCGTGTTCTCCGGCGATGTGCTGGACGAGAAGGCCGATGGCGTTGCGCCGGTGGTTGGCGTCCGCTTCACCGCGCGTCCGAGCGAGCATTGGCTGTTCAACGTGCAGGGTCAGTACCTCAACACCAGCTGGGGCAACTTCGACGACTACGAGGGCGACCTGAGCCGCGCCAACGCGATTGCCGAATACCGCTTCACCAAGAACTTCGGCATCTTCGCCGGCTACGACTGGTTCAAGCTCGATGTCGACCAGCGCGGCAGCGATGGCTTGATCGGCCTGAAGCAGGAGTTCAAGGGCCCGGTGGCAGGCGTGACGTTCGCGTTCTGATCTGCGCCACTGTTGCAAGCGAACGGCCCGCCCTGTGCGGGCCGTTCGCGTTTCAGCTGCCGGGCGGCGTCGACGGCACCGGGAACAGCTGGGTGGCCACGCACACGTAGTCGGCCAGCGGCATCTCGTCCATGCCGGCGCGCAGTACGTCCACCTGCGCCGGATCGGCGATCGGCTTGGATACCCAACGTCCCTGCTCTGGGATCAGTTGGCTGCCGTAACGCTGCGGCTTGCCGTTCGCGATGAGCACGCGATCGGTCAGCAACACCAGTTGATGCGCCGACACCTCGCCACTGCGTGCGCCATGCCGGGTCAGCGTGCCCAGCACGCGCTCCTGCAAGGCCGGATCGGCGTCGGCATGCTGCACCAGCAGCCAGGCGGCGGCCACGCCGTCGCGTCCGACCTGCGCCACGCTGGGCAAACCATCGTGTTCGGCGACGATGCGACGCATCTGCGGCAGATGCTCGGCGTCCATCACCACCATCTTGCCCATCGCTTCCTGCGACCAGTCACCGTTGCGGACCTGTTGATCCAGGCGCTCCATCTCCAGCAACCGCGCGCGCAATGCGGGGGCGCTGGGAGCCGCCGTCGCCTCGGCAGGCGTGGCGGTCGCGGCATCCGCCTTGGCCTGCTCCTGCGCGCGCACGAACGCCGCCGCACTTGGGCATTTGGCCAGCGCCGCCGCCATCTCCGGATCGTCCTGCGTGGACGCAGCTGCGGCGGTCACCGTCGCGAGCATGCAGCTCATCCCTATTCCGAGCACGGCCTTGCGCATCGATAGACACTCCCTGTGATGGACTGCGTGGCCGGACATCCGGACAGCTTTCACTTGCAACATGCCCCAGCCACGATGCCTCGTGCAAGACGGGGCGACGGGGTCTTGCAGCGGCTGAGCGGGCGCCGGCGTTGTCGGCATCGTGCGCAGACGTTGCCCCCCGCAGGGATGTCATCCACATCCGGTTCCGGGTAAGGGCGGCTAACAACACGACTTTGCTCACCGACATGCGGGGGCGGCCGGTCCGCGCTGCCGCATGGACCTCGCGTTCACTCCGGTTCGTCCGCGTCGTCCATACCCACCTGACGACTGCTGGCTACGTCCTGCTAACCGCTCTGGGGCGCGGTTGCGCAGCCATGTCATCGGCCGGCTTGTGCCGCCATACCCACCTGACGACTGCTGGCTACGTCCTGTTAGCCGCTTTGGGGCGCGGTTGCGCAGCCACGCCATCGGCCGGCTTGTGCCGCCATACCCACCTGACGACTGCTGGCTACGTTCTGTTAGCCGCTCTGGGGCGCGGTTGCGCAGCCATGTCATCGGCCGGCTTGTAACGCCCATGCCGCCCTTGCCTGCGGACGCGCGGTTTTGCGTGCTCTTTCCAGTTCTGATCGCGTTGCCACGCTACTCGATGAGTCGCTTGTCGATCAGCGCACCAACGACGCGGGCATCGTCAACCAGCGGCACGCTGCAGCTAAGCACCGGCGAGCGCCAGGGTGCTCACTCGGCGACGCGTTCGCCGCCCTTGATCACGCCCTCTACCTGCCGCAGCACGGTGACGTCCTGCAGCGGATCGCCGCTGACCGCAATCAGATCGGCGTAGCGGCCCGGGGCGATGGCGCCGACGTCACTGCTGCGCCCCAGGGCCTCTGCCGCATCCACGGTGGCGGCGCGGATCGCTTCCAATGGCGTCATGCCCCACTCCACCATCTTGGCGAACTGGCGGGCGTTGTCGCCGTTGGGATACACGCCGCCATCGCTGCCGAACACCAGCTTGACGCCGGCCGCGTGCGCGGCGCGGAAGGTCTCACGCTGCTTGCGCCCGATCTGGCGCTCCTTTTCCAGCGATTCGGCGAACAGGCCGTTCTTTTCGCCCTCGGCAAGGATGTAGTCGTCGTTGTAGATGTCCATCGAAAACCAGGTGCCATGCGCCTTGGCCAGCTTGAAGGACTCCGCATCGGCCAGGCTGGCGTGCTCGATGGTGTCGGCACCGGCGCGAATCGCATCGTTGATGCCGGCGGTGCCATGCGCGTGCACGGCGACCTTCAGGCCCAACCGGTGCGCTTCGTCCACCAGCGCGCGCATTTCCTCCAGGCTGTATTGCTGCCCGCCGACGCTGTCGGTCTTGGACAGCACTCCGCCGGTACCGCAGAACTTGATCACTTCTGCGCCGTATTTACGCAGCGTCCGCACCGCGGCGCGGATCGCGTCCGGACCATCGGCGACACCGGGGCCGGTGACCTTGACCGAGGGCGGGAATTCGGTGGCATCGCAGTGGCCACCGGTCGCGCCGATGCCATAGGTCGCCGGCACGATGCGCGGGCCGGGCACGGTGCCGCGCTCGATCGCCTGCTTGAGCGCGACATCGTCGTAGTTGAGCGAACCGACATTGCGCACCGTGGTGAAGCCTGCGCGCAGCGTTTTTGCGGCATTGGCCACACCGACCACGGTCCAGAAATTGTCGGTGTACTCCAGTCCCTTATAGCCGCCCAGGGTGGGGTCCACGGTGAGATGCACATGCATGTCGATCAACCCCGGCAACAGCGTGCGCTCGCCCAGATCGATGCGCTGCGCATCGGCCGGCAGCGGATCGCCCTGCCGACCGACGCGGGTGATACGGCGGGCGGCCACTTCGATCTGCGGTTTGTCCACATAGCGGCCGGTCTGCACGTCCAGCAGGCGCGCGGCGGTGATCACGGTGGTCTGTGCGTACGCACACAGCGAGGCACACAGGCAGCCAGCAGCGGCGAGCAGCGCCGGCAAACGCATCTTCGACATCGGGGTCGTCCCTGAGCTGCGAACGGCGTGTCCGCAACCCGATGGTGCAAGCGCACTGCGGGCTGTGCAAGCGCCACGGAGATCCCACTGTGGCAATGCCATGCGCGGCGGCGTCAGCCCTGCCTGGCGCGCGCGCGATGCACGAGCGCCACCCGCCCAGACTGGAGGCTGCCGGATGACCTGCGAAATCCGCTTGCAGGGGTCAGCATTGTCGACGCATGCGATCGAGTGCAGCCGCCAAGCGGGGTCGCCACATGCGGCTGCGTACCACGCTGGAAACCGCGGAAAAATCCGCGCGTGCGCAGTAGCGCCGCATGCACTTGACCCCTACCACACGCATGGCACGGCACCGGCACCGCCACTGCAACTGCACAGGCAACGACCACAGCAAAAGCGATCACGCGCACCAATCCCCATCACGACAACGCCCCGCACAAGGCGGGGCGTTGCTGACAGCAGCCGAGGCGAGCTGTTACTTCTTCTTCGGGATGTACAGGTCGGTGATGGTGCCGTCGTACACCTCGGCCGCCATGCCGACCGATTCGCTCAGGGTCGGATGCGCGTGGATGGTGTGGCCGATGTCTTCGGCTTCGGCACCCATCTCGATCGCCAGGCCAATCTCGGCCAACAGGTCACCGGCATGCACGCCGACGATGGCGCCACCGATGATGCGGTGGGTGTCTTCGTCGAAGATCAGCTTGGTGAAGCCTTCGGTGCGGCCGATGCCGATCGCGCGGCCGCTGGCGGCCCACGGGAACTTGGCCACGCCGACCTTCAGGCCCTTGGCCTTGGCTTCGTTCTCGGTGACGCCGACCCAGGCGATTTCCGGGTTGGTGTACGCCACCGACGGAATCACCCGCGCCACCCATTCCTTTTTCTCGCCGGCCGCCACTTCAGCGGCCAGCTTGCCTTCGTGGGTGGCCTTGTGCGCCAGCATCGGGTTGCCGACGATGTCGCCGATGGCGAAGATGTGCGGCACGTTGGTGCGCATCTGCCGGTCCACCGGAATGAAGCCGCGCTCGGTGACGGTGACGCCCGCCTTCTCCGCACCGATCTTCTTGCCGTTGGGCGAGCGGCCCACGGCCACCAGCACGCGATCGAAGGCAGTCGCCTGCAGGCCGGGCTTCTCGCCCTCCACGGCCGCTTCGAAGGACACGGTGATGCCGCTCTTGTCGGCCTTCACGTCGGTAGCCTTGGTCTTGAGATGGACCTCGACGCCCTGCTTCTTCAGGCGATCGGCCAGCGGCTTGACCAGGTCCTTGTCGGCGCCCGGCATCAGCTGATCCATAAACTCGACCACAGTGACCTTGCTGCCCAACGCGCTGTACACCGTGGCCATTTCCAGGCCAATGATGCCGCCGCCGACCACCAGCAGGGTCTTGGGAATGTCGTGCAGTTCCAGCGCGTCGGTGGAGTCCATCACGCGCTTGTCGTCCCACGGGAAGTTGGGCAACTTCACCGCCTGCGACCCGGCGGCGATGACGCAATGCTCGAAGCGCAGCAGCTGCGTCTTGCCGTCGTCGCCGACGATCTCCAACTCGTTGGGCGAGACGAAACTGGCCACACCGGTGACGGTGCGCACCTTGCGCTGCTTGGCCATGCTGGCCAGGCCGCCGGTGAGCTTGCCGACCACTTTTTCCTTGTACTCGCGCAGCTTGTACAGGGTGATCTTGGGCTGGCCGAAGTCCACGCCGAAATCGCCGGCATGGGCCACTTCGTCGATCACCGCGGCGGCATGCAGCAGCGCCTTGGACGGGATGCAGCCGACGTTG
Organism: Xanthomonas sp. WHRI 10207; assembly: GCF_040202975.1. Classification (NCBI taxonomy): domain Bacteria; kingdom Pseudomonadati; phylum Pseudomonadota; class Gammaproteobacteria; order Lysobacterales; family Lysobacteraceae; genus Xanthomonas; species Xanthomonas sp. WHRI 10207. The sequence goes on along the minus strand of NZ_JBEGDX010000004.1, from coordinate 239,057 downwards.
AGGCAGACGCCGCCGAGGCTGGCGTAGCGCTCGATCAGCACCGTGTCCAGGCCCAGGTCGGCAGCGCGGAACGCAGCGGTATAGCCGCCGGGGCCGGCGCCGAGCACCACCATCTTGCAGTCGATGTCCGCGGTCTTGCCGCTGGCCAGCGCCGGCTTGGGCGCTGCCGGCTCGGCCGGGGCGCGGTGCGACGGCGTCACCGGCGGCTTGCTGCCGGGTGCGGCGGCCGCGGGAGCTGCAGGCGCGGCGGCCTTGGTCTCGGCCTTGGCGGGCGCAGGCGCGGCGGCCTCGCCTTCGGTTTCCAGCAGCAGCACCACGGCGCCTTCGGACAGGTTGTCGCCAATCTTGACCTTGAGCTCTTTGACCACACCGGCAGCCGAAGACGGCACTTCCAGCGTGGCCTTGTCCGATTCCAGCGTGACCAGGCCCTGGTCCTTGGCCACGCTGTCGCCCACGGCGACCAGCACTTCGATGACGGGGACATCGCTGTAATCGCCGATGTCAGGAACCTTGATTTCAATGACCGCCATTTGCTTCTCCTGTGGCTTAACCGGCTGTGCCGGCAAGCGTCTGCTGGAGTTCATCCAGCGACGATTCGATTTGGGTCCAGCGCTTGTCGCGCTTCTTTTCCTTGCCGTCGCTGGCTTCGATCAGCAGCGCGGCCTGTTGCAGCAGCAGTTCGCCGGCGCCGCAGCTCGGGCGCGTGCCGCTGTAGCGCACGCCCTCGACCTGGAACGACAGCACCTCGCCCTCGGTCACCGGCGCGGTGCGGCCGCTCGGTGCCAGCTGGGTCAAGGCCGCGGTCCAGTTGCTGACCAGCCGTTTGGCCAACGCCGCCGGAATCGGGATCTCGACCGTTTCAGGCGTCTGCTCGGTGCGGAACTGCACACTGCCGCGATCGCTCTGGCTGACCCAGCTGTAGACGCGCTCGTCGGCGCGGCTGTGGCGCAGGGTCCAGTCGGCGCCGTCCTTGCCCGGCACCAGCGACACGCCGCTTTCCACGCCACGTGTGGGCAGGGTCAGCAACGACAATGCCGGCTTGTTGCCGCCGTCGAGCAGCGTGCTCACCGCGGTGCCGTAGTTGCCCACGGCCGGCGGCCAGCCGCGCCCCAGCGTGCTGTCGCACTCGCGTGCCACCGCGCAGGTCCACGGCAACACGCCGAGCACGGCGATCGTCAGCAGTGCAGTCCTCACAGCAGGACGCGACGCATGTCGGCCAGCACCTGGCTGAGGTAGGTGGTGAAGCGGGCTGCCAGCGCGCCGTCGATGACGCGGTGGTCGTAGCTCAGCGACAACGGCAGCATCAACGTCGGTACGAATTCCTTGCCGTTCCAGACCGGCTGCATCGCCGACTTGGACACGCCCAGGATCGCTACTTCCGGCGCATTGATGATCGGCGTGAACGCGGTGCCGCCGATGCCGCCGAGCGAGCTGATCGAGAAGCAGCCACCGCTCATGTCGGCCGGGCCCAGCTTGCCGTCGCGCGCCTTCTTGGCCAGCTCGCCGCTTTCCTGGGCGATCTGCAGCACGCCCTTCTTGTCGACGTCGCGGATCACCGGCACCACCAACCCGTTCGGCGTATCGGCGGCAAACCCGATGTTGATGTACTTCTTCAGCGTGAGGTTTTCGCCGGCTGCGTCGAGCGAGGCATTGAACTCGGGGAACTTCTTCAGCGCAGCGGCGCTGGCCTTGACCAGAAAGGCGAGCATGGTCAGCTTGATGCCGGCCTTCTCGTTTTCCTTGTTCAGCGCCACGCGCAGGGCTTCCAGGTCGGTGATGTCGGCCGATTCGAACTGGGTGACGTGCGGAATCATGGCCCAGTTGCGCGCCAGGTTGGCACCAGAAATTTTCTTGATGCGCGACAGCGGCTGGGTTTCGGTCTCGCCGAACTTGCTGAAGTCCACCTTCGGCCAGGCCAGCAGGTTCAAGCCGTTGCCACCACCGGCCGGTGCGGCACCGGCTGCGGCAGGCGCGCCGCCGGTGAGCGCGGCCTTGACGAAGCGCTGCACGTCTTCACGGGTGATGCGGCCGCCCTTTTCGCTGCCCTTGAGCTGGTTCAGATCCACGCCCAGCTGGCGTGCGAATACGCGCACCACCGGGCTGGCGTAGGCCACCTTGGACGGCAGCACGCTGTCGGCGTCGAAGGTCACCGGCGGGCTGCTCGGGTTGCCGGCCGATGGCTGGCTACCTTGCGAGGCATCGCTGGAACGTGCGCCCTGCACCTGCGCGATCTCGCGCTGGGCCAGCTTGTCCGGCTCGGCCGACACCGCGACCGGCTCGACCTTGCCGGCAGTTTCGGCGGTGTCGGTGGTGGGTTTGGCCGGAGATTGCGCCGCACCGACGCCGCCATCGCTGGCAGCGATGATCGCCACCACATTGCCCTGCGACAGCGTGTCGCCGACCTTGACCTTGAGCTCCTTGACCACGCCGGCGGCCGAGGACGGCACTTCCATCGTGGCCTTGTCCGATTCCAGCGTGACCAGGCTCTGGTCCTTGGCGACGGTATCGCCGACGGCGACCAGCACTTCGATCACCGGGATGTCGGTGTAGTCGCCGATATCGGGCACGCGCGCTTCGACCAGACCGCCTTCGGCGGCAGGTGCAGCCGGCGCGGCCTTGGCAGCAGGTGCCGGTGCAGCAGCGGGCGCAGCCTTGGCCGGAGCGGCAGGAGCAGCTGCTGCTGCGGGCTTGGCCGCAGTGTCGGCGCCGGCATCGGCCACTTCGATCAGCGCCACCAGGGCGCCCTGCGACAGCGAATCGCCGACCTTGACCTTGATCTCCTTGACCACGCCGGACACCGACGAGGGCACTTCCATCGTGGCCTTGTCCGATTCCAGCGTGACCAGGCTCTGGTCCTTTGCGACCGTATCGCCGACCGACACCAGCACCTCGATTACCGGGACGTCGCTGTAGTCACCGATATCGGGGACAAGTGCTTCCTTGATTTCGGCCATACGGGGAACTCCGGCAACAGATGGGGAAACCCCTATTGTGGCCGGCCACGGGCCGCAGCGCCAACCATTGGCGTCGAAAAAATCGCACGGCCCGCAGGATGCAGCGTCCGCGCACGCAGGTGCATGCTTATTTCGAGGCGCGTCGATCCACCTGCAACAGGTGCAGTGGCGCGCCCGAGGGCAAACGATACGCCAGCGCATTGTCCAGCCCATCCAGCGCTTCGACGCGGTCGCACAAACGCTGCGCACGCGGGCGCAATGCACGCGCCTGCGGCTCGACCAGACGCTCGATGCGCGCTTCCAGCCCATCGAGCGAACGCAGCTGCATATCGTTGCCGGTGAGCCCGGACTGCACCGCACCGGCGATCACATCGCCGATCAACTGCGGCAACACCTCGGCGACCAGCGCGCCGATGTCGTCGTCGATATTCACGGGCGTGAGCTGGCTTTTGCTGAAGCTCTGCTTCAAGCGCAGATCGATCTTTTCGCGCACGCTGGCCAGTTGCGCGCGGGTCGCCTCGGGACTGCGGCTGAACCCGGCCGCCACTTCGCCGAGCGCGGTGACCGCAATGTCGGCGGCCTCGCGCCCAACCTCCTGCGCCAGCGGCACCACCTCACGGGTCTGCCGCTCGAACTGGATCAGGCGGGTACGGTCGTCTGCACTCAGCGTCACCCAGCGATCGTCGACGAACAACGCGCCCTGGCGCATCACCAGGCGCTGCGGCGTCCCGGCGCTACGAATCAGGATGAGGCTGCGCGGATTGAGCGTGAGGTCGTAATCGCTACTGACATCGCACTGCATCTCGTCGGCAAGCGCCACATCCGCTGCAGTGAGGATGCCCAGTGCGAGCGTTGCCGCCATCGTCATTGCATGTCTGATCGTCATCGCGGTACTCCTTCATGTGCTGCCTGCACTGTGCGGCCACGCGCTGTGGGCTGCCTGTGCCGGACGCTGGCATGACTTATGGCGGCAGCTGGCGACGTGCTGGTTGCATGCACACGCGCTGACGGGCGCGCATTGCGCAGACACGCATCATCGTCGGCGATTCATTGACGTGGGCCAGGGCCGCATCAGTCCAACACATCGCGCACCGGTTGCCATGCGGCGCACAAACGCGGCAACGACCAAGCGGCGTTGGCCGGACTGGTGGACGGCAAGGCCAGCAGCGGTACGCTGCGCGCGTCCTGCGACAACAGCGGCTGTACATGGCGATGCCAGGCCTGCGCCGCCGCGGCGCCATTGCAGGCCACCATGCGCAGCTGCGGCAAACCTGCCAGCAACGCAGGCAGCGGATTGACCACCACACTGTCTGCGACGATCGCAGCATCCAGGCTGCCGCGACGCGCGCATTGGCCGATCACATCCCATAACCCGACACCCCGTGCGTTCAATGCCTGCATGCGCGCGGCATACGTCGCGGCAGCATCAATACCCAAGAGGGCATGCATCACTGGCCAGAACCGATTGCGTGGATGCGCGTAATAGCGGCCGGCCTCCAACGAGGCGATGCCTGGCATCGAGCCGAGTACCAAGACACGGCAATCGTTAGGAATGTGCGCTGGCAAGCCGTCACGTACGGCATTTTTCGTCACGGCAATCGCATCTGCGTGAATGTCTTTTTCAGCTTGCATGTCGCAACCACGGCCTTCTTGGGAAAGTTCCTGAACAAACGAAATTTTAGCGAGTCGCAGGTGGGCGTGGATTCAGATTTTCAGGAATAGCTTTGGCGCGGCCCACTCCACGGGCCTAACAAAAATTATGCGAGGAGACCCCCAATGCGTGCCATTTCCATCCTGAGCCTGGCTGCTGTATCCGCACTTGCGATTGCACCGTCCGCGTTCGCGCAGGACACCACCTATACCGGCGATACCTCCTCGACTTCCACCAGCGCCGATAGCGCGTCCGGCAAGCATTGGGCAGTGGTCGGCGGTGTCGCCCTGATCAAGCCGAAGAACGATCCGGCTCCGGGCCTGGACGTCGATGGCGGCCCGGCACCGACGCTGAGCGCCAGCTACTACATCAACGACAACTGGGCTGTTGAAGTGTGGGGCGCTGCCGACAAGTTCAATCACCGCGTCAACGCCGATGGCGTGGGCAAGGTGGGCACCGTCGAGCAGCAGCCGATCGCCATCAGCGGCCAGTACCACTTCGGCCAGGCCGACAATGTGTTCCGTCCGTTCGTGGGCGTGGGCTACTACGAGTCGAACTTCAGCAACGAGAAGATCGATGCGGCGTCGACCACCGGTCAGCACGTGGGCCTGGATACCGCCAAGGGCGTGATCGGCACCGTCGGTGTTGACATGAACATCAACTCCACCTGGTTCGCACGTGCCGACGCCCGCTACATGCGTTCGCGTCCGGAACTGCGTGTCGGCGGCCAGGGCACCGGCAGCGAGCTGGAACTGGATCCGTGGACTGTTGGCTTCGGTGTCGGCGCGCGCTTCTAAGCACGTCGCGATACACAACTGTCTGAGTCGAAAAAACGGGCCGCGAGGCCCGTTTTTTTATGTCCAACATCCACGTGCGCCAGCCTGGATCGACGCATTCGGCATTGCTGGCTGGCGTGCGCGTCGCGCTTCAACGCCAGTAGACGCTGCCACGCAACCGCGCGGTGCGCCAACGCCACCACAGCAAGGTGGCGTAAGCCAGTGCGTAGCCAAGCAGTACGCCGGCGGCGCCCAACAGGCTGGCGTGGCTGAGCCAGCCATCGACCGGCCATGCCACGCCCTGCCAGGCACTGCGCCAGCCCTGCACCATGCCGGCGATCACCCGCACCACCACCAGCGCCGTCAATGCCAGCACCAGCCAGAGATTGGGTCGATAGAACAACCCTTGGGCGGTACGCTCGAAGCGGGTCAGGCGTAAGGCCAGCACACCCAGCGCCAGCCCGCAGGCCCAACCGAAGGCGGCATGACTGATCGCACCCGGCCAGAATGCCGCAGCGATCGCGGTAAAAATGACGAACAACACGCTGGACAGCGCCGCTGAGGCCAGATTGATCATCAACAACCAGCCACGCGCCTGGCGCCGCGCAGTACCGACACGGAAACGTTGCAGCAGCGATAACGGAAACAGCACCGCGAACACCGCCAGGGCGATGATCACGGCCAGCGGGATGGCAAGAAGCAGGGGCATCGCGTCAATGGCCGAAGAAGATGGCCGACCACGCTACTACGCCTGCGTCAGGCGCGCGTGTTCGGCGCTGCACGTGCAATCGGCCGCGTACGCTTGCACGCCTCTACTTGGCAGCGCGCGGCGTGATGAGCGGCTGGGTGGGCGGTCTGCGCCCGCATCGCACTGCATGGATTCGCAAGCGTCAGACGCCCCATCTCGGCAGCATCGCATGCGGTACCGAGGGCATCGCTGCGGAGTGGGTGCGGTTGCAGGGAATGCGCAGTCCCCACCCCGCATCGGCAGCGCGCACGCACAAATGGCTCAAGGATGGGCGACAACCGTCGCCACAGTGCCGAGCTCCGTTTGGAGGCTCGCGCTTTGTCGTTGCGCTCTTTCAAACCGCGAAGACGGCGTTGTTGCAAGCCGTCGGGCACGGATGGACGGGGCGATCAGAGCGTGCAGCTCAGACTTGGGGCTCTGCGCATGCTGCATGCCCGCCCAGACCATCGGCCGCGCGCACCCACTGGTGAGCGCGGCCGTGTTGTTGATCGCCCTCAGAACGCGGGCAGTACCGCGCCCTTGTACTTCTGTTCGATAAAGGCCTTCACTTCCGGGCTGGTCAATGCCTTGGCCAGCTTCTGCACGCGCGGGTCGTCCTTGTTGTCTGCGCGCGCCACCAGGAAGTTCACGTACGGCGACTCCTTGCTTTCGATCGCCAGCGCGTCGCGGGTGGGGTTGAGTCCGGCGTCGAGTGCGTAGTTGGTGTTGATCAGCGCCAGATCGACCTGATCCAGCACACGCGGCAGCATCGCCGAATCGAGCTCGCGGAATTTCAGCTGCTTGGGGTTATCGACGATGTCGCGCTGGGTAGACAGCGCGTTGCTCGGATCCTTGAGTTTGATCACCCCGGCCTTGTCGAGCAGGATCAGCGCGCGGCTGTTGTTGCTCGGGTCGTTGGGGATCACCACGTCGGCGCCGCTCGGCAGGTCGGCCAGCGCCTTGAAGCGGCGCGAATACGCACCAAAGGGCTCGATATGCACGCCGACCACGGTCACCAGCTGGCTCTTGCGGTCGCGGTTGTACGCGTCCAGATAGGGCTCGGTCTGGAAATAATTGACGTCGATCTGCTTCTGCACAACCTGGTCGTTGGGCTGTACGTAATCGTTGAATACGCGCACGTCCAGCTTCACGCCCTGCTTGGCCAGCAGCGGTTCGACCACTTCCAGGATTTCGGCGTGCGGCACGGCGGTGGCGGCCACGGTGAGGGTGTCGCCACCGCTGCCGCCATTGCCGCCGCAGGACGCCAATGCCAGCGTGGCCGCAGCAAGAAGGGAACGAAACGCAAATGTGCTCATGAAAGGGTCCGTGGGAGGAGGAATGCGGACGGGCCGCAGGCGTTAAACCTAGCAGACCGCAGGTGCAGCGGCGATGCGGCGGCCAGCACGGGCTGTGCCTGCAAGACAAACACCGGGGCGATGCCAGCGCATCCGCCTGCAGCCCGCAGCAGCGATAGACGCCGCAGCGGCATGCGGCGGCGCATCCACCGCGGCAGCGTGCGGCGACGCGACTGGCTCAGCGGCGGCTGTAGCGCGCCACTAACCGGTCGCCCAGCATCTGCAGCAGCTGTACCAGCACCAGCAAGGCGATGACGGTGATCAACGCGACGTCCGCATGCGAGCGCATATAGCCCTCGCGGTAGGCCACATCGCCCAGGCCGCCGGAACCGATCGCCCCGCCCATGGCGGTGAAGCCGATCAACGCGATGGTGGTGACAGTGGCGCCGGCGATCAGGCCGGGGCGCGCTTCGGGCAACAGCACCCACAGCACCAGCTGGCGGGTGGTGGCGCCCATCGCCTGGCTGGCTTCGATAATGCCGCGGTCCACCTCGCGTAATGCGGTCTCCACCAGCCGCGCATAGAACGGCGCGGCGCCCACCACCAGCGGCAGGATCGCGCCGCGCACGCCGAGCGAGGTGCCCATCAACGTCAGGGTGAGCGGAATCATCGCAATCATCAGGATGATGAAGGGCACCGAGCGCAGCAGGTTAATCACCAGCGCCAGCGCGCCGTACAGCACCGGGCGACGGCGCAGCTGCGGGGCGCCGCACAGGAACAGCGCAACCCCCAGCGGCAGGCCGATCAGCAAGGTCAGCGGCAGCGCGCCGGCCAGCATCAGCAAGGTGTCCAGGGTCGCCTGCCCGATGTCGCCCCACTTGGCGGCATCGAGATTGCGGAAGAAGCCGCCAGCGGCGGCGATCGGCAGCAGGTTCATACGCGCAGGTCCTCTACGTGCACGCCGGCGGCGACGAAGCCGGCGCGCGCTGCATTCTGGTCGCCACCGGTCAGGGCGACGATGAGCTGGCCATACGGCGTGTCCTTGATGCGGTCCACGCGCCCGGACAGGATGTTGTAGTCCACCCCGGTCTCGCGGGCGATGCGGCCCAGCACCGGCTCATAGGTGCCGTTACCCAGGAAGGTCAGCCGCACCACACGTCCGCCGACGGCGGCGAAATCGCGGTGCAGCTCGGCCTCGTCCACGTGCTCGGCTTCGGACACGAAGCGCCGCGTGGTGGCATGTTTGGGATGCAGGAAGACTTCGGTGACCGGGCCGGTTTCCACCAATTTGCCGGCGTCCAGCACTGCCACGCGGTCGCAGACGCGGCGGATCACGTCCATCTCGTGGGTGATCAGCACGATGGTCAGGCCAAGCTCGCGGTTGATCTGCGCCAGCAGCTGCAGCACCGAGGCGGTGGTCTGCGGGTCCAGCGCACTGGTGGCCTCGTCGCACAGCAGGATCTGCGGGCGGGTGGCCAGCGCACGCGCAATGCCCACGCGCTGCTTCTGGCCGCCGGACAGCTGCGCCGGATACTTGTTGGCGTGCTCCTGCAGACCGACCCGCGCCAGCAGCTCGGCCACCCGCGCATCGATCTCGGCGCGCGCAGTGCCGGCCAGTTCCAGCGGAAAGGCGACATTGCCGGCCACGGTGCGCGAGGACAGCAGATTGAAGTGCTGGAAGATCATGCCGATGCGCCGGCGCAAGCCACGCAGGCCCTGGCTATCCAGCGCGGTGACGTCGTCCTCGCCGATCAGCAATCGCCCACCGCTAGGCTCTTCCAGCCGGTTGATCAGCCGGATCAGCGTGGATTTGCCGGCACCGGAATGGCCGATGATGCCGAACACCTCGCCGGGGCCGATCCGCAGATCGAGCGGGTGCAGCGCCACGATCTGGCGACCGTCGACGGAGTAAGACTTGTGCAGGCCCTGAAACTGGATCACCGCGGGTGGCCGATTGGGGGGTCGTGAAGCCTACCAGTCAATGTTTACGGCCGTCATTCCATTCGGTTCTATGGTTCGGGATTGGGGAGGCGTAACAGCGCAGCGCTCTTGCCCTCGCGAATCACTAATCCCCAATCCCCACTCACGGCCGCTCAAGCGGCAACGGGCGATCGGTCTGGCGAATCCGCTCCCGGCGCAGCAGATACAGCCCACTGGCGACGATGATGCCGGCGCCGGTCCAGGTCCAGCCGTCGGGCAAGGTCTGCCACAGCAGCCAGTCCCAGCCGATCACCCAGACCAGGCCGGTGTATTCCAGCGGCGCGATCATCGAGGCCTCGCCGCGCAGGAACGCCTGGGTCAGCGCAATCTGCCCCAGCGCGCCGGCCAGGCCCATGCCGGCGATCAGCCAGCCGTGACTGGCCCGCAGCGGCACCCAGTCGGGGATGGCCAGCACCCCGGCGCCGATCGCCATGAACAGCAAAAACCACACCACCATGGCCTGCGGCGTATCGGTGCGGGTCAGCAGGCTCACCGTGACCGCGGCGATGGCGTAGGCCGTGGCCGCCAGCAGCACCATCAGGCCAGGCAGCGAGACCAAGCCACCCACGCCCGGGCGCAGCACCACGATGACCCCAACCAGGCCGATACCGATCGCCGTCCAGCGCCGCGGCCCCACATGCTCGCCCAGCAGCGGCACCGACAAGGCGGCCACCAGCAACGGCGCCACAAAGTAGATGGTGTAGGCGGTGGACAGCGGCATGCGCTTCAGGCCGTAGACGAAACAGCCGATCATCACCATGCCCAAGGCCCCGCGCAGCAGATGCAGGCCCCAGCGCACCGGCACGATGGCACGCGGCCCGGCAGTGGCGAACACCCACACCAGCACGAACGGCAGCGACGCGGCACCGCGCAACAGCGTCACCTGCAACGGCGGGTACTGCGCAGCCAGCAGCTTCATCGCCGCATCCATCAGCGAGAAGCAGGCCACGGCGGCGACCATCCAGGCGATGGCGGGAAGCGGAGAACGGGTGCTGGGCATGGGCGCATTATCGCCGTCGCAGCGCGCCGACCGCCATGCGTCGATGACGGCCATCGCGGCACGATGGCCTAGAATGGCGGCTGTTTTCAGCCAACAGGAGCTTTGCATGCCTTCCTTCGACGTGGTGTCCGAAGTCGACAAGCACGAACTGACCAATGCGATAGACCAGGCCAACCGTGAACTGGACACGCGTTTCGACTTCAAGGGCGTGGAAGCCAAGTTCGAACTGGAAGACGGCAAGGTCATCAACCAGTCCGCTCCCAGCGACTTCCAGCTCAAGCAGATGACCGACATCCTGCGGGCGCGGCTGTTGGCGCGCAGCATCGATGTGCGCTGCCTGGACTTTGGCGATGTGGAAACCAATCTGGCCGGCGCGCGGCAGAAGGTCACCGTCAAGCAGGGCCTCGAGCAGAAGCAGGCCAAGCAGCTGGTGGCCAAGCTCAAGGAAGCCAAGCTCAAGGTCGAAGCGCAGATCAACGGCGACAAGCTGCGCGTCACCGGCAAGAAGCGCGACGATCTGCAGGACGCGATGGCGCTGCTGAGAAAGGCCGATTTCGAGCAGCCGCTGCAGTTCGACAACTTTCGCGACTGAGCGTGGTTGAGCGATGCCGGTGAGTGCGGTGACCGACGCGCACCTGCAGACATCTGCAGGTGCTGCGCAGTGGGGCAACCGAGGCCTGCGGCATCCCTGCGTGGATCATCATCGCCGCAGCGGGCTGCAGGGCTAGCGGCCCCGATGCGCTCGCTGCTCACCCGCCTGTTGCATCGCCTGCACGCCCGGCAGGCGAACGCGTCTGCCGCAGGCGGTGTGCAGGCGACCAAGATCCACGCACAACCGCAGATCGAAAGCGGCTCGACGCTGCACACCATCGCCGGCCTCGATCCGGTGGCTGCAGCGGCCTTTGCCGACGCCTTTGCGGTGGAGATCGAACACGCCATTGCGCGCTGCACGCTCGGCGCTGCCGACACCAGCCAGGCGCAGGCGCTGGAACAGATCCATTCGTTGAAGAACACCATCTCGTTGACCGGCTCGCAGCAGTTGCTCAAGGCCTGCGATCAGCTGCGCGGCGAGGTGGAGCGCGACGCGTTGAGCGACACGCTTGCGCACCGCTTCACCGCCGTGGCCACTGCTGCAGGTCTACTGGTCAAGCGCTACCGGCGCACCCTTCCCATCGACGACGCGGACCCTCATGCGTAGCACTCCCAACCACGCAGCGACCGGCCTGATTCTGGCGGCCAGGCAGTTGCGCAACGACAGACTCGTGCGGCTGTTCGAGTCGTTTCTGGAATACCGCGCCTGCGTCGGCCGGGTGATCGTGCAGACCATGGTGACCCTGTGGTGCCTGGGCTGGCTGTACGGCCCACAGCCGGTACTGGTCAAGGATGCGCACAACGTCTTCCCCACCGCAGTGACCGTGTGGGTCGTCTCGGTGGCATGGATGGTGCTGGTGCGGCGCCGGATCATCCCGCCGGGCGAGTGGCTGGATGCGATGGGCTTTGCGATGAGCCTGTTGTTCATCGGCATCCAGACCACGCTGGCCTTCATACTGTTGATGTCGTTGAACGCGTTTCTGCCGTTCATCACCATCGCTGCGGTGGCGCGCTATGGGCAACGCGCCACCTTGCCGGTACTGCTCAGCACCTTCGTGCTGATGCTGTTGACCGCACCCAGCGGCTACTGGCTGTCGCGGCCGGCGTACTTTGTGTATGCGGTGGCGCTCAGCATGGTATTGCCGCTGCTGGTGGCGCGCATCGTGCTTGCGATGCAGGAAGTGGCGCTGCAGGCACTGGCCTCGCGCGATGCGCAAAGCCGCTTCATCAGCACCATGAACCATGAGCTGCGCACGCCGTTGAATGCGGTCATCAATTGCGCGCAGCTGATCGATACCGACGGCATGCCAGCCGAACAGCGCGACCTGATGCAGGCGGTGACGGTCAATGCGACCGCGCTGCGCCATCGCGTCAATGAGGTGCTGGACGTGGCCAGCATCGACGGTGGGCGGCTGCAGCTGCAGAGCAAGCCACTGAGCATGCTGGACGTGCTGACCACCGTCAAAGCGGTCTGCGCGACCGCCGCATCCACCAAGGGCGTGTCGCTGAGCGTGCGCATGGAGGCACCGGAGACGCCCCATGTGCTGGGCGACGAGGGCCGCATCGAGCAGGTCATCAGCAACCTGGTCATCAATGCAATCAAGTTCACCCCGGCCGGTGGCGCAGTCGAGTTGCTGATCGAAGCCACGCAGCTACAGCAGCGCTGGTCGATCGCCGCGACGATCACCGACACCGGCATCGGTGTGCCCGACGACAAGAAGGCCTACATCTTTACGCCGTTCACCCAGCTCAGCACCGGATTCAGCCGTGCCGAGGGCGGCGTCGGACTGGGGTTGTATATCGCCTTGTCGGTGTCCGATGCGATGCACGGCAGCCTGACGGTGAGCGACAACCCCGACGGTGGCAGCATCTTCCGCTGGATCTTCGAGCTGCCCGTGGCCGCGGCCGACAGCAACCGCACGCTCGGCCTGCGCGATGCGCTGGCGCACCACGCGCAGACCGTGCCGCCGCTGCATTGCCTGGTCTTCGAGGACATGGACACCAATCGCCTGGTGATCGGCAATCTGCTGACGCGTGCCGGGCATCGGGTGAGCTTCCATGTCGATGGCACCGATGCGGTGCAGCGCATCGCCCAGGCTGCGCCGGACCTGGTGTTTCTGGATCTGCACATGCCCGGCACCTCCGGCTGGGATGCATTGGGCCAGGCCCGCGATGCGATTGCCGCGCTGCCGCCAATCATCGTATTGACCGCCGATACGCGCGCCGATTCGATACGCGAAGCGGCAGCCGCCGGCGTGGCAGGTTATCTATCCAAGCCGATCAACGCCCACGAACTGCTCGCACTGCTGGCCCACCATGCACACCAACGACAGCACTGAGTTGAAGCCCGGCAATGCGGCGCGCTGGCATTGGCGCAGCGCTGCCCAGACACGCACCGCCGTGGCGATGCTGTTCCTGCATGGGTTTTCTGCAAGCCCGGGCGAGGCTGGCGCGCTGCCCGAACAGATGGCCGATGCGCTGGGCGCCAACGGCTACGTGCACCGCTGGCCCGGCCACGGAGACAGTGCAGCCGATGCGATGCAGGGGCTGACGACGGCGGCGCTGCAACGCTCTGCGCTGGAGGCGCTGACGCAGGCGCGGCGGATGGGCGAGCGTGTGGCGATTGTCGGCTCATCAATGGGCGGCAGCTTGGCGCTCTGGCTTGCGACGCAGCATCCCGAGCAGGTTGCAGCGGTGGTCGCATGGTCGCCAGGCATCCAGCCGGTCAATGCGGGCTTGCTCGATCGGCTTTGCGACGCCGATGCGCCGATCGCCGACCCGTACCCGCGCAGCGCTGAAGAACTGGCGTATTGGTCGGACACCATCCACCCGGACGGCTTTCGTAGCTTGCGCGGCCTGTTCGACGCACTTGCCGCTGCGCCGCCGTGGCCACAGGTGCGCTGCCCGGTGCTGCTGGGCTATTACCGCACGCCCAATGGCGACGAAGATCAGATTGCCTCGGTGCCGGCGATGCTGGCCATGTTCGATGCGCTGGGCACGGCTGCCCCGCTCAAGCAGGCGATCGCCTTCGACAGCGGCGCACATGCCATCGGGTCGCCGCACAAGACGCCACTAGCCGAGTACGTCGCCCAGGTGTCGGTGGAGTTCTTGCGCCCGCATGTCGGTGCGCACATTGGCGAGGCGCCGCGCAGCGACGACAGCGACGCACGCTGATTGCGCGTGCGCGGGGCAGCATGGCGCCGGGCAGCATCGGTTGCGTCTGTTGCGTCATCGCTGGTGAATCGGCCCGGGCGGCCGCTTCGGCAGCGATCGCATACACTGGCGCGCCATCACGCCGCCGCCACGATGACCACCACGCCTGCCACGCCCGATCCGCTGACCGCTACCCGCACGTGGATTGAACGCGCGGTGATCGGGCTGAACCTGTGTCCGTTCGCCAAGGCGGTGTACGTCAAGGAACAGGTGCGGCTGGTGCTCAGCGATGCCAGCACGCCCGAGGCGCTGCTGGAACAACTGGCCGAGGAACTGGTCCTGTTGCGCGACACGCCGGCCGAGCAGATCGACACCACCCTGATCGTGCATCCGGACGTGCTCACCGACTTCCTGGAGTACAACGACTTCCTCGACAATGCCGACGCGGCGGTGGAGGCGCTGGACCTGCAAGGCATCCTGCAGGTGGCCAGCTTCCACCCCGACTATCAATTTGCAGGCGCCGCGCTGGACGATGTGGCCAACTTCACCAACCGCTCGCCCTTCCCGACCTTGCACCTGCTGCGCGAGGACAGCGTGGAGCGTGCGGTGGCCGCGTACCCGGATCCGGACGTGATTGTCGAGCGCAATATCCAGACGCTGGAACGGCTAGGCCGCGCGGGCTGGGAACGCGTGTTGAACGGCTCCCAACACTGAGCCTGCGCCCTGCCGCGCGCCAGTGCGTGCAGCAGGGGCCGAACGCCGGCACCGTGCGGCGGCGGCAATCCGTTGAAATGCCCATGAAAAGCGCGGTCGCGACGCTACCGTACGCGTCGCCGGTGTTGCTGCAGCACTGACATGGCGCGCGCTACAGTGCCGCACCCTTTCGTTATGCGCACACGCCATGGCCCTGATTCCCGCTGTTTCCGCATGGAACCCGTCACCGCTGCAGGACCGCGTGGTGGTGATCACCGGTGGCGCGCAAGGGATTGGACGCGGCATTGCGCAGGCCGTGCTCGGTGCCGGCGGCAGCGTGGTGATCGGCGATCTGGACGCTGCCGCCGGAAAGGCCTGTCTGCAGGACTGGGCGCTGCCGCAACGCAGTGCATTCGTGCGTTGCGATGCCGTACGCGAGACGCAGGCCGCACGCTTGATCGCCACGGCGCGCAAGCGCTTCGGCCGACTCGATGGCCTGGTCAATAACGCCGGCGTACCGGACCCACACGTTGCGCCATTGCCGCAGCTGGAGTGGGATGACTGGAATCGGCGCCTGGCAAGCCTGCATGGCGCGTTTTTATGCAGCAAACATGCCTTGCCCGCACTGACGCAGGCAGATGGCGGTGGTGCGATCGTCAACATCGCCTCCACCCGCGCCTGGCAGTCGGAGCCGCATAGCGAAGCCTATGCGGCGGCCAAAGGTGGCTTGGTCGCGTTTACCCACGCATTGGCACTGAGCGAAGGCCCGCAGGTGCGCGTCAACAGCATCAGTCCGGGGTGGATCAGCACCGATGCCTGGCGTGCACCGCAACGTCGTCGTGCGCCCAAACTGTCGCGACGCGACCATGCGCAGCACCCGGCCGGACGTGTGGGCACGCCGGAAGACATCGCGCAGCTGGCGGTGTATCTGCTGTCGCCGCAGCTATCCGGATTCGTCACCGGGCAGGACTTCATCGTCGACGGCGGCATGTCGCGCAAGATGCAGTACGTGTGAGGGCGTGCTGCTGATACGGCTTGGGTGATGCGCTTTGCAGCGCGCTGCTGCGACGCGGGGACGCGCGTGCTTGCCGGTCTTTGGTGTTCGTCATGCACGACATCGACGTTGGGATCGGTGAGGCGAAAGCTCGGAGATCAGCACGCGCGTCGTGCATCCGCTGCTGCGCTTTGGGCATTGTCCATGCGTGGTGTGGTGTGGGTCGATTTGCTCGCACCCTCACCCCAACCCCCGCTCCGCGTCCCAGCCCGCGTTTGCAACGCGGGTGCTCAAAGGCACGCGCACCAGTGGCGCGCGAACCGTGCCTTCTCGCACCGGCGGGAGCTGGGCTTTGGTTGTTGCGCACTGATCGCTCGTGCGTGGTGGACTGATCGCCAGCACGTGTTGCTGCGCCTGTCACTTGGGCGCTGCGTTCCAGACGCTTTTTCGGAGACTTTTTCGGACGCTAATCCACACCCGCTGATCAACCCGACAGTTGCGCTTCCAGTAGGCGCTGCGCATCGCCCAGCGAGGGCATGATGCGATGGCCCAACGCGCGCACGTCCGCATCGGGTTCGAGCAGGTCCGGGATCTGGATCGGGGTCATGCCTGCCGCCAATGCAGCGCGCACGCCAGTCGGCGAGTCTTCCAGCACCAGGCAGTGTGCAGGCTCCACGCCCAGCGACTGCGCTGCCAGCAGGTAGATATCCGGCGCCGGCTTGGGATGCTGCACATCGCTGGCGGTGCACACCGCATCGAAGCGCCACAGCAGATCGGCCGCTTTCAGCTTGCGCAAGGCAAGCGGACGTTGGGTGGAGGTCGCCACCGCACGTGGCATGCCGAGCGCAGCCAGATACTCCAGCAGCGCAATGATGCCGGGCCGGTGCGGGATGCCGCGTTCCGCGACGGCGTCATAGAGCAGTTGGGCGCGCGCCAGCATGCGTTCGGCAGCGGCGTCGCCGACGCGTTCGCCGAGCAGACGGCGGCAGGCGACATCGCCGGTACCGACCATCTGCAACCAGAACGTCGGCTCGATTGTCAGCCCTTGCGCATCGGCCGCCTGCACCAGACAGGTAGTGATGGCGCGCTCGCTGTCGAGCATCAAACCATCCATATCGAAGATCACCGCCTGCGGGCGAAACGGCAGCGGCGTGGCCGCCGTCATGCAGTCGCTCCGCGCCCGAACAACACCTCCAGATCGCTTGCCTCCAAGGCACGCCATTGGCCCGATGGCAGCGCGTCCAGCGACAAGCCGCCGATGCGGCTGCGATGCAATGCCGCCACGTGATTGCCGGCGGCGGCGAACATGCGGCGCACCTGGTGATAGCGGCCCTCGTGCAAGGTCAGGCGTGCCTGGCGCGCGCCAAGGACCTCAAGCTCGGCGGGAAGCAATGGCTTGGTTTCGCCTTCCAGCAACAGCTCGCCGCTGGCAAACAGCGCCGCTTCATCGCCACGCAGGTCTTCGGCCAGGCTGACCTCGTAGACCTTGTCCAGTGCGGATTTTGGCGAAATGATCCGGTGCAGCAACGCGCCATCGTCGGTCATCAGCAGCATGCCGCTGGTCTCGCGATCCAGCCGCCCCACCGGCGCCAATACTGGCGCACGCGAGCGAAACCGCGGTGGCAGCAGCTCGTAGATCAACCGTCCGGTGTCCTTGGTCGAGCAGGTGTAACCGCTGGGCTTGTGCAGCAACAGGCTGAAACCCGGCGGCGGGTCCAACGGCTCGCCATCGATACGGATGGCGTCGTGCTCCACCTGATCGTCGGCATACAGCACCTCGCCCTGCACATCGGTCACGGCGCCCTGGCGAAACAGCTGAGTCACCTGCTTGCGGCTGCCATAGCCGAGATTGGCGATGTGTTTGACCAGCTTCATGCGCGTGCCGCCTTGCCACGCACGGCAGCGATCAACTTGAAGCCGCCGCGCTCGGCGGCGACGCGTACCTGGCCGAAGCTTTCGTTGAGCACCTGCTCGTAAGGCAGATGCCGGTTGGCCACCAGCAGCAGCTGCCCGCCCGGGCGCAAGGCCTGCGCGGCCACGGCGATGAAACGCTGGCCAATATCCGGGCGATCGGCGCGCGACGGCGTGTGGAATGGCGGGTTGCTGACGATGAAGTCGTACTGCGCCGCAAGCCCGGCGGTGACGTCCTGCCAGAGGTACTGCAGCTGCGCCGGATGCGCGATGTCCTGCAGATTGCGTCGCGCCAGCGCGAGTGCACGCGCTTCGGCTTCGTACAGATCCAGCGCGGTGACCTTGGCGCAGCGCGCCAGCACTTCGGCCGAGAGATACCCGAACCCCGCGCCCAGGTCGGCACCGTGCCCGGCCAGGGTGGCGGGCAGGTGCTCGACCAGCAACGCCGACGCAGGATCGATGCGATCCCAGGCGAACACACCCGGTCGGCTCACGAAGCGTCCATCCAGAATCTTGCGCGGCGCATCCAGCGCCGCCCAGCGCGCCTGCAGCGCGGCATCGGTGTCGGCGGGCAGCGGCGCGGTCCAATAGGTGCGGCAATGGTGCTTGGTCAGGCTACCGGCCAGACCGGCGAGCTGGCGCAGATCGGCCTCGCCCGAGCGCGCGCCCTCGTTGTTGGACTGGCACGCCACGACCCGGCCACCGGGCGCGGTCAGCGCCAGCGCGCGCGCAAACAACGCACGCGCTTCTTCGCGCTGCCGCGGTGGCAGCACCAGCACCAGCGCGTAGCGGGTGCTGTCGGCCTCGATCTCGCTCTCTTCGCGCACGCTCCAGCCACTGCCCTCCAGCGCCTGCGCAAACGGGCGGAAACTCTGCTCGCAGGTCAGCGCGTCGGCGGACGCGTGCTCGCGCAGCGGAAAGCCGTCGCGCGCACGCAGAAACAGCACAGGGCCTGTCGGCCACGGCAGCGCGCCCTGGGCGAAGGGCAGGAACAGGGCTTGAAGCGGGGCATCGTGCGGGCCAGCCATCGGATCATCAGGTCGGGAACAGGCCGCCATTGTAAGGGAGCCCCGCCTGCCGCCCGTGCTCGCCACGCGATCCGTGCTTGCCATGCGCTGACGCGGGTCGTCCATTGCGTGACCTGCGAACGGATTGCCTTGCGCTGTTTATACGGACCGTTGATGCGCACGCAACATCTGCCGGCCTAGGCTGGAACCCAAGCCCACACCGGAGATACGCGATGCGAGCCCTGTTCGTAGGTGGAGTCGTCGACAACAGCGAAATGGACCTGGACGACACGCCGCCACCGATGCATTACCCCGAAAACACCGGCGCCGGCCGCCCCCGTTACCGCCTGCATCAGGTCGGTGAGCGTGACGATGGCAGCGTGGCCTACGCGGTCTACGGCGCGCCAGAAATGGCCGACGCCGACGTCATCCGCATCACCGAAGAGCGCGGCTACGCACGTCGTTTCAGTGCATCGCCAGAGGCGCCACGCTGAGCATGGTTCTTTGTGTAGATGATTGAACTGCGTGCGGCACGTGCGGTATCAGCTAAAGGTTCGGCTAGCAGCGTCTTGTTAAAGTCTGTCTAGCGGCTGCTCGTCGATAAGCGCACAGGGGCTTGGCGCAGCAGGCGTGGATGCGTTGGCTGTCCTGCTTCCATTGACGATGTGGTGCCCACGTTTCATGCCACGGAATCTACGCTGCGTGGCTATGGTGCCCGCGCCGCGTGTCCACCAATAACCGGGCAAATGCCCGGTTTTTCTAGCCGCCATTGTTGCGACCACTAATGTCTCCTGGTTGCCAAACACAGTTGCCTGGAGAGGACCGTCACCTCGGAAAATCCTGCTCCCCAACAGGAAAGCGGCGACAAATCAAAGGTCCTCACCCCTCGAGAGAGTAGTTGAGATGAGAGTGTGAGGCGAAGCCCAATACGCAGCACATCTACGAGGCTTCGCGCGTACCCTCATCCGCCCTTCGGGCACCTTCTCCCGCCGGGAGAAGGGACAAAAGCCCCTCTCCCCTCGGGAGAGGGGTTGGGGTTGGGGTGAGGGTACGGGGCGAAGCCACGCTATGCGGCATGTCCACGAAGCTACGCAGGTACCCTCATCCGCTCTTCGGGCACCTTCTCCCGCCGGGAGAAGGGACAACGCCCCTCTCCCCTCGGGAGAGGGGTTGGAGTGAGGGTACGGGGCGCAGCCACACTGCAGTGCACGTTCACGAGGCTTCGCGCGTACCCTCATCCGCCCTTCGGGCACCTTCTCCCGGGGGGAGAAGGGACAACGCTCACGAAACGCCTCCGCTTACCGCGCCTTCGGCGTCACACGCCAGATCACGTTGCCCACGTCATCGGCCACCAACAGGGCACCGCTGTTGTCGGGTGCAACGCCCACCGGGCGTCCCTGCGCATTGCCTTCGGCGTCCAGAAATCCATCCAGCACGGTGATCGGCGTCCCGCTGGGCTTGCCATCGACAAACGGCACGAACAGCACCTTGTAACCACTGGGCGGGTCGCGATTCCACGAGCCGTGCTGGCCGATAAAGGCGCCCTGGCGAAAACGCTCCGGCAGCAAACTGCCGCTGGCGAAGGTCAGGCCAAGCGAAGCGGTATGCGGGCCCAGCGCGTAGTCCGGTTTGATCGCCTTGGCCACCAATTCGGCATTTTGCGGTTCGACCCGCTCATCCACGTGCTGACCGTAGTAGCTGTATGGCCAGCCGTAAAAGCCGCCATCGCGCACCGAGGTCAGGTAGTCAGGGACCAGATCGCTGCCGATTTCGTCGCGTTCGTTGACCACCACCCAGAGCGATTTGCTCTGCGGTTCCCACGCGGTGCCCACCGGATTGCGCAGCCCGCTGGCGAACACGCGGCTGCTGCCAGTGGCAGGATCGATCTCCAGGATCGCCGCACGGTTGAGCTCGGCCTCCATGCCGTTTTCGGCCACATTGCTGTTGGACCCGACGCCCACGTACAGCTTGCTGCCATCGGCACTGGCCAGCAGCGACTTGGTCCAATGGTGGTTGAGTCCGCCGGGCAGATTGGCCACGAACGTGGGCTTGGCGCTGATGTGCGTGTCGCCCGCCTTGTACGGAAAGCTCACCAGCGCATCGGCATTGGCCACGTAGAAGCGGTCACCGACCAGCGCCATGCCGAATGGCGAGAACAGCCCGCTGATGAACTGCGTGCGCACCTCCGCCACGCCGTCGCCGTCAGCATCGCGCAGCAAGGTGATGCGGTTGGCGCTGGGCACCACGGCGCCAGCTTTCTTCATCACTGCGCCCTGCACTTTCTTGCGCAGACCCCCACCGCTTTCGGCATCTTCAGGCTTGGGCGGTTCGGCGGTTTCGGCCACCAGCACATCGCCATTGGGCAGCACGTACACCCAGCGCGGGTGATCGAGATCACGCGCGAAGGCATTGACCTGCAGATCGTCGGCGGCCATGGGTTTGGCGTTGGCGGCCCAGCGCTTGACCGGGGCTACCTTCACCGTGGGAATCAGGCGTTTGACCGGCTCGGGCAATTGCGGGTCAGGCCCGGTCCCCTGTTCGATGGCCAGCGTGGCGGTGTCGCCGCATCCGGCGAGAACGGCAACCGCCAGCAACGACAGCGGCCAGCGAATGAGCGGGAGCAGGGGTGCATGCATTGCGAGCCAATCCTGAACAGTTGCGACAGTCGGCCATCATGCCGGCAACCGCCCAGGAAGAAGTAAATACATCGTCAACACGTCCGCTTCACGGCATCACCTGTGGATCGTCGCCCAGTGGCAGCGGGTGCACGGCCACGATGCGATCCATCCAGATCCAGTGCGGCTCCTGCGAGGCATCCAGCTGATCCAGCCGCAACTGCCCGTTGACGCCTTCGTTGTCGTTGTCATCGAGATAAGTCTGGATGGTCGGGCGCACTGCGACAGTGCCGCTGAGCATGCTGCCGTCGTCGAGCTCGATCCGGACGCGCTCCTGTCCGTTGAGCAATGAGACCCAATGTTCGAGCGTGGCGATTTGCACGTGTTCGCAATACACGTGAGGGGCGTATTTGGACATCGCGATGTCTCCGTGAGCGGAGCGCATCACGCTAGGCCATCGTGCGTGAACGATGCAGCAAACGCTGCACCTGTGTTTTGCCCGAGTGCGCACCGCGCATGCATGGGCGGCGATCTCACGCAGTCCACGCCTAAACCGAGCGACCCGTGCCTGTGGCGACACCTTCCTTCAGCTGCGCGACGTTGCCGCCGCGCCGGCATCACTCCACCGCTTCGCGCGCCGCACGGACCGCGGTGACCAGCTGCGCCACGCTATACGGCTTGGCCAAGTGTTCCTGAAACCCGGAGTCCAGCGCGCGCTTGCGATCGTCGTCGCGGGCCAGTGCGGTCACCGCCACCGCCGGCAATGCATGTGCATCCAGACCCAGGTTATCGCGCACGGTGCGGATCAATCCGTAGCCGTCCATGCCAGGCATGCCGATGTCGGTCAGCATCACGTCGAAGCGTGCGTGGCCGCGGTGATCGATCAAAGCCAATGCATCGGTGGCGCTGCCGGCAGTGACCACTTCGGCACCCTGCTCTTCAAGCAGGCGACGCAGGTAATCGAGCATGTCCGGTTGATCTTCCACCGCCAGCAGGCGCAGGCCGTTGAGCGCACGCGCTTCGACAATCTGTTCGGACATCAGGCGCCGACGCAACTCGCGGCGCGGGCGCTTGGCCTGATCGGGAATATGCTCGGGCAGACGCACCGTAAAGGTGGCGCCCTTGCCACGCCCGCCACTGGTGGCGCCGACCTGCCCGCCGTGCATTTCCACCAGCTGCTGCACGATCGCCAGACCCAGCCCCAGGCCGCCGTGCTGGCGCGTGGTGGTGCCATCGGCCTGACGAAAGCGGCCGAACAGATGCGGCAGGAACTCGGCCGCGATGCCGTCGCCGGAATCACGCACAGAGACCAGCAGGTGCCCGTCGTCGCGTTCGATGGTGACATCGATGCGGCCGTGCGCCGGGGTGAATTTGATGGCGTTGGAGAGCAGATTCCACAACACCTGCTGCAAGCGGGTGGCATCGCCAAGCACCAGACACGGCGTCGGCGGCACATGCAGTTTCATGACCTGATCTTTGCCGTCGGCGGCCAGTTCCTGCGTGCTCAGCGCCTCGCGCACCTGCTCGGCCAGGTCCAGCGATTCGACTTCCAGCTGTACCTTGCCCAGCAACATGCTGCTGAGGTCGAGCATGTCCGAGATCAGCCGCTTCTGCGCACGTGCGCTGCTGGCAATCACCGACAGGCCCTTGTAATTGGGATGTCCTTCTTCGACCCGCTGCAACAACAACTCGCTCCAGCCCAGGATGGTGGTCAGCGGCGTGCGCAACTCATGCGACAGCGTGGCCAGGAACTCGTCCTTCAGCCGCGCCATGCTTTCGGCTTCGTTGCGCGCACTGCGCTCCGATTCCAGCAGTTGCTCGCGGGCCAGTTCGATTTCGCGCTGCTCGGTCACGTCCGGGCTGCTGCCGGCCAGGCCGATGAAGCGCCCATCGGCCGAGTAGCGCGGTGTGGCGGTCATTTCGATCCAGCGCCACTGCCCGTCGTGGCGTCGCGCACGTACCAGCGCGCGCAAGCCGCGCTGTTCTTCCAGCGCAGCGGAGAGCTCGAACTGGAAGACGGGCAGATCGTCCGGGTGCAGCAATTCGCTCCATGCCGACACGGTGCCGCTGGAAATATCCAGGCCGAAGAATTCGCCGTACGCACTATTGACGAAGCGCACCACGCCCTGCGCGTCCAACACCCACACCGGCATCGGCAGGCCGTCCGCCAGCGCGGAAAAACGCGCCTCGCTTTCGGCCAGCTCGCGCTCCACGCGTTTGCGCTCGGTAATGTCCATGAACAGCACCGCGACCCGCGCCTGCTCCGGCTGACCGACCCGGAACGCGTCCACCGAATACCAGCGGCGCAGCGCTTTGGCCTGCATTTCGAAGTGAATGCGGTTGCCGGTGCGCGCGACCTGGCCGTAACGGTCGAACCATTCCTGCTCATGCTCGGGGAGCATGTCGCGAATGGACACATTGAGCGCATTCGACAGACCGGTATAGCGTTCGAACGCGCCATTGGTCGTGCGGATCACGTAATCGACCGCCTGCTCGCCCTCGAACACCATGTCGATGACGCAGAAACCGGCATCGATGTTGTGGAAGATCTCGTGATACATCGCCGGATCGAGAAACGGCTCGGCGATGACGGCCGGCAAGGCGGCGGCCAGATCGGGGCTGGAACTGGAGGTGCTCAAATCGGAAACCACGGATGCTGCCGGAGCGGATGACGGGCAGATGAAACCACGGCCGATGTCGTCAGCGGGTGCACAGGGGGCCGGCCTGGTTCACACCGCCATTGCAGGGTGCCATTCCGCCCCTGTGTCGCGGGCTCACCACAGCGTGGCGGCGGCCAGGGCGATGCAGGTCGCCAGCACCACGATGCCGGCGATCACCCCGCGAAATACCCACTCGCCCTCACGGCGCAGCTGCTCGTCCATCCAGCGCTGCGCCTCTTCGCGCCAGGCGGTGGAGCGTGCGTAGTCGGCGTCCAGCAACAGCAGCCGTACCCGCGACAATCCGAGTTCTGCGCACTCACCACGACAGCGCTGGCTGAAGCCGTCGTCGCCCGTGGCCACCTGCGCGCCGAGCGGCAGTTCCAGTTCCAATTCATGCCTGGACATAACGCGGGCGCTCCTGATCAAGCTCGTTTTCCAGCGCCATGCGCGCCAGCTGGGTGTAATTGGCACGCGGCCCTTGTCCACGGCCGGTGAGCATTCCCTGGTAATCCAGGTCCTGCCAGATCCGCGCGGTCCACTCGACACAGTCCTCGGCGATCACCAGCATCAGCGAATAGCGATAGGTCACACCCGTCGCGGCGGTGTAGGCGTACACCGGAGGAAACTGCACTGCCACATCGACCTGACGTGCCAGCCCGGCCAAGTGCTCGCGCAACGCGTCGCGTGGGTCGGTACCGGGCTCCATGTGCAAGGCGCGCGTGGCCAGGTCCAGGTCCACCTCGCTTTGCAGGGCGACGAAGGCGGCGGCCCCGGTGGCGGGGTTGTGGCCGTGCTGTTTTGCCCAGTCGATGAACTGCAGGCGCACGTCCGCCGGCATATGCGCCGGCGCCGAAGAAACTGACTTTGTGCGAAAAGAGTGGGTGTCCATGCGACCGATCTTCCGGCCTGTGCCGTGAAGCGCGGGCGCAGGCGCAGTGAACTCGCCGTCATGGTCGCTGCGGTGCGGATTAACCGGGCGGCAACGCAAGACGCCCCAGCGCGCAGCGTGCGTTGCGGGCGGCCTGGTGCAGCCCCACACTGCTGTGACAGCGGGTACGCAACGTACCTTCCGCTTGGAGGCTTTCCATGAAACTTTCCAGTGTTTCCGGCGCCGGCCTGTTGCTGGCAGGACTGCTCGCGGCGACCGGTGTGCAGGCCCGCGTACGCAACGTCACCGACCCGCAGGCGCCACGTGCGCTGAGCAGCGATGGCAAGGTGGACGTGCGCTGGACCGACCCGGCCGACTTCTCCGAAGTGCGCTTCAGCGGCAACCGCTGGGAAGCGCAGCGCGGCGATTGGGTGACCCAGCTGGCGACCCATTTCCAGCAGAGTGCCGCCCGCAAGCTCCCCGACGGCCAGCACCTGAGCGTGACCATCACCGACATCCGCCGTGCCGGCCAGTACGAGCCATGGCACGGGCCGCGCATGCAGGACGTGCGCGTGGTCAAGGACATCTACCCGCCGCGCCTGAGCTTTACCTACACGCTGACCGGTGCCAACGGCCAGGTGATCGACCAGGGCGAACGCAAGCTGGTGGACTCGGCGTTTTTGATGAGCGGCCCACGCCTGACCGACAGCGATCCGCTGCGCTTCGAGAAAGCGATGATCGACGACTGGGTACGCAAGCAGTTCCGCGGCGATCGCAGTACGGCTGGGTTGTGAGCTGCCGCTTCGAGCCCCTCTCACTTCGGTAGAGGGGTTGGGACGAGCGAAGCACTCGTAGCGCCCAGCCTGTACGAGGCTTCGCCTATCCCCTCATCCGGCGCTGCGCGCCACCTTCTCCCGCCCGGCGGGAGAAGGGCAAGCAGTCGAGCTGCCGCTCAGGCCCCTTTCCCCGCGGCAGAGCGAAGTACTCGTAGCGCCCAGCCTGCACGAGGCTTCGGCCGTCCCCTCATCCGGCGCTGCGCGCCACCTTCTCCCGCCCGGCGGGAGAAGGACAAGCAGTCGAGCTGCCGCTCAGGCCCCTCTCCCCGCGAGAGAGGGGTTGGGATGAGCGACGAGCGAAGCACTCGTATCGCACGGCCTGCAGGAGGCTTCGCCCGTTCCCTCATCCGGCGCTGCGCGCCACCTTCTCCCGCCCGGCGGGAGAAGGACAAGCGGTCGAGCTGCTGCTTGAAGCCCCTCTCCTCTCATCTCCTCTCGGGACAGGGGTTGGGGTGAGGGCGAAGCACTCGTGTCGTTCACACTGCTGCAGCAGCCTCGCCCACATACACCCGGGGCACACGCTTGAGTCCGCACAGCAACTGATAGGCGCTGACGTTGCACTGCGTCGCCAGCGGGCTGACGCGTGGCGCATCGCCCCAGAGCTGGACGCTGGCACCGATGTCGGCCTGCGGGTGATCGGTGAGGTCCACGGTGAGCATGTCCATCGACACGCGCCCGATCAGCGGGCACACCTGGCCATCCACCAGCACCGGGGTGCCGTTGGGCGCGAACTGCGGGTACCCGTCGGCATAGCCCATCGCCACCACGCCCACGCGCGTTGGCCGCTCGGCCACGAAGCGCGCGCCATAGCCCACCGGCTCGCCAGCCGGCAGGTCGCGTACCGAGATGATGCGCGAGCGCAGCGTCATCACCGGGCGCAGTTGCGCGGTGATTTCGGTGTCCTGCGGGAACGGGTTTGCGCCGTACAGCATCAGGCCCGGGCGCGACCAATCGTTGCGCAGTGCCGGCCAGCCCAGCAGGCCAGGCGAATTGCGAATGCTGGTTTCCGCACGCATGCCGCCCGCGGTGAGCGCGAACGCCACCGCCTGCTCGTCGGTACGGCTGCATTCCAGCTCGTCGGCGCGCGCCAGATGCGTCATCAACACCAGCGAGGCGATCTGCGGCAGCCCGCGCAGACGCAACCAGGCGGCGCGAAAATCCTCCGGCGACAGCCCCAGCCGGTGCATGCCGCTGTCCAGCTTCAGCCAGATACGCAACGGGCGCGGGCTTTGGAACTCGGCCAGCGCGCGTACCTGTTGCGGCGTGGCTATCACCGTCCACAGGTCATGCTCGGCGATCAGGCGCAGCTCGTCCTGCTCGAAAAAACCTTCCAGCAGCAGGATCGGCGCGCGGATGCCGGCCTGGCGCAGTTCCAACGCTTCTTCGATGCACGCCACCGCAAAGCCGTCGGCCTCCGGCTCCAGCGCCTGCGCGCAGCGCACCGCGCCGTGCCCGTAGGCATCGGCCTTGACTACCGCCAGCGCCTTGCCGCCGCCCAGCTGCTTGGCCAGGCGGTAGTTGTGACGCAATGCATCCAGATCGATCGACGCTTGCGCAGGACGCACTACGCGGCCTCCCGCTGCGGGCGCTGGCTGCGCGTGGACAGGTAACGGAATACGTCCAGGCCCTCGGTATCGATCTCGGGCGTGCGGCCCTGCATCAGGTCGGCCAGGTAACGCCCGGAGCCGCAGGCCATGGTCCAGCCCAGCGTGCCATGGCCGGTATTGAGGAACAGGTTGGCGTACGGCGTGGCGCCCACCACCGGCGTGCCGTCCGGGGTGGCCGGGCGCAGGCCGGTCCAGAACTCGGCCCGGGCCAGATCGCCGCCGCCGGGATACAGGTCGTTGACCACCATTTCCAGGGTGGCGCGACGGCGCGGGTTCAACGACAGGTCGAAGCCGGCCACCTCGGCCATCCCGCCGACGCGGATACGGTCGTCGAAGCGGGTGAGCGCGATCTTGTAGCTTTCGTCCAGCACCGTGGAGGTCGGCGCGCGCGTGGCATCGACGATCGGGATCGTCAGCGAATAGCCCTTGAGCGGGTAGACCGGCAGATGCAGGCCGAGCGAGAGCAGCAGGTCGGCCGAATAGCTGCCCAGCGCCAGCACGTAGCGGTCGGCGGTGTCGAGACGGCCATCGATCTGCACGCCGGTGACGCGGCCGCCACTGTGTTCCAGTCGCTCGATCTGCTGCCCATAGCGGAACTCCACCCCCGCCTGCGCAGCCAGCTCGGCCAGGCGCTGGGTGAACAGGCGGCAGTCGCCGGTCTGGTCTTCGGGCAGGCGCAGCGCGCCGGCCATCTGCGCGCCGCCACCGGCCAGGCCGGGCTCGAACTGCGCGATCTGCGACGGGCTCAGCAGCTCATAGGGCACTCCGTATTGGGCCAGGATCTCGATGTCCTGCGCGGCGGCGTCCAGTTGCTGCTGGGTACGGAATAACTGGGTGGTGCCGAGCTGGCGGCCTTCGAATTCGATGCCGGTGCTGGCCCGCAGCGCGTTCAAGCAGTCGCGGCTGTAGTCGGACATGCGCACCATCCGCGCCTTGTTCACCGCGTAGCGCTCGGCGGTGCAATTGCGCAGCATCTGGCTCAGCCACGTCAGCTGGCGCAGGTCGCGGGTGGGGCGGATCGACAGCGGCGCATGCTGCTCGAACAGCCACTTCATCGCCTTGCCCGGCACACCCGGCGCGGCCCACGGGGAGGTGTAGCCAAACGAGAGCTGGCCGGCGTTGGCATAGCTGGTTTCCAGCGCAGACGCCGGCTGGCGGTCGACCACGGTGACCTCGCAGCCCGCCTGGGCCAGATACCACGCGGTGGTGGTGCCGATGACGCCGCTACCGAGAATGAGCACCCGCATGTCGCTCTCCTGAAAGGGTATTCCCCCACAAGCACGCGCTGGGGGAGACAGTTAGACGCAGTATATTGCGATCCAGGCAGTGCGATTTCTGGAATCGGCTCGCCTTTGCAGTGAAACTTCCTGTCAAAGCTTGTGGAGACAAACCCCATGGCCACCCGCGCGCGCGAGCTGGACAAGATCGACCGCAAGATCCTGCGCATCCTGCAGCAGGAAGGGCGGATTTCGTTTACCGAACTGGGCGAACGGGTAGGCTTGTCGACCACGCCGTGCACAGAGCGCGTGCGCCGGCTGGAGCGCGATGGCGCCATCACCGGCTACTACGCGCGGCTGGACCCGCACTATCTCAAGGCCAGCCTGCTGGTGTTCGTGGAAATCAGTCTGGCCTACAAATCCGGCGATATCTTCGAAGAGTTTCGCCGCGCCGCGTTGAAGCTACCCAACGTACTGGAGTGCCATCTGGTGTCCGGCGATTTCGATTACCTGCTCAAGGCCCGTATCAGCGAAATGGCGTCCTATCGCAAGTTGCTGGGCAGCACCCTGCTCACCTTGCCGCATGTGCGTGAATCCAAGAGCTACATCGTGATGGAAGAGGTCAAGGAGACGCTGGCGTTGCCGATTGAGGGCTGAGATTCGGGATTCGGGATTCGGGATTCGAAAGTGCGACTCACGAGGGCCGGCGGCAATGCGGGTGGAGCGGCGGCCGGCTCGGCTTGGTGCTTGGTGCTTGGTGGCTGGCGGCAGATGTGCGGGGGATGTGCGGGGGATGTGCGGGGAGTGTGTCGGCTGAGCATCTGCCTGCTGGCAGGCCGCTGATGCGATAAGCACAGTCACCCTGCGGCGCTGACCAGGTTGCCACTGCATGCCGGCGTTGCCACTGGCTGACAGTCGGCAGCACCAATGCCGCTGTCAGCGCACCACGCGCATGCCGTCGCCGGCCGGGACGGCGTCGTAGTAGCGCCCGGTTTTGGTATCCAGCACCCGGTTGGGGCCGGCCGGCTGCATGCCTTGCAGCAGACGCCCGTTACGGTCGTAGACCATCGGCGTGGCGGTCGGTACCTGACTGCCCGCTGGCGCAACCGGCGTTGCGGCCGGGCCACGCGTGGGGATGCTGGGAGCGGCCGGGCGCTGACTCAGCTGTGACGGCACCGGGCTCAACGCATTGGATGGCTGCAGCGCACGCGGTGGCGCCACCTTGGGCTGCGCGGGAGCCGGCGTCGCGATGGGCTGCAGCGTGTTCGACGAGCGCGTGCTGGTGGCGGACTGCGCCAGGGCAGCGCCGGCAATACTGAGCAGGGCGCAGGCCATCAGGGCGCGCGTTGAAGGATGGATCGCCATGTCAGCCGCCGCAGTGAGTAAGGACACTCACGGAGTGGGGGCGCCACCGTTGCGTGGCAATGGATGTGCCCGGCCGGCACATGAACGTCGGTGCTCGAAAAACCATCCAGGTGTCGGGAAACGGACCTATCCGGGCGCGAAACAGAGGTGTCTGCGACAGCGGATCCCGATCAGGCATGGGAACAAGCGTTGGCAGACCCTGGGGCTCACTGTTCCATCCCTTGTCGGCAATGCTCCCCTGCCCCGCAAGCGCTCCGCAGGTGCGCATTGCCGCCACGACAGTTCGGCAGAACGACCGATGCAACCACGCCGATCCCCGCACGTCTGCGCGAAGACTCGGCGAGCGTGTGCCCTCGCCTGGGAGCGCCTGCGAGGCAGCGGCGGGCATCATAAGGGTCGGCCAGCGTTGCGGTCGCTGGTCGCTGGTCGCTGGTCGTTGGTCGTTGGTCGCTGGTCGTTGGTCGCTGGTCGTTGGTCGTTGGTCGCCGGTCGCCGGTCGTCGGTCGTCGCCAGCCAACACGGTTGAACCGGGCCCGCCATGCCCATATCACCTGTGCAGACGCCGGTACGTCGCCAGCGCGCGCATGCGAGAGCCCTATGAGCCAGTTCGACCTGACCCCTCCCTCCCCCGCCCAGCGCGATGCCTTGATCGCCGGGCTCAGCGACGAGGAACAGCGCGTGCTGCTGCACCATGGCACCGAGGCGCCGTTCTGCGGGGTCTTCCTGGACAACAAGCTCGACGGGGTCTACACCTGCCGGCTGTGCGGGTTGCCGCTGTTCCGCTCCAGCGCCAAGTTCGAATCCGGCACCGGCTGGCCGAGCTTCTTCGCCCCCTACGATGTCGCCCATGTGCGCGAGATCCGCGATATCAGCTACGGCATGATCCGCACCGAAATCGTCTGCGCACGCTGCGATAGCCACCTGGGGCATGTGTTCCCGGACGGCCCGCCGCCGACCGGCGAGCGGCATTGCCTCAACTCGGTGTCGCTGGGCTTTACCGAAAACGGTCAGGCGCTGCCCAACCCGCTGCATCGTGACGGCGCCGAGGCACAGCCGGCCTGATGGAAGCGATGGGTACGGGAGCCTGGCTGAGGCAATGCCGCATGCCGACTGGTGCCGACCGCAGCTAGCACCACGCAGGCCTCTGCGGCCATCGCCCACCTCGCAGACGCAGTGGGCTGGCGCTACGGCGTGCGGGCGATCGCCGCCCGCTTCGATCCAGCCACCGGGCGGCGCAGCTGATCTTCGCCGGCCGCATGCTGGCCCTGCCCGGTGCCCAGGCCGCCTCCGGCATGCGGTTTGCCAACGCCCAGGGCAATCGATTCCGGGAATATGCCGGCGACGCGCCGCTGTCGCTGACGGGCGGCGATGCGGTCAAACGCGTGCATGAGGCCGCCACGACAATCGGCTGAGCGTTCAGTTACAGCGCACATCTTCACGCCGTGCGCTTCAAGAATCCGCCGCGCAAGCCGAAACAACTAGCACTCCCAGCTTGCTTCCGGCTTCGCCATGCTCATCATCGTTGGCTTCATTGTTGTCATCGTCAGCGTCCTCGGCGGCTACGTGCTGTCGCACGGAAAGCTGGGCGCGTTGTGGCAGCCGTACGAACTGATGATCATCGGCGGCGCGGCATTGGGCGCGTTCCTGGTCAGTACGCCGGCCAAGATCGTCAAGGAGACCGTCGCCGACGTGCTGGGCGTGTTCAAGGGTCCGCGCTACAAGTCCGACGACTACAAGGACACCCTGAGCCTGATCTACGAGCTGTTGAACAAGGCGCGTCGCGATGGGTTCATGGCGCTGGAAGACCATGTCGAAAAACCGCAGGACAGCACCATCTTCGGCAACTACCCCAAGGTGGTGGCCGACCATCATCTGCTGGACTTCATCACCGACTGCCTGCGTCTGATGATCGGCAGCAACATCGAGCCGCACGAACTGGAACCGCTGCTCGAACTGGAGCTGGAAAAGCACCACCACGAAGCGATGGCGCCATCGCATGCGCTGAGCAAGGTGTCCGACGGCCTGCCCGGCTTCGGCATCGTGGCGGCGGTGCTTGGCATCGTGATCACCATGGGGTCGATCGGCGGCCCGATCGAAGAGATCGGCCACCACGTCGGCGCCGCACTGGTCGGCACCTTCCTGGGCATCCTGCTGGCGTATGGCTTCGTGGCGCCGCTGTCGGCGGCGATGGAAGCGCGCGCCGATCAGGACGGGCGCATGTACGAAGCGGTCAAGACCGCGCTGCTGGCCTGCCTGCGTGGCTACAACCCGAAAATTGCACTGGAATTTGCGCGCAAGACCCTGCCGTCCAATGTGCGTCCGAGTTTCGGCGATTTCGAAATGCACCTGAAGACGATCAAGTAGGACCGCGGTCATGGCCGAGGGCAAATCCACCGTCGTCATCCGACGGGTCAAGAAGGTGCAGGGCGGCGGCCATCATGGCGGCGCCTGGAAAGTGGCGTTTGCCGACTTCGTGACCGCGATGATGGCCTTCTTCCTGGTGTTGTGGCTGATGGCCGCCACCACCAAGGAACAGCGCGCGGCGATCTCCGAATATTTCCGCAACCCCAGCCCGTTGTCCGGCAAATCGCCGGCGCCGTCGCCCGGCATGAACGGACCCGGTGGCGCCAGCACCTCGATGATCAAGCTCGGCGGTACCGCCGACATGGCCAAGGGGCAAAAGGACGAGATGGGCCGCAAGCGCGACAACGCGGCCGATACCGACGTGGACAGCCGCGCCAAGGACAAGAAGCGCCTGGAAGCGCTGATGCAGGACCTCAAGGAAGCCATCGACAAGAGCCAGGCGCTGGAGCCGTTCAAGGACCAGTTGCTGCTGGACCTCACGCCCGATGGGCTGCGCATCCAGATCGTGGACAAGCAGAACCGCCCGATGTTCGACATCGGCCGCGACCAGCTCAAGCCGTACACGGTGGACATCCTGCGTGAGCTGTCCAGCTTCATCAATCAGGTGCCCAACCACATCAGCATCACCGGCCACACCGACACCACCGCCTACAGCAGCGATGCCGGCTACACCAATTGGGAACTCAGCGCCGACCGTGCCAACGCCGCGCGGCGTGCGCTGGTGGTTGGTGGCATGTCCGATGCCAAGGTGACCCGCGTTGTCGGGTTGTCGTCATCGGTGCTGTTCGACAAGACCGACCCGCAGAACCCGATCAACCGCCGCATCAGCATCGTGGTGATGACCCAGGACGCCGAACAGGCGGCGCTGGCCGGCGCCGGACAGGGCGTGGCGCTGGGCAAGTCGGTACACGACGCCGACACCCAGGTGCCGGACCTCAGCGCCGCCGCTGCTACCGGCACGGCCACGGTGGGCGCGCCAGCAGCCGGTGCTGCGTCGGCCACGACGCCGCCCGCTGCAGCAAAGGGCGCTGCGGGGGCGACTCCGGTGCCGGCCAGCACGGCCGCTGTACGCCCGGCCGCACCGCGGATGTCGTCCAGCGCACAGGTGGCTTCGGCCGCTGCGCTTGCCAAGGCGGCCGAAGCGGCGGTGGCCGCGCCGCGGGTGGCGGTGGAGGGGCAGTGATTGGCGCTGGGGAGCATTGATTGGGGCTGGGGATTCGGGATTGACCAGATCTGCGGGATTCGGGATTTGAGCTCCAGAATCTGCCAGGCAATCGCACCTGGAGCGGGGACTCCGCCTGGCCCGTGACCCTGCCGATTCCCGCGACTCATCGCATCGTGCGGCGCACGTTCTAGAATGGCCGGCCATTCCCAGCGTCGAGAACACCGTGTCCCGCAATTCCAAGGCCAAGCGCGACAAGCGCAAGAAGCAGCTCCCCAAGCGCCCCATCGTCCGTCTGGGCCAGGCGCCCCAGGTCACCAACCACGCCGTGCTGCAGGACGCCGACGGCCGTGTCGTGGCAGCGATCGGTCTGCAGGGTGGCAGCGAGTGGATGCTGTCGATCGGTGGCCAGACCATGGGCAGCGCCGACAACCCGGTTCCGATGCTGGCCATGCTCAAGCACCTGGCCAACCTGCAGGAAGCCGAAGGCAAGACCATCTCGCTGGAATATTCGACCCAGCTGCAGCAGATGATCGACGACCTGGCCGCCGAAGAAGGCCAGACCGCCGAGGAATATCTGACCACGCTGGTGGCCGAATTCCAGAACGCCGATGCCGATGAAGACGGCGAGGCCGAAGACGCAGCCGTCGATGCCGGCACCGACGCCGTTACAGAAGAGGCGGCTGGCGACGACGCTGCCAGCGACGACGACAGCGCGGCAGACGCAGACGCCAGCTCCGATGCCGCAACGGACGACGCCGACGGCGAGACTGCCAGCAAGAAGCCGAAGAAATCCAAGAAGGCCTGATCCGGCCGATGGCTGTCTACATCGACGATGCGGTGCATCTGTGGCGCGACCAGCGCTGGGCGCACCTGCTCGGCGATACGCTGGACGAGCTGCATGCCATGGCGGCGCGGTTGGGCATTCCCCGCCGCGCCTTCCAGAACAAACTCAGCGGCGCGCACTACGACGTGCCCGCACCGCTACGCCTGGAGGCCATCGCCCTGGGCACCATCCCCATCTCCCGCCATACCGATCGCGCACTGCTCAAGGCGCTGATCGCCAATGCACGTGCGCAGGCGCGCGGTGAGGTGCCGTAGCGCCGATCCAGCGATCGCGCCAGTCACGCGACAGGCACAGGTGCCGCCAAATGCGCATGGCCGCAGCCGTCGCGCGAGACCGGCAACGCTGTGCGTTGACGGGCAGCAGCACGCCGGCGTCTCCAGGTGTTGCAGCGCCACATCAAACCGCAAGCCGCACACCTAACGCCGCAGACAGCAGCGCAGATCAGCACGATGACGCAACCAACGCGAGTCGCGCGCAGGCGAAACACGCCTGGCACTGCAACTGCGCATCATGCTCGCGCATACAACGCATGCATCTTTGCAACCCGATGACGCCTGTGGCGCACACACCCGTGTGACCGGCGAAGCCGCTTCCGTGCCCACGCACAAGCCTGTCACTATCGAAGCGACCCATCTTCCGGAGCCGTTGCATTGTCTGTTCGCGTCCCGCCCTCCGAGCTGCCGTCCATGTTGCGCGTCGCCGTTCTTGAAGACGACGACGTCCTGCGCGAAGAAATCCTGATTCCCGGCCTGCAGGAGTTCGGATTCGCGGTCAGTGGCGCCGGCACCGCCGGGGCGCTGTACCGGCTGATGCTGGAGCAGACCTTCGACATGGTGGTGCTGGACCTTGGGCTTCCGGACGAGAGCGGCCTGAGCGTGGTCGCGCATCTGCGTTCGCTGTTCACTGGCCTGGGCATCGTGGTGCTCACCGGCAACCGCGGCCGCTCGGACCACGTGCATGCGCTGAGCAGTGGCGCCGACGCGTTCCTGCGCAAACCCGCCGACCCGGAGATCCTGGCGCTGACGCTGCGTAACCTGTCGCGACGCTTGCGCCCGGCCGATGCCAGCAGCGCGGAAAAACCGGCGTGGCGATTGGAATCGGATGGCTGGTGCCTGGTCGCGCCGGATGCGCGGATTGTCGTCCTGACCTCGCTCGAACGCTGCCTGATGGGTTGCCTGGATGCACAGCGCGGCCAAGCGGTGGAGCGCGATGCGCTGGTGTCGGCATTGGAAGAATGCGTCGGCGATTTCGATCTGCATCGGTTGGAGATGCTGATCCATCGCCTGCGGCGCAAGGCCGCGCGCATCACCGCAGCGGATGCGCCGGCGTTTCCGCTGCTGTCCTCGCGCGGAATGGGTTACCTGCTGGCTAGCTGATCGGCACGATTGACTCGCTCCGGCGGCGCCGCAGCCGGTAACAACAGGCGGATACAGGCACCATCGCCCGTGTTGCCGACCTCCACACGCCCGCCGGCGGCGGTGACGATTTCGTTCACCACCGACAACC
Organism: Xanthomonas sp. WHRI 10207; assembly: GCF_040202975.1. Classification (NCBI taxonomy): domain Bacteria; kingdom Pseudomonadati; phylum Pseudomonadota; class Gammaproteobacteria; order Lysobacterales; family Lysobacteraceae; genus Xanthomonas; species Xanthomonas sp. WHRI 10207. Next base: position 203,278 of record NZ_JBEGDX010000004.1, on the reverse strand, counting down.
CTAAACCGGTGCCCTTGCCGGCCGGTTTGGTGGTGTAGAACGGCTCCAAAATGCGCGCCAGCAGCTGCTCGGGAATCCCCGGGCCGGTGTCCGAGAACTGCAGCACCACCATGCCGGCCTGCTGCTCGCCTTCGATGCGGAACAGCCCCTGCCCGTCCATCGCATCGCGCGCATTGGCGGCGATGTTGAGCAATGCCAGTTCCAGTTCGTCCAGATCCATCGCGATCCACAACGGCGGCCCCGGCGCGATGCCTTGCAGGCGGATCTCGTGGCCGAACAGTTGCCTGAGCGTGGGTTCGATCTCCAGCAGCGCGTGGCGCGCATCGAATAGGCGCGCAATGCCGGGTTCGGCACGGCCGAAATTGAGAATCCTGCGACTGACAGTCAGCGCGCGTCGCGATGCGGCTTCGATGTTTTCCAGCGTCTTGAGCAACGGCGCCTCGCCACGGCCTTCCAGCACATCGCGACGCTGCGCAAAGCCGATGATCACGTTGATCAGATTATCGAAATCGTGCGCAACACCGGAGGCCAGGCGTCCCAGCGCTTCCATTTTCTGGGTGTGCAGCAGCTGCTCCTGCACCCGCTCGCGCTCTGCCATTTCGCGCACCAGCTTGCGGTTCACCGCTTCGAGTTCGCGGCGGCGGCGTTCCGATTCCACCAGGCTGTCGCGCAGCGCGGCGATGGTGCGGTCGAGCATCAGGGTGATCAGCAGATACACCGCAACCGTCATCAGTCCCAGGCCGACATTTCCCCAGGTCGAACGCGATGGCGGGAACCACAGCAATTGCGCGGCCAGCGCCATTGCGCACACCGTCGCCAGCAGCGCAAACACGCGCCATAGATTGCGCCGACCGAGCACCATGCCGGCGAGCACCAACGCAATCACCGGCATCGGATTGGTCAGCAGGTCGAAGATGTCGACCCGCACGTAAGTGACGAAGGTGCCGAGCAACGCGGCGGCAATGAAGACCTTGACGCCTGCCGCACTGCGGCCGCGCCGGATCATCGGCACGCCCGCCAGCGCGCCGAACGCGGTGAGCACAGTCCCGGCCAACGCGCAGGCCAGATCTGGCCTGGCCTGCAAGCGGCTCAACCCGGCGACGTAGAGAAAAAATCCGACATCGCCCAGGTTGTACAGCGCGATGGCGATCAGCAGCAGCTGCAGGAAGGCCACCTGCCGTCGATCGATCGGCTCCTCGCGCCAGCGCGTGGCCAACCAGCGCGGCACGAACACGGATTTTGCGGCAGACAGCATCACGACAAGACGTCTTGGGGTGTTTTTGCATCCTCACATTCGTGGTGAGTGGATGCAATCGTGGCTTGGTGACACGTGGCGGAGCGCATGACTATGTTGCGTTGTCCCGCAACATGAAATGTACGGAATTCCAAGACACGTGGGGATGTCTGGGAGCCGGCGTGCAGCGGTCGACCACTCCATCCACGCGCCAGGGAATCTCCATGAGCCAGCTTGACCATCTCTCGAACCGGGCTTGCGTCCGGCACGCGACCACCACCGCGCCGCACCCCCATGCCGGCAAGCGTCCGCAGCGCGTGCTGCTGCATGCTGCGGTCCTGACCGCGCTGCTGCTCAGCAGTAGCGCGGTGATGGCGCAGGTCGCCACCCCGCAGGGCGACGCCGCTACCGCTGCCGCAACCGATGGTCAGACCGGTACCAATACACCAGCCATCGCGGCCGACCAGGACACCACGGCGCAGGATGCCGACCAGGACGATGCTGCCGACACCGGCAAGCATTTTCATATCGTCGGCGGCGCCGACGCCACCACCGATGTGGGCGCGTTCGCCGCTGAGCCCTATGCAGTGGCGATCGGCGAAGCAAGCAATGCGCTCGGTGAGGGCGGTATCGCCCTGGGCGCCGGTGCCACGGTCACCGAAAAGTTCGCCATTGCCGCCGGCTACGCGGCAGCGGCCACCGGCGAATCGGCGGTTGCGGTGGGTGGCACCACCGACGTGTTCGATTACGACGACGGCGGCAATATTCTCGCCGTGCACGCCGAGTCCACCGAAGCCACCGGCTTCGTCTCCACCGCGCTCGGCGGCGGCGCTAAGGCGCTGGATGCGATGACCACCGCCGTGGGCAGCGGTGCCGAAGCCAGCGTCTTCGAGGCCACTGCACTGGGACATCGCGCACGCGCACTGGAGCAGGGCGCCACCGCCATCGGTACCCGCTCGCAGGCGATCGGGCTGGGCAGCAGTGCGCTCGGCAACGGCGCACGCGCGGTCGCCGACAGTACCGTGTCCATCGGTTTCAATTCCTTGGCCAGCGGCACCGACAGCGTCGCGATCGGCGGCATCAGCACCGCTGCGGAGAGCGCAGGCAACAGCATCGGGATCGCGGCAGCCACCGGCACCGGCGCGATCGCCCTGGGCGCGGGTGCGCAGACCCAGTCCGACTACGCCATCGCCATCGGCTACAACGCCAACATCTTCCCCAACCTGCCGGGCAACACCAATTCGGTGGCGATCGGCCACAGTGCCGGCACGTTCGGGGCCAACACCGTGTCGCTCGGCGGGTTTGCGTTGACCCACGACGCCGACTCGGTGGCGATCGGCCACAACGCCGAAACCTACGCCGTCAACAGCGTGGCGCTTGGCGTCAATGCCAAGACCTCCTGGTTCAACCCCAATGGCACTGCGATTGGCAACGACACCGAGGCCAATGGCGTCGATGCAACCGCCATCGGCTATGGCGCCAAGGTGGGCAACTGGGTCGACGACTCCTGGAACCGCTCGGCCAGCAGCGCGGTGGCGCTGGGTGCGTATTCGCAGGCCACCCGCAGCAATAGCGTGGCGGTGGGCGATGTCGCGTCCGGGTTGACCCGGCAGATCACCAGCGTGGCGGCCGGCAGCGAGGCCACCGACGCGGTCAACCTGGCCCAGCTGCGCAGCGTGGCCACCGCCCTGGGCGCCGGTAGCGCTTTCGACCCCACCGGCAACCTGATCAGCGGCAGCTACCTGGTGCAGGGCGCGAGCTACGGCAATGTCGGCGAGGCGATGGGCGCCATCGATGCGGCCCTGACCGTGTTCGATGGCCGCATCGGCGCCTTGCAGAACGTGTCTGCGGGTGGCGTGGCAGTTGGCGGCGGCAGCCTGGCGCCGGTGGTCGGCAGCGGCACCAATGCGGTGGCGATCGGCTCGTCCGCCACCGCCAATGGCGAGAACGGACTGGCGGTCGGCGCCGACGCGCTGGCCTACGGCCCGCAGGACACCGCGCTGGGCGCCAATGCCAGGGTCAATGCCGACGGCAGCACCGCGGTCGGCGCCAACACCAGCATTGCCACCGCCGCCACCAACGCGGTGGCCGTGGGCGAAAGCGCCAGCGTCACCGCAGCCTCGGGTACCGCGCTCGGCCAGGGCGCGCGCGTCGACGCCGATAACGCAGTCGCGCTAGGACGTGGCGCGGTGGCCGATCGCGCCAACAGCGTCTCGGTCGGCAGCGCCGGCAACACGCGCCAGATCACCAATGTCGCTGCCGGACAAAGCGACACCGACGCCGCCAACGTGGCCCAGCTCAACGCCGGCAACAGCCGCACGCTGAGTTCGGCAAACAGCTACACCGACAGCCGGGTGTCGGCGCTGAGCGACAGCTTCACCCAACTGCGCGACGGCAGCGAACGGCGCTTCCAGACGATGGATCGCCGTATCGACCGCATCGGCGCAATGAGCGCGGCGATGCTCAACATGGGCATCAATGCTGCCGGCACCCAGAGTGCCCGCGGTCGCATAGCCGTCGGCGCCGGCTTCCAGAGCGGAGAGCGCGCGCTCTCCATCGGTTACGCCAAGAAGGTGGGCGAGCGCGCCTCGTTCAGCCTCGGCGGCGCGTTCAGCGGCAGCGACTCGTCGGCAGGCCTGGGCTTCGGCGTGGACTTGTAACCCCTGCGCCGCGCCGTGCACGTCTTCCCCTTAACTCCATCGATTCTTGCGAGAGCCATCCCATGAACAATGCTTCGCTGCCGCTCAAGCCCCTGCTATTGAGCGCAATCCTGGCCACGGCCACGTTTCAAGCCCATGCGGCCACCGATCAACTCAGCCTGCGCGGCCTGCCGACGGCCACTTCCCCCACCGCACTCCCCGCCCGGCTGATCGTCAAATACAAGAGCACCGTGCCGTCCGACAGCTCGCGCCTGTCGATCCTGTCTGCAGCCGCCAACCGCGCCGGTGTCCTGCGCGCGGCCAGCGGTGCCGCGCGTGCCACGCCGCTCAACGCACGCGTGCTGCGTCGCACCGGCACCGGCGCCAGCCTGCTGGACCTTGCGCGCACGCTCAGCAGCGCCGACCAGGCCAAGTTGCTGACCGAACTGCGCGCCGACCCACAAGTGCAATACGCCGAGTTCGATCGCATGCTGCGCGCGGTCGATGACGTTGCCGGGCCCAGACTCAAGGCCGGTGCCGTCGCAGTGACGCCGCAGGCCACCGCCACCGCCGTGACCCCCAACGACCGCCTGTATGCCGGGTTCCAGTGGCATCTGCAGGACAGCATCGGCGGCATTCGCGCTCCGCAAGCCTGGGAGAGCTCCACCGGTGCCGGCGTGGTGGTGGCGGTGCTCGACACCGGCATCCTGCCCGACCATCCGGACCTGAAGAACAACGACCACATCCTGCCGGGCTACGACTTCATCAGCAACGCGGCGATCTCCCGGCGCGACAGCGACGCCCGCGTGCCGGGCGCGCTGGACTACGGCGACTGGACCGAAGAGGACAACTTCTGCGGACTGCCGGCGCGCTCCAGTAGCTGGCACGGTACCCATACCGCGGGCACGGTCGGCGAACTCACCAACAATACGATCGGCGGCGCCGGCGCTGCCTACGACGCGCAGATCCTGCCGGTACGCGTACTCGGCCAATGTGGCGGTACCAGCTCGGACATCGCCGATGCCATGGTGTGGGCCTCCGGCGGCCATATCGACGGCGTCCCGGACAATCTCCATCCGGCCGAGGTCATCAGCCTGAGCCTGGGCGGCCCAGGCTCATGCGACAGCACTACCCAGAGCGCCATCGACGCCGCAGTGGCCAACGGTGCGGTGGTGGTGGTGGCGGCTGGCAACGAGGCCAGCAACGCCTCGCAGTTCAGCCCGTCGAGCTGCGGCAACGTGATCACGGTGGGCGCCACCCGCATCACCGGCGGGATCGCGTTCTACTCCAACTTCGGCAGCAGCGTGGACCTGTCCGGCCCCGGCGGCGGTGCCACCGACGACACCGGCAACGGCGGCTGGGACGGGGTGGTGTTGTCGACCGGCTATAGCGGCAAGACCACGCCGACCTCCGGCGAGTACGAATACGTCGGCTTTGCCGGCACCTCGATGGCCACGCCGCATGTGGCCGCGGTGGCCGCCCTGGTACAGAGCGCGCTGGCCGCCTCCGGCAAGACCCCGCTGGCCCCTGCGCAGATGGAAGCCATGCTGCGCCAGACTGCGCGCACCTTCCCGGTCAGACCACCGACAGGTCGCCCGATCGGCACCGGAATTGTCGATGCCACCGCGGCACTGGACTATGTGCAGAACAGCTGCAGCGGCAGCGCCTGCATACCGGTCACCGTGAGCCTGACCAACCGCGATGCCCTGACCGGCCAGAGCGGCGGTCAAAGCGAGGAAAAGACCTACCGCTTTACCGCCAACGCCGGCAGCGCCTTGAATGTGCTCAGCTTCGGTGGCGGCGGCAACGTCGCGCTGTATCTCAGCTACGACGTCGAGCCGACCACCAGCAACTACCAGTTGAAATCCGCACGCACCGGCAGCGCGCAGACGCTACGGCTGACCGCACCACAGACCGGCACCTACTACATCAAGTTGGTCGGCGGCTCAGGGGGGTTCAACAACGTGTCGCTGATGGCGCGGCAGTAATCGGCAAGCGTGCCGGAGGTGGTGCACGCCACCTCCGGCACCAGGCGTGCGGCTGGCTTGCAGCAGCTAACAAGAGGACCGTGCTCACCGCCAGGCGGGCGCGGGCGCGGCCGCTGCTCGGTGCGGCATGGACCACGCGTACGCTCCGGTTCCTCCACGCCGTCCACACCCACCTGACGACTATTCGCTACGTGGTGTTCGCCGCTCTTAGAACGCCTCGTTGCCCAGCCGCACTTCCACGTCCAGCAGCGAGGTCAGCGCCAGCATCGCCTCGTCGTCGCGACTGAGCGCGATCCAGCCGGCATAGGCATCGCCGCCGGTGTTCCAGTTCCACAGCGAATAGCCATGCTCGCGCAGGCGGTCGAACGCCACCGCCATCAGGTCGGGCACGCCAAGGCCGTTGGCGAAGTCTTCATCGTCCAGATCGCCGCCCCACGCAATGCGCAGGTTCCAGCGCGCGCTCAGTTCGTCGATGGCGGCAATGAACGAATCGGTATCCTTCCAGTCGACATAAAACCCCGAGCGCCAGTCGATCGCGTCCTTCAACGCCCACAGCCAGGCATCGTCGCCCTCATCGTCGTCCGCCTCGGCCTGCGTTTCGCGCCAGGCGTCGAACTGCCCCAGTGCGGTGTCTTCGTCGCCCGGGTTGATCAGCACCAGCAAATTCCAGACCCGCGCCGGATGGTCGTCGACATCGTCTTCGTCGGTCTCGGGCGGCAGGCCTTCGTCGTCTTCGTAATCGGCACTGTTGTCGGGCATGGCGGTCTCGCTCAAGGATTGCAGGTGCGAAGTGTGACGCCTCACGCGGCGCAAGCAAACCGGCGGGCGAGCGCGTCTGTGGCATCAGGGCTGGTCTTCCCGGCACAGGCCCGTATCCTGTGCGGCCGAAGACGGCTATCCCGGCCCGTCATGACGCCTTTCCCATGAGCGATACCCCTCCCGATCATCTGGCCATCGACCCACGCAGCCCGTTCCACGATGCCGACGTCCTCAATCGCGGTATCGGCGTGCGCTTCAACGGGGTCGAACGCGACAACGTGGAGGAATACTCGGTGAGCGAAGGCTGGATCAAGGTGCAGGTCGGCAAGGCGCGCGACCGTCGCGGTAACCCGATGACGATGAAGGTCAAGGGTGAGGTGGTGGCCTACTTCCTGGACACCAAGAGCGACGCCCAGCCTGCTGCCGAGTAAGAGCGGCCGACCACACTACTTCAAGCTGTTCTATTGCAGAGTTGCTCAGCTGCTGAGCTGCGAGTTTGCTGCAGGGCCCTTGCCCGCCCACCCTCGCGGGACACGCTGCAAGTACGTCCTTGTAAGCGCTTACGCGGTATCCATGCCGCGTAAGGTCCCGCGACGGTGGGCAGGCAAGGACCAGTCTGGATGGTCGGGATGCATGGCTTTGAATAAAGCAGCCAGCAAACGCTCTGGCGCGGTGTCCTCGCCGATTGCGGGACCGTGTGGCGGCATGGATGCCGCCACCGAGCCTCCAGGGATGGGTTTACGGCGTGTCACGCGAGCGGCGCGGGCACCGCGCACTCGACCCACTCCAGCGTTTGACCTGGACTTCCGACCGCACCCACCAGGATGCAGCCGACAAAACCACTGCACTCACGCCTTGAGCCGATAACCACTACGGAAGATCGCCGCCACCACGCCCAGGCACACCACTAGAAACAGCAACGTCATGCCGGTGCTCACCGCGATATGCACGTCGGCCTTGCCGTAAAAGCTCCAGCGGAAACCGCTGATCAGATACACCACCGGGTTGAACAAGGTGACCTTCTGCCACAACGGCGGCAGCATGTTGATCGAATAGAAACTGCCGCCCAGGAAGGTCAGCGGCGTCACCACCATCAGCGGGATTACCTGCAGCTTTTCGAAGCCGTTGGCCCAGATGCCGATGATGAAACCGAACAGGCTGAAAGTCAGCGCGGTGAGCACCAGAAAGCCCAGCATCCACACCGGGTGGGCGATTTCATACGGCACGAACAGGCGCGCGGTGAGCAGGATCAACAAACCCAGCATCACCGACTTGGTCGCCGCAGCGCCCACATAGCCGATCACGATTTCCCACCACGCCACCGGCGCGGACAACACCTCGTAGATGGTGCCGGCCCAACGCGGCATGTAGATGCCGAACGAGGCGTTGGAAATGCTCTCGTTGAGCAGCGACAGCATCACCAGCCCGGGAATGATGAAGGCGCCGTAGCTGATGCCGTCGATGTCGCCCATGCGCGAGCCGATGGCCGCGCCGAAGACCACGAAATACAGCGAGGTCGAGAGCACCGGCGAGGCGATCGACTGAGTGAGCGTGCGGAAGGCACGCGCCATTTCGAAACGATAGATCGCTGCAATCGCATGCCGGTTCATGCGCGCACCTCCGCGTTGCGTGCGCCATGCACCAGGTTGACGAAGATTTCTTCCAGCGAACTCTCGCTGGAATGCAGGTCTTTGAAGTCGATGCCGTGCTCGTTGAGTCGGCGCAACAACGCACCGATGCCGGTCTGCTCGGCCTGGGTGTCAAAGGTGTAGATCAGGCTGTTGCCATCGGCCGACAGTTCCAGCGGTAAGTCTGCCAACGCAGCGGGCAGCGTGTGCAATGGCGATTGCAGGCTTAGCGTGAGCTGCTTTTTGCCGAGCTTGCGCATCAGCGTGTGCTTGTCTTCCACCAGCACCAGCTCGCCGCGATTGATGACGCCGACGCGGTCGGCCATGTCTTCGGCCTCCTCGATGTAGTGGGTGGTCAGGATGATGGTGGTGCCCTGCTCGCGCAGGCGCCGCACCATCTGCCACATGTCGTGACGCAGTTCCACGTCCACACCGGCGGTGGGCTCGTCCAGAAACAGAATTCGCGGCTCATGCGCCAGCGCCTTGGCGATCAACACGCGCCGTTTCATGCCGCCTGACAGCGTGGAAATCTTGTTGTTGCGCTTGTCCCACAGCGAGAGCTCGCGCAACACGGTTTCCAGGTACTGCGGATTTGCCGGCTTGCCGAACAGACCTCGACTGAAACGCACCGTGGCCCACACCGTTTCGAATGCATCGGTGGCCAGTTCCTGCGGCACCAGCCCGATGCTGGCACGCGCGGCGCGATAGTCGCGCACGATGTCGTGGCCATCGGCCAGTACGCTGCCGGTGCTGGGGTTGATCAGCCCGCAGATGATGCTGATCAAGGTGGTCTTGCCGGCACCGTTGGGGCCGAGCAGCGCGAAGATTTCGCCGCGCTGGATATCCAGATCCACCTGTTTGAGGGCCTGGAAACCGCCGGCGTAGGTCTTGCTCAATCCCTGGATGGAAACGATGGGCGTCATGGGTTTTGTACGGGAACGATAAGCGCCCAGGGTAGGCGGTGCGCCGTGACGATGGGAGGGGGGCAGATGGGATGGTGTCTCCCGAGGCGCCGTGATGGCGGGTGCGGGTGTGGGTGTGGGTGCTCGTACGATTCCCGCTTCACCAGCGGGTGAGCGCGCGCATCACACGTACGGCCTCGTCGCGCCCAGGTGCGCTCCTACAAAAGACCGTGGCTACCGGCCTGGCTCTTGCGATTCCCGATTCCCGATTCCCGATTCCCTGCGCGCATGAGCGCGCATCACACGTACCGCCCCGTCGCGCCCAGGTGCGCTCCTACGACGTCAGTGCCATTGCCCGGCTCTTGCGAATCCCCACTCCCGACGCTCTAATCCCGTTCCTCAAGCGCGCTTACGCGACTCGATCAAATCCAGATTGCGCACCAGCCTGCGCGACAGGTCGTCGGAGATCTCGCGACGGCGCGCAAGCTTGAACAATTCGTTGCGTTCGGCCACCAAGGCCGCGTGCCGGAACTGGCGCAAGGCCTGCTCGTATGCACCGGCCTCTTCCGGGTCGGTTTCGGCCATGTCCACCGCGCCCAGCTTGCGTTGGTAGCGTTGGCTGACCTGGTTGGCGGCGGCGTTGTAGCGCTCGGCATGGGCGCTGTCTTCCACCAATCGCTGGCGCAGCTTTTCCACTGCCTCCAGCGCTGCCTGCGAAGCCGCCTTCACCGCCAGGTCTTCTTTCTGCTGCTCGTCTTCTTCTTCCGGCAATTCCAGTCCGCGCAGCAGGGGCGGCAGTGCCACGCTGGCCACCAGCAACGACACCAGGATCACCGAGGCGGCCAGGAAGATCGCCAGCTGGCGGGCCGGAAATGGCGAGCCATCTTCCAGCATCAACGGTAGCGTCAGCACGCCGGCCAGGGTGATCGCACCGCGTACGCCCGCCAGCGACACCGCCACCACAATCCGCCATGGCGGGCTGACATGCTGCTCGCCGCGCCGCTGCGCCTTGAAGATGTTCCAGCGCAGCGACAAAAACACCCACACAAAACGCAGCGCCATCAGGCTGGTGCTGATGGTGGCCACATACACCGCCAGCCACCAGGGATTGAGGTGCCCGGCCTCCTGCACGCTGCGCACCGCGCCATCCAGGATGCCCGGCAACTGCTCGCCCAGCAGCACGAAGATGATGCCGTTGAAGGTGAACTGCACCGTGTCCCACACCGCCGAGCGCTGCAGGCGCATGTTGCCCGGTGCGTTGCCGGCCATTTCCACGTAGCTCATGGTGATGCCGGCCGCGACCGCAGCCAGGATGCCGGAGGCGTGGAAGGCTTCGGCCAGCAGGTAGGCGGCAAACGGCGTGAGCAGGTTGACCAGGATCGCCGAACCGGGTTCTTCGCCGAAGTGGCGCCAGATCCAGGCCTGGATCCGGCTCAGCCCGAAGGTGGTGGCCACACCCAGCGCCAGCCCGGCCAACGCCACCCACAGGAAGGTCAGCGAAGCGGTCGCCACCGAGAAAGTGCCGGTGAGCACCGCAGCCACCGCGAACTGGAAGCACACCAGGCCCGAAGCGTCGTTGAGCAGCGACTCGCCTTCCAGGATGTGCATCAGGCGCTTGGGGATCGGCACCTTGGAGGCGATCGACGACACCGCCACCGGGTCGGTCGGCGAGATGATCGCCGCCAATGCAAACGCCACCGCCAACGGCATCGCCGGGATCAGCCAATGGATCAGCAACCCCGCCCCGACCACGGTGAACACCACCAGGCCCAGCGCCAGTTCCAGGATCGCCGCCTTGTCGCGGAACAGGCCTTGTTTGGGAATGCGCCAGCCGTCCAGAAACAGAAGCGGCGGCAGGAACAACAGGAAGAACAGCTCCGGTTCCAGCTCGTGCCCCGCATCGAACACGCCAGAGACCACCGCGCCTAGCGCGATCTGGACCAGCGGCAACGGCAGCGAGAACGGCAGGATGCGGATCAGATAACCGCTGGCCGCGACCGCCAGCAACATGGCGAGGACGACATCGATCGAATGCATAAAAACCCGGAAGAAGAAACGGCCGCACGTGCGGCATCGTCATATTGCGACGCACAACCACGTACTGACGGGACCATACCGGTTTGCAACCGGTGATGAAACCACTGCACCGCCTGGGCCTGGGCGTGGTCCTGTGCATGGCCGCCACAGGGGTGTGGTGCTGCAGCGCTGTGGCGGGTGTGCATCGATCAGCCACTGTGGCTGCCGGACGGACAGGCCGACACAACGATGCGGCGGTGCTTCGTCAAAACAGATGGCCTGTAGGACGATGAATCGCTGCGCCATCGTGGCGCAGCGACAGGCCAGTCAATGCGCCTGCGCCTGCGCGTTGCGGGCAGTGGGCAGTGGGCAGTGGGAATGGGCAGGCGATGGATCCATCGCCAACGCCAACAGTCGCTCGGTCGCTTAGAACGCGGTGCCGTCGAAAGCAACCGGCACATGATCGCTCGCGACGTCGCGGATGCCGACGGCATTCCCGCGCGGGTTGGCCGACCGAGGATCAGCTGTGGTGCAGGTGCCTGTTCGCGTGCGGCGTCGATTGCCGAGCGCCCTCGACCGGGACCAGGAAGGTCGCTTCATGCAATTTCAGCTTGGAGTCGTAGTGACTCACCGTCACCTTGACCGCCGTGACCTTTTTCTTGAAAGCATACGGCCATTGCGCGCCCAGCATCTCCTGCCCGGGCGCCTGACCGTCAGCGTCTCCGACGAGCTTGATGCGCACGGGGTAATTGCCTGCGCCGCCGTTGTCCGGATCGTTGGCATCGGACACGTCGATATGCGCTTTCGAAAACGCCAGCGTCGACGGGCCGCCGTCCTTGTAATTAGCGCTGTCGTCGAATCCGATGTTCTTGTAACTATAGGTCAGCAGGATCACTTGCGTGGGAACCCACGAGCCGCCGCCGTGGTTGGGAATCTTCACCTTGGCCACGCGCGCAGAATCAACCGTGAATTCCCACTCCCCCGGCACAATCCATTTCTGCCCTGGTCGATAACTGTCACTCGCAGGGACTGCAGCGGTCGCTGATGGCGCAGGCGTTGGCGTGACGGCTGAAGCGTGTGCAATGCCGAATAACGCCAGCGCGCCTGCCACCCACACTGTCGGCAGCACCAGTCGATTGAATTCAATTTTTTTGGACTTCATGGTCTACAGCGCCTTAGAAATGATTATCACGCAAGGGCATCAAGACTAATCGCACTGACCGATGTCGCTTTTTCCAATCGCGAACATTCGTGCAGCATTAGGGAGGTCATGCGATAGCGACGACGACGCTGGACTTAGAGCGCCTAATAACACGGAGCGAGCAGTTGTCGGGTAGGTATGGACGGCGCGGAGAAACCGCAGTGTGCGCGTGGCACATGCCGCACCGAGCACTGGCCGTGTCCGCCTGGCAGCTGCACCGTCGGTTGGTTAGCTGCTCTTAGTGACAGCCGGATCGCGCGTCCTGCATTGCAGTTTCGCCAAGGAGTTTTTCAACCGTCGGTCGGAATGTGCGGGCATTGCTGATCGAACAGACTCAACCACGGACCATTCGATCGCGGTTTGCTACTGGGGATTATGACAACGGTGCAGCGCAGCATCCTTATGTAAAAACCACGTGATGCATCCGCGCCGCATCTGGCCGCGTATCAAGATCCACGATTGCCATCCAGGTAATCGCTCACCCAAAGGATCGATGCCTCATGAAGACCTCATTCCAGTCGCTTGCCATTGCCACCGCTATTGCCCTCACCAGCGCGATGGCTCCCGCTTACGCTGCGTCCAATCCGATGGTGGGTGGCGCGCCGATGCTGGCGACCAAGGACATCGTCGACAACGCGGTCAACTCCAAGGATCACACCACCCTGGTGGCAGCCGTCAAAGCGGCTGGCCTGGTCGACACCCTGAAGGGCCCGGGCCCGTTCACCGTCTTCGCACCGACCAATGCCGCGTTTGCCGCATTGCCGGCCGGCACGGTAGACACGCTGCTGAAGCCCGAATCCAAGCCGATGCTGACCAAGGTGCTCACCTACCACGTGGTGCCGGGCAAGGTGGACGCGGCCTCGTTGATCGCCAAAATCAAGGCTGGTGGCGGTAGCGCCACGCTGACCACCGTGCAGGGCGAGCCGCTGACCGCAAAGCTCAATGGCAAGAAAGTCACACTCACCGACGCCAAGGGCAACACCGCCACCGTCACCATTGCCGACGTCAACCAGAGCAATGGCGTGATCCATGTGATCGACAAGGTGCTGATGCCGTAACTGCAGGCACGTCGCTGGCGCATGCCCGTATCTCCCACCGACGCGAACGGATCGAATGTTCGTCGGTGGGTACGCAGCGTTGCATGCGCTAGTGCGTGATTGCATGGCATCGATGGGCAGTCGTTGTGGGTACGACCTGGTCGTATCCATTGGCTCATCGAGACACAGATTGATGCGCGTTCATGTGCAACCCGCGCGACCCAACCGCGAAGCGGCGGTAACGAGGTCGCCGGCATGCCGGCGACCTCACTTGGTGTCTTGTTCTCCGACACCATGCGCGTGCATTTGCACGCGCTTTTTTTATGCCTTGGCCAGATCGCTTGCCGCACTCGGCGGCGCCAACAATAGCCGCAGATCCTCCACAAAGCCGCGATAACCTTCCTCGCGCGCCGCCTCCGAGCCTTGCCGCAGCACCCAGGACGGATGCACCGTCGCCAGTACCGGCGTGCCGTCGTCCAGCCGTTGCCACTGCCCACGCTGCTGCATCAAACGAAAGCCCGGCCCCAAGATTGCCTGGGCGGCGGTCGCTCCCAGACAGACGATGCGTGCCGGCCGCAGCTGCGCGCGCTCGGCCTGCAGCCAGCCACTGCATGCCTGCACATGCGCACGCTCCGGATTGCGATGCAGGCGCCGCTTGCCGCGTTGTTCGAAACGAAAATGCTTGACCGCATTAGTGACGTAGAAGGCCTGGCGATCCACGCCCAGTTCGCCGAGCGCCATGGTGAACAGACGCCCGGACGGGCCCACGAACGGACGCCCGCTGAGATCCTCTTCGTCGCCGGGTTGTTCACCGATGACCATCACCGATGCATCGTCCGGCCCTTCGCCGAACACCGTTTGCGTCGCCGGTTGCCACAGCTCGCAGCGGCGACAGTCGCGCGCGGCCGTACGTAACTGCGCCAGACTTTGCGTTGCAACTTCCACGGCGGGCGCGGGCGCCGCTGGCACGCGCCGCCGCACCGGCTCGGGCGCACGCTCGGCCATCTCGCGTACGCGCACACCCGCCTCGCGGATCAACTCCGGCAACAGCGCCGCTTCGGGCAGGTTTTTCCAGTATTTCTGCGGCATTTCCTGCCGCATCATGGTGGGGTTGAGCCGCGCAGGATTGAAGATGTGCGCGTAGTACGTGCGCCACAAGGTTTCCTGCGCGTCGTCGGCCGGCACCTGCGACCGTACCGCCGCATCGCCAAACGACAACGCCTCCCCATCCCAGCGCACGCTGCGGTATGGCGTGAGGATCGCCCACTGCATGCCGGCAAACCGCCGCGCGAAGAACGGCGCCACCCGATCCACGATGCAGTGCTCGGGTTCGAACCAGGCCACGAAATCTTCCTCTTCTCCAGGCAACCGCCGAAAGCGCACGAATGCCTTCATCTTGTGCGTATCGCGCTGCACCGCCTTTTGCCATTGTCGAAGCCGGTGTACATCCACATCGGTGGCGCGCTCCAGCAGCGCCTTCTCGCCAGAAGCGATTCGCCACAACAACCGGTACAGCACCGCGTGCCGCTGTGGATCGCGATGACACAACACCGATGCAGCCAGCTGCATGAAGTCCGCCGACACCCGCGGCGGCGGCACGGTCAGCGGCAACTCCAGCAACCCCTGCCCCATCAACAGCCCACCCTGTGCTCCACCGTTCCATGCCACATCGTCCGGTTCTACCTGCGCACACCACCCGGCCCGCGCCAACGCACGCCACGCCTCGAAACTCCACGGTGGTTCGACCTCAGCGCTGAACATTACGTACACCTGACCTCAAGATTTCCGCTCCGGCTGTCGCTTCGTCGCCGGAACTCTGGTTGTGTCTTGCATCTTTACTGCTGCTTTTTTGCAGGGGTATCGCTGCTATCGCTTTGTCGCTCCCGCGCAGGATCGCATCGGGCGATGGCGGTTTTGGTGACGTTTGCCAAGACACATCACCCGCGCCGCAAGGCACCCAAACGCTTGGAGCAGGGATTCGGCGACCGAAGTTGGAGATTCGTGGCAGCCATCAAGAACGTCCAGCTCATACCTGCGGGCGCACCCTCATCCGCCCTTCGGGCAGCTTCTCCCGATGGGAGAAGGCAGGAGCATCAATCGAACAAACTTGCCTGCCGCGGTGCGGGCGCCAGCTGCGCACGTAACCGCGCCGGATCGTCCAGCCGCTGGCGCGGATGATGGTCCAGCACACTCACAAACGGCAGCAGCTTCTTCATCGGCACCCGCAACCGCGCCAGATCGCCCACCCGCAACCGTGCATGCCGGCGCGACAACAGCAGCCGCTCCACATTGCGGGTGCCCAGCCCCGGAACCCGCAACAACATCTCACGCGGCGCCACATTCAGATCCACCGGAAACCGCTCTGGGTTACGCAGCGCCCAGGCCAGCTTGGGGTCCACATCCAGGTCCAGCATGCCGCTGGATTGTGCAGGCGCGATTTCCTCTACCGAAAATTCATAGAACCGCAGCAACCAATCGGCCTGATACAGCCGATGCTCGCGCTGCAACGGCGGCGCCTGCAACGGCAGCTTGGACGATGCATCCGGGATCGGGCTGAAGGCCGAGTAATACACCCGCCGCATGCGGTAATTTCCGTACAAGTTATGGCTGGCGTCCAAAATGGCGCGGTCGTTGGCATCGTCGGCGCCAACGATCATCTGCGTGCTCTGGCCTGCCGGCGCAAAGCGCGGCGGCTTGGCCCGGCGCACTTTTTCGGCCTTGCGCTCCAGCTGGTTTTCTTCGATGCGCCAACGTAGCTCGCCCATCGCCGAGCGAATGCCGCCAACGCTTTTTTCCGGCGCCAGCAAGGTCAGGCCCTGCTCGGTCGGCAACTCCACATTGATGCTCAGACGGTCCGCATAGCGGCCAGCCGCAGCCAGCAGCTCGGGCGCGGCGTCGGGAATGGTTTTGAGATGGATGTAGCCGGCAAAACGATGCACCTCGCGCAACTGCCGCGCCACTTCCACCAGCTGTTCCATGGTGTAGTCGGAGTTGCGGATGATGCCGCTGGACAGGAACAGGCCTTCGATGTAGTTGCGCTTGTAGAAGTCCAGCGTCAGCGTGACCACTTCTTCCGGCGTGAAGCGCGCGCGGCGCACATTGCTGGACACGCGATTGACGCAGTACGCGCAGTCGAAGATGCAGAAGTTGGTCAGCAATATCTTCAGCAGCGACACGCAGCGGCCATCGGGCGTGTACGAGTGGCAGATGCCCATGCCCTCGGTACTGCCGATCCCGCCGGTACCGAGCGAATTGCGCTTGTTCGCCCCACTGGAGGCGCACGAGGCATCGTATTTGGCGGCGTCGGCGAGGACGGCGAGCTTGTCGAGGATTTTCACGCGGGCAGCATGCAGCGAGGGCGTCTCAGCCTATGAGACTGCACCGCAGCAGATCGTGAATGCTTCAGAGCGCTGCGGGGCAGCGGTGATGCCACAACACTGCGGTGTTGTGGTGATGCCTCACCGCTGCTGTGTTGTGGTCATGCCTCAGCACTGAGGTGTTGTGGTGATGCCCCAACACTGCTGTGCGGCGGTGATGTCGTCAGCGCTGCGGCACCGCCGAATGCCCTTATCGGTAAGGCGTTGCATTCATGCACTCGACGCTGCGGCACGGCAGTCACGCCGTTACCGCCGTGCGCCAAAGGGCCGCCATGACTGCTCCAGTGCCGCCGCGGCAGCGGCACTGCCTTCACAACCCGATCAAGCGGCAATCGCGGCATCGCCGTCGAAGCGATATAGATCCATCGCCAGAAAGCCCAGATCGATCCCGGCATCGATCCGCTGCGCGCCCAGTTGGTCGCCACCGGCTGCACCCATCGCGACATAGAGCGGCAACAGGTGCTCGTCGCTGGGATGCGCGCGCTCGGCGTACGGCGCCTGTCGGCGATAGTCGAGCAGCGCGGGGATGTCGTTTTCCAGCAGTTTGCGCTCGGTCCATTCGATGAAGGGGCGCACATATGGCGCCTCGCGCTCAACGCTATACCCGTGGCGAAAATCGTGCAGGTTGTGGGTGATGCTGCCCGAGCCGATCACCAGCACGCCGTCGTCGCGCAGCGGCGCCAGCGCGCGCCCCACCGCAAACTGGTGGGCAGGGCCGAGTTCGGGCTGGATCGACACCGACACCACCGGGATGTCGGCCGCCGGGTACAGCAAGCGCAGCGGCACCCACACGCCGTGATCGAAGCCGCGTTGCGGGTCCAGCTGCGGATGCAGGCCGGCCTGTTCCAGGCGGCGGGTGATCTGCTGCGCCAGCGCAGGCTCCCCGGGGGCGGGGTACTCCAACTCGTATAACGGTGCAGGAAAACCGCCGAAGTCGTGAATAGTCGCCGGCCGCGCAGCACCGCTGACCAGCGGGCGACGGCCCAGCCAGTGCGCCGTGGCGACGACGATCGCACGCGGCCGTGGCAGCAGCTGCCGCAGCTCTTCCAGACGCAGCCCGACCTGGCCAGGCTGCAACGCCGTCATCGGCGATCCATGCGAGATGTACAACGATGGCATGCGGGTCATGCGTGACTCCTTGAAATGACAGTCTTCAAAATGACAGGCTTCAGCGCGCCGGCTTCAGCGCAAGCGCGCCATCGCCCAGCAGCGACTGCACGATCAGTAACACCGCCCACAGCGCCGGATATTCCCAACCGCCGCCCGGGTTTGAGAAACCGAACCCGTTGGCGCCATGCACGCTGACGATGGTGCCCAGCAGCAGCGGCACGCCCAGCAGCGCCACCCAGCGCGCGTAAAGGCCCAACAGCAACGCCAGGCCGAGGCCGAGTTCCAGCGCCATGCTGAGGTAGGCCAGCGCGGCGGGCAGGCCGAGCGACTGGAAGTAGCCCACGGTGCCGGCCAGGGTGAACACCAACAGCTTGGTCAGACCATGCACCAGGAACAGGGCGCCCAGGCTGATACGCAGCAGCGCCGCGCCGTAGGCAGCAGTCCCAGGTCGTGCGAGGTGGGTGGACATGACGGGCACTCCGTTGAGGATCCACACAGCCTATTACTTACTAAAATCTGATAAATACATCGGATTCGGATAATTTATTGCAACCAAAGAAACAATCGGAACGTCCATGGATACCCTCGATGCGATGCGTGTGTTCACCGCGGTGGCCGAACGCAGCGGCTTCAGCGCCGCCGCCGATGCGCTGGACCGTTCCACCGCCAACGTCACCCGCCAGGTCGCCGCGCTTGAACAACGCCTGGGCACACGCCTGCTCAACCGCACCACGCGCCGGGTCAGCCTGACTAGCGCCGGCACGGCGTACTACCAGCGTTGCCTGCAGTTGCTGGCCGATCTGGACGACCTGGAAGCCACCATCGGCGCGCAGGCGCTGGAGCCGTCCGGTGTGCTGCGAGTCAATGCGCCGGTGAGCTACGGGATCGAGCGCCTGGGCGCGCTGCTGCCCGGCTTTCGTGCACGCTACCCGCAGGTGGAGCTGGACCTGTCGCTGACCGATCGTCTGGTCGATATGGTCGAAGAAGGCTTCGATGTGGCCATCCGCATCACCCGCCAGCCGGCGCCGATGCTGATCGCGCGGCAACTGGGCAAGGTCCGGCTGCTGCCCTGCGCAGCGCCGGCGTATCTGGCGCGCGCCGGCACGCCGAAGCACCCGTCCGACCTGGCCAGCCATGAATGTCTGCTGTACCAATACTCGCCCAGCGGCGACGAGCTGCGCTTCCATGGCCCGGACGGCGATGTCGATGTACGCATCCACGGCGGGCTGCGCGCCAACAACGGCCACGTGCTCAATGCGGCCGCGCTGGCCGGCCAGGGCATCGTGATGCAGCCGGACTTCCTGGCCGATGCGCATATCGCCAGCGGTCGACTGCTGCGCATCCTGCCCGACTACCAACTCGGCGAGATCGGCATCTTTGCGGTGTACGCCAGCCGCAGCCATCTGGCGCCGAAGGTGCGCAGCTTCATCGACTACCTGCTCGAATGCCTGGCCGAGCCGGCGGCCGGCTAAGCGCGGTCGGCAACACGCGTCAGCTATCGTCGGTTGGTGTGGCAGTGTGGCAGCGCGCCTGGCACACGCCGCACCTAGCGCCGGCTGCTGGCTAAAGCGGCCGGCAACACGCATCAGCAATCCTACGTTGGTGTGGATGTCGGGCTCAGAACCGGAATATGTGAGCACAGAACGCCGGCTGCGCCGGTCCGGTGGCGGTGTAGTGGTTGTATTGGCCGCCCCAAGCGGCCGCGGCAACAGTTCGTCCCGCACGTGGTCATTCATCTGTCGCGGCTGGTGTGCGCACAATCGGCCTCCCTCATTCAGCAGGAGCGTCCATGAGCAAGATCGTCATCGTGTATTTCAGCGGCTACGGCCACACCGTCAAGCAGGCCGAAGCCGTGCATGCAGGGGCCGCCAGTGTCGGCGAGGCCACGCTGTACCGCATCGACCAAGACGGCAAACTGCCCGACGACGCCTGGGAGGCGATCGGCGCAGCCGACGCGATCATCTACGGCAGCCCCACCTACATGGGCGGGCCGGCCTGGCAGTTCAAGAGGTTTGCCGACGACAGCTCCAAGCCGTGGTTTGCGCAGGCATGGAAGGACAAGGTCGCCGCCGGCTTCACTAACTCGGCCTCGGTGAACGGCGACAAGTACGCCACCATCCAGTATTTCTGGACCCTGTCGCAGCAGCACGGGCAGGTCTGGGTCGGCACCGGTCTGCCGCCGTCCAACACCAAGGCGCACGGGCCGCAGGACATCAACTGGACCGCCGGTTGGGGCGGCGCGCTGGCAATCTCGCCCTCGGACGCATCGCCGGACGAAGCCCCGCGCAGCGGCGATCTGGAAACCGCAAAGCTGCTCGGCAAGCGCGTCGCCGAGTTCGCCAACAAGCTCAAAGACTGAGGCCACCACCGCAGCGCCCGCGCGTCTGGGCCGGCTTGAGGCGGCCCGATACGCGCGGGCGTTGGTTTGTTTGACGATGCGGTTGCAGGCGTGGCGCCGAGAGCAGGCGTGCAGCTTGGCCGATGTCGTTGGCATTGACTGCGTTGTGTGACCGCGCTGGCGGCTCGCTGGGGCTGCGCGCACTGCACTCAGTGATGCCTAAATCGCGTGGCAATACTAGATCGCGCCTTGCGTCGACGACAGCATGATGTTCTGCAACATCGCGCGTGCTGTGTTCGACATCAGGCCAGAGTGCCGATGGCGGCGTCGGCAACACGTCGCGCGCAATGGGCGATACGGCAAGCGCAACGAGACGCAGACGCTGTGTGTCGCCACAGGTCATCGAATGCCGCAGCAAAAGTTGTTCACTATGCGACGCTGCCTTGTAATCAGTGCCCTCAACAACTGGACTCTCGCTGAGCGCATCCGCCGTTAAACCGTGGAAACCGCACGTCGCTGCAATTCCCAAGCAAAAAGGCATCGCCACCCCCACTCACCAGCCTCAAGCATTCGCGAGTGGGCTACATCGCGCTAACGCACGCCGCGCCACTCTCCCCGCCTACCTCGCTGCACGGAGCTTCCCCCCACCATGCAAACCCGCACACTTGGCCGGTCCGGCCCCACCGTTTCCGCACTCGGCCTCGGCTGCATGGGTATGAGCGCGTTCTATGGCGACCGGAGCGATGAGGCCACCTCGATCGCGGTAATCCATCGCGCGCTCGACCGCGGCATCAGTCTGCTCGACACCGCCGACATGTATGGCCCGCACACCAATGAAGTGCTGGTGGGCAAGGCGATCGCATCCCGCCGGCACGAAGTGTTTCTGGCCACCAAATTCGGCATCAAGCTCGACCCCAACGACCCGTCGGTGCGCGGCATCGATGGCAGCCCGTCCTACGTGCAGTCCGCCTGCGAGGCCAGCCTGCGCCGTCTTGGCGTGGAGCACATCGATCTGTACTACCAGCACCGCGTGGATCCCAACGTGCCGATCGAAGACACCGTCGGGGCGATGGCGCGTCTGGTCGAACAGGGCAAGGTGCGCTTTCTCGGGCTGTCGGAAGCGGCCGCAGCCACCATCCGCCGCGCACATGCCGTGCACCCGATCACTGCGGTGCAGACCGAATACTCGCTGTGGTCGCGCGAGCCGGAAGACAACGGCGTGTTCGCCACCGTGCGCGAGCTCGGCATCGGCTTCGTGCCGTACTCGCCGCTGGGCCGCGGTTTTCTCACCGGCGCGTTCTCATCGCCCGACGACTTCGACGCGGATGATTACCGCCGGCATTCGCCGCGTTTTCAGGGCGACAACTTCACCCGCAATTTGCAGTTGGTGGAGCAGGTCAAGGCGATCGCCACCGACAAGGGCATCACACCCGGGCAACTGGCACTGGCCTGGGTGCTGGCGCAGGGCCAGGACCTGATCCCGATCCCCGGCACCAAGCGTCAGGCATATCTGGACGAGAACATCGCCGCGCTGGAGGTGGCACTGATGCCCGACGAACTGGCGCGCATCGATGCGATTTTCCCGGCGCAGGCTGCGGCCGGCACGCGTTATCCCGAAGCGATGATGGGCGCGGTCAACCGCTGAGCCATGATCGCGAAACCGCAGCAATCGCTGCGGTTTCGCGCTGGACTGCTGAAAGCGTCTGTGCACAGCGCCGGCACGAAGAAACACAGGCGGCAGACATGCGTGCCTCGCCCTGACGGCCACGTCCGGCTGAGCACGGTGTGGCTGTGCCGATCGCATGTACTCACGCCATCGCACCACCGCTGCTTGCACACTCGGCGCATCATCGCTCACACCACGTCCCATGCTGTCCTTCGTGATTCCCGCGCATAACGAGGCTGCACTGATCGGCGAAACGCTGCAGTGCCTGCATGCCTGCGCACAGGCGATGCAGCTGGACTACGAAGCGATTGTGGTGGCCGATGCTTGCGAGGACGACACCGCACGCATTGCGCGCGACAACGGTGCAAAAGTGCTGGAGGTCGAGCTGCGGCATATTGCTGCCACCCGCAATGCGGGCGCGCAGGCCGCACAAGGCGAGCGCCTGCTGTTTCTGGATGCCGATACCTTGATCAACCCGCAGGTGGTCGGCGCCGCACTGGCCGCGCTGGAGGCCGGCGCGGTGGGCGGCGGTGCGCAGGTGCATCTGCAGGGCGACCGGGTGTGGTTCGAACGTGCAGCGCAGGCTGCGTTCGGCTGGTTCTTTCGCGTTTCCGGCATCGCGCCCGGCTGCTTTCTGTTCTGCACGCGCGTGGCCTTCGTCAGCGCGGGCGGCTTCGATACGCGCTACTACGCCGGCGAAGATGTGGCCTTGAGCCGTGCGCTGGCACGCTGCGGGCGCTTTGTGATCCTGCGCCAGACCGTGCACACCTCCGACCGCAAGCTGCGCAGTTTTTCCAAGCGCGAGCACCTGGGCTTGCTGCTGCGTTTCCTGTGGCGCGGGCGCCGCATGCTGCAGACCCGCGACGCGCTGGGTTTTTGGTATCAGCGACGGCGCTGAACCGAGCGTGTCCACAACGCGCCAGGATGCATAGGCGCCTGCCCTCAAATCGGGACGTGGCACCGCATGCCACTTACACTGCGGTCCTCGTTCCTGTTTCCGAGTTACGCCGCATGGCTTCTTTGCACCGCCCTGTCCTGATCGCTGCCATGGCTGCTGCGGCATTGACCACTGCAGCCTGTCACCGCGATGGCGCGGCGCCAGCGGCCGACACCCGCACCACGCCCGCCCCCAGCACGCCCAAGCTCGGTGATTTCGGCTTCGATATGGCAGGCATGGATCGCAGCGTGGCGCCGGGCAACGATTTCTTCAGCTACGCCAGCGGCAACTGGGTCAAGACCACGCAGATTCCCGACGACCGCTCCAGCTTGAACAGCTTCGTCAGCATCGCCATCGACACCGAGCGGCACAGCCGCGACATCATCGAAGGCGCTGCCGCCAACGACCGCGTCACCGGTGAGGACAAGCAGATCGGCGACTATTACGCCGCCTATATGGACGAAGCCAGCATCGAGACAAAGGGCGTGCGGCCGGTGCAGCCGGAGCTCGACGCCATCGCGCAGCTGGAAGACAAGCAGGCGCTGGCACGCACCCTGGGTGGGCAGCTACGCGCCGATGTGGACCTGCTCAACTCAACGAATTTCTACACCGACCGTCTGTTCGGCCTGTGGGTCTCGCAGGATCTGCACAACCCCGGCCGCTACGCGCCGTACTTGGTGCAAGGCGGCCTGGGCATGCCCGAGCGCAGTTTCTACCTGGACGGCGGGCGCATGGCGCGGCTGCGCGATGCCTACCGCGCCCACATCGTCAAGCTGCTGGAACTGGCCGGCATCGACGATGCTCCGGCCAAGGCCGAGCGCATCCTGGCCCTGGAAGTCGCAATCGCGCGCGTGCACGCCACGCCCGAGCAGACCAACAACGTGCAGGCGGGCGCAAATGCCTGGAAACAGTCCGATTTCGCGCGGAACGCTCCCGGCCTGGACTGGCCGCTGTTCTTCGATGCCGCCGGTCTGAAGGCGCAGCAGGACTTCATCGTGTGGCAGCCGCAAGCCGTGCGCGGCTTGTCGGCGCTGGTGCAGTCCGAGCCGCTGCAGACCTGGAAGGACTATCTGCGTTTTCGTGCACTGGATCGTGCGTCACCGTATCTGTCCAAGGCGTTTGCCGATGAGCAGTTTGCGTTCTACGGCACCACCCTGGAAGACACGCCGCAACAACGCCAACGCTGGAAGCGTGGGATCGATGCCACCAACGCCGCATTGGGCGAAGCGGTCGGCAAGCGCTACGTGCAGAAGTACGTCAGTGCGCAAACCAAGACCCGCGTCGAAGAGATGGTCAAGAACCTGATCGCTGCATTCGGCAAGCGCATCGATGCGCTGGAGTGGATGACGCCGGAGACCAAACAGCACGCCAAGGCCAAGATTGCCGGATTGACCGTGGCGGTGGGCTACCCGGACAGCTGGCGCGACTACAGCGCACTCGACGTGCGTCGCGACGATGCGCTGGGCAACGTGGAACGCGCCGGCCTGTTCGAGTATCGCCGCAACATCGCCAAGCTGGGCAAGGCGGTCGATCATCGCGAGTGGTACATGCTGCCGCAGGAGGTCAACGCGTTGAATGTGCCGCTGGAAAATCGCCTGCTCTTCCCGGCCGCGATTCTGCAACCGCCGTTCTTCGACCCGGCCGCCGACGATGCGGTGAACTACGGCGCGATCGGCGCGGTGATCGGGCATGAGATCAGCCATAGCTTCGACAACACGGGCGCACTGTTCGACGAGCACGGCGAGCTGCATAACTGGTGGACGCCGCAGGATCTGAAGAAATTCGAGACCGCCGGCAATGCGCTGGCCGCGCAGTTCGGCGCGTACAAGCCGTTCGACGATCTGGCGGTCAACGGCAAGCTGACGCTGGGCGAAAACATCGCCGACGTTGCCGGCCTGGCCACCGCGTACGACGCCTACCAGTTGTCGCTGCAGGGCAAGCAGCCGCAAACCATCGATGGCTTCAGCCCGGATCAGCGCTTCTTCCTTGGCTTTGCGCAAGCCTGGCGCGGCAAGTACCGCGACGCCGCACTACGCAATGCCGTGCTGACCGATGTGCACGCACCCGGACGCTTCCGCGCGCAGACCGTGCGCAATCTGGATGCGTGGTACCCGGCTTTCGATGTGACGCAGGATCAACAGCTGTATCTAGCGCCCGAGCAGCGGGTCAAGATCTGGTAAGTGCTGGCGTTGGTCGTGAAGCGACGATGTAAACGCGACTGTCGGCGTGCCTGCCATCATCGGACAGTCATCCTGCTCACTCGGCCATCGCTCGCAGCGGAGTCTGTGCAGTAGGTTGCAGTGTCGGCCTGATGTCGGCCCGACATGCCTGGCGCTGTGGCCCCACGCGCGCCATTTCCTCACCCAAACGCATCTCTCGTGGGGAGAGGGTCTTGGCTGCTGATTGCTCTTTACTGGCGTTGTCGCTCCACGCGCGCTATTGCCTCACCCAAACGCATCTCTCGGGGGAGAGGGTCTTGGCTGCCGATTGCTCTTTACATGCAGGTCAATCACCGCGAGAGAGGACGTTGCAGGCCGCTCGCTCAGGCATACCGCAGGTCAAATCGCTGCGTGAGACAAACTTGGTGCCGGATGCGCAGGCACATCGCAGGTCATTCACTGCAGGATTGATCGGTTATTAAAGCCTTGCGAGAAGACGCCGCAGACAAGCCCCTCTCCCACCGGGAGAGGGGTTGGGGTGAGGGTCGGTAGTCGCGGCGATGTAACCGCACCCGCAGTACCATGCAGCACTAAACCAGCACGCAAGCCACACACACATCCCACCTGCCAAACCGCTACTCAGGCCACTGCAGCAACGTCGCCGGTTCCAACTGCATGCGCCGGCAGGCACGTGCCGATAAGCCGTCGCGCAACGCGGTGCGGAACAACGGCGACAGACTACGCAGCAGGCGGGCGGATGCGCGTGCCTGTGCGCGCTGGGTGGTGGTGCGGCCCAGCATGTCGCTGGCCCAGACCGGCAATAACGCAGTGCCGGCACCGAGGAACACGCCGCGCGACAGCCCTGCCGCAGGCACCGGCAGCTGGATGCTGGTGAGGATGTCGAGCACCTCGCGCGAGCGTGCGTCCATGCGCAGCTCGCCGCGCACCGACGCAAAATACGCCTCCACCGCGGCCTCGCTGGCGGGCACGTCGGTAGCGCCGAGGGCTTCGGCAACGTGTCGCGCTTCGTCGTAATAGCGGTCGGCAATGGCACTCGGCACATCACGGCAATAGCGCCGGCAGCCCTGCAGAAATCCGTAGGCTTCGGTGACATGCACCCAGGTCAGCAGTGCAGGGTCGTTGGCTTCGTACGGCACCCCGTCGGCGGTGTGGCCGCGGATATGCGAATGGATACGCCGCACGCGCGCGATCAGCTGCTCGGCTTCGGCCTGCGGCGCGTAGGTCGTGCCGGCGACGAAGTTAGTGGTGCGCCGCAGCCGACCGACCAGATCGGCGCGGAAGTTGGAGTGGTCGTAGACCCCGGCCAGCGCGCGCGGGTGCAACAGTTGCAGCATCAATGCGCACAACCCGCCGGACAACATGCCGGGAAATTCGGAGTGCACGCGCCAGGTGACGCTGTCGGGCCCGAAAATGCCGGGATCGCCGAGCGGCTGATCGTATTCGATGGTGCTCTGGCCACGCGGAAACGCGCCCAGCACCCAGCGGCGGATCTGTTCGGCGGCGGGGGCAGTGAGGGTACGCAGGACGGCTGACATGCCGCCATGATACGGATGCGCTTGCATGATCACGTCAGTGCGCGGCTACCCTGCCACAGCTGCCTCATCCACCGGTCAGCCACAGCGACGCGCCGTCGTTCTTGTTTAGCCGGCTGCGTGGGCGCAGCGCCCGCGCTTGGAGCGACCATCACCTAATAGCGCAGTCGTCAGGTGGACGCGGACGGCACGGGCGCGCCGTCCGCTTCCGCAGGGCAGTGCCGGTGACGAGCACCGGCCGCGCCCACGCCGAGGCCGCGCCGTCGTTTTGGTAGCCGCGCTCGCCTACCCCCGCCGACGCACCCCAATCCCTAGCCTGCAAATCCCCAACCTGCCCAAGCCGGTGACGCGCGGTATCGCCGCAGTAGCAAGTGTGCAGTGCAACAAGAGTGGCGATGCAATGCGCGCGCGATGCCATGGCATTGCAGACAAACCGCCTGAATTCAGCGTTTTGTGCGCAAGTGCGCAACTTTGCGCGGCCACAGGTTCGCCGCAGGCATTGCCATGCACAGCGAAAGTGCTAGAACTAGAGCTGTCCGACCTCTGTCATGCATCGCAAGGCGCGTCGGTCGCTCCAGGGCACCGGCAACCGCCGATGCAGCAAGTCGTTCGTACCAGTCATCCGTTAGGAGCTTGTCATGATCGCTTTGTTTCAGGGTTTAGGCCTGCTATTGCAGGACAACGCACTCCATCGACGCTCCTTCGACGAGCAGGTCGTCTACTGGCGCGACAAGACCGACACGCAGCTCGACGAAGAGCTCGATCTGCTCAAGGTGGCCAAAAAACAATGGGTGATCGCCTCGATCATCGGCTGGCAGGCGATTTCGCTGGTGCTGCTCGGCGTGATCACGCATCAGCTGTGGCAGAACGACTACCACCTGACCTTCAGCCGCGTGGTGATCATCTTTACCTCGTGGGCGTCGATCCTGTTCATCATGTGGTACATCGCCGATCTGTTCGATCACAGCGCCGGTTTCGAGCGGTGGTTGCGCGCCTTCAACAGCCGCGCGCGGGTGGCGCCGGACGCAGACTCGGTCGAGTGCGTTGCCGACGCGCTGGACATGACGCGTCGCTACCCGGAAGTGCTGCACTACAAGCAGGAAGTGACCTCCAAGCGCGAACTGCGCCACGAGGACATCGTCAACATGCGTGAGATGGGCCGCCTGCGTCGCTACACCGAATTGCTGCGCGACCTGGACCGTTTCGATGGCGCGCCACGGCTGGTGGCCAACGCCTGAAGCATTGCGCACAGATCGCAGACCAGAACGCGCGATTGAACTGCAAGACGGCCGAAGGAATTCCATCGGCCGTCTTGCATTTGAACACCGACCAGTGCCCTGATCCTGACGCACGCCAGGTCCTTCGAGTCGCTGTGTCATGGCCCTAATGCGCCTTTGAAGCAAGAGTTGCACGACGCGGTGGCGCCAGCATGTTCGAACGACTAGAACTCAATCACACGAACCGGGCCTGCAAACTCATCGGACAGTAGCTGCGCCAAGGACACAGCATCCTCCAGAGACTCGTCCGGGCCATGCGCCGCTGTGAGCATGAAGTACGGTGCCGAACCATCTCCCACGCACAAGTCATCGATCAGGTCCTCGATGCGGTCGGCATCGACGCCGACCACACCGACGTAGTTGACACCTTCAGCGATCCAGTCGGCGACCAGAGCGGCTAGCCCTGGCCGTTCGCCGTGCAGTGAATGCAGGACGATCTTGCGTGGATTCCGCATTGCGCTTCAGGCCAGGTGCGCAGCCCCACTCAAGCCCGCGCCACCGCCTGCTCCACCGACGGGGTGCGCCAGCCGCTGCGGACGCCCCAGATGTAGAACACCACGCCGACTGCGGCGACCACCGCCAGGTCGGTACCGTAGCTGAGGTAGCCATGGCCGCCGAAATCGCTGCTGCCGGCCCAGGACAGCAGCGCAATGATCGGCAGGTAGCAGATCATCCAGGCCGCGCCCTTGAGATTGCGGCGCAGATCCGGCCAGCCCTGCTTGGCCTGGTAGTAGCAGTACACCGGCAGCGCCACGACCATCAGCAGGATGATCTCGCCGGTCAGCGGCCAGCGCGCCCAGTACAGCAGTTCGGTCGCCATCACGAACGCGACGCCGGCCAGCACCGGCAAGGCGGCGATGCGCAGCGGGCGATGCAGTTCCGGCGCGTGGCGACGCAGCGCCATCGCACTGATCGGCCCGGTGAGATAGGAAATGATCGTCGCCACCGAGATCACCGCCGCCAGCGTGCCCCAGCCGCGGAAGAAAAACAGGAACACGAACGACACCGCCAGGTTGAAGAACATCGCCATGCGCGGCACGCCCCACACCGGGTGCAGCTTGCCCAGCGCGGCCGGCATGGTGCCGTTCTTTTCCATGCCGTAGACCATGCGCGCGGTGGTGGCGGTGTAGGTGATGCCGGTGCCGCTGGGGCTGACGAACGCATCGATGTACAGCAGCATCGCCAGCCAATGCAGGTTGACGATGATGGCCAGCTCGGCGAACGGCGAGCGGAAATCGATGCCGTGCCAGCCGGCCTTGGCCAGCAGATCCGGCGGCACCGCGCCGATATAGGCCACCTGCAGGATCACGTAGACCACCGTGGCCAGCGCGATCGAGCCAAGCACCGCGAAGGGAATGCTGCGGCCCGGATTACGTGCCTCGCCGGCCAGATTCACCGGGCTCTGGAAGCCGTTGAAGCTGAAGACGATGCCGGCGGTGGCCACCGCAGTGAGCACTGCCGCCAGGTCGATCACATGGGCATCGCCATGGATGCCGACGCTGAAGTTTTCGCTGTGAAAGCCGCTGGCGATCAAGGCCACGCCGGTCGCCGCCGGCACCACCAGCTTGAACACGGTGATCAAGGTGTTGGAGCGCGCAAACAGCTTGACGCTCCAGAAATTGAGGAAGAAATACACCAGCACCAGCACCGCCGAAATCAGCAGCCCGGGTACCGACAACTCGCCAGCCCCGCCAGGTGCCTGCACATACAGACCCTGCGCCCAGGCCCACGGCCAGGAAGCCATGTACTGCACCGAGGCTTCGGCTTCGACCGGGATGACCGAGACGATCGCGATCCAGTTCGCCCAGCCGGCGATGAAGCCCACCAACGAGCCGTGCGAGTAATGGCTGTAACGCACCATGCCGCCGGATTCGGGGAACATCGCGCCCAGTTCGGCGTAGGACAGCGCGATGGTGGTGATGATCGCCGCGCCCAGAATCCAGGCCCAGACAGCGCCCGGACCGGCCAGCCCAGCCGCGCGCCAGGCGCCGAACAACCAGCCGGAACCAATGATCGAGCCCAGCCCGGTGAGCATGAGCGCAAAAGGGCCGACGTCGCGGCGCAACGAATGTTCGGACATGAAAAGCCTGACAGTGAGGGCGCCGCAAACCGGCAACAAGCCGACAATGATCGCAGAAGCGGCCGCTTGTCGTCAGTGCGTATTCAGGCTCTGCGCGACACCGCGATGCGACGACGCGCGCATCTGTGCGCCCGTCGCAGTTGTTGCTTGCACTACGCACCACCGCCGTGCTGCCACGTGCTGCGGCTTACCCGTGGCACTCGGCAGCAGGCACGTTGCGGTCAACGCAGGTGTGGGCTGCCGCCGGAAGACCGCGCAGCGCGCGGACCTGACCGGGCAGCAGCGCAAAGCTGTCCAGTGTCTTGCGCGCACACACCGGCGCCGGCGTGCCGCCGCTGGCCGTGGCGGCGGTGGTGGCAGTCGGGCACTGCTCTTCATAGATCAGGTAATGGCACTGGCCACTGCTGCTGGCCAGGCAATGCACATTGGTCTCGGCCTCGGTGACCAAAGTCTTGCTGAAAAGCACGTCGCGGCCATCGCTGGTGGCGCGGGTGATCGAAGTGGTGCCGTTGCGTTCGTGGCAGCCGGCCAGGGCGAGCAGGCAATACACCAGGGAGGCGATCAGGCGCATGGAAGCAGTCCTTTCTTGTCGATGCGGTATGGGGGAGACGGGGGATTACATGCCGCGGAACAGGGTCATGAACGGCTGGCTGACGGTGAGCGTTTCGCTGCGCCCGCGCAGGGCCAGCCGGCCCTTGCCGGTGTCGTCGCGCACTACCGAGGCCACCGCCTTCATGTTGACGATGGTGGAGCGGTGGATCTGCTTGAACACCTGCGGGTCGAGCACATCGAGCAACTCGCGCAGCGGGGTGCGCAGCAGCGCCTCAGCGCCGGCCGTCATCACCGTGGTGTATTTCTGATCGGCCTGGAAATACGCCACCTCATCCAGTGCGATCAAACGCGTCTCGCGGCCGCTGGTGGCAGTGAGCCAGGCCAGTGGTGGCGCGACGCCGGGCGCTACCGGGCGTGCAGAGAGACGCTGCAAGAGCGCTTCCAGCAAGCTGCCGTCCGGCTGCCCGGCGGCGGCGCGTTGCTGCACGCGTTGCCAGGTGGCCTGCAGACGTTCGCGGTTGATCGGCTTGAGCAGGTAGTCCACCGCACCGTGTTCGAACGCATCGATGGCGTACTGATCGTAGGCGGTGACGAACACCACCTGCGTGCGCGGGCTGACCTCGCGCATCGCGCGTGCCACCTCGATGCCGGTGAGGCCGGGCATGCGGATATCCAGAAACACCACATCCGGCTGCTGAGTGGCGATGGTCTCCAGCGCGCTGGCGCCGTCTTCGCATTCGCCAACCACCTGCAGTTGCGGGCACACCTCGGCCAGCAGCGCGAGCAAGGACTGCCGCAGCAGCGCTTCGTCTTCGGCAATCACCGCACGTAGCGCGCTCACGCCTGCACCTGCTCGGTGGTGGCGGCGTCAGGCAGCGGCGGCGGGCGCGTTGCGGCCGGTTGCGCTGGCAAGGGCAGCGTGAGCGTGGCCGCCACACCGCTGGGGAAATTGGACACGATGGCGAAGCTCGCCTTGCCGGCGTAGATCAATTGAAGCCGCTCGCGCAGATTCTTCAGCCCGATGCCGGTGCCGTGGCTATGGGTGTTGAACCCCTGGCCGTCGTCGGCCACGGTCAGCGTTGCCTGGTGGTCGTCCAGGCAGCGCGCCAGGATCCACACGGTGCCACCGCCGGGCTTGGGCTCCAGCCCGTGCTTGATGGCGTTTTCCACCAGCGTCTGCAACATCATCGACGGCACCTGCAGGCCGCGCAGCTCGTACGGCACTTCCACCTGCAGCGCCAGCCGCGCGCCCATGCGGATACGCAGGATTTCCAGATACGCCTGGGTGCGTTCGAGTTCTTCGCCCAATGTGGAAGTTGCATCGTCCGCGCTGGGCAGCGAGCGGCGCAGGTACTGGATCAAGTGGCCGATCATGATGTCCGCGCGCGGCGGATCGGTGCGCGCCAATACCTGGGCGCTGGCCAGCGTGTTGTAGAGAAAGTGCGGCTCCACCTGCGCATGCAGCAGGTTCAAGCGCGCCACGGCCAGTTCCTTTTCCATCACCGATTGCTCGGCGGCGGCCTGCTCGTCGCGACGCTGCTCGCCGACCCGGCGCACCACCGCGCGATTCATCGCTTCGGCGTTCTCGAAGTTGCTGCCTTCGTCCACTGCAAACAGGTCCACCCAGGCGCCGGCATCGGGCTCGCACAACACGGTGACGCTGCTGGTGCCCTGCCCTGGCGCAATCGTCACCAGCACCTGGTTGTGGGTAATGGCAAAGCGCGCAAACAGATTCCAGCGCGAAGGCTTGCGGCCTGCGTATGGGTCGAAGCGGCGGATCTTGGCACGGATCAGCAGGCTGCCCGGCGCGCATTCGACATCCTGCACGCGAGGCAGCGCACGCACTGCCTCTTCCACCACCGCAAAGCTGGCCTGTGCCTCCAGCGGCACTTCGATCTGGCGGCGCTGACGCGTAGACAAGGTGTCGTGGTCCAACCGTCCGGCGATCAGGCGGACGCGCCGCACATGGGTAATCGCGCTCATCAACGCCAGCGTCAACAGCACCATGCAGATCAGGCCGAAGAACGCGCCGGTAGAGCCGAACAGCTGCGCCCACATGCTGCCCGCCACCACCAGCGCGGCAGCCCAGGCGAACACGATACGCACGATCAGAAAGACGCTGGCAGACACGGTAGGGACTCGTCGGAGATGGGACGGGAGCGAGCATAGCCGGCACGTGCCGCTGCGAAAGCCCCGGGCGACGAATGGCCGTCAGCGCCACCTCAAGTACCGGGATCGCAGGACGAAACCCGACCTGGCCGGTCGGCAGACCAAGGCCTGCGCGGTATGCTCGACACACGCAAGCAACAGACCGCTTGCCTGGTTGCCGTAAGGCATGCGGCCTAGCACGCTGTCGTGCCAGGTCGGCGTGCGTTGCCATCGGGTGGCCCCGCTGTGTTGCTGAGGGACGCCGGCGCGTCTTACATCGCAGTCGGCCGACCACCCACACCACCGCGCAGGAGTCGCATGCACCGCCGTCATTTTCTGCACAGCGCAGGCCTTGCGCTTGCGGCCGCTTCGACCGGCAGTTGGGCTGCCACCGGCAAGGCGGCCATTGCGCCGTCCACACCGTTGCCGCCGCCCGATGCATTGCCGATTCCCTTCGCTGCCGCGCCTGCACTGACGCCGATGCGCGCATCGGTCGATCGCATCATCGCCATCGACGGCTGCACACGGCCGTTCCGTGCGCAGGGCCCGCGCATCGAGGCAGAACGCATCGGACGCAAGACCGTGGTGCACAACTACGGGCACGGCGGCAGTGGTTGGTCGTTGTCGTGGGGCGCAGCCGAACACACATTGCGACTGGTGCGCGCGGCCGATGCAAACGTGCGCGAGCTGGCAGTGATCGGCTGTGGCGCGATTGGGCTGACCACGGCGGTGGCAGCGCAACGCGCCGGCCTACGCGTGCGCATTTATGCCCGCGAGCGGCTGCCGGACGTGCGCTCGTTCTATGCCACCGGCGTGTGGTCGCCGGATTCGCGCGTCTGCACCAGCGAGCACGCCACAGCCGATTTCAAGACGCGCTGGGAAGAGATGGCGCGGATCTCGTTTCGCCGATATCAGACCCTGCTCGGCTTACCCGGCGAGCCGATCGAATGGCGCGATGGCTATGCCTTGTCGGATGTGCCGTTCGATCAACCGGTCACCTCGGCCGAGGCGCACGAACCAGACTACCCGCCACTGGAGCGCACGCTGCTGCACGACCTTGGCCCGCGCTCGCAAGCACTGACTGCCGGCAGCCACCCGTTCCCGGTACCGTTCGTGCGGCGCTACAGCCAGCTGACTTTCAACATCAGCGCATATGCGCGGCTGTTGCTGCAGGATTTTCTGCAGGCGGGCGGCGAGCTTTACACACGCAGCTTCGACGATCCGCGTCAGTTTGCCGACCTGCGCGAAAAAATCGTGATCAACGCCACCGGCTACGGCGCGCGTGCACTGCTGGGCGACAACAGCGTGATTCCGGTGCGTGGGCAGACCGCACGCCTGATCCCGCAACCGGAGGTCACCTACGGTCTGGTCTGGCGCGGCCACAATCTCAATGTGGTGCCGCGTCGCGACGGGCTGCTGGTACAAGCGCAGGGCGCCAACGACTTCAATAATGCCGATGCAACTCCCGACCGTGCCGCAACCGAAGCAGCAGTGCGCACGCTGGCGCAGTTGTTTCCGACGACCTGAGCCAAGCGGGTCATCGCGGTGCTATGCACGGCGCCTTGAGCACATCACCCATCGCCGAGTGAGGCATTCAAGGCGATGGCCAGTGCGGCATCGCCATTGACCAGCGCGTCCCAGCGCAAGTGCACGCCCTTGCGTTTTCCTTTCTCGACCAGCTTCAACCCGTCGGGGTCGATGATCAACGTATACGCCTGGTCGCCGATCTGCAGTTCGCGACGTAACGGTTTATCCAGCGGAGTCATAGGACATCTCGTGCAGGCGTGTGAACAGCGTTGTAGCGCATCCGTCTATGTCGCATGCACACATGCCACCGACATGCATGCCATCGCCGATATATTGCCTGCGCATGGCCTTTCGCTATTTCAGTAAGACGGCATCTGTAGTAACGCCGCGTCGCATCTGTACAGCCCGATGCAGGCGGCAGCGATGCACGCACGCTCACGCAGAAACATCTGCCAGCCAGCTTGCCGTGCTCTAACGCGCGCCTACGTGAGCGATGCGTGCACGCACTCGTTACGGCACAGGCCGCCATCGCATCGGGATCACCGTTTCCACCAATCGCGCTAACACTCGCAAGACTAGCTTAGCGATCACGCGATACGGCCTGAGGCCAGACGCTTTGGCCGACTTACTAATCACGTATCAGAAAACCATCGTGCTCGCGTTTGTCGAACGCGAGCAACCAAAAAGCGTTACCGCCAGGCGGCGAGCGCGATATTTCAAACCTCTGAACAACAACGGGAGCCACCCATGGCGATCAAGACGATCGAAGAACTTTTTATCCACGAGCTGTCGGACATCTATAGTGCCGAAAAGCAACTCACCAAATCGCTACCGCGTTTGGCACGTGCTGCGACCGAGCCGAAATTGAAAGCCGCGTTCGAAACCCATCTGGAAGAAACCCAGGGTCAGATCGAACGCATTGACCAGGTGGTCGACGTGCTGGGCATCAAGCTCAAGCGCATCAAGTGCGCGGCGATGGAAGGCCTGGTGGAAGAAAGCCGCGAGGTAATCGATGAAATCGAAGCCGGCCCAGTGCGCGACGCCGCGCTGATCGGTGGCGCACAGAAGGTGGAGCATTACGAAATCGCTTCGTACGGCACCATTGCGGCAATGGCCAAGCAACTCGGCTACAGCGATGCGCTACCGCTGCTGCTTGCCACACTGGAAGAAGAAAAGGCCACCGACGAAAAGCTGACCCTGCTTGCCGAACAAGGCGGCAACCAGAAAGCAGCCAGGACCATCAAGGCGGCCTGATCAACCATTCGGGGCGGCGCTATTGGCAGGGGCGGCGCTGTGGATCGAGGAAAGCGCCGTACCGCCAGTGGAATCGGCACGCGCTCGGTACCACGGCACGCGCGCCCTTCAGCGCGCATGCCGTGGCCGGGTTCGCCACTTGGCGGCTTAGCACAGTTACGGTGCGGATCGTTCGGCATCCATCGCTCCTCAGTTTGGCGATAGAAACTCTTTGCTGGACGATTCAATCATTTGGTCGGCGTCACTCAGCTCTTTGAGATTGACTGCAAACGTCGGTGGGTCATACCCGGCTCGTTTCCAGTATCTGCACAAAGTCACTATCTACCAATGCACAGCGCGGACAGGCCAGCTTCCGCACGAAGGGTGCTTCCATACCCTGACACATCACCACCTCGCCACGCGAAACCTTCGACTCCGAAGGGCAGTTATACGAGTAGGGCCACCGCTGAAGCATCGATGGGCTTGTGCATCTGGATGCAATTGATCTGCACGCGCCGCGCTTCCGCATCGGCACGACTGCTCTAGCCATTACCAGATCCCAGACCCAGCACACCCAGTCAGAAGAGCACGACGGATCAGTGGTCGCCAGGCGGCAGTGCTGCCGGCGATGCCTCGGGGTGCGGGTCGTCGGCCAGTTGCTGGGCACGCTCTTGCTCGCCCAGCTGGTTGAGCAGTTCAGTGGCGGACTGATGTGCGTTACGCAGCGTCTCCATCGGCTTGGAGGTGTCGCTGCGCAAGGCGTACAACGCAAAGCCCATCACGTTGAGACGGTTACGCAACTGATGCAGCAGCTCGCGCTGCCGTCCCTGCAATGCAGCGTCCGTCACTACGCGTCCTTGTCGCTCAACCGGTTGTGCAGCGTCCGCACGCTGATCCCCAACTCGCGTGCCGCCGCCTTCTTGTTGAAGCGCGTACGCGCCAGGGCCGATTCGATCATGGCGTCCTCGGCCTGACGCATGGTCCAGCCGGCCGGAATCAACAACCCGTCTTCGTCGGCCTGCGGCACGGTCTGCTCCACATCCGGCGCAGTCAGCAGATCGCCGTCCGAGCGCAGATACAGATAGTGGATGAACGAGCGCAGCTCGCGCACGTTGCCCGGCCAGGTGTGATACGCCAGATAGCGCAGCAGCGACTTGGTCGGCAGCTTGCGCTTGCCGTATTTGACGTTGAGTTCGTTGATCACGCGCAGCCCTAGCACGCGCGCATCGCCGCGGCGTTCGCGCAGCGCCGGCACCTGGATCGGATACTCGTTGAGACGGTAGAACAAATCCTCGCGCAGCACCGCGTGCTCGCGCTGCACATGCTGATGCGTGGCCGCAACCACGCGGGCATCCAGCGCAATCTCTTCGTTGCCGCCAATACGCATGAAACTGCGCGACTCGATCGCCCGCAGCAGATAGACCTGCAACCGCTTGGGCATCTCGCCGATTTCATCCAGAAACAGCGTGCCATCGGCGGCCTGTTCCAGGAATCCGGCGTGACGACGGTCGGCGCCGGTGAAGCTGCCGCGCTCGTGACCGAACAGCTGGCTGGCCAGCAACTCTTCCGGAATCGCGCCGCAGTTGACCGGCACGAAGCGACCGCGACGGCCGGACACCCGGTGGATGGCACGGGCGACCAGATCCTTGCCGGTGCCGGTCTCGCCGGTCACCAGCACATTCAAATCGGTCGGCGCCACGCGCACGATGTCCTTGCGCAACAGCACGATGCTGTCGCTATTGCCAATGATGCCCAGATTGCCCTGCTGCGCCTCACGCAGGCCGCCCAGCACGCGCTCCAGGCGCTCCGGCGCGAACGGCTTGGTCAAGAACTCGCTGACGCCGAACTGCTGCGCGCGGCCCTGGGTTTCATAGGCGTAATCGCCCGACACCACCACGATCTTCGGTGTGTGGTCCGGGTCCAACCGTTCGATGAGATCGAAACCGCTGCCGTCGGGCAGGCCAACGTCCACGACCAGTAGATCGGGGAAATTGCTGTCCAACCAACGGCTGGCTTCGCCAAGAGTGTGAATGCCCTTGGCACGGAAGCCGCTATCGGTGGCTAACTCCACCACCTGATCGCAGAACTCCACGTCGTCGTCGATGATGGCGCAGGAAAGACTGTCCATGAGCGCTTCTGTCCGCAATGACTAGTACATGTTCAGTTGAGAATTGTGACGGCGGCGCGAAGAGTGCGCCTGCGTATCACCACGAGATTGCACGCTGCAGTCACGACCATCGTGATCGAACGGCGCCCTTCCCCCTAAGTCGAGCTCGCCGCTTCATACGCGAAGTACGCACGGCTGGGCCTGAATTTGCCAGTGCCAAGCGTCATGGTCGGGGTCGGTCGCCGCGCCGGGCATGCCGAAACGCCAAACAGTGCAAGGTTTGCCAGCACGGTTGCCGCGCATTCTTGGAGTGCGCAGCCGGGCTGAACTCAATAGATCAGTTCGCTTGTGCTGTTGCATCGCAACCGGTGGTTGGCCGGAAGTGACGTGAGCTGATGCCGAGCCCTTGTATTAGACCAGTCGGCCAGTGAACGTAGTGGCCTGAGACGTGATCCACTGCCGGCGCGTGTCGTGTGGAGACGGCATGCAGGCCATCCTCACAGCAACGTACTTTCAACGCGCAAACATTGCTCCCTGACCTAGCCGAGCGAGGTGTCTCATGCATGCAGTGTCGGTACATCGCCACGCCGATGTGCAAAACGAATTGACGTATTGGCGGGACCAGCATCGGCGTGGCCAGTTGGGCTATCACTCCTTCGATGGCATCCCCGAAAACACGGTGCGCGCCGTCTGCGATGCCTACAACGCGCAGCCGGATCTGACCGAACATCAGGCGATCAAGGCAGTGCGCGATGCATTGTGTCTGACCGCGGGTTCGACCAATGCGGCCCTTGCCGACTGGCTAGCACCACGCTGCCTGCGGCATTTACGCAGCGCGTAGTCGGCGCGCCGTTGCAGGCAAGCCTACGGCAGGCACGCGGATAACGGGCGCGGCAACGCGGCATTGCCACCTTGCAGTTGCGCTCGCTACGCCGGATCACCCTTAAGTGCCGCATGCGCACACGCCTGCGGTCCGCAGCATGACGAGGCGCAACGCGATAGCGCAGCGCTTTCCCGAGATGCTGACGTTGTACGTCAGCCCCGATCCCACGATCACGATCACCAATGACCATCATCTTTGCCACGCCAGTGTCGCCGTGAACGTACCCACGCTCGTCCGGCACTAGGGAGATCCCTGTGGAAGCGCTGTTGTTGTCCCGCATCCAGTTCGCCTTCGTCATTTCGTTCCATGTGTTGTTCCCCGCCTTCACCATTGGCCTTGCGAATCTGCTGGGCTTTCTGGAATGGCGTTGGCTACGCACGCACGACGAGGGGTGGAAGCGGCTGTACTTTTTCTGGTTGCGCATCTTCGCCGTTTCCTTCGGCATGGGCGTAGTCAGCGGCATCGTGATGGCGTTCCAGTTCGGCGCCAACTGGCCGGAGCTCAGCCGCATTGCCGGCAGCGTGATCGGGCCGCTGCTGAGCTATGAAGTGCTCACCGCGTTTTTTCTGGAAGCGAGCTTTCTTGGCGTGATGCTGTTCGGCTGGGGTCGCGTGTCGGAGAAGCTGCACTTCTTTGCGACCTGCATGGTGGCGATCGGTACGCTGGTGTCCACCTTCTGGATCCTGTCGTCCAACAGCTGGCTGCATACGCCGCAGGGCTACGCGATGGTCAACGGCATCGTGCATCCGGTGAGCTGGATGCAGATCATCTTCAATCCATCGTTTCCGTATCGGCTTGCGCATATGGCGCTTGGCTCGTTCATCACCACCTGCTTCGTGGTGGGCGGTGTGGCGGCATATTACTTGCGCAAGGGCGTGCATCTGACCGAGGCGGCGCGCATGTTGCGGCTGTCGGTGGCGTTTGCGGCCATCGTGCTGCCTATCCAGGTCATGGTCGGCGACCAGCACGGCCTCAACACGCTCGAACATCAGCCGCTCAAGGTGGCAGCGATGGAAGCGCACTGGCATAACGAAAAAGCCGGCGCCGGTGTGCCGCTGGTGGTGTTTGCGTTGCCTAATTCCGAGGCCGAGCGCAACGACTATGAAGTCGCTATTCCGCGTCTGGGCAGCCTGATCCTGACCCACAGCACCGATGGCGAGATCACCCCGCTGACCTCGGTGCCGCGCGATCAGCGGCCACCGGTGGCGCCGGTGTTCTTTGCGTTCCGCATCATGGTCGGCCTGGGCATGGCGATGCTGTTGCTGTCGTGGATTTCCGCCATTGCCTGGTGGCGCGGCCGGCTGCATGCAAAAGCGCTGATCCTGGCCTGGAACGTGATGCTGCCGGCCGGCTTTATCGCCCTGGTCGCCGGCTGGTTCGTTACCGAGATCGGGCGACAGCCGTGGGTGGTGTATGGACTGCTTCGCACCGCCGACGCGGTGGGCCCGCAATCGACAGCCACCGTGGCGGTGTCGCTGCTGGTGTATGTGCTGGGCTACGCGTTCGTGTTCGGTTTCGGCATCTTCTATCTGACCAAGCTGGTCCGCGCCGGCCCGCACCCCAGTCACGACGGCCCGGACGTGGCCGGCGGCGAACACACCCCAGCACGCCCGTTGTCGGCAGCAGACACCGCGTTGGAGCAGGAGAACGCACCGTGGAACTGAGTTACTGGTTGCCGGTGGCGTGGTTCGGCGTCATCGGCTTTGGCGTGCTGATGTACGTGGTGCTCGATGGCTTTGTGCTGGGGTTGGGCATGCTGGCGCCGTTCGCACGCGACGAGCAGGAAGTAGACCTGATGATGAACACTGCCGCGCCGATCTGGGACGGCAACGAGACCTGGCTGGTGCTCGGTGGCGCAGGCTTGTTCGCGGCATTTCCAGCGGCGTACGCGGTGATCCTGTCGGGGCTGTATCTGCCGGTGCTATTGATGGTGATGGCGCTGGTGTTCCGCGGCGTGGCCTTCGAGTTCCGCTTCAAGGCGCAGCGCTCGCGGCGGCTGTGGACGCTGTCGTTCATCGCGGGCTCGATCCTCACTGCATTCGCGCAAGGCATCATTCTGGGTGCGCTGGTGGAAGGCATGGCGTTGGAGAATGGGCGCTATATCGGCGGTGTCTTCGGATGGTTCAGCCCGTTCACCATGCTCACCGGTGCGGCCTTGGTGTTCGGCTATGCGCTGCTCGGCAGCACCTGGCTGATCCTCAAGACCGAGGGGCGCACGCACACCCTGGCGCGTCAGCTGACCAAGCCGTTGGTCGGTGTGGTGGTGACTTTTTTGGTGCTGGTCAGCGCGTGGCTGCCGTTCCTGAGCTCGCACGTGATGGCGCGCTGGTTTGCGCATGGCAACTTCTGGTGGTTGTCGCCCATTCCGGTGGTGACCGCGGCAGTAGCACTGGCGCTGTGGCGCAGCAGCGACAGCTCACGCAGCGATGCCTCGCCGTTCTTGCTGACGCTGGCGATCTTCGTGCTGGGCTTTATCGGGCTGGTGCTGGGCATGTGGCCGTATCTGGTACCGCCGAGCTACACCATCTGGCAGGCGGCCGCACCACCGTCGTCGCAAATCTTTCCGATGGTTGGCCTGATCGTGCTGTTGCCGCTGGTGTTGGGATATACGGTGTGGTCGTATCGAGTGTTCCGCGGCAAGATCGCGGCGGATGTGGGCTATCACCATTGAGCCTGCTCCAACGCTGCGCGGCGTGGAGTGCGGGCATGACATCACAACGCGGCAGATAGCACAACGTCAGCACTTGCGGGCGCTGTGCTATTCAATTGCGAGAGATCTCAGCGCTTTTCCGATCCGTCCGGCCGTTCGTAATCGTGCTCCGGGTCGGCCTTGTTCACGTCACGGTCCTCGTCGGGCATGTCGTGCACTTTCCAGTCCGCATCTTCGTTGCGCCTTTCCTGCGGCGTAAATGGCTTGCTCTGATCGGCGTCAGGGCCCCATGGTTTTTTCGGTTCGGTCCCCATCTGCATCTCCTGCGTCACGGTGTGATGTCACGCTAGGCAAAGGCACATTGCAGTGCGGTGAACGACGTTGTGTGATGGCGTGAAGTGCTCTTTAGCGGGTCCGAGTAGTGTCTGCGCAGCGGTCTTGCGACCACCATCATCCGCCGGTTTGCGAATGTGGCGCCTCGACCGGTTTGGATTGTGGCGAGTCCTTCTGGCGCAGCCAGATCGTCAAGACCACCAGTGAAAACACCGCCAGAAATTCGCTTTGCCAGTTTTGCATCGATTCGAACCAGAACCCGGCATCGGTGAAATGGTCGAGCATGCTGATCGGTGGCAAGCCCTTCTGTGCACGTTCCAGCAGCTCCAGCCGCCAGCTGCCGATCAGATGCAACACAAAACTCATCAGGAACAGGATGCCAAACGCGATCGCCAGCGAATGCTGGTATAGGCGCAGCCACAGCCCACCGGCACGTACCGGCCACGGCGCAGGGCCTGGCTTGATCGACGTGTGCTCTTGACCGGGGTCGAGCGGGCGCGATTCCGCAGATCCCACCTGACGCAACTTGACCGTCAGCAACACGTACATGCCCATCTGCAAAAATTCGCTTTCCCAATTCTCGAACAGCGCAGACATGAAGTGCGGGCTGTGCAAATAGGCAGCCAGCTGCAGCGTCGGCAATCCATGCTCGCGTAGCTCCGTGTTGTAGGCGTGGAGCCCGGCATAGATCTGGCAGCCGATGAAAAACAAGGTCAGCGCAAGCAGACACAACGACAGCCCGTTACGGCGCAAAAACATGGTGGATCTCCTGACAGTGCGCTCAGTATCGAATGCAGTGAGCAAGAACACATGAAGCTCGCAACGACGCGCACGCTAATCAATGCAACTCCGTAACCGAACAGACAGCTGCGCCACCCACGCGTGGGTCGCCAGCATACGCGCTGCCGACATCGCCTAGTCCTGATGTTTACGTTTGCATGCTCACACTGGCTTTCAGCGCAGCACTCGCGTGCTGCACGTCAGCGAACCCAATGTCAGGAGACGATCATGCCCGTACCCAATTATCCGCGCCCGCCATTCAAGCCCCAGCAGCAAGGCTTCCCGGGCCGTACCGAAAAGATGGACCCGCGCCCGGACCACGGCGAAGACAGTTACGTCGGCCATGGGCAATTGAAGGGCAAGCGTGCATTGATCACCGGTGGCGACAGCGGCATCGGTGCGGCCGTTGCGATCGCGTATGCTCGTGAAGGCGCCGATGTGGCCATCGCATTTCTGCCCGACGAGCAGGAAGATGCAGACAAGATCGGCGCACTGATCGAGAAAGCCGGCGTCAAGGCATTGTTGGTGGGGTGCGACATCAGCGACCCTAGCCAGGCAGCCGCATTGATCGACAAGGTCAACAGCACCTTCGGCGGCCTGGATATCCTGGTCAACAATGCCGGCTATCAGAAATATTTCCAAAACTTCGAAGACATTACGTTGGACGAGTGGCGCAAGACCTTCGACACCAACGTACACGCCGTCTTCAATCTGGTGCAGCTGTCTGTGCCCTTGATGAAAGATGGTGGTTCCATCATCAACACTGCATCGGTGCAATCGAAGAAGCCGACCCCCAACATCCTGCCTTACGCGGCCACCAAGGGTGCCTTGGCCAATCTCACCATCGGCCTAGCCGGCGTGCTTGCCGAAAAGAAGATCCGCGTCAACGCAGTGCTGCCCGGCCCGATCTGGACGCCATTCATTCCCTCCGGCATGGACGAAGAATCTGTGCAGAATTTCGGAGCGCAGACACCGATGGGACGTCCTGGGCAGCCGGTGGAATTAGCCTCGGCCTACGTCATGCTCGCAGCCGACACGGCCAGCTACACCTCGGGCACGCTCCTGACGATCTCCGGCGGCGCTGTCACGCTTTAACGCGCGCGTGATGTGATCGCGCCCGCGTCACCCTTAGGGGATGCGGGTTTGTTCGACCGAGATAGGGTTGCCGCTTGCTTGGAATTAAGCCGACACCTGCGCGACAGCATGAAAAACACATTGTTCGGCTTGCTGATTCAATCCAACGCAAGACTGCACTGCGTCAGTTGCGCCAGGTGACTACAGTGCGCAGTCACGCACCATACTTCAGTCAAAAAGACAGGCAGCTTTGGCTGCCTGTCTTATCTACGTTGCGCGATGATCAACTTGGAGTTCAATACTCGCGCCCGACGGTCACGTGACCCACAAACCACCCGCCTATGACCCTGGTCAAACATCACGATGTTGCTGGCTCTAGAGCGGCTAGCAGAGTGTTACTGACCTCTGCCAGATGGGCGTAGAAGATGCTTTCAGAATCGATATACGAGTGGCACATGCCTCATTGAGCGACCATCACGTCTGCCTAGCCACAACGCAGCCGTTTATTAGCTGCTCTGAAGTACTGCTAGCTGATCTCAATGCGGCTGGGTCTGCTTCGCGCTGAGTGCCTTCGCATGGTCTAAATGCTCGGCGATGGTTTCGCGCGTGCGGTGCAGCTCTTTGCCCAGATCGCTGGAGCCCGGCTCGCTGCTCAATTGTTTATCCAGCAGTTCCAGTGCCTGCGCGTGGCTGCGCACGGCAGTTTGCAGATACTGCGTTTCGAATGCCTGCCCGTGCAACGCTTGCAGTTGGTCGCGTGCGCTCTTGGAACGCGCAGATGCGGCCTGCCCCAGCGGACCGCTGCGGTCTGGTGCGAAACGGCTGAGGTCGGTCAGTGCAGCGCTATGCGCTTCATCCATCTTGCGTGCGAAATCCAGCAGCTCGCCTTCGACGCCCTTGACCACCGCCAGCTGCGCTAGCGTGCGCTCTTGCTCGTTGAAGATGGCCAGCGCGCCCAGCGCCTGCTGGCGGTCGCGTGCATCACCAACACTGGCGTGCAGCGGGTCGCCATGCGGCGGCGTGGTCCCGATGGCAGATTGCGCGGTTTGGCGATCCTCCCGTGCGCCCTGCTCGACTTGCGTGTCCGCTGCCAGACCCTGACTACGCTGCCAAGCCCTATATGCCACATAACCCACTGCGCCGGCCGTCACCATCTTGAAAAGTCCCATGCCTGTCTCCTGAGTGATCGCACGTGGCGATCAT
Organism: Xanthomonas sp. WHRI 10207; assembly: GCF_040202975.1. Taxonomy (NCBI): domain Bacteria; kingdom Pseudomonadati; phylum Pseudomonadota; class Gammaproteobacteria; order Lysobacterales; family Lysobacteraceae; genus Xanthomonas; species Xanthomonas sp. WHRI 10207. Next base: position 158,887 of record NZ_JBEGDX010000004.1, on the reverse strand, counting down.
GAATTGTCGGGATTGCGTCACCGCATTTACGTTACAACGCAGTGCTGCGCGTAAAGTCAGACTGCGAGCGCGCGGGTTATCCAGACGTGACATGCGCATCAACGCGATGTCGTGGAGCAAGCACGTGCACACCGTGCGCACGCACCGTGCTGACTGGCTTAACGACCGGATGCAAACACTGCTCTGCGTTGCCGCGCCCCGTCGGCCTTCAGGAGATCCACATGCTTGCCCTCAACTACCACGGCTCACGCGATGTGCGGGTCGAAACCGTACCGGACCCGGTTCTGGTCGAACGCGATGATTTGATCTTGCGCGTCACCGCCACGGCGATTTGCGGCTCGGATCTGCATCTGTACCGCGGCAAGATTCCGGACCTGCGCCATGGCGATATTCTTGGCCACGAGTTCATGGGCATCGTTGAAGAGGTCGGCCCGGACGTTACCGCAGTCACGCCAGGCGACCGCGTAGTGATTCCGTTCGTGGTGGCGTGTGGGCGCTGCTTCCACTGCATGCTGCAAGAATTTTCTGCGTGCGAAACTACCAATACCGGCAAGGGCGCCGCGCTGAATCACAAAGACATGCGCCCGCCTGCGGCCTTGTTTGGTTTCAGCCACCTCTACGGCGGCTTGTCTGGCGGGCAGGCCGAATTTGTGCGTGTGCCCAAGGCCAACGTCGGGCCGCTGGTGGTGCCGGATGCGCTGCACGACGAACAAGTGTTGTTCCTGTCCGACATCTTGCCGACCGGGTATCAGGCTGTTGTCGATGCGGGCGTCAAGCAGGGCTCCACGGTGGCGATCTTCGGCGCCGGCCCGGTGGGCCTGATGGCTACGGCGTGCTGCCGCATGCTGGGCGCAGAACGCATCTTCATGGTCGACCGGCATGCGTACCGTCTGGACTTTGCATCCAAGGCCTACGGCGTGATCCCGATCAACTTCGACGAGATCGACGACCCGGCAGATGTGATCGTGTCGCAGACCGACGGCCGTGGCGTGGATGCCAGCATCGAGGCGGTGGGCTTTGAGGCGGAAGGCAGCGCAATCGAAACCGCGCTCACCAACCTCAAGCTGGAAGGCAGCAGCGGTGTGGCGATCCGCCAATGCATCGCGGCTACGCGGCGCTGCGGCGTGGTCAGCGTGCCCGGCGTGTATGCCGGATTTATTCACGCTTTTATGCTGGGCGATGCCTTTGACAAGGGGCTGAGCTTCAAGATGGGCCAGACGCACGTGCAAAAACACATGCCGTACCTGCTGGAGCGTATCGGCAACGGTGAGCTCAAGCCCAATGCCATCATTTCGCACCGCATGCCACTGGCTGATGCAGCGCGGGGTTACGCGTTGTTCGACAAGAAGCAGGACGACTGCCGCAAGGTGGTCCTGACGCCGTAAGCGTCGCGTCCAACTACATGAACCAGGAAGGCCCGATCACTGACCGGGCCTGCTTGGTTGTGATCGCCACCAGCGTTCATCACTTCTCGGCAGCCGAGATGTCGTAGTCGCCGCGCTCAGTCCAGCGGCTTGGCCGGCACGAACGGCGATACCGGGCCGCCGGCCCGGAAGGTTTCTTCCACCGCCTCGTCCTGCAGCGCGTCCTGCTTCTGCTTGGCGCTGTGGTCCTGATCGTGACCTGCGGGCTGGTCGTGCGCGGATGGAGGCTGCCTGGATGTGTTCATGGCGGTACTCCTGATGCGTGCTACGGACACCACCACGCTACGGCGCACCATCGATGGCAGGGGTGCAACCCGTCTTCGCACCGGCGTGACAAAGGCAACGCGGCGCGGGCCTGTTCTTCAGGCCAGTTGCTCAGCGACCGTGACGACCAAGGTCAGCACGACGAGTCATCTGCATCGATCAAGCGGCGCGTCCAGACGCCAATGCCGCACGTCATCTCGGTGCATCCGCGCTTTGCTGCGTCGCGGGCGTGCGTTGCTGCCGGTGGGCAACTCGCCGAGACGCGCCGCTCAGCCCGCACGTCCCTTGGTGCGCGGTCAGAGCGGGTCCTGCGGGCGCCGGTTCACATCCGGCCGCGTGCAGGGTGTATGGTGCACTTGCGGCCGGAGCCCGGTGTCGCCTTCACTTCAATCTGGCCTTTTCCATCAAGAATCTCTGCGAACGCTGCGATGCCGTCTGTTGCCGGCTCACCGTCATGGTCGATCCAACCGACCGTATCCCCGAGCATCTGACCAGCGTGACACCGCAAGGCTGGCACGTGATGGCGCGCGATGAGGAAGGTTGGTGCGTGGCGATCGATTCCGCGCGCATGTGCTGCTCGATCTATGAAACGCGCCCGGCGATTTGTCGGCGTTTTGTCATGTCCGGCCCGTACTGCCGCGACGTGCGTGCCACCTACGACGATCAGCGCCGGCGGGGCATCCCCTTGACGCTCTACAACGCATGAGGATTCGCGATGAATAACTCCCGCCGCCAGTCGATGACCGTGAGCAACCAACCGGGCAAGCCGCGTTTGTCCGAACAGCGTCTGGCTGCCGACCTGGAAGCGTTTCAGCAATCCGGTGGCGCAATTGAGCGCCTGGGCGACACGCCGCTGCGCCGTGAGAAGAAGCGCGGCGCGCCTGACAATGCCGTGGTCACACCGGCCAAGGCGCCCGCCGACGCGGAGTAAGCCTCACCTGCCAAGCGCGCGGTATTGCGTTTGCCTTTAACGCCGCGCATTCGCTGCGGATGTCGCACCACATGCACACCCGCGAATCCTTGAGTCAGTGAATCGACCGCGCCTTGTCTAGCGCCCGGCTGCCGTATGCACGCGACCGCACCATAGCGAACGCGCTGAGCGTTCTCCGCCTCGCCAACAATGTGTGTCCTACGCAGAAAGCGGCGCACTCGGCCGGCGCTAGCGTCATCACGCCAACGCCGTCTTCGCACACCCGTCGGGCAGGTCTACGTCCTTGCCTGCGGCGGCTTGCTGCCGCCGTGTCGCCAGATAACGACGCCATTGCGCACCCAGCGCTGCACACACTTCATCTGCCGCCAGCGCCCCATGCACGCAAGCCAGATTGAGCTCACGGTGCCAATGAATGCCGGATTGGCCGCCCGGCCAGGGCGTCATGCGATACCCCGCCGGCAGCATCACGCCCGGCAATGATGTGCCACATAGCATCTGCCCATCGTGCGGGCCACCGATCAGATGCACACGCACGCCTTCGACTGTTTCGCTCACACCTTGGCTCCTCAACAAGGTGCCGGATCACTGCATCCGGCACGGGGTTGGGGGCGCCGCTGCACTGGCGGGCAACGCAGGCGCGTCGCATCTCCACTGCCCAGCGCATTGCGATAGCGCCCCGACCGACACTGCGTGATCGGCGAAGATCACGAACGTGCCATCGATGCGTCAACCGTAAAAATGCGCACAGCAGGCGTGCGTGAAAACGACAGAAAGATGAGGTGAGCGCGCGGATCGTCACGCATGCGAAGGTGGCACAACGTGCACGGCGCCGTGGCGGCAGCCGCACGCCAGCACCAGACCGCGAGAGGAAGTTACAGCAGCTGCGCGCGATCGATGGCGCCGAGCCCTTGTGCCAGTGAGGCCATTTCGTTGGCCAGATTGATCATGTTGCCGCCGGCCTGCGCCGCCACGCCCATGATGCGTTGATAAGCGTCCCAGAAGTCCGGTCCACTGCCATAGGCGTCGTGGAACCCTTGCAGTTCCAAGACCAGCAGATCGGACACTTGCATGTCGGAGTGGTCCATTGCGTTCCTCGTTGGGGTGTTCCCCGGCCGGCAGCTTATACCCGTTCACCTTACAAAACAGAAGTAATTCGGCGACGGTGTGCGACAACCTGAATTGGTTAGAGAGACGGGTACAGAGGCAGCTGGAACGGTGTGTCCATCGCGCCCAGGCTCGCCCAACGACACGGTTTTTATGCTGCGTAGAGCAGTGCGCAGCTCAACTGCATGGTCGTGCTCGTTAGTGTGCGGTCACTGGCACGCGGTCGCCAGAGACGCACATGACAGGTGATCTGGCGCTGCCCGACTTGCATCGGTATCGATGCGGAAAACTTCCAATCAGAGCGACTACACCACGGCGCGAGCAGTCGTGAGGTGGGTGCGGCTGGCGTGCTCAGAACCGCAGTGTACGAAGGGCACATGCGCATCGAGCACCGGCCGCGCACACCTGGCGATGAGCACCTTAGTTTTGTTAGCAGCGCGCAGTGTCAGGTGCGCTCAATCGCACGCATAGCAGCTAGCACATGGATGCATCGTCCGCGGCTTGATGCATCGCCTCCATCGCCAACCCAACGCGCGATGGCTCGCTGACGGCACTGGCGCTGGTGCATACACCGGCCGGCGCCACACCGCTTTTTTTCCTTCTGCACTTACCCCGTTCTGCGCGGCAGCTGCGCCAGCAGCTTGTCCAGCGTGATCGGATAGTCGCGCACGCGGATACCGGTGGCGTTGTAGATCGCATTGGCCAGCGCCGGCGCCACGCCGGTCAAGCCCAACTCGCCCACACCCTTGGCCTTCAACGGCGACATGGTGGGGTCCACCTCGTCGATGAAATGCGCCTCCAGATGCGGAATATCCGCATGCACCGGCACTTCGTAGCCGGCCAGGTCGTGATTGACGAACAGGCCCAGCCGCGTATCCACCGCCATCTCTTCCATCAACGCCGCGCCCACGCCCATCACCATGCCGCCAATCACCTGGCTGCGCGCGGTCTTGGGATTGAGGATGCGTCCGGCGGCGCAGACCGCCAGCAGCCGGCGTACGCGGATTTCGCCGGTGTCGGCATCCACCGCCACCTGCGCAAAGTGCGCGCCGAAGGTCTGCTGCGCGTACTGCTGCTTGAGCGTGCCGTATTCCATGGCGTCCTCGGCGACCAGCTCGCCATGCTCGGCCGCCCGCGCCAGTGGGATGGCGCGGCCGCCCACATGCACCATGCCATCGGCAAACCGGGCCTGGTCTGCGGCAATGTCCAGGCGCTGCGCTACCGTCTCGCGTAGCTGCATGCAGGCGGCATAGACGCCAGCAGTGACCGAGGCAGCGCCCTGCTGCCCGCCCGAACCGGGCGTTTCCGGAAAGCTGGAATCGCCCAGCCGCACCACCACCTGCTGCAGCGGCACGCCGAGCAGTTCGGCCGCGATCTGCGCCACGATGGTGTAACTGCCGGTGCCGATATCGGTCATGTCGGTTTCGATGGTCAGCGTGCCACTGCGGTCCAGTCGCGCACGCGCGCCGGCCTTGGAGATCGGCGCGCCGCGAATGGCGCTGGCCATGCCCATGCCGATCAGCCACCGGCCATCGCGCACGCTGGCGGGGGTGGGATTGCGTTGCGACCAGCCGAAGCGCTGCGCGCCGCTGCGCAGGCAGGCCACGAACGGCCGCGTGGAGAACGGGCGCTGCGGCTGTTCCGGGTCCACCTGGGTGTCGTTGACGATGCGCAGCTGCACCGGGTCCATGCCCACGCGTTCGGCCAGTTCATCCATCGCCACTTCCAGCGCCATCATCCCCGGCGCCTCGCCGGGCGCGCGCATGGCGTTGCCTTCGGCCAGATCCAGCACCGCCAGCCGTACCGCAGTCATCCGGTTGGCGCCGGCATACAGCGCACGGGTGGACAAGGTGGCCGGCTCGCTGCGACCGCCGCGCAGATTGCCAGACCAACTCTCATGCCCGATCGCGGTCAGCCGCCCGTCGGCGGTGGCGCCCAGGCGCAGGCGTTGGATGGTGGCGGGCCGGTGGATGGTGCTGTTGAACATCAGTGGACGCTGCAGGGCCAGCTTGACCGGCCGTGCAGTGATACGCGCGGCCAGCGCGGCCAGCACCAGATCCGCCTGCGCGGTGCCCTTGCCGCCGAAGCCACCGCCAATGAACGGCGACAGCAGCCGGATGCGCTCCTTCGGCACGCCCAGTGCCTTGCCCAGATCGCGCGTGCCCCAGTTCATCTGCTGGATGGCGGTGTGGCAGATCAGCTGCTCGCCTTCCCAGCGCGCGATGGTGGCGTGCGGTTCCAGCATCGCGTGCGCCTGGTCGGGGGTGCGGTAGGTGGCATCCACGGTGAACGGCGCGGCGGCATAGGCCGCGGCGAAATCGCCTTGTGCGGTCTGTGGCGGCCCACCGAACGGAGCCTGCGGCGCCACCGGGGCGCTAGCCTGCTGGGCGGCCAGGTCGTACTGCCCGCGCTCGCGCGCGTAACGCACCCGCACCAGCGCCGCACCCGCACGGGCCTGCTCGAAGGTCTCGGCCACCACCACGGCCACCGCCTGGTGGTAGTGGTCCACCTGTGGCGCTGCCAGAAACCGCTGCACGTAGAACTCGCCGGTGCCCAACGTGGGCACGTTCTGGTAGGTGAGCACAGCGATCACCCCGGCCGCCGCCCGTGCGGTGGCGGTGTCCATCTCGGTGATACGGCCCTTGCCGATCGCCGCGCCGACGATGTAGCCGTAAGCCATCTGCCCGGGCTGGTCGTGCCATTCATAGGCGTAGCGGGCCTGCCCGGTCACCTTGAGCGGCCCGTCCACGCGGTCGACCGGCTGGCCCAGCACCTTGAGTTGGTCGCTGGGGTTGGGTCCTGCGGGAGTGTCGAACTTCATGCGGATGCTCCTGAGGGGTGCGGGCGGCCTGCGCGCGCAGCGGCAGGTCTGCGATGGCGCCAGATCCGGCGATGGCGAGTGCCTGGACGCGATGGCTAAGTGCCTGACGCGCGACGACAGCCCTGCATGGCGGGCGCCGGCTGCTCTGCTGTGGTTGTAGCAAACCCGCGCGCCGCGCGATGCCATGTAGGCGGCATGCGGTCATGAACATCGTTCATGAATCGGCGCAAGCGCAGGCGCCGCAACCGTCTCACCTGATGCTGCCGGCTCGACCGATTGCAGCGGGCATCTGCGCTGACGACGCTCCGGCCAGTCACCTGCCGCCACAGCCCGACTCCCGAATACCACCCTGACCGCAGTTCTGCCCAACCATGAACGTCACCAGCCACCGCAGCGCACGCCCGGTGTCGCCGGCCGACCCGCTGTCATTCCCGTGTAAAATGCGCGGTCTTTGACCGGAACAATGGCGAAAGCTGCTCCACGGGCGCCCCTCTCGGGCCCGGCGTTCATTCGCCTGCTCGCACGCCTCAGCGATGTCCGCGTCGCCCAGTCCAACCATGCGCTGGCCGACCGGCTGAGCCAGTGGATCGACTGGACACGCGCAGTGGCCGTGTCCAAGGCGCTGGATGGCAAGCTGCCCGAGACCGACGACCTGCCAGAACCGCGTCCGCTCGATGCCGACGCCTGCGCCCGCGTGCGCGCCGGCCTTGCGACCAGCAGCGTGGCCGATCTGGATGCGCTGGTCGCGCGGTTGCGCAACGAGGCGCGCGCTGCGACGGACACGGAAGCAGCGCCGCCCGTGCCCGACTACGCGCCGTTCCGGCAGCACTACCTGGCGATGCAACGTGCCATGCGCACCGCCACCGGCGATCTGCGCGGGCGGCTGCGCGACCTGCTGGCGCTGGTGTCCAGCGACATGGCACGGCTGGCCGAAGTGGATGCGGTGATGGAGCTGACCTTGAGCCCGCGCGAGCAGACCTTGTTGAACACCGTGCCGGGCCTGCTGGGCACGCATTTCGACCGCCTGCGCGAGGCCGCGTACGCGCACAGCGCGCCACCCGATCAGGAGATCGCGCCGCGCGCGGTGTCCGATGGCTGGCTGGATGTATTTCGCAAAGACATGCAGAGCGTGTTGCTCGCCGAACTGGATGTTCGTTTTCACCCGATCGAAGGCCTGCTTGCAGCGCTTCGTACCCGCTAACTGGGACGTCATGTTCAAAACTCTTGTACACGTGTGTGTGTTTCTTGTCGGCCTGTTGGCGGTTTGTTGGGTCGGGTTCGGCTATCTGGGTAACAACCCGTTGGGCGCCTGCGTCGCGGCGCTGATCGGCGCGTGTTATCTCGCCGGTGCGCTGGAGCTGTATCGCTATCGTCAGGCCAGCGCCACGCTGGATACCGCAGTGACCGGGCTCACCGCCGCGCCGTCGGCGCTGGACACGTGGCTGGAGCAGCTGCACCCGAGCCTGCGCAATGCGGTGCGTCTGCGCATCCAGGGTGCGCGTGTGGCGTTGCCGGCGCCCGTGCTGACGTCGTACCTGGTCGGCCTGCTGGTATTGCTGGGCATGCTCGGCACCCTGCTCGGCATGATGGCCACGCTCAAGGGCACCGGGTTTGCGCTGCAAAGCGCCACCGACCTGCAGGCCATTCGCGGGTCGCTGGCGGCACCGGTGGAAGGCCTGGCATTCGCCTTCGGCACCTCCATCGCCGGTGTTGCCACCTCGGCTATGCTGGGTCTGTTGTCGGCGCTGTGCCGCCGCGAGCGGCTGCAGGCCGTGCAGCGGCTGGATCTGAAGATCGCGTCCGAATTGCATCCGCATTCGGACGCGCACCAGCGCGGTGAAGTGTTCAAGCTGCAGCAGCAACAAAGCGCGTTGATGCCGGCATTGATCGATCGCCTGCATGCATTGATGGGCAGCATCGAGCAGCAGAGCATTGCCGCCGACGAACGTCTGGCCGCACAGCAGGCCGAGTTCCATGCCAGAACCGAAGCCGCCTACACACGGCTGGCCACCTCGATGGAGCAATCGCTGCAGGCCGGCGTTGCAGACAGCGCGCGCGCGGTTGGCGCGGCATTGCAGCCGGCGATGGAGACCACCATGGCCAGCATTGCGCGCGACACCGCCGCGCTGCACGCGCAGCTTACCCAGGCTGTGCAACAGCAGCTGGACGGCATCAGCAGCGGATTCGATCGCAGTGCCAGCAGCGCCGCGCAACAGTGGACCACCGCGCTTGCCGCGCAGGAACACGCACAGCTGGCGCTCGACACGCAGCTGCAGACCACGCTTACGCAGATCGCCCAGCACACCACAGCGTTGCAGGAAGGCGTGAGCACAGCGGTACAGCAGCAACTGCATGGCCTCGACGCCGGCTTCAAGGACAGCGCACGCACTGCGGCCGAGCACTGGCAGGCCGCACTGGCCGCGCAGGAGCGTACGCAGCAGGCGCTCATCGAGCAGATGCAAGCCATGCTGGCGCAGGTCGAGCAGCGCAACAGCGCTCTGCAGGACAGCGTCGGCTCCGCCGTGCAGCAACAGTTGCGCGCACTCGATGACGGCTTTGCGCGCAGCACCGCCGCCAACGCCGACACCTGGGCGTCGGTGCTTGCCGAACAACAACGCACCACCCAGTCGCTCGGTACGCAGTTGCAGGCCACGCTGGAACAGCTTGCCGAGCAGACCACCACCTTGCAGCACGGCGTGCAGCAGGCGGTGCAGCAGCAGCTGGACGGGTTGACCAGCGGCTTTGAGACCAGCACCGCCTCCACGGCAGCCACCTGGACCGCTGCGGTGGCCGAACAGCAGCGCGCCAATCACACGCTCACGCACGACTTGCAGAACGCACTGACGCAGTTCGCCAGCACCTTCGATGCGCGTTCGAACGCGCTGGTGGATGCGGTGTCCAAGCGCATGGAGCAGTCCAGCAGCGAGACCGCCACTGCCTGGAGCGACGCGCTGGCACAACAGCAAAACGCCAGCGCCGCGTTGGCCACCCAGCACCAGAACGCGCTGACCGCCGCAACCGCCAGCTTCGATACGCATGCCGCAGACCTGGTCGGCACCTTGCAGCACTCGCACACCGAGTTGCAGGCCGCGCTGGAAGCGCGCGATGCGCAGCGTCTTGCAGTGTGGAGCGAGCGCTTCACCGCGATGAGCGCCACCTTGGCCACGCAGTGGGAACAGACCGGCGAGCGCGTCACCCAGCAACAGCAGGCCATCTGCGACACCCTGGCCAACACTGCCAGCGAACTGTCCACACAGGCGCAGGCGCAAACCAGCGCCACGATTGCCGAGGTCTCGCGCCTGATGCAGATCGCCTCCGAAGCGCCCAAGGCCGCGGCCGATGTGGTGGCCGAGCTGCGCCAGAACCTGTCGGAAAGCATGGTGCGCGACACCGCCATGCTGGAAGAACGCAGCCGCCTGTTGGCCACGCTGGACACCTTGCTCAACGCGGTCAATCACGCCTCCACCGAGCAACGCGAAGCCGTCGATGCGCTGGTCACCACTTCGGCAGATCTGCTGCAGCGCGTGGGCAGCCAACTCACCGAACAGATCGGCAGCGAAACCGGCAAGCTCGGTGCGGTGGCCGCGCACGTCAGTGGCAGCGCGGTGGAAGTGGCCAGCCTCGGCGAAGCCTTCGGCATGGCGGTGCAGTTGTTCAGCAGCTCCACCGGCGAGCTCAACGAACGCCTGCAACACGTTGCCACCGCGCTGGATGCTTCGCTCGCGCGCAGCGACGACCAGCTGGCGTATTACGTGGCGCAGGCGCGTGAGGTGGTCGACCTCAGCATGCTGTCGCAGAAGCAGATCATCGAAGAACTGCGTCAGCTTGAAGGCCGCCGTAGCGACGCCGGCGCAGCGGAGCCGGCATGAGCGACGAGATCGAAAGCGATGGCGAATCGGGCACCCCGATCTGGGCCGCATTCGGCGACCTGATGTCGGTGCTGCTGGGCGCCTTCGTGCTGATCCTGGTCGGGGTGATCGGCGTGCAGCTACAGCTGTCCAGCCGTCTCGATCAGGAAGTCAAACAGCGCCAGGCCGAAGCGCAGCGCCGCAAGACCCTGGAACAGGCGCTGGCCGCGCCGCTGGCTGCCGGCCGCGTCACGCTGGTCGATGGTCGCATCGGCATTCGCGGCAACGTGCTGTTTGCGTTCAACTCCGATCAACTGCAGCCGGAAGGACGCGAAGTGTTGAAGTCGCTTGCGGCGCCATTGGCGCAGTACCTGAGCGCGCGCGAGGAACTGCTGATGGTCAGCGGCTTTACCGACGACCGCCCGGTGCTGGGCGGCAACCGCCGCTATGCCGACAACTGGGAATTGTCCGCGCAACGCGCGCTCACCGTGACCCGCGCACTGATCGCCGAAGGCGTGCCGGCCGCATCGGTGTTCGCTGCGGCGTTCGGCGCGCAGCAACCGGTGGACTCCAACGCCGACGAGGCGCGCCGCGCCAAGAATCGCCGCGTGGAGATCGCCCCGATCGCGCGCCCATCCGGTGCGCAGCGAGCCGCGCCCACGCAGGCCGCCGCTACACGATGAGCACACCGGCATCCGCACGCGCGCGCCTGGAGCGTTGGCGCAGCCAGGGCGCCGATCGGCTGGACCCGGTGCGCTTCCATCTGATGCAGACCCTGGCCACGCGTGCCGAAACGCAGGCCGATGCAGTGCGTGCGGTGCTGGAACAAACGCTTGCCGGTCTGGTCGATGCGTATGGAGCCACCATCAAAAAAACTGCGCGTGGCACGAAGGCCGGCGTTGCGTCGCAACCAACGCAGCGTAGCCCGCTCGGCGCCCTGACCGACCAGCTGGCAGGCCACGCCGCGTTGATGGAAGTGGACAGCAGAAAGACCGCGGCCGCCGATGCGCAGCTGTTTCCGGAGCTGCCGGCGCTGGACGATTTCCGCCGCACCTGGACCACGGTGCGTACTGCCAGCCAGGTGCGTCAATCGCTGCAGGACGCCCCCAAGGATGCCGGCCCGCTCAATTCCAGCGTACTGGTGCATCGCTGCATCACCCTGATGCGCGAACGCTCGCCCGGCTATCTGCAGCACTTCCTCGGCTATGTCGATGCGTTGTCGTGGCTGGAGCAGATGCAACACGGCGGCGTGCTGGCCGACGAAACGGCCGCACCGCTGGCCGCCGGCAAGAAGCGCAGCCGTAGTGGCACGTCGAAGCGGCGCAGCGCTGGGTGATTGCGGTGCTTGTGTCATTCACCGTGCAAGGTGTTTACTCACCACCACATGTCACGCGGCACTGCTGCGCTAGCGTCAAAGCATCTTGATCGACCCGCCGACGCTGCATCGTCTACGTGGCTGATAGAGACGCCGACCGATCAAGAGACCGCATCTAGCTGCATCGTTAGGCCCCCCGCATACCTTCCACGACGCGCAACGCAGGCGCACGTCCTGGCGACTACTGGGAGCGGGTAAAAAACTGACCGAGCCATCGTCCGGTGAGTGTGGACGGCGCGTGGAACCGGAGCCTGCGAGTTGCGCAAGCCATACCGGGCATCGACCGCGCACGCCTGGCGCGGAGCGCAATTATTTCGTTGGCCGCGCCTAGCTGCCCTGCAGCGCCGGCTTGGCGGCAGCGTCGAAACGCGGCGCACGCGGGAAGTCGTCGCGTGTAAACGGACGGTCGCGGAACAGGTACCCGTAATAGAACGTACGCAATGCCTGGTGATAGGCGCGAATGCGATCCTGATAGGCCAGCTGCGCCTGCAGATCGGTGTGCGCCAAGCGCGTGAGCGCGGCCTGCACTGCCACCGGCGGCAACACACTGGCCACGCGCCGCGCGAGTGCTTCGCGGCGCAGCAAGCCCTGCCGATAGGCGGCGACCTGCGGGGCGACCTGCTGATCGCCGTTTTCGTGGAAGGCGAAATACCACTTGTAGTGAAACGCATCGGTCAACGGCGGCGAATCCGCCCACTGCGGATTGCCTGCGTAGAACCGCTGCAACGTGGCCTGGCGAGGAATATCCCAGGCATGGTTCACCGCCTCGCGTTGCAGCCGCGCAATTTCGGTGCCCTGATTGACCGGTACTGCCTGATTGATCGCCACATGCGCCAAGGCCGGCGCCACCAGCGCCAGCACCACCCAACAGGTGGCCAGCGCTGTCGCATGCGCGGCCGGCCGCCAACGGATGCGACCCACCACCACCGCCAGCAGCACCCAGAACAGCAGATAGGCGCAGGTCAGCGCCAGTATTGCCAGTTGCTGCAGCAGCGGCACCGCATTGAGACTTGCAGCGATTGCGAACGGCACGCACAAACAGGCCAGCACCGCCACCGCACGCACCACCACGCGGCGCACCAGCAAGGCGGTGCCCGCGCCTGCCAATGCCGCCAACATGCGCGCACGCCCGGCCTCGCGCTCGCCGGAGCGCAGATCGAACAGCAACGCGATCACGAACAGCGGCAATAGAAACACCAGCACAAAGGCGTAATCGAAACGCCCGGCCAGCGCCAGCTCGGGGTTATAGCTGTCGCCATCGTAGATCTGCGCCTCCAGACCCAGCGCGCGTATCCGCAAGATGTACGGCGACACATCGCGCATGCCCACTGCGGCGAAGGCCAATGGCGATGGCGTGTCCCAGGTCGGGTGGAAACTGTAGTACGCCGCGCTGCCGGCATCGTTGGAGCGCGCGACATACGCTTCCACTGCCGCGCTGTCTTCCTGTTGCAGCGGTGCGATGCGTGCGATGTTGGTGCGCTGTGCGTCGATGACGTGCTGCCCGGAGAGCAGGCTGCACACCGTCAGCAGGGTGAGCAGCAGCAATCCGGCCACGGCCGCGCGTGCGCGTAGCAACAACAGCGCTTCGTATTTCCACAGCACCATCAGCGTGCCACTCCCACGCGCCGTCCGGCGGCCAGCAATATGCACAAGGCAGCCAGCATCCACGCTGCAATCAGACCCAGCGGCGCAGCTGCCACGCCTACGACGTCGGCATTGGACGCCGGGGTAAAGGTAAAGACCGGAATGCGCTGCCAATGCGCCGACGCAATGCGCTTGCGTTGATCGGCACCGGCATCCTGCGCGGTGTCGTCGGCCATGCTCACCGCATCGGCCTGCAGCTGATTGAGCTGTTGCACCAGCGTGTAACGGTAACGCTCGGCCTGTGCGAGGAAGCGTTCGTGCGCAAGAAGATCGGTTTCCGCCAGGGTCATCGAGACCTCGCGCAACGCTACCGTCGGGCTCAGCAAGGCAAACGTGCGCACCAGCAAATTCTGCTGTTGCTGGATGCGTGCATCGCGCGCCGCATAGCGCTCGAACAGGCTGGCGGTGAGCCGCTCGCCTTCCAGTGCCAGCAACCCTTTGTAATTGACCGGCAGGTCTTCCACCCGTTGCACGCCGTAACGCGCCAGCACCTGTTGTTTGAACTGCGCAAAGTGCGGGTCGTCCGGGTTGTGGCTGTCGCCGAGCGTGCGCAAGTCGCGCTGGATCGCCACATCGGTTTCCAACCGCGTGGGCAGCCGGTACGCCGCACTGGCCACATCCGGCGCCACGCGTGGCACCAGCAGGGCCAGCCACACCCACAGCGCCAGCGACACCAGCAGCGCATCGCGGCCGCGCCGGCACAGCATCGACACCGCCAACACCAAGCCACACCACACCAGCAGATACATGCCATAAGCCAGCACCAGCAGCGCGACCAGCACCGCTTGGCCCGGCAGCAACGCGATCGGTATCAGGCCGACCAAGGCCGGCAACAGACAGACGCCGGCCACGGCGGCCAGCGCGAGATATTTGCCACCGAGCAGTTGCCGGCGCGTGGCGCCTTGCAGCAGCAACACGCGCAGCGTGCCGGTCTCCTGTTCGCGAGCCACGGCGCCATACCCCAGAAACACCAGCATCAACGGTGCCAGCACCTGCAGCACGAAGGCCGGTGTCAGTTGACCGAAGCGCACCAGCAGCGAGCTCTGACGCACATCGCCAAAGTTGGCGGTGTTCTGACGATGGCCTTCCAGAAACATGCTGTTGCCGGTGAAGGCATCCACGCCCGAATCGAACGCGGCCAGGGCCGGCAACGGGCGATAGATGAAATGACCGTAATGCACCACCCGATGTGGGTGACGGTCCGGCTGCGCGTCGAAGGCCTGCTGCGCGGCCTGTTGCTGACGCGCACGGAATTCGGTGACCTCACGCTGGTGATGCGCGGCGGTCAAAGCCGCCACCAAGGTCAGCAGCATCAGCAACACTACGCCGATGGCGGCGGAGCGATTGCGGGCCATGAAACGCAGCTCTTCGCGCGCGACCAACCACACAGGGCTCATGCACGCACGCTCATGCAGCGCGTTCCTGCGGCCGTGCAAAGCGTGCGTGCAAGGTGCGCACATCGAAGCCGCTGTCGCCGGCGCCGAGGTCTTCGACGATGCGGCCGTCTTCGAGAAATCCAATCCGGTCGGCCACGTCCACCGCACCCAGCAGATCATGCGTGACCATCAGCACAGCGCCGCCGCGCGCGCGCACGCCGCTGACCAGTTGGTTGAAGTCGGCAATGGCGCGCGGGTCCAGCCCGGAGGTGGGCTCGTCCAGCAACAGCACCGGCACCTGCCGCAGCGTGGCCACGGCAATCGCCACCTTCTGGCGCATGCCCTTTGAAAATCCGGCTAGGCGCTGGCTCCAGGCTTCGCGTTGCAAGCCTGCGGCCGCGAACGCCTGGCCGATGTCGGCCTGGCTGCAGCGCTGCCCGGCGAGCGCAAGCAAGTAGTCGGCATTTTCCAGCGCGCTCAGATGCTCATAGAGCGCGACGTTCTCCGGCAGATACGCCAGCCGCGCGCGTGCCTTGCCAGGCGCGGCGACCGGGTCGATGCCGTCTACCCGCACGCTGCCGGAGGCGGGTTTGACGAAGCCCAGCAGCGCCGACAGGGTGGAGGATTTGCCGGCGCCGTTGCCACCGAGCAGCGCGTACACGCTGCCGGGCGCGATGTGCAGATTCAGCCCTTTCAGCACCGCGCGCCCGGCGTAGGCGACGTGCAGATCGTGGATGGAAATCGCGGCGTTTGACTGCAGGTTTGGGGGCATGGCATGGGGTGGGCGAGCAAAGTGATACGTTATCACATAGCTCGGATTGCTTGAGTTTGTAGCTGCTGGACTGCGTTGACGCGCATGTCGGCAACCTTGATTTGAGGATGGTTCGGCGTCACGCGTAACAAGCGTTGCATGAGCGGGCTTATTGCAGCATTGGGGCTTTGCGATAGCGGCGCTCAAAGCGCTTATCTGCGAGCGATTGTCTGCTGGCCCACGGCCTCTTACCCCAGACCTTCTCCCAGTGCAGAGGGAGCTTGGCTGCGATTGCTTCGAGGCAATCTGGTGTGCGTGCGTGGTCGCGAAGTGAGTCGGATGTGCCGTCCGTGAGATTCCAGCTGCAGTGCCGCTGCCTTGAGGGCGCCGACATATTTGTTACAATATTACGTAAACAGCACCACGCTGCGCTCGCATTTCCAGGCATCGTCATAGCCGCCATGCAACGCGCTTGGTCAAGGCCGACACGCTTGATCAGGACAGCCGCTGTCCATCGAGCCCAATGTCCTTGCGCAGACCGCTACACCCGTCTCGCGCGTCATCACTGCAGCCTCTCCAACGGAATCACGACGCCCCACATGAGCCCCGATCCACGTACGACCGCTGTGCATCCTGCTTTGTTCGACGCACTGGCATCGCAACCGAGCACGTGCCCTGCGGTCACTCGCGCTACGCGCCGCATCAACGCTGCCTCCGCCACCGTCCTGGTCGCAGCGCTATTCAGTGCCGCACAGCTCGGCGCGCAGCCCATCGATACCACCGCGCTGCTACCGCCGGTGCGCGCGTGGCAGGGTGCAAGCGAAGCATTGATTGCCGGGCCAGGCGATCCGTGGCGCACTCCGGTGGAACGCAGCGATTTTGCGAGCACGCCCAGCTATGCGCAGACGCGCGAATGGCTGGAGCGCCTGGTCGCCGCCTCGCCGGTGTTGTCGCTGGAAGTGTTCGGCAGAACGGGCGAAGGGCGCGAGTTGCTGCTGGTCCGTGCGCACAAGGGCAAGCCCGGGAAGCCGGTGGTGTTGGCGCAGGCCGGTATCCATGGCGGCGAGATCGACGGCAAGGACGCGGGATTGATGTTGTTGCGCGATATCGCACAGCGCGGCAAGGATCACCTGCTCGACGATGTGGATTTTGTCTTCGTGCCGATCCTCAATATCGACGGGCACGAACAGCGCGGCCCGCTGATTGGTGCAGCACTGCGTGGCCCGCAACAGATGGGCTGGAACAGCACCACGCGCGGCCTCAACCTCAATCGCGACTATCTCGCGCTGGAAGCGCCGGAAACGCCGGAAACGCGTGCGATGGTGGCGCTGCTGCACGCACTCGACCCGGCGTTGTATCTGGATCTGCACGTCAGCGATGGGCTGGATCATCAATATGACATCACCTTTACCTACGCCGGTTGGGGTACCTACGCGCGCTCACGTGCCACCGCCGACTGGCTGCAGCAGCGCTTCACGCCGGTGGTCAGCGACGCACTGCGCAAGCTAGGCCACTCCCCCGCCATCTACCCCAGCCTGGTCGACAAGGACAACCCGCGCTCCGGGCTGCGCCACGCGCCGGAAGGCCCGCGCTACTCCACCGGCTACGGTGACTTCGCCGGCATTCCCACCGTGCTGGTGGAAAATCACCACCTGAAGTCGTATCGGCAACGCGTGCTCGGCGATTACGTGCTGCTGGAAGCGGCGCTGCAGTTGGTCGGCCGGGATGCGCATGCCATCGCGGCAGCCAAGCAGGCAGATCGCGCGGCGCGGCCGCAGGAGTTGATGGTGGCATGGGAACGCCTGCCGCAGCCGATAGCGCAGGTACCGTTCAAGGGAGTGAGCTATACCCGTGCGCTGTCGCCGGTTTCCGGTCGCCAGGAGCTGCGCTGGGAAGGTCGCGACGAAACTTGGACGATGCCGGTGATTGGCTACCGGCAAACGCAGGCGGTGCAGTATCCACTGGCGTGGTGGATTCCACCGGGCAACGACGACGTGGTGGACCTGCTCAAGGCCCACGGCATCCGCCACGAGCGTCTGTCGCAGCCACGCACACGCATGGTGCAGCAGATCCGCATCCTCAAGGACGCCGACACGCAACAAGCGCATCCAAGCCGCGTGGAAGAAACCTTCCCGGCGGGGAGCGTTCGCGTGCCAGCCGATCAACCGATGCGCATGTTGGCCGCTGCATTGCTCGAACCGCAGAGCAGCGATTCGCTACTGGTCAGTGGGCGCTTCCGCAATGCCGGCAGTCCCGACAGCGGGTTGTATGGCACCGAGCTGGTGACTTTCACCGAAGGGCTGCTGCAACACGACGCCGCACTGCGCGCCAAATTCGAACGCAAGCTCGCCAGCGATGCCGCATTCCGCGCCGATGGCGATGCACGCCTGCAATGGATCTACGCGCGCGCGCCGTTCGCGGCGATCAGCGGCTGGCGTTATCCGGTCCGACGCGAACTGGCAGAGTAAGACAATGGGATTGGTCGTGCGTTGAACTGGCTGCATCGTGCGCAGCACACGCTTGCGTCTCTACGGTGCGTGCGTGTTCTCACGACGCGGCGCGTGCGTCCGGGCCTGCGTCGCTGTGTGCAAGTTGCAGATGAGGTCAAAGCATCGCCTCGACATGCCGACTGTTGAGACGGAACGTCAGTCGTAGGGAGTGAACTTGAACGCATACACCAGCGGCACCTGAATCAGACCCGCCAGTTCGTAGGCGCCGCCCAATTTTCCATGAGACGTGAGGCAGCGCATGCCCCGCGCCATCGCCCTTACGTAAGCCGAACGCATCACGCAAGACTCAACGCGACCTCGGGCGCACCACATGCACATGCGCGGCCATCAGCTCGATCACCCAATCGATGAACACCCGCAGTTTGGCGCTGACGTGGCGATTGGGCGCAAACGCGATCGACAAGGGCATCGGCTCCAGCTGCCAGTCTTCGAACACCGGTACCAGCTCGCCGCTGGCCACGTGTGCGGCAGCCATGTACACCGGCAGCCACAACACGCCCATGCCGGCCAGCCCGGCGGCGAGATAGGCATTGCCGTCGTCGGCGGCAACGACATGCCGGCCGTGTACGGTCACTGCTTCCTCGCCACGCTGCATCGCGTAGGGCACGGTGGTGGTGGTGCCCCAGCGCATGAAACCGACGCAGCGGTGGCGGGTGTTTTCCAGTTCCGAAGGATGCGCAGGCGTGCCCAGCCGTTGCAGATAACTCGGCGCTGCATACACGCCGGTCTGCAGATCACCCACCCGCCGCGCGATCAACGACTGATCGGCGATGGTGCCGCCGCGCACCACGCAATCCACGTTCTCGCCGATCAGATCCACGCGCCGGTCGCTGACGCCCATATCCAGCTGGATATCCGGATAGCGCGCATGAAACGCCGGCACCGCCGGCATCAGGATCAAGCGTGCAAACGGGCTGGGCACATCCACACGCAAGCGTCCGCGCGGTAGCGTCGATGCATCGGACAAGCTGGTTTCGGCATCGTCCATGTCCGCCAACAGGCGTACCACGCGCTCGTAATAGGCGGCGCCGTCGGCGGTCACGTGCACCCTGCGGGTGGTGCGGTTGAGCAGCGTCACCCGCAACCGCGCTTCGAGTTGCTGCACCAGATGCGTCACGCTGGCCCGGCTCATCTCCAGCGTGTCTGCCGCCTTGGTGAAACTGCCGGTCTCAACCACACGCGCAAACGCCTGCATCGCATCGAACCGATCCATCGCCACTCCTGCGCCAAGATTAGTTGGATTCTACAAACAGTGTTGCTCAAGGCTGCGGATTTATCGCGCGCGGCCAGGCGCTTAGGGTGGGCGTCCGTTCTGTCGCACTTTGAAGGAGAGTCCCATGGCCACACGTGACGTTGTTTTTCCGCAAGGCCGCCACGCGCTGTACGAGCGTCATCGGTATTCGCCCGCGGTGCGTGCCGATGGCTTGATGTTCGTCGCCGGCCAGGTCGGTAGCCGCGAAGACGGCTCGCCCGAGCCGGAGCTGGACGCAGAGATCGCGCGTGCGTTCGACAATCTCGATGCCATCCTCAGTGCCGCCGGCTGCACATCGCAGGACGTGGTCGATGTCACCTGGTTCATGGTGAACCCCGAAGTCGTGTTCGATGCGGCGTGGGACCGCTGGGCCAGCTACTGGGGACCGGCGCCCTACCCCGCCGTCACCGCCGTCGGTGTGACCTGGCTGGCCGGCTTCCGCTTCGAGATCAAGGTGGTGGTCAAATTGCCGGCCTCCGGTCAGTAAGCTCGTCCAACGCGTAGCATCGCGCGCTGCAGCCGGATCTGCAGCGATCGCGCTCGGTTGATGGCCGCAGCGGCGCTAGCGAAAACGGATGAGTACCGTTGATCGATTGGTGGAAAAAGCCATGGCCGCAGCACGCGCAATGGAAAAGCAGTCCGGCACGTTGACGCAGTTGGTGTCGCTGTTCCAGCTGGAGCCTGCAAGCAGACAGCACCTGGAAAGAAACGTCGCATAGCGCATCGACCACTCGAACCGCGCGTCTCACGACACGCGCAAACGCCCCTCTTTCGCACGGACTGCGGAAGGGGGGTTTTTTGTGTCCGCCGGCGCGACGATGCGGTGATGCCGCGCCGTTGCCAGGCGACGCGCGCGTGCTTGGTGCGTCGATGACCTTGGCGGTGTGGAAACCGATCGTGTCCACGCACCAGAGGGTACGGACGCCACTGCCGACTCTCGGCGTCCGTGGTCACCCAGACGCCAATCGCGGCGTGCTTGTCGGCCCGCGGTGTGAAGTGTGAAGCGTGATCCAGTCGCGTATGCAGGTGCTCCAGGCATAACCGAAGGCTTATCACCTGCGCGACGTATGCACGGAAATGTGTGATCTCTATCGCACCTTCATCGAAAAAAATGGTGCAAGCGCACATTCCTCACGCTTACGTCACCAACGAGAAACATTTGCATGCGATAGCTGTTGTGCTCGCTAGAGACCGAGCCAACCTGTCCCCCGACCAGCGCACTTTCCGCTGAACGTCGATCTGCTCTATGAGCAATCGGCGGTGGCGTTGTGCGTCCGAACGATTCCTAGGAGATTCACTCCCATGCGCTTCAGGACCCTGCTTGCCGTTCTGCTACTCACCGGTTTCAGTGCCGCGGCCCAGGCACAAGTCGTCACCCTCAATAAGGGCGGTTACACGCTTCGCTACGACTGCACCAACCACACCGCGCTGCGCTACGAATACGTCCTGCAAGCCGACACCGGATCGGCCGCGCGTCCATCCAGTTTCAATCTGGACACCGAGCTGCCCAGCGGTTGCGGCGGACAGACCACCGCAGCGTCGTATGCCAGCGTGCGCAGCGGCTACGACCGCGGCCATCTGGTGACCTCCAACCACATGGATTACAACGCGACCTACATCCGTCGCGCCAACCTGATGTCCAACATCGTGCCGCAGGTGTCCAGCTTCAATCAGGGCATCTGGGTGCGCGCAGAGAACGTGGCCGAGTGCTACCGCGATATCGCCAGCGTGCAGGTCTACGGCGGGGTGATCTACAGCGACACCAGCAACGACTATTTTCTGAGCAGCCACGGCATTCGCACACCGGATTTCTTCTGGAAGACCATCATCACCGCCAACCCCGGCGGCGGCACGCGCGCCATCAGCTGGCTGATTCCCAACAGCGCCAATCTGGGTTCGCTGGACAGCTACATCGTCAGCATCGACGAGCTTGAAGATCTGTACGGTGCCAGCACCATCGGCATCACCGCACCGGCCGCCGTCAAGGCAATGCTGCCCACCACCACCTGGCCGCAGCCGAGCAACTGCGACCTGGGCTGAGTCGCCTACGCAGTCAGCAACGACCCAGCCCGGCGGCATCGAGCTGGGTCGCTGCAACTGGTCGCGGCTGTGCGTGTGGCAGCTTGCGTACTGAGCCGACAGGTTCTTGCGAGGTTGCACCACGCGGATGTGCGCAGAGCCGTGCAGCACTGCCATCGCTGCGGTTCCGTCGCCTCTGTTATCGATCACGCTCTGCAGCATATTGCCGCGTGCACGCTAGTGCGCGGCGTCGAGACCATCAAACCAGTCCGCATACGGCGTGTTCTTGACCAAATGCCGAGTGAGGTCGTCGGCACCGTCTGTCCACCATACCGGGCCGCGCTCTCCCAAGGCGATCTTGGCGGCATCGACCTCGGCGCGTGCGCGCGCCAGCTGCTGCGCATCGTCGTGACGCTTGGCTGCCTTGACCGCACGACGTGCATCCATCAGCTCGGCGACCAACCTCGCGCGCACCGCTGCGCTCAGCTGTGGATCGGATGTGCGCCACAACCGGCCACGTACAATCAGGTAGCGCCCGTCGGGCGTGGTGAGCGGCGCTTTGGCCGTGCTCATGGCTGCCTTATCGGGCGCTTGCAAGCTACCGCATCACGGCACGCGCCGATCACGCCACCGGCGCAAAGCGCGGACGCATCACGCCATCCACGTCCACCTGTTGCATGAACATCGCGTACGGCCGCACCCACAGGCCGATCTCGCTGTCCAGCGGCCGATACAGCACCAGCGGCTCCAGGGTTTCACTGCTACGCACAACGCCCAGCACCTCGTAGCGACCGCCCTTGAAGTGGTGATACTCGCCCAGTGCGATTGTCGGTAATGGCGGCAACGTTTCCATAGCATTCAACAGTCTGGAAGGCTGTGCAGTGTAGGTCGGACGCTGCGTGCTTACGAGTGAGGTCGATGCGCACATGGCCGCTGTCGTATCCGCGTCCCATGCTGCACTGGGGATGCCAGCGGCGCAGCACAGACGGGCGAGAGGCCGATGGCGGCGTCTGGACCGTCGCAGCAACAGGCATCCGCAACAGCGGGCGGAGACATCAGCAAAGTAGTGCTTCTCATTGATCACGCCCCCGCTGCACGTGTGCACGACGCGGTGCAGGACCACGCCGTGCAGCACCACCCGCCCAGACCTATTGGTCTTCGTCGCCATCGCCATCGCCATCGCCATCGATGCTGTCTTCGTCATCGATCTCGCTGTCCTGGGCGGGGCCATCCTGCAGCAGATCATCGTTCTTGCCGGGCGCCTTGATCCCGGCGGGCGGGCTGGGATCGTCGATCCGGACGTTATCGTTATCTTGAGTGCGCATGCGCGTCTCCTTTAGCAGAAAGCCGTGTAGCCACCCTCCTCCCGACGCAGTGACGCGCATGTGTGGCTTGCGGGCGGCGTGAGCGGCATGCAGCGTTATCACGTGCGCGGGCCGGCGAAGGCGCGGGCGCTCTGCACCCAACGGTGCGCGGGCGCGAGAAGCCGGAGGGGCACACGGCCGATATCGAATGCGATGTCCCCACGTTGGGGGCGGCTCACCGCGCTGTGGCTTTAGAGCCGCTGACAAAACGTTGCGAGCAGTCGTCAGGGGGATGTGGACGGCACGCTCAGAACCGGCGTGTACGCATATCTATACCGTAGCGAGCACCGGCAACGCCTCCTGGCGTTGAGCGCAGTCGTGTTGTTAGCCGCTGTTGAATAACCGAGTCAGCCTGCAGCACAACGGTCCTGCATCCGTCCGCTGTCCGCAGCCGTAGGTACAGAACGCCCATCGGAGAACCTCCCCATGCCGAGCCTGCTCTGTGACCTGGAAGACCTGCTCGCCGCCTGGAAGGCGGAAGCGCACACCTTCGACGCCTGCAACATGCCGGCCTCCGCACTTGCCCTGCGCGACTGCCACCGCCGGCTCACCGCGCTGATGGCCGCGCATGCGCTTGCGCCACACCCATCAGACACCGCTGCGACAGCCAACGGACGAGCCAACTCGCCAGCTGCCGTGTAGTGGCACTCGCGTAGGCGCACGCGCATCGCGGTGCATGCACTGGCCGGCGCGTGTCGCGTGGTCGTAGATCCCGCGCATCGCAGCACTGGTCGGCGCAATCCAGCACTCACGCGAGCGCACCGGGTTCGGTCCACGGCGTCAGTCGTCGCCGCTGGCCCGTTCGCCCATCAATTCGCGCTCGCGCTTTTCCAGCTCTTCGGCGTAGCGCTTGCGCACGAAGCCTTCGGACAACACGCCCAGCACCCGGCGGTCGGTATCGATCACCGCCAGCTCGTCGGCCTGCGTGGCATCGAAGACCTTCATGATCGCCACGATGTCGGTGTCTGCCAGCAACGCCGCATCGCGATGTCTGGCGTAGTCGCTGACCGGCGCATCCGGTTGCACGTTGTCGGCATACAGCACCGCCAGCGGCACCACGCCGGCATAGTGCCCGGCCGCATCTTCCAGCACCACGCGCTGGGTCGAGCCCAGCGGAAAACGCCGCCGGAATTCGCCAACGCTGATGTCGTGCGCGGTGTGGTTGGCGTCCTTGCGCATCATCTTGCCGGCCGACAGATTGCGGACCCAGCCCACGTCGCGTGCGCTGCGTATGTTTTCGCCACGCAGATGTAGCCGCCAGGTGGAAAACGAATAACCAAACACCTGACGCACCACCGTATTGGCCACCAGCACCGCCGCCATCACCGCGCTGGCCAGCACAAAGTCGTGCGTGCCCTCCAGGATCAGCATCGCCATGGTCATCGGTGCACCCACGATCGCCGCCGCCAGTGCGGCCATACCAACCAACGCGGCGCTGGTCGCGTCCACCACTGCCGCGCCCACCAACAGGTTCACGGCCACGGCGAACAGGCTGCCGACCAACGAGCCCATGAACAGGGATGCGAAGAACAAGCCGCCACGGAAGCCGAAACCCAATGAAATGCCGGAAGCAATGCACTTGAGCACCAACAGCGTAGCCAGTACCTGCAAGGTGGTGCTGCTGGTCATATCCAGGTGCAACGCGCCGTGGCCGGAGGACAACACCTGTGGCGAGTACATCGCCAATGGAATCAGCAGCAACCCGCCGATGACCGGGCGGCCCCACAGCGGCAGATTGATGCGCCCCACACTGCGTTCGATGCCGGCCACCAGACGCATCACAGCGATGCCGATCAACGCGCACACCAACCCCAGCGCAACGTAGATCGCGTAGTCGCGTGGCTGCAACTGGTACGCCACCGCCGCCGGTAACGAGTACGGCGCTGCACCCAGCGCGTTGGCCATGAACGCACCGGCCAATGCGGCAGCCGCCACCGGTGCCAAGGCCGATGGCGTGTAGGCGCCGATCACGATCTCGAACGCGTAGAACGCACCCGCCAGCGGCGCACCGAAGGCGCCGGCAATGGCACCCGCCGCACCGGCACCGACCAGAGTGCGCATGTCCGCGCGGCGCACCCGCAGGATGCGACCGAGCTGCGAGCCGGCGCCGGATCCCATTTGCGTATACGCCGCCTCCAACCCGACCGATGCGCCGAAGCCGTTGGACAACAAGGTCTGCACCGCAACGATCAGGTTATCGCGCATCGACATGCGCCCGCCGTGCAGCGCATTGGCTTCCACCGCATCCACCAACGGCCGCTTGCGCCGTCGCGCCATCAACGCCACCAGGCCCACCAGCAGCCCGCCCAGCGGCAGCACCAGCAATTGCGTTGGCGTGATCGAGGTTGCCGTGCTGAGCCGCGCGTCCGGCCCCAACCCATACAACCAGGCCTGCAACGCGTGCGCGATTCCGGCCTGCAGCACCATCAATGCGGCAGCGACCAATCCCACCAGCGCAGCCAGCCCGATAAACCACAGGTCGTTGGCACGCAACTGCCGGCGCAACCACTCGACGGGTCGGCGCAGCTGCGCGGCAGTGGACGACTGCGCAGGAAGGATATTGTGAGACTGTGGCTGCATGGCACCAGGGGGTCGCTGGATCGGCACGTCGCGAGTAGCGACCTCAACCGTGAAAATTAAAGTGGTTAACAAACCGACTGCGCAACCGCCGAGCGGGTGTGGTGATTGCTCGGAATCGGTATGTACCACTCGTACACTGCGGTTCTGCGTGCGCCGTCCACACCCAGCTGACGACGACTCGCTACCTTTTTGCCGCCCTTAGTGTGCATCAGCTTCGCTGACCTGACGCAATCTGGCAGCCACAGCGCCCCTGAATGCTGCGCGCTGGATGCGCGATGGCCTGTGCCACATGCGGGGTTGCTACAGTCGGCGGTGGCACCGAGTGACTGCAGTCCCTCGCCATACCCCGCAGCAGTAGCCGATACACGATAAGGAGCCTCGATGTTCAACCTGCTGCTGGTAGTGATCGCGATCGAAGGCGTTCTGTCGATCAGCTGGAACCGCATGTACTTCGGATGGGGATTGCCGGTGTTCCGGCGCCGGATTCCGGCAAGCCGTCAGGCACTGGACTGTTTTTCATTGGCACAGGTGGAACATGCGCTCGATCAGTCGCGCTGGCCGGAACTCAGATTCCATCCGTTGTCCGAGCATGTCTACGCGTTTCGCGAGACGTTTCTGGTGATCATCGGCCCGATGTACCCACCGATCATGCGCGGGCACATCGCGATCGACCGCAGGCACCGCGAGATCACTATCACCGGCTACTGCAACTGGACCATGGCGTATATCGTGGCTGGGATTCTGGTTCCCGCAGTCATCATCAAGCCAGGCGTAACGCTGATGTTCTTGGCGCTGCTCATGGTGGTTTATCTGCTGCAACGCAGACGGTTTATCGGTGTGGAAACAACCGTACAGACGCTGCTGCAGACCAACACCACTCTGCTCATCCCACGCTTCCCCGACGGGTCCAGGCGCGCATCGCCAGAATGACAGCCGCCGCGCGCCGCGCTTTGCGGTGCATCACTCCACCGGGCACAGCGGCTTTTCGTCGGGCCGTAGCGTGAGCACACGCACGCCGGTGCGCGTCACCGCCACCGTGTGCTCGAACTGCGCCGACAACTTGCCATCGCGGGTGTACACCGGCCACTGGTCAGGCTGCGAACGGATCGCTGCGCGGCCCTGATTGATCATCGGCTCGATGGTGAACACCATGCCTTCCTGCAGCGTCAAACCGGTGCCTGCGTGGCCGTGATGCAGGATCTGCGGTTCTTCGTGCATTTCGCGCCCGATGCCATGCCCGCAATATTCCTTGACCACGCTATAGCCGTGATCGCGCGCATGCCGCGCAATGGCCTGCCCGATATCGCCCAGGCGCGCACCGGGCCGTACCGCAGCGATGCCTTTCCACATCGCCTGATAGGCGGTCTGCACCAGCCGCCGCGCCGGGTAGGCAACCTCGCCCACCAGATACGTGGTGCTGGAATCCGCAATAAAGCCATTCTTTTCCAGCGTGATATCCAGATTGACGATCTGCCCGCTGCGCAGCACATCGTCGGCCGACGGCACACCGTGGCAAACCACATCGTCGATCGACGCGTTGAGCACGAATTCGAACCCGTACTGCCCCTTGCTTGCAGGCCGTGCGTCGAGCGCATCCACAATCATGCGCTCGACAAAGGCATTGAGCTCCAACGTGCTGCGCCCTTCCAGCGGCAGCCGATCCAGCGCATGAAACACCTGCGCAAGCAGCTGCCCGGAGATCGCCATCAGTGCGATCTCATCCGGCGACTTGATCATGCACGCCCTGGTTTTGCCGCATGCGGCTTCAAGGTTTGCGGCCGCACTCCCGCCGCGCGCAGCTCCTGCGCCACGATGTCCTGGAACGAGGATTCCGGATGCATCTCGCACAACATGCCGACCTTGATCCAGAAAGTGGCCTGCGCATTGATCGACCGACAGGTGACGGTACAGGCGCGCCGCAGTTGATCGTGCAGGTCGTCATCGATATTGACGATGCCCATGGTGGCTCCCGGCTTTGAATATACATATCGTATACGAACCGTATATTTGACGACAAGCCACGCGATGGGTTGAGCAGCCCGTGCGGCAGGGTTCGGTACGCATCGGTGGTGGCCTGCGGGCGCTCACCCGTAGAGCCCTGCATGCCGACGCAGGATCAGACCTGGGGCTGGCGCACGCGCACCTTGCCGACGCCCCACAGCAGCGCCGGCCACAGCATGAAATGCGCAACGGCAGAGAGTGTTGCAATCACCACGAACACGATGCATGGCAACATCGCGCCGAACACGAAGGTCATGCCCACCACAAAACCGAACAGATACTCCGCGCGGCAAGCACGGGCGACCACTGCGCAAAGCAGGACCCTCATCAACACGCAAAATGCCGCCGACGCATCGCCTTGCCGCATCGCGTGCGCACAGCTGACATAGAATCCGCAGTAGTGAGACAGCGGCGGACACCTCTACGCACATTTGCCTGGTTGGCCATCATGGCTGCCATGCTGATGGCCGTGGCACCGGTTGTCTCACGCTTGGTGCAGGCGGCTGCCGTCGCACCTCCCATCGTCAGCGAGCTTTGCCACCACGGCGAGACAGCAGTTGCGGCGATTGCCGAAGCGGCGACACCCACTGGACACGCATGGGGCGGCGCGCCAATCGGCAGCGACCACACCCAGCAACACGATGCATGCGATTACTGCGCATTGGCGGCGCGCATGCTGCCGGTGCTGCTTGCCGCATGGTTGCCGCTTGCTGCGCCCGCTCCGCCGGTGTTCGCCTCGCCCGATACGCTGCCGATCGTTACCGGGCGATTCCGCTACGCGCACGCTCCACGCGGGCCGCCGGCCAGCGCTTAAACGTCCAACCGACAGGGATGGCATCGGCGGCACTCGTCGCCGTCCATGTGTCGCTGCCCCGCGCGTCCGAACACACCATCGTGGTGCCTGGCTGCCTTGTCTTGCACACGGGCTCCAGCACAGGCGGCAGCACTCGCGTACCTGTTTCTTATTCGATACCGGCACCCGTCACGGGAGCCGCTTGCCTGGATCTGTCCATGCACACCGACTTGCCCCACCCGCAGCGCCTTTCCATGGCGCTGCGCAGCGCCATGGCCGCGCCACTGCTCTGCACTGCATTCTCTGCAATCGCACAGGAGACGCCCAACACGCTGTCCACCATCTTCGTCAGCCAGGACCAAGCCGTACGCGACACACCTGCATCGACCGGCACGTCGCTGGGACTGAGCCCGTTCCAGACACCGGCCAGCCTTGATGTCATCACCCGCGATCAACTCGATGCACGCGGCGACAGCAACGTCACCGACGCCATTACCCGCGCCGGCGCCATCAGTGCCATGGCGCATCCAGGCAACGGGCTGAGCGCGCTCTCCACCCGCGGCTTTACCGACAGCGCATCGGTCATGCGCCTGTATGACGGCCTGCGCCAATACGGCGGCGTGGGCGTCACTTTTCCATTCGACACCTGGTCCATCGAACGCATCGAAGTCCTGCGTGGGCCGGCCTCGGTGATCTATGGCGATGGCGCCATTGGCGGCGTCGTCAACATCATCCCGAAAATGCCGAGCGCCGGTGCCATTCAAAACGACATCCAGGCCACTCTCGGGACCCAGGACACCGCACGCCTGGCCTTCGGCAGCGGCGGCGGCCTGACCGATGCACTGTCCTACCGCATGGATGTCAGCGGCAATGCCACCGGCGGTTGGGTAGACCGTGGCCGCGCCGCAGATGCCACTTTTTCCGGCGCACTGCGCTGGCAGATCGCCCCCACCTTGCACACCACCCTGCGTTACGCCTACGGCTATCAGACGCCGATGCGCTACTTCGGAACGCCACTGGTGGATGGACGCCAGCTACCGGCGCTGCGCCACAAGAATTACAACATCGGCGATGGCGTCATCCGCTTCCGCGACCAGTGGACCCAGCTGGACACGGTGTGGACGCCCACCTCCGCACTCACTCTCAGCATGCGCCTGTACCACATCGACAGTCAGCGCGATTGGCGCAACGCCGAAGCCTATCTTTACGACACCGCCACGCGGCTGATCGACCGCTCCGACAACACGGCCATCGGTCACGACCAACAACAGACCGGGCTTACCGCCAATAGCGTCGTGCGAGGACGCGTGGGAGGGTTCGACAACATGTTTTCGTTCGGTGTCGATGCGAATGACAGCCGCTTTCAGCACACCAACAACACCTATGTCGGCAGCGCCGGTCCGGTGGACCCGTACGCACCGGTGCCCGGGCGTTTCAGCAGCGACATTCCCACCATTCCGCGGTATCGCAACAGTGCCCGGCAGTACGCAGTATTCCTGGAAAACCGGCTCGCACTGAGCCCGGCCTGGTCGGTGCTCGGCGGGATGCGCTATGACCACTCCACGCTCGATCGGCAGAACCTTGTCGTCGGTACGCAGGCCTTCAGCACCACGTTTTCCAACGTTGGCTGGCGTATCGGCACAGTCTACGATCTGCAGCCCGGCTTGGCGCTGTACGCGCAATACGCGCGCGCCGCAGACCCGGTCGGTGGCTTGCTGATGCTCAGCCCGGCCAACAGCCGGTTTGGGATGTCGCAAGGCCGGCAAACCGAGGTGGGCCTGAAACAGGCATTTGCGCAAGGACGCGGCGAATGGACGCTGGCCGCGTATCACATCCGCAAATCCGACTTGCTCACCCGCGACCCCGTCGACCCCGATCTGCGGGTGCAGGTCGGTGCGCAAAGCACGCGCGGCATCGAAGCATCGCTCTCGCTCGCCACGCGCAACGGCTGGCAACTGGATCTCAACGCAACCGTATTACGCGCCCGCTACGACGACTTCACCGAGGCCACCGGTGCCCCTGCAGTTGCCATCTCGCGGGCAGGCAACGTCCCGCCCAATGTCGCCGCACGGCTCGCCAATGCATGGCTCAGCTGGAACTTTCAGCCCGATTGGACAGCCGCCGCGGGCCTGCGTTATGTGGGCACGCGCTATGCCGATACCGCCAACGCGCTGGCACTGCCCGGCTACACCACCACCGATGTATCGCTACGCTGGCAGGTGCGTCAGGACACGGCACTGACGGCACGCATCTATAACCTGTTCGACAAGGCGTACTTCACCACCGCGTACTACACCGAAACGCAGTGGCTATACGGCCCGGATCGACGCATGGAGTTCACCGTGAACCATCGCTTCTAGACAACCTGTCGCGCAGCATGTGGCTGTGTTCCAGCCACATGCTGTTTGCAGGTATCGATCGACGCGCTACGTTGCTCACTGCTTTAGTTTTGCAGCTGCGCACGCATCAACCGTTGGAATCGCCCGACGACACCGCCCGCATCTGCAGACCATGCCGTGGCGCTTGTGCCAAACGCTTGCTCAAGGTCTGGCAAGCGGGCAGACCGCTGCAATCTCCCGCATGCTCATTGCCACGTCATCCTCCGGTTGCGTCACCGCAACAGTGTCTGCTGGCAGCGATTCGCCCCATTTTCGCAGTGCATCGAAGACGCCATGCAGCCCTTCACCCAATGGCGTAAGTTCGTACACCACGCGCGGCGGCGTCTGCGCGTACGCGGTGCGCGCCACCAGACCGGAGGCCTCAAAGCGCCGCAGGTGACTGGTCAATGTATGTGCACTGATGCCCTGCAATAGCTGCCTGAGTTCGGTGAACCGGCGCGGCCCCGCAAGCAGCTCGCGCACGATCAACGACGCCCATGGCCCCTCCAGCAACCGGAAAAAACGCGCGACACCACAACATGGAGTTGTTGACCTTTCCATCGGCTGGCTGATCCTGGCAGTGAACGACCCCTGGCTGCCAGCACGTCGCCGTGCTGGCACATCGATTCCCAACGACGCTGTCTAGTGCATATGCTGGTCATGCGATTCGGCATTGGGTGCCGATGCGCCGATGGGACGAACGTCGAAGTGCACCTCGACGCGTGGCGCATGCTCGAACACCAGCGTAGCCACCACCGGCTTGCCTTGTTCGAATGGCGCGTGCGGTGCAATGAACATTAGATGCGTGCCGCCGCTACCCAGCACCACGTCTTTGCCTGGCGGCAAGACCAGCCCCTGTTCTAGATGGCGCATCTTCATCACACCCGCATCCATCGTCATCTCATGGATTTCCACCTGTGCACTGGCCGGCGATTCCACCGCCACCAAGCGATCCGGTGTTGCCGACTGATTCCGCAAGGTGAGATAGCCGCCCGCCACCGGCGCGCCCGGCGGCGTGGCGCGCGACCACGCGCCGCTCGCCACCACCACAGGCGCTGCAGCCGGCGCTACGGTCGACGCAGGTGCCACGGCAGCCGGCGCCGGGCTGGCTTCGGGCGCAGGTGCGCGCTCGCAGGCCACCATCGACAAAGCAGACAATGCACTCACCATCAACAGATGCAATTTCATTTCGTTCTCCTTGGGTCGAGCCGTGCGTACGCCACAGCGCATTGCATCGCGGTCATCGACATTGAAATTCGGGAAGCCGGCAGGTCGCTCGTACGTCAGTTAGAGCACTTGCCGGATATCGTGCACAACCGAGTCCACCGTCTGCTCGTGGGCCAGACCCACGCGCAGCTGTCCGTCGCGATCAAAAAGAAAACTGCGGGTGGAGTGATCGATGGTGTATGTCGGCCCCATCGGCACTTTTGCATAACTCACTTTCAGATTGCCTGCCGCCACCCGGATGTCGCCCTCGCTACCGGTCAAGCCGATAAAGTCCGGATCGAATGCCTTCACGTAGGTCCTGAGCACGTTTGGCTTATCGCGTTGCTGGTCCAGCGTGGCGAACGCGAATTGCACCTTCGCCGCATCCGCACCAAGCTTGCGCTTGACCTGCGCCGCACGCGCCAGCGTCGTCGGGCACACATCCGGGCAATGGGTGAAGCCGAAGAACAACACCAACGCCTTGCCACGAAAACTGCGCAATGGCCGTGGCGTACCTTCGGTGTCGTAAAGGTAAAAATCCATTCCGCGCGCCATCGCGCTGAGGTCTGCGCCATTGGGAGCGGACCCACCGCCCCATTGCCCACATCCGGCCAATACGCAGACCAGACACCCCAGCATCACGTACGACAGTCGTCGCTTCCACACAGATCGCATTGCTTGCATCCTGATTCCCATCCATTAAGAGCGGCCTTGCGCATGCCGTTCTATCGCGCGCCATTGATTGCGAAGCGGCAGCAATCGCAGCCCTTGCTGCACACATTCGTCCGCCGTGTCATTCACCGGCGCTCCTGCGGTTGTACGCCAACTGCCTGGTCGCAGTGCTCCGCGTTCGGTACGCCATCGCTCGAAGCAATCCGACTCGGCTGTTGTGGCTCGCCTGCAGTCAGCCGGCGCAACTGGGCAGGTGTAATCAACGCCAGTGTCGGCACCAGCGTCAAAAGAGCAAGGCAAGGCGTCGCCGCCGCGCGGGGCGGCAAAGCAAAGTAGGTCATCTACACGCTCCAGAACATCCAACATCACACCCGCTGACGGGTGCGGCTCTCCATCCGATGTTTCAGGCAAACAGCGGTGGGCCGCGTGGCGCATGTGCCAACCAGCGTGCGGCTGATGGAGCCTCAGCGGCAAGACGCTCAACCGCACGCCGGCCCCGACGGAGCGCAAACAGCACGCACGCCAGCAGCAGCCAGGGCAGCAGCCGCGCGGCGAGCAGGCAGTAATCGCAGGCAAACGCATGGCCGCCATCGGTGTGATGCAGATCGTGTTCGGCGCTCGGCCACCGCTTGGCTGTCCCGGCCTGGGCGTCTGCTGCCAACTGCGCGGCATGTGCAGTGCCACCGACGGCATCGGCCGCCTCGCCAGCTGGCCAGGGCTGACTGTGGCAAAGCGGCCCGTCCAGAACGCCGGAGGCGTTCTGGAGCGTGCGGCTGACCAAGGGCGCGACCAACAGCAATAGCAGCGCCAGGCAAGCCAGACGCTGCATCATGCTGAACAAGGGCGAGGGACGGAGGCGCACCCGCGAAGTGTAATGAAAAAACCGCACGCCACCTGCGACCCTTCGTCGCAGCCGGACACCTGGGTTCGCGCGGCGGAGCGCACTGCATGCACTGCGCACCGCATCCGGGCCAGGCGTATCCCGCGCGGCAATCGGTCTGCATCATCAGCACCGAGCGCCACGCGCGCGCCGTTGTCTCACTGACCCTGCAGATGCTCCTGCGTGGATCGCACCGCCGCATAGCCAAACTGAAACGCCGCCATCATCGTCGCGTGCACGTGGGCCGCAGGCACCTTGGTGCCATCGAAGTCCAGGTCCATCGTGGCGCAGGCATCGTGCAGCACTGTCACCGTATAGCCCATGTCGGCGGCGGCGCGTACGCAGGCATCCACGCACATGTGGCTCATTGCACCGACAATCACCACGTCCGTCACACCGTGTTGCTGTAGCTGCTGCGCAAGCTGCGTCTCGCGAAAGGCGTTGACGTGCTGCTTGACGATGACCACTTCGCCATCCTGTGGCGCAACTGTGTCATGGGTCTGCGCGCCCTGCGAACCGGCCACAAGAAACGGGGCACCCACAGCCGCCTCGTGACGCACGTGCAACACCGGAACGCCAGTGTCACGCGCATTGACGATCACTGACAACGCATTTGCTGCGGCCGCTTCGATGCCGGTCAGTGGCAGCTTCCCACCGGGGAAATAATCGTTCTGCAGATCGATGACGATGACGGCCTTGGTCATGGTGTTTCTCGCGTTGAATACCATGCATCAGCATGCGCCTGCACGGTGATCACGACGAGTGGCACCGCCGACATCACCGGGCCGTTAGCGACATCCCACCGCCGCTCGACGTGCCGGAGACGCGCGTCGAAGAAGCAGACGGCCGGTAAGCTCAGGTCGCCCTGGCACTGCTTGCACCCGCAAATCGCTGCCGATAGTCGCTGGGCGACAGTCCAAGAATGCGTTTGAACACCTTACGGAATGCCGCCGCATCCTGGTAACCGACGTCCCACGCAATCGCATCGATGGTCATGGCATTTGCTTCCAGCAAGGCACGCGCCCGGCCGATCCGCAGCCGCTGGCAATACTCCGTGCTGGTCATGCCGGTCGCCTTCTGGAACCGGCGCAAGAACGTGCGTGCCTCCAGCCCCGCCTGTGTGGCCAGACGGGTCAGCGCCACATCTTGCGCACCGGTCTCCTGCAGCCAGTGCTGCACCCGCAGGATGGCCGCGTCGCCATGCGTCAAACGTGGCGAAAACACACTGTAATAGCGCTGCTGCCGGCCCGGCGGGTCGACCAGCAGCACGCGTGCGGTTTCCAGCATGACTACCGGCCCCAGCAGGCGATCCACCAGCCGCAGACCCAGATCTGTCCACGACATCACGCCACCGGCGGACATGACATCGCCCTCGTCGATGAGCATTTCGTCCGAATCGACCCGGACCGCCGGAAAGCGCTGCTGCAGCGCGTCTGCATGCAGCCAGTGCGTGGTCATGCGACGTCCGTCCATCACGCCGGTGCCGGCCAGCAAGAACGCACCCGCACACACCGAGCACAGCATGACACCTTGGGCATGTTGCGCGCGCAGCCAGCCAATCAGGCTGCCATTGCGCTCATCATCCGGCGCATCGCCCAGACTTGGCGGCAGGATCAACGCACACAGGCGCGCACCAACGTGTGTATCGCTCTCAACTACACGCGACGGCGCAATGCTGGGCGTTGCCTGCTGCCAATGCGTGACCTGGATCAATGCGCCCTCGACTGCACCGCTCGCGCCTGCAAGCCGGTTAGCCACCGCAAACAGATCGGTAAGGCCAAGCACGGCCGCCTGCTGCGCATTGGCATACAGCACCACACCAACCTCGACCCTTTGCCTGGATGTCATCTCGTTCTCCACGCCGACTTGCATTCAGCAGCGCGCCATTAGTGCAGTTGAAGTAACCGAAGTACGCCGTCCATGCTCCTGCGCCACAGCTTCCCTCTCACGTCCACAGGAGTATGCCAATGACTTACATCATCCATGGTGCCACCGGCGCACAAGGCGCCCCGCTGCTCAATGTGCTGTTGCAGGCCGGCAAGCAGGCCGTGGCCGCAGTGCGCAACGCCGACGCGGTCACCCGCCCCTCGATGCAGATCGATAATGGCTCCGTCCAATCATTGACCGATGCCTATCGCGGCGCGCAGGGCGTCTTCATACACCTGCCTCAGGCGCCCGAGGACGTGCGCGTGGCCTACGCCACCAATATCGTCCAGGCCATCGACGCCGCAAAGCCCGCGCGCGTGCTGATCTCCACCAGCGGCAGCATCGTCGACGAACCGGACAACGCATTGCAGGCAGCCCCCGACTCGGCCATCGCCCTCCTGATCGATGGCGTGCAGCGCAGCGGCGTCTCCAGCGCCGTCATCGCCCCACGCCTGTATCTGGAAAACCTGCTGCTGCCCATGGTCATCGGCGGCGTGCACGCCAACGGCGTCCTCGGTTACCCGATCCGGGAAGATTTTCCGGTGTCCTGGAGCTCGCACCTGGACATCGCCGACGTTGCTGCGCTGCTGTTCGATCAGCCAGCCATCACCGGTGTGGTCGGCGTCGGCCAGCTACCAGGCCTGCTGGGCGCAGACCTCGCCGCAGCAATGGCCAAGCACTTCAAGCGCGATGTGCACTTTCAACCCGTGCAACCCGAAGCATTCGGCGAGCAATTGCAGCCCCTGCTCGGCCCCGCTGCGATGGCCGTCGCCGGGTTCTACCAGGCCCTTTGGCAAACTCCTGCCAATACCATCAACCCCGCCACCAGCGCCCAGCAATTGCTCGGCAGCACGCCGCGCAGCGTCGAACAGTGGTTGAAGGATCTGCTCGGCTAACGATGACGGCTAGTGCAGTGACTACCCGGCTGAGCCGGCGGCGCAATACAGGCATCGCTTAAGCCTGTACTGCGCCGGCACGGCGTGATCGTGCGTGCAAATGAGTGGCTGCCGGTATAACGCTGCGCCCTCGCAAGCATGCGCCCAAGCGGCGGCATAGTCAGAGACGTTCATACTGCCGGTACCGCGTTGTCGTGCCTGTCACGTAACTGCACACAGCAGCTTGTGCTTCGCGCAGACTGAAAGTTCGGTCCACACCTCAGAAGCGGTTACGCTCTGGCTCCACCGCAGTGCAGGTCCCCTCAAAGGTTTCCGAGCCCTTCATCGTCATGAACCCACTGTGCCTATCGATCGAAATCTTTGGCACATTCATGCCATTGAACTTGAACGCAGCTTGGATGCGGTCCGGCGTGATGCTTAGATCTTGCAACTTCCACCACCCACCATCGTCGCTTCTTGAGATAGGGGGCGCCATGCTTTTAGGTGGCCTGATCCGACCTGTTCCATTATGGATTTCGACCTGAAACGTCGCCTGCATCTGCTCGCGATCGTACTGAACGCCATCGTTTTGCACGTATTTGTGCTTGTTCCGATCCCACTCGTAACCATAAGTATTGTGGCTCGCCAGGTGCTCTCCGTTTCCTGAGCAAATCAGGTCGAAGTCCGTACGTGCTGCCATATCTGCCGATGCAGGGGGCGACATCACGAGCAGGAGCATCATGACTGATGTCGCCAATACGCCGATTTTTCTAACCGATGGGTTCATCATCACGTTTGCCTCGCGTGTGGTTGTCATGGAGTGTGGACGAATCTTTTTTTACGGGTGCGCCGATCAAGAAGCGCGTGATTTCCCTGCCGGGCAGAACAGCACGCATCTCCTGACGATCCTTACTTTCTCAATAGATAGAGCCGGACATGAAGCATGCAATTCAGCTAACAGGTGTCAGACGGTCTGTCTGTTAGCCAACGACCTGGAACACTTTCTTCGTCGCGATGCCCAGACCAGTGTTCCGTTGAGCAAAACGCGATAACGATCCATCAAAGAGAGTCCACTGTTAGCAAGGTCAGAGCAAGAGAAAACAGCAGCAGACTCATCTGCATGACATTTTCTTCAGCCAATTTAAACTATCCAATGCTCGCATGCTCAGCGAACTCTTCCATAAAAGTGCGCGCATGTAAGCCACAGAGCTGCATGCGTGGCGAACAAGCGCGCTGCTTGGTTTCAACGACCCGGGAAACTCGGAGCAACCCAGCGATCGCCTTCTTGTTTTTTTCTACTGATTACAAAAGTCCGCGCTCATTTCCCATCACGCGCATGATTGTGCTGCTAGCATCCGGCATCTACCAGCCGTCTTGCGGAACTGTCATGGTCTTTTCCCTACGCGTCGCATGCATGTTGTTCGCTTGCGTTTTTTCGACGCTTTCGGCGAATGCGCACCCATCAAATTTCGGTGCAGTTTCTGCGACGACACAGGCGTTGACCGCGACGCCGGCAGAGCCCGCCACAAGGCCTACCGCAATCGATGTCGCCGATATTCCGACGCTGGCGGATCTGGACCAGCGCCTGGCCGAGCGTGCGCGCGTAGCGAATGTCGATTCCGGTGCGCCGGCCGAATCGTTCGCTCGTCGACTGGCGACGATCGAAGCGGCGGTCGAGGATCCGTTTTGGAGACTTAGCATCGCGGAGATGCGGATGCTCCCCATTCCACGCCTCGAAAGCCTATCGCGTCACTGGCGCTTCCAGGCCAGACAGCTCGCGCAATGGCGAGCAGACTTGGCAGTGGCCACCACCCAGCGCGCCAACGAAGCCGCAGGATTGGCCGCGCGTAGGGATGCATGGACCGCAACCATCGGGCAGGAACTTCCAGCGGCGCTGCATCAGCGGGTAGACGAGGTCATCGCCGATCTGGTGCAAGCTGAGAGCGGTCTTTCAGACCCGCTCGCTAGGCTGATCGCACTCGGGCAACGGGGCAACGCGGTCGATGCTCGCATCGAGAGTTCGCAACGCGGGGTCAACGAGGCAATTAAGGCGTATGACGCGCGGTTGTTGCGCATTGATAGTTTGCCTCTTTGGCAGCTGGCATACGCCAGCATCTTGCCGTTGACCCAAAACAGCGCCGCGATCAGCAACGGTTTGGAGATCGAATCACGGTTTGCCGGTGAGTATGTCAACGGCGACACGATGATGGGCAGGCGTGCATTGCAAACGCTGTTGGTCAGCTCACTGCCGCTATTGCTATGGCTCGCGTGGCGCAGCCGCGCTCCGATCGCAAATGGCCAGATAAGTCAGGCGGAAGCAACGGTGTTGGCGCGCCCCATGTCTTGCTGGTTGCTGCTGTTGGTCATCGGTGTGTTTGCTTTTCAGCCCGACGCTCCGATGCTTACCCACCAACTCGCATTAGTTGTCGCGGTGATTCCTGTCATGCGCCTGTTGCCCGGCTCACAACGACGTTTACTGGGTATCTCACCCTACGTGGCGACAGCGCTATTCCTGTTATTGCGACTAGGCTTTGTGTTTCTTTCCAGTGCGGTAATTTACCGGCTCTACATCCTCGGGTTGACGTTGCTTGGGCTCGCCGCAGCTGCCTTGCTGCTCTGGCGCGCACATCACAACGCTCACCACGCCACTGCGGGACACATCGGACAGGCGCTACGCCTCACCGTGCATGGGGCGGCGATACTGCTGGGATGTTCCCTACTGGCCAATGCTGTCGGCAATGTTTCGCTGGCTGAAACACTCACTGGTGGGGTCATCGATAGCCTGTATTTCGCCTTGCTTCTTGCTGCAGGCATGACGGTATTGGCAACCTGGGTGCAGCTATTGCTGAAGCGGCCCGGTGTCTCACGCTTCAAACTGGCGCGGCAACATGCAGGCCCCGCAGTACAGATGTTACTCAGACTGCTTGTCGCTGCAGCCGTCATTGGCTGGATTGCCTATACGCTCGATCGCTTCCGCGTATTGGTGCCCGTGCATGACTCGCTTTCGGCCTTGCTCGGTCACAGCTGGGCATTAGGTGACCTGCGACTGAGTCTTGGCCATGTTCTGCTGTTCGTACTCACGGTTATCCTCGCGTTCTGGCTGGCCAAGACGGTGCGCCTGGTGCTGGACGGCGAGGTGTTATCGCGCATGTCGTTACCGCACGGCGTTGCCAACAGCGTTGCGTCGCTGAGCTACTACGCGGTGTTGATACTCGGGCTGCTTGGCGCATTTTCTGCAGCCGGTTTCAAGGCGAGCCAACTGACATTCGTGCTTGGCGCACTCGGTGTCGGCGTCGGTCTTGGCCTGCAAAACGTCGTGAACAATTTTGTCTCGGGACTCGTGCTGATTTTCGAGCGACCATTTCAACCCGGTGACGTGGTGGAAGTCGGAGGAACCAAGGGCCGGGTACGCGACATCGGCATGCGCGCCACGCGACTGTCCACATTCGATGGCGCCAGCGTCATGGTGCCCAACGGCCAATTGATCTCACAACAATTGGTCAACTGGACACTCCTGGACCGCAGCCGCCGGCTGGAAATTCGCGTCAACGTCGCGTATGGCAGCGTCCCTGCAGAGGTGGAAGCACTATTGACCGAGGTCGCGCGCACCACCGACGGTGTATCCAAATCGCCAGCACCGTTGGCGTTGTTCGACAACATCGGAAACGTTGCAATGGAGTTTGTCGTCCGCGCCTGGACACACGAGTACGACGACGCAGGAGCCGTGCGTAGCGCGCTGGTCATGCGGCTTTACGAAGCGCTGCTAGCGCACGGCGTCGGGTTGGCACATGCAGCAGCAGCGGTGTATCAGTTGCCCGCTCAAGCGGATGGTTGAGCTGATCAGCAGATCAATTGCAATTTTTCAGCACCTACAAAAGCAGCGTTAACGAGGTTTGGGACTTGCGCTGACAGGAGAAAATCTTGTGAACAGAGTGGGATCAGCTAACTGCTTGAACTGCCACTCCATTCCGATTCGCACTACACCAAGAAACGACTTGCATCGTTAGGCCCACCAGAATTCGAACCTGGAACCAAAGGATTATGGAGAAAAACCCAAAGCTATGAAAAACTGCGAGCGCAAGCTCAATGCCAGCTTGCAGATGATCCACTTGGCTTTGCTGCTCGGAAGAATTTGAACGGGCTTTGATAGGTCGCACAGGTTGCCAGGGGCCGACTTATATTATAAATAGATAATACCTAATTATAATATATTTCTCCACCCCCCCCTGTCCATA
This sequence comes from Xanthomonas sp. WHRI 10207, assembly GCF_040202975.1. NCBI lineage: Bacteria > Pseudomonadati > Pseudomonadota > Gammaproteobacteria > Lysobacterales > Lysobacteraceae > Xanthomonas > Xanthomonas sp. WHRI 10207. Next base: position 118,658 of record NZ_JBEGDX010000004.1, on the reverse strand, counting down.
GGCTGAATCTTACTTGCGTATCGCGGATGTCAGCCTGGATTTGTAGTTAAATGATAAATCCTATGATGACGCTTGGATAATAAGTTGAAAAAAATCTATCTGATAGTTGCGCTGTTAGCATTGGCAATAAGTTCCCAGACCGTGCTTGCGCAGGAACCAAGCTTTTACAATTGTCAAAATAAAGCGATCCGAGTGAACATCCCATCTATGCCCCTAGGCAAGGCAGTTGCTCGGTTCACAGAACTGACACGTTGCCCAGTATCGATCGATGCTGACGAAGTCGCAAACACGGATGTGAAAGAACTTCCGACTTTCATCGTGAAAGGTAAGCTGACTCCCCGCAAAGCGCTCGACTTGATGCTCTCGAGTACGCCATTGAAGGCAAAGGAAATCAGGGGCGGCTTCTCCATTTACGAAGACAACAATTACGACAGCAAACCATAAAAGACGCTCGTCACGGCGTGTAAAGCGGGGACCCGCAGGTACGAAAAAGAGATGGCACTCTTCGGATGAGAATTGAGCGTCATCGCATTCGAATGGTCGGAAGGTGTGCAGTTCGCTTTGCTTTGCGATCTGCACTTCTCCCCCAATATCTCGCGCACTCCTTGTAAAGCGATCGCCGACATAGCGGCCATCGCGGAGCAAGCCCCGTAAGCGCTTCAAATTTGGTTTGTTGCGCTCAAGTGCCAGCAGCGCACTGAATCGCCCCGACTTCTGTAGACACTCCGCAGCCTCATGATGATTGCTGCTTTTCAAACTCTACCGGCGACAGCCCGTCGTTATGCCCGTGCTGTCGCCGTGTGTTGTAAAACATCTCGATGTAGTTGAAGACATCGGACTTGGCTTCCTCGCGTATCACATAGACCCGTCGCTTGGTGCGCTCACGTTTCAGGAGCTGGAAGAAGCTTTCAGCAACTGCGTTGTCGTGGCAATTACCGCGACGGATCATGCTGCTGACCAAGCCGTGTGCCTTCAAAAAGTCCTGCCAGTCGTGCCTGGTAAACTGTGTGCCTTGGTCGGAGTGGACCAGCAGTCCTGCAGGCGGCTGACGTCGCCATACGGCCATGATCAATGCGTGGAGCACCAGGTTGGTATGCATGGTCGATTGCATCGCCCAGCCCACAATCGTCCTTGAGAAAAGATCCAGCACCACGGCCAGGTACAGCCAGCCTTCGTGCGTTCGACTGTAGGTGATGTCGGTGACCCATGCTTGATTAGCCACGCCAGGATCGAACTGACGCGCCAGTTGATTGCTGGCCACGGCGGCCAGTTTCTCGCCACGAACACCGGGCCGGCGGCCATAGTCGACCTGGGCACGCAAGCCTTCATGTCGCATCAGTCGCGCTGTCCGATGCTTGCCGCACGACTCAGCTATATCGCGAAGGTCACAGTTGATCTTGCGGTCACCATACACACATCCGCTTTCCAGCAAGGACGGCTTGATCAGACCGAGAACGCGCGCGTCATTCTTGTCACGTTGCGACATCGGCGCGCTCCGCCATGCGTCGTATCCGCCGGGGTGTAGGCCGAACGCCCCGCACATATTCCGAAGGCGAAAGTCCCGCTCATGATCGAGCATAAACGCGTATTTAATACGGCCAGCTTGGCAAAGTGCGCTGCGGCCTTTTTAGTGTGTCTCGCTCGTCGGTGACCCGCCGCAACTCCGAGGTCTGTTCGATTGCCGCCGAATGCGTGGACGATGGGTAGGCCTAGTGCTTCCGCCAACCATATAGGCTGTGGATTGAGATGCCGAGCCGGCTGGCCACATCGGCCACTGAGTGGCCACGGTCGGTGACCTGCGTGACCACCTCGACCTTGAACGCTTCGGTGTATCGCTTGCTGCTCATAGACACCCCTATTGCTACCGTGAGTTACGGCTGCAAGGTGTCGTAGGAAAGCCGGAGCGATTCATGGACTGTTTTTTGGTGGGCCCACCAGGATTCGAACCTGGAACCAAAGGATTATGAGTCCTCTGCTCTAACCGTTGAGCTATAGGCCCTGCTGCACAGCGCTCGCTGATGCCGCATGCCATGCGTCGGGCCCTCAGGAGTCGAGCAAGTTTACCTGTCTGTCCGCGAGCTTGTCTGCTGCGGCACCGTCTTCTCTGCGGGTTCGTATCTGCGCCCGCTTGCTGCGACTCTGCAGGTGTCTGGTGTCTGGTGTCTGGTGTCTGGTGTCTGCTGGACGCTTGGTAGATAGATGCCTGCAACCCACACCATCAAGCATCCACTATCTGACGTTGCTTATCGATCAACTGGCGACCTGCGCGAAACCCCTGCGCGATGGCGTCCTGGTAGGTGTCCCAGGTCTGGGTCCCGTCGTTGATGCGCGGGAGGCGAGTGCCGCCGCCGTCAGCGTACACATCGACCCACAGTGTCCACTTGGCTGTGGGCGAAGCCTGTTCGACGCGTACGCGGATTTCATGCTCGCAGTACGTGGTGGTTTCGAAGCGGCTTTGTCTGCTCATCGGACGGTCTCAGGTTCCTGTCGCGCTCGAAGGTAAGGCGCCGGTTGCAATCTCGCGTGAGATTGCAGGAAACATCCACTTAATAGTGCGTTGCGGTGCGGCTTCGTCGCAAAGGCGTGAAGCCACGCCGTCCGAATCTGCGCCGCTGCTGCCCGACTAGCATCACCGGGCAGGTGCTTGAAACGCAACAGCCCCGCATGTGCGGGGCTGTTGTGCGACGACTATCCAGCAACGACTAAGGTCAGTCGATGTCCAGGAACGAGCGCAACTGTTCCGAGCGGCTGGGATGACGCAGCTTGCGCAGCGCCTTGGCTTCTATCTGCCGGATCCGCTCGCGGGTGACGTCGAACTGCTTGCCGACTTCTTCCAGCGTGTGATCGGTGTTCATGTCGATACCGAAGCGCATCCGCAGCACCTTGGCTTCGCGCGGGGTCAGGCCGGCCAACACGTCCCGCACCGTCTCGGAGAGATTGATGTTGGTGGTGTTGTCGATCGGGGACTCCACATTGGTGTCCTCGATGAAGTCGCCCAGATGCGAATCCTCGTCGTCGCCGATCGGGGTTTCCATCGAGATCGGCTCCTTGGCAATTTTCATCACCTTGCGGATCTTGTCTTCCGGCATGTCCATTTCCTTGGCCAGCTCCTCCGGCGTGGCCTCGCGGCCGAACTGCTGGAGCATCTGACGGGAAATGCGGTTCAACTTGTTGATCGTTTCGATCATGTGCACCGGAATACGGATGGTGCGCGCCTGATCGGCGATCGAACGGGTGATGGCCTGACGGATCCACCACGTCGCATACGTGGAGAACTTGTAACCGCGACGGTATTCGAACTTGTCCACGGCCTTCATCAAGCCGATGTTGCCTTCCTGGATCAGATCCAGGAACTGCAGGCCGCGGTTGGTGTACTTCTTGGCGATGGAGATGACCAGACGCAGGTTGGCCTCGACCATTTCCTTCTTGGCCTTGCGCGCCTTGGCTTCGCCATAGGCCATCGCACGGCTGATCTCCTTGATCTCGCCAAGGGTCAGGTAGTTGGCCTTTTCCATCTCGATCGAGCCCTGCTGCTCGGACACGATCTGGTCCTTGACGTCGCGCAGCGCGGACGACCACTTCTGCTTGCGCTTAAGTGCGTCTTCCACCCATTCCAGGTTGGTCTGGTTGCCTTCCCAGGAGCGGATGAAGTCCTTGCGCGGCATGCGTGCCACAGTGGTCGCCAGGTGCAGCACCTTGCGCTCGTGATCCTTGATGCCGTTGACCACGCCACGCAGCTGGGTGACCAGCGCGTCGGTCAGCGGCAGCGGCAGCTTGAGCGTGGTGAAGATGGCGGCCATGTCTTCGCGCGCCTTGACCACCAGCTTGTGCTCGGCGCCGTTCTTGGCATAGATCTTCTTGAACTTGGCGTATTCGTTGGCCAGGTTCTCCATGCGCGTGGCGACTTCGACCGGGTCCGGACCGGTCGGGCCGGCCTCTTCTTCGGCAGCGTCGTCGTCGCCATCTTCGGCGTCGTCGTCGTCGGCAGCATCGTCTTCTGAGACGGCAACCGGGCCGGCGGCGGCCAACGCGGCAGCGGCGGCATCGGCTTCTTCGATCAGGTCGTTGAAGCCGACCACGATCTCGGCCAGACGCTTCTTGCCTTCCTTGTGCGCTTCGTAATCGGCGAGCAGCATTTCGGTCGACAGCGGGAACACGCCCAGTGCTGCCTGGACCTGGCTCAGGCCTTCTTCGATGCGCTTGGCGATGGCGATTTCGCCTTCGCGGGTCAGCAGCTCGACCGTGCCCATTTCGCGCATGTACATGCGCACCGGGTCGGTGGTACGGCCACCTTCGGTATCGAGCGCGGTCAGCGCTGCGGCGGCTTCTTCGGCGGCAGTGTCGTCAACCTCGCGGTTGCCGGTGTTGCCATCGTTGAGCAGCAGGGTTTCGGCATCGGGGGCAACTTCATGGACATCAATGCCCATGCCGTTGATCATGCTGATGATGTCTTCGATCTGCTCCGGGTCGACGAGGTCGTCGGGCAGATGGTCATTGACTTCGGCGTAGGTCAGATAGCCCTGTTCCAGGCCCTTGCTGATCAGTAGCTTGATGTCGGATTGCTGGGCAGGACGTTCGTTGGCCATGAGTGCTCGCGCCACCGGCTTTGAGATTGGAAAGAGAACCTAGCATTATACCAGCGTGAAGCCCGGTCTGCCGGAATCAAGACAGGACCGCTGGTAGAACTGCGCTGACTAGGGTCTGAGAAGGAAGGTCACCGGGCCGTCATTGACCAGGTCGACAACCATATGGGCACCGAAGCGCCCGGTTTCCACCCCGGCGTGGTGATTTTCGCGGCAGATCGCCACCAATTGATTGAACGCCCGTTCAGCCTCCAACGGCGGTGCCGCAGTGCTGAAGCCCGGCCGGTTACCGGAACTGGTGTCGGCGGCCAGGGTGAACTGGCTGACCAGCAACAGACCGCCGGCAGTGTCGGTGAGCGAGCGATTCATCTTGCCGGCATCGTCGCCGAACACCCGGTAGCTCAGCAGGCGCTCGGCAAGGCGCCGGATCTGCGCGTCGCTGTCGCCGGGCTCCACGCCGACCAGCGCCAGCAACCCGGGGCCGATTTGCCCGACGACCTGGCCCTCGACACTGACCGAGGCCCGGGTAACGCGTTGAATCAATGCAAGCATCGGCTTTCTCGCCCAGCAAACTGTGCCGCGCAGCATGCCCAGCGCTGTCCGCACTGTCACGCGCGGGCCTTCGCCGGCTGCGCTGTTTAGAATTGCGTGGATGAAACCTGATGTCCGCGCCCGACTGCTCTATGCCACCGCCGCCACCGTGGGCCGCCTGCCGTGGCCGCTGCTCAAACGCGTGGCCGATGCGCTGGCCTGGAGCTGGCGCAAGCTCAACGCGCGCGAAGCCCGCGTGGCCCGCCGCAACCTGGAACTGGCCTACCCGGAGTTACCCGCCGCGCAGCGCGCGCAGCTGCACGCGCAAATCCTGCAATCGACCGCGCGCCAGACCCTGGAAGTGCTGCGCACCTGGACCCGCCCGCCGGCCGACAACCTGGCGCGCCTGCAACGCAATGGGCAGGAGCTCTACGACGCGGCGCTGGCCTCCGGACGTGGCGTGATCGTGGCGGCGCCGCACTTCGGCAACTGGGAACTGCTCAACCAGTGGCTGTCCGAGCGCGGGCCGATCGCCATCGTGTACCGGCCGCCCGAGTCGGAGGCGGTCGATGGGTTTCTGCAGCTGGCGCGCGGCGGCGACAACGTGCGCCAGGTGCGTGCCGAAGGCCCGGCGGTGCGGCAGTTGTTCAAGGTGCTCAAGGACGGCGGCGCGGTCGGCATCCTGCCCGACCAGCAGCCGAAGATGGGCGATGGCGTGTTTGCGCCGTTCTTCGGCATCCCGGCCTTGACCATGACCCTGGTCAACCGGCTGGCCGAGCGCACCGGCGCCACCGTGCTGTACGGCTGGTGCGAACGCGCTGGCGGGGACCTGCAGTTTGCCCTGCACGTGCAACCGGCCGACCCGGCAGTGGCCGACCCCGACCCGGTGCGTGCCGCCAGCGCACTCAATGCCGGCATCGAACAGATCGCCCGGCGCGACCCGGCGCAGTATCAGTGGACCTACAAGCGCTACACGCTGCGCCCACCCGGCAGCGGCGAGGCCAATCCCTACGCGACCGAGCGGCATCCGCATTGATCGTCGCGCCGCGCCCGCCTGATCGAGCGCGGCAGCCGGGGCGGGTGCGTCAGTCGTCGTGCGGGTCTGCGGGCGTGGCCAGAATGCGTTGATAGAACGCCAGATCCAGCCAGCGCCCGAACTTGAACCCGGCCTCGCGCACGGTGCCGGCATGGGTGAAGCCGAACTGTTCGTGCAGCGCGACACTGGCCTGGTTGCTGGCATCGATGCCACCGACCAGCACATGCACGCCGCGCTGCTCGGCCGCGGCGATCAGCGCTTGCAACAACGTGCGCCCCAGGCCTTTGCCGCGATGATCCTGGTGCACATAGATCGAATGTTCGACGCTGTACTTGAACGCCGGCCAGGCGCGAAAGGTGCCGTAGCTGGCAAAGCCCATCAGCGTGCCATCGGCATCTTCGACACCGATCACCGGAAATCCACCCGCGCGCTTGGTGGCGAACCAGCCCACCATGCTCTCCGGCAGACGCGGCCGGTAGTCGTACAACGCGGTCGAGTTGGCAATGGCCTCGTTGAAGATGTCCAGGATCGCGCTGGCGTGACGCGCTTCGCTGCAGTCGATAAGACGCATGGGATCCGCTGAGCTGAGAGGTGATCGAATTAGAAAGCATTGCCGGGCGCTGAACAACGCGCGCGGCGCACAACCAATCGGCGCCTGTGCTGTCACTCAATCGCAGCCACTGGATGCAGCGTTCCACCCGATGCTGGCAGCCGCCAGTTGCGAACCACGCGACAATGGCGGCATGCGGCCGGCACTGGCGCGGCGGCGTCCGCCTTGAAGCGGCCGTGGCAATCCCCATCTGGAGTCGTGCATGAGCAGCCCCGTCCCCTCCCCCAGCGCACAGGCCTTCGGCGACCCGGCAGCCATCCGCTGCGAGCGCGCCGCGTCCGAGTTGCGCGCCGGCCGGCCGGTGCTGTTGACCGCCGCCGATGGGCAGGCGCGTGCGGTATTGGCGTTGGACAGCAGCACGGCGCAATCGTATGCCGCGTTCGCACGTGCCGCGCAGGGCCGCCACTATCTGTTCGTCACGCCGACCCGCGCCCAGGTGCTGGGGCTGACTGCGCCGCAGGGCGCGCGCGTGGCCCTGGCCGACTACAGCTACGACCAACTCGCCGCACTGGCCTATCTGCGCGACACCCCGGTGCCGGCGCAGTGGGCGGCTGGCGATGCGCTGGATGCCGGCGGGGTGGAGATCGCGCGGCTGGGATTGCTGCTGCCGGCCCTGCTGGCCGTGGAGCTGCGCGACGTGCACGCCCACGCCGCCTTTGCCGGATGCCAGTCGCTGAGCCTGGACGACCTGAGCAGTGGCTGCACCAAATCGGCAGCGGCCGGCTTTGAGCTCGTCACCCGCACGCCGGTGCCATTGCGCGGCCTGGGCATGAGCGAATTCGTGGTGTTCCGCGGCGGCGTCGCACAGCGCGACCAGGTGGCGATCGTGGTGGGCCAGCCCGACCTGTCGGGCGCGGTACCGGTGCGCGTGCACTCGTCATGCCTCACCGGCGACCTGTTCGGCTCGCTCAAGTGCGACTGCGGCGACCAGCTGCGACACGGCCTGGCCAAGTTGAAGGATCTCGGCGGCGGTGTGCTGCTGTATCTGGATCAGGAAGGCCGCGGCACCGGCATCGCCGCCAAGATGCGCGCCTACGGCTACCAGCATGCAGGCCTGGACACCATCGATGCCGATGCGCAGCTGGGCTTCGGCCCGGACGAGCGCCGCTACGGCAGCGCGGTGGCGATGTTGCGCGGCCTGGGCATCGGCCGCATCCGCCTGCTGACCAATAACCCGGCCAAGGCCGAGCGGCTGCGCGCCGCCGGGATCGCTGTCGAAGATCGCATCCCGATCACCGGCGATATCACCCCTGAAAACGAGCAGTATCTGCGCACCAAGGCCAGCCGCGCCGGCCATGCGCTGGATGTGGATGCGCTGATTCTGGCTGCACAGTAAGCGCGGGCAGCAGGCTGCCTGGCTAGGTGCCGCTGGCACGCAGGCGGTACGTGCCCGGGCCGATGCATCCGGCCATCGGCGCCTGATGCGTGCCCACTTTTGACGTATGCCTGACGAAGTTCCGTGTTTCGATCGCCATCGCTGTGCGCCATCGGCGTGGGTGTCGGCTTGGGTGTCCCAGCGCAAATACGCGCGTGACGAAGACCGGCTAACAAAACGACTGCGCAACCACCAGGCGGGCGCGGCCGGTGATCGGTGCTGCATGCACCACTCACTCCGGTTCTGAGCATGCCGTCCACACCCACCTGACGACTGCTCGCTACGTTTCGTTAGCCGCTCAAAGAGCAATCTCGACTCCCGTGCGTGGTTGCCGGCTGCACCACGACGTCCTCTGTCAGCCATCCAACCCAGTTCCTCGCAACCCAAGGCCAGAGCGGATGCGCCCTGACCGGGCACCCGGCTATGCTTGCGCACCGCTTCTGCAGGCACGCCTCGTGCACGACGCTCCACCGCCGCACCCCGACATCCTGGTCAGCGCCGCGCCTGCCGACACACCGCCGGTGGATCACGCGCACTGGCAGCAGTTACCACGCCGTGGCGCCTACGTGGCCGCGGTCAATGGCGCACTTGGCGGTGGCTGTGCCGGCCTGATCGCGGCCGGTGTCGCCGTCACTGCGCTGCATGCCTGGCACTACTGGCCGGCGGTGCTGGGCGTGACGCTGGTGCTGGCGATGCTGTGCGCATGGCTGGCAGTCAAACGGCACCGGCTCACGCTATGGAAACTCGACCAGCATGGCCTGGCGCTGCAACGCGGGCATCTGTGGCAGAGCGACACGCGCGTGCCGATCTCGCGCGTGCAGCACGTGGATCTGCGCCGCGGCCCGATCGAACGCGCCACACACCTGACCACGCTGGTGGTGCACACCGCCGGCAGCCGGCTCAATGCGGTGGCGCTGTCCGGCCTGGATCAGGCCGATGCCGAACATCTGCGCGACCGCCTCGCCCGCCAGCTCGATCATCACGACGACGCGCTGTGAATGCCATCGAACACCCCGGCCACGACGAGCAGCGGCTGCATCCGCTGTCGTGGGTGTTCGTGCTGCTGCAGCAGATTCGCCAGTTCCTGATTCCGTTGGTCGCCTTGGTCGTGTTCGGCAGCCGCGACGGCAGCCGCGATTTTGCCGACCACATCGCCACCGCCGTGGTGATCGCCGTGCTGGTGGCGATTTCGGTGCTGCGTTACTTCACCTATCGCTATCGCATCGGGCAAGACAGCGTGGCGATCCGCAGCGGCCTGCTGGAGCGCAGCCGGCGCGACATTCCATTCGCCCGCATCCACAACGTGGTGGTGCATCAATCGCTGCTGCACCGGTTGGCCGGTGTGGCGGAAGTGCGGCTGGAATCGGCCGGCGGGCACAAACCCGAAGCAGAAATGCGCGTGCTGCGACTGGATCAGGCGCTGGCGCTGGAAGATCTGATACGGCGCCGCGCCCACCACGCCGATGCAGCTGCAGCTGCCGTGCAGACCGACGACCGCACCACCTTGTTGCGCCTGCCCATGGGCGAAGTGATCCGGCTGGGCCTGATTTCTAACCGCGGCATGGTGGTGGTCGCGGCCAGTTTCGGCGTGATCTATCAGATGATTCCGCGCCGGGTGGCGTCCAGCTTTATCGAGACCAATGGCGAGATCGCGTACCGCTACGTCAACCAGATCCATCCGGGTGCAGCCGTCACCACGATCCTGGTGACGATCGCCGTTGTGGCGGTGCTGCTGGCCATGCGCGCGCTCTCGGTGGCCCTGGCCGTGGCTCAATACCACGGCTTTCATCTCAGCGAATCGGAGCGGCGCCTCACCGTGGAGCGCGGCCTGCTGACGCGTATCCGCAGCAGCGTGGCACTGCGACGGATCCAGTCGTGGACGGTGTACGAAAGCCGGCTGCATCGCCTGTTTGGCCGCCGCCAGCTGCGCGTGGATACCGCCGTGACCAACACCGGCGACAACCACGATAGCGCGCTGAAAGAGCTGGCACCGATCGCCGAGCCGCAGCGGTGCGATGCCTTGTTGCAGCGTCTGCTGCCGGGTATTGCGTGGCCGCCGGCGCAGTGGCAGGCGATCGCCACGCACTGCTGGTGGCGGCTGAGCCTGCCGACGCTGCTGATGTTGCTGCCGCTGGTGATCGGGCTGGCGTGGCAGTTCGGCAGTCAGGCTGCGTGGCTGCTGCTGTGGCTACCGTGGAGCGCCTTCAAGGCGCATCGCCAAGTGCACCGCATGGGCTATGCGGTGGACGCGCGCTATGTGGCGGTACGCGGCGGCTGGTGGAAGCGCTGGTGGCGGCTGGCCGAACTGGACAAGCTGCAGGCGCTGCAATTACAACGCTCGCCGCTGGATCGCCTGACCGGCACTGCCACGCTGTGGCTGGACACCGCCGGCGCCAGTCCCACCGGCCCGGCCTTGCGCTTGCGCTTTGTGCCTTTGGCGCAGGCGCAGGCGCTGCAAACGCAACTGGGCGCTGCGCTGGCACGGCGCAAGCTGCGCTGGTGATTGCTGATTGCTGATTGCTGATTGCTGATTGCTGATTGGTGATTGGTGATAGCTGATTGGTGATAGCTGATTGGACCAGCCTCGCTGATCGGCAGGGAGATCGCCCACGACCGACGATCAGCGCTGCGCCGGACCCCAATAGCCGAGTTCGCGCCGAATCTGCAGGCCACGCCACAGGGCGCCCAGCGGCTTGCGTCGCAGCGTGCCGAGCTTGCCGGCGATGAAATCCTCGGTGGCGGCAATCACCCGTTCGGACGATCTGCCATCGCGATACGGATGGATCGCATCGGCATAACTGGCCAGCGCGCTGCGTAGTTCGGCATCCGGCGCCAGCACGCGCGCCAGTTGCTGCGGCAACTGCGCCGGCTGCTGAAAGTCCAGCATATGCGGCTGCGGCACGCGGTTGCGGAAGGTCACCACCGGTTTGTGCTGCACCACGAACTCGGAGACGATCGACGAGGTATCGGAGACCAGCACATCGGCCGCACGCTGCGCCGCCACGACCTCTTCGGGCTCGACAAACCGCGCATTGGCGCCAGCCAGCGCGCGATAGCGGTCGAATAACTCCGGCGCGCATTTGGGATGCAAGGTGAGCAGCCAGTAGTGCGCACCGCGCGCGATATCGGCGGCGATTTCCTCATACAGCACAGGTGCCGCGCTCAGGCGCTCGGTGAAGGTGGAACCGAACAGGATCACCGGCCGCCCGTTAGCGGGCGCACGCAGCGTGGCGCTGTGACCGCCGTCATCGCGAAACACCGGATCGAGCTTGGGCCAGCCGGTTTCCACCACCGCAAAATGGCCCTCGCGCGCCGCCAGTGCACGAAACGGCGCAGTGGTGACCGGGCCTTGCGTGCAATACAGATCGAACAAGCCGCGCACGCGGAAATGGCCGCGATTGTCCTCGCGCTTTTGCACATTGAAGCCGTGGAAAAGCTGCACCTTGGCGCCAGAGATAAACGGCGGCACCCAGTTGGCAGCACTGAATACCGCACGCGGACGCAGGGCCAGCGCCTCGCGCAACCCCACTTCGCGTACGCCCGGCAGCACCAGTCCGCGCGCACCGCCTTCGTACCAGGCGGCAACCGTGTCGCCGCGGGCCTGTAATGCCTGCGCCAATGGCGCCAGAATAGGCAACGCGTAACGCTCCGTTGCGAACAGCAGGTAATCGGCCATCACATGTCCTCTTCGACCGCACCCGACGAACGGCCTCGCATTAGCGCCTGCATTATCGCGTTCAACGAGGCCGATCGCCTACGCGACTGCCTGACCTCGCTGGCGTTCTGCGATGAGATCGTGGTGGTGGACTCCGGTTCCACCGATGCCACTGCTGCCATTGCCAGCGCGCATGGCGCGCGCGTGCTGCAACGCGCCTTCGATGGCTACCGCAGCCAGAAGGCGTATTGCGTGGCGCAGGCCGGCCACGACTGGGTGCTGTGCCTGGATGCGGACGAACGCATCAGCGACAGCTTGCGCGCATCGATCCTGGCGGCACGCGATGCCGGCTTTGCCGACACGGCCGGCTACCGGTTCGCGCGGCTTTCCGAATATTTCGGCCGCTTCTTGCGCCACGGCAATGCGTATCCGGACCGCGTGCTGCGCCTGTTCGACCGACGCCGTGGCGGCTGGCGCGGCAAGCGCGAGATCCACGAAGCGGCCAGCGTCGATGGTGCCGTGGTCACCTTGCGCGGCGACCTGGTCCACTACCCCTATAGGTCGCTGATGCAGCAGCTGGCCAAGACCCAGCGCTACGCACAGATGATGGCCGAGCACGACTACGCCCGCGGCAAGCGCGCGACCTGGAGCAAGCTGGTGTTGGCGCCGGCCTGGCGCTTCTGGCGCGGCTATCTGCTGCGCGGCGGGTTTCGCGATGGCTGGCACGGGTTGATCTACGCCTACGTGCGTGCCAACTACGTGCGCCAGAAGACCATCATGCTGTGGCTGCTACAGCACAACCAGCCGGTACAGGACCCGCCGCGCGCCGCGGATCAACGCAGCGACTGAGCGCGGTCAGCACGGCTGCTGCGCTCATCGCCAGGCGGCGCGACCGATGCGCTCGGTGGCCACGTACTCGTCGCACAGATGAGTCGCTTCGCATGGGCGGGCAGACGCATGACGGCTTGCGCAGGTCTTGATGCTTGTTGGCCGCACTCCAGCCGATCAGTTTCCGAACACGCGAAGCGTCTCCAACTCACATCCGCTCACTACGCGTTGCCGAGAGCCTTCGGCATTGCCGGCTGTGCCTGACGTGCAGCCAGGCCCACCAATATGCCGACCATCGCCGAGTAGAAGCTTGCCGAGACCTGGTGCGCGAACATCGACTGGGTCAACCCGCACAGCGCATAGCTGATCACGATCATCACCCCGGCCGCCGCCGGCCCGCGGAACTGCACCTGCCCGCTGCGCCGATGCAAGCGCACGAACACCCACAGCGGCACGCCATAGACCGCAATCAGCAGCAACAGCCCGGGCACGCCCTGGGTGGCACCCCATTCGGCCAGATCGTTATGCGCATGGCCCAGATGGCAGCGCAGCAGCCAGGTGCCGCTGGCACAGACCGGCAACTCGCGCATCGCATCATCGAACCGACCTACACCGACGCCGGTCAGCGGATGCGCGCGCAAGGTATCCCAGGCCACATGCAGGCGTTCGATGCGGGCCCCGGCAGACGAATCGCTGTCGCCCACTTCGTAGCGTTGCAGATCGCTCTGCAACTCGCCCAGGCGCATCTGGTCGGTCAATGCGGGCACGCTGACGACCACGCCCACCGCCAGCACCGCACCGCCGACGAAGGTCAGCAGCCGCATGCGCGCGCTATGCCACGGCGCGCCCCAGGCCAGCACGCCCACGGTGGCCAGCAACGCCAGCCACACGCCGCGGCTGCCGCTGAGCACGATCACCACCACCGCTGCGACCCCCGCAGCGACCAGCCAGCGCACAGCGCCGACCGGACGACAAAACGCCACCACCACCAGCAACATCAGCGCGATGTCGGCAAACACAATCGCATTGGTAAAGCCTTCTGCACGGTCGGCGCCATTCATCACCTGCAGCAATGCGATCAACATGGCCGCAAACACGCCGGCCAATGCGCCCCGCCACAGCCAGACCTGGCGGGGTTGCAAGGCGTAAGCCCATAACGCCGCCCAGGGCAGCACCAGAAAGCGCGAGCGGTTGTCGACATCGCGCAGGCCGTGCTCGAACAAGGCGATCGACAGCAGCGACATTGCGATCACGACCACCGTCAGCCACCCCACCGCGCGCAACGCGCCGCTGCGCGCCGCGATGCCGGCACGCAGGCTGCGCCAGCCGACCAGCGAGCCAAGCAACAGGCACAGGCCGAACGGCAGCAAGCCGCTGGGCATGCTCACCACCAACGCGGTCAGCGTGAACACCCCCAGCTCGGCGATGCCCACGCCCGCGCGCGATGCCACGGGTGCGGACTGCGGGAGCGAAGTGGGCTGGGTACGCAGTGAATTCATTGAAAGATCGGTGGCGGAAGGGGGCGAGACAGGCACTGCGCGTCAGCGACGCCGCCCAAGCTAACGATGTCCCGCATGAATGACTGCTAGACAATCGCCAGTCACTGCAGTGGCGTGATGCAGGCAGGACCTGAAATGCGCGTGTGCAGGGCTCATTCGACGTCCAGGTTGCCCTGTTCCTTTTCTTCGACCGCCCGCTCCGTGGAGCTGGCCACGCAGTCGCCGCGCACCGCATCGCCCGGTACCAGCCACCAACGACGTCGATTGGCCACACCGACCAGCTGGCTGCGACTGCGGTCCACGCAGCCCAGCAGCGCCGTCTCCTGCGCCATCAGCCAACGCTGCCCCGGTTGCTCGGCCTGCCAGGCCACGCCGCGCCGCAGCTGTTCTTCCCATGGCACCTTGAAGCCGAAGGTCTGCGCCGGGCGGTCGGCCATCAGCAGGTTCTGCTCCTTCCATGCCACCAGGCCGAGCTGGGCATCCGGGCCGATACGGCGCCCGACCTCGCGCATCACCGCACCGGCCGAACTGGAATCATTGAAGATCGGGTAGCAGACCAGCCCGAACGCCACCCACCACGCGCCCAGCAGCGACACCACCGCCAGCGCGGAGCGGCGCACGCGCAACAGCAGCAGGCTCGCTACGCCCCAGGTACCCACCGCCAGCAGCAGCCAGCCCAGCGAGTCGGTGGCTTCGTTGCCGACCCCGCGGCTATCCATGATCTTCTGCTCGAATCCGGGGTGCCCGATCAGCATCGCCGCCCCGCCCGCGGCGAAGACCACAGTCAGCAGCAGCGCAAAACCGAACAGCACCCGCTGCACCCCGACCCGGCGCAGCAAACCCGCGGCCAACGGCGCCAGCGCCAGGCAGAACATCGGCAGCGCTGGCAGGATGTAGACATCGCGCTTGCCGCTGGGGATGGTGAAGAACACCAGCACCAGCAGCCACCACGCCAACGGCAGCAGATAGTGCGCATCGCGCCGGCGCAACCGTCGCCGCCACGCCGGAATCGCCCATGGCAACAGCAGGACGGTCGGCATCCACATCGTGGCCATGCTCTGCAGGTGGTACCAGATCGGCTGCGCGTGATCCCACGAACTGGCGTAGCGCTTGGCGGTCTGGCGCAGCAGGATGTCGTTGAGATACACCCGGTATTCGGGCTGGCCGGCGGTCAGCGCGGTGACCATCATCGGCACGAACCACAGCGCGATCGCCACGAAGAAGAACAGCGGCCCGAGCCAGAAGCGACGGTCGCGCACATGCACGCGCACACCCGGCCAACCGCGTGCGGCGGCAATGCCGGCCGGGATCAGCATCAGCAGCGCGATGATGCCCACGCCCTTGGTGATCACACCCAACCCGGCGGCAAACCAGCCCAGCGTCCACCAGCGCCAGGCCGGGCCCAGCAACAGATGCCGCAGCAGCCCGTAGTTGGCCAGCGTGATCCAGAACACCACCAGCGGGTCGATCTGCGCCTTCTTGGCCTGAAAGGTGAAGTGCAGGGTGAACAACAGCAGCCACGCGGCATACACCCCCACCCGCCGGGTCCATAGCCGCCGCCCCAGGTCGTACACACAGGCCAGCGTGCCCAGCGCCGCGAGCAGCGACGGCAGCAGGAACGCCACCCGCCAATTGCCAAGCAGCGTGTAGAACAGCGCCTGCAGCCACATCAGCATCGGCGGCTTGTCCGAATACAGCTCGTTGCCGCGATGCGGGAACAACCAGTCCCCGCTCAGCACCATCTGCTTGGCGACCAGCGCAAAACGCGGCTCGTCCGACGGCCAGGGGTCACGCAACCCCAGCCCGGCACCGATCACCAGTACCGCGGTGATGGCCAGCAACCAGAAATCCTTTGAAGCACGGGTCTTGAGCATGGCGGGCGGCAATGGGACGCGAAAAGGGAGCGCCGGCATCGGCGCGCGATCAGGAAGCTTTTAGCAAAAGCGCGTAGAAGAAACCGTCGCAGTACTGCTCGCCGGGAAACCGCTGACGTCCCGGGCCCGCCGCATGGCCGAACTGCGCAACCAAGGGCTGCGCCTGCGCATCGGGCGTGCGTTGCAGGAAGGCCTCGACCTGCCCCCGGTTCTCGCGCGCCAGCAGCGAGCAGGTGGTGTAAAGCAGCTGGCCGCCCGGACGCAACGTGCGCCACGTCGCATCCAGCAAACGCGCCTGCAGGGCGCACAGCGCATCGATGTCGTCGGCGCGGCGGTGCAACAGCACATCCGGCTGACGACGCACCACGCCGGTGGCCGAACACGGCGCATCCAGCAGTACCGCATCGAAGGGCTGACCGTCCCACCATGCCGCCGGGTCGGCCGCATCGGCGGCATGCAGCGCGACCTGCGCGTTCGGCACGGTGCGCTGCAACGTCTGTTGCACACGTTCCAGCCGGCGCGCATCCACATCCAGCGCGGTGAGCTGCAACTGCGGGTAACGCTCCAGCAGATGCGCCGCCTTGCCACCGGGCGCAGCGCAGGCATCGAGTACCCGCGCCGCCGGCGTCAGCGTCAGCGTCAGCGCATCGGCCACTTGCTGCGCGGAGCCGTCCTGCACCGAGACCTCGCCGTCGGCAAAGCCCGGCAACTGGCTCACCGGCACCGCACTGTGCAACCGCAGCGCATCAGGCAGCACAGTGTCGATCTGTGCGGAGATGCCCACCTCTGCCAGCCGCGCCACATAGGCGGCTGGGTCGCTGCGCCCGCGATGCACGCGCAGCCACATCGGCGCCATCTGCGCGCTTGCGACGAAGATCGCTTCGGCCTGCTCGCCCCAATCGGCACGCAGCTGCTTGCGCAACCACGACGGCCAACCGGCATCGTCCGAGACTGCCGGAAATCCTTCGCGCTGCGCACGCCGCAGGATCGCGTTGACCATGCCGGCCTGGCGCGGCCGGCCCAGCGCGCGGCACGCCTCCACGGTGGCCGACAGCGCCGCGTGCGCGGGCAGTTGCAGCACGTCGAGCTGAGCGAAGCCGGCCATCAACAATGCCTTGAGTTCGGCATCGCGCGGCGGCAGCGGGCGTTCCAGCCATTGCCGCAAGGCGACGTCGTAGGCCGGGCGGCGCCGCAGCACCGCAAAACAGATCGCCTCCACCAGCGCGCGATCGCGCGGATCGGCAATGCCAGGCAGCGCAGCGGTCAGTTCGGCCTTCAACGAACGGCCCTGGTCGAACACGGCCGTGAGCACCTTCGCTGCCGCCAGCCGTGAGGCGACGCCGGCCGCCGCGGTGTCGGCGGCCATCAGCGCAGCGCCGGCAGGTCGCGGCGCGCGTTGAGGTAATCGGCGGCGGTGATCGCCTTGCCGCCCTCACGCTGCAACACGCGCACCCGCAGCGCGCCCTGCCCGCAGGCGATGTCGATGCCCTGCTTGCTGGCGGCCAACAGGGTGCCCGGCGGCTGTTGATGGGCCAACTCGAGCGCCACCGCGCCATGCAGACGCACCCGCTCGCCGGCCAGCGTGGCCTCGGCCACCGGCCACGGATTGAACGCACGCACGCGTCGCGCCAGTTCCTGCGCCGGCTGCGCCCAGTCCAGCCGCGCCTGCGCCTTGTCCAGCTTGTGCGCGTAGGTGACGCCCTCGGCCGGCTGCGCTTGCGCCACCGGGCGAATGCCGGCACGCAGCAAGCCCAGGCCATCGGACAGCACCTGCGCGCCCAGCGCGGCCAGGCGGTCGTGCAGCTGGCCGCCGGTTTCCTGCTCACCGATCTCGATGCGTTGCGACAACAGCACCGGGCCGGTGTCCAGACCGGCTTCCATCTGCATCAGGCACACGCCGGTTTCGGTATCGCCGGCCTCGATCGCACGCTGGATCGGCGCGGCGCCACGCCAGCGCGGCAGCAGCGAGGCATGCACATTCCAGCAGCCGTGAGTCGGCGCAGCCAGCACCGCCTTGGGCAGGATCAGCCCGTAGGCCACCACCACCATCAGATCGGCATTGAGTCCGCGCAGCGTGGCCAGCGCCTCGGGCGAGCGCAGCGTCTGCGGCTGGTACACCGGAATGCCGCGCGCGATCGCCTCCAGCTTCACCGGCGACGGCGTCAGCCCGCGACCGCGACCGGCCGGCCGATCCGGCTGCGTATACACCGCCACCACTTCATGCCGTTGCGCGGCAACGCGTAATGAGGCGACAGCGAAGTCCGGCGTACCGGCGAAGACAATTCTCATAGGGCTGGGATTCGGGAGTCGGAATTGGGGATTGGCAACCGCGGGTGACGCAGCCGAATGGAATCGGCGGGCCGATGAGTGGGGATTGGGGAAGTGGGATTGGGAATTGGCAACAGCGGTTGGCCGGTGCTTTCAGTCGCCGGGATGGACAGGCCGGACTTCAAACCAGGTCTGTGCAGAGACACACGACCTCGCGTCCCATGCATGACGCCGTCGATCAGGTTTATTGAACAAACGGACTGGACACCGGCGTCAACACGTGCACGGGGACCGCATTCGCCAATCCCCACTCCCGAACACCCAATCCCCGCCCTCAAGCCACATGCTTGCGCATTTTGGCCAGCTTCTTGCGCACCATTTCGCGCTTGAGCGGCGACAGGTAATCCACGAACAGCTTGCCGTCCAGGTGGTCCATCTCGTGCTGGATGCATACCGCCAGCAGGCCATCGGTGCTCAGCTCGTGAGGCTGCCCATGACGGTCGAGATAACGCAGGGTGATCGCATCGGCGCGGCTGACATCGGCAAAAATGCTCGGCACCGACAGGCAGCCTTCCTGATACACCTGCTCGCCCTGCCTGGTGATGATTTCCGGGTTGACGAACACCTGCGGGGTGTTCTTTTCCTCGCTGACGTCGATCACCAGGAAGCGCTTGTGCACATCCACCTGACTGGCAGCCAGGCCGATGCCGGGCGCCTCGTACATGGTCTGGAACATGTCATCCAGCAGCGTCTGGAACGCCGGGCTGGTGACTTCGGTCGCATCGACCGGCACGGCTTTGGTGCGCAGCCGCGGATCGGGAAATTCGAGAATAGGGAGCAAAGCCATGGGGTTACCCGTCCAGAAACACCGGCGCGGCGCCGGCAAGACGGGGGCATTCTAGCGCAATGCTTGCGTGGCGCCCCGGTTTCTGGACTATAGTGCGCGGACCTGTTGGGGAATCAGGCAAGAAGGCACTCATGTTGAACCGACTTCGTACGGTCGTCGCTGCGGCGATGCTGACCGTCGCGACCTACGCTGCCGCGCAAGCGGTGGGCGAGCATCCAGACACCTATGTGGTCCGCAAGGGGGATACCCTTTGGGACATTGCTGGGCGTTTTTTGCAAAAACCATGGCTGTGGCCAGAAATTTGGCAAGCCAATCCACAGATCCAGAATCCGCACCTGATCTATCCGGGTGACGTGATCAGCCTGGCCTACCTGGACCGTGTGGGGAAAGGCATGATCCAGCCCGGCCCGCGCCAGGAAGCGCCGATCAACGCGATTCCGCTGGCCGATGTCGAGCCGTTCCTGAAGAATCTTCGCGTGGTCGAAGACTTCGACGAGCTGCCCTACGTGGTCGGCCTGGAAGGCGGACGCTCGCGCGCCACCACCGGGCAGGTCGCTTATGTGGTCGGTCTGGAAGACGCGCAGCCGGGCCAGCGCTTTGCGGTGGTGCGTCCGACCGTGAAGTTCAGCCTGCCCAAGCACAACGAAGACCTGGATATCGCGGGCAACATCACCGCCGGCTCCGGCAACATCTGGAAGAACTTCATCGCGCCGAGCACGCGCCGTGAGTTCCTCGGCTATGAGATGGCGCAGGTCAACGTCGGCACCATCACCCGCAGCGCGGCGGGCGGCAATTCCAAGGCGGCGACCTTGCTGCTGCAGGACAGCGGCCGCGAAGTGCGCGCCGGCGATCGCATCGTGGCAGTGGAAGCGCAGCCGTACGATCTGCAGTTCATCCCGCATCCGCCGTCCGACCAGGCGCTGCAGACCGAGCTGCGCGTGCTGGCCATTTCCGACGCCTTCATCGTTGGCGGTACCCGCGACGTGATCGCCATTTCCGGCGGCGCGCGCGAAGGCATCAACAACGGCACGGTGTTCTCGATCTGGCGCAAGGGACGCACCGTCAGCGACCGCGTGAAGCATTCGCGCTTCTCGCGTACCGATGACGATTTCAGCGGCCCGTCCGGCTCCACCGTCGGCCTGCCTGATGAATATGCCTCGCACGCGATGGTGTTCCGCACCTTCGACAAGGTCAGCTATGCGCTGGTGATGGAAAGCGTCAAGCCAACCGGCCTGGGCTACTTCGTCAAGCATCCTGACGCGCAGTAATCTGAAAGTCCGATGCGGTAACGCGACGGCGCCTGAGGGCGCCGTCGTCGTTTTCGGCCCAGGCTGTGCGCATGGCCCCCACCTCTCCCGATCTGCGCGCAATGTTGATGTTGCTGTTGGCTGGCGGCCGCAGCCCACCGCGTCGCGCGCTGCTGAGCTCTTTCGCCAGCCTGTCCGACGTTCTGACTGCCGGGCCCGGCGCCTGGCGCGCGGCTGGCTGCGACGACCTGCAATCGGAACGGCTGCAGACGCCCGACCCGCAAGCACTGGATGCGGCGCTGCGCTGGTGCGAACAACCCGGCCACCACCTGATCGGCTGGCAAGACCCGGACTACCCGGCACTGCTGCGCCACATCGCCAACCCGCCGCTGGCGCTGTTCGTGGACGGCGACCCCAACGCACTCTGGCATCCCGGCGTGGCCGTGGTCGGCAGCCGCTCCGCCACCGCTGGCGGACGCGACCACACCCGCGCCTTCGCATCGAGCCTGGCATCTGCAGGCCTGGGCATCGTCAGCGGGATGGCCGCCGGCGTAGATGCGATCGCACACGACGCCGCGCTCGCCCAGCCTGACGGCATCACAGTGGCGGTGGTCGGCACCGGTGCCGACGTGGCTTATCCCGCGCATCACCAGGCATTGCGCGATCGCATTGCCGCACGCGGCGCAGTGGTCAGCGAATACCTGCCCGGCACCGGGCCGGTGGCCGCGCATTTCCCGGCGCGCAACCGGATCATTGCCGGGCTGGCGCTGGGCACCTTGGTGGTCGAGGCGGCGATGCGCTCGGGCGCGCTGATCACCGCGCGCCTGGCGGCCGAGGCCGGGCGCGAGGTGTTCGCCCTGCCCGGCTCGCTGCACAACCCGCTCGCGCGTGGCTGCCACCACTTGATCCGCCAGGGCGCAACGCTGGCGCAGGAACCGGCCCAGGTCATCGAGGGACTACAACTGCTGTCGGGCGAGTTGGCCACCGCCTTGCGCGAGCGCCTGGCCGCCCCCACTCAGGTGCCCAGGACGACGCGCACCACCACTTCCACGCGCCCGGACCCCGACTACCAGCGCTTGTGGCAGGCACTAGGCCACGACCCTACTCCTATGGATTCCCTGGTCGAACGCACCGGATTGACGGCCGCCGCGCTGTCCTCCATGCTGCTCATCATGGAACTGGAGGGAGACGTGGTCACCGAGCACGGTCGCTATACCCGCAATCCCTAGTTTCTTCACCTCCACAGCGTCGCGCGACGCAGGCCGAGGGGCAATGAAAGAGAGCATTCTCGATGTACTGCTTTACCTGTTTGAACATTATTTCAGCGAAGACGCGGACCTGGTCCGTGACCGTGACTCGCTTCAGAATGGCCTGATCCAGGCCGGCTTCAGTCCCGCAGAAATCAGCAAGGCGTTCGACTGGCTGGACGCGCTCTCCGAGCAGCGCCCAAGTGTGGCGCGTCCGCATGTCGATGGCCCCGTGCGTATCTATCACGGCCCGGAGCTGGACAAGCTCGATGTCGATTGCCGTGGATTTCTGCTGTTCCTCGAACAACACCGCATTCTCGATGCCGACCAACGCGAGTTGGTGCTGGACCGCGCCATGGCGTTGGACCAGGACGAGCTGGATCTGGACGACCTCAAATGGGTGGTGCTGATGGTGTTGTTCAACCAGCCGGGCGCGGAAGCGGCCTATGCCTGGATGGAAACCCAGATGTTCCTGGACGAGCCTGAACCCGTACACTGAAGGCTGAAGCCGCCACGGACGTGCGTGCGAGGGGACGGGGATGAGCAGTTGGTATTACGCCGAAGGCAACCGCCAGCGGCGTGGCCCGGTGGCCGACGAGGTTCTGCTGGGTCTGTATCGCGATCGTCAGATTGCCCTGGACACGCTGGTCTGGCGCGAAGGTCTGGAGCAGTGGCTGCCGCTGGCTGCTTGTGCCGACGCGCTCGGCCCGCCGATCTCCACCGATCTGCATGCCACTACGGTCCCGCCGCCATTACCAATGGCAGCAGCGGGCGCCCCGCCGGTCAACCCTGCGTCACCGCACCTGCGCCAACCTGCCAAGGGGCCAGCATGGCCACTGCTGTTGGTGTTGGGCGCGGTGGCAGGCTTGTTTGTGGTCGTTGCCATGATCGGCATCCTCGCGGCGATCGCATTGCCGGCCTACAAGGACTATCAGACCCGCGCCAAGGTCACCGCGGCAGTTGCTGCATTGGCGCCACTGAAGCCGCAGATCGCCGACTTTCTCGCGCGCGAAGGCCGTTGCCCGGAGAATGGGGATACCGGCTTCCAGACGCCCGAGCACTACGCCAACGGCACCCTGACCAGCGTGCAGATCGGCCGTTTCGACACCAGCGCCTGCGGCGTCGAGGCGCTGCTGCATGCGCCCGGCTCGCCCAAGATCGACGGCAAGGCGCTGTGGCTGGATTTCGATGCGGATGCCGGCACCTGGGAGTGCAGTTCCGAGATCGACGACAACCAACTTCCGCAGGACTGCCGCGGCTGACCGGTCGCTGCACGCACAACGCATCATCCAAGGGGACATCATGACGCAGTGGTACTACGCCGACGCACAGCGGCAACGCCAGGGGCCGGTCGACACGGACACGCTTGCCGCGCGCCTGTCGCAGGGCATCATCGATCACACCAGTCTGGTCTGGCGCGAAGGTCTGCCGCAGTGGGTGACCCTGAGCGAGATTGCGTCCGAACTGGGCCTGGACACGCAGGCGCCAGCATCCCCGCCCGCCGCCGCAGATGCGCCAATGCCCGAACAGGGCGAGGCTGCGCCAGCCGTCGCACTGCCTGCTGACACCGCGCTCCGGGATGCGACACCGGTTGCCGTAGCCCCGGCGACGGACCTTGCGTCGCAGGCCTGGTCAAGACAGGCAGAGTCTGCCGCGGCGGATGCGGATGCGCTGTCCGGACCCGGTCCATCTCCGACTCACTCCAGTGCATCGCAGGAGACCGTGTCCTTGACGGGCGCGCCTGTGGACGCCGCAGACCATGCGCCGCACACGGCTGAGCACGCACCAGCCGGTCAATTGACCGCCTCTGCGCCGGTCGCGTCCGAGGGCAACGAGTCGTGGCCCGGCACGCCTGGCGCTGTGGATCCCGCCGTGCATGCGCCAACCCCAGCGGCGACCGCTGCTACCACCCCACCGCCGCAAGCCCAGGCCGCCACGCCGTTGCCAAGTGCCTGGGACACCCCGGTAGCGGCATTGCCCGCTGCTGCAGTCGTCACCCATGACGCGCCAGTGGTCTACGCAGGCCTATGGCGGCGTGTGGCGGCCAGCATCCTGGATAGCCTGATCACCACCTTCGCGGTCTATCTGATCGTGATTCCGCTGGTGTTCGTCGTGGCGCTCGGCACCAGCATGGGCGATTCCGCGTCGTCGATGGACGACGGCAGTGCGCTGGGCATCGCCATTGTGGTGATGTCCTACGGCATCGGCCTGGCCATCCCCACGCTGTATTTCGCCTGGATGCAGTCCAGCCGGCTTCAGGCCAGCCTGGGCAAGCTCGCTTGCGGCATCAAGGTCGTGCGCGCCGACAGCAACGGAGCGCGGGTCGGGTTCTGGCGCAATGTGTTGCGCTATCTGGCCTACATGCTGATCAGCGTCCTCACCCTGGGGATCGGCGCGGTCGTGGCAGCCTTTATGGCCGGCATGTCGCAGCGCAAGCAGACTCCGCACGACAAGATCTGCGACACGCTGGTTGTGGACCGCTGGGCCTTCACCGACCGCCCGGAGCTGCAGTCGCGCGGTCTGGACACGGTGTCGATCGTGGTGCTGGCCATTTACGGGGTGATGCTGGTGTTGTCGATCGTGGTCGTGGTGATCATGCTGGCGACGATCGGAATGAGCCAGAGCTAACAGTTCGCCGCGCCCGCCGCTTGACACGGCGGCGTCCGCCGTGATCTTTCTAATAAGAGAACTGAACGCCCGGGAGTACTCCCCGGGCGTTAACGTGTGGGAAACGGCCGATCTGCTTCCCTCAACCGGCCAATTAGGCCACGCTACCTGCCCCCCGGGCTCCGCCCCAAGAATTTGCCACCATGCCCAAGCACCTGCTCATCGTCGAATCGCCCGCCAAGGCCAAGACGATCAATAAATACCTCGGCAAGGACTTCACCGTCCTGGCCTCGTATGGGCACGTGCGCGACCTCGTCCCCAAGGAGGGTGCGGTCGATCCAGATAACGGCTTTGCGATGCGTTACGACCTGATCGAGAAAAACGAGAAGCATGTCGAAGCCATCGCCCGTGCCGCCAAGAGCGCCGACGACATCTATCTGGCAACCGACCCGGACCGCGAGGGTGAGGCGATCAGCTGGCATATCGCCGAGATCCTGAAAGAGCGCGGCCTGCTTGAGAACAAGACCATGCAGCGGGTGGTGTTCACCGAGATCACGCCGCGCGCGATCAAGGAAGCCATGCTCAAGCCGCGTGCGATCGCCGTCGATCTGGTGGACGCGCAGCAGGCTCGCCGCGCACTGGACTATCTGGTCGGCTTCAACCTGTCGCCGGTGCTGTGGCGCAAGGTGCAGCGCGGGCTGTCGGCCGGCCGCGTGCAGTCGCCGGCGCTACGCATGATCGTCGAGCGCGAAGAAGAGATCGAAGCCTTCATCGCGCGCGAATACTGGTCCATCGATGCGCATTGCCGGCATCCCTCGCAGCCGTTCAACGCCCGCCTGATCAAGCTGGACGGGCAGAAGTTCGAACAATTCACCGTGACCGACGGCGACACCGCTGAGGCCGCGCGTCTGCGCATCCAGCAAGCCGCGCAAGGCGTGCTGCATGTCACCGATGTGGCCAGCAAGGAGCGCAAGCGCCGCCCTGCTCCGCCGTTCACCACCTCCACGCTGCAGCAGGAGGCGTCGCGCAAGCTCGGCTTCACCACCCGCAAGACCATGCAGGTGGCGCAGAAGTTGTACGAAGGTGTGGCGCTCGGCGACGAAGGCTCGGTCGGTCTGATCAGCTATATGCGTACCGACTCGGTGAATCTGTCGCAGGACGCACTGGCGGAGATCCGCGACGTGATCGCGCGCGATTTCGGCACCGCGTCGTTGCCGGATCAGCCCAACGCCTACACCACCAAATCCAAGAACGCGCAGGAAGCCCACGAAGCGGTACGCCCGACCTCCGCGTTGCGCACGCCTGCGCAGGTCGCGCGCTTTTTGTCTGACGACGAGCGCCGCCTGTACGAATTGATCTGGCGCCGCGCAGTGGCCTGCCAGATGATTCCGGCCACGCTCAATACCGTCAGCGTCGATCTGTCGGCCGGCAGCGACCACGTGTTCCGCGCCAGCGGCACCACCGTGGTGGTGTCGGGCTTTTTGGCGGTCTATGAAGAAGGCAAGGACACCAAGAGCAGCGAGGACGAGGACGAAGGCCGCAAGCTGCCGCTGATGAAAGCCGGCGACAACATCCCGCTGGACCGCATCGTCACCGATCAGCATTTCACCCAGCCGCCGCCGCGCTTCACCGAAGCGGCGCTGGTCAAGGCGCTGGAGGAATACGGCATCGGCCGTCCGTCCACCTACGCCTCGATCATTCAGACCCTGCAGTTCCGCAAATACGTGGAAATGGAAGGCCGCAGCTTCCGCCCGACCGACGTCGGCCGCGCGGTGTCCAAGTTCCTGTCCGGGCACTTCACCCGCTACGTGGACTACGACTTCACTGCCAATCTGGAAGACGATCTGGATGCGGTGTCGCGCGGCGAAGCCGAGTGGATTCCGTTGATGGAGAAGTTCTGGGGCCCGTTCAAGGAACTGGTCGAGGACAAGAAGGATTCGCTGGACAAGACCGACGCCGGCAGCGTGCGCGTGCTTGGCGCCGACCCGGTCAGCGGCAAGGAAGTCAGCGCGCGCATCGGCCGTTTCGGCCCGATGGTGCAGATCGGCACCGTGGAAGACGAAGAAAAGCCCACGTTCGCCTCGCTGCGTCCGGGCCAGAGCATCTATTCGATCTCGATCGAGGACGCGCTGGAACTGTTCAAGATGCCGCGCGCGTTGGGCCAGGACAAGGAGCAGGACGTCAGCGTCGGCATCGGCCGGTTCGGGCCGTTTGCACGCCGTGGCACCGTGTATGCGTCGCTGAAGAAAGAAGACGACCCGTACACCATCGATCTGGAGCGTGCGGTATTCCTGATCGAAGAGAAGGAAGAGATCGCGCGCAACCGGGTGATCAAGGAATTCGACGGCAGCGACATCCAGGTGCTCAACGGCCGCTTCGGCCCGTACATCAGCGATGGCAAGCTCAATGGCAAGATCCCGAAGGACCGCGAGCCGGCGTCGCTGACCTTCGAGGAAGTGCAGCAGTTGCTGGCCGACACCGGCAAGCCGGTGCGCAAGGGCTTCGGCGCCAAGAAGGCAACGCTCAAGAAGAATGCAGTGAAGGATTCGGCCAAGGTGGCCAAGGATGCCGCAGCGAAAGACGCCGCAGCCAAGAAGACTGCGGTGAAGAAAGCGGCCACCAAGACCGCTGCGAAGAAGGCGCCGGCCAAGAAGACTGCGGCCAAGAAAGCCGTCAAGCGCGTGGTCAAGAAAACCGTGAGCAAGGCGGCAGGCTGAGGCCCCGCATGGATCACGCGCTAGGCCTGGACAGCGCCGTCGCCACCCTGCAGAAGGGTGGCGTGATCGCCTACCCGACCGAAGCGGTCTGGGGGCTGGGCTGCGACCCGGCACAGGAGGCCGCCGTGCTACGCCTGCTGGAGATCAAGCGGCGCCCGGTCGACAAGGGTGTGATCGTGGTGGCATCCGGCATCGAGGTGCTGCGCGACTGGGTCGATCTCGACGCGCTGGAGCCGGCCCGCCGGGATGAAGTGTTGGCCAGCTGGCCCGGCCCACATACCTGGATCCTGCCGATCACCACCCGTGCGCCGCGCTGGGTCACCGGCACGCATGATGGGCTGGCCGTACGCATCAGCGCGCACCCGGTCGTGGCAGCGCTGTGCGCGGCCTGGGGGGCGCCACTGGTGTCCACAAGCGCCAACCTGGCCGGCGAGCCACCAGCACGCAGCCGCGACGCCCTGGACCCGGCGCTGCTGGCGACCATCGATGGCGTGGTGGCGGGCGATGTCGGCGGGCTGGCGCAGCCCACCCCGATCCGCGATGCGCGCAGCGGTCAGAGCCTGCGCGACTGAGCCTGCGGCATGTGGGCGGCCTCTGGCACCGCAGCAGCGGGCGTCTGGCGGGTGAGAGACGACCGGCACCATGAAGATCGTGCACGGCGCCTACGCGCCGGAAGGTCACCGCTTCAATCACAACAAGCTGCTGCTGGTGCGCACCGACGTGATGTCATGGCGAGGGCGCTTTCAAACCCGCTTACATAGATCGCCGTGCTCCAGGTCTAGCGCCAGCTCTCACTGACAACGTCACGCAGCAGGCCGCCGGACGGCCACATCGCCACGCCCCAGACGCAGAATCCACCGGCCCGCCCGCTTTCCCGCACGCGGGCCTGAGCAGCGCCAGTCCGCACACTTTGCTGCGCGGCCGCCAAGCGCGCACACTCGGCGCATGCGCACTCTTCCAACCTTTTTGTTGCTGGCCTGCGCGCTGCCTGCCTTGGCAGCGAGCACCGCCGCCAAGCCGGACCCGAACGTGCGGATCTACCGCTGCGTCAGCAGTACCGGGACCGTGGCTCTGCAGGATGCGCCGTGCAGCAGCGGTCGCCAGCAGGTGCTGGACATGCAGCGCCCGCAGGACCCGCCGCCGCGACCGCAACGCGTGGAGGCACCTGTCCCCGTTCCGGCCGCGCCGTCGCGCGAAGTGCGCATCGTTACCGTGCAACCACCGCAGCCGATGTACGAGTGCACCACCGAAGACGGCGAGCGCTATACCAGCGACAGCCCGGAAGGCAATCCGCGCTGGGTGCCGACCTGGGGGCCGGCCTACGTGGGCAATGCGGTTGGCCCGCCGATCAGCGGCGGCGGCATCCAGCGTCCGCCGATCTCGGTCAACCCGCGCCCGGCGATTGCGGTGCAGGGCGGCGCCGGGCGGGGCAGCATCCGCGGCAGTGCCAGCTTTGGCGGCGGTAGCTACCAGGGCGGCTATCAGGACAGTTACCACGGCGGCGGCTACGGCGGCACGGTGATCGTGCCTTACGGCAATGTGCAGATCCGCGACGAGTGCCATGCCCTGCCCGAACAAGAGGTCTGCGCGCGGCTGGCAGACCGCCGCTGGGAGTTGATCCGTCGCTACAACAGCGCGCTGCAGAGCGAACGCCAGGATCTCAGCCGCGAACAACGTGGCATCGAAGCGCGTCAGCAACGCGACTGCGGCGGCGCATGAGCCGCGCCTTGTGGCTGATGCTGTTGCTGGGCTGGGTATCGGGCGCCAACGCCCAGGACGTGGCCATCTACCGCTGCACCGATCCCTCCGGCGCGCTCACCGTGCAGAACATGCCGTGCCCGAAGGGCATGCAGCAACAAAAGAAAATGATGACCGCACCGGCGGCGGTGCCGTTTGCACCGGGCGGCACGCCTGCACCCGCGCCAGTACGTGCTGCGCCAGCTGCACGGCAGCCGCCCGCTATTCCTGCTGCCGTGCCTGCTGCGCCGGCAGCTGCATCGACGCCAGCGCCGCTGACGCCCACCTCCACGCTGCCTCCGCCGCCGTTGTTCGAATGCACCGCACACGACAATGGCCGCTACTTCACCGAAGACCGCGAACCGGCCACACGCTGCCTGCCGATGCAGACCACCAATCTGGCCGGCGGGCCGGCAACCGGCGGCGGCAGCGCCTGCGAAGTGGTCACCGACCGCTGCGCACCGGTGCCGGATCAGAGCTTGTGCGAAGCCTGGCGCAAACGCGCCGAGCAGGCTGAGGCGACCTGGCGTTTCTCCGACGAGGCGCAATCGGCAGAGCGCAAGCAGCGCTACGACCAGATGCGCCGGGTGCTGGACGAAAGCCGCTGTGCCAATCCATCCGCTGCGCCCTGACTGACTCTGCAGGGCTGCGTGCGGGAAGGCGATCGATGGCGAGTGCGTCATGCCTGCACATGACCGATGCCCCCATCCGCCCTTCGGGCACCTTCCCCCGCGATGCGGGGGAAGGGATGCATCTCCTGCCGACGCGGGGTTCCTCCTGCTTACGTAGCAAAGACTCCCCTCACTCGCGGCAACATCCGGCCAACGCCTGCCATCATCACAGCGCGCAAGGAGCTGACAGGCGTCACGCGAGCACTTGCTTGCGGCCGGCACCGGTTGGGTGCGGAAGCAGATCGATGGCGAGTGCGTCATGCCTGCACATCACCGATACCCCCATCCGCCCTTCGGGCACCTTCCCCCGCGATGCGGGGGAAGGGATGCATCTCCTGCCGACCCGGGGTTCCTTTTGCTTACATAGCAAAGACTCCCCTCACTCGCGGCAACACCCGGCCAACGTCTGCCATCACCACAGCGCGCAAGGAGCTGAAAGGCGTCACGCGAGCACTTGCTTGCGGCCGGCACCGGTTGGGTGCGGAAGCAGATCGGTGGCGAGTGCGTCATGCCTGCGCATCACCTACGCCCCCATCCGCGCTTCGGGCACCTTCCCCCGCGATGCGGGGGAAGGGATGCATCTCCTGCCGACCCGGGGCTCCTTCTGCTTACGTAGCAAAGACTCCCCTCACTCGCGGCAACATCCGGCCAACGTCTGCCATCATCACAGCGCGCAAGGAGCTGACAGGCGTCACGCGAGCCCGTGCCTGCGGCCGGCACCGGTGGCCGCATCGTGTGCCGGTGAGGCTAGAACCCGTAGCGCAGAAACCCGCCATCCACCGCGATGCATTCGCCGGTGATGTAGCTGGCGGCAGGCAGGCACAAAAAGCCTACGGCTGCGGCGACTTCTTCGGGTTCGCCAATGCGGCGCATCGGGGTGCGGTCGATCACCTGCTCGTAGTAATCCGGATCCGACAACGGGCCGGAGGTGCGGCGCGTGCGGATGTACCACGGCGCGACCGCGTTGACGCGGATACCGTCCTCGGCCCATTCCACCGCCAGGTTGCGCGTCATCTGCTGCAACGCGGCCTTGGTCATGCCGTACGGCGCGCCGCTGCGCACATGGGTGATGCCCGAGACGCTGCCCACATTGACGATGGCCGAGGCGGCATGCCGGGTCAGCAGCGGATGCGCATACCGCGACAATTCGAATGCAGAGAACACGTTGGTTTCGAAGATGCCGCGCCACTCGTCTTCGGTGTAATCGATCGCGGCGCGGGTGATGTTGCCGCCGGCATTGTTGATCAGCAGATGCAGGCCATCGGCGTGGTCTTCCACCCAGTCCAGGATCGCGCGACGCTCTTCATCGTCGGACACATCGGCCGCCAGCCCATGCAGCTCGCGCTCGGGAAATTCTTCGGCCAGTTCGTCGCGTGCCTGCGCCAACGCATCGGCATCGCGCGCCACCATCAGCAGATCCGCCCCGAAGCCGAGCAGTTCGCGTGCGATGGCCAATCCAATGCCGGCACTGGCGCCGGTGATGAGCGCGGTCTGTCCATCCAGCCGCCAACGCTGCGTTGTCACGTGGGTGATCCTCTTTCAAAACGCGGAAAAACGGTCGCTGCAGCGCAGTTGACGCGCAGCTGCGGCACCGGCGTTAGGATACCGCCACCGCTCGCGAGGTCACGACGATGAAACTTCACTGGATGCTTGCCGCCATTTTGACGTTGCCGCTGGCTGCCTGTCAGCGCCCGCAACCGGCGCCCACCGACCAAAAGCCCGACCCGCAGGCCACCGCCTTGCGCGACCACATCCAGCAGCCATTGAACAAGGCGCACGCGGTGCAGGCCGCTACCGACCAGGCTGCGGAAGATCAGCGCAAGGCCATCGACGCCGCCACGCAGTAAGCGCGAGGCGCGATAGGCGGGATCAACACCGCGACGCCGCTATCAGGCGGCTCGCATGAGCTAAGCATCAGGCGACACAAAAACAACGACGCCGGCACAGGGCCGGCGTCATCGCTACAGTCAGTGGCGTGGTTTGCCGCCTCAGAACCCGCAGAAGCAGTACGCCAGCGCCTTGACCGGCGTGCCACCGGCCTTGCTGTCGTGCACGGCGCTTTCGACGAAACGCAGCTGCGTGCCCACTTCCGGCAGCGAGCGCGCCAACATGGCACGCGCCATGCCCGAGTCGCTCAGCATCCACGCACCCATGCGGCTGCCGGCAAATCCGCTCATGAACTGCGAGAACGGCGTGGCCGGCTTTTCCACGTAGTGCACGCGGAACTTGCCCTTGCTCAATTTGGCGCGATTGGCCGCATCGGCCACCGCGTCCTGCATGCCGCCGAACGCATCCACCAAGCCATGCTGCTTGGCCTGCGCACCGCTCCACACGCGCCCGCGGGCGACCTTGTCGATGGCCTCCACCGACTGGTGACGCGCCTGCGCGACCTTGCCGGTGAAATCGGCATAGCCCTTGTTGATCACCGCCTGGATGACCTGCCCGGCGGCCGGGTCCAGTGGACGGGTGATGTCGAACGCGCCGGCAAACCGCGTGGTGCCCACGCCGTCGGTGTGCACGCCGATCTTGTCCAGCGCGCGGGTCAGATTCGGCACCATGCCGAAGATGCCGATCGAGCCGCTGATGGTCGACGGGTCGGCATAGATGCGATCGGCGTTCATGCTGATCCAGTACCCGCCCGAAGCGGCCAGATCGCCCATCGACACCACCACCGGCTTGCCGGCCTGCTTGAGCGCGACCACTTCGCGACGGATCTGCTCGGAGGCGAACACTTCACCGCCCGGCGAATCCACGCGCAGCACCACCGCCTTGACCTTTTCGTCGTCGCGCGCCTGGCGCAGCAACGCGGCGGTGGATTCGCCACCGATGCGGCCGGCCGGCTGCTCGCCGCCGCTGATCTCGCCGGCCGCCACAACAACGGCCACCTGCGGACGGCTGTCCATCGGCGAGCGCTGTGCCTGCAACTGACTCAGATAATCGTTGAAGCCGATATTGCGGAAGCCGCTGTCGGCATCGCTATCGGCCACGCCACGCTTGGTCAGCAGCGCATCGACGTCTTCGCGGGTTTTGAGCCCGTCGACCAGTTTCTGCTGCAGCGCGAACTTGGCCAGATCGCCACCTGCCGCCACCACGCCTTCAGGCAGCGTGTCGATGCCGGCGGTCAGCTGCGCCGGGGTGAGCTTGCGCGCGGTGCCGACGTCGGCCAGGTAGCGCTGCCACACGTCGTTCATCCAGAACAGGTCCGCTTCCTTGGCATCGGCCGAGGCTGCGTCGAGGATGTACGGCTCGGCAGCGGACTTGTATTCGCCCACGCGGAACAAGTGCACGTCCACGCCGAGCTTGTCCTGCAAGCCTTCGCGGAAGTACTGGCGATAGCGCCCAAGCCCTTCCAGCAGCACGCTGCCCATCGGATCCAGATAGACCTCGTTGGCCTGCGCGGCGAGCAGGTACTGGCCCTGACTCATGCTCTCGCTGAAGGCCACGATCTGCTTGCCGGAAGCACGCAGCTTCTGCAATGCGGCGGCCACTTCGCGCTGCGAAGCGAAGCCGGACGGCTGCAGCTTGTCCAGATTCAACAACACCCGCTCGATCTTGCGGTCCTTGCCGGCCGCTTCGATCACCCGCACCAGGTCGCGCAACTGCACCTCTTCGGCGCTCTTGTCGCCCACGGCCTTGGCCAGCGAACGGCTCACCGGGTCGGCGCTGAACTGCTCGACCAGGGTGCCTTCGGGGTTGATGACCAAGGTTGTGCGCTCGGCCAGCGGCTTGATGCCGTCGCCGCGCGCCATCGCTACCACGAGCACCAGCAGCATCAGGAACAGGAAACCGAAAAACACCAGATTGAAGATCAGGCGCCGGGTGAAATTCATCACGTCCCACAGGCCGACGAAGAAACTGGCGATGGGACTGCGACGCACGGGGTGGTTCATGGAAAACTCCGTCGAAAAGACGCTGCATGTACGTAATGCTGCCCAGCATACCGGCTGCGCACCGCCCACGGCATGCGCTGAAAGTCAGGGGGTCGCGTCGGCAGTCAGCCGCCGGCTGGTCTGCCGGAAACGCAGGCCCATCAGAATCGACGCGGTGGTCAGGCCCAGGATCAGGCCGATCCACATGCCTTGCGGCCCCCAGCCCAATCCCAGGCCGAGCCCGGCGCCGATTGGCATGCCCACGCCCCAATACGAGAACATCGCCAGGAACATCGGCACGCGGGTGTCCTTGAGCCCGCGCAGCGCGCCGGCCGAGAGCACCTGGATACCGTCGGGAAACTGGAAGGTGGCGGCAAACAGCAGCAACACCGACGCCAGCGCGGCCACCGTCACATCGTTGGTATACACACCGACGATGGCGTCGTGGCCAAGCAGCAGCGCACTGGCCGACAACGCCTGCGTGCCCAGCACGATGGCGTAACCGGCCCAGGTGGCACGCCGAATGGCCAACGGATCGCCACGCCCCACCGCGTGACCGACGCGCACGGTGGTGGCCTCGGCCACGCCCATCGGCACCATGAAGCACAGCTGCGCCACATTGATGGCGATCTGGTGCGCCGCCGCTTCGGTCGAGCCCAGCCGGCCGATCAACAACGCAGTGACGATAAACAGGCCGCCTTCCATCAGCACGGTGATGCCGATCGGCAGGCCGGTGCGCAACAGATCGCCGATGGCGCGCCAACGCGGCCCTTCCAGATGGGTGAACAACTCCAGGTGCGCAAAGCGCCGCGCGCGCCATAGATACAGCGCGAACACGCTGGCCTGCACCCACATGGTGATGGCCGAGGCCATGCCCAGGCCTTCGGCGCCGTGCTCGGCAAACCCGAACTTGCCGTAGGTCAGCACATAGCCCAGCGGCGCCAGCACCAGCAAGCCGCCAAACCCCAGCAGCATGGTCGGCAGCGTCCAGTGCATGCCTTCGCTGAGATAGCGCATGCAGAAGTAGAACGTCAGCGCCGGCACGCCCCAACGCACCGCGTGCAGAAAGTCGGTGGCACCCGGCACGATGTCCGGCGCGATCCCGAAGGTGGGCAGCAGCGGCGGCACCACGCTCAGAAACGCGAACATCAATG
This sequence comes from Xanthomonas sp. WHRI 10207, assembly GCF_040202975.1. Classification (NCBI taxonomy): domain Bacteria; kingdom Pseudomonadati; phylum Pseudomonadota; class Gammaproteobacteria; order Lysobacterales; family Lysobacteraceae; genus Xanthomonas; species Xanthomonas sp. WHRI 10207. The sequence goes on along the minus strand of NZ_JBEGDX010000004.1, from coordinate 84,303 downwards.
CGCTCAGCCCCAGCGACAGCCACAACGCCTGGCGAAACAACGGGCCTATCTCGCGCTCACGCCCGGCGCCGCGCAATTGCGACACCGAGGCGGTCAAGGAAATGAGCGTCCCGATCGGCACCAGCATCGGCAGCCACAGCAGCGCGGTGCCGATGGTCACCGCCGCCAGCGTCGCAGTGCCGTGGTGGCCGGCGATGACGTTGTCGACAAACCCGATCAAGCCGGTAGAGACGTGACCGAGCACCAGCGGCAAGGCCAGCAGGCCGGTGGTGCGCACTTCCGCGGCGAAGCCTGGCGTCGCGGACGCGGGGGCAGGAGAAACAGACATGACACACCGATTGCTGCGCGGACTACGGCCGTGCCGGGAGGCGCTGGCACCGGGTCGCGTGGGGCCGCTATCTTACGCGTACTTTCCGATTGCGCCCTGACGCGCGCCTGGGCAGTTCCCGCCGCGCTCGCTGCTATGTGCGCGGCAACAAACAGCAGCTGCCGATGTTTCCCGGCAGCCGCATGCTGACGCTGTACCGTGTGCCAGGCGTGGACCTTCGCGGTATCGCATCGGGCACGTGGCCTCTCCATCACCGCCAACTGGACCTGGCTCATGTCCCTGCACCCGACCGCATTGCATCCATCGGACTGTGAAAACTGTTCCACCGCATTGCAAGGCGCGTTTTGCCACGCCTGCGGGCAAAGCGCGCATAGCCCGGTGCGCAGCGTCGCGCACGCGGTGGAAGAAGTCTTCGAGTCGTTCTGGCACCTGGATGGGCGCATCTTCCGCACCTTGCGCGATCTACTGGTGCCCGGCCGCGTGGCGCTGCGGTTTCTGAGTGGGCAACGGGTGCGCTATGTCGCGCCGATGCGGCTGTTTCTGGTGGTGAGCCTGTTGACCTTTTTCATTGCACGCATCGCAGTGCATGCCTCTGACGACGACTTCGCAGCGCCCGGCACCACGCACAACGCCGTACCGAAGGACTTCGCGCATGCGCGCACGCCGGCGCAGGTGGAAGCGGTGCGTGCGCAGATCGTCGACACACTCACCCAGACCCGCAAGGTAGTGCCAGCAGGCATCGCGCGCGACGGCGTGGATGCCGGCATCGCCCGCGCTGAGAGCGAGGCGCGCAAGCGGTTGGCGCAACTGCACCAGGGCGCGCGGCTGGAAAGCGCTGCGCCGGCGGTCGATGCCCCAGACAACAGCACGTTCTTTTCGTTGGGAGACAAACCCTGGGACCCGGTCAGCAACCCGCTGACCGTTGCGCCGTTGCCGCAGTTCGCCAACCGCTGGCTCAACGTGCAGCTGGACCACATCCGCGCCAACCTGCCGCGCCTGCGCAGCAATCCGCAACTGCTCTACAACGCGTTCTTTGCGGCGGTGCCATCCACCTTGCTGGTGCTGGTGCCGTTGTTTGCGCTGTTGTTGCGCGTGTTCTACCTGCGCAGCGGGCGGGTGTATCTGGAGCATCTGGTGGTGGCGCTGTATAGCCATGCGTTTCTTTGCCTGAACCTGCTGGCGATGCTGCTGCTGTCGCTGCTCAGGGAATCGGTGACGCAGGTGGCTCCCCCCATCGCCTGGAGCATCGGCCTGCTCCAGTTCGGGCTGGCAGTGTCGATGCCGCTGTATCTGCTGGGGATGCAGCGCCACGTGTACGGCCAATCGTGGTCAGCCACGGTGCTGAAATACCTCGGCCTGGGCAGCATCTATTTCGTCGTGGTCACGTTTGCTGCCGCGTTCTTGATGGTGGCGAGTCTGGCGCGTCTTTGATGCCTCGCCATATGGCTGCGGCACTGCAGCCGTAGCGGCCCGACCGCGCGGTGCAATCCAGGATGCGGACTGACGGCCACGTTGTTCGCACGACGCAGGTCGATGAGCACTTGCCGCGCCAACGCGCGGCAATGCAGCGCAGGTCGGCGATCAGCGCGCCAGTTGCCGCTTCAGCCAGGCGCTGCGGGTGGCCGGGGCTTCGGCCAGCAAGGCATCGCGTAACCCATCGCGATCCTGCGGCGGGGTGCGTTGGGCGAGGACCGCCAGCTGTTCCAGCTGGCCGGCATCCAGGCTGCGTAGCACCGCCAGCAGGCGCTCGCGCTGGTCGACCGGCACATAGCCCATCAGCGGCTGCAGCTGCGGATAGAACGCGCCCACCTGCGACCCCAGACGCCAACCATCGCGATGCAGGCGATCCATCGTGCTGAACTGGGTGCGCAAGGCGCGCTGCTGGTCCTCGGGCAGGCTGTGCAGCCGTTCGCGCGCCTGCCGCAACACCACACTGTCGGTGGCGGTCAGGTCTTTCCACGCGGCATAGCGCGCGCGCAGGTCGGCCTGCTGTGCCGGCGTCAGTGCCGCCCAGCGCGCGCGTTGCTGCGCGGCGCTTGGCGCTGCCGCCGGGGCGGGGGCGCTGGCAGGTTCGGTGTGCCCGCTTTCGTCCAATGCCGCTGGCAGGGCCTGCGCGCCGGCGATGCCGGCACTGGCGAGCATCAGCAGGCCGAACCACTTAATTGTCGTCATCGACCGTCTCCAGAGGGGCGGAGGGCTGCTCAGCCGCGGTGGCATGCGCGCCGGATTCGTCCGCCGGCACCGGGTGGCCGGCGGCGTACCAGGCGTAAAAGTCGGCCGCACGCGCCAACTCCAGGTCCGGGTCGGCCAGCATCGTCTGGTCGCGCGGATCCATACCCGGGGCGGCAGGAGCCTCCGGCAGGTCGGACGCCGGCAGTTCTTCCACCACCACTGGCGCGGCATCGGTGACATGCAGCACGCCGGCCGGCGCCTGCGAGACCGGCTCAGGCGGCAAGCTGGGCCGTCGGTGGGTCCACCACCAGCCCAGCACCGTCAGCAGCAGCACCAGCGCGAGCCCCCCCAGGGCAATACCGGCGTGGCGCCGATCCAGCTGTGGCCAGTGCCATTGCCGCCTGGGGCGGACCCGTGCCGGGGTGGCGCGGCGTGGCGCGGGCGGCGCCTCTGCCGGGATGGCGGGTTGCAGCGCGACGCCGGCCAGCGAGGCGTCGCGCAACTGGCTGAGCCGGGTCAGCTGGGACGGGGTGAGATCGCGCAGCTCCGTTTGCGCCGCCTCGGCCAGCACCCGCCACGCCTGTGCATCGGGATTGCCGGCCGAGTCGCGCGGACAAGCACGCGCCAGCGACTGCCGATAATCCGCCACCGCGATGCCCTGCACGTCGCTGGCGGCCTCCTCTTCCAGCCCGGCCACGATCCGCAGCAGCAGCGCCAGCCGGTCGGGGGTCTGCATCCGGCCCAGTACGGTGAAGGGCGGCAGCCAGGTGCCAGGCATGGGCTCGCGGCGCAGTGGCGGCGCGGTTGCCAGCAGGCTCCAGAAGCGCATCGGCCAGCCGGCCATCGGTCGTCCCGCTGCCTGGCTGCTGAAAGCGCGCAGGGCAGCCGCCAACGCCCGCTCGGCTGCCGCCACGTCGCCGCATTGCAGCTGCGCCAGTACCAAGCCCCGGCGTTCCACACCCCGCAGAAAGGCTGATAGTGCGGCGGGGGTAACGGGGGCGTCGGGGACTACGGTCATGTGAACTCCAGCATCGGCCGGCATGATACCGACGCACGTCCGCCACGCCGACCGCTTGACAGATCGCACGACCCTCGATCCGGTCGCGAGCGCTACCCGCGTACGTTGTGCACAGCGGCAGACACACCGATACGCGACCGTCTGTCAACTGTTGTTTTTTCTTTATTGCAATCGTGTTTCACGCCTAAGTTATTGATATATATTCAATTTCGATGTGTGGCGAAAAAATGTCCAAGAGGTTGCCAAGGCAAGTGAATCCGCCTTCACCGCGTGGAGCACGAGACTAATTCACAGGCTTATCCACAGGCAGTGTGGATAAACCCGTTTCCTCAGGCCTCACATAGGTTTACGTCGTATTTATCACTTGGGTCACAGAAAGGCGCTGCAAGTGATCACACCGTCTTCACGAGTGAAATTGCGCAAGGCGGGGGTGCTGGACAGTGTCGGTAGACTGAGCGCATGCCTTCCACCGTCCTCACTTTGCGCGTCGCCTTGCCGGTGCCGCTGCCCCAGCTGTTCGATTACCTGCCACCTGCCGACGCCCCGCTGACCGATCCAACGCAGGTCGGCTGCCGTGTGCGGGTGCCGTTCGGGTCGCGCGAGTTGATCGGGGTGGTGGTGGAGATCGGCCAGCTGGCATCGGCCGATGGTCTGCGCGCGGCGCTGGAATGGTGCGACCAGGCGCCGCTGCTGGTGGATGAACTGGCCCGCTCGCTGCAGTGGCTGGCCCGTTATACCCATGCTCCCCTCGGCGAGGCCCAGGCCAGTGCCCTGCCCGGCCCGCTACGGCGCGGCGAGCCGCTGGCCGACACCCATGCCTGGGCCTGGCAGCTCACCGAGGCCGGGCGTACCGGGGCGAGCAGCCTGCGCGCAGGCAGCCGGCCCGCCCTGCTCGCCGCCCTGTTGCAGACCGGTGCGGTGGGCGAAGAACAGCTGGACCCGCTGCTGCCACAGTGGCGCGAGGCCGCACGCAGCCTGGCCAAGCGCGGCCACGCCGAACGCGTGGCGGTGCCGGCCGATGCCATCGCGCCACGGCCCGGCACTGGTCCTGCACTCAACGACGAACAACGCGCTGCCGCCGCCGCGATCCGGGCGCACACCGGCTTTGCCACCTATCTGCTCGACGGCGTGACTGGCAGCGGCAAGACCGAGGTCTACCTGCAGGCGATTGCCGACTGCCTGGCCGCCGGCAAGCAGGCGCTGGTGCTGGTCCCGGAAATCGGCCTGACCCCGCAGACGCTCGGCCGCTTCCGCGCGCGCCTGGGCGTGCCGGTGCATGCGCTGCATTCGGGCCTGTCCGATGGCGAGCGCGCCCGCGTCTGGGCAGCGGCCTGGCGCGGCGAAGCCAAACTGATCGTCGGCACCCGTTCGGCGGTGTTCACCCCGCTGCCCAACGCCGGGCTGATCGTGATCGATGAGGAACACGACGGCAGCTACAAGCAACAGGACGGCATCCGCTACCACGCCCGCGACTTTGCCCTGGTGCGTGGCAAGGCGCTGGACGTGCCGGTGATCCTGGGCAGCGCGACCCCGTCGCTGGAAAGCCTGCACAACGCCTATTCCGGCCGCTACCAGCACCTGCGGTTGTCGCAGCGCGCCGGCGACGCGCGCCCGCCGCGTGTGCGTGTGCTGGACGTGCGCAAGCGCCCGCTCAAGGACGGCTTGTCGCCGGAGGTGCTGGCCGGCATCGGCGCCACCCTGGCGCGCGGCGAGCAGGTGCTGGTGTTCAAGAACCGCCGCGGCTATGCGCCGGTGCTGCTATGCCACGACTGCGGCTGGACCGCTGCCTGCCAGCGCTGCAGCACGCCGCTGCACCAGACCCCGATGACCGTGCACGCCGGCGGCCGCCGCCTGCAGTGCCACCACTGCGGCGCCCGCCAGCAGGCGCCGCTGGCCTGCCCGGCCTGCGCCAGCCTGGCCTTGCAGCCGCAGGGCATCGGTACCGAGCGCCTGGAAGAACGGCTGACCGAGGCGTTTCCGGCATTCCCGGTGGTGCGCATCGACCGCAGCACCACCCAGCGCCGCGACAGCCTGGAAACCCAGCTCGCCCGGCTCGGCACCGATGCCGGCATCCTGGTCGGCACCCAGATACTGGCCAAGGGCCACGACCTGCCGCGGTTGACCATGGTGGTGGTGGTCGGCATCGACGAAGGCCTGTTCTCCGCCGACTTTCGTGCCGCCGAAAAACTTTCCCAGCAGCTGATCCAGGTGGCCGGGCGCGCCGGGCGCGCCGATCGCCCCGGCGAGGTCTGGCTGCAGACCCACCATCCCGAACACCCGCTGCTGCAGACCCTGGTCAATGGCGGCTACCACGCTTTCGCCGATGCCGAACTGCAGCAGCGCGAGGCCGCCGGCTTTCCGCCGTTTGCGCATCTGGCGCTGTTCCGCGCCGAAGCCAAGGATGTCGCGGCGGCCAACCAGTTCCTGATGGCGGTGCGCGAACTGGCCACGGCCGACACCAGCGCACAATCGCCCGCGTTTGCAGAGGTGGAATGCTATGGCCCGATGCCTGCGCCGATGCCGCGCCGCGCCGGTTTCCAGCGCACCCAGTTGTTGCTGTCCGCGCAGCAACGCTCAGCGCTGCATCGCCTGCTCGATGCGCAGCTACCGGCCATCTATGCGCTTCCGCAGGCGCGCCGCGTGCGCTGGTCGCTGGATGTGGACCCGATCGATCTGTATTAGCGCTGGGCGTATCGCAGACGGAGTTGCAGCCAGACGCACGTGGCGCGGTGTACCCAGGTTCTGTAGGAGCGCACCTGGGCGCGAGGGCATTCCCGGTCACGTTGCGTCGCGCCCAGGTGCGCTCCTACGACAACGCGCGCTATCAGCGCCGCGCGATGTACAAGGCCCACTTCACTGGAGAAACGTGTGAGGTCGGCGACGCGTTCGCTGCCTGCAATAAACAACGCTGGCCTGAGCGGTGGCTCGAAACTCAGGTCAGCGCCGTCATCACGCCGCGTTGGTATGCAGGCCGTGTGCGCAAGCGCTGATACCACGCGTGCAAATGCGGCAACGCAGGCCGCTCGATCGGCATTTCGAACCATGCGTAGATGAAACTGCCCAGCGGAATATCGCCCATCGCAAAACGCTCGCCGGACAGATACGGCTGCTGCGCCAACGCCGCATCGGCGCGTGCCAGCAGCTCGCCCGACTGCGCCAGCGCCGCAGCGATACGTACGGCATCGCGCTCGGCCTCGGGTGTGCGCAACACGCCCCAGAACAGGTCGCGAAACACGCTGGCAAAGGTGGAGGTGGTCCAGTCCATCCAGCGGTCGCCCACTGCGCGCTCGGCCGGCGATGACGGATACAACGCGGGCGCGTATTGCGCGGCGAGATACCGCACGATCGCATTGGATTCCCACACCACCACCGCGCCATCCTGCAAGGTCGGTACCACGCCGTTCGGATTCAGCGCGCGATAGGCCGGCGTGTCATTGCCACCGAAGGCGCCGCCCACTTCGATCGACGTATAGGCCACACCGGCTTCTTCGGCACACCACAACACCTTGCGCACATTGCTGGAATTACGACGCCCCCAGAGCGTGATCGTCGGCTGTGCAGCGGGAGCCATCGCGTCGTGCGTCATCGTCATTTTCCTGTGGCAGGTTTGGCTGTTGCGCGCGCTGCACGCTTGGGGGTGGCTTGTGGTTCCGGTGCAACGGCAGGCACGGCAGTTTTCGCACGGTTGTCGCTGCCCTTGGGCGTATCGCGTACCCACAAGGCCTGCTCGTCCAGCTTGAGCTCGAACAGGCCGATCGCGCGCACCAGATCGCTGAGTTTGCGATAGCCGTAATTGCGTGGATCGAACGAAGCCTGGTTAGCCACCTGCTTGCCCACCGCGCTCAACAAGGCCCAACCATCGTCCTCGCATGCGCTGACGATGGCGTTGCGCAGCATCTGCACCAGGCGCGTATCGCTGCGCAGCGCGGTGGCATCCTTGCGCCCGGCCGCGGTATCGCGGGCCGCGGCGGCTTGCTCGCCCAGCGCTTCCACGTAGGTGAATTTGGAGCAGGCATTGACGAACGGCGCCGGGGTTTTCTTCTCGCCAAAACCATAGACCTTCATGCCATCGGTGAGCAGGCGCATCACCAGCGGGGTGAAATCCGCATCGCTGGAGACGATCGCAAACCCATCCAGATTGCGCGCATACAGCAGGTCCATCGCATCGATCACCATCGCCATATCCGAGGCGTTCTTGCCGGAGCTATAGGCAAACTGCTGGATCGGACGAATCGCATAATCGTGCAAGGCCGCTTCCCAGCCTTTCAGGTGCGGGCTCTTCCAGTTGCCGTAGGCGCGGCGCACGTTGGCCACGCCATAACGCGCCACTTCCGCCAGCACCACATCGATCTTGCCAGCCGGCGCATTGTCGGCATCGATCAACAAGGCGATCCGTTTGTCGGGATTGTCGGTCATGCGCGTTCCTCCACAGACGTGCCCGCGTCGGTTTGCATCTCCGAGTCGGCTTCTATTTCCGATTCGGTTTCGGTTTCGGTTTCGAGCTCGCTATCGTCAGCGGCCGGCAGCGCGAAGTGCCTGCCATCGCGCATGATGAGTTCTCCGTCGGTCAGAATCTCCTGCTCGGAGTCGGCACTGACCCAGGTGGCCTGCACGCGGCCGGCGCCGCGATCGCCCTCCACATTGAACACAAACTCCTCGCTTCCCTGCGCCAGACTCGTGCGGTACAGATCGACCCGCATCGTGTGGATCTGGCCGATATGTTCCTGCACCACGGCGTCGGCTTGCAGTGCAGTACGCGCCTGATCGGTAAACAGCGACCAGCCGATGCCGAGCAGCCACACGCTCGCTGCCAGGACCACGATCCCGAACAGCGTTGCGCAAGCCAGCACGCCGATCAGGCCGATCGCCACGCTGCTGAGCTTTTTCTTGGCCACAGGCGCGGGCGGGACAGCCGGCGCCGCGGTGGGCATGGCGGCTGGCGACAGCGGCGGCAAGGGCGGTGGCAATGAGGACATGCGATGGCCGTCAGAAGTGGATGCGACATGATGCCGCAGCTACGCGGCGCCAACGCGTCATGTTCATTGGGAATTTGGCATCCTGTCGTGCCCGCGTTGCCTTCCATCGGACCTACGATGACCTCATCTCCCTCCCCCGCTCCCTTGCATCTGGTTGTGGTCGGCGGCGGTTTCGCCGGCTTGTGGGCGACCCGCGCGCTCGATGACCCCGCCATCCGCATCACCTTGATCGACCGGCAAAACCACCATCTATTCCAGCCGTTGCTGTACCAGGTCGCCACCGCCGGGCTGTCGGCACCGGATATCGCCGCACCGCTGCGCCATATCCTGCGCGAGCAGCGCAATGTCGAAGTGCTGCTTGGCGATGTGGCCGAAATCGCGCCAACCCGTCGCGAAGTGGTACTGACCGATGGCAAGACGCTTGGCTACGACATGCTGCTGCTGGCCACCGGCGCCACCCATGCCTACTTCGGCAACGACCAATGGGCCGAACATGCGCCCGGCCTGAAAACCCTCTACGACGCGCTAGTCCTGCGCCGCAAGCTGCTGCTGGCCTTCGAGCGAGCCGAGGCCGAATCCGACCCAGCCGCGCGTGCGGCCTGGCTGAGCTTTGCGGTAGTCGGCGGCGGCCCCACCGGTGTCGAGCTGGCCGGCACCCTGGCCGAGATCGCACGCCATACGCTCAAGAACGAATTCCGCCACATCGACCCGCGCCAGGCGCGCGTGCGCCTGGTCGAAGCCGGCCCGCGCGTGTTGCCGTCGTTCCCCGACGATCTCACCGACAAGGCGCGCAAGCAGCTGGAGCGGCTTGGCGTGGAAGTCCACACCGGCACGCCGGTGACCCATATCGATGCGCTGGGTTACCAGCTTGGCGACAGCTTCGTCCCCGCGCGCACCGTGGTGTGGGCCGCCGGCGTGGCCGCCTCGCCGCTGGCGCGCACGCTGGGCGTGCCGCTGGATCGCGCCGGCCGCGTGCTGGTGGCGCCGGACCTGAGCGTGCCCGGCCACCCGGAGATCTTCGTCGGCGGCGATCTGGCGTCGGTGCAGCAGAACGGTCGCCCGGTGCCGGGCGTGGCGCCGGCAGCCAAGCAGATGGGCAAACACATCGCCAAGGCGATCCGTGCGCGCCAGCGCGGTCAGACGGCGGCCGCGTTCCGGTATCAGGACTTCGGCAACCTGGCCACCATCGGCCGCATGGCCGCCATCGTGCACGTGGGCAAGCTCAAGCTATCCGGCATCGTGGCGTGGTGGTTCTGGCTGGCCGCGCACGTCTACTTCCTGATCGGCTTCCGCAACCGCTTCGTGGTGTTGGTGAACTGGGCGATGGCGTACTGGAGCTACCAACGCGCCGCACGCATCATCTTCGGTGGCGCAACCGACGACCCGCCGCCCAACACCAAGGACGGATGACAGCGCCACCGGCCGTGCGCGATGCTGTGCGGCCTGATTCGACGGTCTACGTGTGGCAACTGTCCTGTTCCTGCTGGATCTGCTCGGCACCTTCGTGTTCGCCCTGAGCGGCGCGACCGTGGCAGTGCGCAACCGCCTGGACCTGTTCGGCGTGCTGGTGTTGTCGTGCGCGGCCGCTGTCTCCGGCGGCATCGTGCGCGATGTGTTGATCGGCGCCACCCCGCCGGCGGCACTGGTCCACCCGCAGTATCTGCTCACCGCCTGCCTGGCCGGCGTCGCCGGGTTTTACTGGCACGCGGCAGTGGAGCGCCTGCGCAACCCGGTGCAGATTTTCGACGCGGCGGGTCTGGCGCTGTTTGCGGTCTACGGCACCAGCAAGGCGCTGGACTACAACCTCAGCCCACTGAGCGCCACCTTGTTGGGCATGCTCAGCGGCATCGGTGGCGGCATCGCACGCGACCTGCTGGTCGCCCGCACACCGGTAGTCTTGCAAGCGGAGTTGTATGCGGTCGCCGCGCTTGCCGGCGGCGGCCTGGTGGCCGTCGGTCACGTGCTCGGCGTGCCGCAAGCCTGGTCGCTGGCAACCGGTGCCGGCGTGTGCTTTGGCCTGCGTTTCATGGCGATCCGTTATGGCTGGCATCTGCCGGTGGCCCGCTTGCCGGACTAGTCGTTGTCGACCAAAGCCGCGATACCGTCCGCATCATCCGGACGGTGCATCAGCTTCTACGAAACTGTTTGCGCTGCCGACCCGCAACGCAAACGGCCCGGAGAACCGGGCCGTTTGTACAACTTGTTCCGCGCTTGATCGAACCGATCAGGCGACGAACAGTGCCTTCATCTTCTTCAGCGCGTTCGCCTCGATCTGGCGGATACGCTCGGCCGACACGCCGTATTCGTCGGCCAGCTCCTGCAGCGTTACCTTGGACTCCGAATCCAGCCAACGGCGCTTGACGATGTCGCGCGAGCGCGTATCCAGACCGGCCATGCCTTCGCGCAGCAACTGCAGCTGGTTGTCTTCGCTGTCGTGCCGCTCATAGGCCTGCGACGGATCTTCCTCATTAGCCACCAGATAGCTGACCGGCGACGGCGGACCATGATCGTCATCTTCATCCGACGACGCGTCGAAGCCGATATCGCGGCCGGACAGGCGCGACTCCATCTCCATCACTTCACGCTCGGAGACGTTCAGGTCCTTGGCGACCGCGGTCACTTCGGAGGCGTTGAGCCAGCCCAGACGGGTCTTGGACTTGCGCAGGTTGAAGAACAGTTTGCGCTGCGCCTTGGTCGTGGCGACCTTGACGATGCGCCAGTTCTTCAAAATGAACTCGTGCATCTCGGCACGGATCCAGTGCACCGCGAAGCTGACCAGGCGCACGCCCATTTCGGGGTCGAAGCGCTTGACCGCCTTCATCAGGCCGATATTGCCTTCCTGGATCAGGTCGCCCAGCGGCAGGCCGTAGCCGTTGTAACCGCGGGCCACGTGCACCACGAAGCGCAGATGGGAATGGACCAATTCACGCGCTGCGTCCAGATCCAGCTCGTCGCGGAAGCGGCGGGCCAGATTCTGTTCCTCATCGACCGACAGCACCGGGATCTGGTGCACGGCACCGATGTAGGCGTCCAGCGAACCGAGCGCACTGGGAATCGGGAGATTGTTTGCCACAAGGGCAGTCGAGGTAGTCTGGTTCATAGGCACCATCTTAGCAGTCGAACTATTGGACTGCCGGGTACAGAAAGAGTTCCCAGCGTTCCATTTATAGGACGTTCGGGCTTTCAGCCTTGGCGGCGTTCTACCGCGCAGCTCCCCGAATTCAAGCGCTACGCTACCACTGCGCCCCTGCCCAGACCGTGACAAACCTGTGGCGAAATGCGCGTGCGGCAGGGTTGTTCAGCCGGCGGCCGACGTTGTATCCAAGGCGTTGCGCGGCGGCAATGACCAATCGACCGGTTGGATACCGCGGCGCTGCAGGTGCTCGTTGGTCTTGGAGAAATGCTTGCATCCCAGAAAGCCGCGATGCGCCGACAGCGGCGAAGGATGCGGCGCCTTGAACACGCGGTGGCGTGCCTGGTCGATGACCTTGCCCTTGGACTGCGCGTAGCTGCCCCAGAGCAGGAACACCAGGCCTTCGCGCTCGCGGTTGAGCGTCTCCACCACATGGTCGGTGAAACCTTCCCAGCCCTTGTTCTGGTGAGCGCCTGCCCGGCCCTGTTCCACCGTCAGCACCGCATTGAGCAGCAACACGCCCTGGCGCGCCCACGGCATCAGATAGCCGTGATCGGGACGCGGGATGCCGAGGTCGTCCTGAATCTCTTTGTAGATATTGAGCAGCGACGGCGGCACCGGCACGCCGGGCAGGACCGAAAAACACAGCCCGTGCGCCTGGCCCTCACCGTGGTACGGATCCTGGCCCAGGATCACCACCTTGACCTGCTCGAACGGGGTGGCATCGAAGGCGGCAAACATCTGCGGGCCGGGCGGAAACACCCGCGCGCCAGCCGCCTTGCGCTGGCGCAGAAAGGCCGACAGCTCCTGCATCTCCGGGCGCAGCAACCAGTCGCCCACCTTTGCCTTCCACGACGGTTCCAGCTGGATACGCCCTTCCACTTCGGTCATAGGGTGATGGCCTGGTCTTCCAGGCGTGCCAGCCGCAACTGAAACAACACCTTGGTCACCAGCAGGCGCTCTTCGATGGGTTTTTGCACCAGATCGTTGGCGCCGGCGCGCAGCAGTTCGGACTGATTGCGCGGATTGGTGTCGCCGGTCATCACCAGCACCGGCAGGCGGCGCTTGCCGTAGGCGAAATCGATGCGGATGCGCTCGACCACATCGCGGCCGTTGAGCTCGCCTTTCAGGGTCACGTCGGTCAGCACCACGTCGATGCGGCGCTCGGTGCGGCCCAGCGATTCGGCGGTAAGCAGCGCAAACGCATCCTCGGCGGTGAGTACGTGCACCACTTTCAGGCTCTGGCGCTCGAGCATGCGCTTGGTCGCCTCGGCCACCACGCGGCTGTCTTCGATGTAGAGCACGGTGGCGCCCACTACCGGCTCTGGCTGCACATAACCGCGGATAAAGGTCGCCAGGGCTTCATGGCCCAGCGCCTTGTCGAAATAATCGGTGACGTACTCGGTAAAACGACGCTCGACCAGATGCTGCTGCGCATCGCCGGAGACCACGATCACCGGCACATAGGCCTGCCCGGCCGCTTCGCGCACGCTGCGCGCCAGGGTCAGGCCATCGCCATCGGGCAAGGACAGCGAGGTGGTGACCAGATCCACCGCACCGGACTCCAGCGCAGCGCGCGCTTCGGCAATGCTGGCGCAACCGATCACCTGCACATTGGGCAGGTCGCGCCGGAGCACGTCGGCAATGAGCTTGCGTACCAGCTTCGAACCATCGACGACCATCACACGTGGTGCGTCGCTGATCAGGTGTTTGAGATCTGGTGGATGCATGGCAGGCCTCAGGTCTCGGTGGGACGGGTCTGACGAAGGAAATGGCCGGTCACCAGCCAGGCGCCCAGCCAACCCAGCACCAGGGTGCCGATCAGCACCATCACAGAATGCAGCAGATCCAGCCCGTGCAGGGTAAAGGAACTGCCGTAGCTATCGGCCAATGTGGCCAATGGCGCGCGCAATGCCAAGCCCGAGGCGGCGATGAGAGCGAGCGCAACAGCGCCAGCGCCCAGCCCGTACCACGCACCCAGATACAGGAACGGGCGACGGATGAAGCCATCGCTGGCACCGAGCAATTGCAGCACGCCGATCTCTTCGCGCCGCGACTGGATATCCAGCCGCACGGTGTTGCCGACCACCAGCACCGCGCCGATGCCAAGCAGCGCCGACAGCACCTGCACCAGGCGTTCGCCGAAATGCAGCCAGCCATCCAGACGCTTGCGCCACAACGCGTCGTGCTGCACCTGGTCGGTCTGCGGCAAGGCCTGCAACGCGCTAGCCAGCTGCGCGTCGTCGGCCGCATCGGTGGGGGTGACGATCAGCAGCGTGGGCAGCGGATTCTCGCCCAGGGCATCGGCGGCTTCGTCGAGTTTTGCGCTCTCGCGCAACGCGGCGAGCCCCTGCTCCGGTGTGCGCAGCGTCACCTGGGCCACATCGGGGCGCGCACGCAACTCGCCGGCTAGCGTCTGCGCGGCATCGGCGGCGACATCGACCTTGAGGAACAGATTGATCTCGCGCGACTGCTGCACGCTGCCGGCCAACAGCTTGACGTTGTCCAGCGCGATCGACAGCCCCAGCGGCAGCGCCAGCGCCAGCGCCAAGGCCATCACCACGATGGTCAGCAGCGTTGCCCATGGCTTGCGCATCGCGCGGCCCAGGCTGAAGGCGATGCTGTGCAGGTGGTGGTCGATCCACACGCCGAAGCGCGACGGCGCCACGGCTTCGGTATTGGCGAGCTTGCTCATTCGGCCAGATCCTGCGGCGAGATGTCGTCGACCAGGCGGCCGTGATCCAGGATCAGCACCCGCTTGCGCATCTGCTTGAGCAAGGCAAGGTCGTGGCTGACCACCAGCACGCTGGTACCGCGCGCGGGCAACTCGGCAAACAACTGCATGATTTCGGCGGCCAGTGCCGGGTCGAGATTGCCGGTGGGCTCATCGGCCACCAGCAGGCGCGGCTCACCGACGATGGCACGCGCAATCCCCACGCGTTGCTGCTCGCCCGCCGACAGCTGCGACGGCAAGGCTTTTTCGCGATGAGCCAAGCCGATGCGTTCCAATGCAGAGCGCACCCGCTTGCCGATCTCGGCGCGACGGGTGCCGCGCAGGATCAACGGCAATGCCACGTTCTCGGCGATGCTGCGGTCGTTGAGCAGACGATGGTCCTGATAGACCGCGCCTACCTGACGACGATGCAGCGGAATCTGCCGGCCACGCACCTTGAGCAGGTTGCGCTCGCCCAACAGCACGGCGCCCTGGCTGGGACGCTCGCTGAGGTGGATCAATTTGAGCAAGGTACTTTTGCCGGCACCGGAGTGGCCGGTCACGAACAGCATCTCGCCATCGGCCACTTCGAAGCTGACATCGGTCAGCGCCTGGTGGCCCCCGGCGTAGTGCTTGCTGACGTTGTCGAAACGCAGAACGGTCATCCAGCGATTATGCCGGAGCGCCAGCGCTTACGTCGCATCGCCGAAGACCGGCGATGCGATTGATGCCGCCAGTGGTCAGTTGCCCGAGACCAGCGAACGCAGACGGCGGCCGATCCTGCTCAGCAGCGACGGACTGCCGCCCGGCGTGGCGGCGGCACGCACTGGCTTGGCGACCACCTGGGTCGGCTTGCGCGGCGCGGCGGGTGCGGGCACCGGCGTGGATGCGACCGGCTCGGCGCCTTCGACCGGACGGCCGTTGCGACGGCGACGACGCTTGCGCGGTGCACGCTCGCCCTCGACGTCGATGGACGGCGCAACGGCAGCGGCGTCAGCAATTACCGGTGGGACCGCTGCAGCTGCCGCAGCAACCGGAGCCTCGCCCTCGACGCGCGGCTTGCGACGCGGACGCGGCTTGCTATCGGCACTGCCACCATCGCGACGGCTGCCGCCACTGCCACTGCGCGATGCGCCGCCCGGACCGCTGCGACCACCACCACGGCGCTGTTCTTCGGCCGCACGCTGCTCGCGCGCCTCGCGGAAGATGGTGCCCACGCTGTCGCCAGCGTCTTCATCGACCTCTTCGCCTTCCACCGCCACGCGCGCCGCACGCGGCAACGGTGTCAGCAGCTCGGTGGTCACCGGCTCGACCGGGATCTTCTGATCGATGTAGGCCTCGATGTCCGGCAGGCTCATCGCGTAGCGCTCGCAGGCGAAGCTGATCGCATCGCCCTCTTCGCCCAGACGCGCGGTGCGGCCGATGCGGTGCACGTAATCTTCGGCATCGAACGGCAGGTCGTAGTTGTAGACGTACTTGACCCCGTCGATGTGCAGGCCGCGCGCGGCCACGTCGGTGGCGACCAGGATCTCCAACTGGCCCTTCTGGAAGCGGTTGAGCAGCGACTCGCGCTTCTTCTGCGGCACGTCGCCGGACAACACACCGACGCGATAACCGTGGCGCTCCAGGGTGCGTGCCACGCGCTCGACGAACGCCTTGGTGTTGACGAACACCATGGTGCGCGCACCTTCGCTGCGCGACAGCAGGCCCAGCAGCAGCGTCTGCTTCTCTTCGTCAGACGGGAAGTAGATGCGCTGACGTACGCGTGCGGCGGTGATGGTTTCGGTCTCGACCACGAGCTTTTCCGGCTCGTTCATGTGCTCGTAGGCCAGCTCCAGCACGCGGTGGCTCAGCGTGGCCGAGAACAGCAGCGTCTGGCGGGTACCGCGCTCGGGCATGCGCCGCAGCAGGAAGCGGATGTCCTTGATGAAGCCCAGGTCGAACATGCGGTCGGCTTCGTCCAGCACGCAGATCTCGCAGGCATGCAGCGAGACCACCTTGTGCTGCTTGACGTAGTCGATCAGCCGGCCCGGGGTGGCGATGATCACGTCCACACCCTGCTGCAGCAGCTCGCGCTGCTTGTCGTAGTCCACCCCGCCGTAGACCAGCGCAAAGCGCAGGCCCAGGTCGGCGCCGAACTTGACCGCGTCCTTGTGGATCTGGATCGCCAGCTCGCGGGTGGGCGCCAGGATCAGCGCGCGCGGGTCTTCCGGCTTGCGGTCGGCCAGCGCCGGGCGGATCAGCAGGCGGTTCATCACCGTCACCAAAAACGCCAGCGTCTTGCCGGTGCCGGTCTGGGCCTGGCCGGCGACATCGCCGCCCGGCAGCGCGACCGGCAAGGTCAATGCCTGGATCGGGGTACAGCGGGTAAACCCGGCGCTCTCCAGCCCGGCAACCAACGCCGGCTGTAGGTCGAACGAGGAAAAAGTCAAATCGGTCAGCGGTTTGTCGCTCATTATTCCGTCTTCGTGAGGCGCCCTGGGCAGCCCGGGCGCGGCTTGCATCGATGCCGACAGCGTCGCAAACTGCGGCTCTTGTGGCGGACAGCGCGGCTTCAGGACTGACACTTGATTCAGTCGCGCAATGCCCCAGTTTAACGCAATGTGGCGGCCTGCCCGATCCGGGTGGGCCGTTTGGTTTCCAGGAGACCCAACGTGAGCGACAAGGTTCAACATGTCGGCGATGCCGACTTCGATACAGCAGTACTGCAATCCGGCGAACCGGTCCTGGTGGATTTCTGGGCCGAATGGTGTGGCCCGTGCAAGATGATCGCACCGGTGCTGGACGATCTGGCCGATACATACCAGGGCAGGCTCAAGGTTGCCAAGGTCAATGTGGACCAGAACCGCGCCCTGGCCATCAAATACCACGTGCGCTCGATCCCGATGCTGTTGCTGTTCAAGGACGGGCAAGTGCAGGCAAGCCAGATCGGGGCGGTCGGCAAGGGCCAGCTGACCCAGATGATCGACAAGACCCTGGGCGGCGCGGCTGCCTGAGTGAACGGGCGTCCAGCGATGGGCGCCCTGCGGTTCGCCGGTAGTTAAACCCTGCCACGGCGGACGCTTGCGCGGTTGCGCGTCGCGGTGATAGTGTCAGTTGGTCCGGCACACGTTCGTGCGCCGCCGTACCCCTCTAGAAACTTCTTCTAGACTCCCATCTACCAATAGTTCGCCCCCCAGCCGGGCGCTCGCACCTTAGCGAGGAATCACGCACTTGTCCGATCATCCTTCCTCCGATACCGGGAGCAGCGTCGACGCTCCCGTCGAGAAGCGCGTGCGCAAGCCGCGCGTGAGCAAGACCGCCGCCTCCCATGACGATGCCGGCGCACAGCAGTCCAATCTGCCCTTGCCCGCCAGCCCCGCACCCGACGCTCCACGCGCCCCGCAGGCACCGTCGCACGCTGCCGATTCGGCATCGGCGCAGACGTTCGGCGATGGCGCAGGCGCCGGCAGTTCGCCCGGTAACAGCCAGGGCGGCGACAGCCACGGCGAGCCCCGCGAAGGCGGCCAGTCGCAGCAGCAGCGCTTCAATCAGGCGCAGCAACAGCAGAACCAGAATCAGGCGCAAAGCCAGGGCCAGCCCCAAGGTCAGGGTCAAGGCCAGCAGCCGGGCCAGGGCCAGAACGCTGGTCAGAATCAGCAAGGCCAGGGTCAGGGGCAGAACCAGCAGGGCAACCGCCGTGACCGGTTCCGCAACCGTCGCGACCGCGGCCCGCGCGATCGGTTCGGCAACGAAAGCGGCGGCATGCCCTCCTCCGATGGCAGCAACGAGCCGTTCATCGCGCGTCCGCATCCGGCCGTGCCAGAAGGCTTCCCGGTGTATTCGCTGAGCGATCTCAAGCGGATGCCGGCGCAGAAGCTGCTGGACATCGCCGATCAGCTCAACATCCAGGAAGGCGTGGCGCGCGCGCGCAAGCAGGACGTGATCTTCGCCCTGCTCAAGGTGCTGACCCGCCATGGCGAAGGCGTTGCCGCCGACGGCGTGCTGGAAATCCTGCCGGACGGCTTCGGTTTCCTGCGTGCCGCCGAAGCCAGCTACCTGGCCGGCCCGGACGATACCTATATCTCGCCCAGCCAGATCCGCCGCTTCAATCTGCGCACCGGCGATCATTTGTCCGGCCGCATCCGCTTCCCCAAGGATGGCGAGCGCTATTTCGCGCTGTCGATCGTGGACACCATCAATGGTGAGCCGCTGGAAGCGAGCAAGAACAAGGTGCTGTTCGAGAACCTGACCCCGCTGTTCCCGCGTCGCCGGTTCCGTCTGGAACGTGGCGATGGGTCCACCGAGGACATCACCGGCCGCATCCTGGATCTGATGGCACCGCAGGGTAAGGGTCAGCGTGCGCTGATCGTCTCCCCGCCCAAGGCCGGTAAGACGATGATGATGCAGCAGGTGGCCACGGCCATCACCAGCAATCATCCCGAAGTGCACATGATCGTGTTGCTGATCGACGAGCGCCCGGAAGAAGTGACCGAAATGCAGCGCACCGTGCGCGGCGAGGTCATCTCCTCCACCTTCGACGAGCCGGCCGCACGCCACGTGCAGGTCGCCGAGATGGTGATCGAGCGGGCCAAGCGCCTGGTCGAGCACAAGAAGGACGTGGTGATCCTGCTCGACTCGATCACCCGCCTGGCACGTGCCTACAACAACGTGGTGCCCAGCTCCGGCAAGGTGCTCACCGGTGGTGTGGACGCCAACGCGCTGCACCGCCCGAAGCGTTTCTTCGGTGCGGCACGTAACGTGGAAGAAGGCGGCTCGCTGACCATCATTGCCACGGCGCTGGTCGAGACCGGCAGCAAGATGGACGAGGTGATCTACGAAGAGTTCAAGGGCACCGGCAACAGCGAAGTGCATTTGAACCGTCGCATCACCGAAAAGCGTGTCTACCCGGCGATCGATATCAACCGCTCGGGCACACGTCGCGAAGATCTGTTGATCGAGCCGGAGCTGCTGCAGAAGATCTGGATCCTGCGCAAGCTGCTGCATCCGATGGACGAAATCGCAGCGATGGAATTCCTGCTGGACAAGATGAAGACCACCAAGTCCAACGACGAGTTCTTCAGTTCGATGAAGCGCTGAGGTCGGTCTGGATTAGCGCGACGAGAAAGCCCCGCACTGCGGGGCTTTTTTGTGGGCGGCGTTCGCGTGAGAAAGCACCTGGTCTTCCGAGCTCGCTCGAACTGGCGCGCGGTCGTTGCCGATCAACTGCCGTGTTGACCGAGAGCTCGACGGCCGTATGTGGTGCAAGCGGCCGTCGGATGGCTGATCTGAGGGCTGATCTGATGGCGGGCCGACTGCGCGACACCCGCCGCGCCGATTCAGAACCGCCAGTCGTCTCAGCCTTCCTGCAGCGGCGTGAGCAGGCGTACGCCTTCGCCGCGGACGGAAAACAATCCCGATCCCGGCAGTGCGTCCGGGCTGTCGGTCGTCGCGGCTGCGTCGTTCTGCATTCGCCACGACGCGGTCTGACGCGGGCCCGGGAGATACGACTGCCATTTTTTCTGCTTGGCATCCAGGTCCTTCTCGGACGCTGCGATGTCGAACGTCACCGGCACGCGCATCTCCCAGAACGGCGCATTGCGCTCAGACCCGGCAGTGGCCGGAGTGAAGGTCCAGCTGCGCGCCTTGGCAATGGAGGCGTCGGCAAATTCCTTGCGCCATCGCGCACGCTTGGACTCGGGAACCAGTGCGGTGAGGTTGACCTGTTCGGCAACCACATCTTCCACCTTGCCATCGCGTCCGATCTTGAGCAGCAGGTAGACCACGCCGGTAGCGCCGCCCCTGAAGGCATTGGCCGGATAGGGCGGCGGCGCCATCCCGTTGGGTTGTGCGCTGACGCCCTGCGGGGTCTGGCCGCCGAAATGCGCGCTGCGGATCGACACCCGATATTGATTGTCATCGCCAGGCTTGGCGACCAGCAGCAAGCTCATCGGCAGCCGCGCCGGCAAGGCATTGCCATCGTCCTTGACCGGATCGAACCGCCACGCGGCCACCGAGTGCTTGATGCGCTCGCGGACAGCTGCAGGCAAACGCTCCTCGTCGACGAGCGCCACCGCGGTCACGGTGCCGTCGGGGGTCAGCGTCAACTCGCCGGTGACATTCATGCTTGCTTCGATCTGCAGACGCGCAGCGTCCGGTTTGGCGTGCGCCACGCCCATCGCTGCCAGCGAAAAAAGGATGCCCATACCTATACGTTGCTTCCACTGCATTGTCTTACTCCATTGGTTGATCGCACGTTTTACCAGCCTGCCGCTGTAAACGAAACGGCCTAGGCAAGCCGCCGCGACTCCGCATACGGCGGGGTATCCGGATAATCGTCTTCGCGCAGCCGGGCTTGCAGGTTGCGCCACCACTGCGCGTCGAACAGTTCCGGGTGGATGTGTTTGACCGCCTCCAGTTGCGAGGCCGGCAAGCCCATGAACAAGGCGAAGCGCTCGGGAAACACATCGCGTGGGCCGACGTGGAACCAGGGTTCGGCGGCGAGTTGTTCTTCGTAGGTGGTGGGCGTGGGCCAGTCGCGAAAGGTGCAGTCGGTGATCAGGCACAGTTCGTCGTAGTCGTAGAACACCGCGCGCTGATGGCGGGTGATGCCGAAGTTCTTCAGCAACATGTCGCCGGGAAAGATGTTGTTGCGCGCCATGTCCTTGATCGCCTGGCCATAGTCCAGCGCGGCGGCATGCGCGGCTTCGGGCAGTTGTTCGCGCAGGTACAAATTGAGCGGGCGCAGCCGCCGTTGCACGTAGCACAGCGCAATCAGGACATCGTCGCCGTCCTCGCTCAGGCTCATCGCGCAGCTGGTCTGCAGCTCTTCCAGCAACGCTGGCGAGAAGCGCGCCTTGGGAAAGCGCAGAAATCGGTACGGCTGTGCGTCGAGCAGGCGGCCGATGCGATCGAGCTGGAACACCAACTCGTATTTCCCTTCGACCTGCGCGCGGCTCATGGTCTTGGGATAGGCGAAACGGTCGCGAATGAGCTTGAACACCAGCGGATAACTGGGCAGCGTAAACACCACCATGACCATGCCGGGTGTGCCATCGGCATGCACCAGCTGCTCGGACGGCTGCGCCTGAAAATGGCTGAAAAACGTGCGATAGCGCTCGGTCTTGCCCTGCTTGGCGCGGCCCAGCATGGTGTAGAGCTCGTCGACCGGCTTGTGGGTCAGCAGGCTGCGCAGAAACACCACCGCATCGCCGACCGTGGACAGATCGGCCTGAAAATAACTGCGCGAGTTACTGAACAGTTGTGCGACATCGCTGCGCTTGGTCAGCACCGCTTCGGCGCGCAAGCCGGCACCGTCGTTGATCAGCGCGATCACGCACGGCGAAAACCGATGCTCGCCGAACACACGCCCGACCAGATACGCGCGACGTTCGCGATAGAACACCGTTTCCAGCAGTTCGACACTGCGCACCGGGTGCTCGCCCCAATGCGCCAGATCGTCGAGCAGACGCACCGCAATAGCCGCCGCGCAGCGGGTGCGGTGCGCATACGGCACGGCGAATGCGTAATCGCCCAGCACGCGCACCAGCATGTCGGTCAGCCGACCCGGCGACACGGCGTAGGTATGCCGTGCGACCGGCACGGTGATGGCATCGGTGGGTTCGATATCCAGCGCGATGAATTCGATATCGGCATCCACGCCATGGGTGCCGAAGTAACGCCGCGTCAGCGTGTTGTAGAAGGTCTTGTACAACTCCTGATCGATCAACCCAGCCAGCAACGTGGCGTAATGACTGCGTGCGCGCATCCATAACGCGCGGTCGTGCGCCTGACCCAGCAGAACGGCGCGCAGGCGCAGCATGCATTCGGTGATGTACTGGTCGTAGAGCGCGATACGTGCGACGGCGTCATCGCGCGCAGCGCTCCAATCGCGTGCTTCGAAGCGCTGCTTGGCACGTGCGGTGATCTCGGAAAACCGCGCGTGGTAGTCCTCGAACGCTTCGTACACGGCGTGCGCGATCGCCAGCGCACGGCGTTCGGATTGCGGCGGTAGCGGGAGCTGGCTCATGGCAGCAGTGTACTCAGCGCTTGCGGCGACGCGGGGCGGGCAGCGCAGCAGGCGGGATGATCGCTGCCTGCTGCGCGTGCGCGGCATGTTCGCGCGCCTGTGTTTGCAGCCATGCGCGAAACGCGAGAAAACCGGTGTGTGCGGCCGACCGTGGCGGGTACACCAGGTAATGCGACCAGCTGGTCTTGAGCCGTTGCGCGGACAGCGCCACCAGCTGACCGGATGCCAGCAACAGGCGTGCGCGCGTCACCCGCCCCATCGCCACGCCGACGCCATCTAACGCGGCACGGTGATGGGACTCGGAGTCGTCGAGCACGGCGGCATAGCGACGTGGCGGCTCGCCACCGAAGGTCGCAAACCAGCGCGGCCAGTCGCCATCCGGGTCGCCCAGCAGCGGCCATTGCTGCAGCGGCTGCGCATCGATGCCACCCATGCGCGCGATCAGCGCAGGGCTGGCCATCGGCACCAGCCATTCGTCGAACAACGGTTCGGCGATCACGCCCTGCCATTGCCCGGCGCCGATGCGCATGGCCGCATCCACGTCCGGCTGGCGCTCGAAATCCACCAGTCGCTCGCTGGAAAGCAGATTGATCTCGATGGTGGGATGGGCCGCCAGAAAATCGCTGAGGCGAGGCACCAGCCACGCCGAGGCCATCGACGGGGTAATGCTCAGGGTGAGCGTGTCCTCGCGGCGCGCGGCGAACGGCTGGAACGCCTCGGCAATCGCATCCAGATGTGGGGCGATGCGGTCGAGCAATTGCTGCCCCTGCGGCGTGGCGCTGACGCCGCGCGCGTGCCGCTGCAGCAACCGATAGCCCAGGCGCTGTTCGAGTGCACGCACCTGGTGACTGAGCGCGCTGACGGTGAGATGCATCGACGCGGCAGCGCGCGACAGATTGCCAAGACGCACCGCACTGACGAAGCCCTGCAATGCGTGGAGCGGCGGACGCGACATGGCTCACCCTTGAATGGAATTCAATACAGACTTGCAAAAACCTCGCTTTTGCAGGGCCAAGCCTGCGCCTACTGTGGCTTCCACTCAAGTGGGAGCAGGATCATGCGCATCTTTACCGAGTTGCTGTTCCAGCACGGGCACATTGCCGACGTGGCGCTTGCACGGCAATTGGCAGAAGCAGGCACGGCAGTGGAAGCCAAAGCCGAGGTCGAGGCCGGAACCGAAATCGAAGCCCAAGCCGAAGCGACAGAGCAGACCGCGCTACGCGCGGCGGTGGCGAGCGCGGCGACACCTCAGCAGCACGCCGAGCACCGCATGGCGCGGCGTGCACGCCGCTTGGTCCGGGCAATGACCGCGCTGTCGCCCTTTCGCTGAAACGACAAGGCCCGCCTGTCAACGAGGCGGGCCCTGCATATCGCACTGACTGCACGCACCGCCATGCGGTGCGCGGGGATCAGGCCTTCAACGTCGCCAGTACGTCATTGAAGGTCTTGCTCGGGCGCATCGCCTCGCTGACCTTGGCCAGGTCCGGGTGGTAGTAGCCACCGATATCCACCGGCTTGCCCTGTGCGCCGTTGAGCTCGGCCACGATGGTGGCTTCGTTCTCGGTCAGCGCCTTGGCCAGCGGTGCGAACTTGGCCTGCAATGCGGTGTCTTCGGTTTGCGCGGCCAGGGCCTGCGCCCAATACATCGCCAGATAGAAATGGCTGCCGCGGTTGTCGAGCTCGCCCACCTTGCGCGCCGGCGACTTGTTGTTGTCCAGGAACTGGCCGTTGGCCACGTCCAACGCCTTGGCCAGCACGGTGGCCGACGGGTTGTTGTAACGGTTGCCCAAATGTTCCAGCGACGCGGCCAGCGCCAGGAATTCGCCCAGCGAATCCCAGCGCAGGCAGTTCTCTTCGACGAACTGCTGCACGTGCTTGGGCGCCGAGCCGCCGGCGCCAGTCTCAAACAGGCCGCCACCTGCCATCAGCGGCACGATGGAGAGCATCTTGGCGCTGGTGCCCAGCTCCATGATCGGGAACAGGTCGGTGAGGTAATCGCGCAGCACGTTGCCGGTGACCGAGATGGTGTCCTGGCCCTTGCGGATGCGCTCCAGCGAGAAGGTGGTGGCTTCCACCGGCGGCAGGATACGGATGTCCAGACCATTGGTGTCGTGATCCTTGAGATACGTCTCGACCTTGGCGATGACCTGCGCGTCATGCGCGCGCGCCTCGTCCAGCCAGAACACGGCCGGGGTATCGCTCAGGCGTGCGCGTTCGACCGCCAGCTTCACCCAGTCCTGGATCGGTGCGTCCTTGACCTGGCACATGCGCCACAAATCGCCGGCTTCCACCGCATGCTCGAACACCGTCTTGCCATTGGCATCGGTGACCTTGACGGTGCCGGCAGCCGACAGCTGGAAGGTCTTGTCGTGCGAGCCGTATTCTTCGGCCTTCTGCGCCATCAGGCCGACGTTCGGCACCGAGCCCATGGTGGACGGGTCGAAAGCGCCGTGCTTGCGGCAGTCGTCGATCACCGCTTGATACACGCCGGCATAGCAACGGTCCGGAATCACTGCCTTGGTGTCTTGCAGCTTGCCTTGCGCATTCCACATCTGGCCGGAGTCGCGAATCATCGCCGGCATCGAGGCGTCGACGATCACGTCGCTGGGCACATGCAGGCTGGTGATGCCCTTGTCCGAATTGACCATCGCCAGGCCCGGACGCTGCGCATATTCGGCCTGGATATCGGCCTTGATCTGCGCCTGCTGCGCGTCCGGCAACGCGCCGATGCGCGCGTACAGATCGCCGATACCGTTGTTGGGGTCGAAGCCGACCGACTTGAGCGCGTCGGCGTGCTTGCTCAGCGTGTCCTTGTAGAACTCGCCGACCACCACGCCGAACAGCACCGGGTCGGAGACCTTCATCATGGTGGCTTTCAGATGCACCGAGAACAGCACGTCGCGGGCCTTGGCATCGGCGATCTGCGCGTCGATGAAGCTGGCCAGCGCGCGCTTGCTCAGCACGGCGGCATCGACGATCTCGCCGGCCTTCACTGCAACCTTGTCCTTGAGCACGCTGCTGCTGCCATCGGCAGCGACGAATTCGATCTTCAGCGTGCCGGCCTCGGCCAGCGTGGTGGACTGTTCGCTGCCGAAGAAATCGCCGTCGTCCATGTGCGCCACGTGCGATTTGGAATCGCTGCTCCACTTGCCCATGCGGTGCGGATGCTTGCGTGCGTAGTTCTTGACCGACAGCGGTGCGCGGCGATCGGAATTGCCTTCGCGCAGCACCGGATTCACCGCACTACCCTTGACCTTGTCGTAGCGCGCCTTGATGTCTTTTTCCGCGGCGTCCTTGGGCTCGTCCGGATACGCCGGCAACGCATAGCCCTGGGCCTGCAGTTCCTTGATCGCGGCCTTGAGCTGCGGCACCGAAGCGCTGATGTTGGGCAGCTTGATGATGTTGGCTTCCGGCGTGGTGGCCAGTTCGCCCAGTTCTGCGAGGTCGTCGGCGATCTTCTGCGCGTCGGTCAGGCTCTCGGGGAACAACGACAGAATGCGACCGGCGAGCGAGATATCGCGCGTTTCGACCACGATCCCGGCGGTATCGGTGTAGGCATCGATGATCGGCAGCAGCGACTGCGTGGCCAGGAAGGGAGCTTCGTCGGTGAGCGTGTAGAGGATCTTCGGTGTCTTCGACATGAGGTGCGATGGCTCTTGTGGTCGGGAGGAGCGCCGATGCCCGGCGACGTTGACGTTGGCGTGCACGACGGGGGTCGCTAGCGGCACGCCGATCGGCCAGCGCGGCGGACGCGGCATTGGATCAGCACGGCATTGTCGCGTCTGAGCCGCGCCCGGGTAAAGCGACCACAGGCGGACGCTTCATCCCGCCACACGGCCAATCGACATGGATGCAGCTGTAACGAATCCGTTGCCGAATGAATGCATAGCAAAAAGGCGCAATCTTGCGATTGCGCCTTGTGCTGCGGTTTGGTGCGGGCGGACGTTGCCGGCTGCAGACATCACGGCGCTCACGTAGAGAGCCGTCGCCACAGGTGGCTGCCAATTACGGCACTTATTTGACCGTAATGGTCTGCGGGCTACCTGCCGGTTTACCGTCGACCATGACCTGCGCGGTGTACGTGCCGGCGGGCCAGCCATCGGGTTTGCTGAAGCTGAGATTGGTGGTTTCTGCACCCGTGGTGGTCAGCGTGGCGTTCTGCTCGCCGGCCACCTGGCCGTCCTGATAGGTGAGCTTGGCCGAGACCGCTACGTTGCTCGCGCTGCCATCGGTCTTGACCGACACAATGATGGTGTCCTTGGCGCCGACGGTGGCGGACGGTGTCACTGTCTTGTCGGCGGCGGCCTTGGTCCCGACTACGACGCTGGAGACGCTCACCGCAGAACCCATCGCGGCTGCGGTGTCGGTGCTGGCGGCGCCGGTCGCGGTGCTTTGCCCGGCTTGGTCGCTGGCCGGCGGCGTGGCGGCCGGACCCGGCATCGCCTCAGTGGCAGCGCCGGAGGTGGGATCCTTCGAAACGCTGGCGTCTTCGTCCTTCTTGCAACCGGATAATGCGAGCACGCCGGCAAGCGCAATCACGAGGGTGCTGGAAACGGATTTGGTACGCATGGATCAATCTCCGATGATCGAAAAGATCGTTGTTTCTGGAATGTTTTTGCAAGACGCACACGCGTCGCGCCACGCGCCTTGCAATGCAGTGGCGATCGCGCGGGCAGCTACGCTTTGTGCGGCAAACGCAGGACCTGCCCCGGGAAAATCTTGTCCGGATCCTTGAGCGTTTCGCGGTTGGCTTCGAAAATACGCGGCCACAATGCGCCATCACCCAAGTTACGTTTGGCGATGCTGGACAGACTGTCACCTGCCTGCACAGTGACCGATTCCTCGACCAGCTCTGCGGTGCTTTGCACGCTGGTGCGCACGTTGGAAAAATCCGGCGCAGGCGTCACGTCGGCGGTGCTATCGACCGACGACGTGACGTTGGAGAAATCTGCTTTTTTATCAGCACTCATTGCTGCGTTCCTTCGTGCATCACGAGGATTGCAGGGTGCGCGGAGCGCTGTTAAGCGTGGATCGCGCCGCCGTGAAGCTGGCGCGATCCTCGAACGCGACCGATTACTGGCGCAAATCTCGAAAGATCGACAGCGGCGTGGGCACGCTGGGCGAGCTACGCAGCGGGTTGATATCCAGCCCGCCACGCCGGGTATAACGCGCCTCGACCACCAGCCACTCAGGGGCGCAACGGGTCAGCACGTCATTGAAAATACGCTCCACGCATTGCTCATGAAACTCGGCGTGGTCGCGGAAACTCACCAGATAGCGCAGCAGGCCTTCGCGGTCGATCGGCGCGCCCCGATAGCGCAGCGTGACGCTGGCCCAATCCGGTTGGCCGGTCACCGGGCAATTGGATTTGAGCAATGCAGAAGTCAGCACTTCTTCCACGGCCGCCGCTGTCTGCGCACGCAGATACGCCGCATTGGGCGGGCCGTAATCGTCGATGCTGACATCCAGGGTATCGATCGACTCGCCTTCGCCCACCGCATCGATCGGCGGCAAACCGAATTCCACCGATACATCGGCGCCGGCGCGCGTGGACAGGTCGGTGACGATGCGCGTGCGCACCGCTTCGGCACTGTTGAAGCGCGTGGCATTGAGCGAGTTGAGATACAGCTTGAGCGATTTGGATTCGATCAACGACGGCGAATCGAAGGGCACATGCAAGGTGGCCGTGGCCACGCACGGCTTGCCCTGTGCATCCAGCCAGCTCAGCTCGTAGGCGTGCCAGCGGTCGCGGCCGATGAACGGCAACGCGCCGGTCAGGCCGATCGCCTCGCGACCGGCCGCGCGCGGAATGGGAAACAGCAGCGACGGATCGTAGCCGCTGGGGTAAGCGACCTCACGACCGAGGGTGGAATCTTCTGGGGTATTCATCGCGC
Organism: Xanthomonas sp. WHRI 10207; assembly: GCF_040202975.1. Lineage (NCBI taxonomy): Bacteria > Pseudomonadati > Pseudomonadota > Gammaproteobacteria > Lysobacterales > Lysobacteraceae > Xanthomonas > Xanthomonas sp. WHRI 10207. The sequence continues at coordinate 56,061 of NZ_JBEGDX010000004.1, read as the reverse complement.
CATTTTAGGCCGAGCCGACTGGCCGTGAGCTATATGGCGGACACTGGAGCACCGAGCTGGCGACAGCAGTAGCGGATCCTCAAGCAGCCCGCCGCCCCACTTGATTGGCAACGGTCAGCGGGAATCGTGCAACTGCACACGATTCCCGATTCCCGATTCACGATTCACGATTCCCGATTCCCGATTCAGCCTGTCTCAGCTTGATGCAGATAATCCAGCGACACCTGCAACAGCGCGCGCAGGCCCACGTCCAGCGAGGATTCGTCCAGCAGGAACTGCGGCGAATGGTTGCTGGGCGCGGTGGCCGGGTCGATCCCCTGGGCGGTGGAACCGACGAAGAAGAACATCGACGGCACCTGCTGAGCGTAGAACGAGAAGTCTTCGGCGCCCATCTGCAGCGGCGGCTCGTACACGTTGTCGGCGCCCACCACGGCCTGCAGGCTGGGCAGCATCTTGGCGGTCAGGGCCGGGTCGTTGACCGTAGCCGGGTTGCCGTCCTGGTCGGGCACCTTCGCATCCACCTTGGCGCCGTGTGCGGCGGCGGTGTGCTCGGCCACGTTTTTGAGGTCGGCAAAGATCTGCTGGCGCATGCCTTCGTCGAAGGTGCGGATGGTGCCGACCATTTCCACATCGTCGGGGATGATGTTGTAGCGGATGCCGCCCTTGATCGCGCCAAAGCTCAACACCGCCGGCTGCTTGGACAGGTTGGCGCGGCGGCTGATCACCGTCTGCGCGGTGGAAATCATGTCGGCGCTGGCCACGATCGGGTCGATGCCGTTCCACGGCGCCGACCCGTGGGTCTGGCGGCCGATCATCTTGATCGCAAAGCGGTCAGAGGCCGCCATCAGCGGGCCGCTGCGCACGGCGATCTTGCCGGCCTGCACGCTGGAGAACACATGCAGGCCGAACACCGCCTGCGGCTTGAAGTCGGCAAACAGGCCTTCCTTGAGCATCAGCGAGGCGCCGCCTTCTTCGTTGCCGGGCGCGCCTTCTTCGGAGGGCTGGAAGATCAGCATCACTTCGCCGGGCAGCTGGTCGCGCATACCCACCAGCGCTTCGGCCACGCCGAGCAGGATGGCGGTGTGGGCGTCGTGGCCGCAGGCATGCATCACCCCGACCTGCTCGCCACGGTACTCGGCGGTGGCCTTGGAGGCGAAGGCCAGCCCGGTCTGCTCTTTGACCGGCAGCGCGTCCATGTCCGCGCGCAGCGCGATCCTGGGGCCGGGCTTGCCGCCCTTGATGATCGCCACCACGCCGTGATGGGCGATGCCGGTGCGCGGCTTGAGGCCGAGCTTGCGCAGCTGCGCGGCCACGGTGGCGGCGGTGCGCTCTTCGCGGTTGGACAGCTCCGGATGCTGGTGGAAGTCGCGGCGCCACTGCACCACCTTGGGCTGCAACGTGCTGGCAACGGTCTGGACCTCGGGCCGTGGCGCGGCCTGTGCGGCGGCAAGCGTAGGCAGAGCCAGCAGCAGCGCGCTGGTCAGCAGGCGGGAATGGCGCATCGAGAATCCTCCAATGAGTGGCCTTCACTGTAGTGCACCGCACCGCCAGAGCGCAGCGTGGCCGGTGGCGAAGGCCTGGTTGGCCGGCGCCACCGGCTCCCGGGCCATGGTGGGGACCGATTCAGCCCGGCGGTCAACCGCAGCGCCACTGACGCGTTGCCGCTGCACGCATCCGTGAACCATGCGGGCGTTTCGTTCGATGAGCCGTTACTTCAGTAACGCTCAATTGCCCGGACGCAACGATATGCTTCGCAATGCCGCCCCACGGTCGCCCCAAGCGCCCGGCCCGCCCTCAGGAGTTGTCGCATGTCGCGTTTTTGGAAGATCACACTGCTGGTCGTAGCGGTGCTCGTCGTGGTGTTTGTCGCAATGCGGATGATGGGCGGGGGCAATCGCGGCAAAGGGGCGGACGCGCCGGATGGCAATGGCACCGAAAACAGCGGCCCGGTGCCGGTGACGGTGGTGCCCGCCACGACCCAGGACGTGCCGGTCTATGCCAGCGCGCTGGGCACGGTGACCGCGCTCAACACGGTCACGGTCAGCCCGCAGGTTGGCGGCCAGCTGATGAGCCTGAATTTCAAGGAAGGCCAGGAAGTGAAGAAGGGCGAGCTGCTGGCCCAGATCGATCCGCGCACCTTGCAGGCCAGCTACGACCAGGCGCTGGCGGCCAAGCGGCAGAATCAGTCGCTGCTGGCGACGGCGCGGGTGAACTACCAGCGCTCCAACGACCCGGCCTACAAGCAATACGTCTCGCGCACCGACCTGGACACCCAACGCAACCAGGTGGCGCAGTACGAGGCGGCGGTGTCGGCCAATGATGCGCAGATGCGCTCGGCGCAGGTGCAATTGCAGTTCACCCGCGTCACCGCGCCGATCGACGGCATTGCCGGCATCCGTGGCGTGGACGTGGGCAATATCGTCAGCGCCAGCTCCACCATCGTCACGCTGACCCAGATCCGCCCGATCTACGTGTCCTTCAACCTGCCCGAGCGCGAGCTGCAGGCGGTGCGCAGCGGCCAGGCGGCCACCCCGCTGGATGTGGCGGCGCTGGACCGCGGCGATGCCCACGTCATCAGCGGCGACGGCAAGCTGGATGTCATCGATAACCGCATCGCCGCCGACAGCGGCACCTTTGGCGCGCGCGCGATCTTCGACAACACCGACAACGCGTTGTGGCCGGGGCAGTTCGTCAACGTGCGGCTGCAACTGCGCACCATCTCCGGCGGCACCGTGGTGCCGACCCAGGCCGTGCAGCGTGGCCCTGAAGGCGATTACGTCTACGTGGTGGGCAACGACAACACCGCGCAGATGCGCACCGTGTTGCAGGGCGTGGAAGTGGACGACAGCCATGTGCAGGTCACCAAGGGCCTCAAGCCCGGCGAGCGCGTGGTCACCGAAGGCCAGTTCCGGCTCAAGCCGGGCAGCAAGGTCAGCGCGCTCAAGCCGGGCGAAACCCCGCCCGAGCCCACCGAAGCCGAACTCAAGGCGGCGCAGGACAAGCAGAAGGGCGGCGGCAGCGGCGGCCGACGTGGCGGCGGCCCGCGCTAATGCCTGACCACTGGCGACGGGACACCCCGTCGCCAGTGCGCGTCGGCGCCCTGCGCGCCGGCACCGATTGACGTCTTCAGCAAGGACTCCCCCGTGGGCTTTTCGACCATCTTCATCCGCCGCCCCATCGCCACCTCGTTGTTGATGGCGGGCGTCCTGCTGCTGGGCATCCTGGGCTACCGGCAATTGCCGGTGTCGGCATTGCCGGAAATCGACGCGCCCAGCCTGGTCGTGACCACCCAGTACCCCGGCGCCAACGCGACCACCATGGCCTCGCTGGTGACCACGCCGCTGGAACGCCAGTTCGGGCAGATCTCCGGCTTGCAGATGATGACTTCCGATTCGTCGGCGGGCCTGTCCACGATCATTCTGCAGTTCTCGATGGACCGCGACATCGACATCGCCTCGCAGGACGTGCAGGCGGCGATCCGCCAGGCCACCCTGCCCTCGTCGCTGCCGTACCAGCCGGTCTACAACCGGGTCAATCCGGCCGATGCGGCCATCCTCACTCTCAAGCTCACCTCCGATTCGCTGCCGCTGCGCGAGGTCAACCGCTACGCCGATGCGATCCTGGCCCAGCGCCTGTCGCAGGTGCCGGGCGTGGGCCTGGTGTCGATCGCCGGCAACGTGCGCCCGGCCGTGCGCATCCAGGTCAACCCGGCGCAGCTGTCGAACATGGGCCTGACCATGGAGTCGCTGCGCAGCGCGCTGACCCAGACCAATGTCAGTGCGCCAAAGGGTTCGCTCAACGGCAAGACCCAGTCCTACAGCATCGGCACCAACGACCAGCTCACCGATGCGGCGCAGTACCGCGAGACCATCATCAGCTTCGCCAACGGCCGCCCGGTGCGGCTGGCCGATGTGGCCAACGTGGTGGACGGGGTAGAAAACGACCAGCTCGCCGCGTGGGCCGATGGCAAGCCGGCGGTGCTGCTGGAAATCCGCCGCCAGCCGGGCGCCAACATCGTGCAGACGGTGGAGCAGATCCGCAGCATCCTGCCGCAGCTGCAATCGGTGTTGCCGGCCGACGTGCATCTGGAGGTGTTCTCCGACCGCACCGAAACCATCCGCGCCTCGGTGCACGAGGTGAAGTTCACCCTGGTGCTGACCATCGCGCTGGTGGTGGCGGTGATCTTCGTGTTCCTGCGCCGGCTGTGGGCCACCATCATTCCCTCGGTGGCAGTACCGCTGTCGCTGGCCGGCACCTTCGGGGTGATGGCGTTCGCCGGCATGTCGCTGGACAACCTGTCGCTGATGGCGCTGGTGGTGGCGACCGGGTTCGTGGTCGACGATGCGATCGTGATGATCGAAAACATCGTGCGCTACATCGAACAGGGCAAGACGGGTCCGGAAGCGGCAGAAATCGGCGCCAAGCAGATCGGCTTCACCGTGTTGTCGCTGACCGTGTCGCTGGTGGCGGTGTTCCTGCCGCTGCTGCTGATGCCGGGCGTCACCGGTCGGTTGTTCCATGAATTTGCGTGGGTGCTGTCGATTGCGGTGGTGATCTCGATGCTGGTGTCGCTGACGCTGACGCCGATGATGTGCGCCTACCTGCTCAAGCCCGACGCTCTGCCCGAAGGCGAGGACGCGCACGAACGCGCAACAGCGGCCGGCAAGACCAATCTGTGGACGCGCACGGTGGGCGCGTACGAGCGCAGCCTGGACTGGGTGCTGGCGCACCAGCCGCTGACCCTGGCGGTGGCGATCGGCGCGGTGGCGTTGACGGTGGTGCTGTACGTGGCGATCCCCAAGGGCCTGCTGCCCGAGCAGGACACCGGCCTGATCACCGGCGTGGTGCAGGCCGACCAGAACGTGGCCTTCCCGCAGATGGAGCAGCGCACCCAGGCGGTGGCCGCCGCGCTGCAGAAAGACCCGGCGGTGACCGGCGTGGCCGCCTTCATCGGCGCCGGCACCATGAACCCGACCCTCAACCAGGGCCAGTTGTCGATCGTGCTGAAGACGCGCGGCGACCGCGACGGCCTGGACGAGGTGCTGCCGCGCCTGCAAAAGGCCGTGTCCGGCATTCCGGGCGTGGCACTGTTCCTCAAGCCGGTGCAGGACGTCACCCTGGACACCCGCGTGGCCGCCACCGAATACCAGTATTCGATCTCGGACGTGGACAGCACCGAGCTGGCCACCTGGGCCGGGCGCATGACCGAGGCGATGCGCAAGCTGCCCGAGCTGGCCGATGTGGACAACAACCTGGCCAATCAGGGACGTGCGCTGGAGCTGACCATCGACCGCGACAAGGCCAGCATGCTCGGCGTGCCGATGCAGACCATCGACGACACGCTGTACGACGCCTTCGGCCAGCGCCAGATCTCCACCATCTTCACCGAGCTCAATCAGTACCGCGTGGTGCTGGAAGTGGCGCCGGAATTCCGCAGCAGCACCGCGTTGATGAATCAGCTGGCGGTGGCCAGCAACGGCAGCGGCGCACTGACCGGCACCAATGCCACCAGCTTCGGCCAGGTGACCTCGTCCAACTCGTCCACCGCCACCGGCGTGGGCAACCAGAACACCGGCATCGTGGTCGGCGCCGGCAGCATCATTCCGCTGGCCTCGCTGGCCGAAGCCAAGGTCACCAACACGCCATTGGTGGTGAGCCACCAGCAGCAGCTGCCGGCGGTGACCATCTCGTTCAATCTGGCGCCGGGGCACTCGTTGTCGCAGGCGGTAGCAGCGATCGAAAAGGCACGCGAAGACCTCAAGATCCCGACCCAGGTGCATGCGCAGTTCGTCGGCAAGGCGGCCGAGTTCACCGGCAGCCAGACCGATATCGTGTGGTTGCTGCTGGCCTCGATCTTGGTGATCTACATCGTGCTGGGCGTGTTGTACGAAAGCTATATCCACCCGCTGACGATCATCTCCACCTTGCCGCCGGCCGGTGTCGGCGCGTTGCTGGCGTTGATGATGTGCGGGCTGAGCCTGTCGGTGGACGGCATCGTCGGCATCGTGCTGCTGATCGGCATCGTCAAGAAGAACGCGATCATGATGATCGACTTCGCCATCGACGCCCGCCGCGAAGGCGCCAACGCGCACGAGGCGATCCGCCGCGCCTGCCTGCTGCGTTTCCGCCCGATCATGATGACCACCGCCGCCGCCATGCTGGGCGCGTTGCCGCTGGCACTGGGCACCGGCATCGGCTCGGAACTGCGTCGCCCGCTCGGCATCGCGATTGTAGGTGGCCTGTTGCTGTCGCAGCTGGTGACGCTGTACACCACCCCGGTGATCTATCTGTACATGGAACGCGCCGGCGAGCGCTTGCGGGCATGGCGTGCGCAGCGTGCCGCACGCCGCGATGGCGCAAACCCCGCACCCACCTCGGAGCGCCCTGCATGAGAACTGGTGCAGCGATTGCTGATCGGATTGCCGGCCTGCGGCCTCGCCTGCCCACGCGCGCACTCGGGCGTTGCGTTGGCCTTGCTTGCCGATTCCCGACTCCCGATTCCCGATTCCCGGCGCCACAGGCATGAACATCTCCGCGCCCTTCATCAAGCGCCCGATCGGCACCTCGTTGCTGGCGATCGGTTTGTTCGTGATCGGATTGATGTGCTATCTGCGGCTGGGCGTGGCGGCATTGCCGAACATCCAGATCCCGGTGATCTTCGTGCACGCCACGCAGTCCGGCGCCGATGCCAGCACCATGGCCTCCACCGTCACCGCGCCACTGGAACGCCACCTGGGCCAGCTGCCGGGCATCGACCGCATGCGCTCGTCCAGTTCGGAGAGCAGCAGCCTGGTGGTGCTGGTATTCCAGAGCAATCGCAACATCGATTCGGCCGCACAGGACATCCAGACCGCGATCAATGCATCGCAATCGGACCTGCCTTCCGGGCTCGGCACGCCGATTTACTCCAAGGCCAATCCGAACGACGACCCGGTCATCGCCATCGCCTTGACCTCGGACACCCAGTCGGCCGATGAGCTCTACAACGTGGCCGATTCGCTGCTGGCGCAGCGCTTGCGCCAGATCACCGGCATCAGCTCGGTGGATATCGCCGGTGCGTCCACGCCGGCAGTGCGCGTGGACGTGGACCTGCGTGCGCTCAACGCACTCGGGCTGACCCCGGACGACCTACGCAACGCAGTGCGCGCCGCCAACGTCACCTCGCCGACCGGATTCCTGTCCGACGGCAACACCACCATGGCCATCATCGCCAACGATTCGGTGGCCAAGGCCGCCGATTTCGCGCAGTTGGCGATCTCCACCCAATCCAACGGGCGCATCGTGCGGCTGGGCGATGTGGCAACCGTCTACGACGGCCAGCAGGATGCGTATCAAGCCGCCTGGTTCAACGGCAAACCGGCGGTGGTGATGTATGCCTTTACCCGCGCCGGCGCCAACATCGTCGAGACCGTGGACCAGGTCAAAACGCAGATTCCCGAGTTGCGCGCCTACCTGCAGCCCGGCACCACGCTCACGCCCTACTTCGACCGCACGCCCACCATCCGCGCCTCGCTGCACGAGGTGCAGGCCACGCTGATGATCAGCCTGGCGATGGTGGTGCTGACCATGGCGCTGTTCCTGCGCCGGCTCGCGCCCACGCTCATTGCCGCGGTCACCGTGCCGTTGTCGCTGGCCGGCTCGGCGCTGGTGATGTACGTGCTGGGCTTCACCTTGAACAACTTGAGCCTGCTGGCGCTGGTGATCGCCATTGGCTTTGTGGTCGACGATGCAATCGTGGTGATCGAGAACGTCATGCGGCATCTGGACGAAGGCATGCCACGTCTGGAGGCCGCCCTGACCGGTGCGCGCGAGATCGGCTTCACCATCGTGTCGATCACTGCCTCGCTGGTGGCGGTGTTCATTCCGATGCTGTTTGCCAGCGGCATGGTCGGCGCGTTTTTCCGCGAATTCACCGTGACCCTGGTGGCGGCGATCGTAGTGTCGATGCTGGTGTCGCTGACCTTGACCCCGGCGCTGTGCAGCCGCTTCCTGTCGGCGCATACCGAGCCGGAAAAACCCGGCCGTTTCGGCGCCTGGCTGGACCGCATGCACGAGCGCATGCTCGCCATTTACACCGTGGCGCTGGACTTTTCGTTGCGCCACGCACTGCTGCTGTCACTGACGCCGTTGCTGTTGATCGCCGCCACCATTTTTCTCGGCAGCGCAGTCAAGAAAGGCTCGTTTCCCGCGCAGGACACCGGCCTGATCTGGGGCCGCGCCAATTCCAGCGCCACGGTGTCGTTCGCCGACATGGTCAGCCGCCAGCGCCGCATCACCGACATGCTGATGGCCGACCCGGCGGTGAAAACCGTGGGCGCGCGGCTGGGTTCCGGCCGCCAGGGGTCGAGCGCGTCGTTCAACATCGAGTTAAAAAAACGCAACGAGGGCCGCCGCGACACCACCGCGCAGGTGGTCGCACGCCTGAGCGCCAAAGCCGACCGCTACCCGGATCTGGACCTGCGCCTGCGCGCCATCCAGGACCTGCCCAGCGACGGCGGCGGCGGCACCAGCCAGGGCGCGCAATACCGCGTGTCGCTGCAGGGCAACGATCTTGTACAGCTGCAGCAATGGCTGCCCAAGCTGCAGGCGGCGTTGAAGAAAAACACACGACTGCGCGATGTCGGCACCGACGTGGATACCGCCGGGCTGCGTCAGAACATCGTGATCGACCGCGCCAAGGCCGCGCGCCTGGGGATCACGGTCGGTGCGATCGACGGCGCGTTGTATGGCGCCTTCGGCCAGCGCTCGATTTCCACCATCTACTCCGATCTCAACCAGTACAGCGTGGTGGTCAACGCACTGCCCTCGCAGACCGCCACGCCCAAGGCGCTGGATCAGATCTTCGTGCCCAACCGTGCCGGGCAGATGGTGCCGATCACCGCGGTGGCCACCCAGACCCCCGGCCTGGCGCCGCCGCAGATCATCCACGAAAACCAGTACACCACGATGGATCTGAGCTACAACCTCGCCCCGGGCGTGAGCACCGGCGAGGCGGATCTGATCATCAAGTCCACGGTGGACGGATTGCGCATGCCAGACGGTATCCGCCTCAGCGGCGACAACAGCTTCAATGTGCAGCTCAGCCCCAATTCGATGGGGGTGTTGTTGCTGGCTGCCGTGCTCACCGTCTACATCGTGCTGGGCATGCTCTACGAGAGCCTGATCCACCCGGTGACCATCCTGTCCACTCTGCCGGCGGCCGGCGTGGGCGCGCTGCTGGCGTTGTTTCTCACCAACACCGAGCTGTCGGTGATCTCGATGATTGCGTTGGTGCTGCTGATCGGCATCGTCAAAAAGAACGCGATCATGATGATCGACTTCGCCTTGGTCGCGCAGCGCGTGCATGGCATGGATGCGCGCGCGGCCGCCCGCGAAGCGTCGATCGTGCGCTTCCGCCCGATCATGATGACCACGATGGTGGCGATTCTGGCGGCGGTGCCGCTGGCGGTGGGCCTGGGCGAAGGCTCGGAACTGCGCCGCCCGCTCGGCATCGCGATGATCGGCGGCCTGGTGTTTTCGCAGAGCCTGACCTTGCTCAGCACCCCGGCGCTGTATGTGATCTTCTCGTGCCTGAGCGAGCGTTGGAAAGCGCGCCGCGCGCGTGCGCGCGCACGACGTGCAGAACGCGCGGCGGCACGTCGCCCGGCGGCGTCGGCGCACTGAGGCTGCGCTGACAAATACCGAAGAGTAGTGATTGAACGGTGTGGATGCGTTGCGGTTGTGGAGCGGCTGATCTGCGGCTTGGCTGCAAGGCCCTTGCCCGCTCACCATCGCAGGACACGCTGCAAGTACGTCCTTGTAAGCTCTTACGCGGCATCCATGCCGCGTAAGGTCCCGCGACGGTGAGCGGGCAAGGACCAGTCGAGAGTGTCGGTGTGCAGGGTTTTAAACAAAGCTACCGATCAACTCTCTGGTGCTGTGTCCTCGCCGCTCGCGGGACCGTGTGGCGGCATGGATGCCGCCACCGAGCCTCCAGAGACGGATTCACGGCGTGTCCCGCCAGCGGTGAGGGCAGCGCGCCCTCGACGCACTCGGCTTCGGAACATCCAAGCAACGCTGAAGCTCAAGACCTCTCTCGCCTTTGTGAGGTAATCGAACGGTGTTGAGATGCCGCGGAGTACAGAGCAGATGGTCTTCGGCTGCGTTGCAGCGCCCTTGCCCGCCCACCATCGCGGGACACGCTACAAGTACGTCATTGTCAGCTCTTGCGCGGCATCCATGCCGCGTAAGGTCCCGCGACGGTGGGCGGGCAAGGACCAGTGGAGATGGTCGGTGTGCGTGGTTACAAGCAGGGGATGGAGCGCAGTAGTTCGATTGGGTGCGGTCTGATCAGCTTAGTTCTATCCGATCGATGTCACTTCCCTCCAACACCAACCCATTCGTCAAAGCAGGGGCGTGTGGCCAACACGCCGCCGCTATCGAGACAGCGCTGAGAGCTTTATCAGTCGCCCTTCGTCGTGCGTGCAGTTGGGCGATATTGCATGCAGCAACTGAAACTGCGGGATACCGCTACCTCACACACCCACCTGATACCGTCGATTGGTGCTGCCTTACACCACCAACGCCAGCAACGATGCGCGTTCCAGCTGCGCATACAGCGCGAACTCGTCATGCACCTGCGCGCCCAACGCCTGCTCGAAACTGCGCTTGCTCGAATGCGCGGCGTACGCGCGTTGCTCGGCACCGCCAAGATTGGACTGGAAGATGCCGGCCGCGCTGACGGGCAAAAAATCTTCATAGATGATCGGATCGGCACTGACCAGGCCGAGCGCGATGGCAGTTTCCGCCGGCATTGCAGCTACCTGTGCCGGATCGGCGCGGCCGGCATCGGTCAGCGCGTAGCGGAAATAACCCAGCCCTTCCTGACGCAGCAGCGCCTCGTCGTCGGGAAAGGCCACGAACGCGGTTTGCAGGCGTGTGGCGTAATCGACGCCGGTGCTGCCGGCACCCTCGGCATCGCGTGCCTGCGCCAATAGCGCGTCGTACAGCGCGCGACCCTTGGGCGTCAGCGCAAGCCCGCGCTGTTCGATCTCGCCAAAGCGCGCGGTGTGCGTGCCGTGCTCGGGCTGCCCGCCGTCGCCGACAAAGCCCACCGGCTCTTCCAGCGCCTTGAAACTGGTCTGGCGCAGCAGGATCGGCACGCGCCGACGCGGCGGCCCTTCGATCACCGCCTTCGCATCGATGCCGGCGCGCTGCATCTGCGCCTGCGCCGCATCGATATCCAACGTCCGCGGCGTCAGATGATTGATATGCGGGCCGTGGAAACTCACCACATCGGCAATCAACTTGTGCGCATCGCTCAGCGCGCGGTAGGTGGGCAACGACACCGTGGCATCGCCATGCCAGCGGAAGGTTTCCAGCGCTTCGGCCACGAAGCGCCGCGCCTGCTCGGCATCCAGCCCGCCGACACGCTCGCGCTGTTCGATCAACTCCACGACACCGCTGGTGAAGATCTGCCGCTGCTCCAGGATCTGCGCGGCCTGCGCGCGCAACGCGGCGTCCTCGATCAGTTCCAGCCGCAGCAGCGAGGTGAACACGCGGAACGGATTGGCCGACAGCGCTGCCTCGTCGATCGGGCGGAACGCGGTGGAATGCACCGGCACGCCTGCCACGGAGAGGTCGTAATAGCCCACCGGGTGCATGCCCATCACCGCGAACAGGCGGCCCAAGGTGGCCAGTTCGGCCGCCGTGCCGACCCGGATGGCGCCGTGCCGCTCCAGATCCAACCGTGCGCGCTCATCGTTGCGCTGCAGCCGCGCCGCCAATGCCGGATCGGCATCCAGTACCTGCGCGTTGACCTGCGCCACCAGCGTCATCAGGTCGCCGTACAACGGCACCTCGGTGCGATACATGTCCGACATCGCCTGCGCGAACAGGCTGCGAATGTGATCGGGAGAGACAAACACGGTATCGCGCATGGCGTGGTCTTGGCAGAGGCCGGCCGATGCCAGCGTTAGCGCATTCTCGCCGACCACGCCCTGCGGCGACCAGCTGCACGGCAGCATCGCATCCGCGCGTTGGCGCGTAGACAGCCGACGGGCACCTGGGCTGGCGACATGCCTTGCGCGTTACAACCCCGCCTGCGCTGCGGCGTCGGCCGCTTCGCTGGACTCGCGCGCAGCCTCCAGCCGCTGCGCATGATCGCCGAGCTGGCGACGCAGCAGCGCGTCCAGGGTGATCGGCCGTTCCCAACGGTCGTAACTGGCGACGATGGCATGCCGCAGCGCGCGGACATGCGCGCTATCCGGCTCCACCGACAGCCGTGTGATCACGCCTGCCCACCCGTCATGATGGTCGCGCGTGTAGGCGCGCACGCTGTCGCGGCACGACAGCTGCACTGTGTGGGCCCACGCGCAGGCGAAATAGATGTCGCCGGCATGCCAGCCGTGCACCTGCAACAGTGCCTGCACGTAGCCGCGCGGGGTCTGGGTGTAGCGCGCCACCTCATCGATAAAACTGTCGGGGTAGCGCTGCGCATAGCTCCCCATGTCGGCCAGATGCTGGTCCACCCAGGCATCGCCGGTACCGGGCATCACCGCCGGCGCGGCCTCCTGCGCCTGGCTACCGGCAGCAGGCGCAGGCACGCCCTGCGCGAGCGCCAGCACCGGAACCAGCATGGCCGCCAGCAATGGCAGCGATCGCAACCGAGGTGAGCGTAAGACAGGCATGCCCCGATGATGCCGCATGCTCGCGCCGGTGTCAGGCCACACGCGTGTCAGCGCAGATCGTAGAAGCCGATGGTGCGCACTTCGCGGCAGCCGCTCAGATCGCAAGAGCCCACGTAGCCGGGACCGATGTAACGCTGGCGCGCATCGCGATTGTGCGGGCTGCTGTAAGGGTCCGGCCCATACAGGCCGTTGCCGTAGTAGATCTGCCCATACGGACGGTTGCGCGATGCACCAAACCGTAGTTCGCGGCCATAGCCGTAACCGCCATAGCCACCGCCGTAGCGGACGTCGGAATATCGATCGGCCGAAAACGCAGAACTGCGGTCGCTTGCAGTCGGGCGGGACTGCAATTTCGCGATGCTCTCACCGTGCGCATCCACATAGCCTTGTTCGCTGTCGAAGCGGACGGTGCGGAAATACATGATCTCCCCACCCACCTTGCGCGTGCGAAGACGCACATAGTCGCCCGCATCTTCGTAGTACGGCTGCCCGTCGCGAAAGATCACCTCGCTGGGGTTGATGATTTCTTCTTCGAGCTCGGCAGCCACAAGCGGCGTGGTGCCGGCGAGCAGCCCCAGCGCAACGGCCAGCACTGCACGATGGGTGACGGACAACATGTTCATGGGCAATCCCTCCAAAGTCGGCCATGCACGCCTGCTGGCCGGAACGTCCTGTTGACGGGCACCGCAATGTGCCCGCATGTCGATTCATAGCATCTGCAAACCGGCGACGCAGTAACGACCGCCCTGGCCACTGCAGCTGACGTGGAAGATCCAGCCATTGCCACGGCAGTGCGACCGTTTAAGGCGCGTCGGCACGGAGCACGTATCCCAAGCGGTCGCGACCGCTCCTTCTAACCGCAGACGCGTGCCGCGGCGCTTAGCTTAGCGCGTGCCGCCCAGCCAGCGCATCCAGCGCATGCACGGCGGCCGGCCAGCCTGCGGCATCGGGCACTTCGCGCATGCGCGGCTCGTCGGCAGCGACGCTGTGCTCTTGCTCATGCGCCCAGGTCACCGCGTAGGGGGTGTAGATGCCCCAGCCGCCGATCGCCAGCACCGGCTCCACGTCGGAGCGCAACGAGTTGCCGATCATCACGAAGCGCTGCGCCGGCAGGTCGAATTCGCCGAGCACGCGCGCGTAGGTCTGTGGATCCTTCTCGGACACCACTTCGACTCGCGGGAACAAATCGGTCAGGCCGGACTGCGCGATCTTCTGCTCCTGATGGAACAGGTCGCCCTTGGTGATCAACACCACCGCATAGTCGGCGGCGATGGCGCTGACCGCCTCACGCACCCCGGCGATCACGTCTACCGGATGCTGCAGCGTGGCGCGTCCGATCTCGACGATGCGCTGAATGTCGCGCGCGTCGATGCGGGCGTCGGTCAGTTCGATGGCGGTTTCGATCATCGACAGCGTCATGCCCTTGGCGCCGTAACCGAACACCTTCAGGTTGCGCCGCTCCACTGCCAGCAGGTGCTGCTGCATGCGACTGTCGCCCAGGTCGAGATAGCCGGCCAGGATCGCTTCGAAATCCGCTTCGGCGCTGCGGTAATAGTCCTCGCTTTTCCAGAGGGTATCGTCGCCATCGAAGCCGACCAGTTGAATCGCCTGGCCGTCGCGCTGTGCAAAAGGAGTCATCGCGCAAGTCTAGCAGCGCACCAACGCGCTGCTGCGGTCAGTCGCCCGCGGCGTCGCCCGGTCCGGGTTGATAGCTGGCAAATTCATCGCGCGACAGGCGTCCGTCGCCGTTGCTGTCGAAGTCGCCGAACTTCTCGCGCAGGATCGGGTCGGCACCGGCCTCTGTCGGCGTCAGCGAGCCGTCGGCATCGCGATCCAGGCTGCGGAAGCTGCGCGGCGCCAGCGTCCCGGCAGGCGACGCCACGGAGGACTCGGCACCGCTCCGGGCGCGGGGCGGACCAGAGGGATCGGTGGGTAACAGCGGAGTCGTTGCAGAAGGCGGCGGCTCGATCGGCAAGGGCGACATAGCCGGAGCATTGCTGCCAGGCGGCACAAGCGGTTGCTGCGCGGTGGCCGGCGGCAACTCCGGCGGCGCGGCGAACGCGAGCAGCGGACTGCACAGGCCGGCCAGTAAGGTAACGCGCAGCTGCAACATGGGAAGAAAGCCGGAGTTGGACCGTTTCACCGTAACGGGGATGACGTAAAGAAAACGGGAGCAACCCTGGCAGGCCGCTCCCGTGTGTCCATCCTGTTCGATGGCGCGCCTGCTCTACGGCACGCGGCTCATTCGCTGTTTCTCATCCAGACGCTACTCCTCTTCGATCGATGGAAATCCAAGGGATGTCTCGCGACTGTGCCGATCAGTTCCCCTGCGAGCCGGCTGCGCCACCACCCTGCTGCTTGGCGACGAATGCCTTGTACTCATCCGGGGTCAACTTACCGTCGGTGTTGCCATCGGCCTGGTCGAAAATCTGCGCGAGCCCTGCGTTGACCTGCGCTTCCTGCTTGCTGATCGCGCCGTCGCTGTCGGTATCCACGCTGGCCCAGGTCTGCCCACCACCGCCGGAATTCGAACTACCGGTCGGAGCTCCGGTTGCCGAACTTCCCGACTGCGCTGCGGCATCCTGAGAGGTGCTTTGCGCCATGGCCGGCAGCGCCAGAACGGCAGCAAGAGCGGCAGTGGCGGCGAGCAGCGAGATGCGGTTGCGATTCTTCATTTGGGTGGTCTCCTTGGCTTGGGAATGCACGGTGTCGCCGCACATGGCACCACCCTACCCATCGCAAATGAACGCTCAACCTGCGCTGATTTCCGGCAAAACATCCTTTTAACCACAGCGCCGAGCGTTGTGCGTAGCCGCCTGTTAGCGGCTGGTGAGTCAAACAGAAGCAGCGCATTCAACGTGGAAATTTTTGCGAACTGCGCCGCATTTTTTCGATATGTCTCAGGCGTTCGGGGTATCGTCGTCCCAGCTTCCAGAACTGAACAGTTTCCAACCCAAGACAACGCCGGCGATCGCACCGGCCACTTCGAGGACGACGCGCGAGCCCAGTTCGTTGGGGTCGTGAATCTTTGCCAATGCCAGCCGCGCATACAGCGGCGACTCCAGCCGGACGATGCTGGTGTAGACGAGATTCCAGATGTCGTAGCCGGCACCGATGGCCACGGCAAGCAGGCAGGCGATTCCCAGCGTGTGGCCGTGGGTGAATTGCAGACGTCGGCCGATGTACTCGACTGCGGCGAACAACAGCACCCCAAGCACCAGCGCGATCAAGCCGGCCTCCAGCGAACCGAGCAGGCCGAAGTGCAGGGGCAGGTTCATCGTGACGATCCAGGCAGCAGGCGTGCCAGTCTAGCGGCTAAGGGCAAGGGATCCGGGCGCAAGCCGAATTGGTGGACGAGCGCGCGAACGAGGCAGCAGCGACTGCGTGCCAGGCGTCTGCATGAAGGAGAGTACGGCAGGTCACCCGATCTGCTGCCTCTGAGAGCAAAGGTCTGGTAGGCAACGCCGCTTCAGTCGTCCTGACCACGCGCGGTCACCTGCGCCTCGCCATCCTCGTCCCATTGCACGTTGACCGAAATCGGCTTGCAGCACACCTGGCAATCTTCGATGTACTGCTGATCGCCACCACTGAGATCCAGCGTCAGCGTAATCCACTCCCCGCAATACGGGCAGGCAATATCCAAAAAGCGTTCCGGGTCGGACATGACGATTCCTCAAGCGGCAGGCGCACCGTGACGGTTGGCCGACCAAGCGGCAAACACCGCGCCAAAGACCGCAGTGTACGAGTGATGGACCGACTGCACGCGTAGAACCAGACCGGCAGCCGTTGCGGCCGAGCGTGGGCGCGCTCAGTCCACCGGTACATCGTAAGCGGTATCAGGCGTGGGCTCGGGACGGAAGGTGAAATGCCACCATTCCATCGGATAGTTGGCAAATCCCTCGGCGGCCATCGCACGCAACAGATGCTGGCGATGCGCACGCTGCGCGCTGCTGATCTCGGGTGCATCGGTATGCGCACGCGGATCGAAGAAATCGAAATCGGTGCCCATCTCCACCGCATCACACGCACCGCGCCGGCAGTCGAGCAAGCCCAGGTCCAGGGTCGCGCCGCGGCTATGTCCAGAGGTCTCGGCGATGTAGTCGCCCAACAGCGCCCGCTTGTCCACACGTGGGTAGTACTGCGGCTTGGTCGATTGATCCTGCAGATCCGCCGCCCATGCCACGAATGCATGCACCGCACGCACAGGCCGATAACAGTCGAACACCTGCAAGCGATATCCCGCTGCCTTGAGCGTACGCGTCACCTTGGCCAACGCCTCGGCTGCCGGGTGTAACAGATAACACCGCGGTGCGAGATACCCAGGCACCACGCGTCCGGTGAAGTTATCGCTTCCCGCATAGCGCATGTCGACGACGATCTCCAGCGCAAGCGTGCGCACATCGATCAGGCCAGCTTCTGCAGCAGTGGTCGCCGGCGAAATGACCGGCGCTGCGGTGGCAGCGAAGCATGTGCTTACCAACGACCCTGTAAGTAACAGCCACGGCAGAGCAAGCTTTTGGCAGCTCGAAGGAATCACCGGAATGTGGACTAGGGGTGGATGTGTCATTTGCGAAGCATAGGCGATCGATGCCCCAGGAATTGCCTGGGCGATCTGTGGCTGACGCGGTCTACGCAGGTCGACCTACATCTGGACACTATAGGTCGTGTCAGGATTGCGGCAGCTCGCTGTTACGCGGATGGTCCGACCCGAACCTATTTGTGCCGGGATTTGGGATTTGGGATTTTGGATTTGCTACTTGAGATGCGAGATGCGAGATGCGGATCAGGTCCCTGGCACTGCTCAAATGCATCCACTCAGGCAACTCATCCTGGCGATGCCGGCAATACGCGTGCACCAACCAACGCTTCGCGCGTCGCGACTTCACACGGCGCCGCCCACGTTGTTACAAAGCCACCGTGGCGTGACGCGATCATCGTGCGGCACGTCGATGCGTAAGGCCTCCGTGATACCGACCGCGCCTGGTGGGGCACGGTCGGTATCCCAACGCTTACCGCGACGGAGCAGCCTGCGTTGCCGCCTGCGTTCGCTGGTCTTCCTGCGTTTGCCGCTGAGTTTCGGACGCCAGTTGCTGCTGGCTCTGCTCCAGCGGCACAGTTGCGGCCTGCTGTTTGTCCACGTACGCACGATTGACGTCGAGCGGATTGTTCGGATTGCGCTGCACCGCAATCAAACCCTTGCCGTCGGTACTTGCCACCAGATCATCGATCCGCGACATCCCGCTGACCTTGGCTTCGAACGCGACCTGACCAGCCGCCCGCTGCATTTCGTCACGATTCTTGAAACCGCCATTGGGACCATGCTTTTCAAGTTGGTCCATCGCCTGCTTCATCAGCGGGTTATCGCTGACGGCAGCAGTGGTGTGACGCCCCGGATCAGTAGCCGACTTACCCTGGGCCTGCTGCTTGTTCAGTGCCTCAAGCGTTGCTTTGTCTGCAATCCCGGTCGGCTCGACACCCTTTTCGCGCTGCAGATTTGCGACAACTTCCTTGGTCTTGTCGCCATAGAAACCGGTGCCGCTGAGTAGGTTGCCGCTGTTGTCCTTGATACCCAGTGCGATCAGGCTCTGCTGCATTTCTTTGACATCGCTTCCCTGCTGGCCTGGCTTCAGTGAATCGCGTGCGTCCTGACTGTGAGACTGCGTCTGCTGCCTGTCCTGCAGAAGTTCGCGTGCCTTGGCGATAGGATCGGATACAAATAGTTTTGCGTTCTTGTTCGCTGCCAGATAATCGTCCAGCGGCAGGGTGTTAACACCCTTGGTGCCACTGGATTGGCTGACCTGCAGCTCGCCACTCTTCGGATCACGCACCACCATCAGGATGTGGTCGATGCCTTTCCAGTGCTCGTGCTTGGTATTACCGGCATCCACGCCGATGACCATGCCTTCCTTCAACGCTCCCGGCTTGAATACGTCCTGGCCTTGCAGTAGCACCCCGGAACTGTCGAAGGCCTTCTTGACGATGCCGCCCGAGCCGGTCATGCCCTGCACGAGCATATCCTGACGCCCAAACACGTCTTGGCCGGCTTTCTGATTGATCTCGCGCATGGTGGCGTTCTGCAGCTCGGTCACCCACCCGGAGCAGTCGATATAGCCCTGATCCAGATGCTTGCCGTCCACGCCGGGGTGGTAAAGCTTGTGCCCCTTGATGTTGATGGCGTACTTCACATCGTCATGCTCGATGCCCATCGCGTGCGCGGCGGTGAGCTTGATGCCATCAGCATCTTGCTTGGGTGCAGCTGGCGTGGCCTGCGTCGGGGTCTGGGTCCGCTGCGGCACTGTCTCAGGTGCTCGATCCGACGTCTGACCCGGAGAGACCGGCTTGATACCCTTTTCGGGGATCGAGATATGGTCGAATTTGGTGTCCCAATACTTGACGAAGGTCTTGGCCATGTCCTGATCGGACATCTTCTTGAAGTCTGCCAAGGACGAGCCGGTGTATGCCTCAAACTGTTTTGCACCGGCCCGATCTTTTTCGCCAGGAACATTGTTGAGGATGTTGGAGCGCGTGTCGCCTCGCACGAAATCCCCGGTAGCAACGGCAGCCTGGATCGAGCGATACCCGGCAGCACCTTGCTGATGTGCCATATACATGTCCAGGCCATCTGGCTGAGGCTTGCCAGACAGATAAGGATTGTGGTCGCGATCGTGCTGCCGAGTCAGTGACTTCTGGTTGTCCTGATACAACCGTGCCGCCGCATCCGTATTCGCGACCGCGTCGAGTTCCTGACCACGGATACCGTAGGCCTCGGCAGTACCAGGCGTAAACTGGAACAAGCCCTTGGCTCCTCTTGGTCCACGGCTGGCTTGTTCGTCGAACTTTCCGCCGGTTTCGATATAGGCAAACCGCATGAAGTCATCCACCGGAATGTGGCGCTGCTTTGCTTCGCTTTCGATGATGTTCAAGTTTTCGGATTTCGTGTAATCGCGGGCCATCTCGTCTTACTCCTTGAGGTTGAGAAACAGCGGCATGTGCCGCCAGAGTCAACCGAGCTCGTCCTTTAGCTTGAGTTCGCGGTTAACAAAACGGTTGATGCAACATTCTTACTTCGCAATGCGGCAGCTGCAGCGTCCGCACTGCCCTACTTTTAGCCTGCAACAGGCACGTATTGGCCGCTTGGCTGGTCGTAGCCGTAGCGCACGATGTCTCCTGCTCCAAGCACGCGGATCTCACCTGAGCCGGCGATGGCGGTACCTTGCAGTGCGACCTCCAGCGCGGGCATGGGTGCATCTGTATCGAATTGCACGCGCAAATTTCCCGTACTGGTGACATGCGGAACGCCACCCTCTTCATCCACAGAGGCTCCGTTGTCTTCACCTGCCGGAAGCGTGCCGCGGTAGACCCAACCCTGATAATCGCCCAGATCGTTCTTGTAAGGATCGAACGTAAACAAGGCCAGTCCATTGCTGGTCACGCCATTACTGAAGCTGGACGTCGGCACTGCCAATAACAGATGCCCGTTATTCAGTACAAACGATTGGGTTGGACGTTTGTCATCGAATGCATCGGCGCGCTCGTAGCCGCCAAAGGTGCCTACGTGCTGCTGCGCATGGAACAGCATCCACGGCCGCTCACTGCCCGGCGCGACCAGCTGAAAGGTGGCTTGGCTGATGGACACGCCTTGGCCTGGATCTGGAAACGTCTCTGCAGGGTCGTTGCCATACTTGTTCGGCGACGCGTACGCAAAGCCGGTGTAGTAATGCTTGCCTTCAAGCTCAAAATGCTGACCGCACCAGAAGGTTGCCACCGCGCCATTATCGATCTCGTACGAGGTAGCCCCATCTCCGTCAATGCCGTAAATCAGATAAAGCACGCTAACTGCGTAGGGCGCCACATCGGTCACTGCGACGACCGCTTTTTCACTGGACATAGCCATAACATCCTGTTGTCGTTAAGAAGACGAAAGCCTCCAGCTGACGTGCACTGCTGCCGGTTGCGGCCGCCGCATGCCACCATCCTGTGACTCCACATACACGGCGCGGCCCACAGGCAGCGCAGCTGCTTGTGGGGCGGAACGGACAATAACGATCAAGTCCAGCCCCGGCACCGGGGGCGGCAATGGTGGCTGCGCTTGGCAAGCCACAAACCGGCAATTTCATCCGGTCTATCGGGCGAGTGCAGCATCCATTGCCGCTCACGAATAACCCGCCTGAACATCAGGCCCCGTTGGAGTAGCTTAACCAGTTCTTCGAGCTACCGCCATCTGGCCGGCGCATCCGCCGAAAAGCCAGATGGCAGAAGGTGCTCACTGATCCAGCGGCGGGGTGTACTGCTGCTTGGACGCGTCGAAGGTGTAGGTCACCGTATCGGCGGCGTCCAGGACACGGACCTTGCCTGGACCGGAGACGGCAGTGCCTGTCATGACAACGCGCAGCGTCGGCATGGAACCAGTCTTGTCCGGTTCAAAGCTCAGCGTCCCGCTGCTGGAGGCGCATTTCATCGTCCCGCCGTCGTCGCACGCTGCGCTGTTGTCTTCACCGGTCGCAACGGTACCCAAGTAAACCCAGCCCTTGTAATCGCCGAGGTCGTTCTTGTTCGGGTCGAAGCTGAAAATAGCGAAGCCCAGGATGCTGACGCCGGTTGCGAACCGTGTGGTCGGCACCGCCAGAAGCAGGTGGCCGTCCTTGGTTTCGGTGCTTTGCGATTTGCGTTTCTCATCGAGTGGATCGGCTTTCTCGTTCGCGCCGAAATCGCCGGCCCACTGCTGGGCGTGGAACAGCGTCCAGGTCGGCTTGCCGTGCACTGCGTCCAGCACATACGTCGCCTGGCTAATGCTGACCCCAACACCGGGATCTGGGCCGTCGCTTTCCTCTGCCTTGCCATACTTTCCGGGCCCGGCATTGGCGAAGCCGGTGTAGTAGTGCTTGCCGCCCAAGTCGAAGCGATAGCCATACCAGAAAGTGGCCAGCGCACCGTTGTCGACGGTGTAGGACGCTGAGCCGTCGCCCTTCATTCCATAAACGTCGTTCAGCACTTGCCCAGGAGCCGGCACCTCAGTGGCCACCTGCTGGGGCTGCGCTGCGGGAGACGTCGTCGGTGTTGCGGCTGCCGTCTCGGTAGGCGCAGGCGGCGCGCCGGCCTGCGCCGTGTCGCTGGCCTTGTCCGAACAACCGGCAAGGACCAGCATCGTTGCCGCCCACAGTGCTGTCTTCCTGAGACTCATCACGCGACATCCTTTCAATTGTTGGCGGGGGAAAATCCTATCAAGAATGCGCTGCAGATCCAGTGGATTTACAAAAGCGCAGCAATCACGAAAGGCACCCACCTACTTCCACACCTAACGCGGCCCGCTATGCCGCCAATGGAACCCGTCTTCCCGCGCGATGATGCACCGCGTCACTTGGCTTCGAGCTCACCCGGAGTCAGTGGCACAGCGGGAGAAGTGGTAAGTCGTGTCAGCGCATGCAGGATCCGCAGATCCTCGGCATCCAGCGTACTGGCGGTGTTGCCGCGATAGTGGTGATGGAAGGCCTGCAGCGTGGCGGCGGGGTCGTCGAGGCTATAGCCCAGCAATGCAAGCGCCTGCCATGGATCGAAGCCTGCCGGTGCCGGCGGAGCGTCCGGCGCGGGCCAGCGGCCGAAGCCGGCATCGGCCAGTCGTTTCCAGGGAAACAGCGGGCCCGGGTCGTTCTTGCGTGTAGGAGCGACGTCTTCATGACCGACGATCTGGGTGCGCGGGATCCGCAGACGCGTGCACAGGTCTTGCAGCAAGACCAGCAGGCTGTCGATCTGCGCTGGCGCGAACGCTTCGCTGCCGTCGTTGTCCAGTTCAATGCCGATCGAAGCCGAATTGATGTCGGTGATGGTGCCCCAGCGACCGGAACCGCCATGCCAGGCGCGCTGCGCGTCGCTGACCAATTGGTAGCGCTGCCCATCCTCGCCGATCAGGTAATGCGCACTGACGCGGCCGCCGCTGTTGCGCCCACGCAACGTGCTCAGGCTCTGCTGCACCGAGTGCTGGTCGGTGAAGTGCAGCACGATCAGAATCGGCCGCCGGGTGTCGTAATTGGGCGACGGCACCCACTGCGCAAGCGGGTTGCGCTGCGGCGCATGCGCGCAAGCACCCAGCGACAACGCAGCCAGGCAGACCAGTGCCCGCAGCCAGGCCGATGAACACGATTGGGAAATAGGCGACATCGGGTTTCTCTTGACGGGCATTCAGAGCGGCTGACACCAGGTGGCAAGCAGTCGCCAGATGGACACAGACGCGTACAACTGCAGTGTACGAGAGGCGATGCCGATTCCGCGTCGTGGCCGCGTCCGCTGACAGCCACTGCAGTTATGTATGACTGGTCGCAAACCTTCGCCCGCGACCGCTGCGGCATGCAGCTTCCGGCAACGGTATGGTCTGCCGAGTGCCGCAGGTGCGGGTGGCAAGGCAACGCGCCAGCGTTGGCGCGGCGGCAAGGCGCGCGGCAACGACCACTCGACCGACGCGTCTCCCATGGCAGCAGCATGTCATCACACCTCAGGGAATCACGCGACGTTGCAAAGCGATCACCGCTGGCAGTCTCCGCACCGCGAGGCGTCCCGCGTACACTCCCGATCAGGCTCGCAGTTGCAGCAAAAGGAGGCCGGCACGCTGTTGTTCCCTCCACGCTGCACTGCACGCCACATGCATTCATCCAGAGCTTTTCATGCCACTGTTGCGCCGCCTGCTGACGTTGCTGCTGATCGCACTCGCGCTGCCGTGCGGCGCCGCGCCCGCGAGCATGTCCGCTTCGCAAGCCGCACCCTTCGCCGTCAGCGACGCGCAACTGACGCCGGACTACTGGATCCAGCGCAGCGGCAATGCGCAGGCGCCGCATTTGAACGCCGCACAGATCGCAACCTTCAATGCCCGCCTGTTGCGCGACGATGCGTCCATGCACGATCTGCCGCAGCTGCCCAAGGTCATGCCCAGCGCTGCAGTGCGAGCGCGGATCGAGGCGCTGTCGGCGCCACCAACCCGTGCGTTGTACGGTACGGATGGACAGCGTATCGACGCAGCGCGCCTGTCGGAGCTGCGCCGCACGCTGGCATTGGACGCAATTCCTGAAAACGTGGCACCGCACTTCGCACTGGTCGTCCAGCGCGCGGCACTGCGCACCTTCCCTACCTCCCAGCGCGTGTTCACCAGTCCCGACGATCTTGATATCGACCGCTTTCAGGAGTCCGCGCTGTATCCAGGCATGCCGGTGGCTGTGCTGCACACCAGTGCCGATGGCGCGTGGCGGTTTGTGCTTGCGGCCAACTACGCGGCGTGGATCGCTGCCGACAAGATCGCCGAAGGCCGTCGCGAGCAGGTGCTGCAGTACGCGCACCGCAGCCCACGCATACTCGTCACCGGTGCACGCGTGCAAACCGCGTACACCCCCGAACTGCCTGCCCTCTCGGCACTGTCGCTGGACATGGGCACCAGCCTACCCCTGCATGCCGACTGGCCACCGCAACAGCCGGTCAACGGACAACTGCCGCTGGCGGCCCACGTAGTGCAACTCCCAGTGCGCGATGCCGATGGTCGCTTGCAACTGCTGCCTGCCCTGATCCCGCGTGGCGCCGATGTGCGCATTGCCCCCTTGCCCGCGACCGATGCCGCATTGCTGCGCCAGGCGTTCAAGTTTCTGGGCGAACGCTACGGCTGGGGCAACGATTACGACGCCCGCGATTGCAGTGGGTTTGTGCTGGATATCTATCGCAGTCTGGGGATTGCGCTGCCACGCAATACCGGCGATCAGGCGCGCAGCCCGGTGCTGCGCACTGTTGCGTTCGATGCACGCGCGCCGCGGTCGCAACGTCTGCAGCAGCTGGCGCTGCTGCGCATCGGCGACCTGATCTATATCCCCGGTCACGTGATGTTGGTGATCGGGCATGAGCACGGCACACCGTGGGTGATTCACGATGTCGCCGGCGCCAACTATCGCGCTGCCGATGGCAGTGTGCAGCGCGCGCGCTTGAACGGCGTTTCGGTGACGCCGCTGTTGCCATTGCTGGCCACCGATGGCACACCCTTCATCGACCACATCACTCGCATCCAGCGCATCGCGCCGATCGGCTCCCCATGAAGATCACCGGCTTCCGCCTCGGCATGCTGCGCGTGCCATTGAAAACACCGTTCAAGACCGCGGTGCGCACCGTGCAGGCGATCGAAGACGTGGTAGTGCTGCTGCAAACCGATAGCGGACATATCGGGTACGGCGCGGCACCGGCGACCGCGCCGATCACCGGCGATACGCACGGCAGCATCATTGCCGCGATCCAGCAGTGCATCGCACCGCGTTTGATCGGCCAGGATGTAGCCGATCTCAATCGGCTGTGCGGTCTGGTGCAGCATGCGCTGGAACGCAATACCAGCGCCAAGGCCGCGGTGGAAATCGCGCTCTACGATCTATGGGCGCAGTCCTTCGGTGCGCCGCTCTATCAGTTGCTCGGCGGCGGCACGCCGCGTATCACCACCGACATCACCATCAGTGCCGATAGCATCGACATCATGGTCGCGCAGGCGCAGGCGGCATTGGCGCGCGGCTATCGATCGCTGAAGATCAAAGTGGGTAAGGACAGCGCGTCGGATGTGGAACGCGTCAAGGCGATCCACGCAGCCGTCGATGGGAGCGCATCGCTGCGCCTGGATGCCAACCAGGGCTGGACACCCAAACAGGCGGTGCGCAGCATGCGTACGCTGGAGGACGCCGGCATCGTGCTGGAATTGCTCGAACAACCGGTCAAGGCCGCCGATATCGATGGCCTGGCCTTCGTCACCGCGCGTATCGACACCCCGGTGATGGCCGACGAAAGCGTGTTCTCACCATCGCAGGTGATCGACCTTCTCCAGCGTCGCGCGGCCGACATCGTCAACATCAAACTGATGAAGACCGGCGGCCTGTCCAGTGCCATCCGCATCGCCGATATCGCTGCGCTGTACGGCGTGCCGTGCATGATCGGATGCATGATCGAATCCAGCATCAGCGTTGCGGCAGCCGTGCATCTGGCGGTGGCCAAGGCAGACAGCATCACCCTGGCCGATCTGGATGCGCCGGCGCTGGGACAGTTCGACCCCACCGAGGGCG
Source organism: Xanthomonas sp. WHRI 10207 (assembly GCF_040202975.1). Taxonomy (NCBI): domain Bacteria; kingdom Pseudomonadati; phylum Pseudomonadota; class Gammaproteobacteria; order Lysobacterales; family Lysobacteraceae; genus Xanthomonas; species Xanthomonas sp. WHRI 10207. The sequence goes on along the minus strand of NZ_JBEGDX010000004.1, from coordinate 30,329 downwards.
GCGTGCAGTTCGATGAGGCGCAGATCCATATCGACGATTCGCCGGGGCTGGGTATCCGCCGTATCCGCGGGTTGGAGCTGTTGCCCGACTGACTTGGCCGTTGCAAGCGGCATGTCGGGCGGCAAGTAACCGAGCACGCGATTAGGAATATGCGCATTTCCTAACCAGCCGCTTGCGCGATCCATGCCGTACAAAAACGACGCACGCAGCGATCGTGATTCCAGCGCAGCACTGTAAAGACGCACATGCAGTCGACATCGCCATGCGCCACACACGCGCATTGCTGGGTACAGTAGGCCTGCCCCACCCGACACCATCGGTTACGGTAGGCGTGCCGTCATCCACACAGATGCATCGCCACTCTCACCAGTTCGTCCCCTGCCGTCCGGAGCCCGCATGCGCCTTGCCATCCTGTTGCGATACACCCTGCTCCTGGCGCTGGCACTGTGTAGCAATGGCGCCGCCGCAGGCGAACCGATCGAAGCGCTGCAGCAGGCACGCGCACTGATCGTGGTGACCACGCCGGACTGGAACAGCACCCAGGCGCGGCTGCAGACCTTTACGCGTGTCGATGGCCAATGGACGCCGGCCGCGCCAGGCTTTGCGGTCGCACTCGGCCGGCATGGCAGCGCCTGGGGCGAAGGTCTGCACCCGGCGCAATCGCAAGGCCCACAGAAGCGCGAAGGCGATGGCCGCAGCCCGGCCGGGGTCTTTGCCATCGGCCCGGCATTTGGCTATTCCGCCAGCATCGACAGCGCCATGCCGTATCAGGCGATGAGCGCCACGCATTACTGCATGGATGTGCCCAGCTCGCCGCTGTACAACCGCATCGTCGATGCCGCGCAGGTCGGTAAAGCGGCGGTGGCCGGTTCCACCGAGCCGATGCGCCTGGACCTGCGCCATCCCGGCGATGCGCGGTATCGCGAAGGTTTCGTCATCGCGCATAACCCCAACAATATTGCCGGGCGCGGCAGCTGCATCTTTGCGCATCTGTGGCGCACTCCGGGGCAGTTCACCGCCGGCTGCACGGCGATGCAGCCGGCAGACATGCAGCGTCTGCTGGCCTGGTTGAAACCCGCGGACAAGCCGCTCTTCGTGTTGCTGCCGCGCGCCGACTACGCGCGCCTGCAAGCGCAGTGGCAGTTGCCCGAGCTGGTCGAGGCCGCACCATGAGCACGCCGGCGCCCCCGTCCGATAGCACCGGCCTGGTGCGTGTGGTCAGCCGCTGGCAGATCGTCGGCTTATCGATCAACGATGTTATCGGCAGCGGCATCTATCTATTGCCCGCAGCCACCGCGGCACTGCTGGGGCCGATGAGCCTGTGGGCGGTGATGCTGGCCGGGCTGGCGGTGGCCTTGCTGGTGCTGTGTTACGCGCAGGCGGCAAGCTATTTCGATACGCCCGGCGGCAGTTACCTCTACACGCGCGAGGCGTTTGGCCCCTTTGTCGGGTTTCAGATCGGCTGGATGATCTGGCTCACCCGTATCAGTTCGGCAGCGGCCTTGAGCAACGGGCTGGCCGATGCGGTGGCGCGGTTCTGGCCCACCGCTTCCACCGATGCATGGGCGCGCACCTTGGTCGTGGTCGGCTCGCTAGGTGTGCTGACCGCGATCAACGTCATCGGCGTCAAGTCGGCTGCGCGCACCGGCATCGCCCTGGTGATCGGCAAACTGGTGCCGTTGCTGTTGTTCGTGGCAATCGGGCTGTTCTATGTGGATTGGTCGTGGGCGTTTGCCGGCAAATCTCCTGACCTGCGCGACCTGGGCAATCTCGGCGAGGCCGCCCTGCTGCTGCTGTTTGCGTATGCAGGTTTCGAAAACATTCCTGCAGCGGCCGGCGAATACCGCAACCCGCGCCGCGACGTGCCATTTGCGCTCATCACCATGATAGTCACGGTGACCGTGATCTATGCCGCCGTACAGGTCGTCGCGCAAGGGACGTTGCCCAATCTTGCGGCTTCGCCCACCCCGTTGGCGGATGCGGCCAGCGGCTTCGGCGGCGAGGCGCTGGCGCTGATTCTCACCGTGGGCGCCACCATTTCCATCCTGGGCACGACCAGCAACACAGTGATGCTCGGTCCGCGCTTTCTGTTCGCGCTCGCGCAGGACGGTTACGGGCCGGCGTTTCTGGCACGCGTGCATCCGCGCTTTCATACCCCCGCAGCCGCGGTGCTCACCCAGGGCGTGTTGTCGCTGGCGCTCGCATTGTCGGGCTCGTTCACCCAGCTGGCGCTGCTGTCGATGGTCACGCGCTTGTTCGCCTACATCGGCACGGCGGCGGCGGTGATCGTACTGGCGCGCCGCTATCGGCAACGTACCGACACGCTACGATTGCCGGGAGGCCCACTCATTCCCATCGCTGCGTTGTTGCTGTCGCTCGGCTTGCTGGCCAGCGCCAGCTGGCAAAATCTGGCAGCGGCAGGCGTGGCATTGCTGGTGGGCTGGGCGTTTTACCTGTTTCCGCGCAAGACGGTGTAGCAGCTTCGCAACACGCTCGCGCCGCGCTCACGCAGGTCTAACCAGGCACGCCCAACGCTGCACTCTCACTTGCATGGGAGCTTGCGATGAAACTGCGTCGCGTCTACAGCACACCTGATCTTGAAAGCGCGCAACGCGTACTGCAGTCCGCACGCAGCGCCGGCATCGACAATGAGGCGTTGTCGCTGATCGCCCGCTCGGATATCGAACTGCACGACGTACCGGACGAGCGCAAGGACGCCAAAACTGATTTTGTACCGGCCGCAGCGCGCGGCGCGGCCACCGGTGGCGCGGCCGGGTTGGTGGCAGGCCTGGTGGCAGTCGCTGTGCCGCCAATCGGCCTGACCCTGGCCGGCGTTGGCGTCATGGCACTGGCCGGCGCGCTGGTGGGCAGTTGGTCGTCGGCCCTGATCGGCGCCACCGTGCCCGACCCGGTGCGTCGTCAGTTCGAGGACGAAATCGAAGCCGGCCGCATCTTGGTCGTCATCGATGCCGACGAACAGGCGCTGCAGGCCGCGGAGCCGTCAATCGTCGCTGCCGGCGCCAAGCCGCTGCCGTATGAGGCAGCGTCTGCTGCGGTATGAAAGGCATCGCACGCGGATAAACGCAGCACGCCTGTTTGGAGCGATGCATGAGCGAAGCTGCAACGTCGCCTTGACCCAACCGTCACCCCGCGTGCCGCGCTGTTAACACGCCGCTGCCTAAGTTGGTCCGCACATTCGCAATGACGGAGACGAGCATGAACGTGCCGTATCAGATTCCAGGCCGCGCGCCGGACGAAGACCGCAGCCAGAACGTATCCAGCTATTGGCGTGAACGTTTTACTGAAGAGCCGTATTACACCGAAGGCGACCGTTACGAAGATTACGAAAGCGCTTATCTGGTCGGGCATGAAGCACGGATCCGCGAGAATGCGCGCGCCTACGATCAGGTCGAAGCCGAACTGCATCGCGATTGGGAAGCCAAGCGCGGCACCGATGGCCTGAGTTGGAGCAAGGCCCGACACGCGGTCAAGCGCGCGTGGGAAAACGCAGCGGATTTCGTCTCGGGCGACAGCAAGCCAAAGCCGTAAACAAACAACGCCACCGTCGAGGTGGCGTTGTTGTATCAACAAGAGAGTTTTCCGTCAGTCGAGCGGCGGCGGTGCGACACGCGAGGTGTGCTGGGTTGCGTCTGCATCCATCGCATCGCGCGTATTTTTCTGCACGGCGACTGCGCCAAACAGGCTCAACGCATACGCCATTGCATAAAAGCCTTTTTCGCTCAGCAGCAACGTTGCGTTGATCAAGCCGATCGCCAGCAGCACCAGGGCGATGATCAGCGAGAACCAGCAGATGGCATAGTAAAGACCTGTCACCGGAATCCCGTCCGCGCGGTCACGCACGCTTTTTTGCAATGACACCGAGGCGAACAGACCAAACAACAGCAGCGTGAAGTAGTAGCCCTTCTCGTTGAGCAACATCTGCGCGTTCCATAAGCCGATCAGATACGCAGCGCTGCCTGCCAACAAGGCAGCCCACGACGCAGCGATAAAGGCGGGCGAGGTTTTTTGCGTGGCCATGGAAACTCCTTTTCATGGTGAAACTGCAGGATGAAACAACGATGTGAGACGCGGCCGACCTGCGGAGAGTGATCTGCGACAGGGCGGCCCCGCTAGCGTCGTGTAAGGTACTTGAAAACCCGACGCGGAACACGTTGTGGGAGGGCTGCAGCGTGACCGTGCCTATCCCCTGGAGGACCTCATGTCTATCCGTCGTCTGCTTGCTCTGGCCTGTTCGGCCACTCTGTTCGCCACCGGCGCCGCGCTGGCCGCACCTGCGGCCGCCCCGGCCGCCTCCATTCCCAAGGCGCAATGGCCATTCCAGGCCACCACCGTTGCCGACTTCGACGAACCCTGGGCGATGACCTTCCTGCCCGATGGCACGCTGTTGGTCAGCGAAAAGCGCGGCGCATTGATGCGTCTGGACCCCAAGACCAATCGCAAGAGCGCCGTGACCGGTGTGCCGGCGGTCGCTTACGGCGGCCAGGGCGGGTTTGGCGATGTTCTGGCCCATCCGCGCTTCGCCAAGAATGGCCTGGTCTATGTGAGCTACGCCGAACCGGGCCAGGGCGACATCCGCGGCGCGGCAGTCGCGCGTGCCAAGCTCACATTGGATGCTACCGGTGGCGGCACCTTGTCCGACCTCAAGGTGATCTGGCGTCAGAGCCCCAAGGTGTCCGGTAATGGCCACTTCGGCCATCGGCTCGCTTTCGGCCCCGATGGCAAGCTGTGGATCACCTCCAGCGAGCGCCAGAAGTTCGATCCGGCGCAGGACATGAAAGCCAATCTCGGCAAATTGATCCGCCTCAACGACGACGGCAGCGTACCGGCCGACAATCCGTTCGCCGCGCAGGGTGGCGTGGCTGCACAGGTGTGGTCGCTGGGGCATCGCAACATCCTGGGCATCGCATTCGACGGCAGGGGCCGGTTGTGGGAACACGAGATGGGTCCGGCCGGCGGCGATGAGCTCAACCTGATCCAGCGCGGCGCCAACTATGGCTACCCGATCGTCTCCAATGGCGACCACTATGACGGCCGGCCGATTCCCGACCACAACACGCGCCCGGAGTTTGCCGCGCCCAAGATCAGCTGGACGCCAGTGATCTCGCCGGCAGGTTTTGTGATCTACAACGGCGCGCAGTTCCCGGCGTGGCGCGGCCAGGGCTTTATCGGCGGCCTGTCGTCGATGGCGCTGGTGCAGGTCTCGCTGGGCGATCAGCCACGCGAAGTGGCCCGCTACGACATGGGCGCACGCATCCGCGAAGTGGAGCAAGGTCCCGACGGCGCGCTGTGGTTGCTGGAAGACGAAGCCAGCGGCAGCACCGGGCGTCTGCTCAAGCTCACGCCCAAGAGCAAGGCTGCGGTCGAAAACGACGCGTGATCGGCCTGAGATAGGCCAGTGCCGGCACTGCCTGCGCGTCGATGCACGCAGGCAGTGCACCGCGGCGTCTCGGCGCGCGTTCTGCCGTCCGTCAGCAGTCACATCAATGGCGGCGATTCTGTCTCGCCGGCGCGCTGCATGCGCCACAAACGCAATCTGTCACTGCCAGCGTAAGCCTGTGTGCTAACGCGCTTGGACGCGCTTGTCTCCGCAGCGACGATGACTCAACGCGTGCATGCATGGGTGCGCCAATCTCAACACGCACCTGCGCTGCGACAGCAGGCCAGGCCACGCTCCCCCTGCCCCATCACGCGCTACTTGCCGCTAACAGCACAAGCTACAGTCAGTGGCGTTGGTCACGTCTTGCACGCGATCTCATTGCAGCAGACTGCCTATCGACGCGACGGCACACCACCGCCTTGACCAGCGCGCTCAGGCGCCAAGCAACTCGAACGTCACCGCTTCGCCACTCTTGGCCGACGCGCACACCCACACATCGAACACGCCGGGCTCTGCACCGAACACGCCCTTGGGATTGGTAAACGCCAGCGCATCGCGCGTCAGCGTGAACACCACATCCTTGTGTTGGCCGGGTTGCAACAACACCTTGCGGAACCCCTTGAGCTCGCGCACCGGGCGCACCCGGCTTGCCACGCGATCGTGCACATACAACTGCACCACTTCTTCGCCGGTCACGGTTCCGGTATTGGTCACGCGCGTGGTGATGGTCAGCGTGTCGCCCCAACCAAGTTGCGCGGCGCTCAACTGGGGCTGCGCATAGGCAAACGTGGTGTAGCTCAGGCCATGCCCAAACGGATACAGCGGTTCGTTGGGCATTTCGCGCCAACGCGCCTTGTATTCGGACAACGTCGGCAGCTCGGGACGGCCGGTGCGCAGATGATTGTAGAAATATGGCTGCTGCCCGGTGACCTGCGGAAAGCTGATCGGCAGGCGCGCGGACGGGTTGTAGTCGCCGAACAACACATCGGCCACGCCGGTGCCGGTCTGGGTGCCCAGATACCACGTCACCGCAATCGCCTCGGCGTCGCGTACCGCGCCATGCAGCGCCAACGCGCGGCCGTTGCGCAACAGCACCACGATGGGCGTGCCGGTGGCGGCAACCGCTTCGGCCAGCGCCTGCTGCGCCGGCGGCAACGTAATGTCGGTACGCGACTGCGCCTCGCCGCTGAAGCGCTGCGGCTCGCCGAGTGCCAGCACCACCACATCGGCGGCCTGTGCGGCATCGATGGCCGCCGAAATACCGCCCGGCAGCGCCTCTTCCAGGCCACAGCCCTGCACAACGCTCAGATCATCGGTGCCGACCACGGCGCGCACGCCCTGCTCCAGGGTCACGTAACGTGCCTTGTCGCCGAACAATGTCCAGCACCCTTCGATGTTCTCGCGGTCCTGCACGAACGGGCCAATCAACGCGATCCGCTGCCCGCTCTTCTTCAGCGGCAGCAGCGCGCCGTCGTTCTTCAGCAACACGATCGAACGCCGCGCCGCATCGCGCGACAACGCATCGTGTGCAGGCAAGTGAGCATTATCGGCTTCGCGCGCCGGGTCCAGCGAGCGATACGGATTGTCGAACAGGCCAATGGCCTCTTTCAGCTGCAACATGCGACGCACGCTGGCATCCAGCGTGGCCATCGGCACCTCGCCGCTTTCCACCAGCGACGGCAGATGTGCGGCATAGAAACCGCTCTGCATGCTCAGGTCCAACCCGGCCAGAAACGCCTTCTTGGTCGCATCGCGCTCATCGGCGGCGTAGCCGTGCGCGATCAATTCCATATCGGCGGTGTAGTCGGAAATCACCACGCCCGGAAACTGCCATTCACCGCGCAGGATCTCGGTCAGCAATTCGTGGTTGGCACTGGCCGGCACGCCGTTGATGTCGTTGAAGGAAGACATCACCGTCAATGCGCCGGCATCGAAAGCGGCCTTGAACGGCGGAAGATGCACATCGCGCAGCGTCTGCGGCGCGATATCGACGGTGTTGTATTCCATGCCCGCCGCCACCGCACCATAGGCGGCAAAGTGCTTCGGGGTCGCCAGCAGGCAATCGTCGGCGGTGAGGTCGCCGCCCTGAAAACCGCGCACGCGCGCGGCGGCAAACGCGGCGCCCAGTAATACGTCTTCGCCGGCGCCTTCCGCGCCACGGCCCCAGCGCTGGTCGCGCGCGATGTCCACCGCCGGTGCGTAGGTCCAGTGCAGGCCGGCGGCGGTGGCTTCGATCGCGGTGGCGCGCGCGGTGCGCTCGGCCAACTCGGGCTCGAAGCTGGCCGCTTCGCCCAACGGGATCGGGAACACCGTGCGCATGCCGTGAATCACGTCCGCGGCCAGGATCACCGGAATGCCCAGGCGGCTTTCTTCGACCGCCACCTTCTGGATCTGCACGCCCAGCGCGGCGCCAACGCCATTGAACAGCGAGCCCACCCTGCCCTGCCGCACCTGCTGCAGCACCTCGTCGGCGTTGAGCACATTGGCTTCGGGATTCACGTCCGGTGCGAACGGCCGCACCATGTCGGCGAACACACCCAACTGTCCGACCTTCTCTTCGACGGTCATCCGGGCAATCAGGGTTTCGATGCGATCAGCAGCCATGAGATCCTTGAGAAAACGTTTACATGGCCGGCAATTCTAGCCTGACGCGACCGCGATGATGCAAGTTTCGGGAGCGGATATTCGGGATTGGAGACATCTAGCGCACGCTTTGCGGACGCATTGTCGCCAGGAATCGACGTCATCGCCCGCCCGCAGTCCGCTATGAGTGGTCTGTCATCTTCAGGTTCGGGCGTGCGCGCTCGATGATCACGCCAACCGCCTGCGCGCCGCGCACCGCGCCGGGCTTGCTCAGTTTCAGCCGCAGCCAGTGCACGCCAAACTCGTCCAGCACGATCGCCGCGCAGCGCTCGGCCAGCGTTTCGACCAGCCCGAAGTCGGAGGCCTGCACGAATTCGATCAGGCGCTTGCTCACCGCCTTGTAGTTCAAGGTGTCGGCAATGTCGTCGCTGGCCGCCGGAATGCGGTTGTCGAACCCCATCTCCAGATCGAACCGCAAGGTCTGCCGGATCCGCCGCTCCCAGTCGTAGATGCCGATCAGCGCATCGATGTCCAGACCTTCAATAAACACTTTATCCATGGGGAATCAGGAGTCGAGAATGGGGAATGGGGAATCGGTAGAAGCAAGAGCACGGCGCGCACGACGGACAGGGTCGGAGTAAAGCTGTTAACTATTCCCGATTCCCTAGTTCCGATTCCCGCGCCGCCAGCGGCGGCAAGCTCGCCATATCCCAGCGCGGCGTCACATGCACCTCGGCCCCGGCACGCTCGCCAGCCTCAAGGCGCAGCGCGCCGGCGAAGGCGATCATGGCACCGTTGTCGGTGCACAGGGCCGGCCGCGGGAAGCAGACCCGGCCACCCCGACGCTGCGCGGCCTCGTGCAGTTGCGCGCGCAGGCGCTTGTTGGCGCCCACCCCGCCGGCCACCACCAGCGTAGTGCAGCCGGCCGCATCCAGCGCGCGCAGGCATTTGATCGCCAGCGTCTCCACCACCGCATCTTCGAAGCCGCGCGCAATATCCGCCCGCGTGGTGTCGGATTGGTCGCTGGCGCGCCAGGCCAGCAGCACCTGGGTCTTGAGCCCGCTGAAACTGAAATCCAGGCCTGGCCGGTCAGTCATCGGCCGCGCGAACTTATAGCGTCCCGGCGTGCCGGTTTCGGCCAGCGCCGCTAGCTGCGGCCCGCCCGGATACGGCAGGCCCATCATCTTGGCGGTCTTGTCGAAGGCCTCGCCCGCCGCATCGTCCAGGGTCTCGCCCAGGACCTCGTAATGCCCGAGCGCCTTCACCGACACCAGCTGGGTGTGCCCGCCGGAGACCAGAAGCGCCACGAACGGCGGCTGCGGCGGGTCGTCTTCCATCAACGGCGCCAGCAGATGGCCTTCCATGTGATGCACGCCGATCGCCGGCACATCCAGCGCCCAGGCCAGCGAGCGCGCCACGCCGGCACCTACTAAGAGTGCGCCGACCAGGCCAGGGCCGGCGGTGTAAGCCACCCCATCCAGTTCGTCGATACGCAACCCGGCCTCGTCCAGGGTCTGGCGGATCAGCGGCAGCAGCTTGCGCACATGGTCGCGGCTGGCCAGCTCCGGCACCACGCCGCCGTATTCGGCATGCAGCGCGATCTGGCTGTAGACCGCATGGGCGCGCAGCGCCGGCACGCCGGACAAGGCGGTGTCGTAGACCGCCACGCCGGTCTCATCGCACGATGATTCGATCCCAAGGACTTTCACGGCAGCTCGGCAAGCAGAACAAGCGTCTATTTTCGCAGCTTTTGTGCTGCGCAGATGCGCCGCTGGCGATATGCTGCGCGCCCGCATCCACAGCGCCGGATCGGGCGCAAGCGCACGCTCTGGCGGGCTTCTCGACACAAATTGCGGCAGGGGCTTGCAGGTCGTTGGCAAGTCGTTATAATGCGCGGCTCGCCGGGGCAACCCGGAAATTCCGTCACGCGAGTCCGCTCGCACCCGCCCGGGGCTCCCGGACGGAAATCCCATTATCTGGAGAACCCATGCCCAGCGTTAAAGTCCGCGAGAACGAGCCCTTCGAATTTGCGCTCCGCCGTTTCAAGCGCACCTGCGAAAAGGCCGGCGTGCTGGCCGAAACCCGCAAGCGCGAGTTCTATGAAAAGCCGACCCAGGAGCGTAAGCGCAAGGCTGCCGCTGCTGTGAAGCGTCAGTTGCGTCGTTCCTCGCGCGACGTCACCAAGCGCCAGCGCTTGTACTGATCGAACGCGGTTCTTGCCGGTGGGTCTGCGCTGTAGGCGCGACTCATCGAAAGAGAACCCAAGAGCCGGCACGCGTAAGCGTCGCCGGCTTTTTGTATTGGTCCGCTGACCGGATCGAAATCCGTCATGGGCGATGCGCCGCCGGCCCCGCGCCGGGCACAGCCATCTCGCCCGCCCCATCTGTTTCGCCGGTGCGCGTTGCCAGCCGCAGCGCGTCGGCACCCCCTCACCACGTAACCAGGAGTCACCACATGCCCCTCAAGCAGCAGCTCACCGATGACATGAAGGCCGCCATGAAGTCCGGCGACAAGCACAGCCTGGGCGTGATCCGGCTGATCAACGCCGCGATCAAGCAGAAGGAAGTGGACGAGCGCATCGAGATGGACGACGCCGCAGTGATCGCCGTGCTCGACAAGATGGTCAAGCAGCGCAAGGACTCGGTCACCCAGTTCGAAGCCGCCGCACGCGAGGACCTGGCGCAAATCGAGCGCGAGGAAATCGTGGTGATCGAACGCTACCTGCCGGCCAAGATGGGCGAAGCCGAAATCGTCGCCGCCATCCAGGCCGCCATCACCGAAACAGGTGCCAGCAGCCCGGCCGACATCGGCAAGCTGATGGGCGCACTCAAGCCCAAGCTGGCCGGTCAGGCCGACATGGGCCTGGTCTCGACCCTGGTCAAGCAGCACCTGGCAGGCTGATCCACGCGTCCGCATTGCCCTGCGCCAACGGCCGGGGCACTGCGGACGTTGCGTGGTGGTGTCGGGCTGTAACGCGTCGGTGATGCATCATCGGCCAGTTTCCCCTTGCAGATGCTGGCCCCCAGTTGGGTTGCCGCAGTCCGGGCTGGCTCCCGCGCGTCACCGCCGTTGCAGGCATCGCCCGCCAAACACTGCGTACGCCGCAGCCCCAGCGCTGTCGCCAACGGCGCGACCCAGCGGCTGCATCGCATGCTGCGCCCACGCATCGCGCGCAACCCCACTCACGCAGCACCGCCACGCGCGTGCTTTCACCCCTCCTTCGAGCAGGCCCTGCTAGAACGGGTGCGCCAGCGCAGGCGTAGGCAAGGTTCTTCCGCATACCGACCTTGCTCCGACCCACCTGCGCGCACAACGGTATGCGCCAAGGATGTTCCCGCCGGTGACGACGCTTTCAACCGCCTATCTGCACAAGCATGTGAGCCGCCTGCAACGCAGCGTGCCGATGGCCCTGCTGAACCGCTTTATCGAAATCGACGTCATGACGCAGGCCGCGTCGTTGTCGTTTTACGCACTCCTGTCGCTGGCACCACTGCTGGTGCTGCTGTTGTGGCTGACGGCCTCGCTGTATCCGCCTGCGCAGGAGGCGTTGGTGCAGCAGGTTGCGCAACTGGCCGGCAGCAGCGCGGCCGAAGTCGCCCAGACCATCATCCGCAACGCCACCGCTCAGCCCGGCGTGGGTTCACTGGCGGGCTTGTGGAGCACGCTGCTGCTGTTCATCGGCGCCACTGCGGTGTTTGCGCAGTTGCAGAACGCCCTGAACCTGATTTTCCGTACCGACAAAGAGCGGCTGGACGGCCTGATGGCGTGGCTGAAAAAGCGCGTGTTCTCGTTCGGTGTGATTCTGGCGTTGGGCTTTTTGCTGATCGTGTCGATGATCGCCACCACTGCGTTGCAGGTGGTGTTTGCACGCCTGCCGTCGGTGCTGCCGGCCGTGGGCTACGTCACCACGCTGGCCCTGTATTCGTTGGCGTTCGCGTTTTTGTATCGCTATCTGCCCGACCGCACGGTCGATTGGCGTCAGGCGTTTCTGGGCGGCATCATCACCGCACTGCTGTTTGCGCTGGGCCGTTATGCCATTGGCGTGTATATCGCCACTGCGGCGCCCGGCAGCGCGTACGGCTCGATGGGCACGCTGGTGATCCTTCTGGTGTGGATGTATTACGCCTCGGTGGTGTTCTTCGTCGGTGCATTGATCACCGCGGTGATCGACGAGCGGGTGCGCTCGCATCGCAAGTTGCGCGAAGCAGGCGTGGACCCGGAGCACCCGCCGATCATGGTGCCGCCAGCCGATGCGCAGGCGGTTTCCGCAGCCCCGCAGCCGACGTCGTCGCAGCACAGCTGAGCGTGAGCTGATGCGGGCATCGCTAGCGCATACCGACGTCCTCTAAAACAAGGCGGCCGCTGGCCGCTGCGATATCCTAGCGGGATGGCCCGCATCCCCGACGCATTCATCGACGAACTGCTTGCACGCACCGACATCGTCGAAGTGGTGGGCGGCCGCGTGCCGCTCAAGCGTCAGGGCAAGGAGTATTCGGCGCGTTGCCCGTTCCACGACGAGCGCTCGGCCTCGTTCACGGTCTCGCCGACCAAACAGTTCTATCACTGCTTCGGCTGCGGCGCGCATGGCACCGCGATCAGCTTTTTGATGAATTACGACCGCCTCGAATTTCTCGATGCGGTCGACGAGCTGGCCAAGCGCGCCGGCATGGAAATTCCGCGCGATACCCAACAGCGCACACCGCAGCAGCAGGACGATAGCCGCGAGTTGTATTCGGCACTGGAAGCGGCCACCAAGTTCTTCCAGCGTCAGCTCGAAGGCAGCGCGCGCGCGGCCGAGTATCTGGATGGGCGCGGCGTGGACGCCGATAACCGCGCGCGTTTCCAGATCGGCTATGCGCCCGATGGCTACAGCGCATTGAAGGACACCCTGGGCACCGATGCGCGCCGCATGAGCGTGCTCGAACGCGCCGGGCTGTTTTCCAAAAACGACCGCGGCCATGTCTACGACAAATTCCGCGATCGGGTGATGTTCCCGATCTTTGATCGCCGTGGCCGGGTGATCGCCTTCGGCGGTCGCATCATGGGCGCGCCGGCCGATGGACGCGACCCGGGACCGAAGTACCTCAATTCGCCGGAAACCGCACTGTTCCACAAGGGCCGCGAGCTGTATGGCCTGTGGCAGGTGCGCCAGGCCAACCAGAAGATCGAGCGGCTGATCGTGGTGGAGGGCTACATGGACGTGGTCTCGCTGTTCCAGTTCGGCGTCACCCAGGCGGTGGCCACGTTGGGCACTGCCACCACGCCCGAACATGCCGAACTGCTGTTCCGCAATGCGCCGGATGTGTACTTCTGCTTCGATGGCGACAACGCCGGCCGCAAGGCTGGGTGGCGCGCGCTCGAATCGGTGCTGCCGCGCATGAAGGACGGCCGCCAGGCGTTCTTCCTGTTCCTGCCCGATGGCGAAGACCCGGACACCATCGTGCGCAAGGAAGGTGCGCAGGCCTTCGATCAGCGCCTGAAACAGGCCACACCGCTGTCGCAGTTCTTTTTCGACGAAATGTCGCGCGAGATCAATCTGCACACGCTCGATGGCAAAGCGCGCCTGGCCGAGCGTGCCAAGCCGATGCTGGCGCAGATTCCCGAAGGCGCCTTCGGCGATCTGATGAAGCAGGAACTGGCGCGCATGACCGGCGTCGGTGCGAGCATGTCCGCGCAGCAGTCCTCGTCCAAAGCGCGGCCGCCTGCGCGTATGGCGGCGCCCACGCAGAAACGCAGCCTGGTGCGTGCGTCGATCGCCATCCTGTTGCAACAACCCTCACTGGCGATGAGCCTGGAAGGCGACCACGATTTTTCCGGGTTACGCCTGCCCGGCATCGAGCTGTTGATGGAGCTGCTGGCGCTGGTGCGGCAACGGCCGGAAATCAGCACCGGCGCGCTGCTGGAACACTTCGCCGAGCGCGAGGAACTGGTTGCGCTGCAGAAGCTGGCCGCGCAGGAGCTCCCCGGCGACGAGCACAGCTGGGCGATCGAGTTGCATGACGTCGTCGCCCAACTCGACAAACAGTTACTGCGTCAGCGCGTGGAAGAACTGCAGACCAAACAGCGCGCGCAGGGCCTGGACAACACCGACAAATACGAAATGCGCGAGTTGCTGAAGGCGCTCGCAGCGTTGTGATGCTCCAGTGCCTACGCCATGCGGCCTGGTGCATTGCGCTGCTCAGCGGCGCTGCGTTGGCGCAGGCAACGCCCACAGGCACCACCCGCAATCTCATCAGTTCCGGCCAGCCCACGCAGGCACACCTGCGCGATGCCGCTGCCCAGGGCGTTACCACCGTGATCGATTTACGCGCCCCCGAGGAGCCACGCGGTTACGACGAAATCGCAGCCGCCGACGCATTGGGTCTGCGCTATGTCCGCCTACCGATCCGCAACGCCGATGCACTCACGCCAGAGGCCGCACGCGCCTTGCAGCGGGTGCTCAATCAACAACAGCAGGGCACGGTGTTACTGCATTGCGCCAGCGGCAATCGCGCCGGCGCGCTGCTGGCCCTGCTCGCCGCACGCGAAGGCGCCAACCCCGAACAGGCGCTGCAGATCGGGCGCGATGCCGGCATGCAGCCATCGCTGGAAGCGGCGGTAAGCAAGCAACTCGGCGTCGAACCGCAGCGCTGAGACCCGGCGGGGACACCGGCGGCAACAACGACTCAGGCTTAGAGCGGCTAACAACACGTAGCGAGCAGTCGTCGGGCGGATGTGGACGGCGCGCTCAGAACCGGCGTGTCCGAGTGGTACATGCCGCACCGAGCACAGGCCGCGCCCGCATGACGGCTGCGCAGTCGTTGTGTTGACCGCTATTAGGCAGCGCCCACACGCGTCGTAGAATGATCCGCTCCCCGCGCACGTTCGCGCGATACCGTCGGATCTCGATGAAGAAGCTGCTGGCGCGGTTGCGCATTGACCCTTTCACCCTCGCGCTGCTGTGCACGGTCACGCTTGCCTCGTTGTTGCCGGTCTCCGGCGCTGCCGCCGCGATCATGGACGATGTCACCGATGTGGCGATCGCTGCGCTGTTCTTCCTGCACGGAGCACGGCTGTCGCGCGAAGCGGTCAAGGCCGGCGCGCTGCATTGGCGCCTGCATCTGGTGATCCTGGCCTGCACGTTCGTGCTGTTTCCATTGCTCGGCCTGTTGTTCAAACCAGTGGCGCATATCGCACTGACGCCGGAACTGTACATCGGGGTGCTGTTCTTGTGCGCACTGCCCTCCACGGTGCAGTCGTCGATCGCCTTTACCTCGATGGCGCGCGGTAACGTGCCGGCCGCGGTGTGCGCGGCCTCGCTTTCCAGCTTGCTGGGCGTGTTTTTCACCCCGTTGCTGATGGGCGCGATGGTCGGCAGCCAGGGCGCGATGGCGCACCCGGCCGAGGCCATCGGCAAGATCCTGCTGCAACTGCTGGTGCCGTTTTTGGCTGGCCATTTCATGCGCCCGTGGATCGGCGGCTGGGTCGAGCGCCATCGCGCAGTGCTGCGCTACACCGATCAGGGCACGATCCTGCTGGTGGTCTACACCGCCTTCAGCGCATCGGTGAACGAAGGACTGTGGCAGAAGACCCCACTGCCGGCATTGCTCGCGGTGCTGGGCGCTGCGGCGCTGTTGCTGGCAGTGGCCATGCTGTCGATCACCTTCCTTGCGCGCCGGCTTGGCTTCAACCGCGCCGACGAAATCGCCATTGTGTTTTGCGGCTCGAAAAAGAGCCTGGCCACCGGTGTGCCGATGGCCAAGGTGATGTTTGCCGGTGGCGGCCTGGGTGCGATCGTGTTGCCGATCATGCTGTATCACCAGTTGCAGCTGATCGTGTGCGCGTTCGTGGCCGCGCGTTACGCGCTTAACGCGCCGGGCGATCCGCCGCCGGCCACCGGCCGCCACTGAAGCGGGAACCCCGGCGATCAGGCGGCGCCGATGCGACCGCCTGCGCTCGCACGATGGGCCGTGCGCTGGCCGTCGAACGTACCCAGACCGGTGCGTTGCGCGTAACAACAATTCGCATCGGATGCCGTTGCCGGCGTGTGTGCAGAGATACAACGGTCATGACCTCCATCGGCGCGGGCGCAGCCCCGCTCGCCAGAGTCGCTGATCTATCCCCTGCCGCCTCCCCTGGTGATCCCATGAAGCTGTCCCGCCGACGCCCTTCCCCGTCCTTGATCGCACTGCTTGCGGTGCTTGCGACCCTGACCGCCTGCAACAAGCCCGCGCCACCGTCGGCACCCGCACACATCACACCCGCCGCCGCACCTGCCGCAGACACCGGGATCGCCTGGCACGAAGGCGATGTCGAAGACGCGTTTGCCGAAGCCAAGGAAAGCGGCAAGCCGATCCTGCTGTACTGGGGCGCGGCCTGGTGCCCACCGTGCAACCAGTTGAAGGCCACCTTGTTCAAGGATCCGGCGTTCATCGCGCGCACGCGGCAGTTCGTCGCGGTGCACCTGGATGGCGACTCGCAGGGCGCGCAGGCCTGGGGCGAGCAATTCGGCATCAAGGGCTACCCCACCATCATCGTGCTACGCGCGGACCGCAGCGAAATCACCCGTCTGGCCGGCGATAGCGACAACGCCCGTCTTGCCGATGTGCTGCGGGTGGCGGCCACCAGCACCACCACCGTCAAACAGCTGTTGGACAAGGCGCAGCGCGCACCGCAGGAACTCAGCGCGGACGATTGGGCCGTGCTCAGCAACTATGCCTGGGGCATGGACGACCGGCTGATCAAGGCCGATGACGCCGCCGGGTTGCTCGCACGCCTGTCCAAGGCCGCCCCGCAACCGGCACTGCAACACCGGTTTGCGCTCTCGGCGCTGGCCGCAGCAGAAAAGCCCCCCGCGCCAGACCCGGCTTATCGCACCCTGTTGGAAGCGGTCCTGGCCGATCCGGCCGAACTGCGCGCGAACCTCGGCACGCTGAGCTACGTCGCCGCGCGTCTGGTCGGTGCGGCCAGCACCGACGCCGACGAACGTGCCGCCCTGTCGACCAAGCTCGATCTGGCATTGGACACCGTCTATGCCGATACCAGCGTGTCGATCAGCGACCGCTTGGGCACTGCGTACGCGAAGATGCAACTTGCACGCCTTGCACAAGGGCAGCCGACCGAGACCGAGCCGAAGGGACCACAACCGCCGTTGCCGGCAGCGGTGGTCGCTGCCGTGCACCAGCGCGTGCAAACGGCAGTAGACGCGGCCAAGACCACCGAGGAACGGCAATCCATCATCAGCGGCGCGGCTTCGTTGTTGAGCGGGGTAGGCGACAGCAGCGCCGCCGAGCAATTGCTGCTGGCCGAACTGGGACGCAGCAAGACCCCGTACTACTACATGGCGGAACTCTCCCAGCTCGCCGAAGAACGCGGCGATCGCAAGACCGCGGCGTCCTGGCTCAAGAAGGGCTATGAAACTGCCGACGGCCCCGCGACCCGCATGCAGTGGGGCGTGATGTATGTGGACGGACTGATCCGGCTTAGCCCCGACGACACCGCCGGCATTGAAGCAGCCGCCACCCAGGTGATCGGCGAGCTGGCCGCACAGTCCGATGGCTACCGTCAGCGCACCCGTCAGCGCTTCGACCGGCTGGGCGCCTCATTGAAAACCTGGAGCAAGCAGCATCACCAGGAAGGCAACGCGGTGCTGGCACGACTCCGGCAGAAAATGCAGGCCAGCTGCGACAGCAAGAACACCAGCGCGTGCAGTAGCTGGCTAAGCTGAGCCTGCACAACCCGGCAGGCATCTGCGCAGCGGCAATCGGGCTGCCTCAGATGTCTGCCGCGGTTCTCACCGCACCCACGGTAACAGCAGGTGATCCACCATCAGGAACGCGAACAACGCCATCAGATACACGATGGAATAGCCGAACATCTTCATCGAAAATAGTTCGTCCGGCGGGTCCAGCATGCGCCACGCATACCAGAGGAATACCGCGTTGAGCACCACCGCGCCGCCGAGATAAAACACCCCACTCATGCCCACTGCCACCGGCAGCAACGTCACGATCGCCAACACGATCGTGTAGATGAGGATCTGCTTGCGCGTGTGCGGCACACCGTGGGTCACCGGCAACATCGGGATCGCCGCCTTGGCGTAATCGGCACGCCGGAAAATCGCCAGCGCCCAGAAGTGCGGCGGCGTCCAGATGAAGATGATCAGCACCAGGATCGAAGCATTGATCCAGTCGGCCGTGGTCGGCAGCCCGGTGACCGCCGCCCAGCCCAGCATCGGCGGCGTGGCGCCGGCCAGCCCGCCGATCACGATGTTCTGCGAGGTCGCCCGTTTCAAGTAAACGGTGTAGATCACCGCATAGCCGATCATCGAGGCGAAGGTCAGCACCGCGGTGATGACGTTCACCCAGACCACCAACATGGTCATGGAGATCACGATCAGTACGCTGGCAAAGACCATCACCTGCCACGGCCGCACCTTGCCCACCACCAACGGACGCCAGGACGTACGCGCCATCTGCGCGTCGATCTTGGCATCGAGTAATTGATTGATTGCTGCCGCCGCCGAGGCGGCCAGCCAGATCCCCACAAACCCCAACGTGCCCGCACGCACCTGTGCCCAGGTCGGTACGCCGGGAATGGCCAGGAACATGCCCACCAGCGCGGTGAACACGATCAGTGCCACCACCTTTGGTTTGGTCAGATCCCAGTAATCGCGTGCACTGACAGCCATGCTCATTCCGGCGCGCGCAGCCGCGCCAATAGCGACACCAGCACGAACAGCAATGCCACCGCGCCACCGTTATGCAGCACCGACACTTCCAGCGGCAAGGCCAGCTTGACGTTGAGCATGCCCAGCGTCACCTGCACCGCCACCAGCACCGCCAGCGCCGTCGCCCACACGCGCATCCCCGGCGAACGCGACAAGCGCCACGCCAGCCACCACAGATACAGGGCGGTCGCGATCGCCCACAAGCGATGCGCCATCTGGATGGCGATACGCGCCGCACCATCGAGCACGCCGCCTTCGTAATCCACACCGATCCCGCGCCACAGCGTGAAGCCTTCGCGGAAATCATGCGTCGGCCACCACTGGCTGACGCAACGCGGGAAGTTGTCCGCAGACCAGCTACCGCCGCCGCAGGCCAGCGCCGCATAGTTGGAGCTGACCCAGCCGCCCAGCGCGATCTGCAGGCCCAGCACCGCCACGCCCAGACGCAGCAGCCACTTCAGCCGCGAGGCGTCGGCCAGCGTGATCGGCAAATGGGTCGCTCGCCACGCCATCCAGACCAGCAGCGAAAACATCAGCATGCCGCCGAGCAGATGGCCCATCACCACGATGGGCTTGAGCAGCAGCGTCACCGTCCACATGCCCAAAAGCGCCTGGAAGATCACCACCGCCAGCGTCAGCACGCCGGCACGTGCCAGATCGATATTGCTCCAGCGCAGCGCCGCCAGCAGCAGGATCGCCTCGCCCGCGGCTGCCACACCCATCGCCAGCGTGTGCCAGCCGGACATGTACAAGGGGATCGAGAGCGCCACCAGCGCCGCTGCCGACACGACCTGCGCAATTCCCATGCGGCGGCGACGCGCGGCCAGCAGCGCCAGTACCAACACTTCCACGCCCAGCGCGCCGGCCAGGAAGCGGTGCACCTGCTCGCGCCAGGCCTTGTGCGATTCCAGCGGGCGAATCTTGCTGGCCACGTGCGTGTTGGCTTCGTCGGCAGTCTGCGGCCAGGTGACGCGGCCATAGCAGGTCGGCCAGTCCGGACAGCTCATGCCGGCATCGGACAGGCGCACGAACGAGCCGAACAAAATCGTGCTCGCAGTGAACAGCGCCGCAAGCCAGGCCATGCGGTGGAAGTGGCGGAACAATGCCGGTGGCGCAAACAGATTCATCGATACGGGCTCACATCAATTTCAGCAGCTTGACCAGATCCGCACGCAAGCCGGCCGGGTCGAAACCCGGGGCATAGCGCAGGATCACGAAGCCGTTGGGGTCGATCACATACACCGGCACGCCGGCCGCATCGTTGCCACGCGGCAGTGCGCGCCGCAGCGAGGCATCGTCACGCAGGACGCGCAAGGCCGGCATCGGCGGCAGACCGGCGGGCGGCGTGCCGATCCACAGCACCTCCACCTTGTCCGCGCGATGCCCAAGCAGCTGCCAGACCTTGTCCAGTTCCGCGGCCAATGCCACGCATTGCTGCGCACAGTCTGCCGGTGGGGCGAGCGCGATCCGCCAGATGCGCTCGCCAGGTGCCCACGCGTACGGTTTCCCGTCCGCGCGCACCGGCACCAGCGCACGCAGGTCGGCGGGCGGATTGAGCAATTGTCCGTTGTTGCGCATCGACGCCGGCTGCCAACCGGAGAAGCGCAGCACGCCGGCCAGCAACATCGAGCCGAAGAACAGCACTGCCAGGGCAATCAGCATCCTGCGGCCGCGTTTGACCGAGTGCGGCGTGGCCGATGTAGGAGAGGTCATGCCGGCGATTTTCTCATGCCGCGCGGGTCAGTGCCCGCGCCGCCGACGGCGCCGCGCACGCCAGGTCAGCAGCGTTGCAGTGGCCAGCACCGCCGCTGCAAGACCGAACCATTGCACCGCGTAACCCAAGTGCCGCGCGGGTGGCAACGTGTTCGGAAGCATCTCCAGATCGCGCTCGTAACCGACCGGCACCACTGGATCCAGGCGCAATACCTGCGACGAAATGTCGCGCCTTCCCAGCGTGCTGCGCACCGCCTGCACATCCAGCCGTGTCGCCAGCCAGGTATTGGACGTGGCGGTGGGCGCCAGTGCCGGCCCGATTGCCAGACCGGATGACGGCGGCGCGCTCAACAGCCCCTGCAGGTCGCGCGTACCTTCCAGTGCAGTGATGCTCGGCAGTTGCCGATTCGCCGGCAGCGGCAACCAGCCCAGGTCGACCAGCAACGTATGCGATGTGCCTTGCGCCGCGGCGAGCTGGTAGACGCGCACACCGGCACGTCCGGCATGCAATTGATTGTCCAGCAGCACCTGCTGCGGCAAGAACCCTACGCGTCCGCTCACCCACGCCAACTCCTGCCGCGCGGCCACTGCCTGCACCAGGGTCAACGGTGTCTCGCGCACATGCGCGGCGCGTTCCAACAACGCTTGCTTGCTGTGCATGCGCTGCAATTGCCACTGCCCGAGCGCAACAAATCCCGCGCTGACCAGCACGGCCAGCGCCCAACCCAACACCGCCGTGTGCTTGCGCGTCATGACAAGCGACGCAAAAAAGCGTGCAATGCCCGGACCACGTCGACGACCACCGGGGCTGTTGTGAACGATTCGCTCAAGACGCTGCTGATTGTCGCCTTCCTGATCGTGATCCTGTGGAACCTGGGTGCCGGTCTCTACTACCTGCTCACCGACCGCGGCCAGACCAAACGCACCGTCAACGCACTGACCTGGCGCATTGGATTGTCAGTCGCATTGATCGTCATCGTGATCATCGGCATCTACACCGGCTGGATCAAGCCGCATGCCATCGGACGCTGACGCGGCCGGGAATGGAAAATCGGGAGTAGGGAATCGTAGAAGCAAAAGCAAGCTCGCTCTGGCGATTCCCGATTCCCGATTCCCGATTCTCAAAGCACATACACGAACAGGAACAGCGCTAGCCACACCACGTCGACGAAGTGCCAGTACCATGCGGCCGCTTCAAAGGCGAAGTGGTTGTCGCGGCTGAAGTGGCCCTTGGCCGCGCGTAGCCACATCACCGCCAGCATGATCGTGCCTAGCAGCACATGCATGCCGTGGAAGCCGGTGAGCATAAAGAACGTGGAGCCGTAAATTCCCGAGCCCAGCGTGAGATTGAGTTCGGTGTAGGCGTGGATGTATTCCTCCGCCTGCAGGAACAAAAACACGCAACCCAGCAGCACCGTCAACCCCAACCACAGCAGCAGCGCACCGCGCCGGCCGCCTTTCAGTGCGTGATGCGCAATGGTCAGCGTCACACCGGAGCTGAGCAGGATCAGCGTATTGATCAGCGGCAATCCCCAGGCCGGAATGGTCTGGAATTGCCCGCCGATCGTGCCCGGACCATTGGTCGGCCAGGCAGCGGAATAGCCGTTCCACAGCAGTTCGTTGGTCATCACGCCATCGCCTTCGCCGCCCAGCCAGGGCAGCGTCAGCACGCGCGTGTAGAACAAGGCGCCGAAGAAGGCGCCAAAGAACATCACCTCGGAAAAAATGAACCACACCATCCCCATGCGGAACGAGCCGTCCACCTGGCGGTTGTAGTTGCCGGCGTTGGACTCGCGGATGACATCGCCAAACCACATGAACAAGGTCGCCAGCAACATCGCCATGCCGGCGAAGAATGTCCAGCGCCCCCAGGCCGCATCGTTGAGCCAACTGGCCACGCCAATCATCATCACGAACATCGCAATCGACCCGACAAAGGGCCATTTACTCTGCGTCGGGACGAAATACGCATCGGCGTTGGGACTGTGATCGGCCATGGCGTTGCTTCCGTGTCGTGGTACGGGTGGATGAAGGTTACGGCGCCGCGCGCGGCGTGCCGGACACGGCACCGCCCTGCAGTTCCGAGGTCAGCGCGTCGTTGCGATAGAACGTGTAGGACAAGGTGATCGTGGTGACTTCCGCAGGCAACGCAGGGTCCACGATGAAACGCAGCGGCATGTCGCGCGTCTCCCCAGCCTGCAGTGTCTGCGCGGTGAAACAGAAACATTCGGTCTTGTTGAAGTAGCCCGACGCACGCGCCGGCGCAACCGACGGCACTGCGCTACCCACCACCGCCCGCTTGCTGTCGTTGCGCGCGAAATACAGTGCCTCGTTGAGCTCCCCCGGCACCACGTCCATCGTCATTTGCTCGGGATGGAACGTCCAGGGCAGTTTGGAATTGACCCCGGCATCGAACTCCACCCGCACCGTGCGTTTGCCAGCGCCCACCGCATTGGACGCACCCTCGCGGGTGCTACCCGGTGCACGCTCCATGCGAATGCCGAAGACTTTTTCGCACGCGATGCGGTACAGCGGCACCAGCGAAAAGGTCAGCACGAAGACGCCTAGCACCACGCCCAGCAGTTTGAACAAGCCGGCGGTCGGCGCATGCGTGGGCGCGCGCGCAGTCATCGGCCGATGACGCCCGAGGCAATGAAGCCGGCATAGATCAGCAACGCAATGATCCCCACCGTGATTGCCGTGCGGCGCACCGCGCGGCGCTGCTGCGCCTGCCGCTCGGCAGCGGAAAGTAGACGCGTCACCGCCGGCTCCGACGCCGATTCAGTGGCCGATGTCTTCATGCGCAAGATCTCCAGGCTTGATGACCGGCGGCACGGTGAAGGTATGTGCAGGCGCCGGCGAAGGCACCGTCCACTCCAGACCCTTTGCACCTTCCCAGGCGCGCGCATCGGCGCGGGCACCGCTGCGTAGCGACGCAAGCAGAATGGCAGCCATCAGGAACGGCGTAGCAAACATGCCGAACGCACCGATCGAACTGACCAGATTCCAGTCGGCAAACACCACGTTGTAGTCGGGGATGCGCCGCGGCATGCCGGCCAGGCCGAGGAAGTGCTGCGGGAAGAACAACAGGTTGACGAAGATCATCGTCCACCAGAAATGGAACTTGGCCCAGGCCTCGTTGTACATGCGCCCGGTCCACTTCGGCCACCAGTAGTACACCGCTGCAATCAAGGCAAACACCGCGCCGGTGACCAACACGTAATGGAAATGCGCCACCACAAAATACGTATCGTGATACTGGAAGTCTGCCGGCACGATCGCCAGCATCAGGCCGGAAAAACCACCGATGCTGAAGAGGATCACAAACGCCACCGCCCACAGCATCGGCGATTCGAACGTCAGCGAGCCTTTCCACATCGTGCTGACCCAGTTGAACACCTTCACCCCGGTCGGGATGGAGATCAACATCGTGGCGAACATGAAATAGATCTCACCACCGAGCGGCATGCCCACGGTGAACATGTGGTGCGCCCACACAATGAAGCTCAAAAACGCGATCGCGGCGATCGCATAGACCATCGCCTGATAGCCGAACAGCGGCTTGCGGCTGAAGGTGGGGATGATTTCGCTGACCACGCCGAACGCCGGCAGGATCATGATGTACACCTCCGGGTGCCCGAAGAACCAGAAGATGTGCTGGTACATCACCGGGTCGCCGCCGCCGGCCGCGTTGAAGAAGCTGGTGCCGAAGAACTTGTCGGTCAGCAACATCGTGACCGCACCGGCCAACACCGGCATGACCGCGATCAGCAGGAACGCGGTGATCAGCCAGGCCCAGCAGAAAATCGGCATCTTGAGCAGATCGATGCCCGGCGCACGCATGTTGAGCACGGTGGCGATGATGTTGATCGCCCCCATGATCGAGCTGACGCCAGCCACGTGGATCGCGAACACGCTGAAGGCCACGTTGTAGCCACCCTGCAGCGACAGCGGTGGATACAGCGTCCAGCCGCCGGCTGGTGCACCACCGGGCAGGAACAACGTCAACAACAACAAGGTAAAGGCGACCGGCAGCAACCAGAACGACCAGTTGTTCATGCGCGGCAATGCCATGTCCGGCGCGCCGATCTGCAACGGAATCATCCAGTTCGCCAGACCGACGAAGGCCGGCATCACCCCACCGAAGATCATCACCAGTGCATGCACGGTGGTCATCTGGTTAAAGAATTCGGGCTTGACGAACTGCAGGCCGGGCTGCATGAGTTCGGCGCGGATCACCACGCTCATCGCCGCGCCGATGATGAACATCACGAAGGAGAACAGCAGGTACAGCGTGCCGATATCCTTGTGATTGGTCGAAAAGAACCAGCGCTCGACGAAGCCGGGCTGATGGTGTCCGTGGTGATCGACTGCGGTATGCGCCATGACGGAACGACCTCTGTGAAGCGGTGCGGTTGCGAGCGGTATTAGAGAGCGGCGGTCGGTGCGGCAGCTTGTGCTGCCGGTGCCGCCGCGGGTGCAGCCTCACCGGTAGGTGCTGTCGCTGGTGCTGCGGGCGTGGGCGCTGCAGGTGTGGCGCTGCGACGCGATGCCAGCCAACGCTGGAACTCGGCCTTGGGCAGCGCTTCGACCACGATCGGCATGAAGCCATGATCCTTGCCGCACAACTCCGCGCACTGGCCGCGATACACGCCCGGCTGCTCGATATTGGTCCACGCCTCGTTGACGATGCCCGGGATGGCGTCCTGCTTCCAACCCAGTGCAGGCACCCACCACGCATGGATCACGTCGTCGGCGGTGATCACGAAGCGGATCTTGGTATTGACCGGCAGCACCAGGCGATTATCGACATCGAGCAGATAATGCGGTTGCGACGCTGCGGTAGGGCGTTCGCCGCTCTGCCGGATGCGGTCCGATTCGCGCGCCAGACGGCTGGTGAATTCCACGCCCTGGCCCAGATACTCGTACTTCCACATCCACTGATAGCCGGTGACCTTGACGGTCATTTCCGACTCGCGAGTGTCATACATCGCAATCAGTTTGGCCGTTGCCGGCCACGCCATCGCAATCAGCACCAACACCGGAATCACCGTCCACAGCACCTCTGCCCGCGTGTTGTGGCTGAACTGTGCAGCCACCGCGCCCTTGGACTTGCGGAACTTGAACATCGCATAGCCCATCGCCCCGAACACCAGGACGCCGATCACCACGCACACCCACAGCGCCACCATATGCGCCTCGTAGGCCATGCGTGCGGTCTGCGTCACCCCGCGGCCCATATTGAGCTGCCATTCCTTGGGATCGGCCGATTGCGCCCAGGCGCCCGGTGCGCCGACCAGCGCTGCCATCGCCAGGCCCAACCTTGTGTACGTCGACTTCCAGCTGCTGCGTTGCGTCATTGCCTAGACCCTTACGTCATCGGTGACGGCCATTGGCGGCCGCGAGCAAGCGTTTCAGGGTATCTGCCAGTTCCACACGTTCGGCCGGCCCGAGAAAACTTCCGATCTCGATCTGCCTGCCGCTGCTCACCAACAGCACCCTGTCGTCGCGTTCCATGCATAACCGCACCCAGTGCGGATGTGCCTGAAACGCTGGTGGCGCATGCCCGGACGGAAACACCTCAACTGCAGTCTCCCCTACCCGGATCGCTTCTTCGCGCTCGCCACTTCGCCACAATTGCCGTAGCGCCAGCGCCACCATTCCACTGTGCAACAGGGCGAATACCGGCGCGAATACATTACCGGTCCACCACCCCAGGCCCGCAAAGACCCACATCGTTCCGGACAGAACTGCGAACAACAGCACGAATTGCCTGGCCGACAGCGCCCGCGGAGGTCGCAACCGCAATTGCGTCCCAACCCCTTCGGACATCAACGGCAGCACTTCGATCATTGGCAACACGCAGCGGACTGCGGGAACAGCCCGATGGTAGACCCGCGCGAACGCATGCGGCAAGCGTTTCCGCCGATCAGCAAATTGCTGCAGTGCAGCTAAAAATGCGCATAAATCAAATACTTCATCCAAACAGCGGACGGCACAGGCCCGTGAGCGGGTCCACCATCACATCCCTGGGCGACCTGCACAAAACGGCGGGAAAGCTGCCGCTTCCACACAAGTGTGCGGGTGCTCCTGCTCTCTAGAATGCGCAAGGATTCCCAGGCACCTTTCGCATGAACGCTCAGCTCGACTCGCTTGCCTCCACCGCCGCCGCGCACCCGCTGCTCGCGCCCGAGTTACCGGCCGCGCCCGGCGCATTGCGCGCTGCCATCACCGCTGCCTGGCTCAAGGACGAAGCCGAGCACGTGCACGAACTACTCGACCAGGCGCGCTTGCCGGCCGCAGAGCAGGCCAAGGTGCAGGCACTCGCCGCCGATCTGGTCACCCGGGTGCGTGCACGCGCACAGGATCAGGGCGCGATCGAAGCCTTCATGCGCCAGTACGATCTGGGCAGCGAGGAAGGCGTGCTGCTGATGTGCGTGGCCGAGGCACTGCTGCGCATTCCCGACCAGGACACCGCAGACAAGCTGATCCGCGACAAGCTCGGCGATGCGGACTGGAAAAAGCACATGGGCGGCAGCGACTCGGTGCTGGTCAACGCATCGACCTGGGGCTTGATGCTCACCGGCAGGCTGGTGCAGCTCAACGACCTTACCCGCGCCGATGTACCCAGTGCCTTCAAGCGCCTGATCGGCCGCGTCGGCGAGCCGGTGATTCGTCTGGCCGTGCGGCAGGCGATGAAGATCATGGGCCACCAGTTCGTCATGGGACGCACGATCGGCGAGGCGTTGTCGCGTTCGCGCAAGGGCGACAACGCCGATTACCGCTATTCGTTCGACATGCTCGGCGAAGGCGCATTGACCATGAAGGATGCGCAGCGCTATTTGCAGGCGTATCGCGATGCCATCCATGCGATCGGCCGTAGCGGCAGTTTCGTCGGCACCGATGTGTTCGCCGCGCCCAGCATTTCGATCAAGCTCTCTGCGTTGTATCCGCGCTACGAGCATGCCAAGCGCGCACGCGTGATGGCCGAACTTGTGCCCGGCGTGCTGGAACTCGCGCAGTTGGCCAAGTCGTATGGCATCGGCTACACCGTCGATGCCGAAGAGGCCGATCGCCTGGAGCTGTCGCTGGACATCATAGAGGCCACCTTTTCCGACCCGTCGCTGGATGGCTGGGAAGGCTATGGCCTGGCGGTGCAGGCGTATCAGAAGCGCACGCCCTATACGATCGACTTCCTGGCCGACCTGGCGCGGCGCGTTGGCCGACGCATTCCGGTGCGTCTGGTCAAGGGCGCCTATTGGGATGCGGAGATCAAGCGTGCGCAGATCGAAGGCCACCCCGGCTACCCGGTGTTTACGCGCAAGCAGAACACCGATGTGTCTTACCTGGCCTGCGCACGTCGCATGTTTGCGCACAGCGATGCGCTGTATCCGATGTTCGCCACCCACAACGCGCAGACCATCGCTGCGGTACGTGCGATTTCAGCGGGTAAGACGTATGAGCATCAGAAACTGCACGGCATGGGCGATGACCTGTATGCCGAGGTGATTCCTGCCGATCGTCTGGGGCTGCCGTGTCGTGTGTATGCACCAGTTGGATCGCATGAAGATCTGCTGCCCTACCTGGTGCGTCGTCTGCTCGAAAACGGCGCCAACTCCAGCTTCGTCAATCGCATTACCGATGAGGACGTCGCCATCGAAGACCTGATCCGCGATCCAGTCGAGGCGGTGTCGTCGTTTGTCTCCATCCCGCACCCCAAGATCCCGCTGCCGACCGATCTGTTGCGCAGCCAGAACCAGAACAGGAAGAACTCCATGGGCGCCAATCTCGCCAACGACAACGATCTGCGGCAGCTGGCCGAGCAACTCAACGCCGCCGTCAAACCGTGGAAGGCAGCTCCGCTGGTACCGGGCGCGGTGATCAGTACCCAGAGCGAAGCAGTGCTGAACCCGGCCGATCGCCGCGAGACGGTGGGACACTGGCAACCGGCCGACCCTGCAACCGTGCAGAAGGCGCTGGCGTCAGCCGCTGCAGCCCAACCGGGCTGGAACCGCACCCCGGCGGCAAGCCGCGCCACCATCCTGGAACACGCCGCCGACTTGCTCGAGGCGCGCATGCCCGAGTTCATGGCGATTTGCGTCAAGGAAGCGGGCAAGACGCTGCCCGATGCCGTGGCCGAAGTCCGCGAGGCAGTCGACTTCCTGCGCTATTACGCTGGTCAGGCGCGCGCTCAGTTCGGCGCACCCGAGCGCCTGCCCGGACCGACCGGCGAGTCCAATGAACTGCAATTGCACGGTCGCGGCGTGTTCGTCTGCATCAGCCCCTGGAATTTCCCGCTCGCGATTTTCCTGGGCCAGGTCGCCGCCGCGCTCGCTGCCGGTAACAGCGTGATCGCCAAACCCGCCGAGCAGACCAATCTGATCGGCTATGCGGCATTGAAGCTGCTGCACGAAGCCGGCGTACCGGAAGCCGCCGTGCAATTCCTGCCTGGTGACGGCGCCACCGTGGGTGCTGCACTGACCAACGATCCGCGCGTGGCGGGCGTGGCGTTCACCGGTTCCACCGAAACCGCGCGCATCATCAATCGCACTCTGGCCGCGCGCGATGCCGCTATCGGCGTGCTGATCGCCGAGACCGGTGGCCAAAACGCCTTTATCGCCGACTCGTCATCGCTGCCCGAGGCCGTGGTGAAGGATGCAATTTCCAGCGCCTTCATCTCCGCCGGGCAACGCTGCTCGGCGGCGCGCGTGTTGTTCGTCCAGGACGACATCGCCGACAAGGTCATGACCATGCTCGCCGGTGCCATGGGCGAGCTGAAGATCGGCGACCCTGGCTTGCTTTCGACCGACGTTGGCCCGGTAATCGATGCAGATGCGCTCAAGATCCTCGACGATCACGCAGCTCGTATGGACCGCGAAGCCCGCCTCATCGGAACCACCAAGCTGGAGGACGTCACCGCGCACGGCAGCTTCTTTGCCCCGCGTGCCTATGAACTGACGTCGCTCACCCAGTTGCAACGCGAGGTTTTCGGTCCCGTTCTGCATGTGATCCGCTGGAAAGCCGACCAGCTCGATACCGTTATCGACCAGATCAACGCCACTGGCTATGGCCTGACCTTGGGCGTGCATTCGCGCATCGACGACACCATCGAGCGCATTACATCGCGCGTCGCCGTCGGCAACGTCTACGTCAACCGTAATCAGATTGGCGCCGTCGTCGGTGTCCAGCCCTTCGGCGGCCAAGGCCTTTCCGGCACCGGCCCAAAAGCCGGCGGCCCGCACTATCTGCTGCGCTTCGCCACGGAGAAGGTTGTCACCGTCAACACCACCGCAGCAGGCGGCAACGCCTCGCTGCTGACACTGGGTGATTGAAGAAGGGCTGGTTGATCCACAGCCAGGCAAGAAAAACCCCGCGAGAGCGGGGTTTTTTATGCCTGGGATAGAAACAGGTCAATCAAGTGCCGCCGATTCACGTATGAAGCGGCCAGCAAGCCAGGCGCCTTGGGTCGCCAATCGAGGTTGGCGTCGTGGAATGCATCGGGTCATCCGGTCACTGCAGCCTGGTTTCGCGTCATCGTTCGGCAAGCCCTTGTTTAAAAATCCCTTTAGCCGGAGAAATGCCGGCAGCAGCCTCACCTCTGTCGGAATTCGACCCAATACAGCGAGGTTGATCAATAAAGCTCGATCGATGATCGTACGTCTGCCTCAATGCCTCAGTGTCAGTGTCAGTGCCAGTGCCAGTGCCAGTGCCAGTGTCACACGCTATGCCGAGCTCACTCGCCGGCATGTTGGCAGCGGCAGCGTCACCTTCCGCTGGCATGAGTCGCCCCTTGCAGCGAGGGCAATGCCTCACGGGCGGCACCTCTCTATTTGCAGGTCGCGTACGGCTAGAGGTCGGCATGCAGAAAAGCAATCGAGCGGCAATCAGTAAGCCACCAGATAGCGGTCTCCAGGAGCACAGGCGAGG
>NZ_JBEGDX010000003.1:676604-898404 GCF_040202975.1 Xanthomonas sp. WHRI 10207 | reverse complement strand
CCAAAGAGCTTACATGGACGTACTTGCAGCGTGTCCCGCGATGGTGGGCGGGCAAGGGCCCTGCAGCGAACCCGCAGACCAGACGCCTTGCGCATCATCCATCCGCAGCAATCGCTTGCAGACGCCAGGATCTACGCGATAACAACCCCACCAGGCACCACACCCAAGCAAAACGCGACAGCGCACGCCGCAAGTTGTTTCGACGCAAGCACCGCATCGGGCATCATGGAGCGATGAAGATCTATCTCGTTGGCGGCGCAGTCCGCGATGCCTTGCTTGGCCAACCCGCCGGCGACCGCGACTGGGTGGTGGTTGGCGCCGACCAGGCGCAGATGCAGGCACAGGGTTTCAAACCGGTGGGAAAGGACTTCCCGGTATTTCTGCATCCACGCAGCGGCGAGGAATATGCATTGGCCCGCACCGAGCGCAAATCCGGGCGTGGCTACCGCGGGTTCGTGGTGGATGCCGATCCGTCGGTGACGCTGGAAGAAGATCTGCTGCGCCGCGACTTCACCATCAACGCGATGGCGCGCGACGAAGACACTGGCACATTGGTCGACCCGTACGGCGGTGCCCGCGATCTGCAAGCGCGCGTGCTGCGCCACGTAGGCCCGGCCTTTGTCGAAGACCCCGTGCGCGTCTTGCGCGCGGCGCGCTTCATGGCACGGCTGGCACCACTGGGGTTCAGCATCGCACCGGACACTGCCGCACTGATGCGCGAGATGGCGGCCAGCGGAGAGCTGGACAGCCTGGTGCCCGAACGTGTGTGGCAGGAACTGCGCCGCGCGCTGACGTGCGCGCAGCCCTCTGCGTTTTTGCGCACGTTGCACGACACCGATGCCCTGCGCGTCATCCTGCCGGAAATCGATGCGCTGTATGGCGTCCCTCAACGTGCCGAATTTCATCCGGAAGTGGATACCGGCATCCATCAGGAAATGGTCAGCGACATGGCTGCGCGGCTGGCACATGGCGACGCGCTGATCGGCTTTGCCGCGTTGACCCACGACCTGGGCAAGGCGCTGACACCGCCGGACGAATGGCCGCGCCATGTGATGCACGAACAGCGCGGCGTTGCGCCGCTGCAGGCCCTGTGCGAACGGCTCAAGGTGCCGCAAGACTATCGCCAGCTCGCCGTCATCGCCTGCCGCGAGCACCTCAACGTGCATCGTCTGGCGGAACTGCGCGACCGCACGCTGCACGAGCTGCTGGTGCGCTGTGATGCATTTCGTCGACCGGAGCGCATCGCGCAACTGGCGCTGGTCTGCGAGGCCGACAAGCGCGGCAGGCTGGGCAGCGAAGACGCCGCATACCCGCAAGGCGCCGAACTCCAACGCCTGCACGCCGCCGCCCTGGCGATCAACGCACGCGACCTGGCCGCGGAAGGCTTGCAAGGCCCGCAAGTCGGCGAGGCCCTGATGAAGGCGCGCATTGCGGCGATTGCACAGGCGCGTGTATCTGGCCGAGGCGAATCCGCCAATCATGGCGGCTATTTTCAGACGTAAGTATCAGTTTTCAAACCTTCTCACGGATAGCATCGGAAAGCGGCAGCATCTGCACGCAATTACTCAAGGATCAATACATCTAGTATTCGTGCCGAAATTTCATGTTTGCCGTACCGTAAATGTCGCATCTCACTTCAAGACAAAGGATCTGCTCATGAGCGAAGAGACTGGGAACAATCTGGTGGACTATTGGCGTAATCATGCCGGCGATGACAATCCCGCCGGTCCGTTGTTCGTCAGCGGTGCCTATGCGGAGGCCGACATCGTGTGCGAGGCAGCCGCGGTCACCGAACAGTGCGGTACGATTTGTACAGGGTCAGCCACCTTCCAGTGCTGTTGAGGCGGCATGGTCTCCGGCCAGCAAGGCGGTGACTTTGGCACGTCGCTGGATTGCCTGATTTCGTCACCCCTAGAGAAACTGGCAGTCCAGCTCACCCAGGTTGTTGCACTTCAACAGGTGGAACGCGAGGCCATCCTCACTGCAACGCGTCAAGCACTGTTGGCGGTACTCCACGGCAAACTAACCCGTCTGTTGTTGCTGGAACTGAATGCCGCCCGGGTGAATGCCCGACTCGATGGCGATAGCGCTGAAGAGCGTTGGACCGCATTCCAGCAACTGACTTGCAAGCCGGATTACTGGCAGTCATTGGCCCCGCATTATCCCGGGCTGGCAGAACGCGTCGATACTTTAGTTTCACATCGCTGCGCCGCAGCGCTCATGTTTGCGAACCGATGGTGCAACGACCGGCATCTGTTGCCGCCCCTACTGCATGCCACTGGCGGTTTGCTGCTAGAAGTCACTTTCGGAGCGGGCGACAGCCATTGCGGTGGGCAGAGCGTGGTGCTGGTACGTTGCACTGGTGGTCCCCTAGTCTACAAACCTAGGTCGGTCGCAATCGATTTGGCACTTGCACAATTTGTCCAAGCGCTAGGCGAGAAAATTGCAAACAACATGCACGTACCCCACGCCATCGATTGCGGTCACTACGGCTGGGTGGAATTCGTCACTCATCGGCAAGCAGACACACCTTCCGCGCAGCGGGATTTCTATCGCGCCAGCGGCCACTGGCTGGCGGTCATGCGGTTACTTGCAGGCACCGATCTGCACGCAGGCAACCTCATCGCACATGGGTCCGCACCGACCATCATCGACTGCGAGACACTTTTTACACCGCGTCTGCCTGCCCCTGCGTCAGGTCTTGGCGAAGCGGCGGATCGTGTTGCCGCCACCATCGCAGGCACCGCTGCCAACATCGGGATGCTGCCTAGCCGCGCCACCGGGCTTGGATGGCGTGGTGCGGATCATTCTGCACTGGGCTCAATACCCGGCCAACAGCCAGAGATAGCACGACCTGAAATGATCGATGCAGGCACGGACAAGGCACGCATCGGGCTTGGCGAGACACACGGAACGCTTGAGACACAGAATCTCCCGAATGCGCGCCCTGAGCTTGCACGCTATTGGCCGGACGTGTTGGCTGGCTTTGGTGAAATGACGCAGCTACTTCAAGAAATGGATACCCGTGCTGCATTAGGACCGCATTTGGAAGGATTCGCGGGCTGCGTCGTTCGCTTCGTCGCGCGGCCGACCGAAACCTATGCAGAAATCGGCCGCATGCTTTGGCATCCAGTGTCGCTGCATAATCCCGAGCAGGCACGCCAGCGTGCCTATTCATTGATGCTGCGCATGGCCGAAAATGTGGGATCTGTGCCCAAGGATTCAGATGTCCTCAACGCCGAGATCGACGATCTGCTAAGCGGTGACATCCCGTACTTCTCCGCGACTACCGACGATGGCTGCCTAGCAGGCCCAGGAAATACCCGCTGGAAGATCGCTGATAACCTGATCGCCAACGCACTGGCCGATTGGCGCAATGCCGACATCGCACTTGAGCGTGAAGTGATCCAGGCGTCGCTCATCAGTGCATTCGTCAACGATGGTTGGATGCCGGAAGACCGCTCGTTATTGCCCGCGGTACCTCAACAGGAAGACGCCGAGCAAAGGCGGCGGCAGCAACTCTGCGTGCTCATGCGTCAACTGGTCGGAAATGCGGTCATCGGCAAGGACGGCAGCATTGCATGGCTGGCACCGGTACTGGCAGCCAACGGCTGGTCGGTGCAGCCGCTCGGACCAGACGTTTACAACGGTATTGCCGGCATGGCGATGTTGCTCGCGGCCTACCGCAGGGAATCTGCCGAAGGCCGTGCCGATCCGGTCGATGGCATCGAGCACTGCCTGCAAGCGTGCATCACCACGATGATTATGGGTGATGCAAAACGGAGCCGGCTCATGCGCGATGGAATCCGCTTCCGCCCACTGCCGCCTGGCGGCTACATCGGACTGGGGTCGCAGCTTTGGGCATATCTAGTGCTTTTGGATTTCGGTATCGAAGCGGCCCTGGACCATGCGATAGCGCTTGCGCAGGAGCTTCCGGATGCAGCACAGGCCGACCAGGTCTTCGATATCCTGACCGGCTGCGCCGGTGCGATCGTTCCAATGCTTGCGTTGGCCAGACATACCCAAGACCAGCGTCATCTTGAAACGGCCGTATTGCTCGGCAACCGAATATGCGAAGCGGGAACGCGCGATGGTGAAGCCATGCACTGGGTCCACACCCGTTGGCCCGAAGGTGTCGGCGGCTTCGCCCATGGTGTAACAGGAATCGGCTGGGCGCTGACCAAGCTTGCACGAGCCACCGGGTGCCAGCTGTATACCGAATGCGCGCAGGCGGCGTTCGCCTTCGAGGATGGCCTCTACGACCATGCGCATCGCAACTGGCGCGATCTACGTATGCTTGCGGGAAATCCAACCGCCGCTGCGTGGTGTCACGGTGCGGTAGGAATCGGCCTTGCACACGCAGACCTTGATCCACAGTTGACACATACGCGGACCCGCGAAGTCCTGCGCATCGCCACTGACGCAACACGCCGCCAAGGGCTGGGATGGAATCACTGCGCCTGCCACGGTGATCTTGGCGCATGGGAATTATTCGATACAGCCGCGCGTCTGCAACCGGCGAAACACTGCAAAATGGCGACCGAGTTACTGGGCAGCGTGCTGACCAGTATTGAAGAACATGGCGCATGCTGCGGACTACTTCGCGACACCCTATCCCCCGGCTTGATGCCTGGCCTGGGTGGAATCGCCTATCAGTTGCTCAGGGCGCATCCGCAGCATCGCGTGCCATCGATTCTGCTACAGGGAGGACTGGGGATTTAACGTCTATGGCACACGATCCCGGACAGATTCAGAGCCCCTACTGGCGTATCGCAGATGACGCTTCCTCCCAGGACTTGGGAGCGATCCTAGTGCGACTCACCAGAGCGATCGGACCCGTCGTTGGTATCGCTCGCCAAGCTGCGCCAACTGCCATGCGTCTGCTTGTCGCCAGCCAGCTGTTGTCGGCAGCAGCTTCGGTATGGGGATTGCTACTGCTCAGACAGGTGTTGACGGTACTGCTCTCTGGCGTTTCTGCAGCAGATTGGGGTGCGCAGCTCCTGCCTGTCGGTGCCTTATTGCTGCTCGCGCATTTGCTAAAAGTCGGTGCACACGCCGCCAGTCTGTCCGCACAAGCGCAGTTGGTGCCCAAGGTACGGCACCTGGCTGACGACCAGATTCTGGCTGCAAGCCTGTCTATTGATCTGGCCGCATTCGACGATCCTCATTTTTTCGATCGTATGCAACGCGCGCGCGACCGCGGCGCGCTGCATATCGAGCGTGTGACCGTCTGCTTGTCGGAAGCGTTGTCGGCGCTACTGTCGGTTGTCGCCGCCTCGCTCGCCTTGCTGTGGCTGCATCCGCTGCTGCTTCTCGCCATGTCGATGGCCTTCATCCCGGAGGGATGGGCCGCGCTTGCCGCGGCAAGGCTGCACTATTCAGGAATGGACAAGACGATCGCGCTGACCAGGCATGCGCGGATCATCTCCGAGCTTGCCACATCGCGCGATGCAGCGGCGGAGATTCGCGCATGCCAGGCACAGGGCTATGTCCTGGATCAACATCGGCGCAGTGCGATTCCGTTACAAGAGCATTTGACTACCCAGGCAACCCTGGAAGCACGAATGCTATTGCGGGGCCGCCTGCTATCGGTAGTTGGATTGCTACTCACCTTCGGTTGCCTCGCCGCCATGCTGCATGCTGGCTGGTTGAATCTGGCGTTAGCCGGCACTGCCGTCGTCGCCATCCAGGTCACAACCAGTGCATTCGCTCAGTGCCTGCGCATGCTGCACGAGATCTCGGAACGCGCGCTCTATGTAGACGATTATCACGACTTTCTTGCATTGGCGATGGCACACCACACCATTGGTGGCAGCGTGATACCCGCCCTACAACCGAATGAGATCGTGCTGGAGGATGTCGGATTCCGCTATCCTGGAATGAGTGAACGTGTTGCACTGAACGACATCTCGTTGTGTATTCAAGCAGGACAGACGGTTGCATTGGTTGGCGAAAATGGCTCAGGAAAAACTACTTTGGCCAAGTTGATCGCAGGACTCTATAGACCAACCAGCGGCACGATCCGCTGGGATGGCTTCGAACTCCACCAACTTCAGATAGATGCGTTACGCGAAC
The DNA here is from genome assembly GCF_040202975.1 of Xanthomonas sp. WHRI 10207. NCBI lineage: Bacteria > Pseudomonadati > Pseudomonadota > Gammaproteobacteria > Lysobacterales > Lysobacteraceae > Xanthomonas > Xanthomonas sp. WHRI 10207. The sequence goes on along the minus strand of NZ_JBEGDX010000003.1, from coordinate 892,329 downwards.
GGGTAAGTATCGTCCCGCAGCATCCACTGCGCTGGCCAGGCACCGTTCGCGAAAACGTCCGCCTAGGCCAGCCTTCACGTCACGACCCCATGGATGAAGACCTGCATCGGGCAGCCGCACGCGCTCAAGCAATTGACGTGATAGGGGAATTGCCCGGCGGCTGGAACTGCCTTTTGTCGCGTGAGTTCATTGGTGGCCATGATCTATCAAGTGGTCAATGGCAGAGACTTGCAGTAGCGCGCGGCATTTTTCGCGATGCGCCCCTGGTGATCTGGGACGAACCCACTGCACCTCTTGATGCAAAGGCCGAACATGTCGTCTTTCAGTCTTTGCGCGAACTTGGCCGCGGGCGCACCGTGGTGCTTATTACCCATCGTCTGGCCAGCGTGCGTGAAGCGGACCGGATCTTCTTCCTGAAAGAAGGCCAATTAATCGAGCAGGGCACTCACACGGAACTGATGCACTACGGCCGCGCCTATGCAGAGCTCTATCGTCTGCAGACACAACATAACGGCACCAATGGCTGAAAGCGCCGACACCGAACGAAGCGGCGGCGCTCCAGCAACCGCTCCGGCGGTAACGCTTACATCTTGAAATTCAGGCTCAGCATGAAGGAGCGGCCGTTTTTGTAGATGTAGTACGGCTGGTTCTTGTTGCCGATGTAGCTGAAGTAGGTTTCGTCCAGCAGGTTGGTGGCTTCCAGCGCCACGCGCAGCCGCTCGGTGGCCTGGTAGCCGAACGAGGCATCCACCTGGGTAAACGCATCGGTCATCTGCTGACCGTTGAGGCGACCGATCTGGGTGAAGTACTCCGAGCGCCAGCCCAGATTGACGCGCGCACTCCACTTGCCCTGCTCGTAGTACGGGCTGATGTTGTAGGCGTTGCGCGAGTTGTACGGCAGGCTGTAATCGCCGTCGGTGTTGGAATCGGAGTACGTGTAGTTGGCGACCAGACCGAAACCGTTGCCGAAGTTGTGCTGCAGATTGAGCGCCACGCCTTGCACTTTGGCGTCGCCGGCGTTGGTCGGCACCGAGGTCTGATACGTACCCGACCCACCGGTGGTGTTATTGAAGAACACGCGGTCCTGCACCGTGGTCAGAATGTAGTTGGAGATATCGCGCGAGAAGAACTCGCCGCTGAGCAGGCTGCTGTCGGAGAAGTACCACTCCACCGACGCACCGAGATTGGTCGACTCGTAAGGACTCAACCCAGGGTTGCCGGTCGACGCGGTCAACGTGGTGTCGTCGGTGGCAACGTATGGGGTCATGTTGGTGTAGCGCGGCCGCGCGATGACCTTGGAGGCGGCAAAGCGCAGCATCAAATCATCGCGTAGGTCGTAGGCGATATTGAAGGCCGGCAACCACTTGCCGTAACTGCTGAGAAAGTTCACCGGCGTGTAGCTGCCGCCCGGCGCATAGCTGAAACCATCGGTGGAATCGCGCGTATGCACGTAGCGCACGCCGATGTTGCCGCGATAGCGCTCGCCGGAGAAGTTGGCCTGCAGGAACCAGGCGCGATTCTGTTCTTCGATGCTGTAGTTGCCGGCGTAGCTGATCGGCAAACCGTCATCGCCCTCCAGGCCACCGATGTACTGACCGATGGCACCGCGATTGATGGTGGACCAGCGCTGCATGTCGGCGCTGGTCGATAACCCGCCCAGATAGCCGGACGGCGTGGTGCCCGGCGAGAAATCCGCCAGTGTGCTGCCGTCGTTCGGGGCCCAGGTGCGGCTGTACGACGATTGCCCGGTAGCATGATTGGTGAGCTTGATGCCGGTCATGATCTGCGTAAACGGGCCCCACTCCACCGCATGGTCGAAGTCCAGCTGCAGGTAACGCTCTTTGTCGTACTGCGGGCTATGGCTGGCCGAGGCGTTATTGAGCTGCATCGCCGCTGCGTTGGTGGGATCGGTGCTGTAGTCCATCACGGTGCGGCGCCCGTCGATGTTGTAGCTGTAGCCGGCAAGATTGCGGAACTGGATGCCGTAGATGCGCTCGGCACCGCCTTGCGAGCTGGTGTAACCGACCTGGCTCGATGCATTCCAGCCATCGCCATGCCAGTCGGCACGCAAGTGGATGCTGCCGGTGGTGACGTCGCTGTTACGCAGATAACCGTCGAGGAACGTGGTGGACTGATCGCCGAAGGTACCCGAGGTGGCCACGCCGTTTTCGAAGCCCAATGCCTGCGCGTCGCCAGGATTGGAACCCCAATAGCCGTAACGGCTCTGGTTGTAGTTGTCGAAACTTTCCTTGACGTACAGACCGGTCAGATTGAGCTCGAAGTCGGCGTCGGGCTTCCACTGCAGCGCTGCACTGATGCCATCGCGTTTGCGCGTCTGCTGAAACAACGCAGTGTTGATCGAGGTGGGGAACACGCCGGTGTTGTTGCCAACCACTGCAGGCGGAAACGCCGCGCCGGCCACGTTGTCGTAACCGAAGATTTCCACACCATCGCGGCGCAGCACGCGCTGGGAATGCATCACCGAGGTGAGCACACCCAGAGTTTCGTCCTGGTTCTTCCAGCTGTACAGCGCCGATGCGTTGGGCTTGCCTTCCTCGGACCGGTCGTTGTAGCCGTAGCTCACCGTGCCGGTCAGCGTATTGCGCTCCAGATCCAGCGGTTTGCGCGTATGCACGATCACCGTGCCGCCAATGGACCCTTCATCGATGCGCGCTTCCGGCGTCTTGTAGACCTCCATCAGCCCCACAACTTCTGGCGCCAGCGTGCTGTAGTTGAACGAGCGGCTGTCCGGGTCGTTGGGGTCGCCGCCCCAGCTTGTCGATGCAATAGTCTGGCCATTGAGCAACACGCGATTAAGTGCCGGGTCGGTACCAAGGATGCTGACCTTTTCGCCTTCGCCGAACTGGCGGTCCACGGTGATGCCAGACAACCGCGACAGCGACTCGGCGACGTTGGTGTCCGGGAACTTGCCGATGTCTTCTGCGCTGATCGCATCGACGATCGCATCGGCATTGCGCTTGACGTTGAGCGCCTTGCCCAGGCTGGCCTGGTAACCCACCACCTTGATTTCGTCCAGGGTGGAGACCGACGGGTTGGCTGGCGCCTGTTCTTGCGATGGCGCAGCGACGGGCTGTTGTTGTGCGGGCGCAGGTTCGGATTGTTGCTGCGCAGAAGCGGGAAGCGCCAGTACACCGCTCATTGCGGCGCCACCAATCAGCAAGCCGCGCACCGCCGCGCTCAATCGCGCGCGTTGCGGCCAATGCCTGGCTGCAGCAGTACTCAAGGAAGCGCTACGCGACTGCGCTGAATTGGCTTCAACAGCTTTCAAAAAACGCGAGTTGGAAGGGGCCTGCGACGCTGCGCAGAGATGATGGCGCACGTGGATTGGCTGCGCGGCGGGTTGGCTTGTTGCGGAAACAGACACCGGGAACAGACGGGGAAACAGCATTACATTGACCTCGTGGCAGATACGTCAGGTCGCAACCGATGGGTTGCACTAAAGCGCGCTGCGCGCGCCATGCTGCGGTCCGTCCCCTGTGCCGGATCGCGAGCGGCGATCCGCGCGGCTCGATACAGCGCACGGATCGAAAGGCCAGGCCGATGCACGGCTGGCCACAGTGATGTGATCGAGTGAAACAGGCTCCTGTTCGCTGACAACGTTATCAGCGAAGGTGCCTTCCGCAAGTTGCACTGTCAACCCGACATCAGAATTGCTTGGTTTTGTGCGGAATGCGCTATTTCTGCTGCCGATTACGGAATGACAGCGTGATCGCTATCGCAGTCTGGGCATCAACCGATGCAGACCAATGCGCCCGCGAGCCGACGCTAAAAGGCTGCGCAACGAAATGATGCAATGCAGAGTGCTGCGTTGGTGCAGTTGAAGTAAGCGCATCGTTACTGATGCAACGCACGTGATCTGTGCTCGCGCGCAGGCACGGTGTTGCGCGATGGGAAGAGCGATCTCTGCGACATGACGACACGCCCACTCCAATACGGCATCGGCTTCGTTAGCCGCACTGTGGCCAGAAGGTGTCATCCCTGCCCGCACGCCATACTTCGTATAGAACATAGCAACGCGATCAAAAACGACGCGTTGCGTGTCTCACTCAAGCTCTACGCATCGCTGGGTGCGCAACCACTGCGCCGCCGCGTCGATGGCATCGTCCTGCAGCGCAAGCACGACATCCGGATGCAGTGCGCCGTCCAGTTGCCGTGCATTGCGGTCTTGCGTGGCACTGCTGGCAATGGCAAGCACGCCACCACCGGGCAGATCGACCGCGCGATTGCTGGTGGTCTGCCCCGCACTCGGCTGGCCGAAACTGCGCGTTGCCGGGCGGCCACGCATCGCGATGGCGACCATCTCGCCCGAGCTTGCCGTGTGTGGCCCGATCAGGACGGCCACCGCGCGCTCGGTTTGCGACGCATGCGCACCGGCAGCTGGCCGCGCATGCCAGGGTGTCTGCCTGCCCGTTGAGTCGACGAAGTACCCGAGCAACTGGTCACCCAGCAACGGTTGCAGCCCGTTGACCATCGGCCACATCGTGCCGCCGGTGTTCTGTCGCAGATCCACGATCCATCCGCAGCGCGCCTGCGATGCCTTGCTATCCAGCGCGGCGGCAAGGGCGCGTTGATAGGCGCCCCTGACATCACTGGACGAGGTCATCAGGCCGGTCACCTCAACATAGCCCACATCCGGCTGCAGCAAGCGTGCCTGCACTGCGGGTCGCTCGGCGGCGCGCGCCTCCATCTGGCGCAGCGCGGTGGGGCGTATCAGGAAGCTGTGGCCGTCAGCGAGCTCGGCGATCAGCGCGTCAATGGCGGCATACGCGTCAGCTTCGCGCATGCTTGCGGCCTGTGCGCGCAGCTGTGGCTCGCGGGTGGCCCAGTCGATCCGGGTGCGCTGCAATGCGTGGTCACGGATGGCCGGGATGGCGATATCGAAAATCGCGGACGCCGATGCGGCATCAACGGTGGCTTGCGCCATCAGCCGCAAGCCGGTCACCTCGACCGCACCATCCCCTTCCAGCACCACGCCGACTGCCAATCGACTTGCTTCAGAGGGAATCTGCATCGCAATGCGACGGTGTGCCTGAGCACTGCCACTCACCCGATCAGCCTGCGAGGTTTCAAATGCCAGGACCTTGCCCTGCGCATCGACTGCGCGCATCCACAGGTTTGCACCCTGCATCGCTCGGGAGGCGTGGAGAAGGCCGTCCAGCGCCAGCGACTGACCACGCAGCGGGACGGCATCAAGTTGCACAGCGACTGCACCAAACGCAGCCGTGCGCTTGGCGCCAGCGGTCAGACGTAGCCGTGCGCCCTCGGGCGTCTGCACATCCCCGTGGGCCGCATCCAGCTGATAATCCGCCCCGCCGGCGACCAGTTGCCAACTGGCTGCCGCTGCAGCTGCAGCTGGGTGCGCGACGAACAGCAAACAAACCGCCAACCACCACCGCTTCCATGCGTTTCTCATCGGCAACACCGTAGTCCCTGAGTCAGCCGCGAGTCTAGCAGCGGCCCCTTGCCCGCTCACACCGCAGTGCCACGTCCGCATCGGCGACGATGACGCATCTGCTGCGCCGCCAAAGGCGGAGCTACAACCAGACGTTCCGGACTGGCCGCATGGAAGGGATCACAACCTAACTGTCACGAGAGCGACTGGTCCACGCGATGCTTGCGACAAGCATGCCGCTGCAAACCTCGGCATTGCAGCCGGATAAGTGACACGTCGCGGCCATCTGCGATCCCATCGGCTGCACTTACCTCATAGCACGCCGCACCAAATGTGCTGACGCCCTCAGTCGCGCTGCCCGCCAACCCAGGTGCCCAGCACTTGCACGTTCGTATCCACCAGCACCAGGTCGGCCTGGTAGCCGGGTGCGATGCGTCCCAGGCGGTCGCCCAGGCCGATGCATTGCGCGGGGTAAGTGGAGGCCATACGTGCGGCTTCGGCCAGATCCACGCCCAGCCACTGCACGCTGTTGCGCACCGCGGTGGCCATGTCCAGGGCGGAGCCGGCGAGTGCGCCGTCGGCGTTGCGCACCACGCCATCCACGGCGGTGATGGTTTCGCCGTACAGATCGAAGCTGGGGCTGTCGGCGCCGACCATCGGCATGGCGTCGGTGACCAGCAGCACCTTGCCACGCGGTTTGGCTGCCAGCACCACGCGCAGGCTGGCCGGGTGCACGTGCACGCCATCGACGATGACGCCGCACCACACCTGCGGGTCTTCCAGTGCGGCACCGACGGCGTTGGGCTCGCGACCGGCCAGTTGCGACATGGCGTTGTAGACGTGCGTAAAGCCGCTCACGCCGGCAGCAATGCCATCGCGCGCCTGCTCGTAAGTGGCCGCAGTGTGGCCGGCGAATACGATCGCACCACCGGCCACGAACGCGCGGATGTCATCCAGCGGCACGCGCTCGGGCGCGAGCGTGATCAGGGTGACGCCATTGTCCAGAGAGGTGTCGACGGCAATTTCGTGCGCGTCCGGCAAACGAAACTTGTGCGCGTCGTGGGTACCCTTGCGCGCGGGGCTCAGGTAGGGGCCTTCCAGATGGATGCCGAGCACGCCGGGCACGCCTTGTGCGATGGCCGCGCGGGTGGCGTCAATCGCTTCGGCCATCACCTGCGCGGTATCGCTGATCAGCGTCGGCAGCATGCCGGTGGTGCCGAAGCGGCGATGCGCCGCGGCAATCGTGGCCAGTGCCTGCGGGTCGCGTGCGTTGTTGAACAACACCCCGCCGCCGCCATTGACCTGGATGTCGATGAAGCCCGGCAACAAGGTGGCGCCGCCCAACTCCACGCGCGTGTGCGCCTGTGCAACGCGCACGTCGTCGGCCGGCACGACCGCCTGGATCAGCGCACCGTCCAGCAGTACGACCAGACCCTCTTGCAGGCCGTCATCGGTGAGTACGCGTGCGTTGCACAATGCCTGAGTGCGGGAAGCATCCATGTTCAAACGGTTTCCGTAACCTTGTTCAAATGCGGCGGTAAATCAGGATTGTGGCCACGCTGCAGCGCCAGCGCATTGATGGCGCGATAGAAGCTCTGCACGGTCAGCAGCGGCGCGCACGCCGGGTGCGCGGCATCGGCAAGCGGCAGATCGCCATCGGGCGCAGCCAGCCACACCTGCGCGCCACGCGCACGGAATTCTTCGGCCAGTGCACGCGTGCCGGCGCCGGTTTCGTCGGGCTGCGCGAAGACCAGCACCGGAAAGCCCGGGCCGACCAAGGCCATCGGCCCGTGTTTGACCTCGGCCGAGCTATAGGCTTCGGCATGCAGGCCGCAGGTTTCCTTGAACTTCAATGCCGCTTCCTGTGCCGCGCCCAAGCCCAGGCCGCGACCGAGCACGAACAGATTATGTGCAGGCGTCAAACCGGTGGTCAGTGCAGACCAGTCCGCCTGCCAGGCGCTGCGCAGTTGTTGCGGCAACGCGTCCACTGCGGCAAGCAGGGCCGGGTCGTTCTTCCACACTGCGCCCAGGTGCAGCACTGCAGCGAGCGAGGCGAGGTAGCTTTTGGTGGCGGCGACGCTTTTTTCTGGGCCGGCACCGAGCGGAATCACCACATCGGCCAGCTGCGCCAGCGGCGAATCTTCCACATTGACCAGAGCGACCACGCGCGCACCGGCGGCCTTGGCGGCTTCGGCATTGCGCAGCAGGTCGGGGCTTTTGCCCGATTGCGAAATCACGATATACAGCGCGCCACGCAGTTGCAGCGGCGCGGCGTACACCGAGCCCACCGATGGCGATGCCGAGGCAGTGACGATGCCCAGCTGCGTCTCGAACAGATACTTGGCATATGTCGCGGCGTGATCGGAGCTACCGCGCGCGCAGGTCACCACGAACGGCGGCGGGTTGTCGCGCAACGACTGCGCAAGCGCAGCGATGGTGTCGGCGTTACGCGCGAACTGTGCGGCGACCACGTCGGCGGTTTGCGCCGCCTCGCGGAACATCAAGGTGTCGGTTTCCTGGGGGAGAGTCATCGGTACTCAGGCGGATTCGGGGGGAAGGGATTTGGCGGCCGGTGTCTGCGCCGGTGCGGTGGAACCGCGCACCACCAGCTGTGGTACGAAGCCGCGGTTCTGCAATTGCGCCGGCTGGTCGTCGTAGGCATCGCTGCGCAGCTGGCTGATCAACAAACGTGCGGCGTGCCGCGCGATGTCTTCGGTGGCCTGCTTTGCGGTGGTCAACGCAGGCCAGGACTGCCGCGAAAACGGGCTGTCTTCGAAGCCGGCGATCGACAACTGATACGGCACATTCATGCCGGTGGACTTGGCCGCGGCCAGCACGCCGGCGGCGATTTCGTCGTTGCTGCCGAAGATCGCAGTGGGCGGCTCGCGCAGCGACAGCAACCGGCGCGCACCACGGAAGCCATCGTCGAAGGTGTAATCGCCGGGAATCACCAGATGCTTGTCCAGCGGAATGCCGTAGTCCTTCAACGCCGCTTCGTAGCCGGCGTAGCGCTCGCCGCTGGAGCGATGCTGCGGGCCGCCCCACAAGAAACCGATGCGTTGATGACCGAGCTGGATCAGATGCTCGGTGATTTCATAAGCGGCATCGCGGTCGTCGATATACACGCACGGGCCGTCGCCGGGATCTTCGGTGGAGGCGATGATGCGCACGCTCTTGATGCCGCGCGCGGCCAGGCCGGCGAGCAGTTCGGGGCGTTCGGACATCGGCGCGGTCAACACCACCCCGGCAAGACGCGAGCGCTGCACCCATTCGGCCAGTTCTTCGGCCAGCAACGGCGAAGTGGAATCGCAGGGATGGATCTGCAGGCCAAAGCCGGTTTCGCGGCAGGCGGCCAGCACGCCGTTCTGGATGCCGATGATGTGATACGGGTTGGGGTTGTCGTAGACCAGCCCGATCACGAATGGCGTGCCGCTACGCAGATTGCGTGCGGACGGATCGGGTTCGTAATCGAGATCGGCGATGGCGCGCAGCACGCGCGCACGCGTGGCCTGCATTACCGAGGGCTCGTTGTTGATCACCCGCGACACGGTCTTCAACGAGACCTTGGCGCGCTCGGCGACGTCTTTGATAGTGGGCCTGCGCATGGAAGTGCCTTGTTCGTCGGAACGCATCATGCCGCGTCGCTCACTTGGCATGGGCCGGCAGGCCCACGCGATGACCGCGCAGCGAATAAAACAGGATGTACAGATAGCACGGCACCATCAGCGCAGCGAACACGACCTGGAAGTCGTAATGCTGCTTGAGAATGGCGAACAGCTGCGGAATGATCGCGCCGCCGGCAATGCCCATCACCAGCAGCGCCGAGCCGATCTCGGTAAAGCGGCCGAGCCCGCGAATGGCCAGCGGAAAGATCGCCGGCCACATCATGGCGTTGGCAAATCCAAGTGCGGCCACGAAGGCCACCGACACGTAGCCATGGGTGAACAACGCACCCAGTGAGAACACCACGCCCAGCACCGCCGAGATGCTCAGGTAACGCGCCTGCGAAATGACCGCCGGGATCAACACCAGGCCGGCGATGTAGCCCAGCAGCATCGCGCCCAGCGTGTAGGAGGTGAACAGCTTGGTGCTGTCCAGCGGCAGGTTGAAGCCATGCCCGTAGGTGCCGATGGCATCGCCGGCCATCACTTCCACGCCCACATAGACGAACAGGCACAGTACGCCCAGCCACAGATGCGGGAACTGGAAGATGCTGGATTTCTGCACGCCGGCAGCGCCGGGCGTTGCGTTGGCTTCGGAGGCCTTGAGCTCCGGCAACGGCGAGAACAGCACGCCGATGGCCAGCACCAACAGCACGCCGGACATCACCAGATACGGTGCGTGGATCTTGGCGGCAAACGCAGTGAGCAAGGTCTCCTTGGTCGCGGCATCGGCGCTGGCCACCTGTGCGGACAGATCGCCGATCCCGTGCAGCACCAGCGAGCCGATCAGGATCGGCGCCAGGATGCCGGCGATCTTGTTGCAGATGCCCATCAGCGCGATGCGGCGTGCGGCGCTTTCGATCGGCCCCAGGATGCTGATGTATGGGTTGATCGCAGTCTGCAGCAAGGCCAGGCCGCTACCGATCACGAACAGCCCGCCCAATGCGCCCGGATACCAGCGCTGCGTGGCGAACTGGCCGAATGCGGCCGCGCCCACCGCCATCACCACCAGGCTCAAGGCCAGGCCTTTCTTCATGCCGGTGCGCTTGAGAATCCACGACGACGGCAGCGCCAGAAAGAAGTACGACAGGTAGAACACCATCAGCACCAGGAACGCGTTGACCTCGTTGAGGTCGAACGCCAGCCGCACGAAGGTGATCAGCGGCCCGTTGATCCAGGTAAAAAAGCCGATGATGAAAAACAGCACGCCGACGATGGCGATCGAGACAACGGGATTTGCGGGCCTGGCGGTAGTCATGGATCGGCTGGCTCTGAGGTTGTCGTAAGGAATGCCGTTGGCGTCAGCGGCGCAGTTCGGCGACGAAGTCGTAGAAGTCGTTATGGCAATAGGTATCGGTCAATTCGATTGCGCTGCCGTCGCGGGTGTAGCCCACGCGCACCACGTGCAAAATCGCCTCACCGGTTTTCATGCGCAGATGTTCGGCCAGACGCGCCGGCAGATTGATCGCGCGGAAGTACTGCAATGCGCGAACCACCGGGGTGCCCTGCGCATCCAGATAGCTGTAGAGCGAATCGCCCACCTGCTGCGGGTCGGCGACGATACGCTGCGGCAACACCGCATGCTCGTAGGCCATGACGCGGTCGTCGGCGCTGCGCAGGCGCGTCAGCGAGGCCACCGCCGCATCCGGCGACAAGCCCAGCCGCAGGATTTCTTCGCCATGCGCCGGGCGCAGACGCCGCTCCAGCCAGCGCGTGCCGGGCTCATAGCCCTTGATGCGCAGCGTTTCGCTGAAGCTGGTCAGACCACTGAGTTGGTGCTGGATCTGGGTGGTGACGAAGGTGCCGGCCCCCTGGCGACGCGAGACCAGGCCTTGTTCGACCAGCACATCGACCGCCTGCCGCAGGGTGACCCGCGAGATCTGCAGGCGCTCGCACAACTGGCGCTCGGCCGGCAGCGCTTCGCCGGCCTTCCACTGACCGCCACGGATGGCATCGGTGAGCTTGCCGGCCAGCTGCAGATACAGCGGGGTTGGCGCGGACGCGTCCAGGTGCAGGTCGTCCAGTCGCTTGTCGGCGTCCGCCTTGGCCTTGACCATCGTTAGTCCCGCCCGCCCGAATTCGATAGGTCCAATATAGTACCAATCGACGGCGACGCACCAGCCCTGTGCTGTGTCGGCGCGAGTGGACTGGTCTGGCGGGCGTTGGGGTGGCCTGCCGGTGTATCTGCGGATTGGACGATGAATGTCGGCGCAGCGAGGACTGGTGCGCATCGGACGGGGCGTCCTATCGGCAGCGGCCCTGGCAAGGCGCGGTGGCGACCGGCCGATCTGTGGCCGGGTAGATCAGACCAATTTCGCCCGTGCCGAGGTCGGCAGCCGACCAGTTCCGTTGCGCAGGTCGAAGCATTGGGCCATGCCCAACTGCAGTAACCCGGCCCAACGGCAAAGGCGTCAGGCATCTGCGCTACAGCTGCCCCTGATCGACACGCACCAGCCAACGCTCCGGCGTCTGGACGAAGCCGAGCAGTTGCAGGCCCAACTGCAGCGCGCTGTCGTTGCCGGGCTCGACCTGGGTGCGCCACTGCCAGCGGCCATCGTGCTGCAGGCGCAGCTCGGCGCTGAGGTTGACGCCTTCGGGCAGGCCGCCATCGGGCGCCAGTGCCAGCACCACCGCATCGTCCATGCATCGCGGGCTGCCACGCAGACGTAGCGGCAGCAGCCCGGCGGCTTCGCCACCGGCGTTAGGCAGCACCTGCACGGCGACATCGCCGCCGGCCTGCGTGCAGCGTGTGGCGTCGAAAACCGCATGTACCTCGCGCAGGTCGATCGATAGGTCCAGCAAGCCCACCCCACCCGGCTTGCGCAGCAACAGGCGACCGTTGGCCTGCTGCACACCCTGCCGCGCGCCTTGCAGCGCCACCAGCTGCGCGGTGGCCGAGCGTAGCTGCACCTGGCGTTGCCCGCGCAACAAAGGCAGCGGACGCAGACGCACACCGACATCGCCCACGTCCATGCTGGTCCAGGTCACGCCACGCAGGGTGCCATTCCAGATCGAGCCCTGCGCTTCCAGCGCGGCAAACGGCAGCGTGTCGATCGGCAGCACCCACCGCAGCGGCAAGGTGGCGATGACGCCGATGACCAGCAACACGCTGCCCAGCAGCAACCAACGCACTGCCCTCATAGCGCGATACCCGAGAACGTGCAGCGCACCTGCAGTTGCCCGTCGCGGCGGCTGATTTCAAGCGCCGAAGGCGTCAGACCGTGGCGCTGGCGCAGCTGTTCCAGCCAGGCGAACAAGACGGGGCTGGTGACGGTGTCGATCTGCAAGGCAAGTGTTCCCGTAGGACTGCGCTGTTGGTGGGTGATGGTGATAGTCGCATCGCGCGCGCTTTGCGCAATGCGCGCCAGCGGAATGGCGGCCGCGGTACTGCCGGCTTGCGATGCACGCGCAATGAGCAGCGCCTCCGCAGCATGGTCATAGCGTGCCTGCGCGCTGCTGCGCCAGTGCCGTAGCGGCACCAGCAGCGCGTACCAGCCGATGAATGCAGCGATGGCGACCATCATGACCGACAGCATGAGGCGCTCGCGTGGTGCGCGGGTCTGCCACCACACCGGCATGCGTTGCAGCGTGCTCATTGCGGCGGCTCCAGTTCCAATGCGGTGGCGAGTCTGTCGTCGCGGGGCTGGCCTGCGCCTGCGCGCACCTGCCAACCGGCGCGACTGAGCTGGGCGGAGAAGTGTTCCAGTTGCGCGGCGTCGTTGTGTAGCAAGGTGACACGCAGCGGACCCTGTTGCTGGTAAGCGAGCGCGTCCAGTTCTGCTCCCGGCACTGCTTCGACTGCAGCGAACAGTGCGGCCAGTTGCGGTGCGAATGCATTCTGCGAGGCGGCGGTTTGCCGGGCTGTGTCTGCACCGGGCGTCATGACATTCTTGCCCATCAACTGTGCGCTGCGCCGCTGCAGGAGCTGCGCGCCGATCTCGTAACGCAGGCTCTGCGCCACCAGCAGAAGCACAGGCGACAGCACCAGCAGCGCAAGCAACCACGCAAGCGTGCGTGCGCTCAGCTGTGCACGCTGGCGCGTTGGCGCGGCGAAGCCTTGCTGGCGCAGATTGATCGGCGCGCTGGCGGCATGCCGCGCAAACTGCGCGATGGCGTGCGTTGGATCCGGATCCGGCGGCAGTGCCGGTGCGACCGGGAGTGCTGCGATCAGCACCTGCGCAAGCTGCGGCTCCAGGCTGCAGGCGATGCGTGTACCACGCACCACCCAGCGGCCATCCCAGTGCAGCAGCGTCGGCGGTTGATCCGCCGCCGCGTCTGGCAGCAGCAGACAGTCGGGCACCACGGCATCGGGCACGATACCCAGGGCTGCTGCACGGTCTAGCCACTGTCGCATCACCAACGCATCCACTGCGGCGACCAAGCGCATGCCATCGCTCTCTGCGTGGTCGGCGATCACCACATGCAGCGCCTGCGCATCGCCCGCCAGATGCTCGGCCAGCTGCAGCCGCGCCGCAGCCAGCGATTGCGCGACGCTGCGCCCAGGCAAGGCCATCCAGCGCAGATGCACATCCACGCCTGGCACCACCAGCACCGTCTGCGTTGTTTGCGCGGGGCGCTCATTCAACGCGTCCTGTGCCAGCACATGGCCGTGTGCATCCACGCGCACGGCGATGGGCTGCGTTGTGGCATCGGCCGGCAACAACACCAGGGTGCTACTCATTCGTCGGGGCTCCATTGGCGTGCCACCAGCCGCACACGGCCAGCAGGGTCCTGTTGCAGCAATGCCTCCAGCAGGATCTGCGCACCGGCATGGTCCACCTGGCTGTAGAGGGAAAAATAGGACGTGCGTAATGCGATCTGCTGAAACACCGCGTCGGGCAATTGCGCCTGCATCAGTGTAGGTTGCTTCCAGAACGCCGCTGCATCGCTCCAACCGCCGACCGGCCGTGCGGCGATGATGCGGCGTGCCGCCGGCAATTCCACGGCGCCTTCGGTCAAGGCCACCAGCACCGGTGCATCGTCGGCGCGCAGCGTGTTGATGTTGATCGGCGACAGCCGCCCTTCGGGCAGTGCACACACATAGGGCTGCAGCTGCGCGACGAGCGCCGGCGTATAACCGGCGATGGCGCGCAGCTCGCTGACGCCAGCCAACAAGGTCGCTCCGGTGCGCAGCGGCACCGTCGCTTGCAGATAGCGGTCGTCTTCGGCACCTTGCGCGCCCGGCTGTGCATCGCTATCGATCCAGTCCACCAGCGCATCGGTCAGCGCCTGTGACTGTTGCGGCGCGATGCCCAACGCTTCCAACAAGGCCAGATACTGGTTAGCGCCATCGTCGCTGCGTTGCCATTGCTCGGGTGCGCCCATCACCACGCTATTGAGGTTGAAGCAGCCGCCGCGATCGCGCAGCCGCACGCTCACCATCCCATCGTCCAACGGGAAGGTGACCGGCTGATCGTTCCAGCCGCCCTCCAGCGTGGTGCGCAACGGGTCGCGCTTGGCCAACGCCTGCAAGCGTTGCCGCGCGACGGTTTCGCTGCCCAGCGCATACCACTGCGCCTGCGTCATCGCCTCTGCGTTACCGCTGCGGCGCAGGCCAAAGCGCAGGTCGTTCAAGACCGCCACCATCAGCAGCGTCATCACCGCCACCAGCAACAACACCGTCAGTAACGCGACGCCGCGTTGTTGCGCAGGCGCCTGCAGCGTCTTCATGCGCGTCCCTCCGGCAGCAGGAACAGCTGACGCACGCGGCCCCATTGTTCCAGATCCAGTTCCAGCGACAGCGCATCCGGCAGTGCTTCCAGCCCGCCGCTCCAGCCATCGCTCCACTGCGCGCGGTAGTGAAACGCCACCTCGGCCGAGCGCACCCCGCGCAGCAGCACTTGCGGCGCCCCGGCCGCCGCGCCATCCAGCGCCGGCCGCGCACTGCGCTCCAGGCGTCCATCGACGATGCGGTATTCGACATATTGCAGCGACGCACGCGGCGCCTGATCCGGATTGCTCCAGCCACGCCGAACAAAGCCGAACAACGGCCCTTGCGTTCCGGGCGCACGCGCAACGAACGCAGTGCGCGCGGCGCTGCCATCGCTGTTGCGGGTGCGGCGCACCGCAGCCTGTTGCAGATCGCTGCGCAGCAGGCCATGGGCCAGTTGAAGATCGCGCACCTGCTGCAGGCGTGCACGCACCGCATCGCGCTGATCGATGCTTTGCCGCATCACCACCACTGCGGCGCTGGCCACCAGCGCGAAGACCGCCAGCGCCACCAGCAGTTCGATCAAGGTGAAGCCCTGCATGCGGCGCGTATGGCTCATTGCACGCTCCGCAACATGCTCAGGCTGGCAATCTGCTGCACTTGTCCTGCGGCGCGCACGCGCACCTCGATACGCACCATGCCGGCACTTGCCGGCACCGCCTGGCGTTGCCAGTCCCAACCACGGCCGCCCAGTGTGTCCTGGCCTTGCGCAGGCGCCACTGCGGCGTTGGCCGGCGCCAGCATCGCCTCGATCGCCTGATTCTCTGCAACCAACGCGGCCAACATGCGTTCTTCCAGCACCACCGCGGTGCGCGTGCTCTCGCCCGACAGATTCAACAAGCCGACCACGGCCATGCCGAAGATGGCCAAGGCGACCATCAACTCAAGCAGCGAAAATCCGCCACAAGCGCGGTGATTATCGATGCGGCGCATCGACCTGCACCACACCGGCGGCATCCACCGTCACCTGTACCTGTTGCTGCCCATCGGCCAGCGCGATGCGTTGCGGCGTGGCCGCACCGGTCGGGTCGAAGCGAACGCTCAGCTGGGTGCCGCCAGCCGGAAACTGCGCCTGCACGCCGGCAGGCCAGCGCGTGGCGGCGAACGGCGTGTCGTCCAGTGCCACCCAACGTTGCTGCGCCTGACGACGGAATGCATAACCGCCCGCATCGATGGTCACCTCGACCATGCGCAGGCTCAGGATCGCTTCATCGCGGGCATTGGCCAGCGCGCTGGCCAGCATGTCCGCCTGATCGTGCAGATCCTGACGCGTGTCCGGCAAGGTCATCACCACCAGGGTGCTGGCAAGCGCAGTAATCACCAGCACTGCCAGCAGCTCTAGCAGGGTGAAGCCGCGCATGCGTGCGTGCGCGCTGCGTAACGACGCGCATTGCTCGCTGGGTGACGCAGTCAGCACAGCGGCACCTCAGCGCCAGTTGCCGATGTCGGCATTGTCGGCATCGCCACCTTCGGCGCCGTCGGCACCGGACGAGTAGACGTCGAAGCCGCCGTTTCGGCCCGGGCGGCGGTACTGATACGCGTGGCCCCACGGGTCTTCAGGCAACCGGCGGATGTAGCCGCCCTGCCGATAGCGCTCCGGCCGGGTCAGGCCGCTCGGCGGGTTGAGCAAGGCCTGCAAGCCCTGCTCGGTGGTCGGATAGGTCAGGTTGTCCAGGCGGTAGGTTTCCAGTGCCTGCTCCAGCACCGCGACATCGGCGCGCGCCTTTTCGACCATGGCGCGGTCCTGGCTGGGCATCACGTTGATCATCACCACGGTGGCCAGCAGGCCGATGATGACGATCACCACCATCAACTCGACCAGGGTGAAACCACGCACGCCACTGCGCGAGACAGGCGAGCCGGCGAGTGCACGACATTGGGTGGACTGCATGTGGATCTCCGAAGAAAGCGGCCGCGCTCAGCCAAGCGCGAGGGTGTTGAATTGCAGGATGGGCAACAGGATCGACAGCACGATCACCGCCACCACGCCGCCGAGCAGCACGATGATGGCCGGCTCCAGCAGGCTCATCGCCGCGGTGGTGAAGGATTCGAACTCGCGCTCCAGATAATCGGCGGCGCGTTCCAGCATCGGCGCCAGGCGTCCGCTGTTTTCCCCGCTGGACGCCATGTACAGCAGCGTGGGCGGAAACACGCCGGCGCGCTTCATCGCCGCGGCCAGGCTGCCGCCCTCGCGGATGGCGGTGACCATGCTGTCGGTGGCCAGCCGCAATGCGCGGTTGTCGACCGTGCGTGCGGCGATCATCAGGCCTTCCATCAGCGGCAGGCCGCTGTTGACCATGATCGCCAAGGTGCGCGCCATGCGCGCGGCGTGCAGGTCGCGGAGCAGCCGGCCAAGCAAGGGCGCGCGCAAGAGTGCGCGATCCGCAGCCAGCCGTAACGCCGGGCGTTTGAGCAACCGCAGCGCGGCGATGACCGCAATCACCAGCGCAACCAGTAACGGAATGCCGGCATGCAGCAGGAAGTTCGACACCGCAATCACCGCGCGCGTCAGCCATGGCAAGGCGCGGCCCATCGAATCGAACTGGTCCACCACCTTCGGCACGACGAAGGTCATCAACACGATCACCACCGCACCGGCCGTCAACGCCAACGCGGCCGGGTAGACCAAGGCGGACTGCAGCTTGCTGCGCACCTGCGCCTGTCGCTCGAGCAGATCGGCTAACCGCTCAAGCACCTGCGGCAACGCGCCAGCGCTTTCGCCTGCGGCCACCATGGCGCGATACAGCGGCGGAAATGCCTTGCCCTGGCGTGCCATCGCATCGGATAGGCGAAAGCCTTCGACCACCAAGCCATGCGTCTGGCTGGTGACGCGGCGCACGCCGCGACGTTCGGATTGCGTGCCGATGGTGCGCAAGGCTTCTTCCAACGGCGCGGTTTCCACCAGTGTCGACAGCTGGCGCGTGAACAACACCAGATCCTTGCCGCTGAAGCGTGCCGTCTGCACGGCGGTCGATGCAGCTGCTGCGGCAGCGATGCGCACCGGCACCCATTGGCGCTGCTCCAGCTGCGCGCGCGCACTGTGAACGCTGTCGGCACTGATCACGCCCTGGCGGCTGCGCCCCTGCAGATCGAGCACGGTGTAATCAAACCGCGGCATGCGCATCGTCCTGCTGGCGGGTGACGCGCAAGGCTTCTTCCAGCGTGGTGAGCCCTTGCAGCACCGCTGCGCGTGCGGCATCGCCCAACCGCGGCGCGCGTGCGAACGCGACTGCCGCCAGCGCATCTTCGTCGGCGTTGTCGCCGATCAGGCGGCGCAGCGCATCGTCCACCGCAATGGCTTCGTAAATGCCCACGCGCCCTGCATAGCCGCTGTGATGGCACACCGCGCAGCCCACCGCTGCATAGACGGTTGCACTGCCATCGTCGTTGATCGCAAGCAGGTGTCGTGCGGCTGCATCCAGTGGCCGCGGCGTGCAGCATTGCGGACACAGCCGCCGCACCAGCCGCTGCGCCAGAATCAGGCGCAGGCTCGATGCCAGCAGGAACGGTTCGATCCCCATGTCGCGCAAGCGCGTGACCGCGCCCACCGCATCGTTGGTGTGCACGGTGGACAGCACCAGGTGGCCGGTGAGGCTGGCCTGCACCGCGATCTGCGCGGTCTCGGCATCGCGGATCTCGCCGATCATCACCACGTCCGGGTCCTGCCGCAGGATGGCGCGCAAGCCGGCGGCGAAGGTCATACCCACGCGCGCGTTGACCTGGGTCTGGCCGACCCCATCGATGGCGTATTCCACCGGGTCTTCGACGGTGAGGATATTGCGCGAACCATCGTTGAGCAGGCTCAACGCGGCGTACAAGGTGGTGGTTTTGCCCGAGCCGGTGGGGCCGGTCACCAGCACGATGCCGTTGGGTACCTGCAATGCGCGCTGCACGGTGTGCATCACCGACGCGGGCATCCCCAACTGGGTCAACGACAAGCTGCCCTGCTCCTTGTCCAGGATACGCAGCACCACGCGCTCGCTGTTGCGCGTGGGCAAGGTGGACACGCGTACGTCCAACGCCTTTGCGCCCATCACCAGCGACACCCGGCCGTCCTGGGGGACACGCTTTTCGGCGATATCCAGGCGGGCCATCACCTTGACGCGCGACACCAGCAGCGGTGCGATGCGTCCGGGCAACGTAGCCGCTTCGCGCATCACTCCATCCACGCGCAGGCGCACGCGCAGTCGCGATTCGTAGGATTCCAGATGCACGTCGGACGCGCCCAGGCGTGCGGCTTCGGCAATGATGCCGTTGATCAAGCGGATGATCGGCGCATCGTCCTGGCTGTCGAGCAGATCGGCGGTGGGAATATCGTCGATCAATGCATCCAGGCTGCCATGCAGATCCAGCGCTTCGACCTGCACGCCCTGCTCCATGCCAGCATCGGCGTAGATCTCCGACACATGCCGGTCGAACACCGCCGGTGCCAGCGTGCGCACCTGCAACGGCCTGCCCAGCGCACGACGCAACTCGATCAAGGCGTGCACCTCGGCACCATCACGCAGCCCGATCTGTGCAATGTCGTCGGCGCCAAGCAGCACCACGCCATGGCGCTTGGCGAACGCATAGGAAATGCTGGCGTGCGCAGTGCTCATGGCATCAGCGCTGCACGGGGCGTGCACTGGGTGCGGGCGTGGCTGCAGGTGCCGGCGCCACCGGCGATGGCCCGGCCGGCAACTGCGGCGGCTGTGCGCGCAGGTAGTCGCGTACCAGGGCATCGAGCGCTGCTTCCGGGTCGCCGTCGGCCAGCTGGCGGTCGCGTAGATAGCTGTAGCGTGGTGCAGTCATGCGCTGCGCATCGGCGGCATCGCGGATGATGGTGGGGCGAATGAACACCATCAGGTTGGTCTTGTCGCGGTTGCGCGACTTGTGTCGGAACAGTGCGCCCAGGCCCGGCACGTCACCCAGCAACGGCACCTTCTCCACGGTCTGGCGGTCGTTTTGATCCAGCAGCCCACCGAGCGCGACGATGGCGCCGTTTTCCACCACCACCCGCGTTTCGATCTGGCGTTTATTGAAGACCAGCTCCGACGACTGCGCGCTCACCGGCCCGGCAATGGCCGAGACTTCCTGCTTGATCGCCAGCGTAATGCCGCCGGCGGTATTGATCTGCGGGCGCACTTCCAGCTCCACGCCCACGTCCTGGCGCTGGATGGTGCGGAACGGGTTGTCGTTGGCCGCGCCCAGCACTTCGCCGGTGGTGATCGGCACTTCCTGGCCCACCAGAATGCGCGCCTGTTCGTTGTCCAACGTCATGATCGACGGCGTGGACAACAGATTGGAACCGGTATCGCTCTTGACCGCATCGATGATCATGCCGAACACCGCATCGTTGCTTTGCCCGGCCAGACCAATCAGGCCGCCACTCAACCCCAGCAGTGATTGCGCGGCCACATTGCGCGCCTGTTCCAGCACCGAATCGTCATCATCATTGCCGCTGCGCGTACCGGCCGCTGCGGCGGCAAGCGGCACGATGCCCGGCGCTGCACCGCTGTACTGCGTGGCGATCAACGGCACGGTGCCATTGCGGCCGGCCAGCAGCAGCTGCACTCCCAAGCGCTTGGCCGCGGTGTCGGAAATCTCCACCACGATCGCCTCCACCAGCACCTGCTCGCGATGCACGTCCAGCTGGCGGATGACATCCATCAAGGCGCGCTGGGTTTCCGGGTCGGCGTTGATGATCAAGGCATTGGAGCCGGGGTAGCGCACGATTACCGGGCGCTTGCCGGCGGCAGGCGCAATCACCTGGGTCTGTGCGGTGCCGGCGGCTGCCACATCCACGGCAGTGGAGCGCGCGTCCTGCCCGGCTTGCGCCTCATTGCCCGGCGTCTGCCCGACCAACTGTTGCAGCACCGGCAACAGCTGCTCGGCGCTGGCGTGTTGCAACCGCACCACGCTGACATCGCCGCGACGCTCGGCGCGCCCGTCCAGATCCATCGCGGTGCGCACCACGCGCTGCACCAGCGCCGGGTCGCCACGCACGATCAACGAATTGCTGCTGTCCACCGGCAACACCGACAACACCGCGCTGCGTTCGCCTGCCTGGCCGAACAATGAGGTCAATGTGCGTGCCAGCTCCTGCGCAGAACTATTGCGCAAGGTCACCGTGTCGATGGCCGCACGGTCGGTATCGATCTGCGCGACCAGCCCGCGAATGCGCCGCAGATTGTCCGCGTAATCGGCAATCAACAAGCTATTGCCCTGCGGCAGCGCCATGATCACACCGCCGCGCCCGATCAGCGGCTTGAGGATTTCTGCGGCGCTGCGCGCATCCACGCGCTGCAGCGTAAACACCTGCGTGGCAAAACCCAGGTTGCCGCTGGCGGCACTGCCCGGCTGTTGCGCAGCGGTGTCGTCGGGAATGATGCGATACGTCGACGGACCACTGGACACCGCAATCAAACCATTGGCGCGCAACACCGCCAGCAGCATGCCGAGCAGATCGGCTTCGCTCATCGCCTGCGCGCGCGCCACGTTCACCGTGCCCTGCACGCGCGTGTCCACGATGAAGGTGATGCCGGTAGCGCGCGAGACATCCTGGATGAAGGCACGCAGGTCCACGTCCTGCAGCCGTACGGCAGGCGCATCGGCGGCCTGTAGCGACACCACCGGTGCGACGGCACACATGCACAGCAACGTGGCCGACAACAGCCATAAGGGGCGAACAGCGGTCATTGCTGGCGCTTCAAGGTCATGATGTGGGTCTGGCCGTCGCGGCGATAGGTCAGCGTGGCCGCCTGGCCATCGCGTAGTTCGTCCTGCAACTCGCGCAGGTGTTCTGCATCGAGCGTGCGGCCGTTGATCTGGGTCAGCACATCGCCTGCTGCCAGCCCGGCCTGGCGCAACAGCGCGCCATCGCCACGCGGCATGATGGTGAAACCGCTGCCGTCCGCGCTTGCGCGCAGCCCGGCGCTGCTAAGCAGCTGTTGCGGGTCGACCGCGGTTGCGCCTGCTGCTGCCGTCGCATTGCCTACGTTGGACATCACGCCGGATGCGCTGCCTGCTGCCGCTGTGTTCGCTGACGATGGCGTTGTTGCAAGCGCCGGCGCTGCCGCATCGCGCAGTGTCAGGCGGCGCACGCCGCTGCCGGTGCGCAACAGCACATGGTCGGCAGCGACCGCTTGCAACACCACGCCGGGCATCAGCGTATCGCCAATGCGGTAGGCGCCTTGCCGGCCATCGCCAAGACTCAGGTAGGCCGCTGCCTGCGCAGCACCCACGCGCACACCGTGCAGCACCACACCGTCGCTATTGCTATTGCTGTCGGCAACGCTGCGATAGAACACGTCACGGCGTAATACAGACAGATCAAATGCCGTGGCAGCGCTCGGCTGTGCATGACCCACCGGACCGACCGGCGTCATCACCAACCACAGCAATCGCAGCCCTTGCAATGCCAGCAACGCGACCAGCGCACAGACCAGTGCCGTGCGTGCGGCATGCGACGACATGACGGTGGTCAACGGGGGCAAGGCGCGGTGCAAAGCGGACATCCGTCTCAGGATTGCGATCGGATGACAGAATGCGGCAGCAATGTGTCAGTTCGAAGAAATCGATGACACAAGCCGACACACTCCGACATGCGGCAAAACGCAAACGCCCGCTATGCGAAGCACAGCGGGCGTTTGCGTTCCTGCAGGCGTCTGAGGGTTCAGAAACGCGCTGTCACACTGATGTCATAGCTGATGCCGGGCTGGTAGGTGTACAGATCCACCCGGTTGCTGCCCACGCGCTGGAACTCCTGGTATTTGGTCTTGAGCAGATTGCGTGCGGCAAAGTTCACCGACAGCGTATCGCCCGACCACACCAGGCCCTTCTTGATCACCAGATCCAGCGAAGTACCCGGCTTGTCGATGTAGTCCGGCTGACCCGGACGACCGCGTGCAGAAATACGCTCGCCCACGTAGTTGGCGATCAAGGTCGCCTGGCTATGCGTGCTCTCGCTTTCCACACCGATCTGCAGGTTGGCGATATCGTCCGATTGCCCCTGCAGCGCCGACCCGTCGCGAATGAACAGGTTGGCCTGCACCGGTTCGCTGAAGCCGAACGGCTGCACGGTATCGCCGGCACTCGCGCTCACCTCGGACTTGGTGCGCGTGTAGTTGCCGGACACGAACAGGCGCTTGTCGCCCCACCAATCGGCTGCGACCGGCACGTCCAGATACTTCTTGGCTTCCAGCTCGATGCCGTACAGCGTGGCCTTGGGCGCATTGATGAAACTCTGCACGATGCCGCCGCCGGGTGCATCGTTGACGATGGCTTCGATCGGCTTGTCGATGTCCTTGTAGAACGCACCGACGGTGACGTACTGGCCCGGCTCGAAGAACCATTCGTAGCGCGCATCCAGATTGACCAGTTCGCTGTCGATCAGGAACGGGTTGCCGAAGAACTGGCGGTCGATATCCGGGTCTAGATACTGCTGCGGTGCCATTTCGCGGAATTGCGGCCGCGCAATCGTCTTGGACGCACCGAAGCGCAGCTGCTGGTTGTCGGCAAAATTCCAGGTCACCGTGGCCGATGGCAACGCATAGCTGTTCTGCAACGGTGCCACGCTGTCCTGGCGTGCGCCGCTGAAGATGTCGTACGGATGCACCGCCTGGGTGGCGTCCTCGTAACGCACGCCAACGGTGGCACGCAGGGTCGGCACGATTTCGCCTTCGGCCTGCAGATACGCCGCCTTGACCTTCAAGGTCGCGTCGTACGCGGCCGCACCGAAACTGCCGGTGGTTTCGCGTAAGCGCAGCAGATCGTTACTGAGGTTGTAGTCGGAGATTAGGTAATCCACGCGCTGATACTGGTTCAAGAACGGCAACGGGCCGTCCAGCGCCAGAAAGCGGAACTCGCGGCTCCATGCAGTGCGGTCGTTATCCAGATAGGCCAAGCCGCCCTTGACGGTGAGGTCGTGTTCGATCGGCAGCCGCCAGGTCACATCCACGCCGCCGCTGGCGACTTTGTCATCGACCTTGCTGAAGCGTGTGTAGTTCTGCACGCGCGAGGCGTCGTGTGCCCAATAGCCATCGAGCAACTCGTATCGAATGCCGGTTTCGTACGGCACATCGCGGCTGGCGTTGGCCACCGCGGCACGCCACTCGATCTTGAGATCGTCGTATTCGCCGAATGCATGCGAGCCAAGCAGCTGGTTGTTGATCAACTGACGCGCATACCACTCGGTGTTGTCGTCGCGCACATCGAACCCGGCCAGTTCGTCGCGGCCTGCGCGGCTGCGCGCCACCTTCAAGGTGTCGTGCACATACAAGGTGGTCCAGCCGATCTTGTGGCGGCCATATTCCCAGCCCAGGCCGAGCATGCCGTTGGTGCGCACGTTGTTGCGCGTGGTCGCAAAGTCGTAGTTGGAATTGAACTCCACGCTGTCGCCGACAAAGATGCCGTCCTGCTGCTTTCCGGTGCGCGTGCGCCATTCGTTGTCGTAGCTGGCCACGGCCAGAATGCCCAGCTTGGCCTCGCCGATGTCCATGCTGTAGCCGGCGCTGCCGCCGACATTGACGTCCGGGTCGATGCTGTCCTTCTCCTGCAGTACATACAGGTTGGCGTTGTTCATGCTGCGGCCGATGCGGCGGATGTCCTCGCGCGAAAAACTGCCCAGGTCCACGCGGCGCCCGGTGCGGATCGCATCGCGCAACGCGGCAGGTTGCTTGCGCGTGCCATCGTCATCGCCCCACTCGTCATCGCCGAAACCGTAGTACGTCAGGCCCTTCTCGCCGGTACTGACGCTATTGGCGCCGCCGCCCACGGTGAGCGACAGAAACGGTTTGTCCGGCACCGTCATCGATTGCAGATCGATCACGCCGCCGCCGAATTCGCCCGGATAGTCGGCCGAATACGTCTTTTGCACGGTCACGCTTTGCAGCACATCGCTGGGAAACAGATCCAGCGGCACCACGCGCTGCATCGGCTCCGGGCTGGGCAGTGGCGAGCCGTTGAACAAGGCCGACGAATAGCGCTCGCCCAGGCCGCGTACGTACACGTATTTGCCGCGCGACAGGCTCAGCCCGGTAACACGCGTCAGCGCCACCGCAGCGCTGCTGTCGCCGGTACGCTCCATGTCCTCGCGGGTGATGAACGAGGCCACTTCGGAGGTTTGCAGCATCGGTTCGGGAATATATTCGCCGCGCACCACGACCTGGTCGAGTTGCTTGGGCGCAATGGCAGCAGCGCTGGAACTGCTGCTACCGCCAGCGGCATCGCTGCTGGTCGACTGCGCCATGGCGGCGCCGGACAGCAGCAAGGTGGAAATGGAAAGAGACAGGCCCGTCCGCGAAAGACGGGCAACAGCGAAGGTTCGCATCGTGGGAGCCCTGACAACAGAAAAATGAAGCTGGACGCATCACACGGCGACGCGATGGCCGCCGTGCGATGCCGTGCCTCAGCAGGGGCGATCGGCGGTCAGCCCGCAGGTCCAGCCCTGCCACCAGGTGTCGTTGGCATCACGCACGCCACCGATGTAGTTCACCTGCTGGAAGAAGCTGCTCACGCCGTTCAAGCCCTGGAATGCCGGCACTGCAGTTTCGTTGGCGCCATTGATGAAGGTGTTCTGCAGCGTGGACACGCCGTTGGCGACATTGTTGGTGCCGGCCGCGAACTGGCTGGCCGCACGCGGGTCGCTGCCGAACGCGGTCGGGCACGCGAAGAACACCGAGTTGAACGTCCCCAAGGTATCGGTATCGGCCAGGTTGAAGCACACCAGACCATCGCCGGTGCCACCGGCCGGACGGGTGAACACCGAGTTGTAGAACGCGGCCTGCGTGCCCTGGTTGAGCATGATCGCCGCACCCGTGCGGGCATTGCCCACGTAAGTGAAGTTGGCCACCTTCGGGCGCGAATACGGCTGGCGACGCAGGCTGCTCCACTCGTTCATGCGGTCGCCGCCGCCAGCACGCTGGACCACGATGCCGAACTGCAATGCGCCGCTCCAACCGGCATCGGTATCCAGCGAATCGTCGTCGGCGCCGGTGATGACCACGTGGCTACCGTTGACCGTACCGCCGAACCATTCGATCCCGTCGTCGGAGCTGTTGTGGATCTGTACGTAGTCCAGACGCGTGCCGCTGCCCACGCCGGCCAGGGTGATGCCCTGCAGCTCGTTGTTGGGCGAGATTTCGAAACCCGAATACATCACGCGCAGGTAGCGCATCGAGCCGCTGTTGTCGGTGGCGCTATTGCCGCCGTAGAACGCGTTGGTGCCTTCGACCTGCGCCTGACATTCGGGTGTACCCGACACGGTGGCGCCCGGGCAGTTGTTGATCGCTGCACGGCCCAGCACCACGATGCCGCCCCACAGGCCGATGGTGTTGGCGCTGACCGTGCCATCCAGCGCCTGACGTGCAGTGAAGACGATCGGCGCAGTCGCGCTGCCTTCGGCAAAAATCTGCGAACCACGATTGACCACGATGTAGTCGCTACCCGCCGAGCCATACAAGGTGACGCCCGGCTCGATGGTCAACACGCCCTGCGTGCTGCCGGCCGCCGGCGCAATGGCGTTGCCGCCACGGTCGGTACCGACGTTGACGCGGCCGCTGATCGAATACGCGGTACCGGCGCGCGCGGGCACCACCAGATTGCCGGTGATGGTCTCCGGCAACTGGCAGGCGCGCAGCGTGTTGCTGGCAATGGTGCCGACGTTGGAAAAACCGGTGGGGCAATCCGCAGCCGGGCCGGTCGGTGTCGGAGCCGGGGTTGGTGCAGGCGTGGGCGCCGGGGTCGGTGCCGGTGCGGGCGGAAACGCGCCCTCGCCAGGCGAAGCGACACGGTCGGCACCGCCACCGCAGGCAGACAACGCCAGTGCGGTGCTAAAGGTCATGAGAAGTGTCTTGCTGCTGTTGCGAACGGACATGCGGCTGATCTCCAGGTCAAAGGGTCCGGTATGAAGAGGAGTCGTCAAGAATTGGTTGCGTTCCGCTCACTGCAGTGGCGAGCACGTTCAAGATCCCCGTCACCTTTATAGGGGCCGTCTGTTGCATTTGTCTTACCACGACACATTTGACACATAGTTGCCACACGTTGGCATGCACTGTAGCGGGATGACATTCGCCGATATCCCCAGCGCCCTGGCCGACTGGATCGTGGCGCAGGCTTTGGCCGGCCAACCGCCCGAGCACGCGCTGCAACCGCTGCTGGATCGTGGCTGGAACATGCAGGACGCCATCGATGCAGTCGAAGCGCTGGTGCGTGCGCACATCCAGCAGCACGCGCAGACACATGGATTGCCGATGCCGGTGCGCGTGCCGGCGCTGCTGCAGGACAGCGATGCGTCGCTATTGGATCTGGGCGATCGCCAGGTGCGCGTGTTGATGCGCATGCAGTTACCGCGCGTGATGGTGCTGGGTGGCTTTTTATCCGATGCCGAATGCGATGCAGTGATCGCCCTCGCGCAGCCGCGCCTTGCGCGCTCGCGCACCGTGGACAACGCCAACGGCGCACATGTGGTGCATGCCGCACGCACCAGCGACAGCATGTGTTTGCAACTCGGGCAGGATGCACTCTGCCAACGTATCGAAGCGCGTATCGCCCGTTTGCTCGACTGGCCGGTGGATCACGGCGAAGGCTTGCAGGTCTTGCGCTACACCACCGGCGCCGAATATCAGCCGCACTACGATTACTTCGACCCCGACGCAGCCGGCACGCCGGTGTTGCTGCACGCCGGCGGGCAACGCGTCGCCTCGTTGGTGATGTACCTCAACACGCCCGACCGCGGCGGGGCCACGCGCTTTCCCGATGTGCAGCTGGACATCGCCGCGATCAAGGGCAACGCGGTGTTCTTCAGCTACGACCGCTCGCACCCGATGACACGCAGCCTGCATGCCGGCGCCCCAGTCCTGGCCGGCGAAAAGTGGGTGGCGACCAAGTGGCTGCGCGAGCGCGCGGCGTGCCTGCCGGACTGATTGAGCAACGCGCCCAGCAACTAGTAGCTTCGTCGCCCGACGCGCCCATTGCGGCGCGCACCGCGTTCCGTCATGCCACCCGCTCCAGCACGCCGCTAGAGACGCGCGTCACATATGTTATAATATTGCATTAGCTGACACATGGGGTGATCAGCTCTTCCTCGCATCGGTGTCGTTCGATCCATGAAGATCCATATTCTCGTGGCGGCAGTGGCTGCCGTCCTGTTTGTCGCCGAGTCGCGTGCGCAGTCGTCGGATTCGGCGCTGACGCTCGGCAAGGTCGATGTCCACCAGCATGGCGAAGGCCAACTCACCGCACATCAGGTGCTGACCTCGGTGGACGTGCTGGGCGCCGACCAGATCGAAGACAAGAACGTGTCCTACAGCTGGGAGCTGCTCGGGCAGATGCCCGGCATCCAGCTCACCGAAACCCGGCAAGGCGCCGAGTCGGGCAAGGTCAGCTTTCGCGCGTTCAATGGCGAGGGCTACCTCAATGCCATCAAGACGCTGATCGATGGCATCCCCAGCAACGTCAACAGCGGCAACCAGCGCTTCATCGACATGCTGTTTCCGCTGGAAATCAGTTACATCGAGGTGGTGCGCGGCACCAACGATCCGCGCTACGGCTTGCATAATATCGGTGGCAACATCAATTTCGGCACGCGTCAGGGCGGCAATTACACCGATGCGCGTCTGACCTACGGCAGCTTCAATACCCGCGATTCGCAGCTGGCCGTGGGCCGCGAGCGCGACGGGTTCGCGCAGAACTATTTCATCGGCGTGCAGGCCTCCGATGGCTACCGCGACCACGACACCTCCAGCAAATACTCGTTGGGCGGCAAATGGTTCTACGGCACTCTCGATGACGGAATGCGCATCGGCCTGACCGCCCGCGTCTATCACAACGAAGCCGACGAACCCGGCTTCATGACCGCAGCGGAAATGCGGGCCGACCGTCGCAGCTCGGACCTGCGCAACCGCAACGACGGCGACGACCGCGACATGCGTCAGGTCGGCATCCACATGGATTTGAAGCTGGCCGAGAACCTGTTTCTGGGCACCAAGCTGTACTACAACCGTTATCTGGACGACCGCCAGGTGACTTTCAGCGACCTGCCCACCGGCAACGCGCCACGCCAGCGCCGCAGCTGGGACGAGACCCAGATCGGCATGCTCAACACGCTGACCTGGCGCAGCAGCGACACGCTCACCCTGGAAGGCGGCGTCAACTACGAGCATCAGGACAACGCCTACCGACGCGAACGCTTCCGCTATGCCGAGCCCACCAACTTCAATGCCACGCCGGCACGCATCCAAAACGACGACCGCCATACCTTCGATAACTGGGGCGCCTATGTGCAGGCGATCTATCAGCCGATCGAGGCGCTGAAGATCGTGCCGGCCTACCGCGTGGATCGCTTCGATGGCGACACTCAACTGCCGGGCGGCGTGCGTGCACCGCTGCAGCGCTACGGCACCATCGAGCAGCCCAAACTGAGCCTGGTCTACGCCTTCACCCCGACCACCAACGTCTATGCCAACTGGGGCCGTACTTTCCAGGTACTGACCGGGTCTACCGCACCGGCCTACCTCACCGCCGGGCAACCGGACGTGCGCCCGTCCACCAATACCGGCATGGAGCTGGGCATGAAATTCAGCCCGTTCCACGGAAGCCAGGCGCGCATCGCGGTGTGGCAGCAGGACGCGGCCAACGAAGTCTCCAACATGCCCGCCACCGGCACCACCGTCACCCTGGGCAAGACACGCCGGCGCGGCGTGGACGCGCAGATCAATGCGCAGCTGGGCGACAAGTGGACGCTATGGGCATCGCACGCGTATCAGGAAGCGAAGATCGAACGCGACAACCGCGATGCCAACGTGTCGCTGGTCGGCCGCGAGGTGGCGGCAACGCCGCGTTACATCAGCAACATCGGCGTCGAGTACCGGCCAACCGATGCGCTGCGCTTGGGGATGCAGGGCCGTGCGCAAGGCGATTATTATCTGGAAGAACGCAATGTAGCCGGCAAATACGGTGGCTTTGCCACCCTGGATCTCACCGCCAGATACACCATCAACCCTGCCTGGAGCGTGGATCTGCAGGTCCGCAATGCCACCGGTCGCGAGTATGCCTACGTGTGGTACGACAGTTTCTTCTGGACCCAGGCGCAGCCGATGTTTTCGCCAGCGGCAGGGCGCCAGCTCTATCTCGGCTTGAACATGAAGCTGTAACTCCGGCATCCGCAGGCCGGGACCAGTAGCTCATTCGGCGATGACGGCATGGCTGCTGCACAACGCAGCAGCCATGCAACAGATCCGCGATGTCAGGCACTGCCGTCGGCTCCTGCAGCGATTCAGAGCTTGCGGCCATGCCAGCGCATCAATGCGCGATCGGAAGCAACACCGTTCCGTTGGCCATAACGCTGCACGCGTGACTGCGTTTGCATTCGCATGCCCAACATGTGCACGCAACTCAACGCCGCGCAAACAGCCGCTGATCGATCCGCAACATCACAAAGCGCAGCGGCGTCCATGCCAGGCACAGGCCAGCAACGATACCCAGCGTGTCGGCCAGCGCATCGTATGGGTCGGCGCTTCGATTGGTCGTCAGTGCGCCCTGCGCGATCTCAATGCCGATTCCCAAGGCCACCAACCCGATGGCTGCAACGATCTGCGCGCGACGGGTGGCAAACAACTGCACCGCGCCCCAGCACAACAACGCAAAGGTCAAAAAATGCTCAGCCTTGTCGCTGTTATCCGGCAGTTCCGGAATCTCCGGCGGCGGCCCCAGACAGACCGCAATCACCACCACGATCGCAGCGATCCACAACCCCACCCACAATCGCGGCCGATGAAACGGGCGCAGCGTCTGCGTTACAGCCGCCATGTGAGATCGCCGGCCAGAAATGCGGGCGCAATATCCACATCGCGCGCGAAGCCCATCACCTGGAACCGCTCGCCCATCTCGCTGGGCAAGGTCAGCCGCTTGATCTGCTCGCGCAGACGCATGCGCCCCACTTCATCGGTGCGCGTATCGGCCTGCGTCAGCAACGCATCCAGGCCGTTGCCCAGCAGGAAACTGGCCTGCGTGCAGTAACCCGCCAGCTCAAAACCGGCACCGGTACCGGCCTCCGCCAGCGCGGTGAAATCCACCGACGCGGTCAGATCCTGCAGGCCGGGCCAGCGATACAGGTCCTCATGCATGCGATGGCGATAGAACGCACGCAAGGTGCCGTCCTCGCGCTGCGCGCGATAGAACTCGCCGCGCGGATAGCCGTAGTCGACAAACACCATCGCACCGCGCTTCAGGCCGCCGGCCACCGCCTGGATCCAGTACGGCAGCTGCGGCAACAACTCGGAGCGATAGCCATCGGCGAAGGGCTGATCGAGATAGCGCTCCAGATGCCGCACCGCCGCGCTCAACAACGCATCGGCCGGCTGCTCGCCACGCGCAAATTGCTGCTGCGCATCGAGCACCACGGTTTCTTCGTACACCTCGCCCTCGCGGATCGCAAAACGCGGCGTCGGCAGCGCATCGATCACCTCGTTGGCGAACAGCACGCCGTCCCAATCGTCCGGGAACGGGCCATCCAGCCATTCGACCAGATCGAACACCGGCGGGATCAGGCTGCGCCCCAGGCGCTCGCGCTGACGCTCGCGCAGGTCCGCACTGGGTTCGAGAATCGCGTAACGCTCGGGCAATGCATCCAGCTCCAGCAGCCGCTTGAGCATGACTTCGGCAAATGCGCCGCTGCCGCCGCCCACTTCCAGCATGCGCGCCTGCGGCCCCAGCTGCTGCAGCACCGGTGCCAGCGCACCAGACACGGTGGCCGCAAACAACGGGCCCAGCTCGGGCGCGGTGACGAAGTCGCCGGCTTCACCGAACTTGCTCGACCCGGCGCTGTAATAGCCAAGGCCCGGCGCATACAACGCCAGCTCCATGAAACGCGAAAACGGGATCGCACCGCCGGCGGCCTGGATTTCGGCGCGCACATGCGCGGCCAGTCGGTCGCTGTGCGCCAGCGCGTCCGAATCGGGGGTGGGGAGGTCGGCGTGCATGCGGGCACCGGTTGCGGGGACAATGCACAGGATAGCCGAGCCCTTTGCAACGCCGAGCGAGTACGTCATGACAGACAGTTCCAAGGTGGTGTTGATCACCGGCGCAGGCCGCCGCATCGGCGCGCAGATCGCCACCACGCTGCACGCCGCCGGCTACCGCGTTGCCCTGCATGCGCATCAGTCCGCCGACGCGCTGCGCGCACGCGTGGCCGAGTTGTGCGCGCAGCGCGCAGGCAGCGCGCAGGCCTTGCACGCGGATCTGCGCCTGCCGCACGCACCTGCGCAACTGGTGGCCGCGTGCATCGACGCGTTCGGCCGCCTGGATGGCGTGGTCAACAACGCCTCGGCGTTTTATCCCACCGCAGTGGGCGAAGCCACGCCGGCGCAGTGGGACGAGCTATTCGCGGTCAATGCACGCGCGCCGTTCTTCATTGCCCAGGCCGCTGCTGCGCAGCTGCGCCAGCACCGCGGCGCCATCGTCAATCTCACCGACCTGCATGCACAGCAGCCGATGCGCAACCACCCGCTATACGGCGCCTCCAAGAGCGCGCTGGAGATGCTGACCCGCTCGCTGGCGCTGGAGCTGGCACCGCAGGTCCGCGTCAACGCCGTCGCGCCCGGCGCCATTCTGTGGCCGGAAGAAGGCAAATCACCCGACGCCAAGCAGGCGCTGCTCGCCCGCACGCCGCTGGCGCGCATCGGCACGCCGGAAGAAATCGCCGAGGCGGTGCGTTGGTTGCTGGACGATGCCAGCTTCATCACTGGTCAGACCTTGCATGTGGATGGCGGCCGTCAACTCAGCTGAGGGCGGCTAGCAACACGACTGCGCTCACCGCCAGGCGGGCGCGGCCGATGCTCGGTGCGGTAGTGCCACTCGTACATTGCGGTTCTGAGTGCGACGCCCACAGCTGCCTGATGACTGCTCACCACGTTTTGTTAGCCGCTCTAGAGCGGACGTCGCACGAACGCACGCGCTACGTGCGGTGCATCGTCAGCGATCGGCGTGCGAAAGCGCACAGACCGATCCGCGCCGAACTGACATCCCTTCACCACGACATTGCAGCACGACCAACCGCACTGCACACCTGCGCTACTGCGCGGCACTCAGCGCAGGCACATCCAGCGGCACTGTCGCAAATGCGCTGCCGTACTGCGGATGCGCCTGCCACAGCGCGGCGAGCGTGCGTCCGCTCAGCGGGTCGACAAAGTCCGGCGCGATATCGGCCAGCGGCTTGAGCACAAAGGCATGCTTGAGCTCGGGACGCGGGATGCGTAGATGCCCGGGACCTTCAACAATGCAATCGCCAAAAAACACCACGTCCACATCCAGCGTACGGTCGCTGAAACGCGGCCCGCTGCGATCGCGACCATGCGCGTCTTCCAGCGCATGCAGCCACTGGTCGAGGGCATGCAGGTCCAGATCGGTCTGCAAGGCCACGGCGTTGTTGACGAAGTCCGGCCCATCGAAGCCCACCGCCGGCGTGCGATACGCCGGGGAGACGTCGAGCTGGCCGAAGCGCGCGCGCAAGGCGGCGACGGCCAAGCGCAGGTAGTGAGTCGGCTGGACATTGCTGCCGAGGCTGAGGAGCACGGTGGTCATACGGTATTCGCGCATGCGGCCGGCGTCAGCGTCAACTGTTGCTGCGCGCTGCAGGCCCATCGGCGCACGCGCAGCGCGCGTGCGTGCGTGGCTCAGGCCATTTCCAGCGCGTGCGCTACCGCGCGAAATACACGGCGCATTTCCAGCGGTTTGCGCAACACGTGCACCGGGATGTCGGGCGGAAAATGCGCACGCTGCAGAGGCGCGCCGACGTCTTCCAGCACGATCGCCGGACCCTGGTAGCCCAGCTCCTGCATGCTCAGCAGCACGCTCACCGCCGACAGCAAGATGATGTCGCTGTCGATGATCACCAGATCCGGCATCGCGTGCTGCTGCACCAGTTGCAGCGCAGCGGCGCCATCGGTGGCCAGCTGCGGCTGATAGCCCTGGCTGGACAACGCATTACCCAGCAACGACAGCCGCGTGGCTTCGCCATCCACCAGCAGAATGCGCTGCCCCTGGCCCAGCGCCAGCGGCGGTTCTGTATCGGCAATGGTCACCGAGGCCGCGCGCATCGGCACGATCATGTCGAAGCGCGTGCCTTCGCCCAGCCGGCTGTCGACCTGGATGTTGCCACCGTAGCTTTCCACGATGCGCTTGCACGAAATCAGGCCCAACCCGGTGCCATCGGCCTTGGTCGTGAAAAAAGGACTGAACAGGCGAGCGCGCGTTTCATCGGTCATGCCCACGCCGGTGTCGGCCACGCTCATGCGCACGCGCGTGGCATCAAAGCGATCGGCCGACAGCACCAGGGTGCCGCCGCCGGGCATCGCCTGGATCGCGTTCAAGCCCAGGTTGAGCAAGCACTGCTGCAATTCGGTGTAGTTGGCTTCGATGGTCAGATCCGAGGCGATCATGTCCATCTGCAGCCGCACGCCATCAGGCAGGCTGCTCCGCAGCAGCATCTGCACCGCCTGGAACAGTTTGGCAATGGAGACCTGCTCGCGCGGCTTGTTGGAGCCACGCACGAACGACAGCATCGACTCGGCCATGTCATGCCCGCGCCGGCCGCATTCGGCCACCACATTGGCCAGCTGACGCAGCTGCGGGTCGTCGGTCCGCCCGGCCAGCAGGTCGGGCACGATCAGCAGCGGCTGCAGGATGTTGCGCAGATCGTGGCTCAGGCCGGCCGCCAGCATCGCCAGGCTTTCCAGTCGCTGCGCACGCATCAGCTCGCTTTCCACACGCTGGCGCTCAAGCTCCGCACGCGCCTCGCGGATGGCGCGCATTACCGCGCTCGGCAGCCGCGTGGGGTTGTGCTTGATGATGTAGTCGTTGGCACCGTCCTGCAGCGCCTTGACCGCCGTCTCCTCCCCCATGGTGCCGGAGACGAAGATGAAGGGGGTGGCGCCGTTCTGACGCACCAGGCGCAGTGCCTGATAGCCGGAAAATCCGGGCATGCTCAGATCCGACAGCACGATATCCGGCTGAAACGCCTCCAGCGCGCTGCGCAGCGATGGCTCGCTGTCCACGCGCTCGAACGCCGCATCGATGCCGGCATCGAGCAACTGATCGGACAACAGCTCGGCATCTTCCGGTGAATCTTCCACCAGAAGGATCTTCAGCTGCTCCAGTTTGCCACCCTCATGCGGCATGGGTCAGTCCAGCTCCGGTGCCTGATTGATCACCGCCCAGAACGTGCCGAGCGTCTTGACCGCGGTAAAGAACTGATCGACATCCACCGGCTTGACCACGTAGGCATTGACGCCCAGGTCCCAGCTGCGGGCAAGATCGCTCTCTTCGCGCGAGGACGACAGGATCACCACCGGAAGGCGCTTGAGTGATTCATCGTTGCGCACCTGCTTGAGCACTTCCAGCCCATCCAGGCGCGGCATCTTGATGTCCAGCAGCAGCACCGCCGGCAGGCCTTCCTCGCGGTTGGCATAGGCGCCGCGGCGCAGCAGGTAATCCATGGCTTCCACGCCGTCTTCGACGTGCACGATGGGGTTGGCAAGACGGGCGTCGCGCAGGGCGTCGACTGCCATCTCGGCATCGGCCGGGCTGTCTTCTGCCAGAAGAATGGTACGGATGGCGGTCATACACTGAACTCTTGGTTGGGCGCTTCAAGCGCAGGAGGAAGCTCGAAATAAAACGTGGCGCCTTCATCGACGACGCCTTCAGCCCAAATGCGGCCACCGTGACGCGTCAACACGCGCCGCACGCTGGCCAGACCGATGCCGGTGCCAGCGTACTCGCTGGCCTTGTGCAAGCGCTGGAACACGCCGAACAACTTGCCGCTGTACTCCATGTCGAAGCCCGCGCCATTGTCGCGCACGCTGAACTGATGGCCGCCGTCGGCCATCGGCGTGTAGCTGACCTCGATCCTGGCCACCTCGCGCTTGGCGCTGTACTTGACCGCATTGCCCAGCAGATTCATCCACAGCTGGCGCATCATGTTTTCGTCGGCCACCAGCACCGGCAACGGCGCGACATGCCAGTCCACACGGTGGCCGGTATTCTCGCTCTGCACGTTGGAATCCAGGATCGCACGCGTCTCGGCCACCAGCGATTGCATATCCACCGCCTGCAGCCGCAACGCGCTGCGACCCAGGCGCGAATACACCAGCAGGTCGTCGATCAACGACGCCATGCGCCGCGCCGAGGAGCTGATCACTTCCATGTAGTGACGCGATTTCTCGTCCGCCGCATCGCCAAGATGGCGCGCCAGCTTGTCCGAGAAACCGGCCACATGCCGCAGCGGCGCGCGCAGGTCGTGCGATACCGAATAGCTGAAGGCTTCCAGTTCGCGATTGACCTCCGACACCTGCTCCACCTTGCCCTCCATCTGCCGGTTGAGCTCCTGGATGCGCAGTTGCGAGGCCTTTTGCAGGCTGATGTCGCTGACCGTCATCAGTACCACGTCTTCGTCGACGGTGTCCGGCAGCGGCATGCGGCGGGCGTTGATCAGCATGGTGCGCAACACGCCATCGGCGGCGCGCTGCTCATGCTCGAAGTCCCACAGCTCGCGGCCACGCAGCAACACGTCGGCCAAGCGCTGATGGAACAGCGGATCGCGCCAGACCCCCTCGCCCACATCTTCCAGCGCCATCAATTCGTTGCCGCGCTCCTCCAGGCCGTACAACTCGGCGAAGGCGGGGTTGTGCAGCACGATGCGTTGATTGGTATCCAGCAACACGATCGGCTCGCGCACGGTCTGCAGCACCGAGCTGGCACGGCCGCTGGCGCGCAGATATTCCTGCTCGGCGGCGAGACGGCGGCGGATCTGCCTCTGCAGCAGCCAGATCACTGTCGCCAGCAAGAGCAGCTGCACGGCCAGCGCGGCCCAGCTCAGCACCGCGTAGTGCAGGCGCTCGGTGTCCGCGCGCGCGTTGCGCAGGGTCAGCAACCGGCCCTCGGCACCCTGCAACTCATCGATCAGCACGCGGATCGGGTTGTTCAAGGTCATATCGTCGATCAGCGCGCGAATCTGTGCCTGCCCGGTGGTCACCGCAATCCGCTCGGCCAGCAACAGCCGACGCTCGATGGTGCTCTGGATACGCCCCATGCGCACCTGCTGCGCCGGGTTGTCCTTGGTCAGTTCGATCAATCGCTCGACCGCGGCCAGCGACTCGCGCCGGCCACGTCGCATGCGTTCCAGCAACGCCGGGCGCTCCACGCCGTGCGAGCGCATCAACGCGGCTGATTCGGTATCGCGCATGGCCGCTTCCAACCGCTGCGCGGTCTCCTGCACTTCCTGGCTATGCGATACCCACACCGCCGCCTGATTGGCGTTGCGCGCCATCTGCTGCAGCAGCAACGACGGCACCACCACAATGAGGCACACGGCAACCGCCAATAAGGGCAGGCGCCAGCGATCCCATCTGTCTGCTTGGACCGTTGTCTGCATTGCTAGGTCTGTATCCGTTCGCTGCACGTGCCTAAAGACGCGTCGGTATTGTCTCCGATCACACCCCAAGCGAGATGAATGATTCAGCTCATGACGCCGCCATCGTGACATAGCTGAATGGGCATATCATAAGTGCAGCAAAGGTGAAAATGGCGCGAGAAGGCCGCCGTTTGTCGGCGCCGTGGTGAACGATGGGCCCTGGGCGCGTCCAACGGGGGCGCCACACCACAACTGGGCACCTGCATGCCTGCGTTCGATCCTGAGCGCTGCCACGCATAGACGCTCACCTGATGCGATCGCGCGTCGACAGGTACGGATCCCCGCCAGTACCGAAGGCATCGCCATCCACATCAGCAGATGGCTCGGTCCGCTGCAATGATCCCAAGTCGACGGCATGATCGGATACCAACCCAATGCGTCGCCGTAGACAGTGACCGAAGTATCGATGTCCATCACCGGCACACGGAGCATCGCACGACGACAAGCTGCGTCAGAAAAGCAGCCAACAAAACCTAGCGAGCGGGTGCTGGGCACTGCAGCGAATCAGCGCCTGCCAGCACCGCACAACAAGCCAGCGTTCCAGCGCTGATCGCGCGAGCACGCCGATAACTGGCCTCCCTGACGACGCACAAAAAAAAGCGCACTCCGTAGAGTGCGCTTCGTGCCCGGTTCAACTGCCTCGCCGCAGCTGGCCCAGCATTCGCTGCCGCTGCAATTACATCTTCGCAGCGACGACCTTCAGGCCGGTCGACTTGACGCTCTTGACGCCTTCGATGCCCTTGGCAACAGCCACGGCCTTGTCGTGCTCGGCCTGGGTTGCAACCGAACCGGTCAACATCACGATACCGTTCTTGGTCTCGACCTTGACGTCGGTGCCAGACACGTTATCGGTAGCGAGCAGATCGGCCTTGACCTTGGTGGTGATCCAGGTATCGGTGACAGGCTTCTTGGATTCATTCATGCCGGCGGCGTGGTCCTTGTGCGCGCCCATGTCCTGCGGCGCAGCAAATGCCTGCGAAGCACCCAGGGTCAGACCGAGCGACAACGACAGCGCCAACAGCTTGCGTGCATGCATCATGTTCTTCATTCGAATCACTCCCGTTGAATGTGGCTGCAGCTTGCGGCGGCGGTCGTCGCGTACACGTGACCGTTGCATGCAGAGGTTGTGAACCCCGCGCACACGGGTGGGTGCAATACCATGCAGATTCCCTCGTTCGTTGCGATGAACCGTTTTCAATGGCTAAACCGTTCAATCTGGCCGTCGTCGGCTACGGCTATGTCGGCCACACCTTCCATGCGCCGCTGATCGCCAGCACGCCGGGCCTGCGCTTGCACAGCGTGGTGTCGTCCAAGCCGCAACAGGCGCAAGCCGATTTCCCGGAGATCAGCGTCGTTGCCGACCTCGACAGCGCCCTGGCCGACCCGGCACTCGACGCCGTCGTGCTTGCCACACCCAATCAGACCCACGCGCCATTCGCATTGCAGGCACTGGCTGCGGGCAAGCACGTGCTGGTCGATAAACCCTTTGCGCTGGATGCCGCGCAGGCGCGTGCCATGGTCGACGCTGCCGCGGCAGCCGGCCGCGTCATCAGCGTGTTCCAGAATCGACGGTGGGACGCAGACTTTCTGACCGTGCGTCGCCTGATCGACGAAGGGCAACTGGGCGAGGTTGTGGAGTTTCATTCGCACTTCGACCGTTATCGGCCGCAGGTCCGCGACCGCTGGCGCGAAAGCGACATCCCGGGCGCAGGCCTGTGGTACGACCTGGGCCCGCACCTGCTCGATCAGGCATTGCAATTGTTCGGCGCACCGCAGGCGATCGCTGCGGATTTGCAGCGCCAGCGCAGCCAGGCGCGCAGCGACGATTATTTTCACGTCGCCCTGCATTACCCGCGGCTGCGGGTGATCCTGCACGCCGGCTCGCTGGTCGCCGACAACCGCCTGCGGTTTGCCGTGCACGGCACGCGCGGCAGTTATCTCAAGCACGGCCTGGACACGCAGGAAGACCAGCTGCGCGCCGGGCGTCGTCCTGGCACGGTTGGCTGGGGCGTGGACCCGTTACCGGGCACGCTCACCCGCGTGGACGAAGAGGGCCGCGTACACACCCATCAACCCGACAACCTGCCAGGCGATTATCGGCAGTGCTATGCCGCCTTCCGCGATGCGTTGGCAGGGACTGGCCCGGCACCGGTCGATGGCGCAGACGCGGTGCAACTCATGCGCTTGCTGGAACTGGCGCAGCACAGCGCCGCAACCGGACAGGTGCAATGGCTGGATGGTAAGCGCACGCTTTGATGACGCAGGCATCGGCTGCTTGCGCAGTTAAAGCGTGCAGCCGATGCAGGAAAATGTCTGGCCATCGTGCATTGCCGCCTAAAGGCGTGCCATGCACGTGATGCATGCATGCGCAGCGTCGCTGCATCGATCTGGCGCACCGCGCCGTAGTTTTTAGCTGCCGAACACGCCTACATCAGGCACGCAGATCCGAAATAAAACCGTGGCCACTGAGGGTCGAGCGACACACATCGTGAGCAGCATCGCCCACGCGTAGAACGCGCAGGCGGATCGAGCGCATTCCAATCGAGCAACGACCGCGACGCCGTTCGGCAACCGCGGCCGTGCCAGCGACGCGCTTACGCGTCCTTGCTTCCGATCGCCGGGGCTGCAGCGGTGGTGGTCTTCACCGCATGGCCGCCGAACTGGTTGCGCATGGCAGCCAGCAATTTGTCTGTGAACGAATCCTTGTCGCGCGAACGCAACCGCTCCATCAGCGACAACGTGATGATGGGTGCAGACACTTCCAGGTCGATCGCCTCAGCCACCGTCCAGCGGCCCTCGCCCGAGTCGGCTACGAACGGCGCGATACCGGACATGGTCGGGTTGTGTTGCAGCGCATCGGCGGTCAGGTCCAGCAACCACGAACGCACCACGCTCCCGTCGCGCCAGATCTCCGAGACCTGGTGCAGATCCAGCGCAAAATCGGTCTTGTGCTGCATCAGGGCGAAGCCTTCGGCGTAGGCCTGCATCATTCCGTACTCGATGCCGTTGTGGACCATCTTGGTGAAGTGGCCAGCACCGCTCGGGCCCACCCGCCCCCAGCCCTTGTCCGCCGCAGGCGCCAGCGTGGCCAGGATCGGATGCAGTGTGGTCACTGCGGACTCTTCGCCGCCAACCATCAGGCTATAGCCTTCCTTCAGGCCCCAGACGCCACCGCTGGTGCCGCAGTCGACGAATGCAATTCCGCTTTCCTGCAGTTGCGCCGCGCGACGTTGCGAATCCTTGTAGTACGAATTGCCTCCATCGATGACGATGTCGCCGGCCTGCAACAAGGGCAGCAGTTGCGCCAGCGTGTCGTCGACGATCTTGCCTGCCGGCACCATCAGCCACACCACGCGCGGGCTCGGCAGCGCAGACACCAGCGCTGCCAACGCATCGGCAGTGACAATGCCCTTGGCCTGTGCGCTGCTACGTGCGCTATCGCCGGGATCGTAGCCGTGCACACGATGCCCGCCGTGCACCAGACGCTCGGCCATGTTGGCGCCCATGCGGCCCAAACCCACCATACCCAGTTCCATAACCACTCCTCAATGATCTGATCAGTGCAGGGTGCCACGCCGGGCGTACGCCGGCGTGGCGGAATTTTCAATGGATTGTTCCGTGACGGTGCTGGCGCCGCACTGTTGTAGCTGCCAATCGATCCATCGCCAGTACAAGGTGGTGCGCAGATTGTGCAAGGTCAGGTCGATCGCATATGGGGTGCGCGGGTTGCGATCGAGCAGGCGCGCGACGTGATAACCGATCGGCTTGGTGCCCTTGGGATGCACATACACCAGAAAGCCTTGATAGAACGGATCGTCCAGCAACGTCTGCAGTTCCTGCAGCCGCGCCTGCTGCTGCGGATCGAGCGTTGCCCGCAACGCCGCGTCGCGCTCGTACAGCAACCGCTCGAAACGTCGTTTGCCCGGCCTCTGCAGCTGCCTGGAGAGTTCCCAAATCTGCCGGTTGATCGTGTCGTAATGCGCAAAGCCGCCATGCCGCGCCAACGCCTGCGCCGCCGCATCGCTGACATCCACCACCACGAAGTTTTCGGCCTGGTTATGGATATCGTCCAGATACGCCTTGTCGAACACATGCGCGATGAAGCCCGGCGCACCGACAAACGCCTGGCGCCCCAGTTGCGCGGTCTTCACCGCTTTACCGTCGGCAAAAAATTCACCGGCGTGTGCGCCGAGCAGAATGCTGTCGGTGTCGTGCAAGGTCAAAAATGTACCGATCGACAGTTCGCCCGGCGTAAATACCTGATCGAACCCGACATCGCCATACAGTTCGCGCTGCGTGGCGAGCTGGGCCACCTGCCGCCCCACGCCGCATTCGGAACGCACCTGCCCGCGATAGAACGCGTCCAGCGCCTGCGCATTGCTGCCGCGTGGCTGATAGCCGCGGCCAAAGCTCTTGAATCCATTCCAGCCCTGCGCAGCGGCGCCACGCCAGCCGAAGCCGATCCAGCCCAGTTGCAACGCAGAAAACCGGTAATGCGGATTGTCTTGCAGTTGGGTGACGGCACGCCGTGTGGCGGCGCCAACGTCGAATCCGTAGGCGCATTGGGTAGCGGAATCGTCCAACAGTGCTGTCAGCGCTACGCCGCGTTGCTGCGCGTCCCAGCCGGCAGGCAGTGTGATCTGCAGATCGCCCGCTGCGCGCGCCTGCGCAAGCGAGCCCCGCGTACAGGGCGCGCCGCGCTGGATGATTGGCGTACTGATCGACGCACTGTTGATGCTCCAACCCAATCGCCGCAACAGCGCTTCCACGCAATCGGGTGCGGCCATGCTGGCCGTTTGACTTGGTGCAGCAGCGGCCACTTGCAGCAGCTGCAGACCGCACAGCGCCACTGCACAGAACAGCGCAGCCACGCGGCGCCACGCGGCGTGCCGCACGCGTGTGTGCGCTGCAGGCGTGGATCGCACCGCCCAGCGTCTGCTCTGCACCTGGAATGCACTCATCGAGCGGAAAAGTGGATTGGCAGCACAGCGCTGCTCCTGGACCAAAACAAAGCCCCGGCAGGACCGGGGCTCGTGACATTCACTGCATCAAGCTCAGCGACGTTCGCAGACGCGCTCGACCTGGCGATTGCCGTTAGCTTGCTGGCGGTTGCCCTGGATGGTGCGACCCGCTGCACCACCGGCAACCGCGCCTGCCACGGTGGCGAGCTTCTTGCCGTTACCGCCGCCAACCTGGTTACCAAGCAGACCGCCGATGGCCGCGCCCGCAAGCGTGCCGCCGATGCGATTCGGGTCGGTGGAATTTTTCTGCACCTCAACGTTCTTGCAGCGCACGCGAGTGCCGTCATTGAACCTACGGCCTTCGTCTGCCGTCGTATACCGGTGCTGCGAGTAGTTCTGCGCTTGCGCGAAGGTGCTCGTCGCCATCAGAGCGATCAGGGACATACCCATCAGGGAATTGCGCATTTTCATCGTACGTCTCCATCGTTCTCGCCCATTCGGCGAGCCATGGCTGCACTCTGGCCACTGGGTCGAGAACACAACGTGAAGCGCAAAACCCTCTATTCAGGCTTTGGAGCGGTGCGTGAATCGCGCGTCACGGTTGGGTGGCAGGTCCGCTCTGCGGCACGTTGGCCGGAGCTGGCGGCGGGTCTTGCGCTTCGACCGGCAACGGTGCGACGGGCGGCTGCTCGACCGTGGTTCGGCTCGGTGCTGCAGCGGCTGGCGCACCAGGCGCGCTGACCGCCGGTGTCGGCGCCGCGGCGGGCGGTGCGGCTGGAGCCGCCGGCGGGTGCGGGGCTGCCGGCACCGGCGCAGGCATCGCGGCGGCAGCAGCAGGCGCCGCTTCGGTCACCTTGGGCAGATAGGAGTTCAGCCGTTCGAAAAAGCGCTTGTAGAAGGCCGCGTCCTGCACCGTGGTGCTGGACACGCGCACCAGCGAGTCGCCGCTGCTGCCCACCGGCAACGACAACGAGCCGAGCACGCCAACACCCACGCTCGCCGAGGTGGAGCTCTTCTTCAAAGCGTATCGATCCTGCAGCGCGCTGACGAAGATCTGCGCCTTGCCGCCGTCCTGCGTGGCGCAGGAAATCCGTAGATTGAGCTGCTCGCTCTGGTCGGCTTCCTTCAGCTGGAAGTTCTTGCTGCCTTCCACCGCCGCAGCATCGGCACGCGTCACGGCGTAGCCCTGACTCAACAGCACGCGCCGTGCGGCTTCGCAGGCCTGTGGCGAGCTGGCCGCCACGCTGCGCGAATACGTATCGTCGGAATTGAACGACTCGCGCATCAGCATGGTGTCGCCCTTGCTGCCGCCGCAGCCCACCAAGGTTGCCAACGCGCCAAGCAGCGCGCCGCGCGCGATCAGGGAAGTACACGACATGGGAAGACTCCGGCATCCAAAACCAGGCAAAGCATAGCCGCAACCGATGTGCGCGCGGCGTCGTGTTGCCGGCTCAGGGCATCGACGGTTCATCCGCTGGCAGTTGCAGGTCGACCTGCAGGCGGCTGCCATCGGCACCGATCCGCTCGGCGCGCAGGTAGTGATGCGCACGTACCGTTGCCAGCGCCACTGGCGCGCGACAGGGTTCGCCCCACAGGCTCAGGCTGAAGCCCTGCACCTGCAGCCAGCTGGTCAGGCGGTCCCACAGCGGCTGCTCGGCGCGCAGCATCAAGTCCAGATCCGCCGGGCCTTGCGGCACCAGCGCAGGCGATTGCAGCCAACGCGCATAACTGCCATGCACCACCACCGGCACGCCAAGCGCCTGCACCGCTTGCAGCAGCTGCGACGCCTGCTGTACATCCAAGCGGGCGCGGCAGTGCTGAAAAATCAGCGCGTATTCGTGACTACGATTGCTGGCGGTGCCTGCATGTTCCAACCCAGCGGCAGCACGCGGGTAACACAGCACCCGCTCGTCGTGCAGTGTGAACAGGCTGCCGAGTATCCGGCCCAACTCCCAGGCCTGCGGGATCATGTGCCCGCCCACACGCACATTCTCGACCATGGCCACGCCAAATGCGCCCGGACGCAACTGCCGCCGCAACGCGTGAAACACCGCGCGCATGCCGGCGAGATACCCCGCGTAGTCCGCGCTGGCATACAGCTGCCCAGCCACCGTCGCACCGCGCCACTGGCAACCGAAATACGGCACGTTGGTCAGACACAGATCGATCGGCGCAGCCGGCGCGGTCTGCACCAGGCTGCCGACCACGATCGGCGCATCCACGCCGTGCCGTTGCAGCCGCGTGCGTG
Organism: Xanthomonas sp. WHRI 10207; assembly: GCF_040202975.1. NCBI lineage: Bacteria > Pseudomonadati > Pseudomonadota > Gammaproteobacteria > Lysobacterales > Lysobacteraceae > Xanthomonas > Xanthomonas sp. WHRI 10207. The sequence continues at coordinate 847,891 of NZ_JBEGDX010000003.1, read as the reverse complement.
CCAGCTGCGCACGCGCATCGTCGATCTCCATGCCGTGCGCGTTGCGGCCTTCGAGGGCCGCAGCCAGCAACGTACTGCCGAACCCGCAGAACGGGTCGAACACCTGCTCGCCCGGTTGGCTGAAGTGGCGCACGAACGGCCGCATCTGATTGACCCAACCACAGTCGCGCCCGTTGAGCGGGTCGCGCATACGCAGGTCGTCGGGCAATGCCCAGGCCGCATCATCGGCTGCCGGCGTCCACCAGCTGCGCTGATCGAACTCATCCATCTGCTGCGTCCCACAGCACATCGGCGTCCGGGTCCCATCCCGCACACAGCCGGCCGTTGGCGAAGAACACCAGTTTGTACACATCGCCGGTGGCATGGCGCGCGTGCATCGCCGCGTAATCGGCGCTTTCGAACACCACTTGCATGCCATCGTCGCTGCGCATCCGCACATTCCAGAAGTAATACCCTTCCGTCATGCCGTCCAGCTGCCAACGCGACCACCACGGCTGCTGCATGCACTCGGCCAGCAGATGCTCCACACCGATGCGGTGCTGCTCGATGTAACGCAACGTGCCGTTGTTGCGATACGCATCATCCAGCCGCGACAACTCGCGGAAGATCACCTGACCTGCGCCACAGCTGCGCGCCCACGCGATATACCGCGCGATCTCCTCTGCACTGCACACCCCGCCCCGTTGCACGATGCACACCAGCCGCACCGGCAGACGTGCAGCAATGCGACGTGCGGTCTGCACGAACGTCGTGGCATCGGCGATGGGCTCGTCCGCGCGGAAGCGCATGATCGCGTCGTTATGCGCCTGCAACGGGTGGTGACGCGACAGCTCGATCCAGGACACGCCGAAATCGACCAGCGCATCGAGCAGACGCTCACCGTGCGCACGCGCCAGGCCTGCACCATTGCTGTACAGCACGCGCTGCTCGACGCGCGGGCCATTGGGCGTGGTCGACAAGGTGTGCAGCAAGGTCAGCAGCCACTGCGCGTCGTCGGTCATTTCCAGGCCCGACAGCGAATACGACAACGGCACCGTATGCAGCAGCTGCAGTGCGCTGCGCAACTGCGCGAAATAGTCCGGGCCCGGGCGCAGCATCGACCCCGCCAGACCGCCCGCGTGCTGGCGCAGATTCTCCGAACAAAACCCGCAGTGCGCCGAACAGGGCCGCACCGAGGCGTACGGCGTCAACGTAATCGGCAATGCAACCCGATAGCGGCGTGCGCCGATCTGCAACGCATGCCATCGGTTGCTGTCGTCCTGCAGCGGCACGCGCCGCTGCAGGTTGGGTGCCGTGGCGCGCAACTGCGCCAACAGCGGTGAGGCAGGCAACAGCGGCACAGCGTCGATGGAAGCGGGCATGGGCATGCCTGCGTGCAACCCGTCAGCGCCGGGCGGCATCGGCACGTTCGCGCACCTGCTGCAACGTCCATTCCTGCTGCATCGCGCCGTTTTCCCATACCGTCACCAACGCATCTTCGCTGTCGGTGCTGGCGGCTACCTCGTCGAGCAACGCACTGCGGTAACTGCCATCGCGACGGTCGCGCAGCAGGGTCAGCCGGCCGCGCTTGCTCTGCTTGCCCTGGTCGGTGATCGGGTCTTTGTAGACGTCGATCCACTGCCCATCTACGCGCACTGCCGAGCACTTCAACGCGAACTTCTGCGTGTCGCGGTCCACCTTCTGCAGCAATGCACCACCCATGCCGAAGGCGACGTTGTCGGCGGCATAACCGGCTGCGGTGATGCGCTCCAGAATGGCGCGCAACGACTGCGGATTGATGCCGTCGCCCTGGATCACGCGCACATGGTTGAGCACCTTGTAGCCCTTGCCGTTGACCTGATGCCCGAAGGCCTCGTCCAGCAATAGCAGGCACTGTTCGACCACATCCACCGGGTCGCCGGAATCGGGGCGGATCACCACCGTCGCGCCGGAGGCGATGATCTCCTCGCGCAAAGTTGTGCCCCAATGCTCGCGAATGGCGCGATAGATGTCGTAGCTATCGGACACCACGGCCACGATGGAACCCGGATGCGCGAATTGCGTGAGCATGTTGCGGTACGCATCCACCTCGCGCTCGCGGCCCCAACTGGTGATGGTGCTGTGCTCGGCGGCGGGAATCGAAAACCCCGCCACCGGCGTGTGGTAATGCGCGCGTGCCAGCAGCAAGGCCGACAAGGTATCGGTGCCGAGGAAGTTCACCAGATGCGCGGCGCCACCGAGGGCTGCCGAGCCCAGACTGGACACACCGCGCGCACCAAAGTCGTGCAGTTTGAAGGGCAACTGGCCTTCCGGATCGTCGCTGGTGCGCTCTAGGTAATCGCGCACGATCTGCTTCACCTGCCAGCTCACCGTGGCCACCGTTACCGGGTACCACACGCGCAGCAACAAGGTTTCCAGATACGACGGCACCCAGAACGCCTTGGCGTCGGTGGATTCGATCGTCATCAACACGTTGTGCGTGGGCACCACCGCGCCTTCGGGCACCGCACGGATACGGATCGGCAACTGTCCGCCAAGGCGGTCGACGATATCGCGCCAGCCGGCTTCGTTGAACGGCTCGCCATGCGCGGCCAGCAAGGCCTTGGCATCGTCGATGTCGGCGTGGGTCACCGGACGGTTGATGGCTTCTTTCAGGATCGACTGCAGACCGAAGAACACGGTCTGGTCGTACACGCCGCCGCGCGATTCGACATAGAAAAACGAGGCATCGGTACCGGGCGGATACTGCAGCCAGTGGCTGGCCTTGTAGCTGTCGGTATTGAGTAGCAGGTTATCGAGGTAATGCATGACGGAAGCTCCTTCGCGTCGGGAAAACCAGCGGTCTGTCCGCCGGTGGGAGGTCGTGATTCAAGCAAGACGCATCGACGTGACCGACGCCGGTCGGCAGCGGCACGCAGGCGATGATGTCGCGCTCAGCCACGACCCAGGAAGAATTCAAGAATATGCAGGTGGTCTTCGTACAGGCGCGGCCCCATCGCCATGACTTCGGCAATCGGAATCCAGCGCGCCTTATCGGCATCGTCGCCGCCGCGCACCGCGGGCAACTCACCGGCCGGAAATTCGAAATGGAATGCATGGGTGATGGTGCGCCCGCGCAGGCTGCGCTCGGGGTGATCGAAGACCTGGCGTCCGCGCAACGAGCCCTTGAGCACCGGCACCGGGACCTTGAGCCGTGTTTCCTCGCGCAGCTCGCGCAGGCAGCTGTCCAGCAGCCCCTCTTCCTGGGCAACGAAACCGCCCGGCAGTGCCCACAACCCCTTGCCCGGCTCGGCGCGCCGCCGCACCAGCAGCACGTGCCCGGAATGCACCACCACCGCATCGGTGGTCACGAAAGTCGGTGCATACGGCGCATCCTTCCAGGCTGCGCGGTACTGCTCGATGAAGCGGTATTCCGCCACCAGTTGCGCGTAGCTGGGCGAATTGCGGCGGAACGCTTCCAGCATCTCGTACACCGGCGCCGGCACATTGCCGCGCAGCATCAGCAACCCGCCATGAAAGCCGATGTCACCAGCCTCGAACAGATAACGGCGTAACTCGGTCGCCGACAACGTGGCGGTATGTTGCACGTCTTCCAGCGGCCACTGCGGGAACTCACGCAAGTAGTAACTGCTGGCGTCCTTGTCCATGCCGATCAGGCCGATGCGCGCATCGAGCGTGCCACCATCGGCGTTCACCACTTCGGCAACCTGGCGCTGCACTTCGGCAATCCACAGGCTTTCGTTGTACAGATGGTCGCGCAACGGACGCAGGATCAAACGCTCGCTCTCGCCCGGCAATGCGGACTCGATCATCACTGCGCGTTCGGCGACGGTCCAGGGGTTGCGGATGGTGCGTGGTGTGTCGGCCGAGCCGATCAACACAATGAGCTTGTTCGCTTTGCCCAGCGCGTGGCGGGCGACGGCAGCGTGGCCGTTATGAAAGGGCTCAAAACGCCCGATAAATACAAGATAGTCGTACTGTGCTGCCATGAGAATCCCTCACGGTTGAGTGGTCAGTCAGCGGTCTCTCCGCTGGCTTGCTGCAAATGCTACGCCGATAGGTGGCCACGTCAAGCGTGTTTGTTCAATCGCGCGCCGACACACTATGTCATGCACGCGGACTAGACTTGGCGGCTGGCCATTCCGGAATCCATCGCATGCCACAGCAGTCCCTTCGCGCTGTCTCTCGGCCATTGCTCGCTGTCATCGCCGTGCTGTGCATGACGCTGTCTGCATGGGCTGCACCTGCGCCATTGCGGGTGATGTCGTTCAACGTGCGTGTGCCGGTAGACACCGACGGCGACAAGCGCTGGTCGGTACGACGCACGGCCATGGTCGAGCTAATCAAGCACAACCATCCCGATGTCTTCGGCACCCAGGAGTTGGTGCAGGATCAGGCGCAGTATCTGGCGTCGCAGTTGCCTGCTTACCGCTGGTTCGGCAAGGGCCGCCGCGCCGATGGCAGCGATGAGCATATGGGCGTGTTCTACGATAGCCACGCGCTGTCGGTGGTGGAATCGGGCGATTTCTGGCTGTCCGACACCCCCGACGTGCCCGGCAGCAGCAGCTGGAACACCGACCTGCCGCGCATGGTCACCTGGGCCTTGTTCGAGCGCCGCAGCGACAAGCACCGTTTTTATCTGTTGAACACCCATCTGCCGCACCGCGACCAGGATGAGGCAGCGCGCGAACAAGGTGCGCGCATGATCCTGTCGCGTATCGCACGCTTGCCGGCAGATGTTCCGGTGGTACTGACCGGCGATTTCAACAGCGATCCCGATCAGGGCACCTACCGCACGCTCACCGCAACGCTTAAGGACGCACGCGCCAACGTGGCGACGCCGCAAGGCCCCGAAAAAACGTTCCAGGACTTCAGCACCCGCCCGACTCGGCGCATCGACTGGATCCTGTTTCGCGGTCTGACTCCGACACGCTTCACCACGCTGGACGCGCGTCCTGGCGGTGTCCTGCCGTCGGACCACTACCCGGTCTTGGCCGAATTCGCCTGGCCGCGTTAATCGCGCCGGCAAAGTGACACTGTCACGATGCCGGCCTGTCTGACGGGACGCAAGTCAGTCGCGTTGCAGACAGTCGACCAGCGCTTGCAGGATGGGCGACGACGCAGACGCGTGAGGCAGCACGATCGAAAGTTGCCGAGGTGCCCAGGCTTCATCCAAGGGCACCGTGCCCAGCTGATCGCGCACGCATGAGCGCTGCACTGCGGCGTTCGGAAGAATTGCCATGCCCATGCCTTGCGCGAGCATGCGGCACAACGCGTCGATCCCTTGTACTTTTGCACGCATGCGCACCTGCGCGCCGGCCCGGTTCATTTGCACGCGCAGATGCCGTTGCAAGGCGCTGTCGCCAGCCAGCCCCAGCATGTCCATTCCCGCGAGCTCGCTCAATCGCAACGTCGAGGCGCCGGCCAGTGGATGAGTGGCAGCCATCACCAGCACCAGCCGATCCTCACGGAACGGCAGCACCTGCAGCCCACTGACGTCGGCATGGCCTGCGACCACGGCGATGTCGGCGCGCTCCTCGCGCACCGCATCGGCCGCCTCGTCGCTACCCTGCTCGGTCAGCGCCAGATCCAGCTGTGGATGTGCGATGAGAAACTCCGCCAGCCGTTCGGGCAGCCATGCCGACAGCGCCGCAGTATTGGCCGCCAGCCGCAGCGTCACCTGCCCGCCGCCGCCATAGCCGCCCAGCTCCAGCTGCAACGCCTCGGTCTGGCGTTGCAATTGCCGTGCGTGCCGCAGCAACACGCCACCGGCCGGGGTCAGGCTGACACCGCGGCGCCCGCGTTCCAGCAGGGCGGCGCCCACTTGCACCTCCAGCGCGCGAATCCGTGCGCTGGCAGCAGCCAACGACAACGCCGCGCGCTGCGCACCGGCAGTGATGCTGCCCGCCTCGACCACCGCAATGAACAACCGTAAATCCACAAATTCCAGATGCATGACCGCTCCCCAAGCACGTGTACGTCAATCGAAGTGCACTCGCCGCCGACGAAGCCGGTCAGCCCATTGATCCTTCCACGGTGGGCATCTTATGCCTCAGCCTTCGTCTCAACCGAAGCCTGCATCAAACAATCACGCATTGTGTGGCGCAAAACACGCCCGGATCCTTGCCTGCATGCAGACCTTGCACACCCACTGGTATCTGATCGCAGGCATTTTTTTGCTGGCTGGCTGGGTCAAGGGCGTGGCCGGGATGGGCTTGCCGACTGTTGCAATGGGGCTGCTGGGTCTGTGGCTGACGCCTGCCGAGGCAGCGGCATTACTCGCACTGCCTTCGCTTGTGACGAATGTGCAGCAAGCCTGGGGGCCAGACACGCCAACCCTGCTGCGACGTCTGTGGCCATTGCTGGCAACCGTGACACTCGGTACCTGGCTGAGCGCGGGGGTGCTGACAGGCGCTGATCCCACTCTAGTCCGCGCCGGGTTGGGCGTGCTGCTGGCGCTGTATGCCTTGCTTGGGCTGGCGCGCCGACACTGGACGATGCAGGCGCATCACGAGCGCTGGGCAGGACCGTTGGCCGGACTATCCACCGGTCTGTTGAGTGGCGCCACCGGGGTGTTCGTGCTGCCATCGCTGCCCTACCTCACCGCACTGCAACTGCCGCGCGAGCTGTTGATCCGGTCTCTTGGCTGGTGCTTCGGAGTGGCGACGCTGGCGCTGGCCAGTGCCCTTGCCTGGCACGGCGCGCTTCCCGGCACGGTGATCGCTCCGTCGGTGTGGGCGCTGCTGCCCACCGCCATCGGCATGTGGCTGGGCGCCTGGGTGCGCAATCGCATTTCCGCCGATACGTTTCGGCGCTTTTTTTCGCCACGTTGCTGGTGCTCGGCCTGCAAGGCGTTTGGCAGGCATTGGCGTAAAGCTACGTCGGAGGCAATGAAGCCTTGCACGACACACCGGCACGGCAGCCAGCCAATCGATCAGCTGTCAAACCCGCCTGCGGTGCCTTGCCTGACATGCAAGGGGCGGCCAACAAAAACGCCACCGCAGTGCGGTGGCGCTTTTTACTTCAACCCAATGCTGTCGCCAGGTGCTCAGGGAACGATCAGTCAGCCCAACGGCCCGGCGCTGTGGACTGAGGTAGCACCTGCGCCGACAGTGGCTGATCCTGCACAAGCAGGCCCAGCGCATCGGCGAGAATCGCGGCAGATTCGTGCAGCAGCGGATCGGGACGCTTTTCCGCCGCCTTCTCGCGTGCCGTGTCCTTGACGATGTCACGCTCGTTGCCGGTCAGGCCGTCATCGCTGTCATCGGCAAGCGGATCCAGCGGCAAGCCCAGCTGCTTGCGCACCTGCTGGCGGTCCTTGCGCTGCTGGTCCTGCTTCTGACGCTCGGCAACGCGCTCGGCTTCGTTCAACGAGATGTACTTCTTGGCCTTCTCGTCGCGGAACTGCTTGACGTCCTCTTCCCACCACTGGAACTCCTTGTCGGTAGCGATGCGCGCAGTGTGCAGCGTCTGCAACTTGGGCAGCAGCGGTGCGAAGTTGCCGTACTGGGTGTGCGGCGCGGCAGCGATACGCGTCCACGGCAGCGCGTTGTCGTAGGTGCTTTCACCGAACTCGGTGGCATCCACGCTGGCCGGGAACGCGATATCCGGCACCACGCCCTTGTGCTGCGTGCTGGAGCCGCTGACACGGAAGAACTGCGCAATCGTCAGCTTGACCTGTCCATAGCGCTGGCCTTCGGCGGCCGGCCAACGGTCCAGATCGACGATGTTCTGCACGGTGCCCTTGCCGAAGCTGGTTTCACCGATCACCAGGCCGCGACCGTAATCCTGAATCGCACCGGCAAAGATTTCCGATGCCGAGGCCGAGCCACGATTGATCAACACGCCCAGCGGACCATCCCAGGCAACCTTTGGATTGCTGTCGCCATTGACGGTGACGCGGCCACCGGATTCGCGCACCTGCACCACCGGCCCCTGCTCGATGAACAGACCGGTGAGCTCGATCGCTTCGTCCAGCGAACCGCCACCGTTGTTACGCAAATCCAGCACCACGCCGTCGACTTTGTCGGTCTTGAAGCCAGCCAGCAGCTTGGCGACGTCGCGCGTTGCGGACGCGTAATCGGTCGCGTTACGACGACGGCCTTCGAAGTCCTGATAGAAGCCCGGCAGCTTGATGATGCCGATGCGGCGTTCCGGTTCGCTGCCCTTGGCCGGCAGGGTGATCGTCTCGCCCTTGGCCGCCTGTTCGGCCAGACGCACCTTCTGACGGGTCAGGGTCACCATGCGGTGCTTGCCGTCGATGCCCGACTCGGCCGGAATGTACTCCAGGCGCACCTGGGTATCCTTGCTGCCGCGGATCTTGGCCACCACATCGTCGATGCGCCAGCCGATCACATCTTCGATCGCGCCGGACTTGGCCTGCCCCACGCCGACGATGCGATCGCCCGGCTTGAGCGTGCCATCCACCGCCGCCGGACCACCCGGGATCACCTCGCGGATCACCACCATGTCGTCCTGCTTCTGCAGTTGCGCGCCGATGCCTTCCAGCGACAGCGACATCTGCTGGTTGAACGTCTCGGCAGTGCGCGGGGTGAAGTAGTCGGTGTGCGGGTCGACTGCGTTGGTGTATGCGTTGACGAAGGACTGGAACACATTCTCGCCGGTCAGCTGCTTCACCGAATCGGCGAGCGCGGCGTAGCGCTTGTCCAGGGTCTTTCGGATCTCATCAGGCTTCTTGCCGGCCAGTTTCAGGCGCAGCCAGTCGTTCATCACCGACTGCCGCCACAGCACATCCAGCTGTTTGTCGTCCGACGCCCACGGCACGTCCTTGCGGTCGTACTCGAACTTGTCGCTACCGTTGAAATCGAAGTCCTGCTTGAGCAGGTCGCGCGCGTATTTGACGCGCTGATCGACGCGCTTTTTGTAGACCGCAAACACCTGAAACGCCGGCTCCAGGTTGCCGCCGCGTAGCGCGTCGCCCACGCCGGCCTGCAGCGGCGCGAAGCCGTCGATGTCGGCCTGGGTAAAGAACTGTTTGCCGCCATCCAGCGATTCCAGATAGCGCTTGAAGACGTCCTTGGACATCCCCTCGTCCAGCGTCCGCGGACGGTAGGCATAGCGACTGTCGGACAGCAGGCCGTAGACAAGTTTGGTCGCCGTCGCCTGATCGGGCGTGGCGGCGGCCGGCAGCGCTGTATCGGCGCGTGCGAGCAAGGCCATCGGAGTGGTCAACACCAGCGCCAGCAGGCCGGCCTTCATGGACGCAGAAACGTTGTAGGTCATCGAATGGCTCTCGGCACAAGGCCGACGAAAGAAAGGCGGTGAACGGATCAGACAGCATGACAGTGCCCAAAGTTGCTGGCGTTGTCATCCGCTGGCTGAATCAGCCTAGCGCCGGGTCTGTATCGGATTGTGAACGCGGCCGTACCTTGCGCCGCAAGCCCGGCAGCCAGAAACGACACGGCCCCGTGCAATGCACAGGGCCGAAGATGAAATAGTTGTCTGCGGCCGCTAGGGCAACCCCCGCGCAAGCGAGCGCCCTGATGACTTCGCAGCTTCGAATGCTGCTGCGGTCACCTGCTGCGCTGTCCGGGCGCGTCGAGCGCCCGGTGTTACTCAGGCAGCCACGCCGGCGCCGGCAGCCTGCCGATCCGCGTGATACGACGAGCGCACCATCGGGCCGGAGGCCACGTGGCTGAAGCCCAGTGCGTTGCCGTACTCTTCCAGCACCTTGTATTCCTCCGGCGTCCAGTAGCGCATCACCGGGTGATGGTGCGGGGTCGGCTGCAGGTACTGACCGATCGTGATCATGTCCACATCGTGCGCACGCAGATCGCGCAAGGTGGCCTGCACCTGCTCCATCGTTTCACCCAGGCCGAGCATGATGCCGGACTTGGTGGCGATGGACGGATGCTGCGCCTTGAAGCGCTGCAGCAGGGTCAGCGACCACTGGTAATCCGCGCCGGGGCGCACGTTCGGATACAGGTCCGGCACGGTTTCGATGTTGTGGTTGAACACGTCCGGCGGGCTCAGCGCCAGAATTTCCAGCGCACGGTCCATGCGGCCCTTGCCGCGGAAATCCGGGGTCAGGATCTCGATACGGGTCTTGGGCGAACTGGCCCGGATGGCCGTGATGCAGTCCACAAAATGCTGGGCACCGCCGTCGCGCAGATCGTCGCGGTCCACGCTGGTCACCACCACATACTTCAGGCCCATATCGGCCACCGTGGTGGCCAGGCTTGCCGGCTCGCTGGCGTCCGGCGGCTTGGGCCGGCCGTGCGCCACATCGCAGAACGAGCACCGCCGCGTGCACACCTCGCCCAGAATCATGAAGGTCGCGGTGCCATGGCTGAAGCACTCGTGGATGTTCGGGCAGCTGGCCTCTTCGCACACCGTGACCAGACGGTTTTCGCGCAACTTGGCCTTGAGGTTCTGCACCGCGTTGCCGGACGGAATCCGCACGCGGATCCACGACGGTTTGCGCAGTACCGGCGCATCCACAAACTGCACCGGCGAGCGGTTGATTTTGTCGCCACCGATCTGCTTGACGCCGGTCTGCAGCGGCGCAGGCGCGGCGGTGTCGCCGGAGACGACCTGCAAGGGGATGGAACGGGCGATAGGCTGGGTCATGACGGTACGGGCGCTCAGGCCGGAAGCGAAAGGTCGGGCATTGCGGAGGCGGGGTGCAGCGTCAGGCCAAACTGGCGGGCCAGCTGATCGAGCAGTACTGCCTTGACGGCGTTCATCCCTGAGGGGCCGCCCAAGTCTAGCACCGAGGTCACCTGCAGGCCCTCGTACCCGCACGGGTTGATGCGGTGGAACGGCTCCAGGTCCATGGCCACGTTGAACGACAACCCATGGAAGGTGCAGCCGCGTCGCACCCGGATACCAAGCGCGGCAATCTTGGCGTCACCGACGTACACGCCCGGCGCGCCATCGCGGCGTTCGGCCACGATATTCCACTCGTCCAGCGTGTCGATCAGTGCCTGCTCGATCTTGCACACGTAATCGCGCACGCCGATCTTGAGCCGGCGCAGATCCAGCAGCGGGTAGACCACCAGCTGGCCAGGGCCGTGATAGGTCACCTGACCGCCACGATCCACCTGCAGCACTGGAATGTCGCCGGGCGCCAGCACGTGCTCCGGCTTGCCGGCCTGGCCCAGCGTGAACACTGGGGCATGTTCGACCACCCACACCTCGTCGGCGGTGTGCACGTCGCGCGCATCGGTGAAACGCTGCATTGCGCGCCACACCGGCACATAGTCCTGCTGCCCGAGGTCGCGCAACGGTGCGGGCGGGATCGAGGCAGCGATCACCGCAGGTTCGGCCGCTACAGCGTCCACTTCACTTCCGGGTGGTCGCGCAGTGCCTGATGCGCCGCGTCGAACTGCTCCCGGCTCTCGGCACGGAAGCCGATCTTGACCGAGACGTATTTGCCGCTGGAAGAGTGCTTCCAGCTGATGCTTTCCTGCAGCAGCTCCACGCCGGTGGCAGCGAGCAGACGCGGCAATTCGGTTTCCAGACCGCGCTCGGCTGCGCCCATGGCGCTGAGCTCGAAGGTACCGGGAAACTGGAAGCCGTGATCGGGGTTGTCGGTGCTGATATCCATCGCCCCATTATCGGGCCGGTGGAGGGCAAACCCAAGTGTGCGTTCCCCGAAACGATAAGCGGAGCCACGTGCATGGCACGGGCTCCGCTCGTCCCGCCAGACAGTGAGCGACTGGCGGGGTTGTTCAACGATGGCGTTCGACAGCGAAGCGATACATCCGCTAAATCAGACTGCGCCCGAAGGCCAGATGCGCGCGCGGCGCACCTGGATTTTTAACGCCCGCCTGACTTTCTGACACAGCCGAACACATCCGGCCGAGGCCTGTGCTTACTTGGACAGTTCCAGCATGGCCGACGACACCCAGCCACGGTTCCCCATCTCGTCTTCGACTTCCCACATGACGCCTTCCTTGGTGCCGGTGGGGTACAGCATCATGCCCGGCTCCAGCGTGCGCACTGCTGCGCCTGAGCCCTTGGCGTTAGCCAACAGACGCCCTGCGCGGGTCACGGTGACCGCCTGCTGGGTGTTGGACGCCGCCGCATTGCCGGACAGCCCGCCCAGCTGGGTGACGATGTCGGTATAGGCCTGCAGATACGCCAGCGTGATGACCTGGCCAATTTCGGTATTGGCATAACCACCAACGCCAGCCGCGCCTAAACCGCCGCCAGTGAACAGGCCGCCCGCCCCGCCCCAGCCCATGTCGGTCTTCTTGGCGTTACCTTCGGCCATGGCGACCTGTTCGGAGGAGCGCACATCGGTGACGGTCAGCGCTACGTCAGCAGTCTTCTTGGTGAAATTCAACCCTCCCACCAGAGCGCCTGCATTACCGCCCACCAAGCCGCCCAGCAAACCTGCAACCGCACTGCCGCCAGCATTGCTGTTCTGCGAAATGAGATCTGGTGTCATTACATAGTCGGCCGCGCGGATCTGACCTTTACCGATGTTGGAACGCGCACGCAGATCGCCACTGGCCGCCATCTCGCGCTCGCGCTGCGATGCAGCCATGCCCGCGCCGCGGTCCACCAGGGTGAAGCAGCGTGACTTGTTGACAAACACCTTGATCAACTTGGATGGCGCCGGCAGCTGCTGCCCCGTCCACCAGTTGACTGCGTCTTCCGGCTCGATGACCGACAGGCTGCCCAGCGGCTTGGTGCACACCGGGATCTCCGCAACGCCTTGTTTGCGTTGGTCCTGCGCGGAGCCCTTGCCCTTGAAGGCATCCTTGAAGCCGGCCGATGCCGGCGCGCTGACGCTAGCCAATGCAATGCCCAGCACGCCGGACAGTACAGCTGCGCTCACAGAAATCGTCTTGCTCATGTTTATTCCCCTGACACCTGCGCTGCCGTCGGCGAACGCGATCCGTTGGTGATGAAATGGCCTGTGAGGGCCGCCGTTCCTTGGGGCTTCTTTCCCCGGGGGCGGATCATATGCTATTCGCGCGCGCTTTTCATCGCTACTAGGTCGCAGTGTCGGCATGTCTCAGACAGAACGGACCGCTGCCTGGGCCGGTACGTTCACGCGGCGCAGCCGCTGGCGCAGGCACCTTTGCACCACCCCGTCCCTCCTACTCCCCCAGGCCTTCCATGCTCCGACCGCGCGCGTTGTCTGCTGCCTTGCTGCTCTCTCTCACCGGGCTGTCGATGCCGGCCATCGCTGCGGATCAGTGCGATTCCAGCCGACTGGGGCGCACGCCGCCAGCGGTCAATTTCCGGGTCGACAACGACCTGTTCGGCGGAGAGGACCAGGATCAGGGGTATTCCAACGGTGCGGTGCTGACGCTGGTCTCGCCCAACCTGGTAGACTACACCGACGACCCGTGCCTGCCGCGCACCGCGCGCTGGGTCAACAGCTATCTGGAGCGGCTGCACCCAGGCGAGTTCGATCAGCAGAACATGGTGTTTTCGATCGGCCAGGCAATCTTTACGCCCACCGATTACACCCGTCGCGACGTGATCCCGGAGGACCGCCCGTATGCGGGCATCCTGTTGGCGAGCTTCGGCTACAACGCGCGCAACGATGCGCACCTGCGGACCACGCAGCTGCAGATTGGCGTGGTCGGCCCGTGGGCCTTTGCAGAGGAAGCGCAGGATGCGATCCACGATGCGCTGGGCGACGAGAAATTCCAGGGTTGGGACAATCAGCTGCATAACGAGCCGCTGATCAATCTGGTGCACGAACGTATGCGCCGGTGGCCGGCCGATGCCAGCAGCAATGCCGATGGATTCGGTTGGGATTTCATCTCGCACTGGGGCGGGGCGGTCGGCAACATGGCCACGCATCTGAACGCCGGTGGCGAAGCGCGTTTTGGCTGGAAACTGCCGGACGACTTCGGCAGCACCCCCACCCGCCCGGCGGGCGAAAACACTGCGCCGAGCCGGCTGGGACGTTCCAGTGGCTGGTCGAGCCATCTGTTCGTGACCACCGACGCGCGCTGGGTGATCCGCGATATCACCCTGGATGGCAACACCTTCCGCAACAGCCACAGCGTGGACAAGCGCCCGTTCGTGGGCGATGTCGGCTACGGCCTGGCCGTGATGTACGGTCGATGGAAGTTCGCCCTCGCCCGTTACCACCGCACCCGCGAATTCGAGACCCAACGCGAAACCCCGGTGTACGGCAGCTTCACGATCAGTCGGATGCTTTGAGGGCTGCGATTGGGGAGTCGGGATTGGGGATTCGTTAGAGCGGGCTGCTGGGGCTTTGCGATGGTCTGCAGCCTGATCGAGAGCGGGGATTGGGGAGTTGGGATTCGTTAAAGCGAGCTTCTGGGGATTTGCACCTGCTCTGGCTGTTGCCAGTCTCGAATGCCAACTCTCTAATCCCGCAACCAAAAAAGCCGGCGAAAGCCGGTTTTTTTGGTTTGACCATTCGAACTTGCTGCCGCGTCCACATAGCCAGCGTCCCGTTTAACCAGATGCACCTGGTCAGGGATTAGGGAGTCGGGATTGGGATTAGTCCGAGCGGCTGCGGTTGCGTTGCACCTGCTCTGGCTGTTGCGAATCCCGAATGCCAAATCCCCAATCCCACAAACAAAAAGCCGGCTTTCGCCGGCTTTTTGCTGCACTTATTCCGATTCCCACCACATCCAGAACGAATCCCAGAGGCGCTTGAAGAAGCCGCCCTCCTCCACCGCGTTGATGGCGACCAGCGGGGCCTGGGCGATGATCTTGCCGTCGAGGCTGACCTTCACGGTGCCGACCTGCTGGCCCTTCTTGATGGGCGCTTCGAGATTCTTGGCCACGTCCATGCTGGGCTTGAGGTCGTTGTAGCGGCCGCGTTGCAGGCTGACCAGCAATGGCTGCGCCACGCCCAACTGCACTTCGTCCTGCTCGCCCTTCCAGACCTTCTGCTTGGTCACGACCTTGCCGGGCGCGTACAGGCTGTGGGTTTCGAAGAAGCGGAACCCCCAGTTGAGCAGAGCCAGGCTGTCAGTGGCGCGTTGTTCTTCAGAGGTGTCGCCCATGACCACCGCGATCAGGCGCTGGTCGCCGCGCTTGGCCGAGCTCAGCAGGCAGTAGCCAGCCTCGGAGGTGTGGCCGGTCTTGATGCCGTCCACCGCCGGGTCGCGCCACAGCAGCCGGTTACGGTTGCTCTGCTTGATGGTGCCGACCTGGAATTCCTTGATCTTGTTGTATGCATAGGTTTCCGGGTAATCGCGCACCATCGCGCGGCCCAGCATCGCCAGGTCGTAGGCGGTGGAATGATGGCCTTCGGCACTCAACCCATGCGCATTGACGAAGTACGAATTCTTCATGCCGATCTTGGCGGCGTAGCTGTTCATCAGCGAGGCAAAGGCTTCTTCGCTCCCGGCCACATGCTCGGCCAGCGCAATCGCGGCATCATTGCCGGACTGGATCGCCATGCCCTTTTCCATGTCTTCCAGACGCGCGGTCTGGTTAACCGGGAAGCCGCTATAGCTGCCATCGGTGCCGGCGCCGCCCTCGCGCCAGGCGCGCTCGCTCATCATGACCTGGTCGTCGCGCTTGACCTTGCCGTTCTTGATTTCCGCGGCCACCACGTAGGAGGTCATCACCTTGGTGATGCTGGCCGGTGCCAACTGCTGATGGATGTTGTCGCCGGCGAGCACCTGCCCGGTGGCGTAGTCCATCAGGATCCAGGATTTGGACACGGCCGGCGCGGGTGCGGGCGGAACCGGCAGTGCAGCCGGCGCGGCAGCCACAGCGGGAGTCGGCTGCGGCGCAGGTGTCTGGGCGCAGACCAGGCCGAAGGCGAACGTGGCCACGGCAGCGGCGGCGAAGCGGAATTTCATTGAAGAACGACTCCTGACGGGCCCGAAGGCTGGGTAATACGAAATTGTAAGGTGCGATGAAGATTCAGGCGACGCGCGCAGGGACCGGCGCGCCTCCACAGTTCAGCGTGACTGCTGGCGTACCGCGCGGGACGTGCGCCGCACCGATGCTGCAGAGCGCCTACCGGAGCCGCGCTGTCGCGCGGTTGGGCGCAAGCGCCGTGATCAGACGCGCTCGCTCGATGGCGGCTAACCACGGCGTATCGGTCTGTGCTCAGTTGGCGACGATCTGCGGACGTCCAAAGCCCAGGCCGGCAATCCGCTGGGAAATCTCCGATGCGTTGGCGTGGTCGCGTGCGTTGACGCGCAAGCGCCACAGGGTGCGGCCACCGCTGACGATGTCGCTGACGCTGGCACCGGCGATACCGGCCGAGGCCAGCTGCGACAGCGCGCGGTTGGCATTTTCGCGGCTGGCAAAGCTGGCGACCTGCAACAGGATGTCGCCCAGCGCGGTCTCGGCCACGCTGGGTGCCTTGGCCGGCATCGGATCGGGCTTGAGCGGACGCGCAGCCACGCTTTCCGATGCCTTGACCACGGCAACGGCGACCGGTGCGGCGGCAGCTGTGGTTGTCGCGCCCGTCGGTCGCTGCACGGCAGCGGCAGGCTTGCCGGTGGCCACACGCACGCCCTGCGTCTTCATCCAGGCATCGAAGTTGTCGGCATTGCCGGGCTGGCGCGAATCGGCCACGCGATAGCGCCAACGCTCGCCGGCCGCAGTGACCGGTGCTGCAGCAATCGCTACTGCAGACGTGACAACCGCTGTGCCCGCGCCTGTCGTCACCGTGCGCGGCGGAACCGTGCGCGTGGGCAGACGCTGCACCAGACCATCGATCTGGCTGCTGCCCGACGCCGGCCGCGCGGTGGCAACCGCCGTCGTGACCGGCACCTGGCCACGATTGCGCTTGGCCAGCAGGTTGCCGTTATCGGCTTCAGTCAGCCCGCGCACTTCGACATTGCCGGTGCCCCTGCCGGTGATGCCCAGCTTGACCGCGGCGGCGTAGCTCAGGTCGATCACGCGGCCATCGTGAAACGGGCCGCGGTCGTTGACGCGCACCACCACCGAATCGCCGGTGTCGGTATTGGTCACCAGCGCGAAACTGGGCAGCGGCAACGTCTTGTGCGCAGCGGTGAAGGCGTACATGTCGTAGACCTCCTTGTTGGAGGTGAGCCGGCCATGGAATTTGCTGCCGTAATACGAGGCGGTGCCGCGTTCGACATAGTCGCCCGGGTCGTCCATCACCACGTAACGCTTGCCCAGCACTTCATAGGGCGAGCGATTGCCGACCGCCGAGCGCGGCTCGTTGGTGACCAGCGGTTCGGGGATGCAGGCCACGTTGGGCACGTGGTCGGGCGTGGTGTCCTTGACGCCGGGTTTGTACAGGCCGCCGGCGGTGTAGTCGCCGCGCGTGGACGGGTCTTCCTTGGCGGCCGCATACGGCGAGGTCGACGGGCATCCGGTGGCGACGTACGCCGGCCCCTTGCCGTCGATCTTGACGCCCTTGATGGCGCCGCCGCCCTTGGCAGCGACGCTTTTCTTCGGTGCGCTGCTACAGGCCGCCAGGCCGAGCATCAGCGCCATCGGGATCAGCCACTTGGGGCCTGTCATGCTGTTCATGCCGGGGGTAACTCCTTGCCGGCGATGGCCTCGGACAACTGGAACACGGCCATCGCATACATCTTGGAAATGTTGTATCGGGTGATCGCGTAGAAGTTCTGGAAGCCCAGCCAGTACTGCTTGCCGTTGGCGTCGTCCAGGCTGATCGGCGTGGCGGTGCTACCCGCCACCACCGGCGCGCCAGGGTGATACCCGCGCGCAGACAGATCGGCCAGCGTGTACACCGGCGACCAGTCGGTGGGATTGAATTCTTCGCGGCCGGCAGCCAGCGTGGCCGGCACGGCGACTTCACCGCCGCGCACCCAGCCGCCCTTCTTGACGAAGTAATTGGCGATCGAGGCGAACACGTCGTTGTAATCGGTGAACAGATTGCGCTTGCCATCCGCATCGCCATCGACACCGAACTGGCGGTAGCTGGAAGGCATGAACTGGCCCATGCCCATCGCGCCGGCGTAGCTGCCGATCAGGCTGGTGACGTCGAGTTGCTCTTCCTTGCCGAGCGCGAACAATTGGCCGAGTTCATCGCGGAAAAACAGCTCGCGACGCACTTCGCGCTCGAGCTTGGCCGGGTCGCCGCTGCGCGGGTAGCGGAACGCCAGCGTGTACAGCGCATCCAACACGCGGTACTTGCCGGCATTGCTGCCGTAACTGGTTTCCACCCCGATGATGGCCACGATCACCTGCGCTGGCACGCCGGTGGCGGCTTCGACCTTGCTCAGCTCGGCGCGGTGCTCGGCCAGGAATTTGCGGCCCCCATCGATGCGCGCCTGGGTGATGAACATCGGCCGGTATTCGTTCCACGGCTTGACCCGCTCGGCCGGGCGCGACATCGCGGTGACGATGGCGTCCTTGAATTGCGCCTGCGCCAGCACCGCTTCGATCTGCGCGGCGTCGATGCCGTATTTGGCGGCGGTGTCGCGCACGAAGTTGGCACGTGCGATCTCGAACGGCACCGGAGTCAGATCGACCGGCGGTAGCGCAGGCGCCTCGGCGGCGGCACTTGCAGGCGCGACCGGAGCCACGGGCGGCTTGGCCGGAGGCGCGCTGGCGGCCGGCGGCGGGGACGGAGGGCTGGGCTGGGTCGCGCAGGCGACAAGGCCGAGGGTGAGCAGGCAGGTCAGAGTGCGTCGAATCATCGGCCGAGGGTAACAGACATCAGATGAACTTCTGGCAATAAGACCATGAAACGAAAAGACTTTAGCCAAAGTCAAGGTCTGCCGCAGCAGGTGGGGCAGTTTGGTGGCTGGGGAATCGGGATTGGATTGGGATTGGGAGCGGCGCCTGGCAGGAGCGGGAGTCCGGCCACGCGGCGCGCTAGCCCGATATGCACCACTGCCGTGTGGGTGCCGCGCTAACAACTGGGTGCTCGACGGTGATTGCGATCAGCTGATCGCGGGCAAGATCGCCGCGCTGATGTCAGTGACGCGAAGGCGGCCGTCGCCCCCTTGGAAAGAACCGAAGACAGCTACCCGGCTTGGCAGCTCATGGGACATCAAAGCCCACTGCCAAACTGCTGCATCGGCTGAGTAGCCTTGGCAGAAGACCAGGCGCGGCCGCTAGGATCGGCCGCGCCTGGCGCATCACAGTGCCGGGAAGCGCGGCGCGCTCGAGCAGGTCGGTATGCCGCCGCCGACTTGCACCGGCGCAGTGGTGACACCGCTCCCGGTCGGAGTCAGCGCGCTGTTGCTCAGCCCGATCTGCGCGTTGCTCGCATTGACCGATGTGTTGCTGGTCGCCACGTTGGCCAGCACCAGATCAAGCCGCGTCTGCGCATCGTAGCCACGCAGAATCCAGCCCTTGCCGCCGGCATCGTTCGCACTGCGCAGCCCGTCGACGACGATGTCGTGGAAGGTCGGTTTGGTGCCGGTAGTACCGTTGGCATAGAACGGGTTGATCACCAGCGGGCTGGTCACGCCGTACAGGCAGGTGTTGCGATACGTGACCTGGCTGACCGGCCCACCCTTGACGATGCTGGTCTTGATGCGCAACCCGTTGTTGTCGGTGCTGCGATTGCCTGCATCGTCGGTGGACACCAGCGCGTTGTTGTCGACCAGCACATTGCTGACGCCGGACATCACTTCGCTGCCGATGGAGATGCCATGCGTGCCGTAGCAACGCGTATTGCGCACGGTGATGTTGGCGGACTTGGAGGCGATGGTCTTGATCGCCACGCAATCGTCGCCGCCCATCACATCGTTGTCGTGGAGAGTGGCATTGACCACGCTGTCCAGATCCAGGCCATCGGTGTTGGGACTGGTGGCCGGCGACTTCACCCGCACGCCCCAGATGGTCAGGCCATCGATGATATGCGCGAAGAAATGGAAGTACGCCGCGTTGATCAGGTTGATGTCGTACAGCGTAAACGCCGTTGAATTCTGCACCTTGATCAGGTCCGGGCTGTTCTGCACCAGGCCGGCCGCCTTGGCGTCTTCGCCCAATTGCCACCAGGTGGTGCTCTTGCCCAGCATGGTCAGATCGCCGCGGCCATCGATGGTGCCCTGACGCCCGCCGATGCGGATGCCCATGACGCCCGACTTGGCGCCCTTGACGCTGATCAACGGCGCACAGCCGCCGCTCTTGGAACCGGCCACGCCGCAGCCGCTGCCGTAGTCGGCCGGATTGCGTGAGCCGTACAAGGTGACGCCCTGGTCGACCACCAGCGTGACGCCACTGGGAATGGTCAGCGGGCCAGTCAGAAACGCGTTGCCACTGCCGCTGGTCAACAGCACGCTGCCGTTTTTACAGGCATTGAGCGCGGCCTGGATGGTCTTGGTATCAGGCGGCGAGCGCTCCAATGCATCATCGAATTGACGCCCGCTCGGCGTCAGGCCGGCCTTCAAGGAGGGCGGACACGTGGGCGGAATTGCCGGTTGCGCGACAGCGCGGGCATCGCCCGTGGCGAAGGTGACAGCGCTGGCCTGCGTGGCAAGCATCAGACAGACACCGCCGATGGCGGCGGTTAGCAATTTCATGGAAACAGGCACCCGAAAGAGAAATGGCGCGCGCCTGCATAGGCAACGCGACGCGGCCGCCATCACTGCAGCGGCATAGCGGACTCTACGGAGCACACATCGCACATGCAGAACGCGAGCGAACCGGATGCCGCCCGAGCGAAGCCAGCCTACGTCGAGGTGTCGTCATTGCAACGCAGCGCGCAAAAACGCGATGCCATCGCTACATTGCCCACGCGGTGACACACGCGTGTCGCATCAGTCGGCGTTGCAATGCGGAGCATGCCGCTTGCGCGTGGGTTGACGCGATGCAACGCGCCAACGGCATGACGCTATGCGTCAGTACCCATGCACCGGCCGGTGCGCCTTCACTGCCATCACCAGGCCCAATCCGGCCAGCAACGACACCGCCGAGGTGCCGCCGTAACTCATCAAGGGCATGGGCACGCCGACCACCGGCAGCAGGCCGGAGATCATGCCGCCGTTGACCAGCACGTAGACGAAGAACGCCAGACCGGTGGCGCCAGCGACCAGGCGCGAATAGGTGTCGCGTGCCTGCGAGGCGATCCACAGGCAGCGGCCGATGACGATGAGATACAGCGTCAGTACGGTGGCCACGCCGATCCAGCCGAACTCTTCGCTGAGCACCGAGAACGCAAAGTCGGTGGTCTGTTCGGGAATGAAGTTCAGATGCGATTGCGAGCCCAACCCCCAGCCCTTGCCATCCAACCCGCCAGAGCCAATCGCGATCTTGGACTGGATGATGTTCCAGCCGGCGCCGAGCGCGTCGTTCTCGGGGTTGAGGAACATCATGATGCGGTCCTTCTGGTACGGCCGCAGCAGCCAGAACCAGGCGATCGGCGCCGCCGCCGCCACGCCGCCCAAACCCACGGCCACCCACCACCACGGCAGACCAGCCAGCAGCAGCACGAACACGCCGCTGGCGGCGATCAGCACGCCGGTGCCGAAGTCCGGCTGCAACATGATCAACGCGGTGGGCACGCCGATGATCATGCAGGTGACCAGCACGGTGGAGATGCGCGGCGGCAACGGCATGCGGTGCAGATACCAGGCCGCCATCATCGGCAGGCTGATCTTGAGCAGCTCGGCCGGCTGCAGATAGAACACTTTCAGATCCAGCCATTGCCGGCCGTATTTGCCGGTGCCTAGCGCGAACACCGCCAGCAACGGCAGCATCGACAAGCCATACACCCACGGGGTCCAGGCGCGCAGGCGCAGCACCGACATGCGCGAGATGCCCCACATCGCGGCCACGCCGATGACGAAGCGGATGCCTTGCGCCATCACCAGATGATCGCCGTTGGCCGTGCCGCCAGCGCTCTTGAGCACCGACAGGCCGATCACCATCAACGCGCCCAGCGCCAGGCACAGCACCCAGTCCAGGCTGCGCGTAAAGCGCGCGGCCATGTCCGCCAACCAGCGCAGGATGTCACTCAATGATCGGTCTCCTGCACCGCATCCGGCACATCCGGTATCACCGGCTGCGCGGGCGTGCTGGGATCCAGCGCAACGGCGGTCTGACCGATCACCACCGGCAATTCTTCCAGCGTGGCGGCGGCCGCATCGCCGACCGCACGTGCATCGGTGGCGCCGGCTTCGAATTGGTTGACGCCCACGGCGGTCATGCCGAGTTCGCTGTCCAGCGGCAGGATGCCCGCGGGCATCTTGCCCAGCAGCCAGGCGTCGAAAATCTTGCGCGCAATCGGCGCTGCCGAGCTGGTACCGAAACCACCACCCTCCACCGCCACCGCCACCGCAATGACCGGGTTGTCGGCCGGCGCAAAGCCGACGAACAGACCACGATGGCGCAGATGCATCGGCAGACTGCGCGGGTCCACGGCGGCCACGCCCTTGCGGCTGACCACCTGCGCGGTTCCGGTCTTGCCGGCCATCTGGTAGGGCGCGCCGGGCGTGATGGCGTAGCCGGTACCGCCCGGGCGCATGGTGTCCATCATGCCCTCGCGCACCACCTGCAGATGCGCCGGATTCGGGCTGACCGGCTTGCCCGGCGGCTGGATCATCGGCTGCCAGGGGTGATCGAAGCCGGTGCGTTCTTCCAGCACCAGATGCGGGCGCAGCAGCAGGCCGCTGGCGATCGCCGAGACGCCGCGCACCAGCTGCAACGGAGTCACCTTCCAGTCGCCCTGGCCAATGGCGATGTTGACGGTGTCGCCGGGGTACCAACGCTCCTTGCGGCTCTTGTACTTGTAGGCCGGCGACGGCAGGATGCCGCCGATTTCGCCCAGCAGATCCACTCCGGTGGGCGCGCCGAAGCCGTATCCACCCATGTAATGGTCGAAGCGCTCGACCCCCATGTCCACCGCCAGGCGGTAGTAGTAGGTATTGACCGACTGGGCGATGGATTTGCGCAGATCGGTCCAGCCGTGGCCGCCACGGTGCGAGTCGCCCCAGCCGCGGCTGACGCCGGGTAGATAGAACATGCCGGTGGACAACACCCGGTCTTCCGGCCGGCGCAGGCCGCTATCCAGGCCGGCCAGGGCGATCAGCGGCTTGAGCGTGGAGCCCGGCGCCACGCCACCGAGCACCAGCCGGTTGAACTGCGGACGCGACGGGTTGTCGTTGAGCATCTTGAAATCGGTATGCGAGATGCCGTTGACGAACAGATTGGGGTCGTAGCTGGGCAGGCTGACCATGCCAAGGATCTCGCCGGTGCGCGGGTCCATCGCAATGGCTGCACCTTCGTGCTCGCCGAACGCCGCCACCATTGCGCGCTGCAGATCGGCATCCACCGACAGCCGCAGATCCGCACCCGACTGCGGCGCGACGCGGCCGACGGTGCGGATCGCCCGCCCCTGCACGTTGGTCTCGACCTGCTCGTAGCCGACCTGCCCGCGCAGGTCCTGTTCGTAATAGCGCTCCAGGCCGGACTTGCCCATATGGGTGAGCGCGGCGTTGCCCTCGCCCAGCACCGCCAGATCTTTTTCGTCGATGCGGCCGACGTAGCCGATGATGTGCGCGAACAACGGCCCATACGGGTAGCGCCGGGTCAGATACGGCTCCAGCTCCACGCCGGGGAAGCGCCAGCGCTCCACCGCAAAGCGCGCCATCTCTTCATCGCTCATGCGCAGCTTGAGGGTGACCGGCAGGAAGCTGCGGCGCGCGCGGCGCTCACGGTTGAAGCGCTCCAGATCCTCCGGCGCGATCGGGATCACCTTGCCCAGCGCGGCCAGCATGGCGCCCATGTCGGCGACCTTGTCCGGGGTCACGTCCAGCCGGAACGCCGGCACGTTTTCGGCCAGCAACCGACCGGTGCGGTCGTAGATCATGCCGCGCCCGGGCACCACCGGTTTGGGCTTGATGCGGTTGGCTTCCGAGCGGGTGGCGTAGACCTCGTGGTCGAGCACCTGCAGCTTGAAATACCACCCGCCCAGGCCGACCAGGCAGATCACCACCATCACAAACCCCAGCACCGCCCGGCGGCGGAATTGCTCGGCCTCGGCATGCGGGTTCTTGGGTTGGCGCCGACCGTGCATGGGCTACTTCTTGCCCCGCTTGCCCAGGCGCACCGCATCCAGCAACACGAACAACGGCGGCCACAGCGCCATGCCCAGCAGCGGCGCCCACCAGTAACTCCACGGCAGGGTCGGCTCGCCGATCGCCAGATGCACCGCCGAAGACACGATGCGGTCGTTGAGCAGCAGCCCGCCGATCGCCAGCGCCTGCTGCGACACCGGGAAAAACCGCATCCGCGCGCGGAAGCGCTGCAGGATGAAGGTCATGATCACCAGCCGCAGCGCCTGCTCGCCCAGCAGCCCGCCATACAGCAGATCGGCCAGCACGCCGGCCACGAAGGCCACACCCAGCCCCACCCGATCCGGCTCCTCGATCACCCAGTAGGCCAGCACCAGCGCCACCCAGTACGGGCGCAGCGGCTGCACCACCTCCGGCAACGGCAGCAGACCCAGCACCAGCGCGATGAGCAGGCTCACCGGCAGGATCCAGGTGTTGCGCATGCGGGTCATTGGTCCGTCTCCGGTGGAGACGCACGGGAATCGGGAATCGGGAGTCGGGAATCGGCAGGAGCGGTGCCTTGCGGCGGCGGCGCATCGTTCGCACGGCCAGCTGGCGACTGCGTGCCGTTGCCATTCCTCGTTCCGGCTGCCCGCAAGCCCTGCGGCGAAGCAGGACGCGAATCAGGCATCGGGATGTTGGATGCATTCGACGCCGTCGCGCGCGCGGGCGTGCTGGCCGGGCGGCCGGACGCTGGCGCACTGGACGGCTGCGTGCCGGGCGCGGCAGGTGTCGGCGCGGACTGGGTGCCCTGAGCGCTGCCGGTGCCGGTGCCGGTGCCGGTGCCCGATGCTGCGCCCGCCGTCGGGCGTGCGGTATCCATCGCCGCGTCGGACACTCCGCTCGCCGGCGTGCGGGGTGCTGCGGTCACCGTCGCGGCGGCAGGTGCCGCGACGCCGTTGCCGTTACCGATTCCCGATTCCCCATTCCCGATTCCCGGCACCACCCGCAGCGGCTTGCCGGCGCGCAACAACAGCACGTCGCGACCGCGGTCGAGTTTGGCGGCAGGGGTCAGCTCGCCGACCAGGAAGGCGTGGGTGTCGTCGGGATGCAGCTCGGAGACCTTGCCCACCGGGAAGCCGGCCGGGAAGCGGCCGCCCAGGCCGGAGGTGACGATCTCGTCGCCCACCTGCACGCCGGCGCTCAGCGGGATGTCGCGCAATTCGAGGCGGTCGCCGCGGCCGTAGACAATCAGGCGCACGCCGTTGCGCGCCACGCTGACCGGCACCGCGTGGTCGGGGTCGGTCAGCAGCAAGACGGTCGAATGCAGCGGGGTCACTTCGATCACCTGGCCCATCAGACCGCCGGCATCGATCACGGCCTGGCCCATCAGCACGCCATCGCGGCTGCCGGCGTCCAGCAGCAAGCGCTGGCGGGTCGGGTCCAGGTCGATATCCAGGATCGGCGCCAGCTGCACGTCCAGGCCACGGCGCTCGGCCACGTTGAGCAGCTCGCGCAACTGGGCGTTATCCAGCGCAGCGGTCTGCAGCCGGGTCAGGCGGGCGTTGGCGACCAGCAGCTGATTGCGCAGGTCGCGGGTTTCTTCCACCAGTTGCGCGTGCGTGGCGGCGTTGTCGCGCACCTGCGACCCGATGCGCCCTGGCAACCCGGCCACTGCCCAGATCGGCTGGATCAGCAGATTGGCCTGCATTCGCACCTGGCTCAGCCAGCTGCCGCGGCTATCGAGCGCAATCAACGTGATCGCCAGCACCAGATAGACCAGCAGCCGCAGCGTGGAGGTGACTTCGCCCGGACGGGAGGCGACGGGAGGACCGGCGTAGGAGGGCACTTTCAGGGCCGGGAATGGGGAGTCGGGAATGGGGAATCGGTGGGCAATGTGCTGCCCACGGAAGGGCTAAGGGATACACGGACGGGAATGCGCAGTGACCACGCAAGGCCGGAGGCGGGGAGCCGCGCGACGATTCCCCATTCCCGATTCCCCATTCCCAGCTCCATTATTCCGGCGCGAAGAACTCGTTGCCGTGCATGTCCACCAGCTCCAGCGCGCGGCCGCCGCCGCGGGCCACGCAGGTCAGCGGGTCATCGGCCACCTGCACGTGCAGGCCGGTTTCTTCGGAGATCAGACGGTCCAGGTCGCGCAGCAGCGCGCCGCCACCGGTGAGCACGATGCCGCGCTCGGCGACGTCGGCGCACAGTTCCGGCGGGGTCTGCTCCAGCGCCAGCTTCACTGCGGAGATGATGCCCGACAACGGCTCATGCAGCGCTTCGAGCACTTCGTTGGAGTTGATCTTGATCATCTTCGGCACGCCTTCGGCGAGGTTACGGCCGGAGATTTCCATCTCCTGCACCTCGTCCTGCGGGTAGGCGCAGCCGATCTGCAACTTGATGCGCTCGGCCGTGGCTTCGCCGATCAACATGCCGTGGTTGCGACGCACGTAGTTGGTGATCGACTCATCGAAGCGGTCGCCGCCCACGCGCACCGACTGCGAGTAGACGATGCCGTTGAGCGAGATCACCGCCACTTCGGTGGTGCCGCCGCCGATGTCGATGACCATCGAGCCGCGCGCTTCGGTCACCGGCATGCCGGCACCGATGGCAGCGGCCATGGGTTCTTCGATCAGGTACACGTCGCGCGCACCGGCCTCTTCCGCAGATTCCTTGATCGCGCGGCGCTCCACCTGGGTGGAACCGGCCGGCACGCACACCAGCACGCGTGGGCTGGGGCGCAGAAAGCGCGACTTGTGCACCTTCTTGATGAAGTGCTTCAGCATCGCTTCGGTGTAGGTGAAATCGGCGATGACGCCGTCTTTCATCGGGCGGATGGTGGTGATGTGGCCGGGGGTACGACCGAGCATCTGCTTGGCCTCCGCGCCGACGGCAGCCACCGAGCGCGTCCCGCCGATTGCGCGGTCCTGACGCACCGCAACCACCGATGGCTCGTTCAGCACGATGCCCTGTCCACGCACGTAGATCAGCGTATTGGCCGTGCCCAGATCGATGGACAGGTCGTTGGAGAACATGCCGCGCAGTTTCTTGAACATCGAGGGAGTTGTTCCTGGGTAAGTCGCGTGCCCGCCGCCAGACTGGCGAAATTTTGGGCAGAAAACGAAGTCCACTAGCCTAGCAATCCCCCCCGGTGCGGGCAAGGAAAAATCGGTGTTTCCGGCCCGGTTTTCATGTGGCGGTCACGCCGGGCATGGCACGCGGTTGTGGCTCTGATCGGTCGCAGCCGTTACCCTTTGCGCCGCGGCGTTGGCGCCGTCCCGCCGCCATGCCGGCAACTGGCGGGTATTTCCTTACGCAAAGGCCTGACTCGATGTCCGCACTGATCTGTGGTTCCCTCGCCTACGACACCATCATGGTGTTCCCGGACCAGTTCAAGAATCACATCCTGCCGGACAAGGTGCACATCCTGAATGTGTCGTTCCTGGTGCCGCGCATGCGCCGCGAGTTCGGCGGCTGCGCCGGCAACATCGCCTACAACCTGCATCTGCTCGGCGGCGCGCCGATTCCGATGGGCACCGTAGGCCAGGATTTCGGCCCGTACCGCGAACATTTCGAAACGCTGGGCATCGATCTGTCGCGCGTGAAGATCATCGATGACCTGTTCACCCCTCAGGCCTTCATCACCACCGATCACGACAACAACCAGATCACCGCCTTCCATCCGGGCGCGATGATGCGCAGTTACGAGAACCACGTGCGCGACGTGCCGGGCGTGACCCTGGGCCTGGTCGGCCCGGACGGGCGCGAAGGCATGATCCAGAATGCGGAAGAGTTCGCTGCCGGCGGCATTCCTTTCATCTTCGATCCTGGCCAGGCGATGCCGTTGTTCAACGGACCGGAACTGCGTGAATTCATCGAGCAGGCCGACTACGTGGTGGTCAACGACTACGAGTCCAACCTGCTGCAGGAACGCACCGGCTGGAACGAGAAAGACATCGTGTCGCGCGTGCAGGCCTACATCACCACGCAGGGCCCGAAGGGCGCGCTGGTGCACACGCCCGAGAAGACCTACGACATTCCGCCGGCGCATGAGCGCCGCGTGGTGGACCCCACCGGCTGCGGCGATGCGTTCCGCGCCGGCCTGATCTACGGCATCCAGCACAACTACGACTGGCTGACGATCGGGCGCATGGGCAATCTGATGGGCGCATTGAAGGTGGAACACCCCGGCACCCAGAACCAACGCTTCGACTTCGCCGAATTCAACGATCAGTTCAAACAGCAGTTCGGTTACGCGCTGTAGAAATGCCCGGAGCGGCATCGGTGCGACACCTCGGCTGCGCACCGTCAGCTCCCACTCCAGCGCTTGCTCCGCGCCCGGCCCGCACCTGCGATGCCGGCGCTGGCGCTGGCTAGGTCCCCCTTCTCTCCTCGGGAGAAGGGGCCTCGCAGCCGCAGATGCCGGCCTGCGCGAAACCTCGCGCAGCTCGAACGACACACTCGCTTCGAACGGCGCCACCGCGCCGGCCCGTACTCCGCCCCACAGCGGCCCTTGCGACGCGGGCGCCCCGCTAAAGACTGCTTGCGCAGCCTCCAGACGGCTGGCGGGGCCAGCGCTCAGTGCGCGCCATGCCGCTGGTTCTGAGCACGCCCTCCACACCCGTCTGACGACCGCTCGCTGCGCTTTGTTAGCCGCTCTCAGCGCTAAATGCGCACGCTCCTCGCCCCGCCGAGCAAGCTGCGCGTCGACCGAGCTCGACCCTTATCGCCCAAAACGCCGTCATGGCCTCAGGCATCGTCGGCCCTCATCGATGCACGTATTGCGAGCAGCGCGGCGCAGTTTGCTGCAATGCGGTTTGAGCATAGGAGCAGTTTGTGCCTCTACTGACGTTTCGCGCCCACTGAGGAACGCTGGCCCATGTCCGAGCCAAGCGTTGTCGCCGCTCCTTCCATCACCCTGCCGGAGATCGAACCGGATGTACTCCGGCAGATCAGACGGCTGCGCGATATTGCGCCGCTGGCGCCACCGCTGTCGCGGTCGTGGCGGCGTTGCCTGGACGACTACGCGCTGCTGCCCGAGGCAACGCCCGAACCATTGGTGCACGACGCCCTGCACGTGCGTGAGCGCCAGCAGCGCCTTGGCGAGGTGCTGCGCATCGCCAAGGTGGAAATGGAAAACCTGTACGAGCAGATCGCCGGCAGCGGCTATGCGGTGATCTTTGGCGATGCCGACGCCACCGTGCTGCACAGCGTGCACGACTCCACCCTGCTGCGCGAGTTCCGCCAGGCGGGGCTGTTCTGTGGCGCCAGCTGGGCCGAATGCCATCAGGGCACCAACGGTCTGGGCACCTGCGCGGCCGAGCGCACGGCGGTCAGCGTGCATCGCGGCGAACACTATCTGACCCGGCATTTACCGCTGTCGTGCAGCGGCGCACCGATCCTGGACCCGCATGGGGGGCTGCTGGCGGTGCTGGATGCGTCCACCCCCAATGCGCAGGACAGCAAGCAGATCCAGCGCCATACCGTGGCCTTGGTGAGCATGTCGGCCGCACAGATTTCGCGCTCGCATTTCCTCAATCAGTTTGGTCATGCGTTCATCCTGCGCTTTCACAGCCGCCCCGAATTTGCCGGCTTGTTGCACGAGGCGTTGATCGCCATCGGTGCCGATGGCCGCGTGCTGGCGGTCAACGAAGCGGTGCTGGAGCAACTGGGCAAGATCGATCGCAGCCAGTTGGTGGGTCGCGATATCTCGCAGGTGATGCAGCTCGACTTCGACACCATCGAACACCGGGCCGGCAGCGACGCGGGCACCCTGTGGTCGATCCGCTGCGCCTGCCACGGGCGGCGCTTCTATGCGCTGGTGCGCCCGCCACGCGCCCGCCCGGCGCTACCTGCGGTGGGTGGGCCGGCGCAGGCCGCACCGGATTCCGAATTGCAACCAAGCGAGCACGTCGGTTCGGATCCTCGTATGCGCCACAACCTGGCTAATGCGTTGAAACTGGCCGCGCACCGCGTCTCGATCCTGCTGCGTGGCGACACCGGCACCGGCAAGGAAGAATTCGCCAAGGCGGTGCACCGTGGCTCGCCCTGGGCCAGCGGCGCGTTTGTCGCGATCAATTGCGCCGCCATTCCCGAGGCGCTGATCGAAAGCGAGTTGTTCGGTTACGCACGCGGCGCCTTCACCGACGCGGCGCGCGAAGGACGGCACGGCAAATTGCTGCAGGCCAGCGGCGGCACGCTGTTTCTGGATGAAATCGGCGATATGCCATTGCCATTGCAAAGCCGCCTGCTACGCGTGCTGGAAGAACAATGCGTGACCCCGCTGGGCAGCGAACGTGCGGTTCCGCTGGAGCTGCATGTCATCAGCGCAAGCCATCGCGACCTGGCGCAACGCGTGGCCGCAGGCGAATTTCGCGAGGACTTGTATTACCGACTAAACGGCGTGGTGTTGCATCTGCCCCCACTGCGCGAGCGCAGCGATAAAGCGGAGTTGATCCGTACCTTGCTGCGCGAAGAAAACGCAGAGCGCAGCGTACGCATCAGCGAAGAGGCGATGCACAAACTGCTCAGCTACGCCTGGCCAGGCAACCTGCGCCAGTTACGCAATGTGCTGCGCACCGCAGCGGTGTTATGCAGCGACGGCGTCATCCGCCTGCCGAACCTGCCGCAGGAAATCGTCGATGCGGGCAGCGCGCCATGCCTGGTCGATGGTCGTGCCGTGGCCGCCGACGACATGCCGGGCCGGGTGGCGCTGGATCAGGCCGAACGCCTGGTATTGCAGCAACAACTCGAACGCCATCGCTGGAATGTCAGCCGCACCGCCGACGCACTGGGGATCAGCCGCAATACGCTGTATCGCAAGCTGCGCAAACATGGGTTGGATACGGGCTGATGGAGGGGCGGGGATTTGGGATTGGGGATACGTCAAATCCAAAGCGGTGGGTTGGCGCTGCTATTTAGAGCGATTAACACAATTATTTTTTCGCCATCAGGCGGCACCGCTGTGGCTTGGTGCGCCATGTGGCACGCTACGTGCCGCGATTGCGGAGCGGATGATCTGTGGCTTGGCTGCAGGGTCCTTGCCCGCCCACCCTCGCGGGACATGCTGCAAGTACGTCCTTGTAAGCTCTTACGCGGCATCCATGCCGCGTAAGGTCCCGCGTCAGTTGGCGGGCAAGGACCAGTGGAGATGGTCGGTGTGCATGGTAGGAGCAGTGCTTGATGCGCGTTGTCGGGTCATCACGTGCCGGCGCAACGTTTGATGTGCAACGCGCTACAAGCAGCTTTCACGCGACCAACGTTCTGGTGCGGTGTCCTCGCCGCTTGCGGGACCGTGTGGCGGAATGGATGCCGCCACCGAGCCCCCAGGGACGGGTTCACGGCGTGTCCCGCGAGCGGTGAGGGCACCGCGCCCCCGACCAGCGCGACGCGCGACCCTCCAGATAACGCGGAGCGCGGCTGGTGCTGACGCCTCATGAATCTCCAATCCCGAATCATCGCCCCAAACTCACAACGCCCAGCGCAGCCCGATCAGATACTGCCTGGTCACGCCCGGCGCCAGAAAGCGTGCCGGACCCGTTTCCACCGGCGCGTCCTGCGGGCGGGCTAGTTCGCCATCGGGAAACACATCTTCGGCCACCGCGGCATAGGTGGCGTACTGGCGATCGAACAGGTTGTCGATACGCGCAAAGACCGACACGCGCGTGCTGATGGCCCAACGCGCCTGCAGGTCGACCAGCGCATAGCCGGCGGTGCCGATATCGATACGCTGCGGTGCGGGCTCGCCCGCTTCGGCATTGTCGACCTGCCCATCTTCGTTGCCGCTGGCCACGCGCCCGGACACCGCGCGCACGCCGGCGCCCAACGTCAGCGCATCGCGCTGCCACTCCACCCCGAGCTTGAGGTTATGCCGTGGCAGCGCAGCGATCCGCAAACCGGGCCGCAACGTGATCACACGCTCGCCGGACAGCAGTTCGCCGTCGCTGCGATAGGTCGCGTCCAGATAGCTGTACCCGGCAGACCATTGCCAATCGCCGCTGCGCAGGTGCAGCGCAGCGTCGAGGCCTTGATAGCGGGTGCGTCCCACATTATCGAAGTAGCCCAGCTGCGTGTCCGGCGCACGCAGAAACAAAATGTCGTCGCGATTGTCGGCGCGGTACACCGACACGGTGGCGTTGCTGTCGGCCCACGGCGACCAGCGTGCGCCCAGCTCATAAGTTCGCGACACGATCTGCTCCAGGCGCGGATCGGCCTGCAGGCCGGTCGGCAGCCGGCACGGCTGGGTGGGGTCGGCGCACCCCAGTTCGATCGCGGTCGGTGCGCGCGTGTTCTGCGCCACCGAGCCGTACACGGTGAGGCCAGAGTCGAGCCGATGGGTGAGCCCCAGCGATGGGTTGGCCTTGGCGTAGACAAAGCGCTCGCGCGGGCGGTCGCCGTCCTCGGCGGTGGACAGGATGTTGTCGACCACCACCCGGTTCCAGCGCACTGCGGTGGTGAGATGGGTGGCCGCGTCCAGCTCCCAGGTGTCTGCGACAAAGGCACCCAGCGTCTTGGTGCTGCCACGCACACCAGAGAAGAACGCACGCTCGACATCGGGATCTGCCAGCACCGACCGATCCGGCTGCACCCAACCATCGCGGGCGAATTGCCGGTAACGCACATGGCCGCGGTCGAAGGTGACACCGGCACTGAGCGCATGCGCTCCCCATTGCTTGCTCAGATTGATCGCAAGCCCCTGCGCTTCCTGACGCATCTGGGTGGTGTTGAGGGCGCCGGTATGCAGCGCATCGGCGTCGGCGCGCGCCACCTCGCAATCGGCATCCAGCGCGCTGCCGTCGGCGGCGTAGCCGGAGGCGCATTCTTCGACGAATTCTTCGTAGTCCTCGCCGATATCGCCATTGACGGTGTCGCGCCGGCCAACGCGCGAATACGCCAGCGCATGCAGCGCGGTATCCGCATCGAACCGGTGGTCTAACTGCGCTGTCAGCAGCGTATTGCGATTGCGGGTGAGATCGGGCGAGGTATACACCGCACGGCGGTCGGCACGGTACAGGCCTGGCTCGGGTCCTTCGTCGGTGTAGCTGGTATCGGGCAACAGTCCATTGCCGATCAGGCGGCTGCGCCCGTGCAGCAGCGACAGACTCCAGTCGGTGTCATCGCCTTGCCGACCGAGCTTGCCGAACACCGTGCCCAGACGTCCTTCGGAGGCATCGCGCCAGCCGTTTTCGTCGAAGCCGGTCACTGCGATAAAGCCATGCCAGCCATCGCCGCCGGCAATGCCATAACTGGCATCCAGCCGCTTGCGCGCGCCGCTGCCGACGCTCAGTTCGCCTTGCAGTCCCGGTGCGGTGAGTCCGGATGCGGTGGACAGCACCACAGCGCCGCCGAGCGTATTCGGCCCGAATAACGGGTTGGAACCGGGCATCAGGGTGACGGCGGTGATGGCGGATTCGGGCAGCATGTCCCAGCTGACGATATCGGCGAACGGTTCGTTGACGCGGACGCCGTCCAGATACACCGACACACCTTGCGAGGCGCCCGGCAAGGCCGATGCGCGAAAGCCATGGAAGGTAAGGTCGTTCTGAAATGCGCTGCCCTGCACATCGTTGCCATCCACACCGACAAACCGCCGCTGCAGCAGATCGCTGATGTTGTTGCTGCGCCCATGCGACAACTCCGCATTGGTCGCCGATTGCACCATGTACGGCAATTGCGCCGCGTCGATGGTGGTGCCGGGGATGGGCGTGGCAGTGACTTCGATGCGATCCAGCCAGGTGACTTGCGGGGTGCCGTCAGCCAGTGCGGGGCCGATCGTGCCAGCGCACAGCAGCGCTGCACAGGCGCAGGCAAGCCGATGGCGTTGCAGTACATCGGATCCAGGGCGAGCGGTGCGAAGCGGCGAGGTACTGCGGTGGCCCAGCAAGTCATGCGTCGACGTCATGTCGTCTCCTTCAATACAGCACGATCGATTTGATGCCGCGCGCCGCGCGCAGATCCGCCAGCGCCTGATTGATGTCGTCCAGTGCCAGGGTACGGGTGATCAGCGGTGCCAACTGGATCTCGCCATGCAGATAACGCTCCACATAGCCTGGCAACTCGCTGCGTCCTTTCACCCCGCCGAACGCGCTGCCACGCCACACCCGGCCGGTCACCAACTGAAACGGCCGCGTGCTGATCTCTTGCGCATCGTCGGCCACGCCGAGAATGACGCTCTCGCCCCAACCCTTGTGGCAGCACTCCAGTGCCGCACGCATCGCACCGACATCGCCTACGCATTCGAAACTGTGGTCGGCGCCGCCATCGGTGAGGTCCACGATCACTTGCTGGATCGGTGCGCCGTAGTCGCGCGGGTCCAGGCAATCGGTGGCGCCCAGCGCACGCGCCAATGCGAACTTGCCCGGGTCGATATCCACCGCAATGATGCGCCCGGCCCGCGCCAGCACCGCGCCCTGCACCACCGACAGGCCGATCCCGCCCAGCCCGAAGACCGCCACGCAATCGCCCGGCCGCACATGCGTGCTGTTGAGCACCGCGCCAACGCCGGTGGTGACCGTGCAACCGAGCAGGCAGACCTGATCCAGCGCCGCATCCGGATGGATGCGCGCCACTGCGATCTCCGGCAACACGGTGTATTCGGAAAACGTACTGGTGCCCATGTGGTGCAGGATCGGACGCCCGTTCAATGAAAACCGGCTGCTACCGTCGGGCATCAAGCCACGTTCCTGACTGCTGCGAATCGCCTGGCACAGGTTGGTGCGCCCGGAGCGGCAGAACTTGCAGACGCCGCATTCGGGCATGTACAGCGGGATGACATGATCGCCGGCACGCACGCTGGTCACGCCGATTCCCACGTCTTCCACAATTCCCGCGCCCTCCTGGCCCAAAATCGCCGGAAAGCTGCTCGCATGCCCGTGTGCCAGCGCATGCGCATCGCCGTGGCAGATGCCGGTGGCAACCAGCCGCACCAGCACTTCGCCGGGGCGCGGCGGCTGCAGGTCCACCTCTTCGATGGTCAACGGCTGATGCGGGCCCCAGGCGACCGCAGCGCGTGTCTTCATCCCGCCTCCCCGGCGCGTATCGGCATGGCCGGCACTCAGCGCGCGATGACCACGCCCCACGGCAGTTCGCCGACGGGGATCTGTTTGAGTTCGCGCATGCTCGCGGTATCGATCACGCTCACGGTATTGGAGCGGCCATTGGCCACGTACAACTTGTCGCCGGCGGGCGTGAGCGCCGGATTCCAGGGCCGTAATCCGACCGGAATCTCGGCCAGACTGCGTGCAGTGGTGGTATCGATCACGCTGACCGTGCCGGCACCACCGTTGGACGCATACAGCCGCGTGCCGTCGGCCGACAGTGTCACACCGGCAGTGCGCACGCCGGCCGGCAAACTGGCGCGGCGCGTACGGGTCTGCAGGTCGATCACATCCACCACGTTGGCAGTTTCCTGCGCGATATAGACGCTGCGGCCATCGGGTGCGAACGCCATGCCGCGCGGATGGCCGCTGGTGGCGACCACGCCGCGCGACTGACGCGTGGCCAGCTCGATCATGTCCATGTCGTTGGAACCCTCGTTGCTGGTGAGCAGCCACTTCCCGTCGGGCGTGTATGCGCAATGCTCCGGCGCCTGCCCACGCGTGGCGATGACCTGCTGCACACGGAACTGCGCCGCATCGATCAACATCACCTGGTTCTGCCCTTCCACGCACACGGCGAACTGCGTGCCATCGGGCGACAACGCGATGCCTTCGGCGTTTTCGCCGATGTCCACTTGCCGCAATACCGTGTCCTTGGCGGTGTCGAGTTCAATCAACCGGTGATGCTCGGCATCGATCAAATACAAATGGCCCTGCGGGCCGGGCAACACCTGCTGCAGACGCTTGCCGAGCTGGCCTTGCGCACTGAGCGTGCGCACCACCGTATCGGTGCCGGTGTCGATCACCGACACCGTGCCGCTGCGTTGGTTGGGCACGTACGCCAACACCGGCGGTGCTGCCGGCGCCGGTGCCGCACTGGTGGACGCAGCAGGCGATGCAGTGGCTGCAGCATCCAGTGCGGCAGCATCGCGCTGGCAACCGGCGACCAACAGCAACGCACCCGATGCAATCACTGCACAGGTGCGCCGCCAGCGACCGATCGCCGAGCGCAGTGCGCCTTGCTTCATTGCGCCTTGCCCGCGGTCTTGTTGATCGAATGGATGAAGGCCAGCAGTTTTTCGGTGTCGCCCGGCTTGAGCACCGGCGCAAACGGCGGCATCTGTCCCACCACTCTTTCATGCCCGATGCGCGTCTTGCCGTGCGTGATCATTGCCGCGGTGCCTTCGCTGATCAGCGTGCGCAGGGTGTCGTCGTCGCTGCCGTAGACCCAGATGTCATTGGTCAGCGGCGGGCACATGCCGCCGCCACCGGTACCGCCGTGGCAGGCATTGCAGCCGGCAGAGAAATAGATCTTCTTGCCTTCGGCGATCAGCTCGGGAGTGACCTTGACCTCCGGTCCCTTCGGGATCGGCGTCACGGCGGCCGGGGGTGCAGCAGGCGTGGCCGGATCCGGCGCAGGGCCTGCGGCCGGGTTAGGCATCGCTGCGGAGGCAGTTGCGGGCGGCGGTGGCGCGGCGGCATCGGCGGCCGGTGCGCTGGCGGCGGGCGATGGCGCCGCGTCGGGTGCCGGTGCCGGCGGAGTCTCTTTTCCGCACGCGGCCAGCAGTGTGCTCAGCAACAACGCGCAGAGCGCTGCGCGCATGGAACGATCGATACAACCCACGGTGGACTTACGCATGAACGAACCTTTCTGATCGGAGGGAACACCGCGCACCCCGTGCACGCGGTGGATGAAACGCTCAGCGTCTGGAAGGGCGCTTGGCCTCGCTGAGCAGTGCAGCCAACGCGGCATCGCCGCGGTCCTGCGCCAATGTCGCGGCGGTCTTGCCATCGCGGTTGCGCGCCGCAGGGTCGGCACCGGCCGCCAGCAGCCGCTTGGCGACGTCCTCGCGCCCGGCGGCGGCGGCCAGCATCAAGGCGGTGACACCCGCCTGATTGGCATGTCCCACGTCGGCGCCGCGTGCAACCAGCGCATCGAGAATGGCGGGGTCGTCGCGCGCCACTGCGAACATCACCGGGGTGAATCCGGTGGGATTGGCACGCTTCACATTCGCCCCTGCGGCCAGCAGTGCCTGCACCACACTGGCGTCGGCATACGAGACCGCCAGATCCAGTGCGCTCCAGCCATCGCCGGACACCGTATCGACCGGCGCGCGTTTGCCCACCAGCCGGTTCACGCTATCGGCATCGTTGGCCCATGCGGCTTTCATCAGCGCCGTCCAACCGCTGGCATCGCGCGCATCCAGGCGCGCGCCGGCATCCAGTAACAGCCCGACCAGATCCGGCTCCTGATTGCGGATGGCCTGATGCAATGGCGGCTCACCGAGCAGGTTGGGCGTGTTGGCATCGGCGCCATGCCGCAACAACCAAGCCGCACGCACTGCGTCGCCGGCATCCAGCGCATGCGCCAGCTCCTGGTTGGGGTCAGCACCATCGGCGATGCGTAACTGCAGCTGCGCCAGCTCCTGCGACGACGCAGCAGGGCTCGGCGCAGTCGAGGCGGAGGTCGGTGTGGCGTACGGCCCATGCGACGGCAGATCGCCAGCCACGATGCACTCGCTGCAACGCACCAGCGGCACATGATAACTGCGCAGGATCTCGGCGATCTTTACCGCATTGTCTTGCAGCGCAGTGTTCAGCGCATCGCGCAATGCGGCGTTCTTGCGCGACACCGCCCACGCCATCGAGTATTCCAGTACCGCGTCGTCGATGGTGTTCAACGGCACCACACCCAGATTGCTACGCGCAGCGTAGTAACCGGCCACCGGGCCCCAGGATTCGGCCGCATCCAGTTCATTGGCGGCCACCCGCTCCACCAGCTTGCCCGGATGTTCTTCCGGTGCGGTGGCCGAGTCGTAGAACAGGTATTGCACTTCGCCACTGATGCCGTGCTCGTACAGGGCCTGGCGCGCGGGCGAGCTCTGAAACACGCCCAGCCGCAGTTTTTTCAACGCCGGATCATCCAGCGATGTGGGCACCAGATTCAGACCCTTGCGCGTCACCAGCACATAGGCCGAGCGATACACCGGGCGTGTGGTCAGGCCCTGCTCGAAGTCGCTGTTGAGATCCATCAGCAGATCGCAGCGGCCGGCGTTGATGGTGCTGCGCGCCAGCCCGCGCTGGTAATAGGTGCGCCATTCGTATTCCAGGCGACGGCCCATCGCATCGGCGACGACTTGTGCAATCTTGTTCTGGAAGCCTTCGCCAGCCTTGTTGGACAACGGCATGTTGCCCGGATCGGCGCACACACGCAGCACCGTCGGATCGGGCGCAGGCGGCGGCGTGTTTGCGGGTGTCTGCGCGGAGGTTGGAGCTGCAGTGGATGCAGGCGCCGCTGCGGGCGCCGCATCGGAATCAGAAGCGCGAGCCGTCGGTGAAGACGGCTCGCGTGTGCAACCTGCGGCGACGAGTCCGAGGCTGCAAACCACCAGCACCTTGTGCAGGTGCCGGGTCATGCCGCACACGCCGGCAGTGATCTGCCGACGTGTGCGTCCAACGCCTTGCGTGGATCTCATCGTGCAGTCTTCGCTGCTGCATTTGCGGTGCCACCACCGGCGGCCGCAGTAGCGGTTGCCGTGGCGGTCACCGTCTTGCCGGCGCCATCGATACGGAAGGTGTGCACCATGCCACCGAGCGGGATCTTGTCGAAGCCGGCGCCAAACGCCAGCCCGGCAGCACCCAGCGCGCCGTACGGATCAGCCGGATCCAGACCGGCAGCCACCGGCAGACCGATCCAGCCACCAATGCCCGAGAACACCGCCACGTACTGGTGACCATTGGCCTTGTAGGCGATCGGGTTACCGATGATGCCGGACGGCAGCTTCATCTCCCACAGCTTCTTGCCGGTGTCCTTGTCCACCGCACGGAACCAGCCGTCGAGCGTGCCGTAGAACACCAGCCCGCCATCGGTGACCAGGGTGCCGCTCCACACCGGGAACTTCTCCTTGATCTCCCACTTGGACTTGCCTTCCACCACGTCGAACGCCTTGACGATACCCAGAGCACCCGG
The DNA here is from genome assembly GCF_040202975.1 of Xanthomonas sp. WHRI 10207. Taxonomy (NCBI): domain Bacteria; kingdom Pseudomonadati; phylum Pseudomonadota; class Gammaproteobacteria; order Lysobacterales; family Lysobacteraceae; genus Xanthomonas; species Xanthomonas sp. WHRI 10207. The sequence continues at coordinate 808,964 of NZ_JBEGDX010000003.1, read as the reverse complement.
CTCATTGGGCTTCATCATCACGTTGGCGAATACATACGGCAGGCCCATCATGGTGTTGCCGCGTTCCTGCGGTTCCAGTTCCATGTGCCAGTTATTGGTACCGCAGAAAAACACCGCCGAATTGGCCGGATCCACCGAGCACGGCTGCTGATCCTTGCCGCCCATTGCCGACGGGAATGCCTGCACTTTCTTGCCGCGTTCCAGCGGGGAATGCGCCGCCACTTTCACCGGGCGACCGGTCTTCATGTCGATGCGTTCGGCCCAGTTTGCCGGCACGAACTTGTGTGCGCGCAGCAAGGTGCCGTCGCGGCGATCGAGCACGTAGGCAAAGCCGTTGCGATCGAACTGCACCACCGATGGAACTTCCTTGCCGTCGATGGTCAGATCGACCAAGATCGGCTCGTTGATGCCGTCGTAATCCCACTGGTCGAACGGGGTCTTCTGATAGCCCCACACCGCTTCGCCGGTATCGATCTTGCGCGCGAACAGCGTCATCGACCACTTATTGTCGTGCTCGCCGTTGTTGCACTCCTCATGCGAGGTCTTTCCGCAGCGATACGACGGGCTCCACAGACCGGGATTACCGGTGCCGTAATAGACCAGCTTCAACTTCGGGTCGTAGCTGTACCAGCCCCAGGCCGCACCGCCACCGCGCTTCCATTCGTCGTTGGGGAAGGTCTTGATACCCAGATCGCCGAGCTGGCCGTGTTGCGGATTGGCCTTATTGAAGTCCGGGCCCAGGCAGATCGCCTTGTCGGTACCGGCGGCATCGCAGGACCATGACTGCTTGCCATCGGACAGGTTGTAAGCCGCCACGCGCCCGAGCACGCCGAACTCGTTACCACTGATGCCGGCCACCACTTTGCCATCGGCGATGATCGGCGCCATGGTGATGGTTTCGCCCTTGTCCGGGTGCGCGAGTTTCTGCTTCCACACTTCCTTGCCGGTCTTGGCATCGAGCGCAATCACATCGCCGCTCAGGCTGCCGAACACCAGCTTGCCATCGGCATACGACGCACCGCGGTTGACGGTATCGCAGCAGGCCACCGCCACTGAGCGCTCGTCCTGTTGCGGGGTGTATTTCCACAACACCTTGCCACCGTCCTCCTGCGCGGCCAGGTCGATCGCGAATACGTTGTTCGGATACGCGCTGACCATGTACATGATGCTGCCGATCACCAGCGGCTGGCCTTCGTGGCCGCGCGTGGCGTCGGTCTTCATTTCCCACGACATCTTCAGATTCTTGACGTTGTCGCGATTGATCTCGGCTAGCGGGCTATGCCGGGTCAATGCGAAATCGCGACCCACGCCACCCCAGTTGTCGGCATTGCTGGCGTTGGCGGTGAATTCGCTATCGGTATCGACCACGGCGGCGGCTGGCGCCGCGGCGGGTGTGGCTGCAGGTGCGGGCGCGGCGGTTTCGGCCGGCGTGTCTTTTTTGCAACCGGCCAACACAGCGCTCAGCGCAAGCATCAGCAGCGCGCCGCTGCGGACGCTGCGACAGGAAGATTGGTGCATATGCGTCTACCCCTCTCGGTGAACAATCCAATCGAACGAACAGCCACTGGCGTTTGATGCACGCAACCACTGCGCAAACGGGTGGGTACCGCGATAGGACAGAGCACAGCGCGTGCCAGTGCGTTGTTGCGTCGCAACACCTTGCTGTGTCAGGGCTTTGTATGGACGCAGTGAATGCCGCGCGAGAGCTGTATCGGATTTGGCACACTTTGCGCCGAGCGTGCTGTAGCAGCGATGGAACAGATTGGGCGGAGGCGCTTCGGTGGTACGCGGTAGAGACACCTACTCGGTACGACGCCAGACGTTTTCCGGAGCCTAGGGGTTCTGGAGATGGCGGCGAATGAGATGGCGGCGAATTGGCGACGTTGCTGCACCAGCAACGACAACGACAACGAGCCGAGCACGCCGACACCTGCGTTTGTTTTGCAGTTAGAGGAATGCGCCCGAGCGGCTGACGAGGGGTGCCCCGCTACCGCCGTCGATGCGTTTGCCGTTGTGCGCTTTTGAAGCGAGATCCTGGGGATCTGACGGACTGCGCTTGGTCCGTACCCTCACCCCAACCCCTCTCCCGCGGGGAGAGGGGCTAGAGCGCGGTGCCACGCACCTATTCCTTCTCCCCCCGGGAGCACGCGTCTGTTCCTTCTCCCCTCGGGAGAAGGTGCCCCGAAGGGGCGGATGAGGGTACGGGCGCAGCACTATGCAGTTGAAGCGGCACCAGGGCTTCGCCCCTGCCCCCTCACCCCAACCCTTCTCCCGCGGAGAAAGGGGCTAGAGCGCGGCGCCACGCGTTTGTTCCTTCTCCCCTCGGGAGAAGGTGCCCCGAAGGGGCGGATGAGGGTACGGGCGCAGCCCATGCAGTTGAAGCGGCACCAGGGCTTCGCCCCTGCACCCTCACCCCACCCCCTCGCCCGCAGGGAGAGGGGCGATTGGTTGATCGACGCGTGCAAGGCGGTCAAGCGTCCTTGCTCTCCCGGCGCCGAGACGCGACTGATCCAACGTCAGCCGTCTACGCGGGCCTGCCAGCGCTGTAACAGTTCGCTGCAATCGCGCAGGCGCCAATCGGCCAGGCCGGGCCAGGGGTCGCCGGGGGTATTGACCAGCACGGTCGCTGCGCCAGCGGCGCGGCCGCAGGCCAGGTCGTTGTGGTGGTCGCCAATCATGAGCAATGCAGTGGCGCTCACTGCCCACCGCTGCTGGAAATACTGCAGGCCGTCGGGCGCGGGCTTGGGCGCGGCCTCGTCGCGGCCGACAACGTCGTCCCAGGCGAAGGCATCGCTCAGGCCGATCGCCTCCAGCGTGACCTTCGCCAGGCTGCGCGCGTTACGGGTCAGCACGCCGAGGCGGCAGCCATCGGCGTGCAGCGCGCGCACCACTTCTTGCGCGCCGGGCGCTGGCTGGGCCGCTTCAGCCAGGGCGCGCTCGTGCTCCAGCAACCAGGCGTGCTTGGCCTGCGCCTGCTCGGCAGGTAATGCGGCCAGGTGATGCAGGATGTCGTCTTCGGGCGGGATCTCCAACTCGCGCCGGATCAACGCGAAATCGTGCACCGGCAGAGTGAGCGTGCCATCCATGTCGAACACCCAATGCCGGTAGGCGGACAACGGTAGTCGGGCTGCGCTTGCGCCATCCATGGATTATTTCCAGCCCGGCATCTGGGCGGTATCCAGCCCGCCCACGTCGAACTCCGCAGTCCGCGTGCCGCCGGCCTTGACCGGGAAGGCGATGCTGATGCGCTTGGCGTTGCGCACCACTTTCCACAACGCCTTGTCGTCGTCGATGAACATGGCGATCGCCTCGTCGGTGTCGGGGCGATGCGCGGCCATCGCGCGTGGTGCGCCGCCATCGGCGGAGACCTGCACCTTGCAGCCGCCGTAGCAATTGAAGTCGCCGGCCTTGAGCACGAGATAGCTGTGACGCTTCCACTGCGGATGATCGCGGAACACCAGGCTCACCGGCTTGGGACCGCTGCCATCCACATCCACGCGCTCCTTGGCATCGATCATGGCCGAGCGCTGCGTGCCGCCCTTTGCGGGCACCTGCGAGTACTGCCAGAGCGCCTGCATGCGGCGCAGCTCGCGCGCCTGTTCGCCCTTGGCCTTGATGTCGGCATACCCGGGTTCGATGCGCGTTGCGGCCGCCGTACCGGCATAGCCTTCGAGCAAGGCCGCGCCATGCGCGCGCGCCATGTCCCAGTTCTGCGCCTGGACGGCTGCGTCGTACTGCTTGGCGAGCGCATCGGCCTGGGTTTCTTTCGCCTGCGCCTGCGCGGTTTCCTGCGCCTTGCGTTGCGCCTCGCGGTCGGTGCAGGCACTCAGGGCCGCGACGCACAAGACCGCGCTCAACAGATACTTCATCGTCGACTCCAGGGCGAATTCAGCGACAACGATACCAGCCTGTCCATGTGCGATAGATCGGCAGGGCGATAGGTATCGCAGTGACCGCACCACCACCGAACCCGTAGGAGCGCACCTGGGCGCGATAGGGCTTTACCGGTAAATGCCTCATCGCGCCCGGGTGCGCTCCTACGGCGGGGTTTGCGGCGCGACGGGAGGGCGTCCTCAACGTCCTCCCTTGCCATCACGGCTGCGCTGGCATAGCTGGCTTGGCTTTTTCGAAGGCCTGTCCGGCGAATGCACTGCCGTCCGGGGTCTTCAGCACTTCGGCATCGATCGGCAAACGTAGGAGCGCACCCGGGCGCGACGGAGCTTTACTGGTAAAGCCTCATCGCGCCCGGGTGCGCTCCTACGGCCGGGGTTTGCGCCGCGACGGGAGGGCGTCCGCAACGCCCTCCCCTGCCATCACGGCTGCGCGGGCGGTGCTGCCTTGGCCTTGGCAATCATCTCGGCCACCGAGGCGGTGGTGATCGGGTGATAGCTGGGCTTGGCTTTTTCGAAGGCCTGTTCGGCAAACGCGATGCCATCCGGGGTCTTCAACAGTTCGGCGTAGATCGGCAACACCAGCTTGCGGCGGCCCACTCGCTCGATGAACTCACCGGCGGCAGGACGTGCGTCGGTGTAACCGCTGCGGATCGCCAGCGGATACCAGCGCATGGCGATCTCGCCGTTCGGCGTGCCGGTGAAGTGATAGGCATCGTCCAGCTGTTTGAGCTGTTCGGGCTTCAACGTGGCGCCCATGCCGCTGAGGAAATGCACCCATTCCTGCGTGCCCCATTCGCTGGTGACCTGCTTGTTGGGCAGCGTGGCGCTACCACTCCAGGCGATACGCGCGGTGTCCACAATCGAGAAGCTGCGCGAGCGTGCCTTGGCCGCAAACGCCGGGATGCCCGGCTGCTTCAACCAGGCATCCACCTCAGCGGCACTCACCGTGTTGGGATGCTTGGCGAGCAGGTTCTTCTGCAGATACTCGACGAACTGGTCGGTGGTCGCGCTCTGGAACGCATGATCGTCGAACCAGCCACGCAGGAACGGGTCGAACACCTCGCGGCCAAAACGCTGCTCCAGGAACTGCAGGAACCACGCGCCCTTGACGTAGGCCACCTGGCTCAAGGCTTCGTCGGGGTCGCGCTGCGCCAGCGGCGGCAGGGCCAGAGTCTGGTCGGCTGGCGGCATGTCTTTCACTTCGGCCAGCAGATCGCCCTGGTCGATCTCGCGCTCCATCTCGGCCATTTCCGCGCCGTACAACGCTTCGGTGATGCGGCCCTGCACGTAAGTGGTAAAGCCTTCGTTGAGCCAGATGTCCTTCCAGCTGGCGTTGGTCACCAAATTGCCGGACCAGCTATGCGCCAGCTCGTGCGCGACCAGCGACACCAGCGACTTGTCGCCGACGATCACGGTGGGCGTGGCGAAGGTCAGGCGCGGATTTTCCATGCCACCGAACGGGAACGACGGCGGCAGCACCAGCATGTCGTAACGGCCCCAGCGATACGGGCCATAGAGTTTTTCGGCGGCACCGATCATCTTTTCGGTGTCTTCGAATTCCTTGGCGGCCTTGTCGGCCATCGACGGCTCGGCCCACACGCCCGAGCGCGCGGAAATCGGCTTGAACACCACATCGCCAGCGGCAATGGCCAGCAGATAGGACGGAATCGGCTCGGGCATCTTGAAGCTGTAATCGCCATCGCGCGCGGCCTTGGGGTCGTTGTCGGCGCTCATCAGCACCATCACGTCCGGGCGCGAGGTCACGTGCGCGCTATAGGTGAAGCGCACGCTCGGGGTGTCCTGCAGCGGCACCCAGCTGCGCGCGTGGATCGCCTGCGACTGACTGAACATGAAAGGCAGCTGCTTGCCTTCGGTCATCGACGGCTCCAGCCACTGCAGGCCCGACGCGGTCGGCGCGGTGTGATAGGTGATCACGACCTTGCCTGGCTGGTTCGGGGTTTCGATGGTGAGCTTGCTGCCGAAGGTCTTGTCGGCCGGCGCCAGCACAAATTGCAATGGCGACAGGCCGCCCTTGCCATCGTCGGCCTGCACCTGCGCGATGCTCAGTTCGCGCGTATCCAGCTCCAGCTGTTTGGCGGACTTGTTCTTCCACTCCAGCGTGTAGGTCGCGGTGCCGCCGATCTGCTTGCTGTCGAAATCCAGCTTCAGGTCCAGCGCCAGGTCCTTGATGACCACCTGGTCGGGCTGGGCGTAGGAACTTTCGTCGTGGTTGCGGGCGTCTGCTTTCACGGGGGCCTTGGCGGTGGCGGCCGGCGCAGCGGTGGTGGCAGCCGGCGATGTGGATTCGTTGGAACAGCCGGCCAGCGCAATGGAGACGGCCAGGGACAGCGACAGGTACGGGAAGCGCATCGACGGCACCGCAGCAAGGGAATCGGACATTTTAGCGCTCCGCGCCGATGCCTGCCCGTGCAGTCGGCAACAACCGCTTGCAGATTGCCGCTGTACCGCCTCGTCGGCGCTTATGTCACCGGGTGAATACGCGAGGTGTCGTGGCCGTCGCGCACCAGACGCCGGCCACCGGAAAACTTGGCGCGATACATCGCCGCATCCGCGCGCCGATACAGCTCGGTGGCATCCACGCCTTGCTCGCAGACCGCGCTGCCGGCGCTCAGATGCAACGGCGCTTCTTCGCCGTCTTCGCGTTCGAGCATCGACAGCCACTGATTGAGCTTGAGCGTGGCCTCGTCTTCGCTGGCGTGCACGCCGATCAGGAATTCATCGCCGCCCCAACGTCCGATCCAGTCCTGCGCCCCCAGCCAGCCGTAGGCCGACTCCACCAAACGCACCAGCACGCGGTCGCCGGCCAGATGCCCGAAGCGGTCGTTGATCTGCTTGAGGTTGTCCATGTCCAGCACGAACAACACGAACGGCCAACCTTCGCGTTGGGAGGCGGTGACCGAATCGCGCATTGCCTGTTCGCAGCCGCGCCGGTTCAGCGCCTCGGTGAGTGGGTCGAACAGGGCATGCTTCTTGAGATCGCGCATGCCGGCGTCGATCCCGCGCAGGCTGCGATTGATCCCGCGCAGCAGGCGCCCCAGCTCATCGTCGCCATGCTCCGGCAAGCTGGGCAGACGTTGATCGGCGTAGTAGGTATCCAGCGCATCGGCGGCGATGCGCAACGGCGCCAGCAGGCGATACAAGGCAGACAGCGTCAAGGCGGTGCCCGCCAGGGTGGCCAGCAGGGCGACGATGATCACCGACCACAACAGCTGCCCTTCCAGCTCGCTTTGCGATGCCAGCCACGCGATCAACAACAGCAGCGGCAAGTGAATCCCGACAAAGGTCACCGCCAGCAGCTTGGCGCTGAAGGAACGGGGAAACACACGCGAGAGCCCGGCGTATAAGCGCATCCAACTCTCCGACAAAAGAGCGCCTAGTGTCGCCGACAGATGGTGGAGCCAACGCGACGAAAGTCTCAGAAATTCGTTGGTGCGCACGTGCCTGCGGGTAGCGAGGCCGTATCAAGCGAACACAAGCGGCGCCCCTGAACTACAAGACGTGGCAGGTGATGCACGCGCCACGTCGGCCATCAGCCGCGGGCGGGATTCAGATCTTGTAACCGGAATGAATCGCCACGATGCCGCCGGTCAGATTCTTGTAGTGGCAGCGCGCAAATCCGGCCTCGCACATCATGCCCTTGAGCGAATCCTGCGGCGGGTGCTTGCGGATGCTTTCGGCCAGATACTGGTAGCTGTCGGCATCGCGTGCGAACAACTGGCCCAGCTTGGGCAGAATCTTGAATGAGTGGAAGTCGTAGATCGGCTTGAACCACTCGGCGGTGACTTCGGAAAATTCCAGTACGCGCGCCTGGCCGCCCACCTTCAATACGCGATACATCTCGCGCAGTGCGGCGTCCTTGTCGGTGACATTGCGCAGGCCGAAGGAGATGGTCACCAGATCGAAACTCTGATCCGGGAACGGCAGCGCTTCGGCGTTGCATTGCACGTAGTCGAAGCCCGCCACCAGGCCGCGATTGGTCAGGCGGTCGCGGCCCACCGACAACATGCCGGCGTTGATGTCGCCCAGCACCACGGCGCCTTCATCGCCCACGCGCTCCTTGAGCAGCACGGCGATGTCGCCGGTGCCGCCGGCCAGATCCAGCACACGGTCGCCCGGCTTCACCTGCGCGGTCGCCACGAAGTAGCGTTTCCATGCGCGGTGGACGCCCAGACTCATCAGATCGTTCATCAGGTCGTAGTTGCGCGCGACCGAGGTGAAGACCTCGCCGACCAGCTTCTGCTTGTCCTTGGCAGCGACATCGCGAAAGCCGAAATGGGTGGTGCCGGAGGTATAGGGAGATTCGCTCATGCCTGGATTATCGCACTGCTGACGCCGCCATGACTGCAACGGGACCACAATCGCGAACTCTTCCGCAACCGGCCCTGCGAGCATTGCGTGCCCGACAAGTACGCCCCACGCGACTGGCAGCCCCACGAAAAGCCCACCCTGCCGGGGTCGGCGTCCACGCCGCTGCACCCGACCCGGCGCCGCATCCAGTACGGCCTGGTCGGCGTGGTGGTGGCGCTGACCGGCGGGCTGAGCAATGCGCTGGTCACCGCCAACCTGCCGTATCTGCAGGGCACCCTGGGCGCCTACGCCACCGAAATGGCCTGGCTGCCGGCCGCCTACGTGATGACCAACATGTCGGCCAATCTGTTGCTGGTGAAGTTTCGCCAGCAGTACGGGTTGCGCCGCTTCACCGAGATTTTTCTGGCGCTGTATGCGGCCATCGCGCTGGCGCACTTGTTCGTGCACAGCCTCAGTTCGGCGATCACCGTGCGCGCGGCGCATGGGTTGGTTGGCGCGGCACTCAGCTCGCTGGGCCTGTATTACGTGATCCAGGCATTTCCGAGCAAATACCGGCTCAAGGCAGTGGTGCTGGGCCTGGGTGTGACCCAGTTGGCGTTGCCGCTGGCGCGGGTGTTCTCCACCGACCTGCTGGAATTCGGGCAGTGGCAGGGCTTGTACCTGTTCGAATTCGGGCTGGCGATCTTCGCGCTGGCCTGCGTGCTGGCGCTCAAGTTGCCGCCAAGCGACCGCTACCGGGTGTTTGAACCGCTGGATTTCGTCACCTTCCCCCTGTTTGCGGCCGGTGCGGCCGGGCTGGCTGCGGTGCTGTCGCTGGGCCGGCTGCTGTGGTGGACCAGCACGCCATGGCTGGGCGTGGTGCTTGCGCTGTCCATCGTGCTGCTGTGCATGGCGGCCTGGATCGAACACAACCGCCGCAACCCGATGATCAACACGCGTTGGCTGGCCAGCGCGGACATGCTGCGGTTGGGGTTGGCGATTCTGCTGATTCGGCTGGTGCTGTCGGAACAAAGCACCGGCGCGATCGGCTTCTTCCAGACCCTGGGCCTGGCCAACGATCAGTTGCAGACGTTGTACGCGCTGATGTTGCTGGGCGCAGTCGCTGGAGTGGCCGCGAGCGCATGGCTGATCAATCCGGCGCGCATCGCCGAGCATCTGATCATCGCCGTGGCGGCGATCTGTCTCGGCTGCTTCATGGATGCCGATGCCACCAGCCTCACTCGCCCGGAGCAGATGTACGTCAGCCAGTTCCTGCTCGCCTTCGGCAGCACGTTCTTTATCGGCCCGGCAATGGTGGCGGGGCTTGGCCGGGTGATTGCGCAACCCGGCAATCTGATCAGCTTCATCGTGCTGTTCGGCATGGCGCAGAACATGGGTGGGCTGCTCGGCAGCGCCCTGCTCGGCAGCGTGCAGATCCTGCGCGAGAAATACCATTCCAGTCAGTTGGTCGAGCATCTGGTCTTGACCGACCCGCAAGTGGCCGCGCGCGTGCAGGCGTATGCCAGTCTGTATGGCCGCAGCATCGGCGACCCCACGCTGCGCCAGGCGCAGGGCGTGCGTGCACTCGGCAGCGTGGCCACGCGCGAAGCCAATGTGCTGGCCTATAACGATGTGTTCCTGCTGATCGGCTGTATCGCCATCGCCACCGGGGTGTGGATCCTGTCCGTGCTGGTGTGGCGCCGCTATCTGCGTCCTCCCGTGTCACCCTCCCCTCCTGCCTCCACTGCGCGCCCATGAACACATCTACCGATCCCACTGCCGCCGCCGAGCGCGCCCGTCGTCGCCGCCGTCGCATCACCGGCGCGATTGGCTTTGGCGGGCTCGCCCTGATCGGCGTGGCGCTGGCGCTGTACGCATGGCGGCTGCCACCGTTCGTCAGCGCGACCGAACGCACCGAAAACGCCATGGTGCACGGACAGATCACCGTGATTGCGCCGCAGGTCAGCGGCTATGTCACCGACGTCACGGTGCAGGACTTTGCGCATGTCACACGCGGCCAGCTGCTGGCCACCATCGACAATCGCATCTACGCCCAGCAGCTCGAACAGGCCAAGGCGCAAGTGCAGACCGCGCAGGCCAATCTCGCCAACTGGGAGCAGCAACGCCATGGCGCGGACGCGAGCATTGCCGAACAACGCGCAGCGCTGAGCAGCAATCAGGCGCTGCGCGATCGCACCCGCTCGGCATATGCGCGTACGCAACAGCTGGCCAACCAGAAACTGGTATCCGAACAGGACCGCGACACCGCCTTTGCCGCACGCGCGCAAGCCGAGGCTGGCGTGGCGCAGGCGCGTGCGGCGGTGCAGGCCGCCGAAGAAAATGCGCGCAGCGTCACCGTCAATCGCGCAGCGCTGGAAGCGGCCGTTGCCAATGCGCAGGCGGCGGTGCAACTGGCGCAGATCAATCTGGACAACACGCGCATCGTGGCCCCGCGCGATGGTCAGCTCGGCCAGCTCGGCGTGCGTCAGGGCGCCTATGTCACCAACGGCACGCAGTTGATGTCGCTGGTGCCGGACACGCTGTGGATCGTGGCTAATTTCAAGGAAACCCAGATGGCGAAGATCCGCATCGGGCAGCGCGCCAGCTTTACCGTGGATGCGCTGGACAACGCGCGCCTGCATGGCCGCGTGCAGGAAATCTCTCCGGCCGCCGGCTCGGAATTCAGCGTGCTGCCGGCCGACAACGCCACCGGCAATTTCGTCAAGATCGCACAGCGCATTCCGCTACGCATCAGCGTCGATCCCGGCCAATCGCTGGCGCCACGCCTGCGCCCGGGCATGTCGGTTGTGGTGGCAGTCGATACCGACAGCGCGGCCGATTGAGCGCTGCCGGCGCCACGCGCCAAAAGCGGCCAGCAGAGTGTCTGCGCAACCTGCCAGCGGGCGCGGCACATGCTCGGTGCGGCAGGGACTACTCGTACATTGCGGTTCCGAGTGCGCCGTCCCCCCCTGGCTGACGACTGCACGCTACGTTTTTAGGCGCTCCACGCGACCTGGGCGGCAGACGCGGGCAACATCGAGGACGGCACTTTTGTGCCTCAGCGCTGATGCCCCAATTCGCCAGGTGTGCTTCTCGTACGCCTAGCGCTTCTCTGTCTGCCGCGCGCAGGCGATGCCGTTATCATGCGTCGATGCCCTCCACACCAACGCATCCCTTGCACTGGCAGCAACTGCGCTTTACGCAGCTGAGCACGATGCAGTTGTACGCGCTGCTGCAACTGCGCACGGACGTGTTCGTGGTGGAGCAGCAATGCGCCTACCCGGAACTGGATGGCAAGGACACCGATCCGGGCGTGCTGCATGTGCTGGGCGCCACCCACACCACTGCGTTGGCGGCCTACCTACGCGTGCTACCGCCGGGCCTGCGTTATGCCGAACCCAGCATCGGCCGTGTGGTGGTCGCTGCCGCGTATCGCGGCACCGGGTTGGCCCATGCGCTGTTGCGCGAAGGCATCCGCTTGGTGCACACGCACTGGCCGGGCAGCGCGATTCAACTCGGTGCGCAAGCGCACCTGCAACCGTTCTACGCTGCGCATGGCTTCGCGCCATCGTCCGCGCCGTATCTGGAAGACGGCATCCCGCATCTCGACATGCTGCGCCCTGCCGGCGCGGCCACTTTGGAGTCCGCATGATCACCACCCCCGACTACCGCGCATTGCTCGACACCGCCATTACCGAAGCCCGCCAGGGCCTGGCCGAAGGCGGCATCCCGATTGGTGCGGCGCTGTATCACAACGACGGGCGCCTGCTCGGCTGCGGCCACAACCGCCGCGTGCAGGAAAACGACCCGTCGGTGCATGGCGAAACCGATGCCTTTCGCAAGGCCGGCCGTCAGCGCCGCTACAAAGACACCATCATGGTCACCACGCTGGCGCCATGCTGGTACTGCAGCGGGCTGGTACGCCAGTTCAATATCGGCACCGTGGTGGTGGGCGAATCGGTCACCTTCCAGGGTGGCATCGCCTGGCTGCGCGAGCATGGCGTCAACGTCATCGACCTGCAAAGCCAGGAATGCATCGACCTGCTGGGCGGCTATATTTCCGCCAACCCGGATGTGTGGAACGAGGACATCGGCGAGGACTGAGCGCACCGGTCAATCGATTGCGCGGCGGCACGCGGTGACAGGCAGTGGGCAATCCAGCTGTCATGCCGAAGCGCACCTGGGCGCTGCGTTGATCCGTCGTTATCGCGCCAACCAGCGCTAAGGCGTACGTTGATCTCGGTGCACTGCTAGAAACAAAAGACCCGCCAACTGGCGGGTCTTCTCCATTTGGTGCGTTCCATCCAGCGCGCAGGTTGCCGTGCGCTGCGATCAGAGGATGTAGCGACTCAGATCCGGATCCTGCACCAGTTCGCCGAGCTGTGCATCGACATACGCCGCATCGACAGTCACGCTCTGCCCGTCGCGGTCCGGCGCTTCGTAACTCAGCACATCGAGCAGCCGCTCAAGCACGGTGTGCAGACGGCGCGCGCCGATATTTTCCTGCCGCTCGTTGACCTGTGCCGCAATCTCGGCCAGGCGATCAACAGCGTCCGCACCGAAGGTCAGCGTCACGCCTTCGGTCTGCAACAAGGCTTCGTACTGCTTGATCAGCGCAGCCTTGGGCTCGGTGAGAATGCGCACGAAATCGGCCTTGGTCAGCGCGGTCAATTCCACCCGGATCGGGAAGCGGCCCTGCAACTCCGGAATCAGATCGCTGGGCTTTGCCAGATGAAACGCGCCAGAAGCGATGAACAGGATATGGTCGGTCTTGACCGTGCCGTACTTGGTCGACACATTGGAACCTTCCACTAACGGCAGCAGATCGCGCTGCACGCCTTCGCGACTCACATCGCCGCCATTGGAGCCGGCTTCGCCGCGCTTGGCGACCTTGTCGATCTCATCGATGAACACGATACCGTGCTGCTCGCAGGCTTCAATCGCCGCTGCACGCACGTCGTCTTCGTTAACCAGCTTGCCGGCTTCTTCTTCGATCAACAGCGGGCGCGCCGCCTTGATGGTGAGCTTGCGCTTTTGCGACTTGCCGCTGCCCAGATTGGAAAACATCTGGCGCAGCTGCTGGCCCATTTCTTCCATGCCCGGCGGGGTCATGATGTCCATGCTGGCGTTGATCGCGACATCCAATTCAATTTCGCGTTCGTCCAGCTCGCCATTGCGCAGCATGCGGCGGAACTTGATGCGGGTTTCGTTCTCTTGCGACGACGGCTCGTTGCGTGCGGCTTCCGGATCAAAACCAATACCGGCCGCGCGGCGCGGCAGCAGCGCATCCAGGATGCGATCTTCGGCACGCTCTTCGGCCTGGTTGCGCACGCGCACCTTGGCCTGCTCGCGATACAACTTGACCGAGGTGTCGGCCAGATCGCGAATGATCTGCTCGACGTCCTTGCCGACGTAGCCCACTTCGGTAAAGCGCGTGGCCTCCACCTTGACGAACGGTGCATTGGCCAGGGTTGCCAGACGTCGCGCGATCTCGGTTTTGCCGACGCCGGTGGGGCCGATCATCAGGATGTTCTTGGGCATCACTTCGTTGCGCAGTTCTTCGGGCAACTGCATGCGCCGCCAGCGATTGCGCAGCGCAATGGCAACCGCGCGCTTGGCGTCGTGCTGGCCAACGATATGACGGTCGAGCTCCTGCACGATTTCGCGCGGAGTCATGGTTGAGCTATCGGGATTTGGCATTGGGGAATCGAAAATTGGGAATGAGGAATCGTGGGAGCAAAAATCAGCAGCCTATGTCGTTGGAGTGGAGACGAAACCGCTGTTGCGGTTCCCGATTCCCCACTCCCGATTCACAGCTCTTCGACCACCACGTTGCGATTGGTATAGATGCAGATATCGCCAGCGATATTGATCGCCTCGGTGGCGATGGTCTTGGCATCCAGTTCGGTGTGCGCCAGCAGCGCGCGTGCGGCGGACAAGGCGTAGGAGCCGCCGGAACCGATCGCGATGATGCCGTCTTCCGGCTCGATCACATCGCCGGTGCCGCTGATGATCAGCGAGGTCTCTTTATCGGCCACCGCCAGCAATGCTTCGAGCTTGCCCAGGCGGCGCTCGGTGCGCCAATCCTTGGCCAGTTCCACGGCGGCGCGGGTCAACTGACCATGCTTGTCGAGCTTGGCCTCGAACAATTCGAACAGCGTAAACGCATCGGCCGCAGCACCGGCAAACCCGGCCAGCACCTGACCCTCGCGACCGAGCCGGCGTACCTTGCGCGCGTTGCCCTTCATGACGGTGTGGCCGAGCGTGACCTGGCCATCGCCCGCGACGGCGACATGCCCACCACGTCGAACCGAAATGATGGTGGTGGCGTGAACGATGTTGGGATTCTGGCTGGGGTCCATGGGTCCTCCGAGGGTTTCCAAAGAGGTGGGGACGCCCCTGCCGGGTTCAAGCGCGCTGCGACGATGGGACGCAGCGATGAGAGTGGTGCAGAGAGGAGTTGGTCATTGAGCCGTTGGGCCGTTGGGTGAGTGGGTGAGTGGGTGAGTGGGTGAGTGGGTGAGTGGGTGAGTGGGTGAGTGGGTGAGTGGGTGAATGGGTGAATGGGTGAATGGGTGAATGGGTGAATGGGTGAATGGGCGAATGGGCGAATGGGCGAGGAGCAAGGTGCGTAGTGCAAGGTGCAAGGCACGAAGTGCGAAGTGCGCACTGCTCACTGCTCACTGCTCACTGCGCACACGATACGAGCGGGATACACCGATCGCCACACAACCTGGTGATCGGACACCACCCGCCTTAGCCCCTCTCCCGCCGGGAGAGGGGTTGGGGTGAGGGTACGGCCACCGCTGTTGATTGCACGCCACAGCGTCAACACGCTCTTCATGCAGGAATGTCTCGGAGCATCGGCGCTTCTCGCAGCCGCCTTTGAAACGTCGCCGTGTTTAACCGCGGTTACCTCACGCGCCGCTTTTGAAAGCTCACTGGGGCGCCCGCGAGCTCTGACGCTCTCCAATACCCTTCTCAAGACGCCCAGCAGCATCTGCACAGGAACCCTCACCCCAACCCCTCTCCCGAGGGGAGAGGGGCTAGAGCAGCATTCCCACGACTTACTTGCCATCTAGGAAACCAGCGCATTAGCGCTGGACTGGCTTTACGACTGTAGTGGCTTTATCAACTGCAATGACCATTGCAGCTGTAATGGCCTTATCAACTGTAATGGCCTTATCAACTGCAATGGCTTTACCAACTGCAATGACCTTATCAGCTGCAATGGCTTTACCAGCTGCAATGGTTCCACTGCACTCGCTTCATCAGCTGCAATGGCTGGACCAGCAGCACCAATACCTCCATTACATCAGCCAGAAAATCATGCAGCCACGCTGATTACATCGCTCACGCACACGCTCACTCGGCAACCTTCTTGCGCTTGGCACGCGGATGCGCGGCGTCGTAGACGTTGGCCAGATGCTGGAAATCCAGGTGCGTGTAGATTTGCGTGGTGGCGATGTCCGAGTGACCGAGCAACTCCTGCACGCCGCGCAGATCACCGGACGATTCCAGGATATGGCTGGCAAAACTGTGCCGCAGCATGTGTGGGTGCACGTCCTTGAACATGCCTTGGCGCACCGCCAATTGCTTGATGCGGATCTGCACCGCACGCTGCGAAATCGCACCGCCGGCACGCCCGGGGAAGACATGCGTTTCCGCACGCCCGCCACTGTCGCGCTGCCATTCGCGCAAGGCTGCAATCGCATGCGAGCCCACTGGCACCAGACGCTGTTTGCCGCCCTTTCCCAGCACCATCACCAAGCCGCTGGCCAGATCCAGATCGCGCCAGCGCAGCGCGCAGAGCTCGCTCAAGCGCAGCCCCGACGAATAGAACAGTTCCAGCACTGCGCGATCGCGCAACCCCAGCGGCGCATCGGTCGGCACCTCGACCAGGCGTACGGCTTCATCGGCGTCTAGCACCTGCGGCAGCTTGCGCGGCGCCTTGGGCGCACGCAACGACGCTGCGGGGCTGGCGGCGATACGGCCGTGCTTGAGCAACCAGGCGTAGTAGCTGCGGCATGCAGACAAGCGCCGCTGCAGGCTCTTGGCCGACAACCCGCGCCGGTGTTCCGACGCGACGAACTGGCGCAGCTGCGCACTGTCCAGTTGTGCGACATCCAACGGAACGCCAGTCGCGTCCTTCTGCTCGGCCGCCCAGCTCAGCAGCGCGGCAAGATCGCGTCGATACGCATCCAGCGTGTGCGCCGACACCTGACGTTCAACCTGCAGATACGCCAGAAAGCCTTCGACCGACGACATCTCAGCTGTCCTGCTGCGGTGGCATCCACACTGCGGTGCACAGCAGACCGCGCACTGCATGGCCTGCCGCCATCATCACGCTGAGAAACGCTGCAGCGCCACGCCGAGCGACTCGCCCATCATGCGCAGGAACAAGGTTCCCATGCCCGGATAAAACCGGTTGGCATCGCTGCTGCCGACCGCAATCAAGCCAATCCCCGGCAACGGCAGCAACGCGGTCGACTGCACAACGTCGGCCTGGTCGGCGTACAGCAGTGCATGTTTTTCAGCCTGCAGCCGGCCGCAGATCGGCTCGCCATCGCTCAAACAATCGCGGAACGGGGCCAGGCGCGCATCGTCGGCGGCAATCACCTGCAGCCAGTCGGCTTCCAGCCCGGCGACCGGTGCGAGCAATACCAGCCGTACCAGCTCGCCGTTGAAATCTTCCGCCAACGAGGCGGCCATCGCCTTGAGCGTGTCGGCAACGGTGGTCTGGCGCATCAATGCCAGCGTGAGTTGATGGGTGCGCACCGCCAGCCGTTCATTGACCTGGGCATTGCTGCCCAGCTCGTGCAGCCGCCGCGACAACTCGCGGTTCTTGTCGCGCAACACTTCCAGCTGATAGGTCGCCAGCGACGCGGTGGGGCCGTCGTCGCGCGGCACCAACAGGCTCACCGCCAGATCGGGGAATTGCTTGAGAAAGGTGGGATGGCGACGCAACCACGTTGCGACCTCGTGGGCACCGAACTTGTCCGTGTTGTCGCTCATCAGTTCCACTCTCCATCGAAGACGAACACCGCAGGACCAGACATCACCACGTCCTGTGCATCGGCGGGCCAGCGGATCCGCAACTCGCCGCCGGGCAACGACACGCGTACGTCGCGCTCGACGCGGCCGCGCTGCATCAGCACCACCGCAGCCGCGCACGCACCGCTGCCGCAGGCCAGCGTTTCGCCGACACCGCGCTCGAATACGCGCAAACGCACATGCGTAGGCTCCACCACCTGCGCAAACCCCACATTGACCGAATTGGGGAACGCCGCGTTTTGTTGCAGCAAGGTACCCACACGCTCCACCGGGGCGGCATCGACACGGGCCACCTCCAGCACGGCATGCGGGTTACCCATCGACACTGCGCCAAAGCGCACCGTCTCGCCATGCACGGGCAGTGCGTATTCGTCGCGCGCATGCGCAAACCCGGCCAGCGGAATCTGCGTGGGCTCGAACTGCGGCACGCCCATGGCCACCGAATAGGTTCCTGTATCCACGTGTTCCACCGCATGTGCGGTGACCGGGCTGTCGATGATGAAGCGCTCGCCCTGCGCGGTTCCATCGCGCACCAGCCAGGCGGCGACGCAGCGTGCGCCGTTGCCGCATTGACGCGCGGCCGAGCCATCGGAATTCCAGATGCCATAGGCGGCCACGGCGCCTTCGCTGCGCGGGGGCTCGATGGTCAGGATCTGATCGCAGCCGACCCCGAAGTGGCGGTCGGCCAGACGTGCTGCCAGCGCCGCGTCCGGTGGGGGCGTGCCGTCGCGCAGGTCCAGCACTACGAAATCGTTGCCGGCACCATGCATTTTGGTAAAACGCAGGCGCTCGCTGCGACCGTCAGCGCTCATTGCCGCTGCTAGCGGGCTGGTCGGTAGTGGATGCGGGCTTGGTGTCGGTCTCCACCGGCGCAGGCGCAGGCGTGGACTCATCCGGCGGCGGCGGCACGGGCTGGGCTTCCACCGGCACCGGCTTCTGCGGCATCACCAGCGGGCCCTTGTTGCCGCAGGCGGCAAGCAGGACAAAGGTCGCACCAACCAGTGCGAGACGAACGGAAGGTCGGGACATGATGCTCATGGAACGAAGTATAGCCAGAACACCCTGACTGCCGTGCGCTCAGTGCGGCGTTTGCAGCACGCGCGGCGGCGGCTCCGGACGCAGCCACAACCAGATCGCCACCACCGCCATGCTGCCGATCGACAGGCATTTCACCCAGAACACCGGCACGCACCACAACATGATGCCGGCGCAGATGGTCATCGTCAGCGTCGCCATCCACTTGGCCTTGCGACTGACCGCCCGATAGGTCTGCCACTCCACGATCGCCGGCCCGAAGCGCGGATGCGACAGCAGCCACCCATGCAAGCGCTCGGAGCCGCGCGACGCCGCCCAGGCCGAGATCAGGATGAACACGGTGGTCGGCAACCCCGGCACAAAGATTCCGACAATGCCGGTCGCCAGGCTGGCATACGCCAGCAACCACCAGGCCCAGCGAAATCGGTTCGGTCGCGTCATGCGCAAATGATACGACCAGAGCGGGGTGAGGTGGTCTGGCCTGCGCGTTGCTAGTGCAGCACTGCGGGTGCCGCTGGAGGCGTTGGCGATCTAGCTGCACCGTTCCGCGCGCCTCGCCAAACGCGGCACGGCACCCAAACTTGCTGCGCTCAGAAAAGCGCGCCTCTTCAGCCACGCGTGGCTGCGGGGATCAGCGTGCTTTCAAACGACTGGGGAGCAAGAGCGACAGCAACGAACCCAAGCGAAAGCTAAAGGCGGAAAGCCGAAGGCGGAAAGCCGAAGGCGGAAGGCGGAAGGCGGAAGGCGGAAGGCGGAAGGCGGAAGGCGGAAGCAAAGTACGGAGGACGGAAACCAACCGCCCCCCAACGCACTGCACCAACCACCAAACCCTCAGTCCGCTTTGACGAATCCCAACTCCCGACTCCCCAATCCCCGCCCCTCAGCTACTTGACGCCCAGCTGATCCAGCACAAACGCGTACGACTCCGCCAACTCGCGGTAACGGCGGAAACGGCCGGACTTACCGCCATGCCCGGCTTCCATGTTGGTACGGAACACGATCGGGGCCTTGCCGGTGTTGTCATCGCGCAGCTTGGCCACCCACTTGGCCGGCTCCCAATACTGCACCTGCGAATCCCACAGACCGGTGCCGACGAACATCGCCGGGTAGGCCTGCTTGCGCACGTTGTCGTACGGCGAATACGACAGCATGTAGTCGTAGTAATCCTTGGTTTCCGGGTTGCCCCACTCGTCGTATTCGTTGGTGGTCAACGGAATGCTGGCGTCCAGCATGGTGGTGACCACATCGACGAATGGCACCTGCGCCACCAGCACGCGATAGTCCTGCGGCGCCATATTGGCCACCGCGCCCATCAACAAGCCACCTGCGCTACCGCCGGACGCCGCCACACGGTCTTTCGCGGCGTAGCCCTGCGCGACCAGGCCGCGGGTGACGTCGACGAAATCGTTGAAGGTGTTTTTCTTGTGCAGCAGCTTGCCGTCGTCGTACCACTTGCGACCCAGTTCCTGGCCGCCGCGGATGTGCGCGATGGCGTACACCACGCCACGGTCCATCAGGCTGATCGCAGACAGATTGAAGGCCGGGTCCATCGACATGCCGTAGCTGCCGTACGCGTATTGGAACAACGCGGCAGTGCCGTCTTTCTTGAAGCCTTTCTTGTAGACCAACGACACTGGCACCTTGACGCCGTCGCGGGCCGTGACCCAGACACGTTCGGTCACATACTTGCTCGCCTCGTAACCGATCACCGGCTGCTGCTTGAGCAACTTGCGCTCGCCGGTCTGGGTGTTGAGTTCGTAGGTGGTGGCCGGAGTGGTCAACGAGGTGTAGCTATAGCGTAACCACGCGGTATCCGGTTCGGGGTTGGTCGACAAGCCCATCGAATACGCCGGCTCGTCCACCTTGACGTACTCGTGGCTGCCATCGCGCTTGAGCAGGCGCACGCGCTCCAGCCCGCCGGAGCGCTCTTCGATGGCGGTGAATCCATCGAACATCTCGAAGTTTTCGATATAGACGTTGTCGTCGTGCGCCACCCAGTCGGTCCACTGCTTGCGCGTGGTGGCATCGGTGGGCGCGGTCACCAGCTTGAAGTTCTCGGCGCCATCGGCATTGGTGCGGATCACCCAACGCCCATCGAAATGTTCCACGCTGTACTCCACGTCGCGCTCGCGCTTGGCCAGCAGCTTGAAGCTGTCCGGCTTGGCAGCCAGCGCATAACGCGTCTCCGACGACACCGTGCTTTCCACGCCGATGACGATGTACTTGTCATCGCGGGTACGCCCCATGCCCATGTAGAAGCTGTCGTCCTTCTCTTCGTAGACCAGCACGTCGTCCTTGGACGCAGTACCCAGGACGTGCTTTTTGACGCGCACGGTGAGCAGCGTTTCCGGGTCGTTTTCGATGTAGAACACCGTCTTGTTGTCGTCGGCCCAGACCACGCTCGGGGAGACGCCCTCCACGGTGTCCGGATAGACCTCGCCAGTGTCCAGATTCTTGAAGCGGATCGTGTATTGGCGGCGACCGATGGCATCGTCGGCCCAGGCAAGAATGCGGTTGTCCTGACTGACCTCCGCCTCGCCCACGTTGAAATAGCCCTTGTCCTGAGCCATCTGGTTGACGTCCAGCAGGATTTCTTCCGGCGCCTCCATGCTGCCCTTGCGACGCGCCTGGATCGGGTAATCCTTGCCGGCTTCGAAGCGGGTGTAATACCAATAGCCGCGTTTGCGATACGGCACGCTCGCATCGTCCTGCTTGATGCGCCCGACGATCTCGTTGTAAAGCGTGTCTTCCAACGGCTTGAGCGGCGCCATCACCTGGTCGGTGTAGGCGTTCTCGGCGTTGAGATAGGCCAGCATCGCCTTGTCTTCGCGCTTGTCGTCGCGCAACCAGTAGTAGTCGTCGTTGCGGGTGGCGCCAAACGGCGCTTTGACCACATGCGGGTGCTTGGCGACGTCTGGCGGCGACGGGGGAGCGGCAAAAGAGGGAGCGGATGTGGTCATCAGGCTGGCGATCAACAAGGTCAGGACAGGCTTCATCAGATTGGGGTCCGTTGGATGAACGCAATGCCATCCCAGCCACTGAGTGTGGAAGAGCCCGCCGCCAGGCGTCATGTGTCCTAGGTCATGCTGGTCTATCATCTTCGCAATGGACTCCTTGCTTTCGCCCGCGTCGGGCTACAGCCGCCGCAGCCAGGACATCGCGCCGTTCCATGTGATGTCGCTGCTGGCCCGCGCCAATGCGCTCGAACAGGCCGGTCACGATGTGATCCACCTGGAAATCGGCGAGCCCGATTTCACCACTGCCGCGCCGATCGTGGCCGCCGGGCAGGCTGCATTGGCCGCCGGCCATACCCGCTACACCGCCGCACGCGGGCTGCCCGCACTGCGCGAGGCGATTGCCGGGTTTTACGCGCAACGCTATGGCCGCAGCGTCGACCCGGAGCGGATCCTGGTCACGCCGGGCGGCTCGGGCGCGCTGCTGTTGGCCAGCAGCCTGCTGGTGGACCCGGGCAAACACTGGCTGCTGGCCGACCCGGGGTATCCGTGCAACCGGCACTTCCTGCGCCTGGTCGAAGGTGCCGCACAGCTGGTGCCGGTCGGGCCGGACACCGACTACCAACTGACCCCGGCACTGGTGGACGCGTGCTGGAACGCCGACAGCGTCGGCGCCTTGGTGGCGTCGCCGGCCAATCCCACCGGCAGCGTGCTGTCGCGCGCGCAACTGGCCGCGTTATCGCAGACCCTGCGTGTGCGCGGCGGGCATCTGGTGGTGGACGAGATCTACCACGGCCTGACCTATGGCCTGGACGCGCATAGCGTGCTGGAAGTCGACGACGGCGCGTTCGTCTTGAACAGTTTTTCCAAGTACTTCGGCATGACCGGCTGGCGCCTGGGCTGGCTGATCGCCCCGCCCGACGCGGTGCCCGAGCTGGAAAAACTCGCGCAGAACCTCTACATCAGCGCGTCGACCATCGCGCAGCACGCGGCGCTTGCATGTTTCACGCCAGAGAGCATCGCCATCTTCGAAGCGCGTCGCGCCGAGTTCCAGCAACGCCGCGATTATCTGCTTCCCGCGCTACGCCAGCTTGGCTTCGACATCGCCGTCGAACCGCAAGGCGCGTTCTATCTTTACGCCGACATCAGCGCGTTTTCGGATAACGCGCAGGCGTTCTGCGCGCATTTCCTGGAAACCGAGCACGTCGCCTTTACCCCCGGCATCGATTTCGGCTTCCACCGCGCCAATCAACACGTGCGCATCGCCTACACCCAAAGCCTGCCGCGGCTGGAACAGGCAGTGGAGCGTATTGCGCGAGGGTTACAACGCTTGTGACCGCAGATCGAGCACGTGCGGTGCTCGCACTTGAAGCGAACCCTGCGACGCAACGCATGCAATAGACACCACGTAAAAAGCCTTTCCAAGCACGACGTCTGTTGCGGTTGCTGCAATTGTTGCAGCTGCTGTTTAGGCTAAAGCTAGCGCTGTTGTAGCTGTGCTCATGCATTTCTGCTGTGCACTTGCGGTTGTTGCACTTGCTATTGCTTGTGACTTTCCTCGCCTTAAAGCGAGCCGAGCACAGGTATCGCACCGGATTGCGTCAGGCGACATGGTTTCGGTTACTTTTGCCGAAACAAAAGTAACCCGCGCTGCAAGGTGCGGAAGCCTTGCACTTGCTTGATTCTTTGGCATACGCCATCGCTCATCGAACAAGCGTCGGCTCAGCGCGCAAGCGTACCCTCATCCGCCCTTCGGGCACCTTCTCCCGAGGGGAGAAGGGCTTGCATCCAAAGCGCGCACTACCAACCGTGACGCTGCGTCAATCGGCCAACCGCTCCCACAGGAAGCTATACGCCAGTGCCGACATATGCGCTGCCTGCGCGTTATTGGCCGCGCCGCCGTGGCCGCCTTCGATGTTCTCGTAGTAGGTCACGTCCTTGCCCGCCTCGATCATCTTGGCCGCCATCTTGCGTGCGTGGCCCGGGTGCACGCGGTCGTCGCGCGTGGAGGTCAGGAAGATCACCGGCGGGTAGGTCTTCTTCGGGTCGAACAGGTGATACGGCGAGAAGGTCTGGATGAATTTCCAGTCGTCGGTATCCGGGTTGCCGTATTCGGCCATCCACGAGGCGCCCGCCAACAGATGGCTATAGCGCTTCATGTCCAGCAGCGGCACCTGCACCACCACCGCACCGAACAGCTCCGGGTACTGGGTGAGCATGTTGCCGGTCATCAGGCCGCCGTTACTGCCGCCCTGCACACCCAGGTGCTTGGTGGAGGTGATCTTGCGCGCGACCAGATCCTTGGCCACTGCGGCCATGTCTTCGTAGGCCTTGTGGCGGTTCTGCTTGAGCGCGGCCTGGTGCCAGCGCGGGCCGTATTCGCCACCGCCGCGGATGTTGGCCACCGCGTAGACGCCACCCTTGTCCAGCCAGGCGCGGCCCAATGCGCCGGAATAGTTCGGCGTCATCGAGATTTCAAACCCGCCGTAGCCATACAGCAGCGTCGGCGCGCTGCCATCGAGCTTGAGGTTCTTGGGGCGCACCAGGAAATACGGCACGCGGGTGCCGTCCTTGCTGGTGACAAAGTGCTGCTCGATGCTGTCCTTGCCGGCATCGAAAAACGCCGGCATGGTCTTGAGCGGCTGCGGCGCGCTGCCTACCTCGACCCAGGCCAGTGTGGTGGGCGTCAGGTAATCGGTGACGGTCAGCCACAGCGCGTCGCTGTCGTCGCTGTCCACGGCGCTGACATCGACCGTGCCGAATGCAGGCGCACCGACAAACGCACTTTTTTTCCAACCGTCCTGCGCCGGGGTGATGACGCTAAGCCGATTCTTGACGTCTTCCAGCACGTTCAACACCAGGTGCGACTTGGTCCATGCCACGCCGGCCAGCGAGGTGGTGTCGGTGGGTTCGAACAGCACATCGAAGCTGCGCTTGCCGGCCATGAAATCGTCAAAACGCGTGGCCAGCAGCGAGCCGGCCGTGTAGGTCTTGCCACCCACCGTCCACGGCTCGCGCAATTCCAACGTCAGCCACTGCCGCTTGACCGACTTGCTGGCCGAGTTGGGCACATCCACCTTGACCAGCTTGCCGTCGGCGCCCTTGAGATACAGCTCGTCGTTGTAGAAGGCCAGCGTACGGCTGACGAAATCGCGCTCAAACCCGGGGGTGTCATCGTGCATCGCCGCGATGTACATATCGGTCGGCTTGCCTTCGTAGACCACCGCAGCGGCGCTGAGCGGGGTGCCGCGCTTCCACTGCTTGGCAATGCGCGGGTAGCCCGAGCTGGTCATGCTGCCGGCACCGAAATCGGTGAAGACGTAGACGGTGTCCTGGTCGATCCAGCCCAGCCCGCCCTTGGATTCGGGACGGAAGAAGCCGTCCTTGACCCACTGCTTGCCGGCCAGATCGAACTCGCGGGTGACGTCGGCATCGGCACCGCCACGCGACAGCGCGATCAGGCAGCGCTGGTAGTCCGGGCGCAGGCAGTCGGCGCCGTGCCAGACCCAGTTCTCGCCCTCGGCCTTGTTGAGCGCATCCAGGTCCAGCACCGTCTCCCACTTGGGCGAGGCCTTGCGGTACTCGTCCAGCGTGGTGCGCCGCCACAGGCCGCGCTCGTGCTGCTTGTCCTTCCAGAAGTTGTAATAGAACTCGCCGATCTTCTGCACGCCGGGAATCTTGGCGTCCGAGTCCAGCACCTCGCGGATGCTGGTTTCCATCTGCTTGAAGGCCGGCGTGGTGGCCAGGCGGGCTTCGGTCTTGGCGTTCTGGGCCTTGACCCAGTCCAGCGGCTTGGCGCCGGTGACATCTTCCAGCCAGGCGTGGGGGTCGTTGGACACAGCGGTTTCCTCTGCAGAGACGGCGCCAGCGGTGATCAGGCCGGCAACCAGGCAGATCGAGGCGAACTTGGGCATGTATTTTTCCGGAAAAACCAATGCCGGAAAACCTACCACAGCCCTTTGCCCGGCCTCCCCTGCCGAAGGTCAGGCCGCCCGTGCCGGTGTCGCTGTCCGCGAAGCGACACGCCGACGCTGCGCCTGCGGACCACGCCGACGCGGCAAGGCCGGCCGCGCGCCCGGTCGGGTCAGCGTGGGCAGCGCGAAGCGGTGCAAGCTCCACCAGGCCAGCATCGGCATGCCCACCAGCCACAGCGGCAGCCAGCCGATCCACTCGCTGTGCCCACGCGCCGCCGGCCACACCAGCACCAGGGCAAGGCCAGCCAGGGCGATCTGCCGCACCGGGCGCAGCACCCGCGGATCGGGACGTTCGGAACGAGAGGAAGGACGATGCGACATGGCGGCACTCCGTGGCAGAAGGAATCAGGACAGGCCGGCAGAATTGCCTGTGTCCATCTCACCGATTGCGACCTGGCAGGCGAAAGGTTGAGCCGTGCGGGGTCCGGCGCTGCGGGATGTGCGTTGAGGCGGGGATTGGGGATTGGGGATTGAGGGATTGGGAGCGAAGACTGAGAGTGAGCCGCGCCGGCTTTCAACCCTCTGCAATACCGCCTTGCGCCGCACCGGCCGCGCCAGACCAACGTCCGTCGCGCTCCGGCCAGCAACGATCTCCTGCCGATGACGCTGTCGACGACGCCAGACCGGGCCGTTGACGCGAACTTGCCCCCTGCATGCGGTAGTGTGCTGCTCCTACTGCCCCTTTTGTGATGTTGCGATGCGCCTGACCGTTACGATCGCCCTCGCTTTTCTGCTCGTCCTTGGCCTGCCTGTGGCACACGCCAAGGACACATCCACCACCGAGCCGGCGATCGATCTGTCAAAGATCATGGGCACCTGGTACGTGATTGCGCGCATGCCCAATCCGGTCGAGCGCGGGCACGTCACCAGCCGCGACGAGTACACCCTGGACGAAGACGGCAAGGTGACGGTGCGCTATCTGTATCGCGATGGTTTCGGCGAGCCGGAAAAGGAAGTGAGCGCGCGCGCGTCGGTGGATGCGGAAAGCGGCAACCGCGACTGGCGAGTCTGGTTCTACAAGGTGATCCCGGCCAAGCAGCGCATCCTGGAAATCGCACCGGATGGCTCGTGGATGCTGATTTCCTACCCCGGCCGCGACCTGGCCTGGATCTTTTCGCGCAAGCCGGACATGAGCCGCGAGCAGTACCGCACGCTGGTCGATAAGATGCGCGACGACTATTCCATCTACACCGATAAAATCAAGCGCGTGCCGCAGCTGCGCGAACAGGTGGATCGTCTGGGGTTTGAGGTGCCGAATAAGCGTTAGGTCCCATGAAAACATTGCCGCAATTGCTTCGAGAGATCGAAAGCGTCGCCGACTTCGCAGAGATTGAAGTCGGCGACGCGAACACACGCGGCCTGTTCAACAACTATCCGTTGCACGTTGCGGCCGTTTGGGGCGACTGCGAAGCCATTCAATTGCTTGTGAGTGCAGGCGCTCGCATCAATCAGCGTGGCGAGCATGGGTTCACTCCGCTCATGGAGGCTGTCGCTCAAGATCACCAAGAGGCAGCGGCACTACTAATCTCATTGGGTGCAGAGCCTTTGCGCAACGACCATGGGCAGCTGCCGAGCGAATACGCACAAGTAGGCGGCAACAATCAATTAGCGGCCTATTTGGTGAAGCATGGGTTCTAACAATTCATTCAAACCGACGCGCCTGCGGCACGCGGCTTAATTCAGGCGTTAGGCCTCGATGGAAAGACTCAGTGCTCACTTATGCTGACGGATCGCCAATCCAAGTCGGAGACTCGGTTCTGCTGGAGCATGGTCAGACTCCAGGCACCGTTGTGCTAGTCGTCCTCACGACCGCCGAGATGGAGAGCATTGGTGTCGAGGAGCCAGGCGTCATGCTGCTTTCCCCACCATTCGGACGCGTCTACCTGCCAGAATGGTCCTTGCAAAATGAGCTTTTGCAGTTTGTTTCTCACGGGCCATCGGCCTAACAATTCATTCAAGCCGAACCCGCTTCGCGGGTCGGCTTAATTCAGGCGTTAGGCGTGATGGACCGCATCCACACGCACAACGACCCAACGGTCGGCCAAGCTCAGTCGTAATTGCTCAGCGCCAATGACAGCAGTGCCTTGGTCTGCTCGCGCAGCGAGACGGGTTCGACGATTTCCGCGTCCGAGCCATAATGCAGCACGTCCATCAGTAGCTCGCGCGAATTGCTGTATGGCAATTTGAGCTCGTAGCGGCCGTCGGGCAGAAAGCGGCCCTGCTGCTTGGAGTGCCAGTGTTCGTCGGCCACCCAGCGCGCGGCCTTGGCGCTGAACACGATGGTCGCCCAGCCCTTGGGCGCGCCCGAAAAGATGCCGTAGCTGGCGGCAAGTTGCTCATCCAGCTCGCTGTCGGGAACATCGCGCGGGGCGGTATCGAGCAGGCGCGCATGATTGATGCGGTCCACCGCAAAGCTGCGCACGCCATCGCGACCATGGTCCCAGGCATCCAGGTACCAGTTGTCGCGGTAATGGGTGATGCGCTGCGGGGACACGGTGCGCTTGGTCGATTCGTCGGTAGAACGCGCGCGGTAGTCGAAGCTCAGTTGCTTGCGCTCCAGCACACCGGAGGCCACGGTGCGGAAGCTGGCTTCGTCCAGCTTGCGGCCGCGATGCGGGATCACCCGCACCCGGTCCACCGGCCATTGCGAGACGCCGGCCTGCGCCGCCAGCAGCCCTTCGATGCGCTGCTGCAACGGCGCCAGCATCGAGGACAACACCCCGCCGCCGGTACGCGCGAGCAATTGCTGGGACGCCAGCAGGGCATGCAGTTCTTCCGAACTCAGCCACAGGCCAGGCAGCTCGAAGCGATCGCTTTCGCCGGACAGATAGCGAAAGCCCGATTCGCCGTCGCCTTCCACCGGCGCCATCAGCGCGTCGCGCAAAAACGCCAGGTCGCGATACACGGTGGCGCGGGAGCAGCTCAGCTCATCCTGCAGCCGCGCCACCGTGACCGGGTAGCGCGCTGACTTGAGCAGGCGATGCAGGGAGTTGATGCGTTCATAGCGGTCCATGCCCCGATTATGTCCGGTTCTTCGTGCCGCGGGGTGAGCGTCGCTATGCACTCCCGTGCAGAACAAGGCCCGTCCGCGTTGGTCGGCTTGCGCCGGTTGCGAAGACGCCGCGCGCCAGGCTTGCGTGGTGCCCGCGACCGGACGCGACAGCACACCCTCCGGGGCTAGCGCCAGAACCGCCAATGAAGCGCGGCATTCACTTGGTTATGACGTGCCGCACAGTCCGTTATCATGAAATCGCTTTCACCCTCCCGCCCTGCCCTCAAGCGAGCTGCCCATGTCCCGCCGTGCCCCGTTGTCTGCCCTGCTGCCGTTGTTATTGATCACGCCTGCCGTCTGGGCCCAGGCAGTTGCACCGACGCCAGTGGACCCTGCAGCTGCGCTGATGCCCTCCCCTTGGGGCGGCAGTAGCGGCGAGCTGGGCTATGCCGCTGCCCATGGCAACAGCACCACCGACAGCCTCAACGGCCGCGTGCGCCTGCGCTACACCGACGGCGACTGGATCCACAGCCTGGATGCCACCGCACTGCGTTCGAGCTCGGAGTACACCAATACCAACGACGACGGCAGTACCGAACGCGAGCGCCAGACCACCGCCGAGCGTTACACCGGCAGCGCCGGCAGCGCGTTGCAGTTGGGCGAGCACCGCCAGCTCACCGCCACCGGCCGCTACGAACATGACGACTTCGCCACCTACGATCGGCTGGCCACCTTCGGTATCGGTTACGGCACGCGCCTGATCAACGCCGACCGGTTCTATCTGGACGCGCAGGTCGGCCCGGGTATCCGCCGCGCGCATAACAGCGACGAAGACCGCAACGAGACCGGCCTGATCGGGCGCGGCCTGTTCGATCTCAAGTACACCGTCACCGACAACACCGATCTGATCAACACGCTGCTGGTGGAATCGGGCGAATACAACACCTACGCGCAGAACGATTTCGGCGTGCAGGTGAGCATGAACTCGCACTTCGCGTTGAAGGCCGCCTGGCAGATGCGTCACAACAGCGATGTCAGCGACGGCGACAAGAAGACCGACACGCTGACCACGGTGAACCTGGTTTACACGTTCAAGTAAGCGATTGGGCGGTTGTGGGGCGGGTTTGGTAGCGGGGGCGGGTTATCGGTAATGCGCTCGCGGCCGGGGCCGCTCCTACAGTGAGGTGGCGGCTGCCGGCGATTACGCAATTGCGTTCTCGTAGGAGCGGACCTGGCCGCGACGGGGCTTCCCCGGTAATGCCCTCGCGGCCTAGGCCGCTCCTACGATGCGGCGGCTGCCGGCGATTACGCAATTGCGCTCTCGTAGGAGCGGACCTGGCCGCGACAGGGATTCACCGGTAATGCCCTCGCGGCCTGGGCCGCTCCTACAGTGAGGGGAGCGGCTGCCGGCGACTATGCAATTACGCTCTCGTAGGAGCGGACCTGGCCGCGACAGGGCTTTCCCGGTAACGCCCTCGCGGCCGGGGCCGCTCCTACGGTGCGGCGGCGGAGGTGCGGCGGCGGATCGGCGTTACAGCTCGGCCAATAGCTGTGCGGCGCCCTTGTCGAACAACCCTTGTGCGACGCGGCGACCTAACTCTTCGGTGTCGTCGGGGCTGCCGTGCGCATCGGCATGGATCAGGCGGCCATCGCTGGCGCTGCCGACCATGCCCTGCAGGTACAGGCTCTCGCCTTCCCAGGTGGCGAACGCGGCCACCGGTACGTGGCAGCTGCCGTGCAACGCGCGATTCATCGCCCGCTCGGCTTCCACGCAGACCCGGGTGGCGGGCGCATCCAGCACGGCCAGCAGCGCGTGGATGCGCGCATCGTCGCCACGGCATTCCACTGCTACCGCGCCCTGTGCCGGTGCCGGCAACCATTCCGGCGCGTCCAGCCGCGCACTGATGCGCGCGTCAAAACCCAGCCGCTGCAGGCCGGCGCAGGCCAGCACGATGGCGTCGTAGCCGCCGTTGTCGAGTTTGGCCAGGCGCGTGTTGACGTTGCCGCGCAGGTCGATCAGCTCCAGATCCGGGCGCGCGGCACGCAACTGCGCCTGACGCCGCAACGACGAGGTGCCCACCCGCGCGCCCAGCGGCAGCGCCTGCAGGCTGGCGTAGAGATTGGACACCAGCGCATCGGCCGGGTCGCCGCGGCCCAGGATCGCCGGCAGCACGAACGGATCGTCCAGTTCCATCGGCACGTCCTTGAGCGAATGCACCGCGCAATCGGCCTCGCCGCGCAGCATGGCCAGCTCCAGTTCCTTCAGAAACAGGCCCTTGCCGCCGATTGCCGCCAGCGAGCGGTCCAGTACTTCGTCGCCGCGGGTGCTCATCGGCACCAGCACGACCTCCAGGCCGGGATGGTGCTGGCGCAGCGCGGCGGCGACGTGTTCGCTCTGCCAAAGGGCGAGCGGGCTCTTACGGGTAGCGATGCGGAGCGTGGTCATCCGGCCATTATCGCGGACCGGACCGGTAACTCATACATGACGCAGTTGATCGCGCAGGCTGGCCACGCAACGCCGGCTCACTTCCAGGGTCTGCGGCACGTTGCGCAGCACGGCGTGCACCTGGCCATCGCCGCTGCGGCGCAGCTCCACCAGCTCGTCGCGGGCGACCAGGCAATTGCGATGGATGCGCACCAGACGGTCGGCGAATTCGTCTTCCAGCGATTTCAGCGACTCTTCGATCAAGTCCTCGCCACGGGTGTGGTGGACGATGACGTACTTCTCTTCGGCCTGCAGGTAGCGGATATCGCCGATGGCGATCAGCCGCAGACTGCCACGCAGGCGCGCGCACAGATGGGTGCGCAATGGCCGCGGTGCGGCGCCGGGTGCGCGCCCGGCCAGGAACGTGGCCACTTTTTCCAAGGCGGCGGCCAGGCGTTCCGGGCGCACCGGTTTCATCAGGTAATCCAGTGCGGCGGCGTCGAAGGCGGACAAGGCATGCTGGTCGTAGGCGGTGCAGAACACCACCGCCGGTGGCGGCTGGCTCTGGCGTAGCAGCCGCGCGGTTTCCAGGCCATCGACGCCGGGCATGGCGATGTCCAGCAACACCAGATCCGGGTGCAGGTGTTCGCACTGCTGCAGCACCTGCTGGCCGTTTTCGGCCTCGCCGATCACCTCGACCTGCGGATGCTCGCCCAGCAGCATGCGCAGGCGCTCGCGCGCCAGTGGCTCGTCATCAGCGATCAGCACCCGCACTTGCGTGGCCGTCATGGACATCCCCCTCGCTGCAGTAACTCCCCGTCACGGCAGCGGCAATGTGATCTCGCAGGCATAGTAGCCTTCAGCCCAGCTGGCCGCCATCCGTGCCCCGGCACCGAACTGAAACGCCAGCCGGTGCGAGATGCTGGCTTGCGCATGCCCGGCCCCGGCAAGCAACGGCAGTTGGGTTCCCGGTTGCGGGGCCGGGTTGACGATGCGGATCTGCAACTGGCTGCCGCGCTGACGCAGCGACAGATACAGCGTGCCGCCCTCGGGCATCCGCGAGACCCCGTGCAGCACCGCGTTTTCGACCAGCGGCTGCAGCACCAGGCGTGGCATCGGCAGCTCCCACGGTAATGGCTCCTGGCGGTGCCAGCGCACCTGCAGGCGCTCGCCCAGGCGCAAGGACTCGATGGCCAGATAGCGCTCGGCCAGTTCGCATTCGGCGCGCAAGGTGGACAGGCCTTCGCCGGCGCCGAGCGCGGCGCGAAACAGATCCGACAGATCCAGCACCGCCTGCTCGGCCACCACCGGGTCGCGCCGTAGCAGGCTGGCAATCAGATTCATGCTGTTGAACAGAAAGTGCGGGCGGATGCGTGCCTGCAAGGCATCGGCCTCGGCACGCGCGTTGGCCTGCACCTGCGCTTCCCAGCGATCACTGACGTAGAAATAGCGCAGCGCCAGCGCGGTGATCAGCACCACCGTGGCCGCGCTGCCCAGGGTGAAGCGCCAGAAGCCGACCAATGGGCCAAGCGGCGCCTGCTCCAGTACGGCATACAGCGCGTGCACGATGCCGGCGCCCAGCATCGCCACCAGCGCGGCGATCAGCAGCGCGGCCAGCCCACCCAGCTTGGGCGGCAGCCGCGACAGCCCCGGCCGCAGCACGCACAGCAACACGGTGACCGCCAGCGCCAGCCATAACGCCAGGCCGCTGGCCGAGACGAAGCGCGACAAGGTGAGGCTGCGCGCGGCGCCGGCATCGGGCACCAGGGTCACCACCAGCACCACCAGCTCGGCCAAGCCCAGCATGGCGCCCAATCGCGGTAGCCGGCACAGGTCCGGCATCCAGGTGATCTGCGGGGCGCCGGTGGCCATGGGCTCAGGCGGCGGTGAAGCGCGCCTGCATCCAGTTGCGCAGCGCTTCGATTTCTTCCAGACAGACCTGATGGCCCATCGGGTAGGTCTGCCATTCCAGGTCGAAGCCAAGTGCGCGCAGGGCCTGCATGCTGGCCTGGCCGGCAGCGAACGGCACCACCGGGTCGGCGCTGCCATGCGCCATGAACAGCGGTTGGCGGATGGCGGCCGGCTGCAACTGGCTGGCGGCCGCTGCCGGGTCCGGCAGGTAGGTCGACAGCGCGATCAACCCGGCCAGCGGCACGCTGCGCTGCAGGCCCACGGCCAATGTCACCGCACCACCTTGCGAGAAGCCGGCCAGCAGGATGCGCTCGGGCGGCGTGCCACGCGCCTGCTCATGGGCGATCAGGGCTTCGACCTGTGCCACCGATTCGGCGATGCCGACCTTGTCGGCACGGCTGGCGAAATCCATGCCGACGATGTCGTACCAGCCGCGCATGCGCACGCCGTTGTTGATGGTGATCGGGCGGATCGGCGCATGCGGGAACACGAAGCGCAGCGCCGGCCACTGCGGGCGCACCAATTCCGGCACCATCGGCGCGAAGTCGCTGCCATCGGCGCCCAGGCCGTGCAACCACAGCACGGTCCACTGCGGGTTGGGTCCGGTCTCGCGTTCGATCACTTCCAGCATCATCCAGCTCCGCTTGGGGGCCGGGCATTATGCCTTGCGCACCGGCCCTGCCCCGATCACGTGGGCTCGAACGCGCCGGTCACCCGGATCGCATGCGGCGATTTGCCGTCGCGCAGTGGCCATGTGCTGCGCGCGGGTCGCGCGCTTCGGCAATGCAGACGCTGCCGGCGTAGCACCGGTAACGGCAACACAGCGTGGCCGGCGAGCAGAGGCGCAGCACGCTGGGTCCAATCGGGCCAGCAGGCCCAGCCGCTCAGATCAGCGAAGGTTCCAGCGCGGCGGCGCGGCGCAGTTCGGACGCACGCACCAGCACCTTGGGCGGGTCCAGCTCTTCGGGGATGCAGAAGATGCCGGCACGTCGCAGCGCCAGACCGCTGCGACGCAGCGAGGTCAGCGCCACCACCGGGATCGACACCGCCATGCCCACGATCACCGGCCCCATCCAGGCGGCCAGCGACGGCGAGACGGTGTACGCCACCGCGCCCATGAACAGGCCGAACACGGTCAGCCCGCCGTAGCTGCGCAACAGCGCCGGCCACGACAGCTTGCCGTCGTCGCGCACCTGCGCATCCCAACCGGAGTCCTTGCCGGCCAGCACTTCGAACACGCCGCGCGACTGCAGGTACATCACCACCGGCGCCATCAGCGCGGCCAGCACGGTTTCCAGCAGGATGCTCAGCAGCGCGCGAATGGCGCCGCCGCAGGCCTTCATCTCGCGCGGGTTGAGCAGCAACGCGATATAGCCCAGCAGCTTGGGCGCCAGCAGCACGAACATGGTGCAGATGAAGATCCAGATCGCATTGCCCTGGCTGCTGCCATGCCAGTAGCGCGCAGGCGAGAACGGCAGGTCGCCGGCCAGGTCGATGCCGCCGCCGGCCAGCGGAATGCCGATGCCGATCAGCATCAGCAAGCCCCACATCGGCGCGGTGAAGTAATGGCCGATGCCGATCAGCATGTGCATGCGGCTGATCCAGTGCAGGCCCTTGGCGCTCACCACCTTGGCGTGCTGCAGGTTGCCCTGGCACCAGCGGCGGTCGCGGATCAACAGGTCGGTGAGCGTGGGCGGGCCTTCTTCGTAGCTGCCCTGCAGGTACGGCACCATGTGCATGGCCCAGCCGCCGCGGCGCATCAGCGCCGCTTCCACAAAGTCGTGGCTGAGCACATGCCCGCCGAACGGCTTGCGCCCGCGCAACGACGGCAGGCCGGCGTGATCGGCGAACGCCTGGGTGCGGATGATGGCGTTATGGCCCCAGTAATTGCTTTCGGCGCCATGCCACCAGGCCACGCCGAAGGCGATGATCGGCCCATACACACGGCCGCCGAACTGCTGCATGCGCGCAAACAGCGTCTGCCCGTTGACCACGGCGGGCAGGGTCTGGATCAGGCCCACGTCCGGGTTGTTTTCCATGCCGGCGACCAGCCGCACGATGGTGTCGCCGGTCATGACGCTGTCGGCGTCCAGGATCAGCATCTGCGGGTAGCTGCCGCCGAAGCGGCGCACCCAGTCGGCCACATTGCCGGCCTTGCGCGCGGCATTGTCGGCGCGGCGGCGGTAGAAAATGCGGCCATGCCCGTCGACGCGGTCGCACAGCTCGTTGTAGACCAGTTCTTCGGCACGCCCGATGTGATCGCGGGTGGTGTCGCTGAGCACGAAGAAGTCGAAGTGCTCCAGCTGGCCGGTTTCGGCCACCGATTCGTAGATGGCCTGGAGGCCGGCCAGCAGGCGGCGCGGATCTTCGTTGTAGGTGGGCATCAGCAGCGCGGTACGCGAGCGCAGCGTGGGCAGCGGTTGTTCTGGGTCGATGCCGAGCTTGCGCCCTGCGCGCGCCACCACGGTGATGAAACCGGCCACGGCGCTGGCGAAGGACATCGCGATCCACGCGAACAGCAGCACGAACAGGCCAAGCAGGCAGCCTTCCAGCACGCTGACGCCGTCGGGCCACAGCACGCTGAGCATCACCCACACCGCGATGGAGGTGGTGACGAAGGTGCCGCCGATCAAATAGAAACGGCGCACGCCGATGCCGACCGGCGAGGTGCGCTGATGGCGCACCTGCAGGCTGCCTTCGCGCAGGCTCTGTTCGGGCATCGCCAACGGCGCTTCCGGTGGCAGCGTGGGCTGGCCGGCGTCGAGGGCGGATAGGGGGGGGATTGCAGTTGGTGCGGGGGGAAGGGTCACGGTGCCGTCCATCAAGGCTGCCCGTCGCACGCGTGCGACAGTGCGGTCTGCAGCGGGAGATCCATCCCCGCCACGCGTAGCGAGCGTACAAAGCGCGTCGCACGGGCAAGGTGCCCGGCGGCGTGCGACCAGGTCGCGGTATTGGCAGCTATGAAACCACTCCGATGCACAAACTCTCCTGGCGGCGACGCAACGTCGCGGCTCATCCTAAAGAATCGACCGTTAAAGGAAACGAAGGCCATCGTGCAGTCTTCGCCCCTCCCGACGAAGACCGCGCGGCAGACTACGCGGTAACGACCGAACGCAACCCCAACAGATTGCAGTCTGGGGCGCGTGCTGTCACGGCCTGCAAATCACGCAATGGCCGTTGTCAATGCAAGCGTTGTGCCATCCGTGGCACACAGCAGTGCAATCGGTTGCAGGATGTCTGGCGTGCCGGAAACGCGATGAAGCGGACTATCGAAGCGACGTGCTGCGCAGATCATGCCGCGTGGCGCGATCTCGCGTTGAGCTGCATGGCATCGGCGCGACGGTTGTTCGGCCGCTCTTGCGGTTTGCGCTGGAGCCATGACGCGCAGTGTGCTGCGGCGATGCTGCGTATCCAATCTCGCGCTGCGCTGCGGCCTGCCCCACGCCAGGTATCGCGTGCGACACACTCTCCGCGGCGCGGCCTTCTGCGTGCTGCGAGAAAGACGACTGCGGCAAGGATGGGAGCGGCGATGCTTGGTCGCGCGCTCCCGCCCTCCCGCGTCAACAGGGCTTACTAGCGCGCGGCCTCGCTGGCATCGCGGGTGGCGCGGAATTCCGAGTCGCTGCTCCAGTTCGGCCACTGGCGCGAATCGGCCAACTGCTGGCCCAGCGTGTACAGCAGGCCCAGATCGCGCGCGGCACCGGCGAAGGTCCAATCCGGCTTCCACTCATCGCCTTGCTGGTGATAGCGCTTGGCGGTGTAGTCGTCCGATGCTGCCTTGCCTGCGGCAATGCCGCCCACTTCCCAATCCTGCCCGGCCGCATACGACAGCGCCGGCACACCACGCTTGGCGAAGGAGAAATGATCGGAGCGGAAGAAATAGCCCGCCTGCGGCTTGGGGTCGGGCGTGTAGCGCAGCTTGGATTGTGCCGCCACGGTCTTGAGCTGATCGAGCAACTCGAGTTTTGCGGTGCCGTAGATGCCGAAATCGCGCGAAGGCACGAACGGGTTCATGCCGTCCATGTTGATCACCGCCACCGTGGTGTCCAGCGGATACAGCGGTTTGGAGGCGTAGAACTCCGAGCCCAGCAAGCCCTTTTCTTCGGCAGTGACCGCCAGAAACACCACCGAGCGCTCCGGCTTGGGTCCGCTGGCAAACCCGCGCGCCAGCTCCAGCAACGCCGCCGTGCCGCTGGCGTTATCCAGCGCGCCGTTGAAGATGGTGTCGCCGCGCGCGTCCGGCTTGCCCACGCCGATATGGTCCCAATGCGCGCTGTAGATCAGCGTCTCGTCGGGGCGTTTGCTGCCTTCCAGGCGCGCGACCACGTTGTGCGAGGTGATCACGTCGGACTTGACCTGGTAGCTGGCACTCAGGCCCTGGCCCTTGAGCTCGACCGGCTTGAAGCCGCGGGTCTGCGCCTGCTTCTTCAACGCATCGAAATCCAGCCCGGCGCGCTTGAACATCGCGGTGGCCAGATCGCGCTGGATCCAGCCTTCCACGGTGGGATGCGCGGCGCGCGGGTTGTCGCGCACCACGTCGAACATGGTGTTGGTGTTGGAGCTGGCCACAGTGTCCCAGCCATAGGAGGCCGGCGCGGTTTCGTGCACCACCAGCACGCCGAGCGCGCCCTGCCGTGCGCCTTCTTCGTACTTGTAGGTCCAGCGGCCGTAATAGGTCATGCCGGCGCCGTCGAAGGCGCCCTTGCCGGTTTCGAAGTCGGGGTCGTTGATCAGGACCACCGCGATCTTGCCCTTCAGATCCACGCCCTTGAAGTCGTCCCAATCGCGCTCCGGCGCCTTGACGCCGTAGCCGACGAACACCAGTGGTGCGTTGGCGATGTCGACCTTGGACGAACCATCCAGCGCGGCGCGGATGGCGATCTCCTTGCCTTGCGTCAGCGCCTGCGGCTTGCCGGCAGTGGCCAGCGCAAGCGTCGGTGCACCGACGATATCGGCGCGGCGCAACGGCACCGCCTGGGTCCACAGGCGCTTGCCATCCTTGAGATCGCCGCCAGGCTGCAGGCCCGCGTCGGCAAATTGCTTGCTCAGGTACGCAATGGTTTTTTCTTCGCCGGCAGTGGCCGGGCCGCGGCCTTCGTAGGCATCGGAGGCCAGCTCCTTGACGTCGCGCGAGATGCGCGCGCCATCGAACGTCGGCGCCTGCGCCATCACTGCGGTCGAGACCGCCATTGCCAAAAGTCCCACGGCAAGTCGCTTCATTGCATACCCCCAGATATCAGACAGCCCTGGAGTGTAGCCACCCGCGCGTGCAAGCGGCGGCATGTCGCGGGATGGCCGCCTGCGATGACCGAGCTGCGCCGGACCAGCTGTCGGCACGCCTGCACGCGGTAGGGCTAGGGCGATGCGCGCGCTTAAAACAGGTCCACGCTGCCGGTCTGTTGCATGGTCTGCAGCAATTGCCCGCTGGCGATCAGCTCGGCGTACACCACGGCGCGATTGCGGCCGTGCTGCTTGGCCCAGTACAGCGCCTTGTCCGCTTCGTCCAGCTGCTGGCTGATCAGGCGCCCGTGCGTCAGCTCCACGATGCCGGTGCTGAGCGTGACCTGCCCGACCTGCGGGAACACATGCTCGGCAACGGCAAGACGAAACCGCTCGAACAGACTGATCGCAACATCGCGCTCCACGCCACGCAGCACGATCACGAATTCTTCGCCGCCGAAGCGGAACAGCAGATCGTCCTGACGGAACGCGCGCTGCATCAATTGCGCGACCAGCAATAGCACTTCGTCGCCATACAGATGACCGAACGTGTCGTTGACACGCTTGAAATGATCGATATCCACGATGCCCAGCCAGACGCTTTCGTTGGCCGGCGTTTCTGCCCCGCCTGCGAACAGCCGCAGGATCACATCGTCGAAGGTCTTGCGGTTGCGCAGGCCGGTCAACGCGTCGCGCTGCGCGTCGTCGAGCAGGCTGCGGTAATTCTGGAAGAAGCGTGCAAAGCCCTGCAGCATCGCCTGTTCGGCGGCACCGGGCGCGCGTGCACCGCCCACCCGCAGGCAGGTGCGGATACCGCGCGCTTCCATCATCGGATAGACCAATAGCGCCTGGCCATTCTGGTGCAGGTGCACCACATCGCCGGGGCCATGCACGTCGACCAGCTGGGCGCGCATCTGCGCATCCTTGAGCTCAGCCACCGTCAACGACAAGCGGCCGTCGTCGTGCAGGCGGGTTTCGGCCATGGTGCGGCCATCCGGGGCAATGCGCAGCAGCGACAGCTCTTCGGCGGTGCAGAGCTCGCGCATTGTGCGCAACAGGCTCAGATCGAGCAGATCGGCATCGCGGATGGCGGTCATATCCACCATCCGTTCCAGCAACGGCGTGGCGCTCATTGGCGGCTCGGCCGGTACGCAGATGCAGACGCAGGCCCGCCTTGCCGGACACGGCGGGCTGGCGGACAACTGGAGTGGCAATGCGCAGGCTTCACGACAACGACCGGCAATCAGGATGCCGGTTCATCGGCGCCCCAGCCGCAAACTTGAGGTCGGCGGCCGCCAAGGCTCAGCGCGCGGCCAGCCGCCGCTGGTCAGCGGACACGCCCGCCCGCGACACCGCTGGGGACGGCTGCCCTGGAATGCTTAAGGCAACGCGGATTCCAGCGCGTCTTCGCCCAGCGCATGCCGCTGCATCAGCCGGCGGCTGCCGGCATTCAGGCCCTTGACCTGCACGTCCAGGTCGTGATGCCGCAGCCGCTGCACCACTTTGTCCAACGCCGCCACGGCGGTGATGTCCCAGAAATGCGCGCGGCTCACGTCGATCACCACGCCGCGGCCAGGCACCTCGCGCGCGTCGAAGGCGTCGATGAACACATCGGCCGAGGCGAAGAACACCTGCCCGCGCACGTTGTAGGTGCGCACGCCATCTGCGCCATCGCTATGCGCGATCTGCAGCAGCCCGGCCACCTTGAAGGTAAAGAACACCCCGCTCAGCACCACGCCCACTGCCACGCCGGCAGCCAGATTGTGGGTGGCCAGAGTCACCGCCACGGTGGCCAACATCACCACGCTGGAGGTACGCGGGTGGGTGACCACGGTGCGCAGCGAACGCCAGTCGAAGGTCTCGGCCGACACCATCACCATGATCGCCACCAATGCCACCACCGGCACCTGCGATACCCACGGCTTGAGCAACACCATCAGGATCAGCAAGAACACGCCGGCGAACAACGTCGACAGCCGGCCACGGCCGCCGTACTTCACGTTGCCAACGGTCTGGCCGATCATGCCGCAGCCAGCAATGCCGCCGAACAGGCTGGCGGCGGTGTTGGCGATGCCCAGCCCGGTGCACTCGCGGTTCTTGTTGCTGGGGGTATCGGTGAGTTCGTCGACCACCCGCGCGGTCATCATCGATTCGAGCAGACCCACCATGGCGATGGCCAACGCCGGCAACGCGATGATGCGCAGCGTCTCCAACGTCATCGGCACGGCCGGCCATTGCAGGAACGGCAGCGCATTGGGCAGCCTGCCCAGATCGGCCACGGTCTTCAGCGGCAGGTGCAGGGCGCTGCCGGCGATGGTCAGCAGCAGGATGCACAACAGCGGCGAGGGAATCGCCGACAGGCCGGGCACGCGCAAGCGCGGCAGCCCGTAGATGATCGCCAGGCCCACACCGAGCATCACCCAGCTGGTGAGGTTGGCGCCCAGCAGATGCGGCAGCTGTGCGGCGAAGATCAGCACCGCCAGCGCATTGACGAAGCCGGTGCGCACCGAGCTGCTGACAAAACGCATCAGCACGCCCAAGCGCAGCAGCCCGAACAGGATTTGCACCGCGCCGGCCAGCAGCCCGGCCGCCAACAGATACGGCAGCCCGTGCGCCGCCACCAGCGGTGCGGCCACCAACGCCACCGATCCGGCCGCGGCAGAAATCATCGCCGGGCGTCCACCGCAAAATGCAATCACGATGCCGATAACGAAGGACGCGAACAGGCCGACTTGCGGGTCGACGCCCGCCACGAAGGCGAACGCAATCACTTCGGGAATCAGGGCAAATGTTGCGACCGCACCGGCCATCAGTTCGCGCGCAGGTGAAGCACGCCATTGCGCCAGTTCGGCACGCAGGAAAGACATTGGGGGACACTCCGGGGACAAAAAGGACAGCCTGCGGACAGTGCGCAGCGACGATAGTGTGCGGGAAAGCGACCGCGCCCGCAGCCCACCTGTGATCTGTGCGCCAATGCGCTTTTCTGTGGCTGCGATCACGCCGCGCGACGCGGACGCAGACCAAGATGCCCCCCTCACCGCGCTCGGGTGTCGAGTTCGGTTATCTAGGGAGATCACCATGTCCATTTTCAGGACCGCAAGTACGCTCGCACTGGCCACCGCGCTGGCCTTGGCCGCCGCCCCGGCGTTCAGCTATTCCATCAGCAACAACCGGGTTGTCGACGACAGCGGCAAGGTGGTGCAGCTCAAGGGCGTCAACGTGTTTGGCTTCGAAACCGGCAACCATGTCATGCATGGCCTGTGGGCGCGCAACTGGAAAGAGATGATCAATCAGATGCAGGGCCTGGGCTTCAATGCCGTGCGCCTGCCGTTTTGCCCGGCCACGCTGCGCAGCGACACCATGCCGAGCAGCATCGATTACAGCCGCAACGCCGACCTGCAGGGCCTGACCTCGCTGCAGATCCTCGACAAGGTGATCAACGAATTCAACGCGCGCGGCATGTACGTGCTGCTGGATCACCACACCCCCGATTGCGCCGGCATTTCCGAGCTCTGGTACACCGGCTCCTACACCGAAGCGCAGTGGCTGGCCGATCTGCGCTTTGTGGCCAACCGCTACAAGAACGTGCCGTACGTGCTCGGCCTGGATCTGAAGAACGAGCCGCACGGCGCCGCCACCTGGGGCACCGGCAACGCCGCTACCGACTGGAACAAGGCCGCCGAGCGCGGTTCGGCCGCCGTGCTGGCGGTGGCGCCGAAGTGGATCATCGCGGTGGAAGGCATCACCGATAACCCGGTGTGCTCGACCAACGGCGGCATCTACTGGGGCGGCAACCTGCAGCCGCTGGCCTGCACCCCGTTGAACATTCCGGCCAACCGTCTGCTGCTGGCACCGCATGTGTACGGCCCGGACGTCTACGTGCAGTCGTACTTCAACGACAGCAACTTCCCCAACAACATGCCGGCCATCTGGGACCGTCATTTCGGCCAGTTTGCCGGCAAGTACGCGCTGCTGCTGGGCGAGTTCGGCGGCAAGTACGGCGAAGGCGATGCGCGCGACAAGGTGTGGCAGGACGCGCTGGTGAAGTACCTGCGCAGCAAGGGCATCAACGAAGGCTTCTACTGGTCGTGGAACCCCAACAGCGGCGATACCGGCGGCATCCTGCGCGACGACTGGACCACGGTGCGCCAGGACAAGATGACGCTGCTGCGCACCTTGTGGGGCACCGTGGGCAGCACTACGCCTACCCCGACGCCGACGCCCACACCAACCCCAACGCCTACTCCGACACCCACTCCGACACCCACGCCAACCCCGGGCACCGGCACCTTCAGCACCAAGGT
Source organism: Xanthomonas sp. WHRI 10207 (assembly GCF_040202975.1). NCBI lineage: Bacteria > Pseudomonadati > Pseudomonadota > Gammaproteobacteria > Lysobacterales > Lysobacteraceae > Xanthomonas > Xanthomonas sp. WHRI 10207. Next base: position 766,894 of record NZ_JBEGDX010000003.1, on the reverse strand, counting down.
CATCGTGGACAGCAGCTGGAGCGGCGGCGCGTGCAACCGCGTGCAGGTCACCAACACCGGTACCGCCAGCGGTACCTGGTCGGTGACGGTGCCGGTGACCGGCACGGTCAACAACGCCTGGAATGTGGTGTGGTCGCAGAGCGGCAGCACCCTGCGCGCAAGCGGTGTGGATTTCAACCGCACGTTGGCCGCCGGAGCAACGGCCGAGTTCGGCTTCTGCGCCGCAAGCTGATGTGAAAGGCGGTCGCGCGTTGCGTGGCCGCCGTCGTATCGCGCGTTCTACCGCCTGGATGTTCAGGAGATGGCGATACGCCGCGATTGATTGACCAAGCAAGTTGATCGATGTGTTGTGCCTGCGATCTGTCTAACGACAGCAGGCCTTTAGTTAGGAGCGCACCTGGGCGCGATGAGGCCTCATCGGTAACGCCGCATCGCGCCCGGGTGCGCTTCTACGTTGCATGGGCGCTGCGATTTTTATAAGCAGACGCTGCCGCAATCAGTGTTCAACCCGCATGTGAATCAGCCGTTATCCATGACATAGCGCCCTGCGCGGCGCGTTCTGGATGCTGTTGCCATGCCCGTTGTCTCCCTGTTGCGTCGCCATGTTGCCAATCTCCCGCTGACTCGCAAGTTCGTCCTGTTGTGCACACTGTTGACGGTGGGCGTGATTCTGCTGGCCGTTGCCGCGGCGCGTCTGCAATATCTGGATCTGGTCGAGGCGCGCAAACTCAGCGTCAGGACCGAGGTCGAGATGGGCCTCACGGTGATGCAGCATTACGCCGACAAGGTCAAAGCCGGCGAGCTCAACGTCGATCAGGCAAAAGAAGCGGCACGCACGACGCTGGCCGACATGCGCACCAACGATGGCGTGGATTACTTTTTCATCGTCGACCCGCAGATGCGCATCCTGATGCATCCCAAGCGCCCGGTCGGCACCGACATGTCCGATTACAAGAGCGATGCCGGGCAGTACGTGTATCGCGACATCAAGACCGCCATCGACAGCGGCGATGGCTTCAGCTATTATGACGCGCCCAAGCCGGGCAAGAAAGAGCAGCTCCCCAAGATCAGCTATGCCAAGACGTTTCCGGCGTGGAACTGGGTGCTGGTGATGGGCGTGTACGCCGAAGACATCCAGGTGCAGGCGTGGGGCTTTACGCGGACGCTGACCTTGATCGGCGGCGCTCTGGTGGCGATGGTGATCGGTCTGTGCTGGTTGATCGCCTCGGCGATGGCCGCACCGTTGCGCGCCGCCTCACGCACCGCCGAGGCGATTGCCTCCGGCCGCTTCGACAACGACATCCGGGTGGAATCGCGCGATGAAACCGGGCAGTTGATGCACAGCATGCAGCAGATGCAGAACCAGCTGCAGCGCTTCAACGGCGAGATGCAGACCATGATCCGCCTGCAGCAAGGCGAGAACATCGCGCACCGCATCCCGGAGGATTTCCCCGGCGATTACGGCAGCCTGGCGCATGGGGTGAACACGGTGGTGTTCGAACATCTGGACGCCATCAACGAGGCGATGGATGTGATGAGCGAATACGGCCGTGGCGATCTGCGCCGCGACATGCGCCGCCTGCCCGGCCAGCGCGCGGCATTGCATGAAGCGCTGGATACGGTGAAGAGCAACCTGTCGGCGATCAACAGCGACATCGCGCGTCTGGCCGACGCCGCCGCGCGTGGCGATTTTTCCGCACGCGGCGAGCAGTCGCGCTATCAGTTTGCGTTTGCGGAAATGGTGCAGGCCTTGAACCGTCTGATGCATCAGGCCGATGCCGGTCTGGACGATGTCGGCCGCATCATGGCCGCCATTGCCGACGGCGATCTGTCGCAGCGGGTGGAATCGCATTACGAAGGTGCTTTTGGCCGCTTGGCAAATGCCGCCAACCGCACCGCAATCCAGCTCACCAGCATCGTGCAGGGCATCCAATATTCGGCCGAGATGATCAATACCGCGGCCGGCGAAATCGCCAGCGGCAACACCGACCTGTCCACGCGCACCGAACATCAGGCCGCGAATCTAGAAGAAACCGCAGCATCGATGGAAGAACTGACCTCTACCGTGCGACAGAATGCAGACAACGCGCGCCAGGCCAATCAACTGGTCAAAGGCACCGGCGATGTCGCCGAAAGCGGCGGCCGCGTGGTGCAGCAAGTGGTCACCACCATGCAGGCGATCACGCAATCGTCGGCGCGCATTTCCGACATCATCGGCGTCATCGATGGCATTGCCTTCCAGACCAATATCCTGGCCTTGAATGCGGCGGTGGAAGCGGCGCGCGCCGGCGAACAAGGCCGTGGCTTTGCGGTGGTCGCAACCGAGGTCCGTGCATTGGCGCAGCGCTCGGCCGGTGCGGCCAAGGAAATCAAACAGCTGATTTCCGACTCGGTGGAAAAGGTGGAACAGGGCTCTGAGCTGGTGCAGCAGGCCGGCAGCACCATGACCGAGGTGGTCAGTTCGGTGAAGCGCGTGACCGAGATCATGGCCGAGATCACCGCCGCCAGCACCGAGCAGAGCGCCGGGATCGAACAGGTCAGCACCACGGTGATGCAGCTGGATGAGATGACCCAGCAGAACGCGGCGCTGGTGGAAGAAGCCACTGCGGCGGCGCGCAGCCTGGAAGATCAGGCAGCGGATCTGACGCGCGCGGTGGCCGTGTTCCAACTGGCACCGACGCAGCCTGCGTCGATGCAGCGCCATGGCGTCGGGCAAGCGGCGTAGCAAGCGGAATAGCGTGTGCGGGTGCGCTTCGCGCAACGCACCCTCATCCGCCCTTCGGGCACCTTCTCCCGAGGGGAGAAGGAACAGCGCAACACGCTTCGCTGTTCAAGCCCCTCTCCCACCGGGAGAGGGGTTGGGGTGAGGGTGCCCCATCGGCCGATATACGTCGACAAACAAAGATGCGCATTGCCAATCAGCACACGTGCATCATCAACCCAGAGGTCGATACATGTCACATCATCAGATGGGCATCGGCACTCAACTGATCAGCTCCGGCGCAGTCTGCGTGAACGCAGCGCTACCGCGTCGAACAGGCTGCGTAGTGCTGCAGTACTACCACTTCGTTTAGCCAAATAATGATGCGACACCACCGCCTGGAGCAGGCCGCGTGGTGATGCAATGCCATCACGTCAAGCAAGCCGCGTAGTAAGCGGGATGGCTTGCAGTTGCGCTTCGCTGACGTCCCCTCACCCGCCCTTCGGGCACCTTCTCTAGAGGGGCGAAGGAACAGCGCAACATGCTTCGCTGTTCAAGCCCCTCTCCCACCGAGAGAGGGGTTGGGGTGAGGGTGAGGGTGCCCCATCGGCCGATAAAGGAATCGCGGTTGCCGCTTTCCTCAACGCGCAGCCTCGCGGCCGTTCAGTGCTGCGTCCTTGCTGAAGCGCGCATTCTTTGCGGCATACATCGCTTTGTCTGCGGCATGCATCAGGCTCGCCGCCTCGACCTGGTCGCCGTGCTGCCAGGCGATGCCGATGCTGGGTTGGATCGGTAGCCGCTGCTCGCCAAACAAGGCACCAGCGGAGGCTGCGTGGCGGATGCGCTCGGCAACCCGGGCGCAGTCGGCGTCGGGCGTCTGCAGATTGTCCAGCAGCACCACGAATTCGTCGCCGGCCAGACGCGCCACCAGGTAACGGCCTTCCACCGCGCGCTGCAGGCAATGACCGAACTCCACCAGCACCGAGTCGCCGGCGCGGTGGCCATAGGTGTCATTGATGCGTTTGAAGCCATCCAGATCCAGAAACATCACCGCCACCGCGCGCTGCAACCGATGCGCCTGCAGCACAGCGGTCTGCAATGCCTCGGTCCAGGCATGGCGGTTAGGCAGGCCAGTCAGCGCATCGCGGGTGGCGCGCTCGTGCATCAGGCGGTGCAATGTCTTGTGCGCGGTGACGTCCTGCGCCATCAGGAAAAACCCTTGTGCACCGTCCAGCAGGCGTCGAGTTTCCGGTACCAGGGTGATCTCCACATCGCGTGCGCTGCCACCCACATGCAACACATGCTCGAAACTGGCGCGTTGTCCTTCGGCCACCTGCGCCAATGCGGTGCGTGCAGTCGCGCTGAGCGACGCGCCCAGTAGATGCGTGATCGGCGCGCCGACCAGGCTGGCCGGCTCCACGCCCAGCCAGTCGCGGTGCGCTTCGTTGGCGAACAGGCAGCGTTGGCTGGCATCGAACTGGCTGACCAGCGCCGGGGTGGCATCGCTGATCGCGCGCAGCCGCGCCTCGCTTTCTGCCAGACGTTCGGCGGCAACATGGCGCTCGGTAACGTCCTGGATCTGCGAGACAAAATGCACCGGCGCACCGCTGCCGTCGCGCACCAGCGACACCGACAACTGCGCCCAGATCACCGCGCCTTGCTGGCTGATGTAACGCTTGGCCAGGCTGTAACTATCGCGCTTGCCGGCGATGAGTTCCTGCACCAGTTGCAGGTCCATTTGCAGATCGTCCGGGTGGGTGATCTGCTGGAAGGTCGTGCGCAGCAATTGCTCGCGCGGGTAACCGAGGATGCTGCACAAGGATGGATTGACGTCGCGCCAGGCGCCTTCCAGCGAGACGATAGCCATGCCCTGCGGCGCGGTTTCGAAGGCGCCGGTGAAGCGTTCGGCGGCCAGCTGCGCGGCAGCCTGCGCCTGCAGTTCGGCGGTGACGTCGATGGCCATGGCCAGATACCCGGCCAGGCCTTGCTGCGCATCGTGGATGACGTTGAAGCACAGCCGCACTCGGCGCAGCTCGCCGTCCTTGCGCACCAGCGTCCACAGTTCTTCGGCCAGCACATTGCCGGCAGCGGCCGCAGCCAGTTCCACATATGCCGGCGGCGACAACGCCAATGTGGCCATGTGACGCTCCAGCTCGGCCTGCAGATGGAACCGCGACGGGCAGCTGCCCAGCACTTCGTCGGCCGCGTAGCCCAGCAGTTGTTCGGCACCGGGATTGAACAGCTCGATGCGTCCCTGCGGGTCGAAGGCGATGATCGCCACGTCCTGCGAGGCATCCACCAGCGCCTGCAGCCGCGCGCGCTCGGCAGACAAGGCCGCCGACGCACCCCGGAGCTGGGTGATGTCGTGCATCACGCACACCGCGCCCAACGCAGTGCCCTTGTCGCCGACCACCGGGTCTGCATTGCATAGCACGCTGCGCGGAGGCTGACCGTTGGCACGGATCACCAGTTCGGCATTGCGCACGTGCTCGCCGCGCCAGGCACGCAGCAGCGGGATGGCCTCGGTGGGCAGCAGAGCGTTGCCGTCTGCGCTGTACAGATCGAAATGCTGCGCCCATTGCGCCGGTGGCAGCACGCGGAGGTCGGTGCCATGCCATTGCCTAGCAGCGTTGTTGAACTCGCGTAGCAGGCCGTCGGTGCCGCAGGCCACCACGCCGTCGGGCATGGCTTCCAGCAACATGCTCAACGTCTGCCGCTGCGCCTGCGCATCGCGCCGATCGCGGCGCGCTTCCAGCTGGCTGACCGCCTGCCGCGCGAGACGGATCAGCGCCTGTTTTTGATGTTCGTCGAGCACGCGCGATTTGGTGCTGAGCGTGCACAGGGTGCCGTAGGCATAGCCTTCGCGACCGATCAGCGGCACCCCGACGTAGGAGCGCACACCGGGTGCGGCGGTCACCAACGGGTTGTTGACGAAGCGTGGGTCGGCCTCGGCGTCGGGGACCTCCATCAACTCGGTGCCCATCACCGCGTAGGAGCAGAACGACACGCTACGCGGCGTGCCCTCCAGGTCGGTGCCGCAGCGCGCCTTGAACCATTGCCGGTCGGCATCCAGCAGCGACACCAGTGCCATCGGGGCGCCGCTGACATGCGCCGCCAGCCAGGCGATGTCGTCGAACTCGGCCTCGGCCTCGGTGTCCAACACCCCCAGCCGGCGGACCGCGTCCACGCGCAAGGCGTCGTTGGCGGGAATCGGCACGGGCGGCAACAGAACGGTCATGGCGTGATGGGCGGGCGGCGTTTGGGCAAGGTAGGTCGCACCAGGTAACGGCGAGGCGAGGATCAACTTGAGTGCAGCCAGCCGGGCCCGCTTGCGGCCGATTAAGAGTGGCTAACAAAACGTAACGAGAACTCGTGAGGTGGTTATGGACGGCGCGGAGGAACCGGGGTGTACGCGTGGTACATGCCGCACCGCGCACCGGCCGCGCGCCCCTGGCGGCTGCACAATCGCCTTGTTAGCTGATCCAAACCCTTGGCGGCCTGTGGGAGAGGGCCGCAGTGGCGAAACGATCATGCTGGCGTGTGCACCTGGCCGCTGCAGCCGTGCGTCGTGGGTTTACGTCCTTACGGGCACGTGGCGAGGCTCGGTCGCCAGCCGTCGTGGCGTCCACGCCGGATCCCGTGGTTTCCGCGTGCCGGTGGCGCGACGTCAACACGGCCCAGGCGAGCCACTCACCGTGCGGCCTTGCTGTCCGTAGCACCTGCGATGCCAGCGTTGCCCGCCCGAGCCAGACGGCTGCCCGCTGCGGCCTGCACGCGCCCGATCTCACGCCACCCATTCAACTCAACACGGCCTGCCGTCACCATGTCCGCCGTTCCGGCAGCCCGCCAGCGCTGCCCACCACCCCCATGCCGAACAGCATTTGCGGCCTCGCCAAGCAGCCACTACCCTCGGCCGATTGTCCTGCTCTGGAGTGTCACATGCTGCGTCCGCTGTCCCTGTTGATCGCCGGTGTGCTCGGTGTCGCCGCCGGTACCGTTGCCCCCGCTGTCGCCGCCGCCCCGGCCAGCCTGTCCAAGACCGCGGACAGCAGCGCCATTCCGGACATCGCCTACACCCGCTTCACCCTGCCCAACGGCCTGACCGTGGTGGTGCATGAAGACCACAAGGCGCCGGTGGTGGCGGTGAGCATCTGGTACCACATCGGTTCCGGCGACGAGCCGGCCGGCAAGACCGGCTTTGCGCATCTGTTCGAGCATCTGATGTTCTCCGGCTCGGAAAACAACAAGGGCAGCTTCTTTGCGCCGCTGGAACAGGTCGGCACCACCGACATGAACGGCACCACCTGGTTCGACCGCACCAACTACTTCGAAACCGTGCCGACCACCGCGCTGGATACCGCGCTATGGCTGGAATCGGACCGCATGGGCCACCTACTCGGCGCCATCGGCCAGGAGGAACTCGACACCCAGCGCGGCGTGGTGCAGAACGAAAAGCGCCAGGGCGAAAACCGCCCCTATGGCCGCGTGGACCAGAACATCCTGTCCAACCTGTTCCCGGCTAACCACCCGTACCAGCACGACACCATCGGCTCGATGGAAGATCTGGACGCGGCCTCGCTGGGCGACGTCAAACAGTGGTTCAACGACAACTATGGCGCCGCCAACACCACCCTGGTGCTGGCCGGCGACATCACCGTGGCGCAGGCGCGCGCCAAGGCACTGCAGTACTTCGGCGATATCCCGTCCGGCAAGCCGGTGGCGCGTCAGCAGCCGTGGGTCACGCCGCTGGCCGCGCAGAAGCGCGGCGTGCAGCACGACCATGTGTCGCAGCCGCGCATCTACCGCACCTGGGCCGCGCCGCAGCTGGGCACCGACGACATGATCCAGCTGGACCTGGCCACCACCGTGCTGGGTGGCGGCAAGACCTCGCGGCTGTATCAGCGCCTGGTCTATCAGGACAAGTTGGTCGATGACGTATCCGCCTCGGTGCAGCCGTTTGCGCTGTCCAGCCAGATGCAGATCCAGGCCGACGTCAAGGACGGCGTGGACCCGGCCAAGGTCGAGGCGGTGATCGACGAAGAACTCAAGAAATTCATCGCACAAGGCCCGACTGCCGACGAATTGCAGCGCGCGCAGGTGGCCTACCGTGCCGGCTTCGTCCGCGGGCTGGAAAAGGTCGGTGGCTTCACCGGCAAGGCCGTGCTCCTGGCCGAGGGCCAGGTCTATCGCGGCGACCCGGGTGCCTACAAAAAAGATCTGCAGCGCGGCCAGGCCGCCACCGTGGACAGCGTCAAGCAGGCCTCCGCCACCTGGTTCGGCAAGGGCGACTATCTGCTCACCGTGCTGCCGGCGAGCAAGGACTTCGACCCGGCTGCCGAAGACAAGGCGGTGGTCGCGCGCGCCGCCGAACCGGGCAAGCCGGCGCCCAAGCTGCCCGCCGCCGGCAAGTACAAGGTCACCGCTTCCAACGTGGACCGCAGCACCGGCGTGCCCAAGACCACCCAGTTCCCTGACCTGAGCTTCCCCAAACTGCAGCGCGGCAAGTTGAAGAACGGCATCGAAGTGGTGCTGGCCGAGCGCCACACCATCCCGGTCACCCAGGTCGAGTTGCTGTTCGACGCCGGTTACGCCGCCGACCAGGGCAAGAAGCTCGGCACCGCCAGCTTCAGCGCCGCACTGATGAACGAGAGCACCGCGTCGCTGGATTCGGTGGAAGTGGCGCAGCGCAAGCAGCGCCTGGGCGCGATCACCGGCGTCGGCTGCGATCTGGATAGCTGCAGCGCCTCGCTCAATGCGCTCAACGACCAGCTGCAGCCGTCGCTGCAATTGTTCTCCGACATCGTGCGCAACCCGGCATTCAAACCGTCGGACATCGAACGTATCCGTGGCCAGTGGCTGGCCGGCATCGCGCAGGAAAAGACCAAGCCCACCAGCCTGGGCCTGCGTGCGCTGCCGCCGCTGCTCTACGGCGACAAGCATCCGTACGGCATCCCGCTCACCGGCAGCGGCACCGAAGCGGCGATCAAGAGCCTCAATGCCAAGGACTTGCAGGCCTTCCACGGCCAGTGGCTACGCCCGGACAACCTGCGCATCCTGGTCGCCGGCGACACCACGCTGGCGCAGATCATCCCGCAGCTGGATGCCGCATTCGGCGATTGGAAGGCCCCGGCCAGCCCGCTACCGAAGAAGAACCTGGTCGACGTGGCCGTGCAGCCCAAGCCACGTGTGTACCTGATCAACCGGCCGGATGCCCCGCAGTCGGTGATTCTGGCCGGCCTGCTAGCACCGTCGACCAAGACCCAGGACAACCTGGCCATCGGCGTGGCCGACGATGCGTTCGGCGGCACCTTCACCTCGCGGTTGAACATGAACCTGCGCGAGAACAAGCGCTGGGCCTACGGTGCCGGCACTCGTCTGATGGATGCGCAGGGCCAGCGGCCGTATCTGTTCTCTGCACCGGTGCAGACCGACAAGACCGCCGAGTCGGCCAACGAGATCCTCAAGGAAGCCCGGGCCATCGTCGGCGACAAGCCGTTGACCGGCGAGGAGATCGAAAAGATCAAGAACCAGAGCATCCGCGCCCTGCCCGGCAGCTACGAAACCACCACCGCCGTGCTGAGCGCGATCGAAGGCATCGTGCAGTTCGACCGCCCCGACGACTACGTGCAGACGCTCAAGCCGCGCCTGGAAGCGATCGACCAGCCGGCCGCGCAGAAGGCCATCGCGCAGATCATCAAGCCCGACGCGATGACCTGGGTGATCGTGGGCGACCTGAAGAAGATCGAAGCCCCGGTGCGCGCGCTCAAGCTCGGCGAAGTGCAGGTACTGGACGCCGACGGCAAGCCGGTCAAACGCTGAGGTTTCGCTAATGCCCTGCACCCACCCGCTTGCGATGCGTAGGCGGGTGAGTGCAGGCAAGCTGGGCGAGATGCACGTGCTCGATACCGACGGCAAGCCGGTCAAGTGCTGAGTTTTCACGGCTGCCCTGCACCCACCTGCTTGCGATGCGCAGGCAGGTGGGTGCAGGGTAGCTGCGCGTTGCTGGGTGTGCGGTGGTTTGGGTGATGCGCCGATCGATTGTTCGATTGGTCGGTTGTTCGTTTGCTTGGTCGGTACTCCGGTCGATTGATTGATTGATTGATTGATTGATTGATTGATCGGTCGGTCTGTCGGTCGGCAAGTTGACCGCTTGGTTGACCGAATGCACGTTGCGGACTGACCGCCGGCTCGAGTGGTCGAGCGTTTGGTTGACCGGCTGTGAACTCGCCGATTGGCCGAAAGCCGAAGATCGAATGTTGGTTATCCGGTTATTCGATTGCCCGGCTGTTCGCATGGCCGATTGATTGGTCGGCCCACGGTTTGCAGTCGGCTCGGTCCGTTGTTCGCGCTAAACCGCAACGGCTGGCCGGTTGTTTGATTGGTCGATTGATCGTTGATTGACGGTTGGCCGCAGCAACAACTGAACCATCGGCAGATGGCAACACAGTTCGCTAGGCCTGATCAACAGCCCGCAGCCCGCGCGTCACGTCAGCACGTCAATTTCCGGCGGCGGCAACTCTCATATCGACGCCATGTTATCGGCCATTCCGGTAAGGTTGGACCCTCTCCTCGACAGGTGCTTGGCTGATCCGATGAAAGAGATGCCGACGGCAGATGAAGCCTCCCGCCAGCAGGTCCTCGATGGTTACCGCATCGTCGACAGCCTGCCCGAAGATACGTATCAGGACATCGTGCAGGTGGCCGCATCGCTCTGCGATACGCCTATCGCGCTGATGTCGTTGGTAGACCGCGACCGCCAATGGTTCAAGGCCCAACTTGGCCTGGGGTTGCAACAGACCGACCGCAGCCAGGCCGTTTGCGACCACGCCATCCGCGACCCCGGCCACCTGCTGGAAGTGCCGGACCTGACCCAGGACCCACGTTTCCGCGATATTTCCGTGGTCACCGGCGACACCGGCGCACGCTTCTACGCAGGCATGCCGTTGGTGACGACCGAAGGCGTGGCGCTAGGCACTGTGTGCGTGCTCGATACCGAACCGCGCACGCTCAACGAACTCCAGCGCACCGGATTGCAGGCGCTGGCTCGCGTCACCATGAACCTGCTGGATGGGCGTCAGGAAGCATTGCAACAAGAACGCAACGCCATCCTGCAGCCGGCCGCTGCCGCGGATACCCAGACTCCGTACCGGCTGGTGATCCTGGAAGTGCAGGAACTGGCCGCCTTGGCAGAACGCCAGAGCGAGCGGCTGCTCGGCCGTACCTTGCAACAGCTCGACCAGGCGTTTGCCGCACTGGTGCAGGGGCCAGGCAACAGCATCGACCGGGTCACCGACAGCGCGGAATTCATCGCCGTCTTGCGCGACCCCGATGCCGAACGCACGTTGCAACACCTGCGCGACGTCGCGCAGTTGCAACATGCGCTGGGCCTGACGGTGTTACTCGGCGAAGCGCAAGCCACCCGCGCCGACGAACCGATCGGCCAGGTCTTTTTACGCGCGGAAATTGCGCTGAGCGCAGAGAAGGATCGCTACCGGCAGAGTCTGGCGTAGGCCGCTGCTTCGCTGCCGTACCCTCACCCCAATCCCTCTCCCGCCGGGAGAGGGGCCTCACGGCAGCGATCGTCGGACTGCCTTCCCCCGCCTGCGGGGGAAGGTGCCCGAAGGGCGGATGGGGGCAAGCCGTTGGCCGATCCAGCCAACTGTTCTCACCCTGATGGGCACAACGCCTTTGCAAGGTAAAACTCAGTGTTGGGTGCGTGGCTTGAGCGGTGAGGGGTGTCCTGGCGCGTTTCCAGCGCATGCCTACGCTGTGCTCAGATGGCAGTCTGTCACCGTGCCCTTACCCCGACACCATGAGCTCTCCCGCAGGCGGGAAAGGGGCTTGAAGCGCATGACGTTCTCTAACGTGGAATGGGGCACCGCAAACACCCCACCTACCCCACCGCGCACTGCTTCAATTGCCGGTCGGCATACCACAGCGCGCGGCGTGCCAGGTCGTAGGCGCTGTCGGCCTGACGTGGCAACAGCTGCGCAGCCAATACCGGGTCGGCACCATTATTGAGCGCGTGTTCGGCACGCTCCAGGTCGGACAGATGCGTGCGGACCGGCGACAGCAACGATTTACGCTTGGACGCGTCGCAGCGGGCACTGCGCTGTTCCAGCGTTGCCAATGCCTCGCGGATGCGGCGGCTGGCTTCGCCCTTGAGGTCGGGCAAGGTTTCGTGCGCGATCGGCGCGGCCTTGTACGCATCGCCTGTGGCTTCGCTGCCCATTTCGGCCTGATTTCCGGCCAGCGCAGGATTGAAGCGTACATCCGGCGGCGGCCGTGCCTTGGCTACCTGCGTCTGCGGCCCGTTGAGCATGTCGTTGAACTTTTTCATGCCGCGATTCATTTCCTGCATCGCCACATCGCCCAGCGTGCCGTCGCTCTTCCAATCCTTGGCAAAGCGCGTGTCCTGGTACTGCACCGGGTTGACCCGCTCCATCACTTTGCGCGCCTTGGCCTGGGCCCGCGCATCGGTCATGCCCGGCGGCACTGCGCCGCCTTGCGCCATCGGGTCAACCTTGGTGTCGAGTGGCATGCGCAGACGGCCTTCGCGGGTATACAGCTGCGCTGCCATCGATGCATCGGCCGGCGCATTGGCGGCGGCGACCTGGCGTTGTGGCGGCGGAGTGCGCGTGGGCGGTGGCGCACGACGGGCAGCCGATGCGGAAGCGGCGGTGGCGCGCTGTTGCCGCTTGGGCTGCTCCTGCGGCGGCTCGACCGGCGCCGGCGGCGTCACCTGCGGACGCGGCAGGAAATACACCTGCAGGCTTTCATCCTGCTGCACGGGCAGACGCGGAGCCGGCATGTACAGCAACAGGCACGCAAGAAAAAACAGGATGGCGCCCGTGCATGCGGCTGCAGCAACATGCGGGACAAGCGCTTCCTTCCTGCGGGTAATCACAATGCGGGAGACCGATAAGGGGAGAGACGGGCACCGCACCACCAACCCCGGTCCGGAGCGCGCAAATCTAGCCGGCGCGGCGTTTACGCGCGTTTGAAATTCGTTGTCTGCTCAATAGGGACCAGCCGCCATTCACATTGAGCGCATGCCTGGGCTGAACGTAACGCCTCACCGGCTGGCGTGCGCGATTGCCGCCCAACGTCACCTTCGATGCACGGGTGGCGGCGCTGGCAGAGCGCTGTGGTCTGCGAGCCGCGCCACGCCAGATTGGTCCTGCCACCCGCGGTGGCGCTGCTGACGCGCCACCGCATCGCGCGCTGCGCCACCGACCCTGCGCAAGTACCCCAGGCAGCAGTACCGGACACGAACGTCGGCCCGTCTTAATGGCGCTGGCATGGCAGCCCGCGCGTCTACTGCAGCAGCTACGACGAGCGCGCGCTGCAGGCGCTGGACGATGCGGTGTGCGCTGCGCCGCACGTTGCGCGGCAGCCGCCAGCCGAACGCTGGGTGATCTTCGACAACACCGCCGCCGGCCTGGTCGTGCCCAACGCGCGCAGGCTGCAGGCGCTGTTGGGGATAGAACAGGGGGCGTGGGTCTGAGGCAGTGCCCGCTGCATGCCGGGCGTCACCCGCCACGACGCTTCGGCGTCGTCGCCGGCCGATGCTTGTTGCATGTCGGCACGTCGGACCCAGCCGCACAGACCAGCGCGTCAGGGTGACCACCGCTCAGGTCCTACATGCGCCCGGTCACTGCCACGCAGACCACGGGTGCGGCGGATGGTCCCAGTGTCTCCATTGACGGCGCCCCCGATGCCGGCGCAGTAACGCTGGCCGCTGCCATGCCCTGGCGCGCTTCTTGCAGCGATGGCATCTAACTCAGCACGCCGTCGCTGCACTCAAGCTGCCTGGATCCGCGCCGATACGCCTGGATTGGCGCTCGTTGCGGCGGTGCGCCGGATCACCTTGCTGAATCCCGTTGTCACCGCGCGAAGTCTGTCGGCGTTCCGGCATCTCACGCAGTCCCGCCCGCCACTTTGGTCGTTTACCATGCCCTACGCCACTGCCCGTTCTGGAGATGCCATGAGTTCTGCCGCGCCCCCGTGTTGCACGTCGCTGCTTGGCCTGTCGCTGAGCATGTTTGTTGCGCCGTGCACGCTGACTGCCGCGCCGCTGGATACTCCGGTCGTCAACGCGCCTGCGTCCACGCCGCCGACGCCCGATGTGGCCTACCCGGAACTATTCCAGGCGGTGCAGAGCGGCGAGCTGTTCGACGACCAGAAACATTTCGTCGACTTTTTGCCGCTGCGCGACCCGGCCCTGATCAACGCCGACTATCTGGCGCAGCACGATCACCCGGGCTTTGATCTGCGCAAGTTCGTGGACGCCAATTTCGAAGAGTCGCCGCCGGTGCAGACCGACGCCATCCGCCAGGACACCGCGCTGCGCGAGCACATCGATCTGTTGTGGCCGAAGCTGGTGCGCAGCCAGAACCACGTGCCGCCGCACAGCAGCCTGCTGGCGCTGCCGCACCCGTACGTGGTGCCGGGCGGCCGCTTCCGCGAGGTGTACTACTGGGATTCCTACTTCACCATGCTGGGTCTGGTGAAGAGCGGCGAGACCACGCTCAGTCGCCAGATGCTGGACAACTTCGCCTACCTGATCGACACCTACGGGCATATTCCCAACGGTAACCGCACCTATTATCTCAGCCGCTCCCAGCCGCCGTTTTTCTCCTACATGGTGGAACTGCAGGCCGGCGTGGAAGGCGAGGCGGTCTATCAGCGGTACTTGCCGCAGCTGCAAAAGGAATACGCGTACTGGATGCAGGGCAGCGACGGGCTCAAGCCCGGCGAAGCCGCGCGTCATGCGGTGCGCCTGGCCGACGGCAGCGTGCTCAACCGCTATTGGGACGAGCGCGACACGCCGCGCCCGGAAGCCTGGCTGCACGACACCCGCACCGCCGCCGAAGTGAAAGACCGCCCGGCCGCCGAGGTCTACCGCGACCTGCGTGCCGGCGCCGAAAGTGGCTGGGATTACACCAGCCGCTGGCTGGCCGATGGACAGAACCTGCGCACCATCCGCACCACCGCCATTATCCCGATCGATCTCAACAGCCTGCTGTATCACCTGGAGCGCACCCTGGCCCAGGCCTGCGCGCAGCCGGGCGCCGAGTGCACGCTCGATTACGCCGCATTGGCGCAGCAGCGCAAGCAGGCCATCGACGCGCATCTGTGGAATGCGGCAGGCTACTACGCCGACTACGACTGGCAGACCCGCACGCTGAGCGACCAGGTCACTGCCGCCGCGCTGTACCCGTTGTTTGCCGGCCTGGCGTCGGACGCGCATGCCAAGCGCACCGCCACCGTGGTGCGCGCGCGTCTGCTGCGTCCCGGCGGCCTGGCCACCACCGCGGTGAAGACCGGGCAGCAATGGGATGAGCCCAACGGTTGGGCGCCACTGCAGTGGGTGGCGGTGGACGGCCTGCGTCGCTACGGCGAAGACGCGCTGGCGCGCACCATCGGCGAGCGTTTCCTCACCCAGGTGCAGGCGCTGTTCGCACGCGAGCACAAGCTGGTCGAAAAATACGGCCTGGACGCCGCTGCGGCTGGCGGCGGCGGCGGCGAATACGCACTGCAGGACGGCTTCGGCTGGACTAATGGCGTCACCTTGATGCTGTTGAATCTGTATCCGGGTACCGACAGCAAGACCGCGCCTGCAAAGCGCACGCGCAAGCCGGAAGCGGCAACACGCTGAGTGTGCCGTCGTCATGCCGGGTAATGCTCGGCATGACGGCGCTATCGGGTTGTGGATCGCAAGCAGGCCAGCAGATGCTTGTCATAACGAGCCTGCACGCGCGCCTACTCTCCGCCTTGATGCGGCAACATCGCTTGAAACGGTGATTGCACGCGGCATCAGTCCGCATACCCAGGCGCTAACCAGCAATCAGACGCAGGCTTGCCGGAGCGCCGATACCTTGCAGCGGCTGTTGTCGGCATGCGTCCGGCGCAGGCCGCAGTAGCGACATGCATCTTTCACGGGGTGCTGTTCAACGCAGCATCTGCACCCGGCAGCCAGCGGTGCAACTGCGTCGGCGACTGCGTGCTCAGGGCGACTGCATCAACGAGGCGACACCAGAGCGGGGCGAGACACCAGCGCCAAGCATTGAATTGAATTGAATTGAATTGAATTGCACTGCACTGCACTGCACTGCACTGCACTGCACTGCACTGCACTCACAGCATCCCGCATGGCCGACGATCACCGCCGCCATCGATGCAGATCATTCCACCCGCACGCGCAGATCCCGATTGGTCGTCGCTGTATTGCCGCTGTAATCGCGTGCGGTAATGCGCAGCGTGTAGTCGCCCGGCGCCAACGCACCGGCCTGCCACTGCCCGTTGCCGAGACGGCCATCGCGCACCGTGTTGCTGACCAGATAGCGGAACCGCGTCACCGCGCTGCCATGCACGGTGATGCCGCTGTCGGGCGCATAAGCGGTGAGTACCGCAGCCGGATCGGCGGGCATGCGGTCGAACACGATCGTCATGCGTGGCGCGGCCTCGCCCGGCAATGCCACGCCCTGCGCATCCAGCACCTGATAGCCCAGTGCGTACAGGCCCAGGCGCCGACGCGGCAGATTGCGATCCACCTGATCCCAGGCCTCCACCACGATCTGCACAGCCGCCGCGCGCGGCATCTGCACCACGCCGTTGGTCACCGGTAATGGCTGACCCGCAGCATCGAGCAGGCTCACCTTGTCGATGCGCGGCGCCACATGATCTGCGTAGCCAACAAACCCCAGCTGCACCGCATTGCGCTCGAAGCCGTTGGCGCCCATGGTCAGATGCACATGCGCCATGCCATTGAGCGTACCTAGCGCATCGCCGGCGCGAAATCGCGTGCCGCGCAGCAAGCGCATGCGTTCGGGCTTGCCGTCCACATCGCTCACCAACTGGAGACGTTGCGGGTCCAGCGGCTTGCCTTGCGCGGTACGACCCACGCGCAGATGGATGTAGCCGATGGTGTCCAGCGCCATGCCTTCGCCCAGTTGCCCCAGCCCCCAACTGGCATTGGGGCTGGACACCTTGGCATCGGCAATCGCGAAGACCGTCTGACCGACATCGCCACGAATGTCCAGGCCCGCATGCAGATGATCGCGGCTGAGTCCCTGGTAGTTGCCGCGCACTTCGCCGAGCGTGCCCACCACCTCGTGCCAGCCGGTCTGCGGCTGCAACGGCCAACGGCCTTGGGTGACGGGCAAGGGCTGCGCGTCGGCCGGCCCGACCACGGGCGTGTCGTCAACGTTCGTCGCCGTTGCCGGCACCAGCCGATGCACGCGTGCGCTTCCCGCGTCGCTGACATACACCGCGCCCTGCGCATCCACCGCAATCCCCGCCGGGCGCGACAGGCGTTGCATCACATTCTCGCCGCTCATCGTCACCACATGCCCGGCGCGCGTCACCTGCAACACGCGACCGCTTGCATCGCCCACGTACAGCACGCCGTCGTGGGTGATGGCGAGTGTCATCGGTCGATACAACAGCGGGCTGAGGTCGGCAGGATCGCCGCCGACCAAGGTACTGACGCTGCCATCGGCGTCGATACGGCGGATCGCATCGTTGCGCATGTCCGCCACCCACACCACACCGTGGGCATCCACCTTGAGATCGGTCGGGGTATCGAAGCGCGCTTGGTCGCCGACGCCATCGGCCATGCCGGGCAAGGCGCCACCGGCTAGCGTGCGCACCTGACCGCCAGGCTCAATGACGCGAATGCGGTCGTTGTAGGTATCGGCGACATACACGCGCCCCTGCGCATCCACCGCCACGCCGATCGGCCCATTGAAGCGCGCCTGCGCCGCCGCGCCATCGCGAAATCCTGCACTGCCGTCGCCAGCGAGGGTGGTCACCACGCCTTGCGGCGTGCGCTTGCGGATCGCGTGATTGCCGGTATCGGCGATGTACAGATTGCCGGCCGTGTCGAAGGCGATCCCCGAGGGCGTATTGAACGCTGCGGCCGTGCCGATGCCATCGGCAAAACCTTCCCGCCCGCCAGCAAGGGTCTGCACGCTGCCGTTGGCGAGCACGCTGCGGAGACGGTTGTTATCGCCACCATCGGCGACGTACAGCGTGCCGTGCGCATCGATCGCCAGGCCGTAAGGGTCGGCAAACTGCGCGTCGGCCGCGCGGCCATCCTGCGCGCCACGCACTCCGTTGCCGGCCACCCACTGCAGCTGCGCCGACCAACCCAATGGCGTCGCAACCGGACCCTGTCCCTGCGGCACTGCCGTTGGCGCCGGCACCCGCCACCAGGTCGCCAGCACGGCGGTCGTGGTTGCTACCAGCACTGCACAGATCCACAGCTTGCGTCGTGTTGCCATGCCAGTCGCGTGCGTGAGAGGAACCGCACTTTAAACGCGTTCGGCAACGTGGAGCGTTGAGTGCAGCGCCACGCGTGCGCCGAGGCAGCGCACTCAATGCTGCGTCGACCCGCGGCAACCGCAAGCAGCAGGCGTGCGCACGCAGGAACTGCCGACACGCAGGCCGCGTATCATGCGCACTCTTTCACGTACTAGGGATGGACCCATGGCCGTACGCACGCTCAACGAATTTCTCGCCCACTCCAAGGAAAAGGACGTCAGCCCCGATCCGTTCGAGCTGGAAAACCCGCATCTGCTGGAAGTGCGCCTGGATGGCATGGTCTGGTCCAAGGCCGGCGCCATGGTTGCGCGCACCGGCAACGTCAAGTTCACCCGCGAGGGTTTGCTGGAACAGGGGCTGGGCAACCTGCTGAAAAAAGCCGTCAGCGGCGAAGGCATGCAGCTGATGAAGGCCGAAGGCCAGGGCCGCGTGTATCTGGCCGACCTCGGCAAGCTGGTCACGCTGCTGCGTTTGAATGGCGAGGCGATCTTCGTCAACGGCAACGATGTGCTGGCGTTCGAATCCGGCGTCGAGCACAAGATCACGATGATGCGCAAAGTGGCCGGCATGCTCTCCGGCGGCCTGTTCAACGTGCGCCTGAGCGGCCACGGCATTGTGGCGATCACCTCGCACTACGAGCCGCTGACCCTGCCAGTGACTGCCGCCAGCGGCCCGGTGTTTACCGACCCGAATGCCACGGTAGCGTGGTCGGGCACATTGACCCCGGAGCTGGTGACCGATGTGTCGATCGGCACGCTGTTCGGCCGCGGCTCGGGCGAAAGCCTGCAGATGCGCTTCGCCGGCGAAGGCTGGGTGGTGGTGCAGCCGTACGAAGAAGCCAGCTTCCAGGCCAAGAGCAGCTAACAAAACTACTGTGCAGCCGCCAGGCGGGCGCGGCCGGTGCTCGGAATCCTCATGTACCACTCGTACACTCCGGTTCCTGCGCGCCGTCCACACCCACCTGACGACTGCTCGCTACGTTTTGTTAGCCACTCTAAAGGCTGATGTCGGAGTGCCCAGCCGCGCGGTTGCGTGGCTGGGCACTCTATGTGCATGCGCAGTGCGTTGGTGGCGCATGTGCTGTATGAAGCGCAGTTGGACGCGATGTGGGTTTATCGCGACCGCCCTCGCGCCCGGGTGCGCTCCTACGAGGTAGCGGCGTGCATTACACCCAGCCGCGCTTGCGGAACCATGCCAGCGGAATCACCACGCTCAGCGCGATGACGCCCAGCGCCCAGAAATATGCATCGTGCCCCTTGAGCTCGGGCATGTAGGCGAAGTTCATGCCCCAGATGCCGACCAGCACGGTGGGCGGAATGCCGACCACCGATGCCACCGCCATCACCTTCATCACATTGTTCTGGTCCATGTTGATCATGCCCAGCACGCTGTCGAGTAGAAACTCGATGCGGTCGTCCATGTGCTGCTGAAATTCGCTCAAGGTGGTCAGGTCCTTGTGCAGCATTCCGATGCGCTTGGCCGCATCGGCGGCGAACCAGTCCGGCGCGGCGCCGTCCAGATAGGTGATCAAGCGCAGCATGCCCTGCCCGGCGTTGTGCAGCCCGCCGAGCTGGCGGCCCATACCGCCCACCTGGTGCAGCATGCGTTCCAGATCCTTGGTGGTGTGCGGGTTGTCGAACACCTGCCGCGTGGTCTCGGTGACCTGGGCTTCGAGCGCTTCCAAGCGGTCTGCCAGGCGCCCGACCAATTGATCGAACATGCGCAGCAGCAAGTCGTCGGAGCTGTGGCAGGGCTCGTGCTCCAACCGCGCGACCAACGCGTCCAGCGAGCCAATGCGCTGCTCGCGCTGGGTCACCAGCATGCTCGGCGACAGCGCAAACCCTAGCGGCGCGGTCGGGCCATCGTCGTCCTGGAAACGCGGCACATTGAGAAACAGCACATCGCCCTGGCGGCGCACCCGGCTGCTGAATTCAATCTCGCCGATGGCCGCCCGGTCGGGCAGCGCAAACCCTACCTGCTTGGCGGCGTCGGCCAACTCTTGCGGACTCGGCTGGCACAGGTCGACCCAGTAACCTTGTGCGTGGTGGGTTCCGGCAATCGGGTGGGTCGTGATCATGCGGCAGGCCGTGACAGTGGATGGCCGCGAGCATCCGGCTCCGCCTCATCGGCGTCAACGCCAACGCACCGGCACGCTCAGCTGACAGTAGCCTTCATCGCGACGACGTGCAGCCACTCAAGCAATGGACTCGCATTGCGAAGCCTGCTTTGCTTTGCGGCACAGATCGAGCGAGCCAACCAGATTCGCTGCCTGCGCGCGGTGCGCGGCCTGTTGCATGTGCCAGCGGCGTGCTTCGATGCGAGCGCCGAAACCCTCGGCGTCATTAGCATTGCCATGCGCCGCCGCTGCACTACGCTGCCGGCCCACATGTTCACCGACTGTCATCCAAGCATTACAGCGTGTGGCTGTCATGCAATCGGCAGCAGCCGGTCATACGCCGGCCATCTGGTACGACTATGCCGAGCCAGATGACATTGGTGCGGCATCTCGCACAAACAGCGATCCCCATTCCAGTGCGACCGTCTGCTCACGGTGGCATACATACTCCCGTCCGCTTCCTTGACTGCGCGCACGGACCGGGCGTGGCAATTGCTGCTCTCCTGCGCAGCCGCCACCCAGGAGACTTTCATGCAAACTCGCACCCATCTATTGCTCGCACTCGCATTGCTGGCTCCCGTGACCGCGCTGGCCGTGCAGGTCGATCCGCAGGGCCGACTTGTCGATGCGCAAGGCCAGACGCTGCAGATTCGCGGGGTGACCTGGCCCGGTTTTGACCGCGCTGCGCTGGCAGCTGCCGGCTTGCGCGACAGCACGCTGGCCCAGGTACTGGATCAGATACAGGCCGCCGACATCAACGCCGTGCGCTTGCCAATCTGCGCGGCGGCGCTACAGCCCACGCCAGTGGCGGCTGCAGACGTTGCCGGCGACCCGGCATTACGCGGTCTCACTGCATCGCAGCTGCTCGATGCGGTGGTGCGCGCCGCATCCCAGCGCGGCATGCAGGTGATGTTTGCGTTTGCCGATGGCCGCTGCGATGACAGTGCACCGCAGCTGGGCACGCAGCAGCAGGCATGGATGCGCGGCCTGACCAGACTGGCACGTGACTACCGCGACACCGCGGGTGTCATCGGCATCGATCTTGGCAGTAGCGGGTATCGCAATGCTAACTGGGCCGGAAACGCCGCAGAGGCGGACTGGAATCGCGTTGCAGCGCGCGCAGCCACCGCCGTGCTGGCGCAGGCGCCGCGCTGGGTGGTGGGCGTGGAAGGTGTCGGCAGCAATGCGCTGTGCAGCGATTCCGCACGCAAGGCCGCTGGCAGCAATCTGCAGCCACTGGCCTGCGCACCGCTGCGCATCGCATCGCAACACCTGGTGTTGATGCCCAAGCTGGCCGGACCGGATCGCGATGCGGCCACTGCGTTTGCCGCGCCGGATTTTGCACAGGCGTTGCCTGCCACGTGGCAGCGCGACTTCGGGCAATTTGCGCGCAACCACGCCGTGGTTCCGGTCAGCATCGGCGGTGGTCTGGGCGATGGCGATCCGCGCGACCCGGCATGGCAAACCGCGCTCAGCGCCTATCTTGCCAACAGCGGATTGCGCAGTGCGTTTCTCGGCAGCTGGGAGGTGGGCAACGCCAACAATGGCGGCCTGCTGGCGCAAGATGGCAGTCCGCGTGCAGACAAGCTGCAGGTGTTGCAGCAGGCCTGGGGCATCGCACCTGCAGCGTCGGTAACTGCATCGGCACCGCGTGCTGGCGCAAAGAATGTCAGCAAGGCAACGACGTGGGACAGCACCTTCACCGGCACCGCGACGTATACCGGCTCCGGCTACTCCGGCGGTGCGCTGCTGCTGGATCCGATCCCGAGCACCGCGTTCATCACCGCACTCAACCCGACGCAGCTGAACTTCGGCGGCGTCAAAGCCGCGATGGCCGGCGCCTATCTGGAAGTGACCGGTCCCAAGGGCAAGACCACCGTATATGTCACCGATCTGTATCCGGAAGGCGCTTCCGGTGGTCTGGACCTGTCGCACAACGCCTTTGCGGCGATCGGCAACATGGTGGACGGGCGCATCCCGATCAGCTGGAAGATGGTGCGCGCCCCGGTCACCGGCAATGTGCAGTACCGCATCAAGGAAGGCAGCTCACGCTGGTGGGCGGCGATCCAGGTACGCAACCATGCCTACCCGGTGGTCAAGTTCGAAGTGAAACAGGGCAGCACCTGGAAGAGCCTGCAGAAGATGGATTACAACCATTTCCTCGGCGAACAACTGGGTAATCAGCCGCTGTCCATCCGCATTACCGATATCCGCGGCAAGGCGATCCTCGACACCATTCCCGCGCTCTACGAAGACGGCAGCCACCCGGCATATTTCAAGCCTGGCAGTGTGCAGTTTCCGTGATTGGGGAGTCCGGAGTTGGGACTTGTAGTGACGTAATGGGTGGCTGACGTGTTGCGCGCTTAATGGTCGCGTGCAAATGCGTGACTCACCATAGCTCCGCACCACGACCTACATGCGGCGAAGCGATCGAAGCCCCTCTCCAGCCGAGGCGAGGGGCCTCTGCTTGCGCCGCTGACTCGCAAACCTCGGAGCGCCCGCGCCACACGCGGGCCGGGGACTCACGCGGGAGTGCAGTAAAGAGTCAGGACGAAGCATCTGCGCTTTCGCCGTTGGTTGAAGTCGTCTCTGCTCACTTCGCAAAGGCGCCTTCCACACAAAACCTCTTGATTTGGCGACATCACAGCAAGCGCCGCATCAAGAGCTCAATTAGCCCGGCAGAGCACCACTGACCCGCTTCAACCTGCCATCAGCATGGCTACGCAGCTTGCCATCACGCCCTCACCCACCAGCAAGGCCGCCGCCAACACGGCCGGGTAGCGCGTTGCTGTCGTCCTCTTCGAGATTGCCCACCTCCTCGCGCAAGCCGCCTTGTTGCGGCGGCTGCTCTTCGACCGGGATCTCGTCCCCGTTCGTATCCGGATCGGGGGTGCCATGGGCCGACATGCCTGCCTTAAAAGCGCTCATCGGGCGTGCAGTGCGTGGAGTGACATGCATGGGTGGCTCCGTGCGTTCGAGTGATGCATCGACGCTAGGCCGCGCGGTGCTACCGGGTTGTGAGCCAGACGGTGGTGGCCGTAACGCCGTGTTGACGTCGCTCAGCAACGAAGCGCGGCTGCCACGCATAGCGCATAGAGCAAGGCATTTCGCCTCTCGTCTCTGTGGATACTGCGGTAACCGACAGCAAGCAGCGCTCAGGCGCAGACGCACCACATGCCACATGCCACCGTCTGCGTCGCAACGATCCAGCGCCCTGCCCTGACGACCATCGCTATCATGCGTGCTCATCTTCGAGGCCATGCCATGCGCTGTCGCATCTTGCTCGCATTCCTGCTGACCTGTGGTGTCGCGCATGCCGCCACGCCGGTGTCGCGCCTGGACGCAGTGCTGCACGCCGGGGTAGTGCGGGTGTGCACCACCGGCGACTATCGCCCCTACACCTTGTTGCGCGACGACGGCAGCTTCGAAGGCAGCGATATCGCGCTGGCGCACTCGCTGGCCGATAGCCTCGGCGTACAGGCCAAGTTTGTGCGTACCAGCTGGCCACAACTGCTACCGGATCTGCTGGCCGACCGATGCGACATTGCGGTTGGCGGCATTTCGGTGACCTTGCAACGGCAGCGCCAGGCCAGCTTCAGCACGGTGCTGGATGTGGACGGCAAGATCCCGCTGGTGCGCTGCGCCGACCAGGCGCGCTATCGCAGCGTTGCGCAACTCAATCGCCCGGAGGTGCGCGTGATCGAACCGCCGGGCGGCACCAACGAAGCCTTTGCACGGCGCGAATTGCCGCGCGCGCAGCTGCGCCTGTTTGCCGACAACACCACCATCTTCCAGGAGCTGCTGGACCAGCGCGCCGACGTCATGATCACCGACGCGTCCGAAGCGCTGTACCAGCAAGCCCGGCTCCCCGGCCTGTGCGCCATCGCTCCCGAGCAACCGCTGCAATACAGCGAAAAAGCCTTCCTGCTTCCGCGCGACGACACGGCATGGAAAGCCTACGTCGACCAGTGGCTGCACCTGAGCAAGGCCAGCGGCGAGTATGTTCGTCTTGTTGAGGCCTGGCGGAGGCCTTGAATCGGGAATCGCAAGTGCAAGAGCAAGTGCTTTAGCTCACTGCGACACGAGCGCAGCCGCGCCGTTGCGATTCCCCATTCCCCATTCCCGATTCCCGATTCCCGCGGCGCACCGCGCCGCCATCAAACGATCTTGGTGCGGCGCCACCAGCGCGATACCTGTTCTTCGCGGATCAAGGTAAACAGGCCGGCCCCTAGAATCAGCGCGATGCCCACGCCCATCGGCCAGTCCAGATGGTCGTGGAACAGAAAGTAGCCGAACGCGATCGCCCACAACATCTGGCTGTATTGCGTGGGCGCCACCACGCTGACCGGCGCCAGACGCGTGGCGTACATCATGCAGATGGCAGCCAGCCCCGCGAGCAGGCCGTAGCCGGCCAGCAGACCCCACTGATACAGCGACGGCCATACGAAGCTCGGCAGCATCAAGATACCGCCCATCACCAGCGGGCCGATCACGCCGGCACCGTACAGCGTCAAGCGTTTTTCGCTATGCCCGGCCATGCGCAGGGTGATCACCGAGATCGCACCGACCAGGCCGCACACGATGGCCGCGACGTGTCCGTGGGTGAGATGCCGAAAGCCGGGGCGCAGCACGATCAGCACGCCGATGAAGCCGATGATCACCGCCGTCCAACGCCGCCAGCGCACTTCTTCCTTGAGAAACACCACCGACAGCACGGTGACGAAGATCGGCATCAGGAAGATCAACGCGAATGCCTCGGCCATCGGCAAAGTGGTGAAGGCGATCACCGAGGTGAGATTGCCGATGGCACCAGTGAGCGCACGCAGCAGCCACAATGCCGGCTGCTTGGCCATGACCAGTTCGCGCAGCTGGTCGTCGGGCTTCTTCAGGAAGGGCACCGCCAACAGCATCAGCAAGGCGCCGAGGAACAGTACCTCGTAGACCGGCAGCGTCCCTTCGAGCAGTTTTACGAAGGCATCGCTGATCGAATAGGCCGCATAACACGCAAAACCGAGCAGCACACCTTTGAGCATCACGCGCCTCTTGAATTCGATGACACCCCTCGCGGAAGGAGCGCGGGGAACGGACGCATTATGCAGTGCGACTGCAGCCTGCTGGCCGGAGGATCCCGCGACCGGCTCACAACGCCTCCAAGCTCGATCCTGCCAGCACTGCTGGCTCACGCGCCGAACCGCAGCCCGCGGCCAGGCAGACAGCGGCCTGCTGGCAAGACCACGTTCCACAGATCCTGGGCGGAGTTCGCGCCAGGGCTGCGCAGGCGCGAGGTCCTTGCGCGCGACGGCCGTCATCGCAAGCCGGGGCCATCATCGCTGGGGCCAAGCCGGGCGCATGGGTCGCCCACTCCCCCGGCCAGCGCAGGCAACCGTGGGGCTGCATCGCGCATGCTCCACTGCGTTTTTAACTCGTGGCGCCGTCGGTTACGATGCCTTGCGCCTATCATCTCTTCATTCGACACGTCGCCATCGGCGGCAAGCGACAACATAGCGACCACGTGACCCACTATTCCGGACCGTTGCTCACCCTTCCCGATGCCCAGGCGCTGCTGGCAGCACGCAGCGCCGGTCTCGCCACGTGGACCGGGTCGCTGGATCTGGGCCGCAGCAGCGATAGCGTGCAGCTCGATGCACAGACCTGGCAGTGGCGCGGCATGGGCTTTCCCTATCCGGGCAAGCTCAAGGACCGCACGGTGTATTTCTGGGGAGGCGATGATTTCGCGCCGATTTCGCGCTTTGGCAGTGCGCTGATCAAACTGGTGCCCACCGAATGGGGGGCGCCCACCTTCGAGATCGATGGCATCAAGATGCTGCCGTCTGCGCAAATCTCGCCGTTCGAGGATGCGCGTCGCAAGGTGGCGCTGGTGAACCCGCGCGGCAAGATCGTGCTGGACACCTGCGGCGGCCTTGGATATTTCGCGGCCTGCGCGCTGGAAGACGGCGTGGCGCAGTTGCTTTCCTTCGAAAAGAACGCCGACGTGCTGTGGTTACGCACGCTCAACCCGTGGTCGCCGAATCCGGAGGCGGCCGATGCCGGCGGGCGTCTGCATCTCACGCATGCCGACGTGTCGCAGCAGATCGCCATGCTGGCGGACGATTCGGTCGACGCCATCCTGCACGACCCGCCGCGTTTCGGTATCGCCGGCGAGCTGTATTCGCAGGTGTTCTACGATCACCTGGCGCGCGTGCTGCGCCGTGGCGGGCGGCTGTTTCATTACACCGGCGCACCCAACAAACTCACCAGCGGGCGCGATGTGCCCAATGAAGTGGCCAAGCGCCTGACCAAGGCTGGCTTCGCCGCCCAACTCGCGCTGGATGGCGTGCTCGCCACCCTGCCTGTGCGGCGCTAGTCTCCTCGCCCGGCATTGCCGCCGGGCGGATCTGCGATACTGCACCGCCCTCAACACGGACGTTGCATGCGCACTCACCTCGGTACTTTCTCTTTGGCCGCGTTGTTGATGGCGCTATGCGCGCCGGCCTACGCGCAGACTGCGCCGGCACAGCCCATTTCCGACGTCACCACGCGGTATCCGGTGACCACCGCAACGTTGGCCGGGCGGCTGATCCGGCTGGGCGAGCGCGATGGCAAATGCGCCGTGTTGCGCGGCGACGCGGTGCTGCCACTGGGTGTGCACGCCCCGTGCTACTTCAGCATCAACCGTGAGCACGGCGCGCAGGTCCACCACTTCAATGGCAGCGACATCGTGCTGGTGCAGCATGCGCGCCCGACCGTGCGCGCAGATTGGGATGTCGCACGCGATGGGCCTATCTGCGCATTCGAGTCGCAAGCAGTGCGCGAAGTCGATGGGGTGCTGGAGCCGGGCATCGTTGCCAACTCGTGGCATTGCGATCCCACCGCTGGCGCCGACCAGAAGCAATTTGTCTACAGCTACGACATCTGGCCCAAACGCGACGCGCAACCACCTGCGCGCAGGCAACGTACGCCCTAAGGGCGGCGACATGCACGTGTGCGCTGCGGCAACGCACCTGCCGCGTTCGTACGCCGCGTTGGTTGCCACCGCCAACAGATGCATGCATCCCTGCAACACATCACTGCATCTGACACGTCACGTGCAGGCGCGTGCTGGCGGGACGATCACCGCGCTCGCCAGCGTTGACGGCGATGCGTTTTCCAGCCCGCATAAGCGAACCAGACGATGAGTGCCAACAGCGTGCCGGTCAACGCGGCATCCCAGCCGATGGATATCCAGAATCGCTGCGGGTCGCTGTCGGCATAAAAGATCCTGGTCGGGCGACCACGGATGACGCTGACATAGCGCTGCTTGAAGACCGCATCCAGCAGCAGCCAGAGCCGTCCAACACAAGCGATCGCCACCGCCAGCACCACTGCGCGCACCAGCCATGTCTGGATGGTCGAGTCCGCACGCGTGGGCGCCGGTGGCGAGACAGTGCGACGCTTTTTCAGGCTAATTCCAGACCGTTGCGGGGCGCGCAGTGTACGTGGGGCAGCGCAGGCGACGCCGCCGTTGACGGTTCTCTGTGCGTGTTGGCAGCGATACGCGCCGCCACTGACCTGTCGTTGCAACGTGCTTGCACAAGGTGTGCCGCTATACTGGTGACGCAGCGCACGCGACCGCGTGCATGGAACGCACCACGCTGCATTCGTCTCAAGGAAGATGGCCTGCAACACCGCGATGCCGATGTCCGGACGCTTCCTTGAGTTACTGCGGGTTTGCCACTGCATGGCAACCGCGTTGTATCAAGGATCTCCCTTTGAAGACGTTCACCACCCTTTTGCTTGTCTCTCTCGGCCTGCTGCTTTCGGCGTGCGGCGGCGGCGCCACGTCCGGCGCATCCAAGCTCTCTTCCAGCGATTACCTGCTGCACAACGTGTCGGTCTGGAACGGCGCCGTGACCATCATCGACCCGTGGGTGTCGGGCGATCGCGGGCAGAGCCTGATCACCGATGCCGTCGCGCACAAGCCGCTGGACAGCTACAAGACCGCACTGGGCAGCCAGCGCAAGGCATTGGCTGCCAATGCGCAGGCCAATACCGCCATGGCCTCGGGCGTGCCGGACAATGCCAAGGACCTGGACACCAAACTGTCGGCGTATCTCAAGAGCGCCGACGCAATGATGGCCGCGCTGGAGCGCGTCGCCGCGTTGCCCAATGGCTACACCAACGCCGAACTGGAGCCGTTGGCCAAAGATCTGGAAGCGGTCTCCACTCAGCTCAACACCGATATGGAAGCCTTGAATACCGCACAGCGCGCGTATTCCACCGAGCACAAGATTCCGCTGCGCGAATCCCGCTAAGAGTGGCTGACAACACCTAGCGAGCAGTCGTCAAGCGGGTGGGGACGGCGCGGAGGAACCGGAGTGTACGCGTGGTACATGCCGCACCGAGCACCGGCCGCACACGCCTGGCGGCTGCACAGTCTTTTCTTTAGCTGCTCCAAGAACACCTGCGGCCATCGGTCACCTGCGTAGGTCAGCATGGCCTGCGCAGGTGACCGATGGCCGCGTCAGCGATCAGTGGTGCAAACCGAACATCAGCGTGCGATGGGTCACTGCACCGGCCATGGCGCCGCTGGCAACAGCAAATGCCACCGACGCCGCCGGGCTGGCGATGTCGCCGCAGCCAAACACTCCCGGCACGGTGGTGGCTTGCATCGCGTCCACGGCAAGATGGCTGCCCAATGGCCCGTCGCTGGTACCGCATCCGAGCTGTGCCACCAACGGACTGATCTCGGTCTGCGGGGTGATGAACACCCCTTCCAGCGCAAAGGTCTGTCCGTCTCGCAGTACCAATTCAAGCGTGTCGCCCTCGCCTTGCAGCGCCGTCACCGCGCCGTTCACCAACTGCACGCCGCGCGCCTGAAGTTGCGCGTGTTGGGCCTGATCCAACACCAGCGTGTCGTTCAAGAACAATTGGGTTGCACCCCAATCCGGCAACATGCTGGCCTGGTGCGCGGCAAACGCCGTTGTCGCCACGACGCCGATGCGTCCCTGCTGCAGCTCGTAGCCATGACAGTACGGGCACACGAACGCCTGCCGGCCCCACCGTTCTGCCAGGCCTGCAAGCGCAGGCAAACGGTCGACCATGCCCATTGCCAGAATCAGCCGCCGCCCGGTGTGGACGCTGCCGTCGGCAAGCGTGACTTCGAATGCATCCGCCTGGCCGCGTAGCTGCGCCACCGTTCCATCGGCCCATTGCACGCTGGGATAGGCGAGCACCTGGGTTCGCGCCTCATCGGCGATCTGCGCAGGCGATGCCCCATCGCGGCTCAGAAAGCCGTGCGAGGTGGCGGCAAACCGGTTGCGTCGCTGGCCACTGTCCACCAGCAGGACGGTGCGCCGCGCGCGCGCCAATTGCAGTGCGGCCGACAGCCCCGCGTAACTACCTCCAATGATGATGACCTCATGCTGCATAGCGTCTCCCCGCTGTATCGCTTTATGTACTTTTAGATGTTACATGAAAAGACAAGCAACTCACTACCGCACCCACCGATGCGCGACACACTGCTGCCGTAGTTCAGCGCTGCTGCGTGCGCTTGCGCTTGCGCTTGCCGGTGGCCTTGCCGGCAGGTGGCGCGCCAGCGCTGCACAGGCTGTCGAACTCGCTGGCCAGTGCGGCCAGGGTCACGCTGCCCAGGCGCTGCAGCAGCAATGCCTCGGCTTCGGCCAGTGCATCGGCAATCGCCGCGTTGACCACGCGCTCCACCGCGCACTGCGGGTTGGGATGATCGGCACCGATCGCGAACAGATGCGGGCCGCCGACTGCGCGATGCACATCCAGCAGCGTCACCTGGGCCAGATCGCAGGCGATCTGCCAACCCCCGTTGTGTCCCTTGCTCGATTGCACGTAACCGGCGCTGCGCAACCCGGCCATGGTCCGGCGCACCACTACCGCATTGGTCGACAGCATGCTGGCGATCTGCTCGGAGGTCATCGGTTGCGCGCTTCTGGCCATGTGCAACAGCACATGCAACATGCGGGAAAGGCGGCTATCGGTTCGCACGCGGTCTTCGGCTTCGCTCGATCGGTTCAGAGGGACGGCATGCCGTCGTCACGCCTGGATTGTGCCGTAGCGTTACGCAATTGTCGCAGCGCAGATTCAAACGGTGCGCCGCAGGCTCAGCACACCGCCCATTGATCGCGCCCGGCAGTCTTGGCGGCATACAGCGCCAGATCGGCCTGGCTCAACAGCACGTCCAGTCCTGCCGCCGGGGTCACGCTCACCGCGCCCATGCAGAACCGCACCGGCTGTTCTGCGGGCAAGCCAGGGATCTGGATCGCCGCCACCGCAGTGCGCAAGCGCGCGAATACGGCCGGGATTTCGTCCGCACCGCAGCCCGGCAGCACCAGCAGGAATTCTTCGCCGCCCAGCCGGCCCAGGCGATCCTGGGCGCGCAACGCCAGCAGCGAGGCACTGGCCAGCGCGGTGAGCACCGCATCGCCGCTGGCATGGCCGTGCACATCGTTGATCAGCTTGAAGTGATCCAAATCGATCAGCGCCAGCATGCAGGGTGTGTGGGTGCGCAGGGCATGGTCGATCTGTTGCTGCGCCTCGGCGCGGATGGCGCGTCGGTTCGGCAGGCCGGTGAGTTCATCGCGCATGGCCAGCCGCGAGAGTTGTCGGCGATGGCGTGCGACAAACGCCAGCACGATCAACGCACCCACCAGCAGCAGGCACGCAGCGCATAGCGCGATCCACAAGGCGCGCTGTCCGGCTTCGCGCGCCTGCAATGCCAGCTGCGCGGTTTCGCTGCGTCGGCGCAACTCGGCATTTTCCGCCTCGCGCCGCGCGTCTTCATAACGGGCCTGCAGCCGCAGCATCACCGTGTCGCGCTGGCGGTCAAGGTTCTGCGCGCGCAGCGCGTTGGCGCGCTGCAGCTCCTGGTAGGCCTCGGCATAACGCCCTTCCACCGCCAGCGCCTGGGCAATGGCATCGACCAGCTCCGCACGCCCGCTCAAGGTCAGGTTCGGGTCGTCGGCCGCTTTGGCCGCGACGATCGCGCTGCCCAGGCTGGACGACTGCAGCGCGGTCAGGGCCTGCAACAGGATGGCGTGGCAGGCAGCCACCCGACCGATATTGCCCTGCGCCTGCATCAACGGCAGCGCCTCGCGCGCCATCGCCAGCGCCGCTGCGGCATCGCCGGTCTTGATCAAGGCTTCGCTGGCGCTGGTCAACGCTGCCGCCACGCCGGCCTGATCGTTCAGCTCGCGGCTGAGCGCCAGCGCGCGCCGGAAGTGCAGCAATGCGGCGGCGGGTTGCTGCACTGCCAGCGTGGCACCGTATTCGTATTCGATCAGGCTGCGCTGAAAGCGCGCCGGTTGGTCGTGCAGGCGCGCCAGGGCGCGCTGCAGGTAATCCTGCGCATCGTTATCGTCGGCCACGCGGCCTGCGACGCGACTGGCCAACGACCCCAGCTGGGTCAGGCCATCCAGCTCAACGCTGAGCAGGTGTTCGCGCACGGCGCATTGGTAGCTGGTCTGCGCGGCGCTCCAGGCCTCGTCGCTGCTGCCGGAGGCCAGCATGCTCCACATGTCGACCGCTTCTATTTCGCACAACAGATCGCTGCGCCGCAGTGCGCGCGCCTGCTGACGTAAGCCATTCAGCCGCGCCACCATGCTGCGATTGGGGTTTCCGCGCACGTCGCTGAGCGCCTGCACGATGTCCAGCCACAACTGCGCCTGCGCCACATTGCCATGCAATTGGTCCAGCAGGCCGTGGGCCTCGGTGAGCGCGGCCAGGCGCGACTCGCTGTCTTCCAGCGAGATCAACACGCGCGACTGCGCCAGCAGCGCCCAGAACTGCGCATCGCGGTCGCCATCGACGCGGGCCTGTTGCAGCGCACGCTGGGACATCTGCAACGCCCGCATCGGGTCGTCGAGCGTGGCCAATTCAATGGTTTTCCAGGGTTGCGGCTGTGCCCAGGCCACAACGCCGAACGACAACAACAAGCACGCAGCGAGCAGGCGGCGCCAGACCATCGCAGGCATGCTCATTGGCGTATCACGGGGAGGGTGGACCACACTGCATGCGCACGCTCTCCACGGCACTGCACCTGACCTGGCCGGGGCTAGCTGTTTGCTGCGGCATCTGAAGGCACTCCCGTGGTCGGACAGCGGTGGAATCGCGTGAGCTGCACGGCAATGCGCGCGCTCGATGTCGTACGGCTGCAAGGGTGACCGGCGAACACGGCAGACGCCGTGATCGCTTTTGATGGTCGAGCCCGTTATCGGCCGGGATGCGCAAGTCTTGAATCCGCTGGATGACGCGGTTGGGCGCGCGCGGTGGCCGGCAGGCCGAGCGAGCAGGCGTTGGGCGCACGGGATGCAACGGCGTTGCGAGTGGGCGCGGTTGGTTTGCGACGCGCACTGCCAGGTCGCCGTCCTGCCAGCGCTGCCTGCCTGCAAGGGCTGCGTGGGCCGCAGTGGATGCGCGACGAGCGCTTGTGATCGATACGGCTTGCTGCCGCACGCGATGCCGATGCCACACCCGGCGCCACGATCAGGCGGCCACGGTTTCGCGACAATGGCCACGCCACAGCACGCGGCCTTCCGCCGCTTGGCAGCCACATGACGGACGCCACGGCGCGGCCACGTAAACTCCGGCACGGCAGCTGCCACCCCTGATCGTCTGGAGACGCCGTGACCTTGCCCCTGCTCCGCCTGCCCCGCCTGCTCCGCCTGCTCACCCTGATCGCCATCGCGCTGCTGTCGGCCTGCGCCACCCAGGCGCCGCGCGCGCCGCAGCGCTCGCCGGAGGCGGTCAAGGCCGATATCGCACGGCGCCTGCCGGCCAACCTGCCCGATCGCAGCGGCTGGGCCAACGATGTGTATGTCGCGCTATCGTCGCAGGCACTGGACACCAGCGCCGAGCACATCTGCGCCGTGCTGGCGGTGACCGAGCAGGAATCGACCTACCAGGCCAATCCCGCGGTGCCCAACCTGGGCAAGATCTCGCGCGCGGAAATCGACCGCCGCGCCAGTGCACACCACATCCCGGCTTTCATGGTCGATGCCGCCCTGCGCATCACATCGCCGGATGGCCGCAGTTACGCCACCCGTATCGCTGCGGCGCGTACCGAGCAGGAACTGAGCCGCATCTTCGAAGACTTCACCGGCAGCGTGCCGCTGGGCGCGCGCCTGTTCGATGGGCTCAATCCGGTGCATACCGCCGGGCCAATGCAGGTGAGCATCGCTTTTGCCGAACAACATGCCGCGCGCTACCCGTATCCGCCCGACAGCTCGGTCCGCCACGAGGTGTTCAGCCGCCGTGGCGGGCTATGGTTCGGCACCACCCATCTGCTGGGCTACCCCACGACCTACGATGCGCTGCTGTATCGCTTTGCCGACTTCAACGCCGGTTGGTATGCCAGCCGCAATGCCGCGTTTCAGGCCGCACTGAGCAAGGCCAGCGGCATCGCGCTCGCACTGGACGGCGACCTGCTCACGCCCGGCGCCAGCCTGGAGTCACCCGGCGGCACCGAGCGCGCGGTGCGCTCGCTGGGCAGCCAGCTGGCGCTGAGCGACCGCCAGATCCGCAGTGCGCTGGAAGCCGGCAACACACTGGAGTTCGAACAAAGCGCGCTGTATCGCCAGGTGTTCGCGCTGGCCGATCGCAGCGCCGGCAAGGCCTTGCCGCGCGCGGTGCTGCCGGGCATCACCCTGGACAGCCCCAAGATCACCCGTACGCTGACCACTGCCTGGTTTGCGCAGCGAGTCAATGAGCGCTGGACGCGCTGCATGAGCAAGTAAGCGACTGGCTTGGCAGCGCTGCGCGCAGTGCCTGCGCTGCGCACCGGCATCTCATTCCCCACTTAGAGCAGCTAACAAAACTACTGTGCAGCCGCCAGGCGGGCGCGGCCGGTGCTCGGAATCCTCATGTACCAGCCGTACACTCCGGTTCCTCCGCGCCGTCCACACCCACCTGACGACTGCTCGCTACGTTTTGTTAGCCGCTCTTAGGCGACTGCTCAACACATCGCCGACAACAGGACCATCTTCCACGTTGCCATCGCGACCGCGTTGATAGTTGATGCCGACCCGACAGGCTGCAGGGTGCATCTCCCAGACCCAGCCATACAGGGCGCGCCCCGTGTCTGGCGGCGAGCGCAGCGGCATGTTCATGCGCAGCCCATCGTCCTGGCCTCGGTCCAGTGTGCACATGACGGTGCCGGCGCCGTCGTCTTCAGCGTCGGGGTCGACGTCGTCCACATGGGTGATGGTGGCGATGATCGCTTCGGCATTCACCCGTTGCTGTAACGCGCGTGGAAGATCGGCAAGCGGCGGCGCAGCGCGTCCATCGGATGACTCCTCGACAAATGCATCACTCAACCTCACCTTGCGAAAGTAGTACTCGCTGCGGCCCAGCGTGTTCGAGCCATCCATGGCCGTTGCCATGTCTGCCAGCTCGTCGCTGCGCAACAGAAACATGTCGGTCCCCGAGCGCATGACCACCAGCTGCGCATCGTTGGCATCGCTACCGCTGGAGTCGCTGCGCAACCGGATATCCAGCGTCACGTGCTCGTCGCCAATCTCGGTATGCGTCACCGCATAGCGGCCCGCATACGCACGCACATCGGTGCGTGCAAGACTGCGATGATCGATTTTCCAGAACAGCAGGCGATACTGGCCGTTGGGCTCGAGCGCCAGCATGCGATGCCAATCGATGTACGACGACAAGTACAGGCCGTGCAGCGCGTTGCTGGACTGTGACCCGTTGACGATGTCCTCGAACATTGAGCGCTGCGCTGTAGGCAATGCGTCACCATTGGTCGTAGGTGCATCGGCGACGGCTGCGGTCCCGTCGACAGCATCGCGAAGCCGGGTGTGCAGCGCCAACGCATCGACCTTGTTGACCCGCAACATCTGCATCGAAAACAGCATCTGATCGATCTCGTAGACCTCGCCCGCAGCGAGCGGGCCGCACTCTTTGCGCGCGGCGGCAAGCAGGGCCGATGGGATCAGGGAGTCGCAGAATTCCGCCTCGCACAGGGACTGGTTGAAGAAGTCGTCCAGGCTCCAGCTCAGGTCAGCGGCGGCTTTGGAGACCGGGTCCAGGTAGACCACGTCTTCGTCGGTGGCGGTCAGCTTGCGGTAGTACAGCAGCGCGCCGAAGGGGGTGAGCGCGATCGGAATACGCCGCACCGCATCGGGTGGCGAGACGATCCAGCGATCCAGGACCGGCTGCCATTGCCGGGGGTCGATCAGCGCGAACTGCATGTTCCCGTAGTGCCCCAGCCCTTCTTGACGCCACAGCTCAAGCAGGCTGGCAGGCAGCACCGGCGCATAGGCGGCAATCAGATCCGCCGGGGCAGGCTGCGTCTTGCGCGGTGGGTGTGCCTTGATAAAGGGGGACAGTGCCAAGCGGCGGAACCATGACATCAGACGGCCTCCAGTCAACGTTGCGTGCGGTCAGTAAGAGCAGCGAACAAAACGACTGTGCTCACCGCCAAACGGGCGCGGCCGGTGCTCGGTGCTCGGTGCGGCATGGTCCACTCGTACACTCCGGTTCTGAGCGCGCCATCCGCACCCACCTGACGACTGCTCGCTACGCTTGTTAGCCGCTCTAAACCCGAATCGTGCCGCATGATCCTGTGTGGACGACGAGAAGCGTAGTGCATAGCCTGACATTCCCGTAATCAGTGGCTGGCCGATCACGCAGCGTGCGTGCGGTCCACGGGTGTGATCTCCCTCGATGGGCATCGAGCTCGACGAAATCGGTCACGCTGTGCCGGTGCCGGGCCGGGCGATCCGCTCGGCAACCGCTTGATCACAGGTCCGCCCCGCGTCGGTCACGCCCACTCGGTCGCCGAAACGCGTGCGGCCTGCTACCGTCGACAACGGCGCAGACACGACTTCTGGCAGAGGCACCCGGCCCACGTGGCGGGTAGCATCGGACGGTCGCGCCGACCGCATTGCGCGCTCCTTTCGTCCCGGAGAGTCCTACATGCCCACCCCGTTGCCGATGCGGCAGCTGTTCGCCGCCCTCGCCCTGGCCGTCCTGCCGGTCATCGCCAGTGCGCAGGCACCCAGCGTCACCGAGGCCGACTATGCGCGCGCCGAACGCCTGATCGGCTACCTCACTCAGCCATTGGTCGATCACACGGCCTCACGCATCGACTGGCTGGACGCCACCCACCTGGTCTATGTCGACCACGATGCCAAGGGCGACCGGCTGCTGCAGCTGGATACCGCCACCGGCAAGACCGCACCGATCTTCAAACAGTCCGCGCTGGTCGCTTCGCTTAACACGCTATTGAAGACCGGCGACAAACCGCTCAAGGCCGACACCTTCGCGCCGGTGGTCAAGGTCGCTGCCGATGGTCGTTACCGCCTCAATGTGCGCGATACCGCCGTGGTCTGCGATGTACGTGCGCGTTGCAGCAAGCTGTATGCCAAGGACAAACCGGAACCTGGCGTCTTGTCGCCGGACAAGCGCAGTGAAGCCTTCATTCGCGACTGGAACCTGTGGGTACGCGATCTGGCCAGCGGCCAGGAAACCCAGCTCACCCGCGATGGCGTGGAAAATTTCGGCTATGCCACCGACAACGCCGGCTGGCAGCACAGCGATCGCGCCATCGTGGCGTGGTCGCCGGACTCGCGCAAAATAGCGACATTCCAGCAGGATCAGCGCAAGACCGGCGACATGTATCTGGTCAGCACCAAGCTCGGTCACCCCGAGCTGCAGGCGTGGAAATACCCGCTGGCCGGCGACAAGGACGTGACCATGATCGAGCGCGTCATCATCGATGTGCCATCGCGCAGCGTGGTGCGTTTGAAGATGCCGCCGGACCAACACCGCTCCACCTTGTGCGATGACGTCAGCTGCGACGGCGCCTGGGACGATGCGAAATGGGCACCCGACGGCAAGACGCTGGCATTCGCCTCCACTTCGCGCTTCCACAAGCAGACCTGGTTCCGTATTGCCGATGCCGCCACCGGCGAGGTCCGCACCGCGTTCGACGAAACCGCCAAGACCTATTACGAAAGTGGGCAGGTGGCCGCCAATTGGGCGTATCTGCCGGGCAGCGATGAGGCGGTGTGGTTTTCCGAACGCAGCGATTGGGGTCAGCTGTTTCTCTACGACCTGCGCACCGGCAAGCCCAAGCACGCCATCACCACTGGCGAAGGCAACGTCACCGAGCTGTTGCGCGTAGACCCGGCGACACGCACCGCCTGGTTCATGGCAGTCGGCCGTTCGCCGGGCGTGGACCCGTATTACCAGCAGCTGTGGAAGGTGAGCCTGGATGGCGGCGCGCCGGTATTGCTGACGCCGGAAGTGGCCGACCACAGCGTCGTGCTATCGCCCGACGGCGCGCGCTTTGTCGATACCTATTCCACCTCGCTGACGCCACCGGTCACGCTGCTGCGCGACGCCGCCGACGGCCGCAGCATCAGCACGATAGCCACTGCCGACATCACCCGCCTCAAGGCCGCCGGCTGGGTGCCACCGGAGCCGATCACGGTCAAGGCGCGCGATGGCAAGACCACGCTGTACGGGTTGATGTTCAAGCCCAGCAACTTCGACGCCAGCCGCACGTATCCGGTCATCGATTACATCTACCCCGGCCCGCAGACCGGCTCGGTCCGCGGTCGCCGGTTCTATGCCGGCCATGGCGACAATCAATCGCTGGCCGAACTCGGTTTCATCGTCATCGCCATCGACGGCATGGGCACGCCGTGGCGCTCCAAGAGCTTCCACGACACCTGGTACGCCGACATGGGCGACAACACCTTGCCCGACCAGGTGGCCGGACTGAAGGAACTGGGACAGCGCTACCCGTGGATGGACCTCAGCCGTGTCGGCATCTGGGGGCACTCCGGCGGCGGCAACGCCTCCACCGGCGCGATGCTGCGCTACCCCGACTTCTTCAAGGTGGCGTGGTCGGAAAGCGGCAACCACGACAACCGCGGCTATGAAGACGACTGGGCGGAGAAGTATCACGGCGAGCACATCGTCAACAAAGACGGCACTTCCAACTACGACGACCAGGCCAATGCCACGCATGCCAGCAAGCTCAAAGGCAGACTGATGCTGGTACACGGCACCCTGGACGACAACGTACCGCCGTATCTCACCCTGTTGGTGGCCGAAGCGCTGATCAAGGCCAACAAGAACTTCGACATGCTGATGCTGCCCAACGCCAAACACGGCTACGGCGAGATGACCCCATATGTCACCCGCCGCCGCTGGGACTATTTCGTGCAATACCTGCTCGGTGACACGCCGCCGGCGCAGTACCAGATGAAGCC
Source organism: Xanthomonas sp. WHRI 10207 (assembly GCF_040202975.1). Classification (NCBI taxonomy): domain Bacteria; kingdom Pseudomonadati; phylum Pseudomonadota; class Gammaproteobacteria; order Lysobacterales; family Lysobacteraceae; genus Xanthomonas; species Xanthomonas sp. WHRI 10207. Next base: position 728,508 of record NZ_JBEGDX010000003.1, on the reverse strand, counting down.
GATGCCGTAGAGGTGATGGAAGCGAAACTACGAAGTGCGCTTAGCACACGGGCGCTCTGTCACAAACAGCCGACAGAGCGCATTCCATCTCAAGGCGTCGCGGACAGACGGCTCCAGGTTTCTTTCCATTTCGTCCACCCTGTCTGTCGACCGCGCGTCACTTTCTCAAACACCACCCGGAGGTGCGAGGCCTCCGCCATGCTGAGCGCATGCATCCGCTGGTATGCCGATGTTTCGGTGCAGGCTTAGCTTGTAATCTACTCGGCCAACGATCTTCAAAGGAACTGAAATGCAGTTGTCACAAGGTCAACGCGTCCCGCTGTCTACGCTGATCCAGCAGCCCAGGTTCGACTTCGTCACCCAGATCGCCTCAAACCGCACTATCGATTACGTGTGCTTTGGTCTCGACGCAGCCGGCAAGCTGTCCGACGACCGTTACATGGTGTTTTTCAATCAACCCAGTAGCCCATGCGACAGTGTCCGACAGCATGCGGACGGGCGCTTCGAGCTGTCCTTGGCAAGCCTGCCGACGACGATCGATCGCCTAGTCTTCACTGCCTCCATCGACGGCCAGGGCGTCATGCACGACATCGACGCCAGCCATTTCAGTCTCCAGGCCAGTGGCCAGGAGACTGCACGCTGCAGTTTCTCCGGCACAAGCTTTGCCGACGAAAAAGCGATCATGGTCGCCGATATCTACCGCAGCAAGGATCAGTGGCGCATCGTCGCCAACCTGCAGGGTTTCAATGCCGGGCTGGATGCATTGGTGGCCCACTTTGGCGGTGAAGTCTCCGAGCCGCCGGCAGTGCCCGCAGCGGCAGGTACGCCCGCGTCTGCAGCGAAAGTCTCGCTGGAAAAGCGGGTGGGCGATGTGGCACCGCAATTGGTCAGCTTGGCGAAAAAGGCACAGGTCAGCCTCGAAAAAGCCCGGCTCACCGACGTCAAGGCACGGATCGGGTTGGTCCTGGATGCCTCCGGCTCGATGAGCGCTCAATACAGCCGAGGTCATGTTCAACAGGTGGTCGATCGCCTCATCCCGATGGCGGTCCATTTCGATGACGACGGCGCACTGGATTGCTGGGCATTCGGTGCAACTCCATGCCAGCTGTCACCTGTGACACTTCATAACTTTTCGGGCTATATCGAGCGCGATTCGGGTGGCTGGAAGAAATGGTCACTAGGCCCGCGCATCAACGATGAGCCCAAGGCCATGCGCATGGTGATCGACTACTACAAGCAATCCAAGGACCGTACCCCGGTCTACATCCTGTTTATCAGTGACGGCGGCGTGCATCAGGATCGCGAAATCACCCAGCTGATGAAGGAAGCCGCTGCACTGCCGATCTTCTGGCAGTTTGTCGGCCTGGGTGGCCGTGGCTACGGCATCCTCGAGAAGCTCGATGACATGCATGGCCGTGTCGTGGACAACTGCAATTTCTTCGCACTTGATCGGCTGGATCAGATTCCCGAAGAAAAACTTTACGACCTGCTGATGGAAGAGTTTCCCATGTGGCTCACCGCAGCGAGAGCGAAGAACATCCTGTAAGACAAGGCGTCACGCCTGGCTGGCGCCGGTCGCCTTGCCTGCAAGCGACAAGCACGGCTCACTTGGCCGTGCTGCCACCCAGCTGCTTGCTCAAGAACGCCAGCAAGCGCGTGTAGTACTCGCGTCGATGTGCTTCGGTGTAGAAGCCGTGGCCCTCGTTGGGGAAGTACAGCGACTCCACCGGCACGCCGGCGCCTTTCAACGCGCGCTCCATGGCCTTGGTATGTTCGATCGGCGCGCGCTCGTCCTTGCCGCCGGCCGCCAGAAACACCGGCACCTTGATCTGCCGTGCCAGGGTCACCGGCGAACGCGCAGCCAAGGTGTCGCGTGCGCCCAGCCAATCGACCGTCCAGTTCTTTGCCCAACGCGCGGAGCGCCCGGTATCGCGCGCCATCATGTCCAGATCGTAGACACCCACATAACCGGCCGCGCAGCGATACAGCGCCGGCTCCTTGGCCACGCCCATCAGCGCTGCATAGCCGCCGTAGCTTGCGCCATAGATGCAGATGCGCGATGCGTCGGCAATGCCTTCGCCGATGGCCCAGCGGGTGGCATCGGTGACATCGTCCTGCATGCGTCCGCCCCACTCCTTGGCACCGGCCTGGGTAAACGCGTAGCCATAATTGGCCGAGCCGCGGTAGTTGACGCGCAGCACCGCGTAACCGGCTGCCGCCAGCAACTGAGTGTCGTCATCGAACTCCCACTTGTCGAAGATCCCGAACGGGCCGCCATGCGGCATCACGATCAACGGCAGCGGCTTGCCGGCTTGCGCATGCAAGGGCTGGGTCAGGTAGCCATGCAGCACCAGGCCATCGCGCGCCTTGAAGCTCACCTGCCTGGTCGCCGGCACTCCATCGGGCGGGAACCATTCGCGACGGCTAAACACGCGGTCGGCCTTCTTGCTGACCGTGTCGAACAGATAGTAATCGCCGTTGTTGCGATCGCTCCACACATACGCCAGCACCATGCGGCGGTCGCTGGTGGCTGAGGTGATGTAGACCGCGTTGCCGTCGAAGGCTTTTTCCAGGCTGCGATACAACTTGGCGGTGGGCGCTGTTTCGTCGAAGAAGCGATTGCGCACGCGATCGCTCATATACGACGCACCGATCGGCGTGGTGCCGTCCAGATCGCGCAGGATGTGGTACGGGTCCACGGTATCGTCGTGCAGGAGCGGTGTTGCCTTGCTGGTTGCCGGGTCCCACGCCACCAGCACATCGGTGCCGGTGGCCTGCTCCACCTGCAGATAAGCGCGACTGCCATCGGCGGAAAAACCCAGCGGGAATTCGCGATGCTTGCTGGTGGCCGCATCGTCGATCAGCCGCCACGGTGCGTCGTCGTTGTCGCGGTAATACAGCTTGCTGATGTTGCTGATGTCCAGGCCGTTGGCAAAGCGGATCCGCCCTTGCTGGTCGGTCACAAACCCTGCCCGACGGACCGGCGAGGTGGCCACGGTCGTGCGCCGGCCGGTCTGGATATCCAGCTTGTCGATGCGGACATTGGGATCGCCCACGAACGGAACCGCGGACACCAGGATGTTGCGTGCGTCGCCCGGCAAGGTGTCCAGCATGTAGGTGGCCGGGTCCAGATCCATCTTCAACTGCGCGCCGTTGATATCCGGATTGGTGCCGTACGGGCTGGCCAACAGGCGACCGTTCTTGCCGTCGGCATCGATGGCATGCAGCTGGCCGATGGCCACCGGCTCGTCGCGCGAGCCCAGCCGCTGCGCCATCGACACCACGATGCGCTCATCGCTGGCCCACCAGAAATCGTCCACCACGCTGTTGACGCCGCCGGTGACCTTGGCCGTGGCCACCTTATCCTGCCGCCGCACGATGCCCAGCACGGTGCGATCTTCCAGCGGCATGGTCAGTGCGAGATAGGCACCGGACGGCGAGATCTTGATCCGCTCGAACTGGTCGCTCTTGAGATATGGCGCAAGATCCATGGTTTCCGGCGCGCTCTGCGCGACTCCAGGGCTTGCCACTCCCCATGCCAGCACACTCAGCACGCCTATCGTCCAACCACGCATATCGCCCCCACGACCTGTCCTTGAGAGGTGCATGGTGGCAAACGACTGCCGCCGCGTCCATGCCCCCATCAGCGCAATCGGTGATGCTGCAAACCTGCGACTGGCTGGCCTAATGCGCTCGAACCTACTGCGGTCGATGACGCAAGCGGCCTAAACGCATGCTCCGCATCAACCGACAGACGGCGGCCGCTGGCCAAGCAAGCCGATGCGCCGGAACCACATTTCCAACGGCACCGTCACCAACGGCGGCAGCGCGGCCAGCAGGCTCAGCCCCCAGGCCCACCACGGCCAACGCAGCCGCAGTGCGGCAAGCACGCTCACCACCACGTAGAAGAGAAAGGCGCCGCCGTGCAGGCGACCGAACAGCCACACCACCACCTCGGTGGTTTGTGTGCCGTACTTGAGCACCATGCCGAGCAACAGCCCGGCCCAGGTCACGCCTTCGATCAAGGCGGCAACCGCAAACAGCCGACCCATCGGCGACAACGCAGCAGCAGAACGCATGCAACACTCCAGTGGATACTCAAGGATTGCCGCGACGCGATAGCGGCGGCGACGCCCGCTGGCAGCACCAGTTTACAGGCAAGGCCAAGTGAACCGGCGCGTGGCGCTGCCAGTACACGTCCCGCGCTTGCTGATGGTTGCGGCACGCACGCAGCGTCCTACGGCTCGGCGCATCCACGCGCATCCCGGCGATAATGCCGGCACTGTTGTCCTGACGCCCCACACCATGCGCATCGCTCTGCTGCTTTTACTGCTCACCGCCTTACTACCCGCCACCGCACTGGCACTAAAGGTGCACGATGGCGACCTGCTGTTCGTCACCGCAGCGCGCAGCGGCCTGAGCGGGGCCATCGACGACGCCACCGCCACACAGGGCGAACGCAGCTTCGACCATGTCGCGCTGGTGGCACATGCCGGCGATACCCAGGTGGTACTGCATGCCGACGAACAAGGCTCGCGCGAGCAACCGCTGCAGGCATTCATCGATGAGGCCACCGCCAAGCAGCGGCAGATCGTCGTGTACCGGCTCACCCCCGCGCATCGCCCCGCCATTGCCGACGCCATCGCGCAGGCGCGGCGCATGCTCGGCAAACCGTACAACCAGACCTACGTGCAGGATGACAACAGTTACTACTGCTCGGACTTCATCGAGCGCGCCTTCCGCGCACATCAGGTGTTTGCGCTGCAACCGATGAACTTCAAAAACCTGCAGACCGGCAACGTGTCGCCGTACTGGACCGACTTCTATCGCAACAGAGGCATGGCCGTGCCGCAGGGCCTGCCCGGCACCAATCCGAACGATATGGCCAAGGCAGCGGCATTGCGCGTGGTTGGTCCGTTGAACTGAAGGCATGTTTTCCCGCGGTTTTAGCTGGTTGGGAGCGCTGCGCCGTTCGATCATCGAAGACTTTGGACCCAGGCGTGGTGTGCGGTACCAGGTGCCTACCGCTTCTTTCAGGTCGACTGACATCATCGATATCTACACGCGTCCAACGCGACAGAGCAGGTACGCGCGGTTCGCCGCGTCTCCTCGTCTAGATGTCATCTGCACTACTGCAACAACATTGCGCTCTAGCGCCACACAGGAGGCTGTCTTGAATAAGCTGTTATCAGCAGGATTGGGAATATTGCTTCTGGCTGGCTGCGGCAAGGCACCAGCACCAGCACCGGCACCACCGCCAACACCGGCTACTGCAGCGACGCCACAGCCAACGGTGTCAGCGCGTACGCCCGCTCACGCACCTGGTAGCCAGCGTGGCAAGGGCCAACCGTATGAACTTGCCGATACGCAGGTCTGGGACGTGCCCGATCCGGCGACAGGTCGCACCTACCAGGTCTTCGTCGCCTTGCCACGTGGCTATGCGGACAATCCGCAGCGCCGTTACCCAGTGTTGTATGCCACCGATGGCGACTATGCGTTTCCACTGGTCAAGCAGATTGCGCGTCGCTTGAACGGCGAAGGCCCAGCCATCGAGGATTTCATTCTGGTTGGGCTGTCCTACGCACTCGGCGACGAGCCCATGCCGAGCCGCAGACGCGATTACACGCCCACACCGGAAGATGGCCCAACCGCAACGCCCGTTGCCACCCACGGCAAGAGCGCCGACTACATCCGCTACCTGCGCGATCGCGTGCTGCCGTTCGTTGCCAACCGCTACCGAACCGACGAACAGCGCCGCCTGTATCTGGGGCATTCGTACGGTGGCCTGCTGGGCACGCAGATCCTGTTGAGCACACCGGAGATGTTTGCCGGCTATATCCTGGGCAGCCCATCGTACTGGTACGGCGAGCACGCGATGGTGGTGCAGGAAAAAAGCTTTGCCGCCTCGCATACCGACCTGCCGGCACAGGTGTACATGTACGTCGGCGAGTACGAGCAGGTGCGCTATCACCAGAATTACGACATGGTCATCGACGCACAGCACATGGCACAGGCACTGCGCGCGCGACACTATCCGTCGTTGCAGGTCGAGCTGGACGTTCTCAATGACGAGGACCACCTGACCATCGGGCCACGCGGCGCCACCCACGGCTTGAAGGCCTTGCTCGGGATAAAGACTTCTGATCGGAGCGAGCGGTGAAACATCGGGTGCTGGCTGGATGCAAGGTCCTGACTTCGCTACTGGCAATTGCGCTGCTGGCAGTCGCACCGTGTTCGCTGATGGCCGCAGCGCCGACACTGCCGGGCGCAGGGTTCGAGGTCGAGCGCTATCACGTGCAACTCCGCCCGGATCTCTCCACCACCGCACTCTCCGGAACACAGCGCAGCAGCCTACGCAGCACCTCCGACCACCTCACCCAGCTGACGTTGATGCCCCCCCACTTCCGGCACATGGCGCAAATGCAACAGCGCTTATACATTTGATTCATGAGCGCAGCATCTCCGACCCTAGGCACCCTGGTCCGTCACCTGATCGAGCTGCTTGATGGCGATCTGGAAGCGGTCTATGCCGCTGCAGGGCTGGACTGGCGGCCGCGCTACACACCCGTCCTGCGCGTCCTGCTGCGATCAGGGCCGCTGCCTATCAAGGCTCTAGCGCAGGAGATCGGCATCACCCACTCCGCTGCCAGCCAGACCGTGGCGCAGATGACCAGGCAACGGCTCACCGTGTTGAAGCCAGGTGCCGACGCGCGCGAACGCATCGTGGCACTGACGCCGAAGGCAAAAAAGATGGTGCCTGCGTTGCAACAGCAATGGGCCGCGACCAACGCAGCCGCCGCACAGCTCGATCAGGAGCTGTCCGTTGCGCTCTCCGCTGTCCTTGCTGAAGCCATTGCCGCCTTGCAGCACCGCTCATTCGCTACCCGTATCGCAGCTGCCTCAGACGCGTCATTCCGTTCGACCACCCGCTAGCAACCACCCCACAGGACGTCACCCATGCACGCACCCACGCCATCGGTTGCCAGTAGCGCAGTGGCCACGCACAGCCAAACGCCCCACCGGATCGCGCTGGGCGAGCGCAAATTCCTGCATCCCGGCCGCCTACGCTGGCTGCGAGCGATTGCCTGGGCGGTCCTGCTGCTGGTGGTGGTCGCCACGCTGGCGCCCATGGCCGGCAGAGGCATCGGCAGCCTGCTGCCCAAGGACTCCGGCCCCCTGCAACTGGTCGCCGGCCTGATCGGCGTCGCGGTTGGATTGGCGGTCTACGTGTTGGCGGTGCGCCTGGCCGAAGGGCGCAGCGCCAGCGAGCTTGCGCTGCGCCCGATGCTGCCGCAGCTGACCATCGGCGTGGTGATCGGCGCGGCCATGTTCGCCGCGGTCATGGGCATCATGGCGCTGTTCGGGCTGTACGACATTCAAGCGCTCGGCCCGGCGCCAGCCTGGACGGCGCTGCGCAAGGCCTTGCAGGCCGGGGTGATCGAAGAGCTGTTGTTCCGCGCCATCTTTCTGCGCCTGATATGGCGCGCGTTCGGCCCGTGGGTGGCGTTCGTCGCCTCTGCTGCACTGTTCGGCTTCGGCCATATCGCCAACCCGCATGCAACGGCGTTTGCGGCGATTTGCATCGCACTGGAAGCCGGCATCCTGCTCGGCGCGTTCTATGCCTTGACCGGCCGCATCTGGATGTCGATCGGCGTGCATATCGCCTGGAACTTCACCCAGGGCTATCTGTTTGGTGCAGCGGTTTCCGGAACCGACATGGGCCCGTCCATCGCCCGCAGCACGGCCCGTCCCGGATTTCCCGAATGGCTCACCGGCGGTGCCTTCGGCCCGGAAGCCTCGCTACCCGGCGTGCTGATCTGCCTGGCGGTGGGTCTGGCGGTGTTGTGGATGGCGTGGCGCGCGGGCAGCTTTGCAAAGCAACCCTGAACTGCGTTGGCGATAGCAATACGCTGCCGCGCCTGCATGGTCGGGCAGCGTCATGGCGCACCCACCGCATCGCCGTTTCACAGCGGCACGACCACCCCGGCATGCATCGAGTACCGCGTGATGCCACACGTCAGGCAAGGTCTCACGCCTGGACGCCAGCACACATCGCCATAGCACCGCCTTGCCATCGCGCAGACATCCGGCCTCCTAGGCTCTGAGCACCAACAACCTGATGCGCGCCTGCTGGCTCCACGTTGGAGTCCGTCGGTACGCCCTTGCAGAGGTGCACATGGCGTTGATCCACTCCATTTTGATGAGCGCCGTTGCCGGCATGCGCTCCATGACCCCACTGGCTGCAGTGGCCAACGCTGCACGCACCGGCAAGCTTCCTGCCGACAACGGCGCGCCGGCGTTGCTTGCCAATCCCATGGCATCGGCTGGCATGCTGGCACTGGCCGGCGGCGAGCTGGCCGGCGACAAGATGAAAACCGCCCCGGACCGCATCGTGTTACCCGGCATGATTGCCCGCATCGCCACAGGCGTCATCGTCGGCACCGCATTGGCACCGCGCGAACAACGTGGCATCGCAGCATTGCTCGGCGCTACAACTGCGGTTGCCGCGGCCTATCTCACCTTCAATGCGCGCATGCGTGCGATCGAACGCTATGGCCAGACCAGTACAGGTGTTGTCGAAGACGCCATCTCGGTGGGTGCGGCGACGTTGATCATTCGGGATGCAGCCAAGCGTTAGTCCAAACTGGGCAGCTGCGTCTCAACCACCGCGCCCATGCGCTGCATGCAGATCCAGCACCGGCCCCATCGGCACGATAGCGGTCGGGTTGATGCTGTCGTGACTTTGGTAGTAATGCCCCTTGATGTGCTGAAAATTCACCGTGTCTGCAATACCCGGTATCTGATAGAGCTCGCGCAGAAATCCGGACAACTGCGGATAGTCGGCGATCCGTCGCAGATTGCATTTGAAGTGACCGACATACACCGCATCAAACCGGATCAGTGTCGTGAACAGCCGCCAATCAGCCTCGGTGAGCATGGCGCCGCAGAGATAGCGTTGCTCACCCAGGCGCGCCTCCAGCCAATCCAGCGTCTCGAACAGCGGCACCACCGCTTCTTCGTAGGCAGCCTGCGTGGTGGCAAAGCCCGCCTTGTAAACGCCGTTATTGACGGTGTCGTAGATGCGCGCGTTGAGCGCATCGATCTGATCGCGCAACGGGGCCGGATAGAAATCGCCTTCGGCCGCACCAACTTCATCGAAGGCGCTATTGAACATGCGGATGATATCGGCCGACTCGTTGCTCACCACCGTGTTGCGCTCGCGATCCCACAACACCGGCACGGTCACGCGCCCGGAGTAATGCGGGTCGGCCTTGAGATACACCTCGTACAGGCGCGTGGCGTGGTGAATCGGATCGGCCACCACACCCGGGCCGGGATCGAACGTCCAGCCCTGGTCGCGCATCAACCAATTCACTACCGACACATCGATCAGCGGCTCCAACCCCTTGAGGCGGCGAAAGATCAAGGCGCGATGCGCCCACGGGCACGCCAACGACACATACAGGTGATAACGCCCCGCTGCCGCCTGAAATCCACCGCCCCCATGCGGCCCCGCTGCGCCGTCGCACGTCACCCAATTACGAAATTGCGCTTGCGAACGCTCAAAGCGCCCATCGCTCTTATCGGTGTCATACCAACGGTCTTGCCACTTGCCATCGACCAGCAGGCCCATGGTGTTTCCTTGCACTGCAGAACAGGCAAGCACCGTAGCCCAGCCATGTTGGAAAACACGTGAGCGGGCCTGCGATTACAGCGCGTGTGCTTACCGCGCAAGTCGCTTCAGCAGGTCGCAGCGCGCTCCCTGATGCGCTGCCTGCTAGCGCGCGATCACGGATGTGCCGGACGGCACCATGTAGCACGCCTGCGCTTTCTTGCACGCATCTGCATTGAGTTCGGCGATCTGGCTGGCGAGATACTGCTCCGGGGTCAGCCCCATGCGATTGCGATAGGCATTATCGGCATCAGCCTTGGCGACCTGCTCCTGTTCACGCTGCCGCTCGGCCGTGGTGGCCTCGACAAGCGTCTTGACCCGCTGCTGCTGTGCAGCGGTCAGGTTCATCTGCTGCAAAACATCCGGATTGGGACGTGCACGGCCCAACGTGATGTTCTGAATCTCGATCGGCAGCCGCTGCTCCTTGACCAACGCACGGACGTTCTGCGTGACTGAGTCGTCGATTTTTTTGGCGGTGTCGGGATCGCTCATCATCTTGGTCATGTCGTAGCGTTTGACTTGGTCGCGCACAATGGACGCATATTGGCTGGCGACGTTGTTCTTGAACCAATCCTGCCCGAAGCCGGACAACAACGATGCCGGTGCGCTGATCCGATACTGAATCTGGGTGGAGAAATCCAGCAGGATATTGTCACTGGACGAAAAGTCATCAAAGGCCACCTGCACGGTCTGCGGCGTCACATCCACATAGGTAGCGGACGTGGTCAACCACGCATACGTACGACCAGGATCACGCACATCGTCCAGGCGGATTCCCCCTTTTCCAAACAACAGCGGCTTGTCCACAAGGACCGCCTGCTGGCCTGGATCCGGCGAAACCACCGTACACGCACAGAGCAAGCCGGCCAATCCAATGGCCAGAGTGGAATTTCTTATCGATGCCCCCCTGAATGCCCGGGCGCCTATCCGCCCGGTTGCGTGAAAGACTACCGAATCATTCGGGCGATCTCATCCCCGCTCGCGGCCTGGAACCTGGTCAATGATCAGCCCCCTGAAACGCTCCACCATCGCTCCGCTCCGTCAATCGCAGCACAACCTCTTTCCAGATGGAGCAGACCTCACGTCATCCTGTGCTGCGGCGTGATCGATTGCTCTCGCTGCTGCTGCTCCTGCTGCTGTGACTGCTGCTGCGTCTCGCCCAAGGACTGCAGCTGTGCCAGGGATTGCGCGACGGGCTGCGCGATCGCATCGCCCGTTTTCATATGTGCCATCTTGTGCGCTGGGTCGTTCAGAGCTCCCTCGACAACAAACACGTTCTCACCCTGCCGCGCGGAGGGCGTGTGTTCGCTCAATACAACATGATCGATCCGCGACAGACCGTGCTCCTTGGCCAGGGACGCAGAACTTGCCGCCAGGCGCGCGCTGTTTTCGTCGTACTCCCTGCCAAGCCCTTGCTCAAGGCGGCTTACGGCCTCCTCGGCCTGGCGATGGAGCGGGTCTGTCGGCGTGCCATCAGCAACCAAGCGGCCGGTATCGGTCTGTGTTTGGTTATCGGACAAGATGAGTTGCCACAGGTCTCGCTCGGGCTTCGGGTTGCGCACTTCCCTGTTGAACTCACTCTCCGGAAACGGTGCCCTGAGCTTCTGAATTTCAGGCTCGTTATGCAGCACCTTCGGCTCGCCTTCATAGCCCTTTATGCCTCCGAGGACGGTCTGGCGATAAAGACCGGCATGATTCAGTGCCGCCCAGCTGAAATCGACGCATGAGTTGGAAAATGAATCGTACTTCATGTCGAAGCCATGTTTCGCAGGGTCGGCGGAAAATTCGCGGATTTTCTCGTATTGCTCCCTGGTGATCTCCATCGTCCTGGCGTACTGAGGGTCCCTGTAATTTTCTACATCTTTTCCGGACACCTCACCAGGGACTTCGTCCGAATCGCGCCCCTGGACTCTTGATCTTCCGCTTGGTGCAAAGCCGAAGCTTTCATGGATATCAGCGTGGGAAGTTTCCAGATACATATGCCCGGTGAAGGATGTTCCCCCTTCCTTTAGCGGCGTACCGGGGGATGCAAGATAAATTGTGAGAAGGTAAGGATCTTCCTTGGCCATGAACTATTTCCCTTTATTGAAATAAGCAACAATCAACTCAACATTCTTTACATTCAAATCCGGCCGATCATCCTTGAGTTCAACAACAAGGCGATATCTTCCGGGCACAGTTCTTTCCACCTGGGCCAGACTCAACACGCCATACACCGAGCTCTGGTCGAGAAGTCCGGCATCCTTGAGCATTGCACTGTCTACGCTGGTCGATGTGGTACCAGACACCTCACCACTTTCGGCAACAGGAAGTCGACGACTCAAGTCTTTGCTGATACTTGTCAGCGCAATCTGCACTGGGGCTGCACCATCCACGCGCGTCAGATGCAATCTCGCCGGGAACTCTCCACCATTAATCAGATCCTTGGCCTCGTACATGGATGTCGCATCCGCAGCCCACACACGCAGGCCCAGCATCAGATCGGCAGATGCCCCAGGTCGAGGCGGGGGAAGATCGAACTCCAGATCCGCAATCATGCCGGCTTTGTCCAGGGCGACGGGGCGCGTTAGTGGGACCACAGTTCGCTTCGCGGCCACCTCGCGGCTGATCGGGGGCGCCGGTTTCGACTGCTCTGGAGCAGCGCCGCACGCGGTCAAACCTGCCATCGCCAGTGCAAGAGTGAACCGGCAAAAGTATGGAACCGCAAATGCTGGCATGGCAGGTCCTTCCTGACTGGACGTGGTGTGGGCATCCCACAAAGCCGCGTTGCCGGCCCTGCGTGCGACCCGATTCTAAGCGCTGTCAGCGTCGATGAGAGAACTGGCAACCGCATGCGGCGGCAGCACACCCGCTCGGCCAGCCCCAATCACGACTCCGTGCACGTCTGGGGCTGTCGCAGCCTGCAGCCCCTCATCCGTCGCGGCAGAGGGATCGGCCCCCTCCGACCCGTCGATTGGCGCCACGGCCCCACAATCGGCGAAAATGCCCAAGCGGCGGCCCGAGGCTGGTCGCCAGCCGGCAGCCCGCTGTCGTCCTCACCTGCGTCCCTTTGTGCATTCCCGGCTGCCCGCCGTCCTTGCCACGGCCTGTGCCGCTTCTTCCGGATCTACCTTGAACACCACGACTCCCGCACCCCCGCCCACCGACGACCTGCCCCTGACCGACCGCCTGCGCGCCGCGCTGGACCTGCTGGAGGCGATCGAGGCCGACCGCAGCGTGCTCGACGCGTTGCCCGAGGCCGACCGCGTGCGCCTGCACCAGGTGGTGGCCAAGGTCTATCACCCCGAGCCGAAGGCGCGCCGGCAGCTGCTCAAGCAGCGCGAGCGCGAGCGGCATCAGGAGAAAGTGCGTAAGGCAGAGGCGCTGCTCGAACAGCGTGGTATCCGTGCGTTGCGGCGCAAGCCGGTGTTCAGCACACCGAACGTCTTCCCGCCGCACGCCGCTGGCCTACACGACGCCCACAACGGCGAGAACGCATCCGAGACGCCGGAGCCGATGCATTCGCCCGAGCTGCGTCACTGCTATGTGTGCAAGCAGAAGTTCACCCAGCTGCATCACTTCTACGATCAGATGTGCCCGGCCTGTGCCGAACTCAATTTCTTCAAGCGCACCGAAACCGCCGATCTGCGCGGCCGCGTGGCGTTGCTCACCGGCGGGCGGGTCAAGATCGGATATCAGGCCGGCTTAAAGTTGTTGCGCGCCGGTGCCGAGCTCATCGTCACCACGCGTTTCCCGCGCGATTCGGCCGCGCGCTACGCGGAAGAACCGGATTTTGCGCAGTGGGGTCATCGCCTGCAGGTATTCGGCCTGGATCTGCGCCACACGCCCAGCGTCGAGGCGTTCTGCAGCCAGTTGCTGGCCACACGCGAGCGGCTGGATTTCATCATCAACAACGCCTGCCAGACCGTGCGCCGCCCGCCGCAGTTCTACGCGCACATGATGGCCAACGAAACCGCCGCACTGGATGCACTGCCGGACACCGTCCAAAAGCTCGTTGGCCATTACGAAGGCCTGCGCACGCCCGAGCTGTTGCGCGAAGCCTCGGCTACCGCGCTACCGGCCGTGCACGGACGCGGCCTGGCGGATGCCGATGGCCTCACCCGCGCCGCCGAGCTGTCGCAGGTGGCGCTGCTGGACGACGAACTGGTCGGGCAGGAGCACCTGTTCCCGGAAGGCCGTCTCGATCAGGATCTGCAGCAGGTCGATCTGCGCGGCCGCAACTCCTGGCGCCTGCTGATGGCCGAAGTACCGTCGGTCGAGCTGCTGGAAACGCAACTGGTCAACGCCATCGCGCCTTTTATCATCAACGCGCGACTCAAACCGCTGATGCTGCGCACGCCCGAGCGCGACAAACACATCGTCAATGTCTCGGCGATGGAGGGGCAGTTCTACCGCAACTTCAAGACCACCCGTCACCCGCATACCAACATGGCCAAGGCCGCGTTGAACATGATGACGCGCACCTCGGCGGCCGATTATCAAAACGACGGCATCCACATGAATAGCGTGGACACTGGTTGGGTCACTGATGAAGATCCGGCCGACATCGCCGCGCTCAAGGTGCAGCAGGAACGCTTCCACCCGCCGCTGGACATCGTCGACGGCGCCGCCCGCATCGTCGACCCGATCATCCACGGCGCCAACACCGGCGAGCATGTGTGGGGGCAGTTTTTGAAGGATTACGCGCCGACGGATTGGTGAGGGGTGATACTGGGCCACGCATCCAGGACAGATGCGCGGCCCATGCTCGCAATACGTATGCGCCACACGTGGCAGTGATCAGCACGCAGGGTGACGTGGTGCATCAGCGCCGACGCGACGGCTCGCATCCCACGCCATCATGGTCGCGATCCAGATGTGGGCCATATCCTGGATCGCCACGCCGCACCGGTGCAGCACCAGCTGCGCGTGCTTCTGCGCAATTGCGGAAGACCGCCCCGGTCCATGGGGTCCACTGGGACCGATCAAGCGGCTCGGCCGCGGCCGTCGGTTTGCGTTCGCCACTGGCCGAGCGATGACAGTGGTATCCACCGTTCTTGCGATCGTTGTGGCAGCCCTGCTTGTTCAATCCACCCGGATGCGCGACAGCCGCAGGGGTTACCCAGGCAATTGCGGCGATACACATCGCCAGCACTAACGGGCGTGAGGGGATTCGATCAAGCATTCGTAAATTGCCACGGCCAATCGTGCAGCGCTTGTGCTGCACCTGTTTTAGAGTGGCTAACAAAAGGTAGCGAGCAGTTATCAGGTGGGTGTGGACGGCGCGCAGGAACCGGAGTGTACGAGTGGTACATGCCGATTCCGAGCACCGGCCGCGCCCGCCTGGCGGATGCACAGTCGTTTTGTTAGCTGCTCTTATTTCTGCTGCGCCGATGTGCTGCAATTTACTTGCAGTCTTTTGCAACCGGCGCAACATCCACCGGACTGACCTGACCGTTCGCATCCACACGATTGACGGCCAGCGTGCAAACCGAGCTCCGAAAATCCAGGTTCAAGGCCACCTCGTAATCTGCGCCAGGTTCAGGAATAAACGTAGAAGCAAGCAATGCGCCGCAGCTCCAGCCAATGTGGTACCCAGGCGACTGACTCCAATGCGCCGGCGAGCTCGCACCCGCCTCCACAACGACCGGCTTACCAGGCTCGATCGTGTATTCCTTGTAGAACGGCTTGGAACCGATCATCTTCCGGTCGCGCAGATGGCGCGTATTTTCTGTCTCCGGGATGCCAATCGACTCATTCTTCACCGAGCCCATCAACGACCCGAAAGCGCTTTTCAGCGAACCGGATGCGCGCACCTTCTCGCCATATTGGGCCGTGCACACCGCATCCTTGTACAGCACGATACCAACACCATTTTGACCAAACATCCGGATGCGCGCGCCGGTACCATCGGTGGGCGAGGACGCAGGCTCAGCAGCCATGGTGGGCACCGTAGACACCAGAGACAAGGCCAGCAATCGAGTCAATTTGTTCAACGCATTCTCCACGATCGCAATCCAGCGATTCCATTGAGCTGGTGATAGCGGCGCGACCTGACAGTTCTTGATAACAGACGACGCCCTGATATGGAAAGTGCGCAACAGCGCACGAACAGGCATGCTGATCCGCGCCAAGCGCCAGGAGTTCCACGCTGCGACTCCCGCTCACCCGGTTGCCAACACCGCTGGCATGATGACGCGTGGATGTTTACCGCTGACGCAAAGGACGCCCGGATGTCACAACACGCTATTGAGGAGTTGGTCGAGCGCTGCATCCATTTGGTCGATCGCAGCACCTTGCGTCGCGCGCACAAGGCAGCGCTCATGCGTAGCCTGCTTCGGCTGCAGGCGCGCTACGACACCGGCCTGACCTGGTTCCGGCTGCACACCGAGTTACTGCGTCATGGCGTGCTGGTGCGCACAGCGGCCGAGGAGATCGACGACGTGAACTTGCGCGCGCAGGCCTTGGCCGCCGAGGCGCCGGGTTGGCTCGAAGATGCACAGGGCGAGGTCTATCTGGAGTCGCAAGACCAGGCACGCGTGGTTTACCGCCAACCAGACATCGGCCAAACGCTGCCGCTGGCAACTGTGTTCGGTGATCTTTTGATGCTCGCCGATCAAGCCGATGACAGCGCGTTGTTCGCCGACTGCTACGGGCTGTTGGTCAACGGCTGGCTGGACGAGACCTTCGACGCTGCCGACGGCATCGCCTCCACCCTGGACGGCCTGCTCGCTTCCGACACGCTGCGCGCTATCCGTGCGCTGGCTGCACACCGCGGGCTCAAGCCTCGGCGTGGCGCGCCCGAAGACCTGGCCCTGCCGCGGCCGGGCGACAACGCTGTACTCGGCGAGCTCGATCGCGTGATCGGCCTGCGTTTCTTCCTGCAACCCAAACGCACACCAACAGCGCTGCGCGCAGCGCGCGACAAGGCCCAGCGTCAGCAGGCACGTGTCCGCGGGTTGCTCCCGCTGCTAGTCGAACAACGCCTGGGCGCACCGCTGCAAACCGCTGGCTGGTCGCCCGTGCCAGTTGAACAGGAGCATCGCTGGCAATGGATCCGCGACCGTGGTGGCAGCCGTCAGTGTCTGTGGACCATCTATGAACCGGATCTGGGTGAGCTGATCGTCCAGGTGGGGATGCAGCATGCACGTCTGCTGGCCTGGCAGCAGCGTGCGGCGACCACGCAGCTGCACGATCTGCATTTTGTTGATACCGCAACAGCCTTCATGGGCAAGGAAATCCTGGACAGCGCGGACGTGGGCGCCTATGGCGGATGGGTGCTGAAACAGGCCCACAGCGACGCGGCGCTAAGCGCCGGGCTGGACCGCCTGGCGGCTGCGCTGCCCCACCTGGATGCGCGGTATTTCGGCCTCATTGACGAACAACTAGATGACCCCTGGTTCCAGCAGTCCGCCGATACTTGGCTGCAACGGATGGAAGGCGACCAAAACGGTGTGGTTCCGCCTGAGGTGTTGTTCGCCAGCCCCGAGAGCGTGCTGCTGGCGTTCGCGTTCTACCACCTGGAGTGCGATGAACAGCCACGCGCGCAGGCAATGGTCGAACAGTTGCGCGCACGGCAAACCGAACGCAGCCAGCGAAGTGTCTGGTATCGCCTGGTGCTGGCGCCGTTTTTTCAGCAATGGGAACAAGGGCTGCGCAACCTGCCGATGCCACCGGTACTGCACCCGCCGCTGCTCGCTCACCTGTGCGCACAAGACAGCGCCTGATTGCAACGCTGCGGCACGTCTGCGGGTGCGCAGGCGAGTGAAACCATGCAGAGCGATCCATCCATCACCAACGTGAGCACATCGGCGCGGCGCATCAAGCACGGCGACGCATGCTGCCGCTTGGTCAGCTTACAAGCTCTGCAGCGCGCAGGCGTTTTGCACAGCGGATCAATACCGCAGCGCCTCCGCCGTGGGTGCAACCGGCGCAAACCGCGCATTGCTGAAGTCATGCAGCAGCCGAACCACCTGCTCGCCGTCCTCCGGATAGCGCCGAAAATCGCTTTTGCACAGCCGATACAGGCAGCCGCCACGCGCGAACACCAGGTCGCCACCGTCCCAATCGGCCCAGTCGGTGCCGGGCAAGTCCGCCAGCACGGCACCATCGCGATCCAGCACGCGGTGATCCAGCGCATACCACGCATAGTTCTGACGCCCCACGGCATGCAGCCGCGATTGCAGCCGACGCCCGCCACTGCCGCCCTTCTCCCACACGCGCGGGCGCGTGAAGCGGTAGAGCACCCCGCTCCGCAGGCCGCCCCGCTCCACCTCACCGGCGTCGATCACACGCCAACCATCGCGCTGCCGCAGCACGCTGTCGATCGGCTCGTCTTCGCCACCGCCAGACCATTGCCCGAATGGCCGTACCGTCATCGTGTGCTTCAGCTGAAAGCCTGTCGGTAGCGGAAAAGGCTCGCGACCTTCCTGCGGGCGATGATTCAGCAGCAACGTCTGCTCATCTTCGAACGCACCGCCGCCGCCCCAGGCATCGCCCTTGGGCCAAAGCGCCAACGCCGTCAGAAACGGCGGGCGCGACAATGCCGTCCAGGTGCCGAAATCGCCTTTGTGCTTGCCCGCGAAATACACCAGCAACCGCCCCGACGGCGACAGATCGCAACGCCGCTCGTAGATGCGGCCCTTGAACCATTGCCCGTGCTCGAAGGTGTCGGAGGCGCGATCCCAGCGGATGAGCTGCACCTGCTTGCTGGGCCCACGCCGAAAGATCACGCCGGTGCGCGCCTCTCGCGCCAACAGCGCGTAGAGCCGTGTGCGCGAAGCCAGGCGATCCTGATGGTGGGATGTCGAGTCCATGCGAGTGCCTCCGTGCTGCCTATCCTACGCAACCGTGCGACACCTGCGCCGCCCCTGCCCCACCCGCGGCCAGGGATCGCCCAGGGTTCCAGCGCAACACAGCACCTGCAGCGGCCGCCTGGTCGACATCCCCACCCGCGCCCGCAGCTGATGCGGCAAAGCCTTGTCGCGCGTTTAGCATTGCTGCGTGCATCCTTGCTCGCAGACGCCTCGCCCCGTCGCCAGACGCAAGGAACCGCTTCTGATCACGCTCTCACGCCGCAAGCTTCTCGAGGCCGGCCTCATGGCCCTGGCCACCTCCACATTGCTCGGTGCCTGCACACCACAGGACACCGCCCTGCAGACACGCTGGACCCAGTGGCAGGCGAAATGGCGCTGGATGGAAGCCATCGCCCGCAAGCGCGACTGGCAGGTGACGCCGCTGCTGATCGCCCCGCCTGCGACCGAACGTCAGCTGCTGTCGCTCGAACGCCGTCACCACCTGCCGATCCCGACACAGCTGCGTCGCGTGCTGCGCGAGCTGTCGGCAGAGGTGAGCTTCGGCTGGTACGTGCCCTCGCACCTGCGCGCGATGGAGCAGCAAGACCTGCCGTCCATGAGCTGCAACCGCGACGCGGTGTGGAGCCTGACCCACATCGACACGATGGCCCTGCCCGTGTTTTTGGACTGGAAGCAGGAGCTCGCCAATCGAGACCTGTCCGAAGCACCCAACAGCCCCGCACTGTGGGAACACCAGTTCGCTTTCTACACCCTCGTCAATGGCGACTGGCTGACCATCGACACCACGCACCCGGATCCCACCAGGCAACCGGTGCGCTATTTTTCGCACGAGCTGGAAATGCTGCACGGCCTGGCGCTGGCCCCGGATTTCTTCAGCTTCATCACCCAGATGTCGGCGTTAGGCATGGCCGGCACCGAATGGGCCTCGTGGATGCGCTTCGGCAATGGCCAGAAAAACGACACCTTCTACCTGGATGCCGGCGGCGAGGGCGCCAAGGCGTGGCTTGCCTGGCTTGAGCGCGACCCCGCACAGCCCGACAACGACACACCGCCAGTGCCGGTAGTGGAGCGCAGTGCGGCCGATCGCGCATTGCTGGACGCAGCACGCGCCAATTCGCTCGTCGGTATCGAGGCGGCATTGCTGGCAGGCGCCGTGCCCGATTGCACGCCGGACAGCGACTGGCTGAGCGAGCACATCGCGTCCGATCAGGAATTTTCCACCGCCATCAACTACGCCACCCGGCACGACAACACAGCCATGATCGCGCGCCTGCTCACGGCCGGCGCAACGCTCAATACACGGTTGCTACCGCTCAATACGGCGGTCAAACACAGCACGCTGGCCACCGTGCGCTGGCTCATCGCCCACGGCGCACGCGTCAACGGCTGGACCAATCAGCGCTATTGGCCGCTGCACGATCTGGTGGTCACCCGCGGGCCCATCGCCGCAATGACCCGCGCCCAATACCGTCAGCACCTGATCGACAGCATCAGCATCGGCAGCCTCGACTCGCTGGATGCCATGATCGCCCACGCCAAGGATGCACAGACCCGCGAGCGCTATCGCGCCGCCAAGCATGCCCTGCAGCAAGCCAGCAAGGAGGCGGTGAAAGACGTCGACAGAAAGCTGCGCAACCACCTCAGCCTGCAGGACTATCTGGACATGCTGGAAGCACTGCTGGATGCCGGCGCCGACCCCGACGCACGCTGGGACAACGGCACCACCATGCTCGACTGGGGCGGCGTCGCCACTGCACGCGTGCTGCTGGCGCACGGCGCCGATCCCAACGCGCGCGACATCCACGGCACCACTCCGCTGCACACCGCCAGCACCGGCGAGAAAGTGCGTGTACTGGTTGCCGGCGGCGCCGACATCAACGCGCAGGCCATCGCACAGAAGCCCGACGACTCGCTGCACTACACTCCGCTGCAATCGGCCTTGCTGTCCCACACGCTAGACGCCGATAGCCCCATCACCGCGCTGCTGGAACTGGGTGCGGACGCCACCCGCATTGCAGCCGATGGGCGTTCGTCGCTGGCCTATTGTTTCCAGCCAGACCTGGTCCGCCTGATCATGGCCAAGGGGCTGGACCCGCTCGCCCTGCAACCGGGACAGCAAACCCTGTTGCACAACCTCACCTCCCATCACTGGTTACCGCGCCACACGTTTCCAAGGGAAGTGACCTTTCTGGATTTTCTGCTGAGCCTGGGCATCGACATCAACGCCCGCGATGCGCGGGGCCGCACCCTGCTGCACTACGCCGCCGAACAGGAAAGCAATGACGAAAGCGCGCCCAATTACGCGCTCTTGGTGGCCAGGGGTGCCGACAAGACCATCAAAGACAACGACGGCAAGCGCGCCGTCGATCTATTTGCCGCCTCGTTGCAGACGGTGCGGGCGGCATTGCGGTGATGTGCATCAAGGGTGATGGCAATGTACATCGCTCGATAACCTCAGGGACGCCACAGCAGACGCATGGACAGGAAAAACAAGATCTCCCTTCTGACAATGACATGCCTTGCATCTACGGTATTTTTCACCGCCATCTGCCTCGCGCAGCCGCCTGACGGCGCGCCCGAACCCGCAGCGATCGTGGACCACCCCGCAGCAAGCGTCGCTCTTGTGCCCGGCGAATACATCACCGAAAAGGGATGGGGGCATCTGCGACTGACCAGGCACAAGCAATCGCTACGGTTTTCTTTGGAAAGCACTAACGGCCAAGCCATGTGCTTTCTAGAAGGCGTGATCGATGGAAGCCAAGGCATCGCCACAAGCGAGATGGGTCCCACGGATTGCAAAGTGCAGTTTGCGGGCAACGCCGAAGGTATCGACGTGACCACCACCACGCCGGTCGAATGCAAGTCTTTGTGCGGCTATAACGGCGGTTTCGAAGCCCCCTACCTGCGGGCCATAGCCGGCTGCAGCGGCAACTCCCTAGCGCGCACGCGCACGGCATTTCAGCAGCATTACGACCGCAAGGACTACAAGACGGAATTGGCCACCTTGTCCCCGGTACTGGCGCAATGTGCGCCGACGCTGGAATGGGAAGAAGAGGGAGATATCCGCAATGATCTGGCAATCACCCAGTACAAGAACGCGCTCTATGCGCAGTGTCTGGAGACCTTGAATGCCTACGCGGAAGACGCAGCGACAGAAGACGAAGCGGTGATGGAGAACTGGCCACCGATCCTTGCGGACCGCTATCTGGCAATCGTGCGCGCAGCGCGAACCAATCTTGCGCTATGCAGGAAAGGGCTCACCAGGCAAAAGAACTAAAGCATTAAATTCAACCGGTATTACTTCGAGCGCGGCTCAACTCTTCGTAATACCAAAATCCCCATGGCGCAATCTCACGTCTGGCGTCCGCAGATCCGACCACGGCTTATCCTTCCTGCGATACGTTCTGAAACTCGATAGGTGCTTGATAGCCCGGATACTTCTTCTTGATCAGGATGCGATCGGATGGCGTGACACAGCTATCTTCCAGGGAATTGGCCACATGCGTCTCGTCCACGAAGAAATCTTCATAAGGCAACGGCAGCACGGATGTCTCTCCGTCGCGATCGAACTTCAGCAACAGGCTGTCATCGCGCTCGAAGCACAGCGTCTTCCAAGGGAAATCGGTCAGCTTACCGGCTTCCACCACAGCCGAATCCTTGCCTGCCAGCAGCGTCACAACATGCTCGGAAAACTGTTTGTTTGAGATTGGCGGCTCGGTCATGGCGCATCCTGCAAAGGTGGCAACGACCACTGCGGCCGATGCCGAAACGTAAGAACGGAAGATAGCGAATGGCATACGGCGCGGCTCCTTCCTGCGGTAGAGCGATGTTTTACCAGAAGCGCAAGGCGCGCGCATCTTGGCGGTAGTCGCGATCCTTCCACCTAACAAACTCCAGACCCAGGCTACTAGAAGATTCATTGACATTCTTCTCAGGAAACTACATTAAATTTGAGTAGTCACCGATCTGATTACAAATCTCTGAGGGTGGATCATCCATCTTGACGACTCTTCGCAATCCTTTATCGGACTTTCTTTTAGGATCCACGACATGGTAGACAAGATAGAACTCTTGTCGACTTTCCCAGAGGCTAAACGTCGACATTTCGGAGAATCGAAAAACTCGTCCATTCGAATCAGTTGCCTCAAAGCTACATTCAGCATATGCACCGAATCCACAACTGGCCTCCAGATGGCGCAGCCCCTTTCGCCCACCGAGATCAAAGCGATAAGACCGGCCGTTCTCGTCTTCGACAATCTGTGGCGTCACTCGCAGCGCCCGAGGTGCGCTTATGCGCTCCCAGTCCAGGACCTCTGAACACAGCGAGGGGCCGGACGGCTTATCCATACCAATTTGAGCGAACCTGTAAGTGCAACCGGTTGTAGCGAGCAACCAGAGCACGGCGTACGTCAGTGAATTTTTCACCAGCTTCTCATCCTCCGTCGCACTCAGTGAAAGCCGATACCGACGACATGAAATATCTCAGCGGGCTATTGTTGGCCCTGTCTGGATAGCAGATTGCTGCGACTGCTCAAGCCCCTGCTGCTGTTCACGCGCCTGGGCCTGAGTCTGGTTGATTGCCTGCAGGCGGTCGAACGATTGCGCCTCTGGCGCCTGCACGGCGTCCACCGTCGGCATATGTGCGCGCTGGTGTGCCGGGTCGTTGAGAGCACCCTGGACGATGAAGACCTTTTCGCCGCCGGCCAACTGCGGTGTCGGGTTATTGAGCACGACATGATCCACCCGCGACAGTCCTTCCCCTTTTGCCAACGCAAGCAGGCTGGCGGTCATGCGTTGGCTCGATGCATCCCACTGCCTGTCATGCTGGGCGTCTAGCTGCGTCACGCCACCCTTGATCTGCTGGTAAAGCGGGTGGTCCGCATGGCCTGGCTGTGAGGGCAACAACGCGGTCTTCGGTGATGCCGGATGTGACTCAGATCCAAGTCCACCCTGCTTCACATCAGAAGTAGTGATGTCGCCAACGGCTCCGGGCTCCGGTCGCCCCTGTTTAAGCTTCCAGGGGACGATGTGTTTGTCGTAGTAATCGCCATAATATTGCTCGTATGTCTTACTTGGAGCGACCGAAGGTTGTTCCGTCTTGAAGACCTGGGCAATCTGGTTCAGTGCAGCATCGCGTGTGATGCGACCTGCCATTTGCTGATCTGCAATTGCCTCGTACTGCTGCGGCCTCGTGCCGCTCCCAGAAATACCGATATCCGGCCCCTGATGATTCAGAATCTCACGTCGGACTACTGCGTTACTGAGCGTTGCAGCTGCTTCGCCGCGAAGCATGTTGTTCACATAAGCTTGCTTGGAAGAATAATCTTTAGGCTCGGTGAACCCATGGTGTCCAATCTCGTGTGATAGTGATCTAGCGATTCGTTCACCTTTGCCAGTTGCGTTCTGATCAATCACTACTCTCTTACCTGGTTCCAGGTAGGTGCCTCCACCCGCGCCACCCCAATCAACGCCTATGCCATCGCGCTTGAACTGGGAAAGGCCCGCTTGGAGTGTAGGCGAAGAGTTAATTAAAGGCGCTAATGCTGGATCCTTCAGCGGAGAAGCCGGTAGCGCGCCACTGGATGGTGCACCTACCTGTCGCGGCTGTGGAAATTTTTCTTCTTCGTTACTTTCCATCACGCATTTCCCTTGCTTGATTGATCAAACTTTATCTCAAAGTTTGTTGATCGAAATATAGCTTAGGTGTGACTGATCTTCCGTCAGACCAAAAATGACTTTAGTGCCGTTAACTGTCATCTCCCAATACGCCCTGGAATCTCGCGCATCTGGACGAGGTGGGTAAGGAATAGCGTCTACCCAGGGAGACTCCATAAAACCCGGACCAGGTGGCGAGAAATCGATAACCAACTTTCCACGCGATGGATCATTTATTGCATTGATGAACTCAACATGCTGCACCCTTTCACCTGCCAGCACGCCTTGCTCGCTTACCCGAAGCTCTCTTTCTCCATCTAAGTGCCGTGGTCCAAATTGAGCTTGGAGCTGAGTACTGACGGCGGCGACATCCTGGAAGTCGGTTGCTATCAAACGATCGACGTCTTGTTTAAGGCGTTCCGTCACGTCTTTTCTCCTAGTTTCAGCGGAGGGCTTTGCAGCCGCTATGGCTAACTGATCGCGTGGAGTGCTCGGGGCACACCCCGCATGAAAGGTGCATAGTGCCAGCAGCGCAATTGATAACAACGTTGCCTGAGGGAAGGCATTACGTCCTTGGTTAACTCGCCGGCCATGGGATTTCCCAACGTGAAGGGCCATCTCCCTTATCCTGCACTAAGAATAGCGCTGAAATTTAACACGTTGATGACCTCGGATCAGGCGGCGGCAGCAATTACTTCACGTGGTTCTTCGTTTGCAAGATCGGCTAGCGGCGGACAGGATTCAGCTGAATGCGGCGGGCGGCGCTAACCGACGCGCCCTAAGGTGCTTTGCAGGCACCTCCACCGGCGGCAACACCTCCATCAGCAGCTGCCCTTCGCTGGCAGTGATGCGCAGCTTGGTGCCGATAGCAAAGCCCAGTTGCTCCAGCCATAGGCCGCTGAGGCGGACGTGGGGCACGTGCTGGTCGCCGGCGTGGTCGCCGGCGTGGTCGTGGGCACCTGGGTAATGGGCGTAGCTGACGGTGCGCTGGCGTGGGCGGCGAGCGCGGCGGGGCGCGCGTAGCGTGCCGGGGCCTTGCGGGGAGGCGTCCGGGTCGGGCGGTAGCAGCGGCGGCAGCTTGGTGCGGTCGGGTTCCACAACGCCCCACTGCACCCGCTTGGGTGGCGCTGGGCGCGCACGTTGACGGCTGGGCCGTGCGGTGGCGGACGCGTTGGGTGGGCGGCGACGTGTCATGGCGCCTCCGGGTAGCGAGTGTTGGGATGGGTGCAGTAACGCACTGCTGCAACGCCACGTCGATGCGTGCGGACAGGCGGCGCAAGGCCTGCGACAACACACCGGGTTGGCTGAGCAACTGCCGCGCGGGATCGTCGTTGTCCTGCTCAATAGCCGCGCGTGCGGCCAGCCGGCGTAACACCTCGCTTGCTTCGCACAGCACGACGTGAGCGGAGGCTGGCAACAGATAACCCGGCACCGATGCCGGCATGGATGGTCGGTAGACATGGCAACGCACTCCTGGAACAACCCAAGAACCGCCGCCAACGGCGACGGGATGTCGGGAGGTTCGAAACCGCTAAGAGCCGGCGGGCGTATTTCCCTTGCGGGTGTTGTATTTGCCGCCCTCCCGACGCAGGCATCGCATCGGTTGTACCTGCGGGATGCAGGCACAAAAAACCCATCGGTTTGACGGAGGTGGGTACCGCTGTGTGAGGAGTTTCGACGCTCCTTGATTTGGAGATTGCAGCGCACGGATCGCGATGTCAACCGTGGTCATCTGTTGTTAGAAGGCAGATCCGAAAGGCAGCGACACACGACCTGTGTGATCAAATATTTGAGATCACAGGCCCGCTATGCACCGGACGCACTACGAAAGAAATTTCGTGCCGTCCCATCATTTCCACCTGGCTGTGTAGAGCAGACACCTTTAATCTTGCCGTATCACTCAACGATGGCAGGCGTCATGGAAAGTAGCGGCGTAGCACCGGTCGTGCCCTTGACTTTCAAGGCATTAGAAGAGCGCCTCAGCGCGCTACCGGAGTTTCCAACAGATAGCGCCAGCCCAAGCCGCCTCCTCCACGGCGCCGCCATCGTTATGGCGTTGGCAATCGCTTCGACGCTGATTGCATCATTCCTCAGCTTCACAAGTGTTCCGCCTCAGTTGCTAGTAAAGGTAGCAACCGCAGGCCTCCGGGTTGCTTTAGTGGCATTGGGTGTCCTGATGCTGCTTGGCATCTATGGGATTGTGAGTGATCTACGTCGATGGACATTAGATCAAGCAATGCGCACTGATCATCAGCTAGAGCAATTTATGCAGGAGGTGACTTGGCTGCAAGGGTATCCGGCAGCAACCCTGCAAATCATGCTGGATCACGCCCGCTACAGCCATACACGCCGTGCGGGCCGCATTGCGCTATTGGCTGGAAGCATCGACAAGCTAGGACTTCTGCCGGTTGCGGTGTCGCTCTTTTTGGTTCTTCGCGCTGGTGGCAATCCTTTAGCAATGTCCCCATTGACAGCAATGCTGGGTATTTTCCTGCTGTTCTTCTGGATGATCTGCTGGGTTGCCACATCGGCTAGGGGTAAGCTGCAGACCTATGAATACTTGCTCGAGATGGCGTTAAAGGGCAAAGAGAAAGACGTAACAGCAGCTGATGCATAGATTGGGGTCAGACATGGTCAGGTTAGTCCGCCTCCGTAACTTCATAGCTCCGCTACCCCGCAGGGGGCATACTTGCAACCGGTCTACACATGGATAACCATCCGTGTGATTGCGGTGGAGCTGTAAAATCATGCAAACGAATCCTCGCGCCAACCTTAGTTCTCTAGCACTGCTAGTAGCCGCTAGTCTCTTCTTCATACCAGGATGCTCTGCCATGCAGCAAGACTCACGGCCCGGCTTTAATAGTCAGCAGTCTGCCTCCAAGGCGAGGCAAGAGCTTCAGGCCGCTAATCCTATCGGGTCACCGCTTACGACTGCGCAGAAGAACCTTGAGGATCTTGGATTTCACTGCCAAGCGTTGAGCTCTCCCGGCGCAGGTTACAAAGCATCGATGGTGTGTACGCTTGCCTCTGTCGTGAAAGAGGCGCAGCCATCGGTGACGGCGCCAGCTGTGCCGGTTACCTGGATGGTCGGCTTTCATTCTGCTGACGGAATCCACTTGAGTACGCTGGTGGTGAATCGGGCTCCGCAGGATATTGGAGAATAAGTTATGGATGAGCAGAAGAAGGCAACAATTTTCGTGGGGGCAAGCGAGGTTGCTGGTGACCGCCGCCATCTTTACCTGCTCTTTCAGAAATCCGATGGCAGCCAGACTGTAGTACGTGGAGGACCCGACACCAGAGCCGAGGGAAATGACCTGGAAAATTTTGCCGAGAGCACGGTTCTTGGCTCGGAGAAGTTTGGGCACATCATTGTCCAAGCGGCGCCTTACGTTGCGCCTTATGAAGTTGGGTACCGACTAAAGCAGGACGGGAACTACGAGCGAGTTCCCTTGAATCAGCTGGATCCTTCCGACCCTGGCATTGCACGGGACGTAAGAGGCGACGTCGTGAAAGAGACGATCGCCGCTCCAGACTGGCCAGCACCGGGCGAGCGTCACGAGCGTATCGTTGCCTGGAGTGGCTCTGACCAGGAACTAGCCGCAAAGCTCGAGTCCGCCGTCAAGGCTGGCGAGCAGATCAATCACGCACAACTGGAATATTCCCCGCTGCACAACAACAGCAACGGTGTTGTCAGCAACTTGCTCAAAGCCAGCGGCGTTCAACCTGTTCTGCCGAAGAACGCACAAGGCGAGACAGTCAACGCCCCGGATTTTGGGGAAGACCTTTATCAAGACGTCGGCGCGGCATCGGTACGCAGTGGCTACAGGTTTGACGGCAAGCAGTGGTTCGATGCAGACGATCGTAGAATCGCGCCTCCTACGAGTGGGCAGCCATTGGTACCTCAGGATCCGGCCGCGCCGTCGCGTGGATCATCGGATGGTTTCAAGCTCAGCGCGCAGGCTCCATCGCCTAGCGATCCCATGTTTGCTCAAATCCAGGATGGTGTACATCGGATCGATCATTCGCTGAATCGTGTTCCCGATGCGGCAAGTGACCGTATGACCTGGAGCCTGTATGCCCTTGCCAAAGAGCAGGGACTGGAACGCGTAGACAGCGTGGTGCTTGGCGAAGCGGGTGCCCGGGCGGCCGCCGGCGAGTACGTTTTCCTGGTCCAGGGAGATCCCTCCACCTCCGTGTACCACCGTGAGCAAATGCGCACGGCAGATGCGGTGGAGAGTTCGGTTGAGCAAAGCCAAGCGCGCGTGCAGTCTGCCGAACAGACACGTGCACTCGCGATGAGTGCTGAAACTCAGGAACAGAGTCAAAAGCAAGATGCACCAAGGATGCAAGTCTGATTGGCCTGGTCATAGCAGCCTTTCGACCAGCCTAGCAGAGACAACACGTAAGTATTCAGACACTTTGCAAGTAGCTCGCTTCCGGCGTTTGAGGTTAGCTTTTGGCTTGCCGAGATGGCGGGTGCTAACGTTTCTACACGGATCCCAAACCTTGGCATGAACTTAGATATGAAAATTAGGCTCATTTTTGGGACAGCATTACTTTCGCTATCAATCTCGACTGCATCTGCAGAAGTAAGTATGCGCTCTGATTATAGAAAGAGTGATGTGCAGCCGGTCAAAGTTGCAAAGTTGGGATCCAACCTGCTCCAAATCACCTATCACATGCCGGCGGAAAGCCAATTTTATTCTCCCGGCGTTGATTTTTTAAGTGACCGCGGCATCTTGCGCATTGCCATCCGCAGATGTGGCATTAATACTAGGTGCGATGCCATGGCGAAAGCTGTCATACCACCAGCCGAGCTTTGGATGCCGAAAGTCACCGTCCCCTATGCGGGCGAAGAGGTCTTTGTGGTTTACGTGGATACAGAAGAAAAATTTTCGCCTTAATTTTAAAGTCTGTGCTAGCGGGTCAGGTCAACCTGACCGCGTTAGTCTTAGCAGTAAAATGCATAACCGCAACATTCAGTCGGTCATGCAGCTACCTATCTCACTATTCACTCAAGCCGCCAGCGTTTTGCTGCACGGCCCAATGGGAGCGTTCACTCCATGGAAATCCTCTACTCGGGTACGGACAAGATACTTTGCGATTCGCTCACTTTGATGCTCACTGAGTCTCGAATCGAGTACGAGACTAGCAGGCGCTTCTACAGAGTGCAGATAAATGATGGCGATGAAGTGCATCAGGTTTTGGTTCATTGCAGTGATTGGGACAGTGCAGCCCGACAGCTCGACATGCTTACCAGAAGAACGCAACGCAAAGAGGTACCCGCGTCAGTGAATCCTGGATCGCATCGCCAGTACGCCGCGGCGATCATGATTGCTCTTGTAATCTCTGCCGGTCTTGCCGCCACAAAGCTAATCCCTAGCGCCCCGAACCCTTGCCTATTCTTACCGCAGTCCCCGGCTCCAACCCGATAAGCGACTGGCAGGTCGTGTCGTCGACACCGGCAACGCAGCGATCAAGGTATCAGGGGCCACTCATGACCGCGAAACACAACGTCCAACGGACGCTGCGGCGGCTGTTGCTCGATCTCGGGTGTTTACACGATTGAAGGGACAGAAGAAATTAGCCAACCTGAATTTCCCCGGCAGGACAACCGCGCGGGCGACACGTCGTTGGTCTGCCCAAAGCACGCTCTACCATTGCCTGAAACCGCGGGTCACCCAAGGCGCGCTCCTGCATGAGGTGGAGGCGGATTGAATGTTCGTCTTCTTGGGCTAGACCCGCACGAAGCCATTGTGCATAGACAGACACCCGCTGGGCTGCATCGCAGCCAAGATGCAGATAGACCTCGTGCGGCATGATGAGCTGGCTCTTTGCACGCCCCATATGCGCATGCACGCTTGACCAGCGGTACTCGGTTGGCAATGCCACCATGCGGGCGCGCACCGGATTGAGTTCGATGTAGCGCAAGACCGTGAGCACATACCGTTCGGCTTGCACCAAGCAGGACTTGAACCGCCCCTGCCACAGGGCTCCGCTGCGCCGGTGCCTGACGTTGAAGGCTTGCACATATGATTGGCCGCTGAGCCGCATCGCCGAAGACACTGCGCCAGCCTTCTCCGCCGAGACCAGCAGGTGCACGTGGTTGTCCATCAGCACAAACGCATGCACCCGCACAGCAAAGCGCTCGCAGGCCACGCGTAATAGCAGTCAATAGTGATGCCGATCCTCATCGTCCAAGAAGATCGCGCACCGGTTCACGCCTCTCTGGACGACATGCATCGGAACGCCGGGCAGTTCCAGACGCGGCTGACGCGGCATGGCCGGGCCTCCTGCTCAAGAAGAAGACCTCAAGCTGACGGGAGCGACACAGACCCGCTATCAGACATCGCCGCGCGGGCCTGTACGACCGGTTCGCTTAATTACCTCCATCCCCTTTTACCCCAACGCTTACCTCGCCCTTATCGCTGAAGCTTTAGCCGACGACCTGCTCGCCAGCATCCGCCTTCATCTACAACAGCAGCGAGCTCTGGGCCACGACGCCTTCCGCGCGATGGTCGAAGCCAAGACCCACCGCTTTGCGGGCGTAAGGCCGACGCATCGGCCATGCAAGCCGAGCACCGTCAATTGATAAGTTAACCTGCCCCCGTTACTTGCTACTCAAACTTAGGGGGACATTGGGCGGATAGTGACGAAATAACTCAACATTGTCGTCTTACTGCCGATATACTGATCCTACACAGATCCTTAACGACCACGATGAAGTCAGTTTTCTTTAGTGCCGCATTACTCCCCTTCCTCATCGGCTGTGCCAGCACTCCAGGCACGCTTGTCAACGAACCATCTCCGGGCTCTCCAGCGGCTACGATCGTCAATAAGCTGAAGCACTTGAGTGGGAAGAATGAATCAACTGCTATCTTCATGGCGGACGGCCAGGAGTGCGGCGAGGGTCCCAAGAAGAATCAGCCGCCCTATCGCGCGTTATTCTGGATGAACGAATCAATGGCAGTGCAAGAACCCAAGCGCGTTACTGCGCTTAAGCCATTACGCTTCTACTATCGTGAATACGCATCTCTCGGGCGTAAATGCGAAATCGTCTTCGATACCGTTCTACTTCCAGAGCATACGTATGAGCTGCGAGGCGGATACGAGTACGACGAGGGGCCCATTCCTATCCTGACGGGTACACGCATGTGTCGATTTATCCTAGTAGACACGACCACAAAGCAATCCCCACCGATGCTGCAGCGTCAAGGTGACGGTATCTGCAGCGGAAAGCTCGGCCAGCTTTCGGAATTGCTTCAGCTGACGAATTGAGCGTCGCGTCATTAATCTTGAATGGGACAGGAGGCAGCTAAACTGTCTCGACCTCGTCACTAGGACCAATGCACGGACGGCACATCGCTTGTCCGCACTAACAGTGGTCAGGTTTACTTCCTACGCGAATTTCAGTCTATGGCGTCAGCTTTTGAGACGTCTCCTAGATATCAGCACCAACGTCTGGTTGCGAGTCTTGCGCCATGGCCAGACTCACACGCATCGACCTTCCCGGCATCCCACAGCATATCGTGCAACGGAGGAATAACCGCTTGCCGTGCTTTCTGGATGATGGCGACCGATTGCGCTACCTGCATCTGCTGCGTGAGGCCCCGCTAACGGGGTCAGGTTAACTTCCTACGCAATTTTCAGGCTACAGCCTCAGTGTTTGGGAGGGTGATAGCGTACTTATCGTCCATGAGATTACCTACTTTGATTTGTGTCGGTAAGCGACCGGCAACTCGGATTCGATCGATGCAAGCTGGGGCGGCTGGCCAAGCAGCCTGATGCTCAACTGATACTTGCCAGGTTGAATTCCTTGCGCCCATGCGAAAGCAAGCTGCGTGTAGCGACGCTCTGGAGATTCCAGACCCGCAGATTGAAGGGACGAGCTATCCACATCGTCCAGCCACACGCCTGGAACACGGCCGTCTGCACTCACAGCGATGGTCTGAGCGGGAACTCCTGGCCTCGATTCAACACGCACCAATGGCATGTTGGTTGCGCCGCTTGGTTCAAGCCGTTTCAGAACAAGCTCAGCGTGCAAGCCAGATCTGCGGAGCGCTTGAGCAGCTTCAAGAGACTTCAGAGCATCCTCGTCACCGACACGGATACCCAGGAAGAGTGTGCCAGTCGCATTTTTGCCAGGAGGCTGCACGTTGAATTCGACCACCATCGGACTGGTCATCTCCGCCAACTGCAACGGTCGTACGATGGGAACCTGCCCATTAGCCACAACGCGCGTTGGCACGTCCTGCGTTTGGGTTGTCTGTGCTTGGCAGCTTGTCAGCAGCGAGATGCCTGCGCAGACCAGAACACATAGCAGTAGTTGCCCGTATCGTTGCATGTGTATCCCTTCACTTTACGCAAGACTAGCAAGCCGCGAGTCTATGCCTCTGCTTATTTATACACCGCCAACAGCGGTCAGGTTTACTTCCTACGCAAACTTCAGGCTGCGACCTTGTCTTTCGTGAGGGTGTCCTCGCTATCAGCACCATTGCCTTGCTGCGAGTCTTGCCGGATGGCCAGACTTCCGCGTATCGACCTTCCCGACACTCCGCAGCACATCGTGCAGCGCGGTAACAACCGCTTGCCCTGCTTTCTCGATGATGGCGACCGATTGCGCTACCTGCACCTGTGGCATGAGGCCCTACATGCCACAGGCTGCCAGCTGCACGCCTATGTGTTGATGGACAACCATGTGCACTTGCTTGCCACGCCACCTGCAACGGGACGGATCGGGCAGCTGATGCAGCGGCTTGGGCGCAACTACGTGGCGCTGTTCAATGGCCGCCACGGACGCACCGGCACGCTATGGGAAGGGCGCTACAAAGCTTGTTTGGTAGACAGTGCTGACTACGTCCTTCGTTGCTATCGCTACATTGAGCTCAACCCAGTGCGCGCTCACCTGACTGACGACCCAGCGACGTATCGCTGGTCCAGTTGCCCGGCCAATTTGGGCCAGCGTAGGCACTCCGCACTGACACCACATCAGTGTTGGCTTGCGCTTGGCAGCAACTCTGTTGAGCGATCCAACGCCTACCGCGCGCTGCTCGATGAAGCCCTGTCCGACGAACTGCTCGCCAGCATCCGCATTCATCTAAAGCAGCAGCGAGTTTTGAGCCATGATGCCTTCCGCGCGATGGTCGAAGCCAAGACCCGCCGCTTTGCGGGAGTCAGGCCTGCTCATCGGCCACGGAAGCCAAGCGCTATCGATTGATAAGTGAACCTGACCCCGTTATCGTTGTCCAGATACCAGCGCTCAGACCAGCGAGGCAGTGCTTTTCATGCATTTCAAATGCCAATTAATCTCAAAATACACATGAGCCAATTTTTTTTGCGCATGATGCGGGCGCTACTGGGGAGCGGAACTGTTCCTAGATATGGTGTGGAAGTTTCAGAGAGTGAAGCGCACTTTGATGAGGAAGTGATCCTCAGCAAGCGCCAAATCGCATGCCTCCGAAAGTTGGTTAAGCTACTTGCGACTAGACTCGGTGCAAAGCGCGCCGAGGCGATAGCCTCACAAGCGAGTCAAGCATTCAGTACGAACGATGATGTGCCCATGGCGTTCGCGAGCGGCACAAACTTGGGAGCCGAGCACCCTCTTTCTATCTACGTAGATTGGAATGGGAGTAGCGAGGTCGAATGGCAGATCAACAGGATCTTCGAAGCTCTTGAGCTTCCGGACCGTTGGCGCTGGACTTCGGAAGGAGCCGATCGATCGATGTTTTCGGTGTTAAGGGCATTGGAGCAATGGCTTTATGCGCGCGGCTACCATTTGTGGCACGTTAAAACAGATGGAGACGATGCCCTCGTATTTCCGGTAGAACTTGAAGATGCGGCATTGGCTGAGCAGTTCGCGAAAGATGCCGGAATGATCTTGTTCACCCTTGCTGCCGCCGAACCGCATTACGGCACAGCCCCTGGTTCGAACCCTTAGAATGGCCGTACTAACGAGTCAGTTTCACCTCCTACACAAATTTCAGGCTGCGCCGTCAACGTTCGGAAGGGTGTCCGCATAATTAGATTATCGCAACCCACCGCGCGAGCTAACCACACTGCCCTTTGCTCGCCCCCTATAACTGCCGCACCAAAGTTTATAACTACCACTGCAAGGCCACCTAGAATCATCAAGGGGGCGATAGCTATATACTTAAGGAATCCACCTTTGTTCCTGAAATTAACTTCAAAATATTTTACGTAGTGCTTTCCGGTTAAAATTAACCAGAACATGGAAATTGAGAACGAAAAAATCGCGATACTAAATCGAATGAAGGGCGCTAGAGTCAACGAAGATACTCACTGAAGCAGGATACCTATGTCGCTGCCCATGACCTTAGCACTCGCAGCCGCCATCACCGCGGCAGTTCAAGATTCCGCCCTAACTCAGGCGTTGCTCCTACAAAGCTCCCTCGCCCTACAGGCTAACTAGCAGTCCCCGGGGAAACTTTGCTCATTGCTCTCTCCACTTACTTAGAAACCACACGCGCCACGGGTATGGGGCCAGATTCAAATATAGCCAGAAGTGGAC
Source organism: Xanthomonas sp. WHRI 10207 (assembly GCF_040202975.1). Classification (NCBI taxonomy): domain Bacteria; kingdom Pseudomonadati; phylum Pseudomonadota; class Gammaproteobacteria; order Lysobacterales; family Lysobacteraceae; genus Xanthomonas; species Xanthomonas sp. WHRI 10207. Next base: position 693,857 of record NZ_JBEGDX010000003.1, on the reverse strand, counting down.
CTAACCCTGCTACCTTTCTCGACGAACTGCTCGCCACCGTTTACATTAGCAGCCAGCCCTTGGCTATGAGGCCTTCAAAGCGATGATCGAAGCCAAGACCCGCCGCTTAGCGGGAGTCAGGCCTGCTCATCGGCCACGGAAGCCAAGCGCTACCGACTGATAAGTGAACCTGACCCCGTTATTCCGCGATAGCCATTAGACAATACTGGTGGACTCGCAGCCAAAGTCCAGCCAGTTGGCGAATGTCGCCAGCGCATTGATCAACAACAGAATTTGCTGCTGCTGACCGTGGCGGGTCAAACTATCTTTCAGTGCTTGGCCGTAGCGATGCGACTTCAGATCACGAAATGGGAGCTCGGTCTGCATCCATCGTGCATACACATTCACCAACTACTTTGCGCTGGGTGCTTGCAACTTGGTAGATGTAAACGATGAGGCATGGTTCGCTCTCACGCGCTGCACTTTAAAGACATTTAAAGAAAAAGAGGCAATTAACCCATCTGAATATCCCCGGCAGGACGACCACGCGGACGGCACGTCGTTGGCCTGCCCAATGCACGCTCCACCGTTGCCTGGAAGCGCGGGTCGCCCAAGGCATGAGGTGGAGGCAGATTGACTGTCCGTCCTCTGGGGCTAAACGCGCATGAAGCCATCTTGCATAGAAGACACCCGCTCGGCTGCATCGCAGCCCAGATGTAGATAGACCTCGTGCGGCGTGATGAGTTGGCTTTTCGCGCGCCCCAGTTGCGTGTGCACGCTTGACCAGCGGTACTCGGTTGGCAATGCCACCATGCGGGCGCGTACCGGATTGAGTTCGATGTAGCGCAAGACCGTGAGCACATACCTTTCGGTTTGCACCAAGCAGGACTTGAACCGCCCCTGCCACAGGGTTCCGCTGCGCCGGTGCCTGACGTTGAAGGCTTGCACATATGATTGGCCGCTAAGCCGCATCGCCGAAGACACTGCGCCAGCCTTCTCCGCCGAGACCCGCAGGTGCACGTGGTTGTCCATCAGCACAAACGCATGCACCCGCACAGCAAAGCGCTCGCAGGCCACGCGTAACAGCAAGCAATAGTGATGCCGATCCTCATCGTCCAAGAAGATCGCGTACCGGTTCACGCCTCTCTGGACGACATGCATCGGAACGCCGGGCAGTTCCAGACGCGGCTGACGCGGCATGGCCGGGCCTCCTGCTCAAGAAGAAGACCTCAGCCTGACGGGAGCGACACAGGTCCGCTATCAGACATCGCCGCGCGGGCCTGTACGACCGGTTCGCTTGATTACCTCCGTCCCCTTTTACCGCTGTCAAATTACCTCCGCCCCCTTTTGCCCGAGTGTCAGGCCCGCTCATTAGCCACGCAAGCCGAGCGCTGTCAACTGATGAGTGAATCTGGCCCGTTATCATCCTAGGAAGTGGCCAGCCAATCACCAATCTTTCCATCGACACCAACGATCAAATTGCTACAAAACGCGACAAGCTCAATGACCTCGACTTCCGTGGGATAGGTTAGAAGGCCACCGTGTGATATTTCATTTCTTCGTCCAACCATGCTATCGAGGCGGCCTACCGGAAGTCCTGCCAGATCCAATCCAATCACTTCTGAATTAAGAGTGAGAACGCTGCGATCAACATTTGAGTAGGTCATCACTAGGCCCTCAAAGCCACTAGCGTGGTCAACTGGCGCTTCCAACCAATCAACGAAGTTCTCAGAGAAAGTGGCTAATGCTTTGTACTGAGATCCAGTCTTGGGTGAAACTGGCTTGCCGGGCTGCATTGCATTGACCAGAGAAGCCAAGTAAGACTTCACGAATGGCTGCTTCTGTAGCCAAAGCGTCCTGTAGATTCCAGGATAAGCCCGAGCCCGCAACGCCAGCTGACATTTGCGCTTGATGCACAGAGTGAACGAAATCTTAAAGTAGCCTTCCCAGGCGGCGTAAATGATCGGAATCGCCAGAAGGTATTTGAAGCCATCTCTTGTTGCGTTCTCGTCAACGCAGTGCCTCTTTACGTCATCGAGAAGGGACACATGCCTTTCCCTTGCGGCCATTAGTTCTTGACGGGCTGCACGAAGTGTCAAGTGGCGAGCCATCAGCGGAACCAGCGCCGACCGAATGCGACCCTACCCAGCATCTTTGCCCTTGTATTTGATCCAGCACCAGTCAGCGCGAGCGCCTCCTCAACGGCGTGCATCTTGGAGATTCTTGAACGCAGAAACTTGACTCCGGAAGCCTCAACATTCTTGAGGTTTTGGTACACACCACACGCAACTATGTCGAAAAGGTTCGTACTGAAGGCACCCTTAAATATTCCGTCTTTCCGAAACCTGAACGCCTCTCCATTCGGATAGGCATTCGATATCAACGCGAACGTCTTCAGTACTGCCGATCTCATTCTTGGAGTAAAATTGAAATCCCCAGAAGATGCCAAGTACATAGCGCGATCCAAAAACTCATCAATTCTCTGCGTCGCAGGCTGAAAATTGCTAAATGCAATTAGACGCAAAATATTCTCTTGAATGCCCATTGCTCGCCTGTCAGCATCGGATAGCTTGAGCGCACTTATCACACCCGCATCGTTTGCGAGTTCCATCAATACGTCTGCGAATGCACTTCTAAACAATCTGGCAGAGCAGTTCCTAATCTCTTGATTTGAAAGAGTAGTGCCAGCACGATTTAGCCGCATGAAAACGTGATATTTTGCAAGTTCGCTTGATCTTCTCTGAATGAGAATCACCTGAATTCTTGCGTACCGAAGAGTACGCACGAGTGTTTCCGGCATCGATTCTAGAGTCAATCCTTCGAGTCCCTCAAGTATCGGAGCGGCCGTTAGCGTTGAAGGGATGGAGACATTGTTATCAAGGGGATTTTCCAGATTTACGCCATACGCTCCGGCCCCTTCCTCCTCAAATACGTCCGACGCAAAAAACTTAAGGACACTGCTAAATCTCTGAAGCCCGTCAATTACTTCGAATTTTGCATCCTCAGTCTCAGCCAAGAATATCGGCTGGGTCGGTATGCTTAGCAGCAACGATTCCAAGTACTGTGTCTGCTGATCCATCGTCCATCGGAATGCTCGCTGATATAAGGGATCAATCGAGATGTCGTGTTTCTTGAACTGATCAAGAAGCTCGTTCCATGTAGCAGTGTAAGTATCGACCACCACGTCGTGGCGCTGCCTCTCCACTTCTGCTATTAAATTACCTGACATCGAACTTCCCCTCAGTTGGCGGCAGTCGTATGAAAACTACCCATTATCATTTACGGCTTATTGATCCAATTTTTAACTTTACGCAGCAGCCTTTCGGCGATAGACCTGACGATGCAGGGAATCTCGCAGTTTAAGGCGCACGTCCCGCATCACATCGAAAACAACATCGCGGAGCCTGTCATACCTTTCCTTTGATACGCCAGTCATACTTTCACCGTGTGCGATACTATTGCGAATTCTAATCATTTTATTGATCGCATATTCATGGTGATCATAAAGATGATGATCAAGTCCAAGACGATAAAGAATCTTCCTCAAGACTACCGGCTTCAAGTTCGACTCGGTATTCACGACTCTATCATCGATGGAGAGTCTCCTACCCAATATCTCAGGGAGCACAGACATCAACTCTCGGTCCCTAGCGAACCTATGTAGATCGGAGTCATCCGGCAGCTCCCTAGAGAACTCAGGGCACTTCCGGTATGGATCGCGCAGTGCCTGCATTACGTCGCTAATACCTGCAGCAGCGATCTCTGCATTGGCATCACCGACAGCAATATTAAGCTCGTTCAGAAATTTCACGTAGACTTGGAGGCTGAACTTTACGCCACCTTCGAAGTGCGCATAGAGCATTAGTACCATTGCACGCCTATATCGGTCCGCATCGGCGATCTCCATTCGCGCAGCCAGATTCTGAAGAGCAAGTAGCTCATCTTGTCTGATAGCCCAACCATCCTCTAGCTCACTGAAGAACTCATCTTCTGTCACAGCGCCTCCATGACTTTCTCTACCATTCCAATCCTGGCGCGCAAAGGACCAGGCGAGTTCTTTCCGCCCCCCGTTGTTGCGGAAATGAAATCCGCATCCATCTTGATCGCGGTCACCGCGATCCTAAGCGCCTCTGGATCTCGGTCGGCCAGCTTTAAGAGCTTAGGAATGAACGGCTGGACACCAATACAGAGGGCCTCATAGTGGTAAACACTAAATCCGGACACGAGTTCCTTACCAATACCCGAAGGTCTCTTCTTGTTTTTCGCATTAGCGAATGAAAAGGCGTCACTACCGTAAGCTCTCGCTAGGACTTTGAACGTATCCTTGAAGGCCTGCTCTGCCTCTACGTAATCCAAAGGCATGTGTTCGTCGCGACCTGTATCGGACACCTTTTCCATATAGTCTGTTAGGAAATCAGAAACGTCATGCTTGAACGAAGCCAAGTCGTATTTGAATGCGAAGAACCTCAACACAAGCTCTTGGTCGTAAGAGTCTCTTAAGCGCTCATCAGTGAGATTCTGAATGCAGGTCTTGAAGTCTTCATTAGCAGACATTTCGGCCAAAAAGTCGGTGAACTTGTTGTCCAGAAGGCGAATAGTGCAGTTTCGGAGCTGCTGATCACTAAGAAGTATGCCTCCAGTATTCAAACGCTTAAACATATGATACTTCAACCGTGGGTCACTATTCTTTCTGATGACCTCAACACGGACGAATGAGCGCTTCAACCTGATCTGTAAAGCAGTGGGCAGATCCGAATACAACAACCCGTTTAATGCTGGCACGATGTCACAGTCTGCTAGCTTAAGAGATTCACCCAGTTGAACGCGGGGAAGCGAATAGGGCGAGTCCAGCACTCCCCTGAAGTGGAGATATGACGAAATTCTCTGGAGACCATCAATCAGCTCGTACTTCCCCACTTGGTCCTCAATGACATATATTGGAGGAACGGGCATTTCAAGTAGCAGACTCTCTATAAATCTTGACTGCGCACCGACAGTCCAACGGAAGATCCGCTGGTACTCAGGACTGATATTGAGTTCATGATCTGGCGACCTATACATGTCGTACAGCTCATTGAAAGATAGATCAAGGCTTTGCGTTTTCGCAGCACTTGATTCAGAGTCGAGAAGGTTAATCAGATCCATGATTCCCACCTTATTTTTTGAATGTAAGAACGCTCTCAATTGGGAAGGCGCCGGACGCATACATTTTACTTCCCGCATTGAGGGAGCGCATGCTTATCCTTTTCTCAAAATCATCTCTGCCAGTGCTACGCACCCCGAGTGACTCGAACATTTCGACAGTTATCGAGGCAAGGTCGTTTCGTATTCCCTTGTACTCCGAGTCCTGAACCACGAAGACAGCCGCACCTCCCTTTTTCAGGACACGCTGACACTCCTCGATCGATTCGAATAGCCCTTTGAAATACTGGACATGCGATTTAAGATAATAAGTGGATGACGCTTTCGAAGGATGGCTCCGCACAGAGTCGAGGAATGTGCAACACGACGCCCCCCAACGCTGGTCGATATCGCCAATATCTTTTTCGACCGTCGTGGTTCCCATGAGCGATCTTCTCAATAAGTCAAAAGATTTTTTTCCAGTACCAAGAACGGCAAGTTCTGGGATGGTCGAAATTCCGTAGTCAATACGGGTGCAGTATGGCGGAGATGTAAGAATCAAGTCCACCACGCCATCTTTCAGTGGGATTGCTTGCGACAGCGATGCACTCAGCGTTCCCATGCCCAAGCTAATGTCACTCCGATCGACATCCGATGAAAGTTGCTTCCATATCGAGACAATCTCGGCACGGGCAGCTTCTGAAGAAAGCTCGATGAATTCAGCACTAGACAACTTATGCCAAGTAGGATTCGTTGTTTTCGAGCCCTTCGCCAAGCTCCTTGCAGCCCGAAAAAGTGTCAAATACATCAGCGCAAGTTCTGGCTTCATCTCCTCCGGAATCTCAGGAAAGGAATCCAATTCTGCGCATAAGTTTCTCAGGCTGCGTTCGATGCTCCTTATCTCGGTAGCCGGGCCGGGCGGTAGCAGTCCCAGCAACGGATCTTCCGAATGAATTGTCGAGGACCGACACGATCGGGACGCCAGAATCGCCTCGAATGCTCCCCTAGATGCGGCAAGCTGTCTCGCTGAAACCTGTTTAGCTCGCGCCACGATAACCATTGCGGGATTCGCATCCCCCCCCCAAGTTCGGTAGCCTTCGGCCTGAGCAACAGTTGTCGTTGTCCCAGCCCCATTCCAAGGATCCGCAATGAGAGCAGCCGGCAAAAGCCGGCTGCTCTGGAGAACGTAACTAACGAATTGAGGCGAGAAGCCTGCGTAGTATGGATACCAACTCGCACGGCCATCCGTAGCCTTTGGATCGCGTTTTGGATTGATCACTGTTTCACGTTTCAACCTTAACGTTAACCTCAAACCCCAACAGGATTCGCCTTCTCAGGATCAATCTTGTACTGCTTGATCGCCCTTGCCACATCCTTGCCCGTCATCTTGCCATCCTTCGCCAGCGCCGCAATCGCCGCGTGCGCGATGTAGTAACGGTCGACCTCGAAGAACCGGCGCAGGTTGGCACGCGTATCCGAACGGCCGAAGCCATCCGTGCCGAGGACGGTGTAGGTCATCGGGACGAAGGCGCGGATCTGGTCGGCGAAGGCGCGTACGTAGTCGGTTGCAGCGATGGCCGGGCCCTGGCGGCCTTCCAGCAGCTGGGTGACGTACGGCTTGCGCTGTTCGGCTTCCGGGTGCAGGCGGTTCCAGCGTTCAACGTCGAAGCCGTCGCGGCGGACTTCGTTGAGGCTGGGGCAGGACCAGATGTCGGCGGTGACGCCGAAGTCCTTGTTGAGCAGTTCGGCCGCGGCAATGGCTTCGCGCAGGATGGTGCCGCTGCCCAGCAGCTGCACGCGCAGCTCGCCCTTCTTGGGCTTGCCGGCGTCGGTGAGCAGGTACATGCCCTTGATGATGCCTTCGGCTGCGCCGTCTGGCATGCCGGGGTGGGCGTAGTTCTCGTTCATCAGGGTGATGTAGTAGTACTCGTCGATCTGGTCTTCCATCATCGACTTCATGCCGTGCTGCATGATGACGGTGACTTCGAAGCCGAAGGTCGGGTCGTAGCTACGCACGTTGGGGATCGAGCCGGCGATGACCTGGCTGAAGCCGTCTTCGTGCTGCAGGCCTTCGCCGTTGAGCGTGGTGCGGCCGGCGGTGCCGCCGAGCAGGAAGCCACGCGTGCGCATGTCTGCTGCCTGCCAGGCGATGTCGCCCACGCGCTGGAAGCCGAACATGGAGTAGTAGATGTAGAACGGCAGCATCGGCACATCGGAGACCGAATAGCTTGTGCCGGCGGCCATCCAGGAGGCAATCGCACCCGGTTCGCTGATGCCCTGCTGCAGCACCTGGCCGGTCTGGTCTTCGCGGTAGTACATCAGCTGGTCGGCGTCGACCGGCTTGTACTTCTGGCCGAACGGGGCATAGATGCCGATCTGGCGGAACATGCCTTCCATACCGAAAGTGCGCGCTTCATCGGCCACGATCGGCACGATGCGCGGGCCCAGTTCCTTGTCGCGCAGGGCGATGTTGAGGCTCTGCACGAAGGACATGGTGGTGGAATAGCTGCGCTCGCCGCTGTCCTTGAGCAGGCGCTCGAACTTGTCGAGCGTGGGCGCAACGAAGGACTTGCTGGCCTTGGGACGGCGCTGCGGCAGGAAGCCGCCCAGCACGTTGCGACGGTCCTTCAGATACTGCACTTCCGGGGAATCGTCGCCGGGGTGGTAGAACGGCACCTGGCCGTCTTCCAGCTGGGCGTCGGTAACCGGAATGTTGAAGCGGTCGCGGAAGTGCTTGACCGCCGCGTCGTCCAGCTTCTTGGTCTGGTGGGTGGGGTTGAGCGCCTCACCGGCCGAGCCCATACCGTAGCCCTTGACCGTCTTGGCCAGGATCACGGTGGGCATGCCCTTGGTGTTCACGGCCTGGTGGTAGGCGGCGTAGACCTTGTGCGGGTCGTGGCCGCCACGGTTGAGGCGCCAGATGTCGTCGTCGGACAGGCCGGCCACCATGGCCGCGGTCTCCGGGTGTTTGCCGAAGAAATTCTCGCGGGTGTAGGCGCCGCCGAAGGCCTTGCAGTTCTGGTATTCGCCGTCGACGGTTTCCATCATCAGCTTCTTGAGGACGCCGTCGGTGTCCTTGGCCAGCAGGGCATCCCAGTAACCGCCCCACAGCAGTTTGATGACGTTCCAGCCGCCGCCACGGAACACGCCTTCCAGTTCCTGGATGATCTTGCCGTTGCCGCGCACCGGGCCGTCCAGGCGCTGCAGGTTGCAGTTGACCACGAAGATGAGGTTGTCCAGGCCTTCGCGGCCGGCAAGGGCAATCGCGCCGAGGGTTTCCGGCTCGTCCGACTCGCCGTCGCCGATGAAGCACCACACCTTGCGGTCGGACTTCTCGATGAGGCCGCGGTTTTCCAGGTAGCGCATGAACTGCGCCTGGTAGATGGCGGCCAGCGGGCCCAGGCCCATCGACACGGTGGGGGTCTGCCAGAACTCGGGCATCAGCCACGGGTGCGGGTAGGAGGAGATGCCCTGGCCGTCCACTTCCATACGGAAGTTGTCCAGCTGGGCCTGGCTGATGCGGCCTTCCAGGAAGGCGCGGGCGTAGATGCCCGGCGCGCTATGGCCCTGGACGAACAGCAGGTCGCCCGGATGGCTGTCGGAGGGCGCGCGCCAGAAGTGGTTGAAGCCCACGTCGTACAGCGTGGCGCTGGAGGCGAACGAGGCGATGTGGCCGCCCAGGTCACCCGGCTTGCGGTTGGCCCGCACGACGGTGGCCATGGCGTTCCAGCGGATGATCGAGCGGATCTTCCACTCCAGCGCGGAGTCGCCGGGGTTCTTGGCCTCGTTGGCCGGAGAGATGGTGTTGACGTACTCGGTGGTGGGCGAGAACGGCAGGTAAGCGCCGGCGCGGCGGGTCTGTTCGACCATGCCTTCCAGCAGCTGATGGGCGCGCTCCGGGCCTTCGACGTCGATGACGGCCTTGATCGATTCGAGCCACTCCTGCGTCTCTAGCGGGTTCGGATCGTTGTGCAGCACTTCGTTCAACCAGTTCATTAGCGCTCCCGGGGGGACACACCCCGCGGGTGTGTCGACATCGTGAATTCGTGAACCCCCAAGTGTACCGCACGCACCTGTTGGCATTCCTCGCTACGGGTGCGTATGGAATGGGATGGTGTGTGCATGGGCGGGGGTGATGGCGGGTGCTGTGCACACGGGCGCGGCCGGTGTACGACCAAAGGATGAGGGGCATGGGCGGGTGATGCGCACGCGGCCATTGCCGCTCGGGCACAGGCGGAATGCACCCACACAGGTGCACGTGTTTGTAGGAGCGCACCTGGGCGCGATGGGCTTTACCGGTGACGCCCGTCGCGCCCAGGTGTGCTCCTACGGGTGTGCGGGATGGCCGCGGTCTGCTGGTCCGGCAGGCTGGCGTCGGTAGGACGTCGGGCCATCGGCGTTGGTGGGCAGATACCGTCGATGCAGCGTTTGCGCTGCGCGGCTAGGTACGCGTGCAGGCACGACCATCCCGTAGGAGCGCACCTGGGCGCGATGGGGCTTTACCGGTAACGCCACAGTCGCGCCCGGGTGCGCTCCTACGGGTGTGCGGGATGGCCGCAGTCTGCTGGTGCGGCGGGCTGGCGTCGGTAGGACGTCAGGCCATCGGCGTTGGTGGGCAGGTAACGTCGATGCAGCGCTTGCGCTGCGCAGCTCGACACGCGTGCAGGCCCGACCATCCCGTAGGAGCGCACCTGGGCGCGATGGGCTTTACCGGTAACGCCACAGTCGCGCCCGGGTGCGCTCCTACACGGTGGGCGAGGTTTGGCGGGGCTGGAGGGCCCCGCCGTGTTCGCTGGGATGCCGGTCAGAACGCCTGCAGCGCTTCGGTCAGTTGGCCGTTGTTGTTGACTGCGCCCATGGTGTAGCCCTGCCAACCCGGGTAGGCGTTGGGTTCCCAGTAGAAGACGCCGAGCACGCGTGAGCCGATGGCGTTGCTGCGGCTGAGCAGGTTGGTGAGCATGGCGCGGGTGGTGGCGGCCTGCTGCCAGTCCATGCCGACCTCGGCCACCACCACGTCGGTGCCGTAGCGTTTGATCATGTCGCGCATGTTGGTGTCCAGCCGGGTGTTGTAATCCTGCCAGCTGCCCACCGGCGGATAGTGCGACATGCCGATGACGTCCCATTTGCCGCCGGCCGAGCGCAGGTTGTCGAAGAACCAGCGGAAGTTGGCGTTGTCGTAGCCGTTGGCCAGATGCACGATGACCTTGGCATTGGGATACACCGCCTTGGTCGCGTTGTAGCCGCTGTTGATGAACTGCCCCAGGTTGGCGAAGTTGGGCGTCTTGCCCTGGTCCCACAGCATGCCGCTGTTGATCTCGTTGCCCACCTGCACCCAGGTGACGGTGATGCCGTTGTCCTTGAGATATTTGAGGATGCCCTGGGTGTGGTTGTAGACGTCGGTATTGAGCTGGGCCACGGAATGCCCTGCCCAGGCAGCCGGTTTGTTCTGCTTGCCAGGGTCGGCCCAGCTGTCGCTGTAATGAAAGTCGATCATGATGCGCATGCCCTGCGCGGTGGCGCGCTTGGCCTTGTCGAGTGTGTCGCGGCCATCGTTCCAGCCGCCGGACGGGTTGACCCACACGCGCAGGCGCACGGCGTTGCCGCCGACATCCTTGAATAGCTTGAGGAAGTCGGTGGTCTTGTTGGAGGCGTCGCGAAACACCTGCGGCGGATTATTGGCCGCCTGTTGATTGAGCCAGCTGACATCGGCGCCTTTGGCGATGCCCTGTGCGCCTGCGCTCAGGCTGACCAACGACAGCAGCAGCACCAACAGTAGGCGGCTGTAACGCGTACTCACCACACTCATGAACCCTCTCCCTTGATCGATAGATGTCGCGCCAGATGGCGCCCTGCCTGATCCCCTGCTTTCGATCCGCGTGGCGTGGCGTGACGGGTCGTACAAGACACGGCCAGCTGCACTGCGAAACGCTGGCGATTCAAACATGGACGTTTCGATCGCTCGAGGTCGCTATAGCTCAGCGGTGATGTCGGAATACCTCTATGCGAAAAAATACGGTAATGGCGTACATGCGCGTTGGTTACCGGCGTGTCTGTTGTGCGGCTGCAGCAAGAAACAGCTGCATCTGCGCGCAAACAGGCAACAAAAACGCCGGCAAGCCGGCGTGTCTGTGGAAGTGCTGGATGTACGCGATGCGCGCAGGGCGGGCTGCCACCTGCAACCGCGCGGAGTGCTCAGCCCATCGCGCGTGCACCCTGCTGCTGTTGCTGGGTCTGCGTTTGTTGTTGTTCCAGCGCCACCGCCTGGCGCGCTGAATTTTCGGCCACCCGCTGGCTGCTCTGCTCCAACGGTGTGTTGATCGCGGTCATGGTTTCGACGCTGACGCGCAACTGCGCCGGATCATCGGCGCGCCCCTGCACGGCGAAAGTCCGGGCGGCATCGGGACTCATTGCCACCGAATCGATACGCTGGCCGCCGGCGGCATGCATCTCCGAGGCGAGCGCGCCAGACAGCTGCGCGCTGTGCTGATCCGGCGTACGGCCAGCACGCACGTCTTGCGCATGTACGCCACGCTGGGCGTCCTGGAACAAGGGGTTACCCACGTGCCCAGGTTGATCGATGCGCAACGAGGTGTGGTCGTTGCCATGCTCACGCGCATCGCGCTTGGCCGGCTCGCCTGGAGCGAGGGGGCCACGAACGGCGTCGACCACATCCTGCCCAAGGCCTGGTGCACCGCGCGTCAGGATGGTAGTACCGGTACGCAACCCGTTCACGTCGCTGCGGTATTCCTCAATCATCCGCGCGTTCTTTTCGGCGAGCGGACGTGCGTTTGGATCGGTGAGCGCGGAATGCTCCCCTAAAAAATTGCCCAATTTGTGCGCACCCAACGATGCCGTAGCTGCCATCAGCGGATCGTCGGGAATCAGGAAGTTGGCCTTACTATTGCTATAACCGCTAGCGCTCAAGGCGAGCATTTCAGTGGGCTTGGCATAAATCCGCACCTGGCCAAAATGCGGTGATGCCGCACTGACCGGGTCGGAGGCCATGACGTGATTGATCACGCTGTTGCCGCCTTCCGGGATGCGATAGCTCAGGCTGGCTGCACCATACGAATTGAAGGTTTCGCCCTTGAGGTCGTAATGGTGTGCGGAGATCTGTGCGAGTGCGCCGCCGAGGGAGTGACCGGTGACGGTGACTTCCGGTGCATGGCCGCTTCGCTGGCCAGCGACCTCCGCATAATCAAGCGCATGTTTGGTCAACGCTAGCGCATCAGCCGCCTGCGGATTGGTTCGCGACGTGACCATGGTGGCGTCGGTGAGAATGTCATTGGCCACACCTTCGGTGCCGCGATGCGCGACCACGATTTCGCCACTGCCTTCGCGGCGGTAAATCGTGCCTTGGTAGCCAGTGGACTTGTTGTTGACGTGTTCGAGAACCGCGTAACGCTGACCCTCGACCACGACGATTTCTTCCTGACCCGGCGCGCGCCGACCGACTGCGCGATCCTTGTAGACATCGTCAGACAAGCCTGCATATTGCGGTGACGGGATGCTCATGGCGCAACTTCCTTGGCAGCCAGCGTGATGGTGAAGAGATTGTCGCGGATGTCGGGCTTGAACTTCTCAGGAGTCAATTCACCTACATCGGGGAAGTCGTCCATTCCCGAACGTGGATAGCCCTCTCTCCAGTAATACTTTGTCTGCGACTGCTGTGCAGTCACGGTCTTGCCTTCGACAGAAAAAAGAAAACGGGTGTCTTCTTCCGCACCAGTCGCCTTCAGCATCACGCTGGCGCCACTGAATTCCCAATGACAGACGCCGCGACCGTAATAGTCTTCGTCCTGCATCAGGTCTAGATAGACGGTGCCGCGATACTCGGTATCGGACACCTTCTTCAGCGCGAAGTCTTCCTGACTGGTGATGCGGCCGGCGGTGCCGGTCTCCGGCTGGATCTTGCCGCACTCGGCTTCGTTGCTGACGTCGTACTGCGCCGCGCCCTGCACCAGACCGAACGCGCCAGGCGCGTTCTTCAGGGTGAGCGTGACCTCGAACGCCTTGCGTGGACTGGGATTCAGCTTGGCAAGGCCGCGGCCGCCCGCCTCGACGTTGGCTTCTGCAGCGGCCTCGGTAGCGGGGGATTGGGTCTGGGTCATGCTGGTCTCCGGGGCGCTACAGGCCGTAAGCAATAGGGCCAGCAGGCTTGGGGTCAGAATCTGGCGCAAGGCCGGCCTCCGTGGCAGTTGGGCAGCCAATCTAGTCCGCCTGCGCTCGGGGGGCAATCGCGGCGGCGTGAGGATGAGGCCGCTGCCGGAGATTGTGGGTGAGCGCAAAGCTGCCATGATCGAGCACAGCCATCGCCAGGGAGTGCGCGCCATCGTTACCCGCCCACCAGCGCCCACGCCGTCCGCACCGGCCGCCCCGCGCGTGCACTGGCGTAATAGCTTGCGGATGCGGGTGATGCTGGCGGCCACCGGCGTGCTGGTGGCGTTGCTGGCGGTGCTGGGCACGCTGTTCTACCTGGGCGCACGCGCCGAGCTGGTGGAGGCCGCGCGCAACGAGGTGGACGGGTTGACCGAGCAGACCGCGCGCAGCCTGGCGGCGATGCTGGATTCGGTACAGGTGAGCGGGCGCACGTTGGCGGCCAGCAGCGGCGCGGTGGGGTTGCAGCCGTTCAACCTGCGCGCGTTGTTGCTGGCCACGCTCAGTGGCGACCCGGATATCGGCGCGGCGCGGCTGATCATCGAACCGCGAACGCAAAAAGCGCGCGATACCGGCTTTCTCTGGTACGTGCATCGCGATGGCACGCGCACCGTTGAAAAATCGGTGACGGAGCTGGGCTACGACTATCGCGCGATGCCGTGGTACCTGCGCACGCAGCGCGAAGGCCGCGCGTGGTGGTCCGAGCCGTACCTCAACAGCAATGGCGGCAGTGCGCTGTACACCAGCTACAACCTGCCGCTGCGGCGCCCGGGCGATGCACCTGATGCGGCGCCCGTGGGCATGGTGAGCGTGGACCTGCCGCTGCAGCATCTGCGCGAGATCATCGACCAATTGCCACGCGATATCGGTATCCAGCCGATGCTGTTGTCGCCGGAAGGCATGCTGGTATTCAGCCCCGACCCGGCGCTTAACCTGCATCACACGCTGGACGCTTATGTGGCGCGCTCGCGGCCAGATCTGCGGCCATTGCAGCGGGCACTTGCGGCCGGCCAGCCGATTTCGTTTTCGCACACTGCGCCGGATGGCGAACGCTTCCTGACCCATAGTGCGGCAGTTGGGCACAGCGGCTGGACATTCGTGTTGTCCGCCTCGGAAGACTACGTATTGGCTGGCCTGAACTGGCTGGCGGCGTGGGTGGCAGCGGCTGCGTTGCTGGGTGCGGGCGTGTGGTGGTGGTTGATGGGGCGGATTACGCGCAAGTTGACGCGGCCGATCGAGGAATTGACCGACACCGCCGAGCATTTCCGACGTGGCGAATTCGAGTATCCATTGCGGCATATCGAGCGCGATGACGAGGTGGGGGTGATGGCGCGCGCGTTCGACAGCGCACGCGATGCGATCCGTCACCATATCGCCGAGATTGGCGAGATGACCGCTGCGCGCGAACGCATGCAGAGCGAGCTGCAGATTGCGCGCGAGATCCAGCAGGCGATGCTGCCGTCCGGACGCACCTTCGACCGTGCAAGTTCGCACCTGGAAGCCTGCGCCTGGCTGGAGCCGGCCAAGGCGGTGGGCGGCGACTTCTATCACTTCGTCGAAACCGAACCCGGGCTGCTGTGGTTCGTGGTTGGCGATGTATCGGACAAGGGCGTGCCGGCGGCGTTGTTCATGGCGCGCGCGGTGAGCGTGCTGGAAATCGCCGCTCGCCGGTACACGCGCCCGGACGGCATCCTGATTGCCGCCTCCACGCGGCTGGCCGAGAACAACGACACCTGTATGTTCGCCACCGTGCTGTGCGGCTTGATCAATGTGGTGAGCGGCGATTACTGGCTGGCCAGCGCCGGGCACGAGCCGCCGCTGTTGATCGACATCGATGGCAAGACGCATGCGTTGCCGCTGGAAACCGGCCCGCCGCTGGGGATCGAACCGCAGACCTCGTTTCCGGTACTGCAGGGCCGGATGACCGCGGGGCAGACCTTGTTGGGGTATACCGACGGGGTGATCGAGGCGATGGACGAGCACGGCGCCAGCTATGGGCTGGAGCGGCTGCTGGCCACGCTGCACCCGCGCCGCAGTGCGGCGGCGCAGTGCAAGGCGGTGATCGCCAATATCGCCCGCTTTACCGGCAACGCCGATCCGTACGACGATATCACCCTGCTGGCGATCCGGCTGCGCCAGGAGCATGCTGGACGGGTCGCAGAGACCGGCCGGGGCGTCCCCGGGGAGGCAACCAGCCCATGAAGTTCGATCTGGCCATTGCACCGTCGCTGGCCCAGTTGGCCGGCGCCAACGACGCGCTGGAAGACTCGCTCACCCGTGAGGGCCTGCACGCCGAGCGCATCGGCCAGATCCGGCTGATTGTGGAAGAGCTGGGCTGCAATGCGCTCACCCACGGGCAGTGCGCCGAACAGCCGCTACGGCTGCAGCTGCAACTGGACCAGCAGGCCCTGGTGCTGGAAATGCACGACCCCGGCACCGCGTTCGACCCGTGCGCTGCGCCAATGCCCGATGTGACAAGCGAGCTCGACGATCGCCAGATCGGCGGTTTAGGCTTGTTTCTGGTGCATCAGTTCGCCGATCACATCGACTACCGCCGCGATGGTGCATACAACATCGTGCGCGTCACCCTGCTCCACCCGTACGCCCCTGTCCCCGAGGCTTTGTCATGACCACGCTCGCCATCCAGATCGACCCGCCGCAAGACACCCGCCAACGCGTCATCCTGACCGGGCGGCTGGACACTCACACCTACCAGGACCTGGACGCGGCACTGTCGCCGTTGCTGGGCACCCGCATCACCACGCTGGTGCTGGACCTGTCCGCGCTGGAATACATCTCCAGCGCCGGCATCCGCTGCATCTTCAAGGCGCGCAAGGCGCTGGCCGCGCACCACGGCAAGGTGCTGGTGACCAACCCGCAACCGCAGATCCGCAAGGTCTTCGACATGGTCAAGGCAGTGCCGCTGAGCGATGTGTTCGCGTCCACCGAAGAACTGGACGCCTACTTGGCCGCAATGCAGCGCAAGGTCATCGAACAAAGCGCGCAGAGCGATGCACCCATCGTGTCGCATTTCGCCGAAGCGTAAGCCGCATCGCCTGCGCGCACACGTGGGGACGTGTGCGCGTGTGGCATGTGCGCGGGCTTGGTTAGGCTATGACGCCCCATTCGCAGCGTCGCAATGCCTGCACTGATCATTTTCGATTTCGACGGCACCCTGGCCGATTCGTTCGGCTTCTTCCTGAGCACGCAGCGCGCATTGGCTGCGCGACATGGCTTCCGCGCGGCAGAAGCGCATGAGGTGGACGCCGCGCGCCGGCTGACCACGCGCGAACTGCTCAAACAATCGGGATTGCCTGCCTGGCGGGTACCGCTGGTGGCGGCCGACTTCATCCGGCTGATGCGCGGCGCGCCACCGGCTGCGTTATTTCCCGGCATTGCGCAAACCGTGAGCGCGCTGCATGCAGGTGGTACGCGCTTGGCGGTGGTGTCGTCCAACTCGGTGGACAACGTGCAACGCGCGCTGGGGGAGGAACTGAGCGCGAAATTTGCCGTCATCGAGGGCGGCGCGCATCTGCTGGGCAAGCAACGCGCCCTGCGCCGCGTCTTGCGCGCAACCGCACACACGCCAGCGCAGGCGGTCTACGTGGGCGACCAGGTCGCCGACTGGGAAGCGGCGCAGGTCCTCGGCCTGCCGTTTGCCGCCGTCGCCTGGGGCTACGCCCACCCGGACGTGTTTGCCGGGCTGGCCGGAACCTCGCTGATCGAACGGGTGGACGATTTACTGGCGCTGGGGATGCGTTAGCGACGGCAAAGCGCAGCAGCCTTCGTGAACCTTCTCCCACAGAGGGAGACGTAACACCTGCTTGCGCTGAGCGGCGATCGGCACACTGGCACCTCCTTCCCCGGCCCAGCTCTGGGCGCTCGCTGATGTTGGTGTTTGCCGTGGTGAGCAGGCGCTGTTGTTCTTGCTGTTGTTCTTGCTGTTGTTCTTGCTGTTGTTCTTGCTGTTGTTCTTGCTGTTGTTCTTGCTGTTGT
>NZ_JBEGDX010000003.1:153748-676507 GCF_040202975.1 Xanthomonas sp. WHRI 10207 | reverse complement strand
GCTGTTGTTCTTGCTGTTGTTCTTGCTGTTGTTCTTGCTGTTGTTCTTGCTGTTGTTCTTGCTGTTGTTCTTGCTGTCGCTTCACCCAAGTCGCCTTAAAGCAAGCCGAGCACCGCAGTCATGCGTGGCCGAAGAGGCGCCCTTGTTTGAGCGAAGCGAGTTTGGGCGCCGTGCCGCGCATGACGAGGAGCGCAGGGGACCGGCACGGCCGTATCGCGCCGGATTGCGTCAGGCGACAGCGGTTTTGGTGACTTTTGCCAAGACAAACGTCACCCGCGCTCGAAGGGCGTGGAAGCCTGTGACTTTGCCGTGGCTTAAGCGCTCACCCTTGAAAGCTGTGCTTGAAAATCCCGCATGGTCTCTACGGGTGCACCTGTTGGAAATTGCTTGTCGCCGTACCCTCATCCGCCCTTCGGGCACCTTCTCCCGGGGGGGAGAAGGATGAGCATGCAGCGAGCTTTTAGCCGTACTGTGCGTGGCACGGAGGAAACATTGAACACTGCAACGTGCGCCGCATGACATCCGGAAAACACGCGCGAACGCCTATACCCCACCGGAGCTCGGCAACGGTGCCGGCACATTCAACATCCCGCCCGCCGCCACGTAGGCCGCCAGCGCCTGGCCCTGGCTCAACAGATGCCCGTGCATGGTCCGCTCCGCACCTTCTGCATCGCCGCGCCGCACGCAGTCCATCAACTGCCGATGCTCGGCCAGCGACTGCGCCATGCGCCCCGGCGTCAACAACTGCCGACCGCGATGCATCTTCAAGATGCGATGCAAATCGTGGGTCACCCGGATCAACCACGGATTGCCTGCGTAATGCTGCACCGTCTCGTGGATCAGGTAATTGTTGCGGTAATACTCGGCCAGATCGCCGGAGGCGGCAGACGCTTCCATCGCCGCATGCAGCTCTTCCAGCCGCTGCACGCCGGCCGCATCCAGACGCTTGACCGCGTCATGCGCGCAGCGGCCTTCCAGCATCGCCATCACCGGGAACAGCTGATTGAGATCTTCCAGCGTCAGCCGCGTGACCCGGCTGCCGCGGCCCGCGTCCAGTTGCACCAGGCCTTCGGCCGCAAGCAGCTTGAGACTTTCGCGCAGCGGCGTGCGGCTGATACCGAGTTCCTCGGCCAACGCAGGCTCGTCGATCCACTCGCCCGGCGGCAACGCGTAGTCGTAGATTTTCTGCCGCAGGCGCTCGGCCACTTCCTCGTACAGCGGTACGCGCTTTTTGGCAGTGCGCGAATCAGGGGCGAGGGTCATGGTGGGCAGGTCATCGGCAGTGGATCGGGGGCGCCCATTCTACGGGCGCGCCCGCCGACCCTGCCCACCAGCGCCATCGTCACAGCCAACCCGGCACCACGAACAGCAGCCACGCCGCCAGCGGCCCCAACAGCACCACCAGCCCGCTGTAGACCAGAAAACGGCGGAACAGCCCGTCGCGTTCTTCCTTGGCCGCCGAGGCCACCACCAGCGCGCCGTTGGTGGAAAACGGGCTGACATCCACAATGGTGGACGACACCGCCAACGCGCAGATCACCCCGGCCGCACCCAGCTGGCCCTGCATCAGGAACGGCACCGCCAGCGGAATGGTGGCGCCCAGCACGGCCGCAGACGATGCGAACGCAGACACAATGCCGCCCACGTAGCACACCAGCAACGCGCCCAGTAATGGCATGCCGATATGCGACACGCCGGTGCCGATGTAGTCCACCGCGCCGGCCTTTTCCAGCACCGCGACATAAGTGACCACACCGCTGATCAGCAGCACCGTGGACCAGCTGATGCCATCCACCGCGCCTTTTTGTGCATTGGGCGAGATCAATGCCAGCGCCACGGAGACGGTGATCGAGACCAGGCCGACGTTGAGGTTGTAGACCAACGCCGCAACGCCCAGCCCCAACAGGCCGACAAGCGTGATCACGCGATCGCGGGTAATGGACACGGCCTCCAGCGCCAGCGGGTCGGTGGACAAGGTGCCGCCGCCAGCCGCCACCAGTGCGCCATGGCCTTCGATGGAGAAGCGTCGCTGCGATGCTTGATCGCCGCTGACCGGCACGTACTGCGCATCGGCCAGCGACACCTCCTGCCGACGCATCAGCTTGAGCCCGCCGAAGGCGCAGAAGCAGATGATCGCCATCATCAGGTTGAAGCCCAGGCTGGTGAGAAACACCGCCATCTCGGTGACATCCAGCCCGGCCTTTTCCACCACCTTGTTGGTGATGCCCCCATACACGCTGATCGGCGAAAACCCGCCGCCCTGCGCGCCATGGATGACCAGCAAGCCCATCATCAACGGGTTGATGCGGTACTGCTTGGCAAAGCGCAACGCCACCGGCCCGATGATGGCTACCGCCGCCGGGCCCAGCGCACCGAAGGCGGTGAGCAGGCCGGTGATGACGAACATCACCCACGGGATGGCCACGATGTGCCCGCGTACCGCCCGTACTGCCCAATGCACCAGCAGATCGATGGTGCCGTTTTTCTGCGCGATGGCGAACAAATAGGTGATGCCGACCAGGGTCAGGAACAGGTCGCCCGGAAAGCCGGCCAGCACCTCCTTGCCGTCCAGCCCCACCCACACGCCACCGACGATGAACGCCAGCGCGAAAGCCACCGCGCCCATGTTGATGGGCAATGCGGTGGCGACGATGAACATGATCACCAAGCCAAGAATCGTTGCAATTTGCGGGGTCATGCGCCCTCCCAGACACCTGATACGCGTACAGCACGGATGGCCACCCGCCATCCAAGGGTCACGCCGTGTACGACACCTGCCTGATGGTCATGCCGCGCGTTCGCATGCGGCGTTGACCCACTCCACCACCCCTTGGGTGCTGTGGAAATCGTCGACCGACCGCGCTTCGCAGCCCGGTACGATCTCGCGCGCCATGCGCGCCAGTGCGCTACCGGGGCCGAGTTCGAGAAACACACGCGCACCGCGTTCGGCGGCCTGTACCAGCACGTCGTGCCAGCGCACGGTCTGCGCGACCTGTGCAGCCAGGCTGTCGATCACCTGCGGCGGCGTGGCGACGGCACGTGCGTCGATGCCGGCAAGCACGCGCAGCGTGGGCGCGCGAATGGGCTCCTTGTTCAATGCGGCGGCGAAGGAATCGGCGGCCGCGCGCAGCCACGGCGTATGCGCAGGCACAGTGACCGGCAGCACGGTGACGCGTGCGCCGCGCGATTGCGCGTCATCGCCAAGCCGCGCCAAAGCCGTGTGCGGCCCACCAAGCACGGCATGGTCGTCGCCGTTGATGATGGCCACTGCTGCACCATGCGTGTTGCAGAGCGATTCCAGCGTGGGCAGTGGCAGACCGATCACCGCCATCAACCCGGCATCCTCGGGGCTGGCCGCATCCATCGCGCGCGCACGGGTGGCCGCAAGTTGCAGGC
This sequence comes from Xanthomonas sp. WHRI 10207, assembly GCF_040202975.1. NCBI lineage: Bacteria > Pseudomonadati > Pseudomonadota > Gammaproteobacteria > Lysobacterales > Lysobacteraceae > Xanthomonas > Xanthomonas sp. WHRI 10207. The sequence goes on along the minus strand of NZ_JBEGDX010000003.1, from coordinate 673,111 downwards.
AGGTCTGGATGTCGATGCTGCCGGCCACCGCGTGCGCGGCCAGCTCGCCGACGCTATAACCCAGCACCAGCAGCGGCGTCGGCAGATGCTCGCGCAGCACCTGCCATTGCGCCAAGGTGCCTGCGCAGACCAGCGGCTGGGCGACGGCATTGGCGTAGCGGCCAGCATCTGCGGCAAGGGTTTGCGGAGCGGCGCCAAGCACCCGGCCGGCAGCCGCGAGCACCGCTGCAGCAGCGGGCGCATCGGCAATGCGGGCGAACATGTCGGCGTGCTGGCCGCCTTGGCCTGGGCAGAGGATGGTCAGGGTCATGGCGTTGGCCGCGTGCATGCGCTGGCGCGACTGCTGCAGGAACTGCACGTCTGCGCGCTACGGGCAACGTTTCCTGGTGCAGCCTGCAATACCGCAGCCGCTGCTGTGCGAAGTGAAGCACTGATGCGTTGCGTGTGCGCGCAACGTTTTTCTGCAGCCACAGTGACACTGGGCGCGCGCCTGCTCATAGCGTCTCCTGGCGATGCAGGAACCACGCGCAAGCCAGCAGGTCCGCGCTACCACCGGGGCTGAGCCGACGCGCCACGAATTGTTTACCGATCGACGATAGCCGATCGCGCCAGTGGGGTTGCGCAATACCGCCGTCATCGAGAAAGCTGCGCGCCTGCGCTTTGGCATAGGCCAGACCGTCTGCGCCGCCACGATGCAGCAGATTGAGATCGTCGACATGCGCGACCAGTTGCATCAAGGTCTGCGCGAGCGCGGCGTCCTGTGTGGCGCCAGTGCCCAACGCCGCACGCAGGCTCGGCAGCGCGATCTCGCGCAGTAGCGGGTAGCCGGCTGCGGCCTGCTCGCGAACGCCAGCCACCTTGTACTGCGCGCGCATGCGCTGGCCATTGCTGCGTGGGTCCAGCGGCGCAGCGCGCAACGCCGCGCCCCACACCTGCACCCCGTTGCAGACCGCATCGGCAGATGGCCGCTGGCCATACGCGGCGCGCAGGCGTGCGGCCTGTGCGGTGAGCAGGCCAAGGCTGAAGATCGCACCCCGGTGGGTATTGATGCCGCCGGTGGCACGCAGCATGGCCGCCTCGGCCGCGATGCCCAGATCGCGCAGCCGTGCAAAGGGTGCGTTGTCGCTGCCGGCCTGTGCGATGGCGATAAAATAGCCACGCAATGCGAAGAGACTGCGCAAGAACGTGGAGGCATCCATGTCGCTGTGGCTACCGCTGTCGAACGGCGTCACCAGCCCGGGCTTGGGCGCGCAGGCCAACTCCGCATGCAGCGCGCCGACGGCGAGCCGGCCGAGCCGGTGCGCAACGTTGCGCGGCACTGCACGCACATCCACATGCTGCAGATGTTGGACCTGCGCGCTCATGCCGCGCTCCTTAACTGAAACAACGCAGCGCGCGGCAACAAGCAGCAGCCGTTGCCGGATTTCACCAGCACCTGCTGCGCGTCACTGGCGTACTCGCGCCAGTTCACCGCGATGTCGTTGGGGAATAGCAACTCGCCATCGGCACGCAGGCCATGGCGTTGTTCCCAGCGCTGCAACAAGGCAACCACTACTTGCGCCTGCTCGGGCGTCTCGACGGACCACAGCAGATCCAGATCCGATTGCGCGTGCACATAGGTCAAGCCCGTCAACGCTTGCCACGCGAAGCTGCCGAACACGCGCGGATGCAGTGCATCAGCCTGCGCGTGCGCGCGCAATGCCTGCAACGCGGGCTGCACCTCGGCGGGTGCGTGCGCGATGACGGCATCCAACGACAGGGGCTCACTGCAGCGTGCAATCTCCACGACATGGGCACGCAATGCCAGACGCTGATTGCCTTCGTCGGGCGGCAACGGCACTCCCAGGCGCAAACTGCCCGGCGCCTCGCTGCCGTCGCCACGCGCCACCACTGCAGGCAAGCCGGCGGCAAACCACTGCTGCAAGCGTGGCTGCGCACCGGGCGTGTGCGCCTGCCACTGCGCATCGTCGCGTAACCACACCAGGGCGTGGCGGCCGGCCATCCTCAGGCCTCGCCCGCTGCCACGGCGGCGGCAACCTCGCGCGCCAGCGTGCGGCCGCCGCGTTGCGCGCCGAGTGCGCGACGCTGGTCGCCATCGACGGGCGCGGCCAATGCATCGAGCAGCGCCTGCGCCAGATCGCCGTCCCACAGCGATTCCACCGCGCCCATGTGCACATAGTTCTCCACGCCCGGCGCGAACACTGGCGAACTTTTGCTGAGCGCCTGCAAGGTGTCCACCGATTGCTTGGTGACACGGGCCATGGCACGCAAATCCATCACGCGCACCTGCGCATCCGGCAATGCATGGATGCGGTCGGCCATCAAACCAAACGACAGAAATCCGCCGCTCACCGCTTCGCCATACACCAGCGTGACCAGTCGCGCGCCGCGCCTGCGCGCCAGATCCAGCGCACGCGCCAGATGCGCGAAGTAGCCATTGATGCCTAGCAATTCATCGCGACGTGCCAGGCGTTGCCCGGCGGTGTCGGCCAGCATCACGATCGGCCGCTGCGGATGCGCGCGGGTGCTGTCCAGTACGGTGGCGGCCAGGGCCAACGCGTGGTCCACGCCCACTTCCAGCTTGTTGGCGGTGCCGATCACCGTGACCTCGCCTGCGGCCGTGGTCGCGCTGCCGGTGAGCACATCGTCATTGCGCACGATGGCGTGACCGAGCGGAAACAGCTGGTCGAGCAGTTGGCTCAGTTCCATGGCGTGCTCCGATCTGCAGTGGCCGCGAGGAAGGCGTCGGTGTCCAGCAGCGGCAGCCGCTGTGGATCGGCGATGCCTTGGCGCGCCCAGATGTCCAGGCCGTCGCGGCAATCGCCATAAGCATCGATGCGCGCAGACAGTTGATGATGCGCGTGCTCCAAGGCCTGCAAGGCAGCATCGCCTTCGGGTTCGACGAGTGCGTCCAGCGTGACGGCCGCTGCATCGGCAAACGCCGCGATGCGGTCGGCCACCAAGGTCTGCGCTTCGCCCAGCAGATAGCGGTGTTTGCCACCGGTCACACGCCAGACCAGAGCGCGGTCGCGGGCGTCGAACTCTTCCACCCCGCGCACGGTTTCGATCACGTCCGGGCCGGACAACGACAAGCGGCCTTCTTCGGACATGATCACCGCGCTGCAGCAGCGCGCCACGATGCCCATGCCGCCGAATGCGCCATTGCCGCTACCGATCAACGCCAGCACCGGCACGCCGGCCGCGCGCGTATCCAGCGTGGCACGCATGACTTCGGAAATGGCGATCAGGCCGGCATTGGCTTCGTGCAAGCGCACGCCGCCGGTATCGAGCAATAACAGCACTGCTGCCGGATGCGTGGCTGCCGCGCGCTCAAGCAAGCCGGTGAGCTTGGCGCCGTGCACCTCACCCACGCCGCCACCCATAAAGGCGCCCTGCTGGCCAGCGATCAACACGCTGCGGCCACGCAAGCTGCCCTCGCCCACAACGATGCCGTCGTCGAAGGCGCCCGGCACGTCAAGCTGCGCCAGATGCGGGCTGACCAGGCGGCGACGCGGGCCGACGAATTCGCGGAAGCTGCCGGCGTCCAGCAGCCCGTCGATACGCTCGCGGGCATCGGCTTCGTAATAGCTGCGCTCGGCCATGGGAATGGTGGTGCTCATACGCGACTCCGGATTGCATTTGTAGGAGCGCACCTGGGCGCGACCGCGGCGTTATCGAGAACGCCTGTCGCGCCCGGGTGCGCTCCTACGGACGTACCTGTGTCTCTGACATGGGAGCTCATGCGGCATCTCCTTGCAGAACATCGATCGCCTGCTCCAGACGCAGACGCACCACTGCCGGCGTTGCGCCAACATCTACGCGCCTCCGGATTTGTGCTGCAGGAGCGCACTTGGGCGCGACCGCGGCGTTACCGAGAACGCCTGTCGCGCCCGGGTGCGCTCCTACGGAGGTGTCTGTGTCTCTGACATGGGAGCTCATGCGGCATCTCCTTGCAGAGCATCGATCGCCTGTTCCAAGCGCAGACGCACCACTGCCGGCGTTGCGCCAACATCTACGCGTCTCCGGATTTGTGTTGTAGGAGCGCACCTGGGCGCGACCGCGGCGTTACCGAGAACGCCCGTCGCGCCCGGGTGCGCTCCTACGGAGGTGTCTGTGTCTCTGACATGGCAGCTCATGCGGCATCTCCTTGCAGAGCATCGATTGCCTGTTCCAGGCGCAGACTCACCACTGCCGGCGTTGCGCCAACATCGTTGATGCTGATGCGCACATCGCGCAGCGGATGGCGCGCGGCGAAGTCGCCCAGCACCGCCTGCCAGATCGTGCCGAAGCCGCGGGCCGCCGTGAGGATCTCGATTTCCATCGCGCCGTCGAGCGGCACGCGCTCGACCAGCACTTCCAGGTTGCCGGAGGCGACCACGCCGACCAGCGCATGCTCCAGACCGGTGCGCGCACCGTGCTGGCCGTCAAAGCGATATCGCAGGGTTTCCATGCTGAGCCCTTACCAATTGCGGAAACGTTTCGGCGGGTCGTACAACCCACCGGACCAGCGCACCAAGTCCTTGACCGTGCGCGCGGCGAGCAGATCGCGTGTGGCATCGCGCGGACGGATGCCCAGATCTTCCGGCCGCTTGATCACGCCGCGGTCGCGCAGGTTTTCCACCATGCCTTTGTCGCGGCCCAGACCCACGGCGGTGTAACCGGACACGCCGCGAATCGCCTGCTCGCGCTCTTCCGGCGTGCGGCACAACAACAGATTGGCGATGCCTTCTTCGGTCAGCACATGGCTGACGTCATCGCCGTAAATCATCACAGGCGGCAGCGGCATGTTGGCGCGCTCGGCCAGTTCCCAGGCATCAAGCTTGTCGACGAACGCCGGCGCCATGTGCTCGCGGAAGGTTTCCACCATCTGCACCACCAGCTTGCGACCGCGCGGCATCTCGCCCGGTCGTGCGGCTTCGCGTCCGGCCTTGAGCCAGGCAGCGCTGGCATGGCGACGACCGCGCGCATCCGAGCCCATATTCGGCGCGCCACCGAACCCGGCGATGCGGTCGCGCGTGGCAGTGGAGCTATTGCCCTGCAAATCGATCTGCAGGGTGGAGCCGATAAACATGTCGCAGGCGTATAAACCGGCGGTCTGCGAGAGCGCGCGGTTGGACCGCATGCTGCCGTCGGCGCCGGTGAAGAACACATCCGGGCGCGCGGCGATGTAGTTTTCCATGCCCAGCTCGGAGCCGAACGAATGCACCGACTGCACAAAGCCCGATTCAATCGCCGGGATCAGCGCCGGATGCGGATTCAGCGCCCAATGTCGGCAGATCTTGCCTTTCAAGCCCAGCGATTCGGCGTAGGTGGGCAACAGCAATTCGATGGCGGCGGTGTCGAATCCGATGCCGTGATTGAGTCGGTCCACACCGTACTCGGCGTAGATGCCCTTGATCGCCATCATCGCCATCAACACCTGGATCTCGGAGATCAACGCCGGGTCGCGGGTAAATAAGGGTTCGATGTAATTGGGCTTGGGTGCTTCGGTCACGAAGTCGACCCAATCGGCCGGAATATCCACGCGCGGCAAGGTGTCGAGGATTTCGTTGACCTGCGCGATCACGATGCCGCCCTTGAACGCGGTGGCCTCCACAATCACCGGCGTATCTTCGGTGTTGGGCCCGGTGTAGAGATTGCCGTGGCGGTCAGCGGCCTGCGCGGTGATCAACGCGATGCGCGGGGTGAGGTCGATGAAATAGCGGCCGAACAATTCCAGATAGGTGTGGATGGCGCCGATCTCGATGCGGCCTTCGCTCACCAATCCAGCCAGACGCGCGGCCTGCGGGCCGGAGAACGAAAAATCCAGACGTTTGGCGATGCCGCGCTCGAACACATCCAGGTGCGAGGCCAGCGACAGCACCGACTGCACCATGTGCAGGTCGTGCACGCGCGCGGGGTCCACCTCGGTGAGGCAGCGCGCCAGGAAATCGGCCTGCTTCTGGTTGTTGCCCTCCAGGCACACGCGGTCGCCGGGCTCGATCACCGCCTCCAGCAGCGCCACCACATCGTTGGCGGCCACCACGCGGCCCTGCGGCGCCAGCGCGGCGGCACGCTGCAAGCGCCTGCGCCGGCCTTCGGCCTGGGTGTCCCACTGTCGACTCATCGCATTGCCTCACCGGGTCGAGCCCGTAATGTCGAAGTAATTACATCGTAATTATGGAAAGAGGTGATGTCTAGACGCGTTGCAGCATCGATGGATGACGTGACGACGGACGGTCAGCAATGCGACAGCTAAGTGCTTGCAGCCGCCCACACTTCGATATATCTTTTCCGTGTGCTTCGATATATCGAATGAAACCAAACCCTCGCCACCATGCGGTTCTGGCTGATCTGGATGCAGCCGACGGCAACGTCTCCGGGCGAGGCAGTGCGCGCATCCGGCCGCTGGGGCATGGCGACCTGCGCCTGCTGCTGCTGGCCTTGATCGAACAGCACCCACGCCACGGTTACGAGTTGATGCGGCAGATCACCGCGCTGTTCAAAGGCCTGTACACGCCCAGCGCCGGCGCGATCTACCCGGCGCTGGCGCAGCTGGAAGCCGATGGCTGGGTGCAGACCGATCTGGAGCAGGGCCGCAAGCAGTATCGGATCACCGACGCCGGCCGCAGCTACGCCGCCGATCAGCGCGATGCCATGGATGCCGCACTGGCGCGCACCCATCGTCGCGCACGCGAGCTGATCAAGGCGCAGACGCCCCCACCCATCCGCGAGGCAATCCACCGCATCAAGCACGGCCTGTTTGCACGCCACGGGCAGTGGAGCGAAGCAGACATCGAACGGATTGCCGCACTGCTCAACGCCGCCGCCGACGGCATGGAGCAGGACGAGCACTGAGGGGTGTTGCAGCGTCGACGACAGCCGATAGCCGATAGCCGTTGTTGCGATGTTGCGATGTTGCGATGTTGCGATGTTGCGATGCGAGTCTGCTGGCCGGTTCTGTTGATCGGTCGTTCTGTTGATTTGATTGGCTGTTCTGTTGATCGGGCGTTCTGTTGAGTTGAGTGGCTGTTCTGTTGATCGGAAGTTCCGTTGGCTGTTCGTTCCGTCGCCAGGTATTGCGAGCGTTGCTAAAGCCCCTCTCCCCTCGGGAGAGGGGTTGGGGTGAGGGTACGGCGCGAAGCCTCACGAACATTCCAACCACACAACATGTCGCTCAACCTCCTCCAACCATAACTACGCGTCACTTGCTCCACCTGCACGAAAAATCACCTCGAAGCAGGAAGAAAAAAAGCGGTGTCTTGGCAATCAACAAGTTTTAGAACGGTAAAAACCAGCAACTAATCGTCAACTGGGCACGGATGACACGGCCAGAACCAGAGCCTAAGAGGACTACATACCGCACCGAGCACCTGCGGCCCCCGCCTGGCCCTGAGCGCAGTCGTCTTGTTAGCCGCTCCTAACTATCCATCGTGTCACCGCCGTACCTACTACCACCCCCACGCCGCGCCTCTGTGCGCGACACCATCAGGAATCGCACCACCATGGCTGCACACACCAATACCCAACTTCGCCGCGACTCGCGCCTGCGCTCCGTGGAAGTGGTCCGTTGCGAGTCGATCACTCCGCAGATGCGCCGCATTGTGTTTGGCGGCAGCGAACTGGCCGGCTTTCAAAGCGAAGCGCCGGACGACCACGTCAAACTGTTTTTCCCCAATGCCGATGGCGCCTTCGTGCTGCCGACCATGACCCCGGAAGGACCGCGCTACGCCGAAGGGGCACTGCCCTCGCCCGGCCGCGATTACACCCCGCGCGCGTTCGATCCGCAGAGCGGCGAGCTCAGTATCGATTTCGTGCTGCATGGTGACGGCGTGGCATCCAGTTGGGCCGCACAGGCGCAGCCCGGCGATGCGCTGAAGATCGGCGGCCCGCGCGGCTCGTTTCTGGTGGCAGACGACTTTGACCATTACGTGCTGATCGGCGATGAAACCGCGCTACCCGCGATCAGTCGCTGGCTGGAGTCAATGCCGGCCGACATGCAGGCAGAGGTCTTTATCGAAGTGGCCGATGCAGACGAGCGACAGGAGCTGATCAGCGCCGCCGATGTCGCTGTGTACTGGCTGGAGCGCAACGGCTTCGATGCGGCCAGCAGCACCTTGCTGGAAGACAGCCTGCGCGATTACGAGCCGCACGACGGCGACACCTTCTACTGGATCGGCGCCGAATCGATGCGCGCGCGGGCCATGCGTAAGTTTGTGGAAGAGCACATGGGCGTGGACAAGGAGTGGATCCGCGCGAAGGGGTACTGGAAGGCGGATCCGGCCGGGGAGTGAGGCCAAATGTTCCCGCCTCTGGCGATCAATCGAGGGTAGCCAAAAAACTAATTCGCCTCTGGCGAGCTGTCGACGTTCGGAGTTAGAGACCTCAAGGCATCAGTACTGCACTGACTTGCGAGAACCGCCTTGATCGCGGCGGTTCTGACGTATCACCGCCTTCAAGGCGTAGTACGGCGCATGCACCTTGATATGACCAGGGATGGTTCCGCGCCTGGTTTGGCAGCATGGCCTCCGGATGACATCGCGCGCGGTTGCGCACCGATCCACGGTGACACTTTCAAGATTGATAACGCATCGATGCTCAGTCGCGACAGGCTCAAGCTGTTCAAAAATATTCGAGCATGACGTGGGGGCTTGATACGTACGAACGCGGCTTGGAAGACGGCATGAGATGCAAAGAACACCGGCCAGGACGATTATCAAAAGTGCGAATTTACATTCGACCACAACGTCAAGCAGGCGAACACAACAGCCATTGACAGTCATAAGTGCTCTTGCTAGAACGCAAGCGTCAGGACCCCATAGATATTTATCTAATAGGTGCCTGCCACCGGATGGACCTACTCACTCGAGAGGCTTCCCATGAAAGATATGAAGGCAGATCAACGTCGCCGCTATTTGAGAGGGGCAGTTTGCATCGCGCTCTTTGCAGCATCGCCTATCGCTGCTTACTCAGCTCAGCAAGAAGACACCACCGCCCTTCATCGGGCAATACCGAAGAAGCAGATATTAGAGGTGAAGGTACGAGGTGATTTGAGCGGAAGAGACGTTGACCTTGAGCTAAGTCCTGGCGAAATTTCGCCCGTCTTGGTTCTACCCGACAACAGAAAATACCGCGTAAAAGCATCAATTATCCGTACTGACCCACGATTTGGGGACATCTACGCGCTTGTTCTGGCAGACGCAAAAGGGAAAACCCTTGCGGAAATGAATATCGCGGGAAACACGACTGCGACGTTCGGCGATCACAGCGTTCAGATCTATCTACTTCCAATCGAGCAAGCCATCTGATTAGGGACGACTCTCTCAAAGCTTAGACATTTGAAATTTGCCCGAAAAAATTAGGGCCCGCCAATGGCGGGCCCTAATGCGAGCAACCGCTTAATTACTTCGCAGCAGCGTCGCCGGCCTTGGCCTGCAGCGCTTCGGTGGTGATGCGGATCTTGACCTCGTCGCTGACGTTCGGGGCGTACTGGCCCACGCCGAAGTCGCTGCGCTTGATCGTGGTGGTGGCGTCGAAACCGGCAGCCGCCACTTTCTTCATCGGGTGCTCGCCGGCACCGTTGAGGGTGACGTCCAGCACGACCGGCTTGGTCTGATCCTTGATGGTCAGGTCGCCGGTGACGGTCAGCTTGTTGGCGCCGGCCGATTCGACCTTGGTGCTCTTGAAGGTAGCGGTCGGGAACTTGGCCGCGTCGAAGAAGTCACCACTCTTCAGGTGCTCGTCGAACTTGGCGGTGAAGCTGTTCAAGCCGGACAGCGGCAGGGTCACCTGCACGGTGGACTTGGTCACGTCGGCCGCGTCGTACACCAGGGTGCCGTCGACATTGCCGAAATGCGCGCTCGGGTTGGAGAAGCCGAAGTGGCTCCACTGCGCCAGCACGTCGGTGTGGCTCGGGTCCAGGGTGTAGGTACCCGAGGCCACTTCCACCGCAGGAGCGGTCGAGGCAGCCGGAGCCGGAGTGGCGGCAGCGGCATCGGCCGGCGCGGTGGCGGCGGGGGTTTCGGCGGCCGGTGCGGCGGCGTTGTCGGCCGGCTTGGAGCAGGCGGCGATGGCCAGGGTCAGGGCGAGCGGCAGCAGCAGTTTGTGGGTGGTTTTCATTGGAACTCCATGTGATGAGAGACGCGTTGGATCAACGCGGATGGGACAGATGCAGACGGACGAGGACTGCAGGAAACTGTAAGCGGCAACCATATCTTGCACACAGTGCTCAGGCGACGAAGAGCGGCCAACACACCGTAGCGAGCAGTCGTCCGTTGGTTGTGGACGGCGCGCTCGGAACCGGAGTGTACCGAGTGGCACATCCCGCACCGAACACCTGCCGCGCCCGTCTGGCGGTTAGCGCAGCGGTTTTGTTGACGACTCCAAGAACCGCAGGCTCGAAAGCGCAGTGGACATGTGGCATCCACCGTTTCCGAGCATCGGCCGCGCTCACTTGAGGGTGAGCGCAATCGCTTCATCGACGACACACAGCAATGCGGCAAAAACAAATAGCGATCGGCACCGGGTAGCCCACATGACGACGGGCGATGATGCCGTCAGACACGCCGCAGCGTTGATGTCACAACGCATGCGTCACACACGGCACTACTCAGTGATGCAGACCATCACTCGAAGCGCGCAGCTTCATCGAAGCTCAGGCGCGGCGAACGCGGGAACAACCCGGCCGGGTCGCCGTAGCCAAGATTGATCAGGAAGTTGGACTTGATCGGCGTACCGGCGAAAAACGCCGCATCCACCTTGGCGTTGTCGAAGCCCGACATCGGGCCGGCATCCAGACCCAGCGCGCGCGCGGCCAGAATCAGATAGGCGCCCTGCAGCGAGCCGTTGCGGAACGCCGATTCGGTGCGACCTTCGCGTGGGCCGTCGAACCAGCTCTTGGCATCGGCATGCGGGAACAGGTACGGCAGCTTTTCGTGGAAGTCTTCGTCGTGCGCCACGATCACGGTAACCGGCGCGGCCAGCGTCTTGGCGGCATTGCCTTCGGACAGCGCCGGCTTGAGCTTGGCCTTGCCCTCGGCGCTGGTCACGAACACAAAGCGCGCCGGCGAGCTATTGGCGGCGGTGGGGCCCCACTTCACCAGCTCATAGAGCTCACGCAGCACGTCCTGGCTGACCGGCGTGTCGGCAAACGCATTTTGCGTGCGGGCGGTACGGAACAGCTGATCCAGTGCGGCGGCGTTGAGCGAGTCGGACATGAGCACTCCAGAAGAAGGGGTGGCGCGACGGTAAGCTGCGGCGTCGGCACCAGTGTGAAGACCCGCAGTGTAGAGTGGCGCGATTGCCGCCACACGCGTTCAATCTGAAACAAATCTATGTCGGATCTGAAACGATGGCGGTGACCTGGGCGCTGAGCGACGGCCGCGCCGGCAATGCGCGCCAGGCCGAAGCACTGGCGCGGGCACTGCAACCTGAGGCCTTCCAGCCGATCCATCTGCACTCGCAGCCGCCCTGGCGCTGGGCGGCACCGCGTCTGCTACCCGGCGCACAACGCGCATTTGGCGCAGCGTTTGCCCAGCAACTGCAGCGCCCCCCTGCCCTGGCGATCGGCTGTGGCCGCCAGGCAGCGCTGGCTACCCGGCTGCTGCGCGCGCGCGGCAGCCGTAGCGTGCAGATCCTGGACCCGCGCCTGGATGCCCGCCACTGGGATCTGCTGATCGTGCCCGAGCACGACGCGCTGCGCGGCAGCAACGTGCTCACCCTGCTCGGCAGCCTGCATCCGGTGGACGATGCCTGGCTGGCGAACGGGCGCGCCGCGTTCCCGGCACTGGGCCGCCTGCCCGGCCCGCGGCTGGCGCTGCTGGTCGGCGGACCCACCGCGCAGGTGCCATGGACAACGCAGGAGCTGACCGCGCTATGCACGCAACTGCGCGAGCAACTGCGCGCGGCCGGCGGCAGCCTGCTGGTCACCGTCTCACGACGCACCCCACCGGAGGCGCTCGCTCCGTTGCGTGCGATCTGCAGCGGCTTACCGCATCTGCTGTGGTGCGACGACCGCGACGGCCCCAACCCGTACGCCGGCCTGCTGGGCTGGGCCGATGCGATCGTGGCCAGCGCCGACTCGGTCAACCTGCTCTCCGAAGCCTGCGCCACGCGGGTACCGGTAACGGCGGCGTTTGCCGAACAGGCGCAAGGCCGGGTTGCCACGTACGTGCGGGCACTGCAGTCGCATGGCCGTTTATGCGATGCAGCGGATGTCTTCGCAACGCCGTCGCACCTTCAACCGCTGCGCGAAACCCAGCGCATCGCCGCGCTGGTGCGCGAGCGCCTGCACGTATGATGGTTCAGCCGTGGCTGCCACGGGGCAACCACACGGACGATCGACCCCATGCAATTCGAACTTAAGCAGCGCAGGTGGCTTGCAACGGCGTCGTTGCTCATCGCCTTGACGTGCGCACTGCCCGCCGCTGCCGCGCCGGTCTGCACCCCGCACTATCCAACCCCCGCCACGCTGGCGGCGATGTTCGACATGGCCAAATCCACCCAGCAGACGCTGGACGCCGTGGACGGCGCGCAGGTGGTGCTGCTGGCACGCGGCGGACAGGATTTGAGCCGCTATGGGTTGAAACACAGCCATCTGGCCTTCGCACTCCGCGAGGACGACGGCACATGGCGGGTGAAGCACCTGCTCAATCACTGCAAATCGGACAACTCCGCGCTGTATCACGAAGGTCTGAGCAACTTCATCGGCGAAACTGCACTCAGTGCAGATCTGCGCGTCGGCGTGCTGGCACCGGCACTGCAGCGGCAGCTACGCACCTTGCTGCAGGATCCGGCCACACTGGCGCATGCGCTGCATGAGGCGCGCTACAGCATGATTGCCTACCCGTTCTCCACCGATTATCAGAACTCCAACCAGTGGGTGCTCGAGGTGATGGCAGCGGCAATGGCGGCAACCACGGCAGCAGATGCGACAGCTGCGCCGGTGAGCGATCGACGCAGCGCGCAAGCCTGGCTCAAGCACAACGGTTATCAACCCACCCGCTTGCATCTCGATCTGAGCAAACGCATTGGCGCACGTTTTTTCGTCGCTAATGCGGCGGTAACCGACCATCCTGCCAGCGAACGCATCTCCGGCAATTATTCGGTGATCACGGTCGAGTCGGTGTTCGATTTCCTGCAGCAACAACAGGTGCTGCAGCAGGACCAGTCCATTCCACATCGCGTTGCCACGAACGGAGCGTCTCCATGAACATCCCTTCTCGATTTACCGTCCTCGGGCTGCTGCTCGCCGTCTCGTTCGGTCAGCCGATGCCGGCCAACGCAGGATTGACCACGATCACCCGCGGCGATGCCTCTGCGATGTCGGCGATTCTGGTGATCTCCGCACCGTACTTCGTGTCGTTGGCGCTGGGCCATAGCGCGATGGCAGGCTCGGAAGCACTCGATAATGCATCGAACAAGGCCTCCGCAGGGCCGTTGCCGCCGATGCGGGTCAAGTCGGTGGAAAAAACCACCGACGGCGGTTGCGAAGTGCAGTTGCAGGATCCAGAAAAAGCGGACAACACCGCCCTGCTGCGCTGGCCGGCGCGCGAGGACGACCCGGCTGCGGGCTTTCGCGTTGGCGAGACGGTGACCTTCCAGCCGAGCCCGGCCGGTGCCGGCTGGACGGTGCAGTCGCCACAAGGCCAGGCGCTGGCGTTCGTGCCGACCGCAGAATCCGCTGCGCAGAACAGCAGCAAGACCTGGTGATGCCGGCAAGCTGCTTGCAGATGCTGGCGTCGGCCAGGATGGGGCGTTACTGACGCCTCCCGTCTGCGGTTACGGAGCTGAGCGCGGCGCGCGCTGCATCTTCCACCGTCTGCCGAACTGCCTGCCCGAAGGCGTGTGGATCGTCACCGATGCGTACGGCGTGCGCAGTCGCAGACCCGTAGCGCACTATGCCTGGCATGTGCGCAGTTGCCAGCGTGCCAATCGCGCGGCAGGTAGCAACGGTGTGTACGCCGATTGGCGATGTCTCGGTGGCGTGTGCGTGCGGGCACTGCTGGCACTGGTGGCGCGCCGCATGCGGTCAAACGACAGTGCTGCGGCACGGTGATCGATCAGGCATCGCGGTCGCGCGAACGCAAGCGATTCATACGGCGTCACTCCAGCGTGCTGGCGGCCATCCCCTCATCAACACGCCGTTTCAACCTGCAGCCGCCGCCGTGGATTCTACGTGCGGCTCTGCGCACTGGTCCGCCTGCGCCAACGCGCGGATAATCCGCGTTGCTCTGTCACTGCCGCACCGCCATGTCCAACACTTCGCCGACGCCGTACACCCCGCTCACTGCGCGCGCATTGGCATGGGCGGTAGTGGCCATGGGCGCGGTGGTGCTGCTGTCCAACATCCTGGTGCAGTACCCGATCAACGACTGGCTGACCTGGGGTGCGTTCTCGTACCCATTGGCTTTTTTGGTCAGCAATCTGATCAATCGCCGCTTTGGCCCACGCGCAGCGCGTACGGTGGCCTGGTGCGGGTTCGCGCTGGCGGTGCTGTTGTCGATCTGGCTGGCGACGCCGCGCATTGCGGCGGCCTCGTGCACGGCCTTTATCGCGGCGCAGTTGCTGGATATCACCGTGTTCGACCGGCTGCGCAACGGCAGCTGGTGGCGCGCGCCGATCGTGGCCACCAGCTGCAGCGCCACGCTGGATACCGCACTCTTCTGGAGCATCGCCTTTGCCGGTGCATCGCTGCCGTGGGTGAGCTGGGCCGCGGGCGATCTGGCGGTGAAACTGGGCATGGGCGTGTTCTTGCTCGGGCCGTTCCGCGCGTTGCTCTGGCGCAGTGCGCCTCGGGCGAATAGCTGAATTACGGTTGCGCTCTCGCGCCTTGCGCGCTTGGGCACCTGCGCTGTAAACGATTCGCCACCGCCACAGACACCCAGTCTGCGCATGTGTCAGCACACACCGCGTGCATGGCAGAAGGCCACCCACGTTGCCATGCGCACGGCACATCGCAGCACTCATGAAACGGCCACATGAAGGCATGCACGTGGCGGCAATGCTCTGGCGCAGCGCTTGACCTACATTAGGTCACCGCAAGACGCACCACGGCGACAGCAACGCCCACCGGCTGCAGCAGGTAGGCACGCAAAAAGCGCAGTAAACACAACAGCGGCGTGACGCTGCATGCATCGCGGCGTAGCGCTCGCACACGGTGATGCAGTGCAGTGATCGGCGACATCGCAAAGGGCATTGCTGCAGCCATGCCACTGCCCGCACGGTGTCGCCCGTTGGCCGCACACGTCATCCCTTCATCCACCGGCCAACGCAACCACAGCGGCACATAGCTGCGGGCGGCGTGCACCTTTCATGAGAGCCACACCATGCAACTGCGCATCTTCCTTCTGGTGCTCTTGCTTGTTTCATTCCCAACGCTAGGAGCAGACATGTCCAACGGTGCCGATAATTTCTACACCAGCGAGACGGTGACCGTGCAGAAGGTCACCTTCAAGAATCAGTACCAGATGACCGTGGCCGGCAACCTGTTCGTCCCCAAGGGTCTGGACACCGGCAAGCGGCATCCGGCCATTGTGGTGGGGCATCCCATGGGTGCGACCAAGGAACAGAGCGCCAATCTCTACGCCACCAAACTTGCCGAACAGGGCTTTGTGACGCTGTCCCTGGACCTGTCGTTCTGGGGCGAAAGCGAAGGGCAACCGCGCAACGCGGTGTCGCCGGACATCTATGCCGAAGACTTCAGTGCGGCAGTGGATTTCTTGGAAACGCAGACGTTTGTCGATCGCGAGCAGATCGGTGCGCTGGGTATCTGCGGCAGTGGCAGCTTTGTGATCAGCGCGGCCAAGATCGACCCCCGCATGCACGCGATCGCCACGGTGAGCATGTACGACATGGGCGCGGCCAACCGCAACGGCCTGCGTCACGGGCTCAGCCTGGCGCAGCGCAAGCAGATCATCGCCGCGGCCGCCAAACAACGCTCGGTTGAATTCAGCGGCGGGCCGGTGGAATACACCGGCGGCACGGTCCTGGCGCTGACGCCGGAATCCAACCCGATCGAACGCGAGTTCTACGATTTCTATCGGACACCGCGCGGACAGTACACACCCAAGGGCCAGTCGCCCGAGCACACCACACGGCCGACGCTGACCAGCAACGTCAAGTTCATGAACTTCTATCCGTTCAACGACATCGAGACCATCTCGCCGCGGCCGATGCTGTTCATTACCGGCGAGAAGGCGCATTCGCGCGAGTTCAGCGAAGAGGCGTACCGTCTGGCTGGCCAGCCCAAGCGATTGGTGATCGTGCCGGACGCAGGACACGTGGACTTGTACGATCGCGTGGATCTGATTCCGTTCGACACGCTCACCGCGTTCTTCCGCAAGCACCTGCAGTAATCCACGAGGACAGCGCCGATGCCGATCCTTCGCCCCAGCGCCTGCGTGCGCACCCTGTTACTGGGGTGCGTCTTCCTGGTCACCGCCTGCTCGGCTGCAACGCCACCAGCAGCGGCCACCCCACATACACCGGAGCGCACGATGCGTATCACCCTCACCATCGGCGATGACGTCGTCGAAGCAGAGCTGGTCGATCACTCGGCCACGCGCGACCTGCTCGCGCGGTTACCGATGACCGTGCCGTTCGAAGACTTCCATGGCAGCGAAAAGATCAGCTACCTGCCAAGCAAGCTCGACCTGAGCGCGGTTGGCCCTGCCGGCCCGGCACAGGTAGGCGACCTGATGTATTACGTGCCATGGGGCAACCTGGCGGTGTTCTACCGCGGCTACACGCCATCGCGCGATCTGGTGCGGCTGGGGCGGATCGTGTCCAACCCGCAAGCACTGACACGTTCGGCCAGCTTCACCGCGACCATCGCACGTGCGGCGCCCGCGGCTGAGTCACCGCCGCCGCACTGAGGCGGCCGATCACAACATGCATCAGCTGCGCTGCACATGGCGTGCTGCCGCTGCTGCAGGCTTTGCCAGACCCGTTCGCCGACGCGAGCCTCAATTTCCTGCCGAGCCACTCCTGCGCCTGGCGTCCTGCGCCAGCGGCAGCACGCAGGTAGCACTGTGAATCACCTGCACACCACCGCGTAATGCCTCACCCACGCGGTGCGTCCCTGCCGCGCGGGAACGCCAGGCCTTGCGCCTGCGCAATCGCAAAGATGCTGCCGGTGGCCTGCTGGATGGCGGCAGTTGGCGTGATCAGGCGCGGGCGCCGGTCCAGCGTGCAGGCCAGCCCGGCATCCACCAGCGTGGCATGTGCGTCGTGCAGCGCTTGCGCGGCAGTGCCGGGCAACCACTGCGCCTGCACCAGTGCATCGATCAGTGCGGGCGTGTCGCAGACCTGCAGCAACGGCGGATGCTGCGCCGCCTGACCCAGCACACCGGCCTGCAGCAGGAATTCCAGATCGACCAGGCCGCCGGCGCCCTGCTTGAGATCCAGCCGGCCGGCATCGCTGCGATCAAGCTCAGAGCGCATGCGTGCGCGCATCTTGCGCACGTCTTCGTGCAGCAGCGCAGGGTCGCGCACGCGCGCCAGCGTCTCGCGGCGTACCTGTGCAAACGCCTCGCACAGCGCGGCGTCGCCTGCGACCGCACGTGCGCGCACCAGCGCCTGATGCTCCCAGGTCCAGGCGCGTTCGCGCTGATACTCGCGGTAGCTGGCCAGCGACGACACCAGCGCGCCCTTGCCGCCGTCCGGACGCAGCCGCACGTCGATGTCGTAGAGACGGCCGGCACCGGTTTCGGCAGCGAGCAACGCCATCACCTTCTGCGCAAACCGTGCGAACCAGCGCCCGGCTTCCAGCGGCCGCTTGCCGTCGGAGCTTTCCACCGCGCGCGGATGATCGTAGAGAAACACCAGGTCCAGATCCGAGCCGAAGCCCAGTTCCAGCCCGCCCAGACTGCCGTAGCCGATGATGGCGAACGTGCCGCCGGGCACTTGCCCATGCGCGGCGACCAGCTCGACGCGCGCCAGCTGCAGGACGGTCTGCACTACCGCTTCGGCAAGCCAGGCCAGTTGCCGGGTGCTGTCCACCGCAAGTTGACGGCCATCGAGCGTGGCCAGCGCGATACGGAAACTCAGCGCCAGCCTGCGCTCGTTGAGTTCGCGCAAGGCCGCTTCGGTATCGTCGATCTGCAGCGTGTCGGCACATGCCGCATGCAGGGCCGCGCGATCGGGCAATGGCCCGCTGATGCGGGTGTCGAGCAACTCGTCCAGCAGCAACGGATAGGCGGCCAGCCGCTCGGCCAGCAGCGCACTACGCGAGAGCACATCGACCAGGCGTGCCAGCGCGCTGGGTTGTTCGTCGAGCAGCGCCAGATAGCTGGTGCGGCGCAAGGTGGCCTGCAACAGGCCCAGCATGCGCCGCACGGCGGCATCGGGCTGGCTGGCGCGCGTGGCTGCGTGCAGGAGTGCCGGCATGACCCGATCGAGCCGTACGCGTGCGCTATCGGACAGTGCGTGCACGCCGGACGACTGCGCAAAATCGCTCAACACCTGATGCGCGTTGGCGGGATCGTGCAAGCCGATGCCCAGCAGCGGCGCCGCATCGCCCTCGGGCAATGCGCGCCAGTAATCGGCCAGCGCATCCGGCGCGGTGGCACGCACGCGCGGCGCCAGCAACTCGGCAAACTCCGCCGCCACCCGGCTGCGATGCGGGGCCAGCGCGTCCAGCAGCGCCGGCCAGTCCGCGTAGCCCAGGCCCAACGCGATCCGCTCGCGGTCCAACGGCGCCTGCGGCAACGCATGGGTCTGCGCATCGCGCAACATCTGCAGGCGGTTTTCCAGACGGCGCAAAAAGCGATACGCCTCGGTCAAGGCCGCACCGTTGTCCGCTTCGATCTGGCCTGCGGCAACCAGCGCCTGCAGCGCAGGCAACAGCCGCCGCTCGCGCAGCGCGGGCTCGCGTCCGGCGCGGATCAGCTGCAGCGATTGCGCGAGAAATTCGATCTCGCGAATACCGCCGGGCCCACGCTTGATGTCGTCCAGCCGGTCGTGCCGCGCCACTTCGGCAGTGATGGCGGCTTTCATTTCGCGCAAGCCATCCAGTGCGGTGAAATCCAGATAGCGCCGGTAGACGAACGGCCGCAGCGTTTCCAGCCAGGCCTCGCCGGCAGCGATGTCGCCTGCCACTGCGCGCGCCTTGAGCCAGGCATAGCGCTCCCAATCGCGGCCTTCGCGCTGGAAGTACTGGTCCATGCCGGTGAACGACAACGCCACGCGGCCGGCGGTGCCGAACGGGCGCAGGCGCAGGTCCACGCGGTGGCTGAACCCATCGGCGGTGGTTTCGTCGAGCAACTTGGCCAGTTGCTGACCCAATCGCGCGAAGTATTCTTCGGCCGCCAACGGGCGCGCGCCGGTGGACTGCCCGCCCTGCGGGTAGGCGTAGACCAGATCCACATCCGAAGAAAAATTCAGCTCGCCACCGCCGAGTTTGCCCAGCCCGAAGACCACCAGCTGCTGCACGCTGCCGTCTTCGGCAATCACCTGCCCATGGCGGCTGTCGAACTGCTGCTCCAGCGCCTGTAGCGCACATTGCAGGCAGGCTTCTGCCAACCGGGTCGCACCGGCAAGCGTGGCGTCCACGCTGTCCAGGCCCAGCACGTCGCGCCACACCAGGCGGGTGGATTCAGCGGCGCGGAAGCGTCGTAACTGCGCCGCCCACGCCTGCGGCTGCGCCGGGTCGAGCGTTGGCATCGGCAGCGGTGGCGGATCGGCCTGGGCCAGGTGCAGCAGCAGCGCCGGCTGACGCGCCAGGGTTTCCAGCGCGAAGTCGCTGACAAGCGCGACCTGTTCGAGCGCTTGCGCAAAATCGCCGCCAGGCCACGGCTGCTCGGCAGGGACAGCCTGGCGGACACGCGCCACGGCCCGCTCGATCAGAGCGGTGAGCGCAGGAGAAGCAGATGTGATGGGCAGCGACATGCGTCGATTCTGGCATCCCTGCACGGTGGCGGCATGTGCGCGCGCGCCATCATCCGGCTGCGGCGTGCTGCCTGCGCATTCGCCTGCGCGATGCGTGACGCAGGCGAGTGCGCCTGCAAACCTCTAAGACCAGGCCAGGCCAGGCCATGCCCGGTGTGGTGCGAGGCGCAACGCACGCGGGTGTGGAGCGAGGTGGCGGCCCGCGGCGTGCTCGGTTGGCGCGAAGACGGTGCGGTGGACGTGCTGCTGGACGCCATCGCCTTCACCAACGGCGATGCGGTAGATGCGCAACGGCCGCTGGTGCCTTGCGCGCATGGCCGCCGCGCCACTACCCGCAGCGATGCGGCTGGACGGGCGCATTTCCTGGTCGGGCGTTTCGAGGGCAAACGGCTGAAGTCGCCCAACGCGCCGAGCGTGGCGCGCGACGGCGCGATCTGGTTCGCCGACCCACCGTTTGGCCTGCTCAAGCCCAGCCAGGGCTGCCCCAACCCGCAGGAACTCGACCACCACGGCGTCTACGGCGGCCGCCCGATGCTGGCCCGCTGCAGTGCATGGCAAGGCTGGATCACCCCAATGGCCTGGCGTTTTCGCCCGACGCGCGCGTGCTGTAACCCCGGAGGACGGCCCTGGCGAACCGGAGATCACCGCATGGGATTGGTGCGATGGTGCACTGCACGATCGACGCCGCTTTGCAGGGGTGCCGGACGGCCCGGCCGACGGCTTCTGGGCGGGCTGGCAAGGATGGCTGTGGAGCAGCTCCGGCGCAGGCGCGTGCATCTTCGTTCCGGAGGGACACCTGTTGGGGCTGGTAGCGACCCCGCGCACCGCGTCCACTGCAGCTTCGATCAGGATCAGCGGCGGCTGTTCATCAGCGGCGGCAGCACGCTGTGGATGCGGAAACTGCGGTAAATCCCGTGCTTTACGGAGCTGCACATGCTTGACTGGTCAAACGTCAGGCAATAAAAAAGCCCGCTTGCAGCGAACTGCCAGCGGGCTTTGCTCCCTCCCCCACGTCGGGATGCAGGATCATAGTGCGCGCCCCGAATCCGACTTGCACGCTGCACTGCAAAACAACACCAGACGGTACAGAACTGGCCCAGTTCTCTTCACGCAACGCTGCCGCGTCCGGTTGTCATCGCAACAGATCCGGCTGCGCCTGATACCACTCCGGCGCACGTAGCAGATGCCACTCGGGAGTGTCGTTGCGCAAACCGACTGCCGCACTCACTACACCCCAGCGCGCGAGCAGGCTGCCGCTGCGCTGCATGCCTTGCAGGCGCAACCGTGCATCGACCTGGAAACGTGCATTGCGCGCCTGCAGTCGATCGACGATGACGGTATCGCCTTGCCAATGCACACGACCGACGACCTGCGCCTGCCCTGCATCCACCAACCGCAGCATCCAGTTGGGAATGGAGCGGTCGCGCGCGTACAGCGCCATCAAAAACGCCAGGTCGCGTACCTGGATGCGCACGCGTCCATCCACACCGACCGGCTGACGCCACTGCATACGCGTGTCGTCCAGCACGATGCGTGCCCACCAGCCATCGCGGCGCTGTCCATCCGGACCGGTGAATCCGACATTGCGCAGCTGCACCGTACTGGCATCGAGGCGAAAATTTTCTGCACGCAGATCGCCACGCTGCAGGCGCAGATCGGCATCCACGTCGCCACGCAATGCGAGCCCGGCAAACTGCAGGCGGGCCGCGCGTGCACCGAGACGCAACCCGCCCTTGCCGATACGCCCACCGGGCTCGATCTGCAGATCGCCGCTAAGCACCCCGTTGCCACCATCGAACCGCAGCTGCTGCTGCGGCAGATAGCGGTTGTATGCGCGCAAATCAGGCACACGCGCATTGGCAAAGGTCAGATGCGCACGCGTGGCATCGCGCAATGTCGCCAGGTTGCGTGCATCGGCGCGTGTCTGCAGATCCAGACGCAGATCGCGGCCTTGCACGAACGGACGCGTGGGTGCGTCGGTGTGGGCGATCGCAAACTGCTGCATCTGCAACGCGAGCGCGGGCAACAGCTGACCGTTGGCATCGGCATCCACGCGCAGATCCGCACTGGCCTGCCCATCGATCGCGTGCCCCATCACGCCGACGTGCGCGCGCACATGCGGCACCCGCAGCCGGCTGCCGGCAGCGAGCTGGCCACGCCCGATACGCAGGTCCGCATCGACCAGGCCATCGCCCTCCAGGGTGAGCCAGTCCACATCCGGAAATAGCGCGGGAATCCAGCTGAGCGAGGCCAGCTGCCAATGCAGTCGTGCATGCCCGGAGGTGCGCGGCAGCAGGTCGCGTATGGACTGCAGCGGCACCTGCCGGCCCTGCACGCGCAGGTCGGCATCCAGCGTCAGCCCTGCATCGGCAGGCTCAGGCATGCTCACGGTCAGGCGCATGTTGTCGTCCACCTGTAACTGCGCCGCCAGCTCACCCAACAACGCGGCAGGCGTGCGCGTGCTGTCGTGCAGAGGCGCACGCCAGTGCAGCTGGCTGCCCGGTTGCAACGCGCCGCGCGTCCAGCGCAACTCGCCATCCGCACGCCCCTTGCCCGGCCGCGTGGTCACCGTGTGGCGGCCCTGTGCGGTGCGGGTGACATCCAGCGCGGCGGTGTCGCCATGTACCGCCACCAGCGCATCGGTCAGCTGCAGCAAGGCCAGCCCGCGTGCCTGGTCGGGCGCATGCCGCGCAATGCTCGCTTCCAGGCGCAGCTGTCCATTGCGCAGCAGTTCGCTCTTGCCCCACTGCACGCGTGCGTTGTCGAACACTGCGCGTGAAGGGAACACTTCCAACGGCCCGCCGCGCAACTGCTTGAACAGACCGAGCTGCAGCTGGCCGTCGCCTTCGATCCGCAATTGACGCAGCGATAGCGCGTGTACCTGCGCGGCATCGATGCGGTCGAACTGCAGTGTCCAGGCGGGCCTGGCGGGGTTTGGATTTGCAGGGGGCTTAGCGGGTTGCGGATTGCGTGCCTGATCCGATGGAGAAGACGCTATTGCTGCCGTTTCTGTTGCTGTTGCTGTTGCTGTCGACTTCGCACGTTCTGCGGCTGTCGCTGTTGTTGCTGTCGAAGGCGCTGCTGTCGCGCGCGTTGCATTCGCTGCGGCTTGCTCGGGTGCAGCGGTCGCGGATGCATTCGATGTTGCGTCCATCGTCGTGGTTGCCGGCTGTGCACCCACCGCGGCAGCAGCGGGAGCTGCGCCCAGGGCATCCGCTATGGACGGTGCCGACTGCAGGCCGGCACGTACACCGTGCACATGCAGTTCCGGCACCAGCAGTTGCCGATGCAGCAAGGGCAATATCCGGATCTGCCCGCTCATGCGCTGCGCACTGACGCTCCAGCGGTTGCGGGTGGAGCGGCCTTGCAGATCGACATCCCACAACATCACCCGTCCCGGCCACCAGGTCAGCCCAGGGCCCCAGTGCATGGCGAAGGTGTCCGGCTTGCGATTGAGCGCTGCCGGCCCGAGCGGGGTGTTGAGTAGCAGGTTGCCCAGCAGCATGTAGCCCACATACAGCGCGATCACGGCCGATAACGGCCAACGCAGCGTGCGGGGCAATGCGCGCCAGCGGGCGCGAACAGGCATCGTCATGACGTCAGGCTCCTTCAAGACCGCGCAGGCGGCGCCGCGCAGTGTGCCAAGCAGACCGTGAGTGCGGTGCGCATCGTGGGCACATGGCTGCGCACGCGTATGCGATGGCGATGGCGATGGCGATGGCGATGGCGATGGCGATGGCGATGATTAGCGCGAGGCATGGCGCTTGGCGTGGACGCCACGCGTTGAACGCTTCGCTCAATGCTTGATCAGACAACCGGACGACTTAGAGCGGCTAACACACCGTAGCGAGCAGTCGTCAGGTGGGTGGACAAAGCACAGGAACCGGAGTGTACGAGTGCACCATGCCGACTCCGAGCATCGCCCACACTCGCCTGGTAGTAAGCGGAGCCGTTTTATTAGCCGCTCTTCGCCATCTGATGCACACGCCGCGCGGCCCGCACTGTGATCTACACGGGCATCGCCCAAAATGTATGCCACACCTATCATCACGCCACGCCAGCACGCTTCGCCGAGCGCTTACTTCCGCCTGGATACCGGCGGCAGCAGGCCCGGCTGTTTGTCGTACCACTCGCGCGCGCCGGCCAGATGCCATTGCCGCTGCTTGCCATCCAGTTCGATGCCGGCGCCGAGCACACCCCAACGCAGATACAGATTGCCGCGCCGCGTGTCGTCGTCCAGCGCCAGGCGCGCGCGCAACGAAAGCCGCGCGTTTTCTGCCTGCAGATCGTCGACCGTGAGTTGCTGCTTACGCCAGCGTACGCGGCCGGTGGCATCGAGCTCGCCCGAATCCAGCAAGCCCACCACCCAGCGCGGATAGTCGGCCCGCTGCGCGAACACCGACAGCAGCGGCGCGGCATCGCGCATGCGCAGCGCCGCGTCGGCATCCAGCTGAAACGGGGCGGTGGCCTGGATGGTGCCGGCACCGACCTGCAGTTCGCCCCACCAGTTGGTATCGGCGGTGTCCTCGCCCACACGCATGTTGCGCAGACGCACGCGCGTCCCGCTGAGGTCGAAGAACTTGTTCTTGAAGTCGGCGCGTTGCAGCTGCGCCTGCAGATCGGCATCGCCGCGCATCTGCACGCCGGCCAGCGCCAGATGCGCGCCCTGCCCCCGCAGATGCGCATGCCCGCGGCCGACATCGCCGGCCGCGTTGAGCGCGACATCGCCGGTCAGGCTGCCGCTGCCGCCGAGCAGGCGTACGGCCTTACCGGACAGATAGCGGTTGTAGACCGTCAGGTCGGGCACCTTCGCATCGCTGAAACGCAGCTGCGCCTTGAGCGTGTCGCGCAGGCGCGCCAGTTCCGCATCGCCATGCATGGCCAGCTGCAGGTCGCGACCATCCAGCAGGATCTGCTTGGGCGCATCGCGTGGCGCGGCGCGGAACGTGGGAATGCTCACATCCAGATGCGCCTGCGGGGTGGCGGCATCGTCGATACGGCCGCGCGCCCTGGCGATGCCGGTCAAACGCGTATCGAACACCTGCGCCACTGCCTCCACGCGTGGAATCTCCAGGCTGCTGCCGCTGGTCAGCCGACCTTGCGCCAGGCGTAGATCGGCTTCCACCAAGCCGCCGCCTTCCAGCTGAAACCACGGCTTACGCACGAACAGCTCGGCGATCCAGTTCAAGGATTCGAACTTCCAGCGCCCCTGCACCTGTCCCGATAGCCGCGGCAGGATCTGCGCCGGCTCCTGGAAGGGAATGCTGCGGCCGGCAATGCGCAGATCGGCGTGCAGTTCGCTGCCGGTGTCTGCATCGCGCGGCAACCGCGCCTGTACGCGGATGTCCTGCGCCACGTCCAGCTGCAACGCCAGCATGCCGCGGTCGGTGGCACCGACACCGGCCATCAACGGCAGCCGCCACACTGCGTGGCCGCCCGGCTGCAGCGCGCCGCGGTCCAGCGTGATGTCGGCCTCCACGCGCGCGACCGATGGCCCGCTGCGGATGTCCACGTGCGGGGCACCGGTATCGATCTTCAATGCCACCGTACTGGCCTTCAACTGCAGGCGCGCACGGGTGATACCGAGCTTGCGCAGGCCGGGCGCTTCATCGCGGTAATGGCGCGGAAACTGGAACTGCGCATCCAGCTGCGCGCCATTGAAGACCTGCACCCCATCGAAGCTGACCACCGCATCGGTAAAGCCCGCCTCGGACGGA
This sequence comes from Xanthomonas sp. WHRI 10207, assembly GCF_040202975.1. Taxonomy (NCBI): domain Bacteria; kingdom Pseudomonadati; phylum Pseudomonadota; class Gammaproteobacteria; order Lysobacterales; family Lysobacteraceae; genus Xanthomonas; species Xanthomonas sp. WHRI 10207. Next base: position 647,528 of record NZ_JBEGDX010000003.1, on the reverse strand, counting down.
AACAGCTCCGATGGCCCGCCCTTGAGCTGTTTCAGAAAGCCGACCCTGCCGTGGCCGTTGCCTGCGATCAGCAGTTTCCCCACGCGCGCACTGCGGATGCTGTCGCTGCTGATCGCATCGAAGCGCAGCGTCCAGCCCTGGTCGCCACGTGGCGGCGGCGGGATGGGCGTATCGGAGGTTTCCACGTCCGCGCTCAGGCCGGTGGCATGCAGCCACGGCAGACGGACCTCACGCCGGAACAGGGCCAGCAGCGCGATGCGTGCATGCGCGCGATCGGCATGGAAGACATACACGGTGCGGTTGGCCTGCCCGCGCATCCGCACGTTCCAGGCCATCACCTCGCCCGGGAACAGCGTCAGTGCCGGGCCCGTCTGCATGGTGAACTTGTGCGGCTGCCGGTTGGTAGTGGCATCGAACAACGGCGTGTTGAGAAACACATTGCCGGCCAGCAGATACAGCGCGTACAGCGCCAACAGCACCAGCAGTGCGAGCCGCCACGGCCGGGGCCAGCGCTGAAAGCGTTCGCGAAGAGAGGGCATGGGCGCAGGCGAGGAAGAGTCTGCCGCCACTATCGGGGGTGCGCCGACGGCGAGGCGTGAACGCTGAGGGTGCCCGACACCGTGGAGGCGCTGTTAGGTGGGTTCTGGAATGCCCGCTGCAGCCTCTGCATGCGCGACACCTAGTGACGCTTCGCGGCCGCGTTCGGCTGATGATGAGCGCAGCGATTCCGGATGGCGTGCTCACTGGCAGCAGACGCCAGTGACCATTGCATCAAGGTCGCACGCAGCCAGATGCCTGCAGCGGGCGATAACGCGCATTCCGTTGCCGCTGCGCCCGCCATGTCCGAGCAACGCCTCCTGTACGCGCCGCTGCGCGACCGACGGGTGTCTGCCAAGGCGGCAGCCGCGCTGATCAAGCCGGACCAGACCGTGGCGACGAGCAGCTTCATCGGGTCCTGCTATCCCAAGGCGGTGCCGATGGCGATAGCGCAGCGGATCGAAGCGGCGAACCTACAAGGCAAGCAGTGGCCAACCTGCGCGTGCTCACGCCCAATCAGCACGCGCGCCAGTCGCTCGACCATTGCGTGTCCCAGCGCTATCGCAATGCACTGGAACACTAGATGGCATGCGCCGATCACGACAGCGATAGCACGCACACCCCGCATACGCTGACTGAGTCATTGGCGCGGCGCCAGCGCTGGCTCGACCCTGGCGACATGCTGGGCTGACGTTGCATGCATGCACAGGTTATTGGGTTACATCGCGTGTCCCCGCGCTATCGCAATGCAGTGGAACACCAGGTGGCACGCGCCAATCACGTTAGCGATTGCACACACATCCCGCATACGCTGACTGAGTCATTGGCGCGGAGCCAGCGCTGGCTCGACCCTGGCGACATGCTGGGCTGACGTTGCATGCATGCACAGGTTATTTGGTTGGGTGGTCATGCGTGCAGCGATGTACGCAAGTGAAGCATCGCCGCGGCGCCGATTAACTCTTTGGAAACTTCATGTCTGCCTGCGCCACGCAGCGACATGCGCAGGTCATGCACCTGGGCGATAACGTCCTTACCCGCTCGCTGGCGGTGCAGAACGTCTCTCCCTCCTAGCCACCGCAGCGACGGGTCACCAGTGGGTGGTGTTGTTCAATCCGCCGGACCGGCTCCCTGCGCCGGTCCGGCGTTTTTCTTTGGCCGCACGGGTGGCGGCTCAGGCGATGGATGCGTTTTTTCCGCCGCACCGTAGCAACGTCACCCCAGCCATCTTCCGCCGGCACAGTGGCTTTGGTTTTTCTCGGACGAAAGACGCTTTCATCCTGTCGATGCGCGCTGCTTTCATCCTGTCAGAAGAAACGACGCTCTCGCCCTTCTCCCATCGGGAGAAGGTGGCGCGTCGCGCCGGGTGCGGGTCCGGGCGACACCTGGTGCCGCATCCGTAAGCCGACCAACCCGCAACCTCAAAATCAGTCAACGAACGCGATGTCGCACGCTTACGCAGCCTCGGCAATCCGCCGCGCGCGCCGGGCGCGCACTGCAGTCGCCAGACGATCCAGTACCTGTACCGAAGTGTCCCAATCCAGGCAGCCGTCGGTGATGCTCTGGCCGTAGGTCAGCTCGCAGCCTGCGACAAGTTCCTGGCGGCCGCCGACCAGATGGCTCTCGACCATGACGCCGACGATGCGCGTCTCGCCGCCTTCCAGCTGCCGCGCGATGTCATCGATCACCTTGGGCTGGTTGTCGGGATTCTTGCCGCTGTTGGCGTGGCTGGCGTCGATCATCAACCGTGCCGGCAGACCGGAGGTGTTGAGCACCTGGCTGGCCGATTCAACGCTGGCCGCATCGAAGTTGGGCACCTTGCCGCCGCGCAGGATCACATGGCAATCCGGATTGCCCGCAGTCGCTGCCACAGCGGTCTGGCCGTCCTTGGTCACGGCCAGGAAATGATGCGGATGCGAGGCCGCGCCCACGGCGTCCACCGCAATCTTGACGTCGCCACCGGTGCCGTTCTTGAACCCTACCGGGCACGACAGACCCGAGGCCATTTCGCGGTGCACCTGGCTTTCGGTGGTGCGTGCGCCGATTGCGCCCCAGGCCACCAGGTCGGCGATGTATTGCGGCGAAATGATGTCGAGAAACTCCACACCGGCCGGCAATCCAAGGTTGTTGATGTCGCGCAGCAGGCCGCGCGCCACGCGCAGCCCTTTGTTGATCTGGAAGCTGCCATCCAGGTCCGGATCGTTGATCAGGCCCTTCCAGCCGATGGTGGTGCGCGGCTTTTCGAAGTACACCCGCATCACGATCTCCAGCGCATCGCCGAACTGCTCGCGCAGTGGGCGCAGCCGGTGTGCGTACTCCATCGCCGCGACCGGGTCATGGATCGAGCAGGGCCCGATCACCACCGCCAGGCGGTCGTCGCGCCCATGCAGGATCTCGTGCAGCGCGGCGCGCGAGTTGGTGACGGTTTCGGAGGCGCGCTCATCGCAGGGCAGCAGCGACAGCAGCTGCGAAGGCGGTGCGAGGGCTTCGATCTTGCGGATACGCAGGTCATCGGTCACAGGCGGCATAACAGTGTCTCGGGTCGGCGGTTGCATCGGGGAGCCAGGCGAGGCGGCAACAAAAAAGCCGCCAGTGTGCGCTGGCGGCTTTTCGGGAATGCTGCTGAAGTTTCCTTCAGGGTGAGCGCAATCCTTCCTCCGCCAGCGGCATCGGAAAACCGTAGTACCAAAAATAAAACTGGCTGCGGGGTGCGTTCATGGGATGCATTGATACCACGCATATTTGCGCGTTGCCACAGTTTCATCGGCAACGGAACGTTGCAGCGATGTCATCGGGCACGTGCCTGCCATGCTCTGTCAAACCCACGCTGACCGCTTAAGAGCGGCTAACAAAACGACTTCGCGCCATTCTACTGTCGGCTGGCTGATCTGCTGCCTGGCTGCAGGGCCCTTGCCCGCCCACCATCGCGGGACACGCTGCAAGTACGTCCTTGTAAAAGCTCTTGCGCGGCATCCAAGCCGCGTAAGGTCCCGCGACGGTGGGCGGGCAAGAGCCACTCGGGATGGTCGGTGTGCATGGCTTCCAACAAAGCAACCAGCAGACTCTCTGGCGCGGTGTCCTCGCCGATTGCGAGACCGTTGGCGGCATGGATGCCGCCATCGAGCCCCCAGGGACGGGTTCACGGCGTGTCCCGCGAGCGGTGAGGGCACCGCGCATTCGACCCATTCAGCGTTTGATCTGGACTTCTGACTGCATCCACCAAGATGCAGCCGACAAAACCACTGCACTCACTGGCAGGCGACCGCTCGCTATGTTTTGTTAGCCGCTCTAAGCGCAACTGGATCGCATCACCCATATTCAATCAAAACGTAAACACATACTCCGCTGCCACTTCGCGGCCGATCGGGTTGAACAAGGTGGTGTTGTAGAACCCGTAGCCGTAGAAGCGCTCCTTGTTCTCGTAACCCACTTCGTTGAACACGTTGTTGACGTAGAAATTGACCTTGGCATGGTCGGTGATCTTGTAGCCGGTGCTGAGGTTCCAGTAGATCGCCGGGCCCACGCGACCGAAGTAGCGCTTGCTGCTCTCGCCCAGATGCACGTTGGCGGTGTCGGTTACCAGACATTGGTCCGATGCGCTGGGCTGGTAGCCATCGTCGAAGCGCGCGCAGGTGCCCCAGTTGACCGCACGCATCGAGCCGAGCCGGCGTAAGTACACCGTCCAGTCCCAGGCGCCACCGTTGTCCCAATGCACGCTGCCACGCACCCGGCTGCGCACGCGTTCGTCGCGGCGGTTTTCGTCGCTGTCGGTGCGGTAGATCTGTTCGCGATAGGCGATCAGGTTGTTGTAATCCAGCGACAGCTGGAAGTTGCCCCAGCCGGCGGTGGCAAGGCGATACTTCAACGATGCATCGATGCCGGAGGTTTCCATCTGCGCCAGGTTGATCGGGCCGCGCTCGATACTGGCGATGGTGCCGTCGGCATTGCGCACCACGCGCGAGGTGATGGTGTCGCAATAGCCCGCACCGCCGGGATTGTTCCAGGCGCCACCGCTGACGGTGGTGCCGGTGCGGCAGCCGGCTTCGGCGGACAGGATCTCGTCGCGGTCCAGATCCTTGATCATTTCCTCCAGCTGGATGCGGTAGTAATCCACGCTCAGCGACAACCCTTGCGCGATATCCCACACCACACCGCCAGTGAACGAGCGGCCGGTTTCCGAGCGTAGATCCGGGGTGCCGCGCCGATTCACATCCACGGTGTAGTAGATGTCGTTGTTTTCGTCGTTGCAGCCGCCGGTGAGGTAGGCGCCTGAGGAAATACAGCGGTATTGATCGATCACGGTCTGGTTGGTGGAGCTGGGTTCGCCGAGCACGTAGTGCATGTCCGGCGCGCGGAAGCTGGTGGCCAGCGTGCTACGCAACAACAGGCTCTCGACCGGGCGCCATTCCAACCCCGCGCTCCAGGTGGTATCGCTTTGCGTGCCGACATCGGTGGCGATGGCGGCCGACGACCGGTAACTGCCATAGCGGTCGTATCGACCGGCCACATTCGCGCTCAACGTGGACAGCAACGGGATCTGGAATTCCAGGCCGGCCGAGCTGCGCACGCGTTCGCCGCCGCCGCTATCGACCACATCCACCGGGTAGCACTCGTTGGCGCACGGGTCCGGCGACAGTTGATAGCCCTGCTTGGCGACTTCGGCCACGGTGGCGAAGCGGATCGGTCCGGCCCAGCCCTGCACCAGATCGCCGCTGAGGCTGAAACTGGCCTGATTTACCCAGGAATACGCAGCATTGTGCGATTTGGCGACCAGGTCGTCGTACTGGTCCGACGACAGCGGCGCGTACAGGCGCGCTTCGTTGATCGCGTAGATGGGCGAGCCATCGGCGGCGGTGCCGGTGGGGCTGCCGAGGAAGTACTCGGTGGCACGCGCGGTATCCACGGTGCGGATGTATTCGTCCACCGTGTAGCGTGAGCGGCCCACGCTCAACTCCCAATCGAAACGGTCGGCCCAGACCCCGCGCAGGCCGGCGCTGAGATCCCACGATTGTTCCTTGTTGTAGTTGGCCAGCCGGTCCCAGCCGCCGGCTTCGCGCCGGGTGAGCTGACGGATCAGGTTCAACGAGCGCCCGGTGGCCGCGTCCTGGAACGGGCCCAGATACGCGTATGGCGGGTCGTAGGTCCAGCGCCCGATGCTACGGTTGGCCGACAGCGTGGCCCAGGCTTCGGTGGCCTCTCCGAACTTCCAGGTGCCGTAGAGATAGGCCGAATAATCTTCGCTGCCGGTGACCAGGCCCCAGTCGCCGTAATCGCGCGCCACGCCGCAATAGTTGCCGGTATTGGTGAGCGCGCCGCTGTTCTGGTCGTAGCTCAGCCGCTGCGCATCGACGAACTCGCCGCCGAAGCGCGCGCAGGTGCCCGCAGGCGGCGCCAGACGCTGGTTGGTGTTGGCATCGACCAGGCTCAGGCCAGTGAATGGATTGAAGCCGTACAGGCGGTTCTGGCCGGTCCAGTTGGAATAGGACATGTCGTCCGAGTCGTCCATTTCGGGGCGATCGCGGCCGCTCAAGGGGTCGCGCCGCGTGGCCTGCAGGGCGTAGGTCACGCTCCAGTTTTCACCGGTGCGTCCGCCCGCCCACGACACATCGAAACTGTCGCGCCCGCCTTCGGTGGCGGTTCCGCCACGCAGGCGCACCTGGTCGCCCTGGTAGTCGCGCTTGAGGATCACGTTGACCACGCCGGCCACCGCGTCCGAGCCGTAGATCGCCGAGGCGCCGCCAGTGAGGATCTCGATGCGCTCCACCGCCGCGGACGGGATATTGCTGTAGTTGGAAAAGTTGCTTTCGCCGCCGTAAGGCAGCGGGTAATCGGCGACGCGGTGGCCATTGACCAGCAGCAGGGTGCGCCCCGGCCCCAGGTCGCGCAGATTGATCGGCGAGGCGTTGGGCGTGTGCGAGCCCCATTGCGTGTCGGCTTCCACCGAGCCCTGCTGATTCATGCTGTTGAGCACGTCGTAGACGGTGGCGAAACCTTCCTGCTGGATCTGCTGCGCGGAGATGGTGACCACCGGCTGCGCGCCTTCGACCTGCGCGCGCTTGATGCGCGAGCCGGTGACGCTGACCGCGTCCAGCGTGGAGGTAGCGCGCGGTGTGTCCGGCTCGGTTTGCTGGGCCATGAGCGGCGCTGCGGCAGCCGTCAGTGCGAGAGATACGGAAATCGACAAGGCAAGACGATGACTGCGGCAGTTCATAAGATCCCCGGGAGAAGCCGGACGCGGCCGGCGTGGCAGTGCGCTGCAACGACGTCTGCCAGCGATGCATGCACCGCCGCCCCTTGTCCGATGGCCCCCCGACCACGCGGCGCAAACGCCTGCCCAGCGACGCTAGAGCTGCGATGACATCGGTGTCAATACACTCTTACGCAAGTGTGATCGACATCGCGGTCCTGGGTTTGCGAATCCACTGGACACGCTTGCGCTCGCATGGCGATTGCGCGAAGTGCGGCGCACTCCGCAGGCGATGCGTCGCACGCTTCGGCTTGGTCGCCTGTTTCGTTAGCTTGCCTGATCGACTGGCCGCCTGTTCGCTTGTCCTCTGGGTGACAAGGTTCGATTGATTCCTGATCGCTTGGCGTTTGGCAGTGCGCACGCGACACGCACACCAGCCGGGAGACTGACAGCTCAGCAGTCGGCAATCCCGGTGCGTCGCTTCTGCCGGCAGTCTGGCGTCGTCGCGACAACCCGATGCCTCACAGCCTTAATGTGCCCGCATCGAGCGGCTACGCCAGGGTGCAGGCGCTGGGCCCGGGCAACGAACGCCGCACGGCGACGCGCGCCATCGACTCAGGCCAGATAGCGGCGGAACCACGCAATGGTGCGGTCCCACGCCAGCGTGGCGGCGGCCTTGTCGTAGCGCGGCGTGGAATCGTTATGGAAGCCGTGATTGGTACCAGGGTAGAGATGGGCCTCGTACACCCTGTGCTGTGCCTTGAGCGCGGCCTCATAGGCCGGCCAGCCGGCGTTGACGCGCTCGTCCTGCGCCGCGTAATGCAGCAGCAACGGCGCACGGATGCGTGCGACCTCCTCGGCGGTCGGTTGACGGCCATAGAACGGCACGGCAGCGGCCAACTCGGGATAGGCCACGGCCGCTGCATTGGCCACCCCACCGCCATAACAGAAGCCGGTGATGCCGACCTTGCCGGTGCTGTTCTCGCGGCGCATCAAGAACTCCACGGCGGCGAAGAAATCATTCATCAGCTTGGTGGGATCGACCTGCTGCTGCAACGCGCGGCCCTTCTCGTCGTTACCGGGATACCCGCCGACCGAACTCAGGCCATCCGGCGCCAACGCGACAAAGCCGGCCTTGGCCACGCGCCGCGCCACATCTTCGATATACGGATTCAACCCGCGATTCTCGTGCGCCACCACCACACCCGGCACCGGCGCGCCGGTCTTGGCCGGACGCACCAGATAGCCACGTACGTCGCCATGCCCGTTGGGCGAGGGATACCGGATGTACTCGGCCACGATGTCCGGGTCGGTGAATTCCACCTGGGTGGCCAGCGCGTAGTCGGGACTCATCGATTCCAGGATCGCCGCCGCACTCAACCCTGCCACCGCAAAAGCGGCCGCGCGATCAAGAAACTCGCGCCGGCTCAGCGTGCCGTGCACATAGCCATCGTAGAGCTCGAGCAGTGCGGGATGAACATCCTGGGCGGTCAGACGGGGCATCGGCGTTCTCCTGGAGCTGGCCTGGCGAGCTGGGCGATCACGCCAGGCAGCATACGGTCTGCGCCGACGCTGCCTTCACTTGGTCTGCAGGTCCCTCCCGACAACGGCTTGCGTGCTACTGCGGCAGGACCCGTGCACGGCTAGCACGCGGTCGGATGTGTCGTGGCTGTCCAGTACCCGAAGGCACTGTGCCCGACCAGGCGCCGACCACAAACAGCATTGGATCCCAGCGCTGCTCGGTGCGGGAAACAAGCACGCGCGTTGCGGGTGCCGTAGCCGGCTTGCTAGGGCGTTTGTTCGGCCTGCGACCACAGTCGCCGATTTGCACCTTTGTGTTTCTAAGGCTTGACGTTGCGAGCGCTCACGTTCAACGACATAGACTTCCCCGGATCGGCTGCGTTGTCCGCCAAGCGAACGCTGTATGTGCCTTCCGAAATCGCCCACTGACGCGCTGCGGTGTCGAACCTGGCGAAGAATCTTGGATCGATCTCAAGTTCCAACTTTTTGCTCTCACCCGGCGCAAGCTCGACGCGCTCGAAGGCACAAAGCCGTTTTGGAAACTTAATCACGCCCTCGCCCGCCACATACACCTGCGCTACATACGCTCCGGTCAGGTCGCCGGAATTGCTGACAACAAAGCGAGCGACGAACCTGCCACCTTCGTCACTCACGTGAAAGTCATGGGTTTCAAAGCGCGTATACGACAACCCGTATCCGAACGGGAACAGCGGTGTTAGCGAGCGCGCGTCGAACCAGCGATAGCCTACATCGGCGCCCTCGACGTTGTAATCGATGCAGAAGATCTCGCCCTTGATCGGCTCCCCCGGATTGGACGTCGTGGTCGACGGATCTCGCTGCTCAGGATGCGGCAACTGTTCGACACTCTGTGGGAACGTGATGGGGAGGCGCCCGGAAGGGTTGACGCGGCCAAACAAGATGCCAGCGATGGCCTCTCCGCCGCCTAGGCCAGGATAGAACGCTGCGACCACGCCAACGACGTCGTCTAACCAAGGCATCGTGACCGAGCCACCTGAGATCAGCACGACCACGGTGTTTGCGTTGGCCTTGGCCACGGCAGTGATCAATGCATCCTGATCATCAGGCAACGAGAGACCTTGGGCATCTTGACCTTCCGAGCGCCATTCTTCGGCAACGACGATGACCGCATCGGCACCATGCGCCGCTTTGACGGCTGCGGCTGCATCGTTCGCGCTCACATAAACAACCTGCGCCGCGCAGGCTTCGGCCTTGATGGCGTTCAAGACCGAGCTGGGATGGTAGACCTTCTCCATCACCGTTCCCATGAACTCGAAACCAGGCTTGGTCACGCTGCCGATCGGAGTGACGGCAGACGAGCCGCCGCCCGCCACGACGCCGATGTCCGCCTGCGTGCCGATGACGACGATGCGGTTAGCGCCTCTCGAAAGTGGCAGTACATCTGCCTTGTTCTTGAGCAATACGATGCCTTGCTCAGCAGACCGCTGCGCCAAAAGGCGATGTGCGGCGTAGTCGATCGCGGCGCCTGGCTTGGGCGGAGTGTCGATGACGCCGACAGCAAAAAGGCTACGCAGCTGACGGTGCACCATGTCGTCGATACGCGATTGGGGGACCAAGCCATTGCTGACGGCGGTTCGCAGCGGTTCGGCGAAATAGGGTTCAGGGTCCAAGTTCGCTCCGGATTGAACATCCAGCCCGGCAAGTGCGGCCTTCTCCACCGAGTGTGTCGCCCCCCAGTCGGACATCACCCAACCCGGATAGCCCCATTCCCCCTTCAATACGGTGTTGATGAGGTAGGCATTTTCGCTGGCCCACTCTCCGTTGACCAAGTTGTAGCCAGGCATCACGGCGCCTGGTTCACCAATCTCAATCGCGATTTTGAATGCCAGCAGATCCGACTCGTGGAGCGCCTGATCGACGATGTGCGAGTTCACCACTACGCGCCCGGTTTCTTGCGGGTTGATCGCAAAGTGTTTGACAGTCGAAACCACGCCTTGCGACTGAATACCAGCAACGGAGTTGCCAGCGATCACACCAGTGAGTAGCGGGTCTTCGGAGACATATTCGAAGTTGCGTCCACCACGTGGCTCACGCACCAGGTTCGCCCCGCCCGCCAACTGCACATTGAAACCCTTGGCCCTGGCTTCCTGCCCAACCATCGCGCCCGTTTTGCGCGCCATGATTGGATTAAAGGTCGCCCCAAGCAACAACGACGACGGCAGCGCTGTGGCGTTGTCGCCAGGACGTACATTCGCCAAATTGCCTACACCCAGACTTGCATCGGTTTGCTGTTGCGCAGGAATGCCCAAACGCGGCACTGCCGGGTAGTAGGCCGCTGATCCGAGCGCACCTTCCGGCTTGCTACTGCCTGCAATCGGAATTGCCATTGGCCCGGACAACCATGCAAATTTCTCGTCCTCGGTCATCGCCTGAACCACCAGCCAAGCGCGCGTCTCTGCTGGCAGGCTTGCATCAGACCAAGGGAATTGCTGCGCGTCCGCACAAGCCGATCGAACATGCTCCTCACCGACAATGCGAGCGTTGTCCGTGTCTTTCGGCGTATCGCTGCGAGATGGGCTGTGCAAGACAGAACTCCTGAAAATTTTCTGGAAAGATAAATGTTTGAGAGTGTGGACGCGATGAAGCGCTGCGCTCAAATGGGTACGTCGCACGAGCAGCGGATCGCTTGTCACCGAGGCGAAGCTTTCGCGCTTGGCAGTCAATGAAAGATCGATGCCTCAGACATCGCAGAACAGCGGATGGTGAAGGTAATTGGCCACTCAGCGTCACGCCAACTTGCCAGCAACCTCCTATCCAACGCCGCTCTGCTACCGGCTTTTTCGCCGATAGCAGCGTGCTGAAACAGCAGCATCAGTCGATTGCAAGCATGCATCTTCTGCGAGGTCATCCTTACAGCGTTAGCTTGAAGTCTTTTCGAGCTGCGCATTCAAGAATCGCACTGAGCTTGCAAGTGCTTGGCGAGCCTCTGGAAGTGTGTTTGCAAAAAAGTGCCACGCATGGAACATGCCCGGCCAGACTTCAAGATCGACGCGGACACGGTTGTCGCCCAGATGAGTCGCCAGGCGCATCGCGTCGCTCAACATCAACTCGTTCTCGCCGATCTGAATCTGGATCGGTGGCAGGCCAGTGACATCGGCAAACACAGGAGATGCCATCGGATGATTCGGCAATGCATCGCCCAAGAAGGTGCGAGCCAAGAAGCGTAATCCCGCTCCGGTATTCAGCGGATCGAGTCCTTCGCGATTGGTGACCGATGCCCCGGTGTGCTCCAGATTTGCCCAAGGCGAAATCGCAGTGCCGGCTGCAGGAAGAGGCAAGCCTGCGTTGCGTGCCGCCACCATGACGGAAACCACCATCGCGCCGCCAGCCGACTCGCCGGCGAAAACGATTTTTTGGGCTGGGATGCCCAACGCAAGAAGTCCCTTATAGGCCGCTAGCGTGTCGTCAATTGGCGTGGGAAAAGGATACTCGGGTGCAAGCCTGTAATCGGGCATGTAGACCCGTGCACCCAGCATCTGCGCGTAATTGCCGCCTATTCCGTGATATCCATCGGGCGCACCGACGATATAGGCCCCGCCGTGAATATAAAACAGGACGGCATCGGTGTTCTGCGTTGCCGGAGTCACCAGTGTCGCGGGCACGCCGTTCAGATCGATCTTCTCGAAACTCACGTCTGCTGGCGGCAACTGCTCGGCCAGCATGTCTACGTAACTGTCGCGGATTTCTTTCATCGTGAGTTCTTTGTTTTCCCCGGTCACTACCGGGGCAAGTTCTGCCAAGCTCTGAGCCCACTCTTTGATGCTTGCCTTGACGTTCTCGTTCACAGAAGCTCCCTCAGTCGATCATTGGTTCTTGAAAACCGGTATGCCAAGATTAGGTGCATGATTGGGGAATGTGTTTCCCCACTGATCCGGTGATCAATCCCTAGAGGCCTCGATGGAACTCACGAACATCAACGACATTGTCGCGTTCGTTACAGTCGTTGATAGCGGTAATTACACGCTGGCCGCCAAACGTTTGGGGTTGACCCGCTCGGCCGTTGGCAAGCGCGTTGTTCGTCTGGAGGAAAGACTGGGTATGCGTCTGTTGAACCGGACGACAAGGAGCTTGAGCCTGACGGACGATGGGCACGTTCTCTATGCGAGAAGCTCTCTGATCCTTGAGGATCTGAAGGAAACAGAGACCGCGATGGCGCTGCGTTCGGAAGCCCCGTATGGCCGCCTAGCCATCAGTGTTCCTGTAACACTGGGAATGAGGTATGTGCTTCCGGTAGTGGAGCAGTTCATCGACACCTGGCCAAACGTCAGCGCAGTTGTGCAGTATTCCGATCGCTTTGTGGATCTGATTGAAGATGGTATCGACATTGCAGTGCGCACCGGACCTGCACGCGAAGACTCGCGCATCTTCAGTCGAACCGTCACGCACCAACGCATGGTGACGTGTGCATCGCCCAGTTACTTAGCGAAGCACAACGCGCCAGAAGCCCCATACGATCTGTCTCAGCATCATTGCTGTTTCTTTCTAGACGAAGGGCGACCAAGACCGTGGACGTTCCGAACTGGAAAAAGCGATACATCCTTTTCGGGTACAAGCAGACTTGTCATGGATAGTGGGGAAGCCTTGCAACGTTCAGCCTGTGCAGGGCTGGGCATCGCCCAACTTCCCGACTATCTCATCCGAGATGACCTCGCATTGGGAACGTTGGTCAGGATCTTGGAAACATTCGAGCCCGCTCCTGAGCCTATCCGTGTCGTCTATCCAAGCAAGCGTCACCTGTCGCCCAAGATCCGTCGGTTTATCGACCTGCTGAGCGACGCATGGAGAACTGATCCACCGGGCGGAAACAGTCAGTGAGCGGCTGACTAATGAAGAGATGCGCGAAGCCATCTTGGTCGGAGCTGCAGCTGGTGAACTGGATGCCGTTAGCGACGAGAACCGTATGCAGGGTGTAAGTCACCGTCTGTTTGCCACCATCTTTTGATTGATTCCGTAGCGGCTTGCCACTCGAAGGCGTGTTGGGAAGCGGCGACAGCGGCGGCCCGCTGGTTGTGCAGAAGCAGGGCGCCTGGCAACTCATTGGGCTGGGATCGTGGATCACGGCGGTTCCAGAGCACGTCCTGGAGGCGGGTTTCTACGGACAAATGGTCTACAACGTCCGCATATCGCGCTATGTCGCATGGATCGATGGCGTGATGTCGCCATAGCTCTGGCCGCGCAGCCGTCTACGCGCGAAGACCTCGCGACGCAGTGACATCTGACCATGGCTGATGCGCCTGGCGTTACGTGCGCCGCTGATAGCGCATCGGCATGCAAGCGGGATGACCGTCGCGGTGCACGCAAAAAAAGAGCCCCGCATCGCTGCGGGGCTCCTTTTGACTGCGGTGTTGCGTGTCGGCGTAAGCCGGCTGGATCAGAAATCCATGCCGCCCATGCCGCCCATGCCACCGCCGCCCGGCATTGCCGGCTCGTCCTTCTTCGGTGTATCGGCCACCATGGCTTCGGTGGTGATCATCAGGCCGGCGATCGAGGCTGCGTTCTGCAGCGCCGAACGGGTGACCTTGGTCGGGTCCAGGATGCCGAACTCGACCATGTCGCCGAACTCGCCATTGGCGGCGTTGTAGCCGTAGTTGCCGGTGCCTTCCTTGACCTTGTTCAGGATCACGGACGGCTCTTCGCCGGCATTGGCCACGATTTCGCGCAGCGGGGCTTCCATGGCGCGCAGGGCGATCTGGATGCCGTGGGTCTGGTCTTCGTTGGCACCGGTCAGGTTACCGACGGCCACCAGCGCACGCACCAGGGCCACACCGCCGCCCGGGACCACGCCTTCTTCGACGGCTGCACGGGTAGCGTGCAGGGCGTCTTCGACGCGTGCCTTCTTTTCCTTCATTTCGATTTCGGTCGATGCGCCGACCTTGATCACTGCAACGCCACCGGCCAGCTTGGCCACGCGTTCCTGCAGCTTCTCGCGGTCGTAATCGGACGAGGTGTCTTCGATCTGGGTCTTGATCTGGCCGACGCGCGACTCGATCGCGGCCGAATCGCCAGCACCGTCGATGATGATGGTGTTCTCCTTGGAGACCTGCACCTTCTTCGCACGGCCCAGGTCCTTGATCGTGGCCTTCTCCAGCGCCAGACCCACTTCCTCGGAGATCACGGTGCCGCCGGTCAGCACGGCCATGTCTTCCAGCATCGCCTTGCGACGGTCGCCGAAGCCCGGTGCCTTGACGGCCACGACCTTGACGATGCCGCGGATGGTGTTGACCACCAGGGTCGCCAGCGCTTCGCCTTCGACTTCTTCAGCGACGATCAGCAACGGCTTGCCGGCCTTGGCCACGCCTTCCAGCACGGGCAGCAGGTCGCGCACGTTGGAGATCTTCTTGTCGTGCAGCAGGATGAACGGGTCGTCCAGATCGGCCGACTGGCTCTGCTGGTTGTTGATGAAGTACGGGGAGAGGTAGCCGCGATCGAACTGCATGCCCTCGACCACGTCCAGCTCGTTTTCCAGGCCCGAACCTTCTTCAACCGTGATCACGCCTTCCTTGCCGACCTTCTTCATCGCTTCCGCAATGATGTTGCCGATCGATTCGTCCGAGTTGGCCGAGATGGTGCCGACCTGGGCAATTGCCTTGTCGTCGGTGGTCGGCTTGGACAGGTTCTTGAGCTCGACGACCGCAGCCTTGACGGCCTGGTCGATACCGCGCTTCAGATCCATCGGGTTCATGCCGGCAGCCACGGCCTTGACGCCTTCGCGGATCAGGGCCTGAGCCAACACGGTGGCGGTGGTGGTGCCGTCGCCAGCGTTGTCATTGGTGCGCGAAGCGACTTCCTTCACCATCTGCGCGCCCATGTTCTCGAACTTGTCAGCCAGTTCGATTTCCTTGGCGACGGAGACGCCGTCCTTGGTGATGGTCGGGGCGCCGAAGCTCTTCTCGAGCACGACGTTGCGGCCCTTCGGGCCCAGGGTCGCCTTGACGGCATTGGCAAGAATGTTGACGCCACGCACCATGCGGTTGCGTGCATCTTCACCGAAACGAATGTCTTTAGCAGCCATTTGTATGTAACTCCGGAAATGGGGAATAGGGAATGGAGAATCGGTAGATCAACAGCGTGAATCGGGGCGGGGTGGGATGGCGAAGGGCGTTAGCCGCTTTGCCCATTCCCGATTCCCAACTCCCGATTCCCGGCGCATAGCGCCTGATTAGCCGATGACTGCCAGGATGTCGTCTTCGCGCAGCACCTTGTACTCGACGCCTTCGGACTTGTAGCTGCTGCCGGCGTACTGGCCGTAGATGACCTTGTCGCCAACCTTGACCACCGGCGCGCGCAGGCTGCCGTTGTCCAGGGGCTTGCCGGCGCCGATGGCGATGACTTCACCCTTGGTGGACTTTTCCTTGGCGGAGTCAGGAATCACGATGCCGCCGGCGGAAACTTCGTCGGCTTCGATCGGCTTGACTACAACGCGGTCGTGAAGCGGCTTGATGCTCATAGATAAGACCCTCTTAAGTGATTGATTGGTCTGGAAATTATCGGCGATGTTAGCACTCGTATATGACGACTGCCAGCACAGCGCGCGGAAAAAACCCGACAGAGCGGGTGCGGGCCAGAGATTGTGCTGGGCGGGCAGCTTTCAAGGGCTGGCGGCAAAAAATTTTCATCCGGCCGTCTCATCCAGCGGTCCAACAGCCGCGAAAACACCGGGCAAGCCGTCGCCGGGACAGGCGTAAGCGGTGCGCAGGAGCTGGACATTGCGACCCAACGCCACAGAGCGCCGGTGACTGTCGCCGCGTGCCGATTCCGGGCAGCGGCTGCGCCCACCGACCGTGCGTGCAGCCGGTGCTACTCGCTCTAAAAATGGAACCAGGTTCCACCGTTTGTCATACACAGGCTCTACAGTCGGAACAGCATTCCCCGATCACAAGGAGCTGTCGATGAGGTTGCCGTTCCGTAGTCTTCCACTGGCCTGCGCCATTGTCCTGGCCGTCCCCACCGCCCACGCCGCGGTGTTCATCAACGAACTGCATTACGACGACGCGGGCGCCTCCGGCGATACCGGCGAAGGCGTGGAAGTGGTGGCCACCGCCGGCGAATCGCTGAGTGGCTACCGGATCTATCTGTACAACGGCAGTGCGCCCAGCGCAGCGGTGAGCTACGCCAACACGGCGGTGCCGGCCGGCAGCCTGGTCAGCTGCGGTAGCCAGGTGCGCATTGCCACCGTCAGCTACGTCAGCAACGGCGTGCAGAACGGGCCCAACGACGGCGTGGCGCTGGTGAACCCGAGCGGCCAGCTGGTGCAGTTCCTCAGCTACGAAGGCGCCATCACCGGTAGCGGCGGCCCGGCGGCCGGCGTCACCAGCCAGAACCTGCCGGTCAGCGAGAGCAACAGCAGCGCGGTCGGCAGTTCGCTGCAACTCACCGGCACCGGCAGTGCGGCAGCCAACTTCAGCTGGGCGGGCTCGGCGGCACAGACCTTCGGCGCCTGCAACCGCGGCCAGACCTTCAACGGCAGCGGCGGCGGTGGCGGTGGCGGCACCACCGGCGCACCGACGATCACCAGCACCACACCGACCCAGGGCGCGAGCGGCTTCCCGGCGGCCGGCGATCTGGCAGTGGGCTTCAGCGAGACGGTGACGCTCAGCAGCGGCGCCTTTGCGCTGAGTTGCGCCAGCTCCGGGACGGTTGCACTGAGCTACCCGACCAGCGGCACCCGCTTCACCCTGTCCACCAACACCGCCCTGGTCGGCGGCGAACGCTGCACCCTGGCGATCACCGCCAGCGCCATCCGCGATGCCAGCGGCTTGAGCCCGGCGGCCAATCAGTCGATCGCCTTCACGGTGGCGACGGCCGGCGGCGGCGGCACCGGCTACTACTCGCGGGTCAACACCACCAGCCCCAGCCAGTTGCGCTGCTCGCTCAATGCCACCATTCGCGGCCACACGGTCTATCCCTACAGCGGGACCGGCACCAGCACCTGGACCATCCTGGAGATGGCCGACGAGGACCCCAACAACAGCGGCCGCATCCTGGACGCCTACCGTAACCGCAGCTACGCCAAAGTCAGCGACCGGGCCGGCACCGGCAGCGGCCTGACCTACAACCGCGAGCACACCTGGCCCAACTCGCTGGGCTTCGGCAGCGCCACCGGCGACCGCGGCCTGCCGTATGCGCCGTACACCGACACCCACATGCTGTATCTGACCGACACCACCTTCAACGCCGACCGTGGCAACAAGCCCTACGCCACCTGCACCAGCAGCTGCGGCGAGCGGGTGACCGAGGTCAACGACGGCAGTGGCGGCGGCAGCGGGCGCTATCCGGGCAATTCCAACTGGGTACGCACGCCCGATGGCAACGGCGGCACCTTCGAGGTGTGGGGCCGGCGCAAGGGCGACATGGCACGCGCAGTGATGTACATGGCGATCCGCTATGAAGGTGGCACCGACGCGGCCACCGGCCAGTCCGAACCGGATCTGGAGCTCACCGACGACCGCAGCCGGATCGTGCAGACCTCGTCCTCGCCCGCGTACATGGGCCTGTTGTCGACGCTACTGGCCTGGCACCAGGCCGACCCGCCGGACGATGCCGAGCGTGCGCGCAACCAGGTGGTCTTCAGCTTCCAGGGCAACCGCAACCCGTTCGTCGATCACCCCGAATGGGCCACCGCCGGCCTGTTCAATTCGGCCAAGCCGGCCAGCTGCCAGCTGGCCAACTGAGACCCATCGGCCCGGCGCGTGCTGCGTCGGGCCGGTGTGGCTGGAGCGCTTTTCAGCGGAGACCGACAGCGACGGCGCGCTGTGCCAGTGCCAGTGCCAGTGCCAGCGATCGTCGACCGGCAGCATCCCGCCAATCGCACGTCCCTTGCCGCCCTGCATTGCACGTTGGCCGATGGCGCAGGTGCCGCGAATACCGGCGTTAGCGCCAGTCGGTCATGCAAACTCGCAGACCCGGCGCATCGCCCTGCCGGACCTGGGACGTTGGGCGCTCCAACCCATCTCTGCTACTAGTGCGGGGTTCTCTTGCTGATCGCGGATTAGCGCGGCTAACACCACGTAGCGAACAGTGGTCAGACAGGCGTGGGCGGCGCGCTCAGAACCGGAGTGCACGCGTGGCCCATACCGCACCGCGTAGCGAGCAGCAAGCACCGGCCGCGTCCGCTTGGCGGCGAACACAGTCGGTTTGTCAGCTGTTCGTCGCCTAGCTGTCTCTGCGCGAACCTGGTGTAGGCGCGGCGCGCGGTCAAGGCACGCATCGCACAGCGCTGCATTCGACGCTGACGAGTCATCCGGCGTACTGCGTTCATCGGCGTGCATGCCGATGCCCTTAAAGCATCCCAGCGCGCCGCTTTGGCTACCCAACGACCACGTCGGCGCTAACGCATCGCCCGTCTGCAGCGGCAATCCAGCGAAGTTGACGCCTTGTTCCGGAATGTGCGGTCGATCCCCCGCAGGCAGGGGATTACACTGCCGGGCCGAATGAACGCCTCTTCCCTCCATCTGTTGTTCAGTACCTGCCCGGACGCCGACAGCGCCGACCGCATCGCGCATGCCTTGCTCGACGAACGGCTGGCCGCCTGCGTCACCCAGCTGCCCGGCGCACAATCGCTGTACCGCTGGAACGGGGCGATCGCGCGCAGCACCGAAGTGCAGCTGCTGATCAAGACCTGGGAAGACCGCCTGCCAGACGCCATCGCGCGGCTGCAGGCACTGCATCCGTATGAACTGCCGGAGGCGGTCGCTGTCCAAGCCAGCGCCGGGCTGCCGGCGTATCTCGATTGGGTCCGGGCCGACACCCGCAAGGAAATTTGACGTCCATGAAGTCTTTGTCCCGCTGGATCGCCCGCTGCGCACTGCTGTCCGCTCCTGTCATCGCCGCCTCGCTCGCAATGGTGGCACCTGCCGCGCAGGCGGTCAGCGAGGCCGACCTGCTGCCGGTCAACCAGGCCTTCGTGCTCAGCGCCCAGGCCGACAGCCGCGACAGCATCGGCCTGACCTGGAAAATCGCGCCCGGCTATTACCTGTACCGGCACCGCATCAGCGTCAAATCCGGGCAAGGTTTTTCTGCGGGCGACTTGACCCTGCCGGAAGGCGAGAGCAAGCACGACGAGTTCTTCGGCCAGGTGCAGACCTACCGCAAGCAACTGCAGGCCACCCTGGCCGGCAAGGCCGATCCGGCGCTGAAAACCGCGGTCCTGCAGGTGCAATACCAGGGCTGCGCCGATGCCGGGGTGTGCTACCCGCCGCAACGGCGCGAGATCCGCGTGACCCTGCCCGGCGCGCAAGCGGCTGGTGCAGCCGCTTCCACGCCGCAACGCGAGAATCTGGGGGCGCTGGTGCCGCGCGCCGCGCCCGGCCCGCGCCTGTTCGGGGCGCCCGGCCAGACTGCCGGCGTAGATGCACTGCCGCTGCCGGCCGAGCAAGCCTTCACCTTCGAAGCCATCGTCGGCGACGGCAACAGCCTGCTGCTGCGCTTCACCCCGGCGCCGGGCTATTACCTCTACCGCGACCGCACCTCACTGGCGGTGGAAGGCAGCAGTGGCGTGCGCACCGGGCTGCCGCGCTGGCCACAGGGCAAGACCCACCGCGATGAACACTTCGGCGATGTGGTGGTGTATTTCGACCAGGCCGAAGTCACCTTGCCGCTGCTGCGCGAGCGTGCCGACCCGGCGCGCGTGACCCTGGTGGCGACCTTCCAGGGCTGCCAGACCGATGGCATCTGCTACCCGCCGATGACCCGCCGCGTGACGCTGGACCTGCCCGCCGGCACGGTGTCGCCGCAGAACCAGGCGCAGGCCGCTCCGCTGATGATCTCGCCGCTGGCCGCCGGGCAAACGCCGCCCGGGCCCGCCCCGGCAACGGCATCGGGCAGCAAGACGCAGCTCGCGCCGACAGCGGCGGCCGACAACCCGCAGCGCACCCAGCCGCCGCACACCGACAAGGGCCTGCTGGCAATGCTGGCGCTGGCGCTGCTCGGCGGGCTGGTGCTGAACCTGATGCCGTGCGTGCTGCCGATCCTGTCGCTGAAGGTGCTGGGCCTGGCGCATAGCGGCGAGAGCCGCAACCACGCGCGCAGCCATGCCATCTGGTATTCGCTGGGCGTGCTGGTGTCCTTCGCCGCCATCGGTGGGCTGGTGATCGCCCTGCGTGCGGCCGGCCAGGCGGCCGGCTGGGGCTTCCAGCTGCAGCAGCCGTGGTTCGTGGCGGCGCTGGCATATCTGATGTTTGCGGTGGGCCTGAGCCTGTCGGGCGTGTTCACGCTGGGCAGCAATCTGGGCGGCATCGGCCAGTCGCTGGCCGCGCGCAATGGCCCGTTGGGCGACTTTTTCACTGGCGTGCTGGCCTGTGTGGTCGCCAGCCCCTGCATCGCCCCGTTCATGGGCACCGCCCTGGCCTATGCCTTCACCGCGCCTGCGCTGCTGGCGATGCTGGTGTTTCTGGCGCTGGGCCTGGGCCTGGCGCTGCCGTTCCTGTTGATCGGCTTCATCCCGTCGCTGGCGCGGCGCCTGCCCACGCCCGGTGCGTGGATGGAAACGCTCAAGCAGGTGCTGGCGTTCCCGATGTATCTCACCGCGATCTGGCTGCTGTGGGTGCTGGGCAAACAGCGCGGCGTGGATGCGCTGGCCCTGATGCTGGTCGGCGCCACCCTGCTGGCGCTGGGTCTGTGGTGTTTCGAGCGTAGCCGCTGGAACAGCAACCGCACGGGCATGCGCCTGGCGGTGGCGATGCTGGTGCTGGCCATCGTGCCGGTGGTGGGCGTCACCCGCCTGCGTTTGCCGGCCGCCACCGCTGCCAGCGAAGGCGCGGTCGCGTTCTCGCCGCAGCTGCTGGACCGTCTGCGCGCCGACAACCGGGTGGTGTTCGTCAACATGACCGCGGACTGGTGCGTGACCTGCAAGGCCAACGAAAAGAACGTGCTCAGCAGCGCCGAGTTCCGCGATGCGTTGCGCCGCGTGGATGCGGTCTACATGAAAGGCGACTGGACCAATGTCGACCCTGCCATCAGCACCTTCCTCGACCAGCACCAGGCGGTCGGCGTGCCGTTGTACGTGGTGTACGGCCCCGGCGCCCCGCCGGCCATCCTGCCCACGGTGCTGACCAACGCGATCACCGAGGATGCGTTGTTGCGCGCGGCGCGCTGAAAACAGCCTGCTGCGCCGGAAAAGGCGCTTGATACGCCCCGCGTGAGCGGTGCATTGCCCACGTCGGCCGATTCCACGCTCACCCGTCCTGCTGCGTGCCGAGAGCGGCCAGGATGCGCGCGCGGCTGACCTGCAGGATCTCCTCGGCCAGCGCCGAGTCGTCCGGACACGCGCGCGACAACATCACCGCGCCGACCACGCGCGCATACGTGTCGAGCATCGTTTCCCGCGCCTGGCCCGCACCCTGCGGACCCGCCTCGCTGTCGACGAAGTTCGCCAGGCTGTTCTCGATGCCCTGCGCAAACGTCGCCCGGATGTCCTCGCCCTGGCGCGCAGCGTCACCGCTCAGTGCCGCCATCGTGCAACCCGCGCCGCGATCGTCGCGGTGGTCGCGGGACAGGTAGGAATCGACGAACGCCGACAGATCCGCATGTTTGTCGTTGGCCAGGCGCTGCGCGATGCCGCTGGCCGCCGTCTCGGCCATGAGGTCGGCCTTGGAACGGAAGTGTTTGTAGAACCCGCCCTGGGTGAAACCGGCGGCAGACATCAGTTCTGCAATCCCCACCCCGTCGTAGCCCCGCTCCCGGAACAGCGCGGCGGCGGTCTGGACGATATGGGCGCGATTTTCCTGCGCCTGGGCCTTGGTGACTTTCATGAGTGGATGTCTCTGCGATGGACGACAAGGGCAGTCAGTATTTCATTGATGTTGGTCGTAATCAAACTATTGACAACTTAGATTACTATCGACATCATTAGGCCAACTGAGGTGCTTCGACTCATCCGATCACCTGCGGCGACCCACTTACCTACATCACTCACCGGACTGGCGTCGCCGCTCCGGAACCACCACACCTCATCCGAGACTCGACAAATGAACAACGCGAAAAATGCAGTTGCCCTGGTCACAGGCGCCTCCTCCGGCATCGGCCAAGTCACCGCCAAGGCACTGGTCACCGCGGGTTACCGCGTCTTCGGAACCAGCCGCAAGCCGGCAACCAGCACGCCGGGCGTGACCATGCTGGTCTGCGACGTCACCGACGAGACCTCGGTGCAGACGCTGATCGAGGAGATCGTCAAACAAGCCGGCCGCATCGACCTGGTGGTCAACAACGCCGGCATCGGCCTGATCGGCGCCGCGGAAGATTCGTCCATTGCCCAGGCCCAGCGCCTGTTCGACGTCAACGTGTTCGGCGTTGCCCGTGTGGTCAATGCGGTGCTGCCGATCATGCGTGCGCAGCGCAACGGCCGCATCATCAATATGAGCTCGATCCTTGGCCTGATCCCCTCGCCCTTCAACGCCTACTACGCGTCGACCAAGCACGCCATCGAGGGCTATACCGAATCGCTCGATCACGAAGTGCGCGCCTTGGGTATCCGTGCCCTGCTCGTGGAGCCCGGCGTGACCCGCACCGCGTTCGAAGAAAACCTGACCCGCGCCGACCAGCCGCTGCCGGTCTACGCCACCGAGCGCGCGCGCAGCGAGACGTTGATGCGCAAGTGGGTGGAATCGGGCGATCTGCCGCAAGTCGTGGCCGACACCGTGGTCAAGGCCGCCACGGCGACCAAACCGAAACTGCGCTACTCGGCCGGCAAGCAATCCACGCAGGTAAGTACGCTGCGCCGCTTCATGCCCGAGCGGATGGTCGACAGCACGCTGCGCAAGTTCAACGAGTTTCCTGCCTGAGCGCAAAACCGAAGCGCAAAACCGACACGCGCGGGTGCCCGCAGCTGGACACCCGCGTCATGCACCGATCTGCTGAGTGGACCTCGATGAAAGCGATACAGATCGACCGCACCGGCAATGCCGATGTGCTGAATTTCCGCGAGGTGCCAGCGCCGATTGCCGGCGCCGGAGACGACTGATCCACTGCCGCCCGCAAGGCAGTTGGCATGCTGTCGCGCCAACGGCATCTGCGCGCGAACGCAGCGCACACGCTGCCCTTCTATCCAGGACAGGGCGGCCGCTACATCCACCCTGCGCCCCTGCGGTCGCATCCCTGTTGTCTTCCACTTCATTCGGATAGAACGCACATGAGCCGACACACCCAACCGCATCTGCATGGCCGCTGCGCATGCGGACAGTTTTCGTACGTGGCCAGTCAGGCACCACGCGCCCGTTTCATTTGCCACTGCCTGTTCTGTCAGGAGTTCACGGGCGAGGCTTTTTCCGATGTTTCGGTGCTGCTGGCGCATCAGCTCACCATGACCGGCGCCGACGCACTCGTCCACAAAAAGTACCGTCGCCCGCCCAATCTTGATCGCGCCGTCTGCGCCAATTGCAGAAAGCCGGCCATGGAGACGATGGGCGCCGGACCTTTGAAGTTGGTATTTGTGCCATCGCAGCACGTTGTCGAAAAGGCCAGGCTGCCGCCCGTCCAGCTTCATGCGTTCTATAACCGTCGCAAGATCGATGTTGCAGACGATTTGCCTAAGTACTCCCACTACTGGCCAAGCCAGTTCGCCATTGTAAAAACCATCATGGGCCTGTAGGCATCCGCCAGCCAGGCGCCACGCCCCCCCCCTCCCCTCCCTCCGCTCTAACTGGACATCAAAATGAAAGCATTCCTGACCAAGTGGATCCCGCCACGCGCCGATTTCCTGCCGACGATGACCGAGCAGGAGGCCGGGCAAATGCAAGCGCATGGCGCCTGGCTGGAAGATCATTTGCACAACGGCAGGATCGTTGCGCATGGCCCGGTGCTGGACCCTGCCGGTAGCTATGGCGTGGCACTCTGGCAACTTCAGGACGACCAGGACATCAGCGAGTTGACCGCACAGGACCCGATCATTCGGGCAGGCATTGGTCACTACGCGCATTTCCCGATGCTTCAACTCAAAGCGCACGGCTGACTCCAAGCAAACGTGCGTCAAAGGCAGGCCGCCTTGCCTGCATGAGCATCAGCGATGCAGGCAAGGCGAGACCGAACCACCGGGGCAGTGCCGACTCGTTAAGCTCCGGTGCCGGTGGAGCCGGTGGAGCCGGTGCAAGATTCCAATCAAGCGCGGCATGACGCAGGAAAGCCAGCGGCGCACCGATATCCGTTCCGCGTCAAGCACCCGCACGCCCTGCCAAAGCGACGGTGCTGCGGAATAATCAAACAAATGTTTAAAACAGCTATAACTTCTGCTATCTGGACAGCATCGCCCACATCGCGCAGACTTCCGGCCTTTCCACTCTGCTGGATCTCATGGCCCACCTGCTGCTGCTGCACGGCCCCAACCTCAACCTGCTCGGTACCCGCGAGCCGGAGGTCTACGGGCGCACCACGCTGGCGCAGATCGATGCAGCCCTGGTGGACCGCGCGCAGGCAGCCGGACACACGTTGGCCTGCCTGCAGTCCAACGCCGAGCATGTGCTGGTGGAGCGCATTCACGCTGCCCGCGAGGACGGCACCGCCTACATCCTGATCAACCCGGCCGCCTTCACCCACACCTCGGTGGCGCTGCGCGACGCGCTGCTGGGCGTGGGCCTGCCGTTCGTGGAGATCCATCTGTCCAATCCGCATGCGCGCGAGCCGTTTCGCCACCACAGCTACCTCAGCGACAAGGCCGACGGCGTGATCTGCGGCTTCGGCGCAGACAGCTACCGGTTGGCGCTGGAAGCGGCGATCGCACGCCTGGAGCGCGACGCATGACACCTGCAGCAATGACCACGGCGCCCACGCCGACGGTCTGACCCCATTCCGCCGGCACCCCGCCGACACTCTCCACCGATTCACCTCAAGAGGCCCTTATGGATCTCCGCAAAATCAAGAAACTGATCGACCTGCTCGAAGAATCCAATCTCGCCGAAATCGAGATCAAGGAAGGAGAAGAAAGCGTGCGTCTGGCGCGTGTGCCCAAGGGCACCCAGGTGGTGAGCGCGCCGATGCAGCAGTACGCACCGGCACCCGTCGCCCCGCCGCAAGCGGCCTCCATGGCGATGCAGTCGCCCACCGAGGCATCCACCGGGGGGGCCAAGCAGGCTGCCGCGTTGCCGGAAGGCCATGTGTTGCGCGCGCCGATGGTCGGCACGTTCTACACCTCGCCCTCCCCCGACAAGCCGGTGTTCGTCACCGTGGGCCAGGCCGTCAAGGCCGGCGACACCCTGGCGATCATCGAGGCGATGAAGATGTTCAACCCGATCGAAGCCGACGTCTCCGGCACCATCGTCGCCATCCTCGGCGAAACCGGCCAGCCGGTGGAATTCGATCAGCCGTTGTTTGTGATTGGCTGAGCGGCGGAGATTGGAGAGTCGTGATCCGGGATTCGCAAGAGCGACCGCACGAGCGCCTGATGGTCTGGCGCGATGCGATGTCGCTTGTGGAAGCGATGTACCGGGTGACCCACGACTTTCCCGATTCGGAACGCTTTGGACTGACCGCACAGATGCGGCGCGCGGCGATCAGCGTTCCGTCCAACATCGCCGAGGGCGCTGCACGGCGTTCCACGGCCGAGTACCTGCGCTATCTCTCGATGGCGCGCGGCTCGCTGGCGGAACTGGATACGCAACTGCAGATCGCCGCACGCCTGCAGTTCGGTTCGCCCGATGCGGCCACGCTCGATCTGTTGAATCGCACATTTGCCAGGCTCAATGCATTGATCCGCACGCTGGACGAATCGCGACACCTCCGCGAGACCGGCGCCTTCTACGAATCCCCACTCTCGAATCCCGAATCCCATGCTAGATAAAGTCGTCATTGCCAACCGAGGCGAAATCGCGCTGCGCATCCTGCGCGCGTGCCATACGCTCGGCATCCGCACGGTCGCGGTGCATTCCACGGTCGACCGCAACCTCAAGCACGTGGCCATGGCCGATGAGTCGGTGTGTATCGGCCCAGCCGCCTCCAGCGACAGTTACCTCAATATCCCGGCGTTGATCGCTGCGGCCGAGGTCACCGATGCGCAGGCCATCCATCCCGGCTACGGCTTTCTATCGGAAAACGCCGATTTTGCCGAGCGCGTAGAAGAATCCGGTTTCATCTTCATCGGCCCCAGAGCCGACACCATTCGCCTGATGGGCGACAAGGTGGAAGCGATCCGTGCGATGAAGGCCGCCGGCGTGCCGTGCGTGCCCGGTTCGGGCGGCCCGCTGGGCGATGACATCGTGGCCAACACCAAGGTGGCGCGCGAGATCGGCTACCCGGTGATCATCAAGGCCGCCGGTGGTGGCGGCGGACGCGGCATGCGCGTGGTGCATTCGGAAGCGGCGTTGAAGGCTGCGATCGAAACCACTAAGTCCGAAGCCAAGGCCGCTTTCAGTAACGATCAGGTCTACATGGAGAAGTTCCTGGAAAATCCGCGTCACGTGGAAATCCAGGTGCTCGCCGATGGCCAGGGCGGTGCGATCCATCTGGGCGAACGCGATTGCTCGATGCAGCGCCGCCATCAGAAAGTAGTGGAAGAAGCGCCGGCACCGGGCATCACCGAAGAACTGCGCGCTGAAATCGGCAAGGTCTGCGTGGATGCCTGCATCCGCATCGGTTATCGCGGCGCGGGCACCTTTGAATTCCTGTTCGAAGGCGGGCGTTTTTACTTCATCGAAATGAATACCCGTATCCAGGTGGAGCACCCGGTCACCGAGCGCATCACCGGCATCGATCTGGTCTGCGAGCAGCTACGTATCGCCGCCGGCCACAAGCTCAGCATCAAGCAGAGCGACATCGTGCTGCGCGGGCATGCGATCGAGTGCCGCATCAATGCCGAAGACCCGGAAACCTTCATGCCCAACCCGGGCCTGATCACCGCCTTCCATCCGCCCGGTGGCCCGGGTGTGCGCGTGGATACGCACATCTATGCCGGCTACAAGGTGCCACCGAACTACGACTCGATGATCGGCAAGTTGATCGTGCACGGGCCCGACCGCGAGACCGCGATCGCGCGCATGCGCGTGGCGCTGAGCGAGATGGTGGTGGACGGCATCAAGACCAACATCCCGTTGCAGCAGCGCATCATGCGCGACAAGGGCTTCCAGGCCGGTGGGCAGAACATCCACTACCTGGAAAAACGCCTGGCCGAGCGCAAGAACAAGTCGATTGCACTGACCTGATCGCAGGCGCCATTGCACCACGCAATAAGCCCGGGAAACCGGGCTTATTGCGTTGGTTCCCAGTACATCGCGCCGGCAGTGCATCACGCAGGCCAGGCACGCAGCTCGACAACACCCGCGCACCGGCAAAACCATGCGGCCAGCCGACCGCTGCGTAGGAGCGCACCCGGGCGCGACCGCGTTTTATCGGTGGAACCTCGTCCGCCTGGGTGCGCTCCTACGGGATCCGGGGTGCCACCGGATTCGCTGCGCAGACCTTCAGTCGTCCGCGCGGATGCGCATCACGCTCGCATCGGGGCGCGATGCGCTGCATCGTTCAACGCCGCGACGCAGGCGCCTGCTGGCTGCCCGGTACCGGCACGATGCCGCTGGACGATGCCGGGTCGACCACCATCATGGTTTCGGTAGAGCCATCCGGCCAGACCACCTGAAACATCGAGCCGGCCGACAAGGTGGAGAACGGCATTGCGCTGCTGGCGCGATATACCGCGGCCACCTGGCTGGCGCCATGCTGTCGCTGCTGCTCGTCGGCGCCGACCGTGGTCGATTTGATCGACAGCGGCTGGTAGCGGTGATCGGCGGTATCGATCATCACGATGCCCACCGCCGCGGCCGAGTACGCGACGAATAACGCCACCCAGAACCAGAACTTGGCGCCATGCGCCAACCGACGGTAATTCATGACTGCGCTCCCGGATCGGACACCAATGTATCGACCATCTCATCCACCCTGTCTGCTCCCTGCCGCGGCACCGCGGCGTCGAATACGAACGACACAAAATCCTGTGCGCTATCGCGCGAGCAGATGCCCGCATTGGCGCAATAACTGGTGACCAGCGTGCTGTCGGCACTGCAGTCCAGGCCCAGACGGCACGCGGCCACCTGCCAGGCGAGTTCGGCGAACTGATCGCCGGCCACATACCCTTCCAGACTGTCATCGCCGCTGGCACGCGCGCCCATCGCAGGCGCCAGCGCCAGATAGGCCTCCGGGTCGCGCGAGGCAAGCACGCGCTGCACCAGCGCGCGCTTGTAGGTGGGGGTTGCCTGCAGCGGTTCGCCCAGGGCCAGCAACGCGGCTTCGGCGGCCAGGCTGCCGCCGCGCGCGGCGCGCAGCCGTTGTTGCGCCACCAGGCGCGGACTCAGCCCATCGCTGGGAGCGAAGCCGGCACAGCGCTGCGCCACCCGATCGCGCGCAGCGTGCATCGCGGCCACGCCAGGCGTCTGGTGCGCGGCGATCCAGTCGCTGTCGGCGGCGTAGCCGGCCGGGCTGTCTGCATACGGCGCGCAGTAATCGTAGACCCGGCTCAGGCGCCAGCCGGCCTGCGCATCGCCGGCGCGCACCTTCTGCTGCAACTGCTGCGCGTAGCGATACAGATCCGGCTGCGCATCCACCGCATCGCGATACGGCAGATGCAGCGCGTTGCCGCGTTCGGAAGAGGTGTGGCGCGCTGGCGTTGCAACAGCCGCGCGCGCGGAAGTGGCGCTGGCGGCGGGCACGGCAGTGACGACCGCTACCGATTGCGCGCGCAGCTGCCACCAGGCTGCCGCCGCGAGCGCGACGGGAGCGAGCAACAGCCAGAGATGGCGGGCACGAACAAGCGGCATGACAGCGGCAACCCAGCTGCGGAAGACGCCCGCAGCAACGGCGCGGAGTCTAGCACCCGGCTGTGCCGGCAGCGGCCGCCAAGCGGGCGCTGCCAGCGCGTGCGGTACCGATAGGCTGTGCCTGCAGCGATCGCGAGAGCGACCGATAGGGGCCACAAAGCGGACGCGGCCGGTGCTGGGTGCGGCAGGCAGCACGCGTATACACCGGTTTCTGCGCGGCGCCCAGATCCGCCTGTCAGCCACTCGCTGCGCTTCTTGGCGCTCTTCGCACGATGCGCCTGTTGCGTGCGCGCCGCGGATGTCTGGCCGCATCGCGCTCCTTGCGCAGGTGCAGGTGCAGGTGCAGGTACGTATTGCATGTAGACACGTCGCGATACGAGCGCGGCGTTGTTGCGACGTGCGTGCAGCACCCTCCAGGCACACATTGTCATCTGGTGCCCACAGCAACGCAGATCGGTCGCTGGCGTTAATCGGCCGATCTTGCGCATCGCTGCTCGATTCCGGTGCCGCCATCCTCCACCAAACCGTGCGCCCCCGCCTGGGGCACCGTGTCAGCCCGCCGGCACGAATCGTCTACGATGCACGCCTTGATGATTGCCGACTGCCACGATGCCGTTTCTTGAACTGACCCTGCCCTGCTCAGATACCACCCAGCCCCGCTTCCAGACCGCGCTGGAGGAGGTCGGCGCGCTGGCGGTGACCCTGCTCGATGCCGATGCCGATACCAGCAACGAGCGCGCCATCCTGGAGCCCGGCGTGGGTGAGATGCCGCTCTGGAATGCGCTGGTGCTGACTGCGCTGTTCGATGGCGAGAGCGACGCGCTGGAGGTGCTTGCGGCGCTGGAAGCGTTCGACCCGGAGCTGGACTGGAGCCAGGTGGCGCTGCGCATGGTCGAAGACAGCGACTGGGAACGCGCGTGGATGGATCTGTTCAAGCCGATGCAGTTCGGTGCGCGCACCTTCATCGTGCCGTGGAATCACGACCTGCCCGAGGCGGCCGACACAGCGGAGGCCGCCGTGGTGCGGCTGGATCCGGGCCTGGCGTTCGGGTCGGGCACGCATCAGACCACCGCGCTGTGCCTGCGCTGGCTGGATCGCCTGGCCGGCAGCGGCGAGCTGCAGGGGCGCAGCGTGCTGGACTTCGGCTGCGGCTCGGGGATTCTGGCGGTCGCCGCGCTGAAACTGGGTGCCACCAGCGCCGTGGGGGTGGACAACGACCCGCAGGCGCTGCTGGCAACGGCCGACAATGCCGAACGCAACGCCGTGGCCGCGCAGCTGGCGGTGTATTTGCCCCAGGACGAGCCGGTGCAGACCTATCCGGTGGTGGTCGCCAACATCCTGGCCTCGGCGCTGGATGCGCTGGCCGACACCCTGGCCGCGCGCGTGGCGCCGGGTGGCCGCATTTCCCTGTCGGGCATCCTGCACGGCCAGGAAGACGACCTGCTGCAGCGCTATGCACCGTGGTTCGATCAGCTGCGCTGCGAGCGCGACGAAGACTGGATGCGCATCGACGGCGTTCGCCGCAGCTGATCCTGGGCCGGCTCACCGGCGCGAATCTGCGCGGTGGTCACCGCATCGGCCACGCTGATCGCACGCAGGCGGGTCACCGCCTGCCAGCCGGCACGCTGCAACGCCGCATTACGCCAACGCTCGGCATGCCGGGCCGCATACACACGCAGCACCACCTCGGCCAGCAACAGCGCCACCCAGACGCCCGCCGACCACGCTGACCACGCCTGTGCACCGGCCAGCGCCATGCCTGCGGCCAAACCAGCGAGCGTCGCCCCCATCCCCAGCAACGGCCAGTGCCGATAGCGCAATGCCCAGACCCGTGGCGCCAGCGCCGCTGACCAGTGCACGCCTTCGACGATGGCGGCCCAGTCCTGGGCGCGTCGCCAGACTTGGTAGCAGGCCGCACCGCGAAAGCGCCTGACCGCTGGATCCAGTGGCGAATCGGCGGGCCACGGCGCGCTTGGCGGCGGTATCCGGCCATCGCGATGGTCCGGTGTTGGAGTGACAGGCTCGACCATGAACATCCTCCTTGAGTTCGCTGCGATCACGTCATCGATGTCATCGCGACAGTATCGCAAACATATGCCGATATGAAAGACATACGAACTATCCCCAAGTGCTGCTAGGGCTATATCTCCCGGCCCTGCCTGCCTCCCATCCGGTGCCGTGTGAGCAAGCTGTACGAACGAGTACGCGAAGCCCGCAGCTTCACCAAGCTGACCCAGGAAGCCCTGGCCGGCGAGCTGGGCGTTACCCGCAGCGCGGTGGCGCAGTGGGAAATGGCCGAAGGCACCGCCCCGTCGGTGGAGAACCTGATCGGCCTGGCCAAGCGCAGCGGCATGGCGTTCGAATACCTGGCCACCGGCCGCGGCGATCGCGTGTTCGGCCCGCCAGTCTCGGCGATTGCCGAGGAACCGGCCCAGTACCGCCGCCTGGACGACCAGCAACGCGTGCTATTGGCGCGCTTCGACACCCTGGCGCCGCGTCAGCGCAGCGGGCTGCTGGATCTGTTGCTGGCCGAGGGCAAGACGCGGCGCAGGCGGTGAGGCCGGGAATCGGGAATCGGGAATCGAAACAGCGGTTTGCTGCGCCGTGGCGTGAGCTGCGGTGGTGTTGGCGTTTTCCTTAGGCGGACAGCGACTTTCCGTGCATCTAGTGCTCGTTAGCATCGCCGCCAAGGCCCTGAGCCGCAGATAGCGGCTTTGCATGAATCAGTCTTCCTCGGTAGCGTCGCGGCATCGTTGCCAAGGCACTGCGCCAGGAAGCACGCGTCGCACTTCCCCATCCGGGCGTTCGCCCATCGCTGCGCACGTGGTTGAATAGCGGTCTTCCCGCTGCACGCCTGCCGATGTCAGAGACTCCGCCACCGCGCCGCCCCCTTGCCACCTTTCTGCGGGCAACGCCGCCGCCTGCACCGACGTTGATTCAACCGCCGGTGCTGCCGGCCACCGCGCCTGCGGAGCAGGTGGTGCCGATGCCCGCGACTGAGACGCCAGCTGCGCCCGTGCTGCAACCGGTGCCTGCGCCGCCGACGTCCGAGGCCGCTGCACCAGGCGGGCCGGCCGTGAGCGCGCCACGCACCGCGCTGCCGCAGGCGCCGCCACCAACCAACGCACACGGCAGCATTACTGCAGACGACGCCAGGCTGCAGGACACCGCGCCGATTGAACGTGCGGCGCCGCAGCTGCCGGTCGAGCGGCAGGCGGCCGACGAAACGCGCTACGAGCCCGCTGCAGAGACTGCGTCCAACCGCGTGCGCGACGCCGCAGACCGGCAGGACAGTGAGGCGCTGGATGACGACAGCAACGCCACGTCCACTGCCGACATCGCAGTCCACGCGCAGCGCGACACCGGCGCCAGCGAGGCGCACGCCCACGCAGCGCAATTGCACCCCTTGCCCACCCCCGCGGTGGCAGCGCCCGCCTTCGCGCGCCGGGGGCTCAGCCGCCCTCGGCTGCGCGCCAGCGGGCGGCAGTGGGTGCTGTTGATCGGTCTGGTCGGGCTGCTGGGACTGCAGATCGTCATTGCCGACCGTGCGCACCTGGCCGGCGACGCGCGTTGGCGGCCGCTGGTCACCGCTGCCTGCGCGGTGATGCGTTGCACGCTGCCGGCGTGGCGCGAACCAGCCACCCTGACCTTGCTCAATCGCGATGTGCGCCCGCTGCCGGGCCTCGCCGGCGTGCTGCAGATCCAGGCCAGTTTCCGCAACGATGCGCGTTGGGCGCAGGCCTGGCCCTGGTTGCAGCTGTCGCTGTCCGATGCCGATGGGCGGGTGATCGGCACCCGGGTGCTGTCGCCGCAGGAGTACCTGGGCCAGGCGCCAGCCGAGCGCGACACGCTGGCGCCGGGTCAGGCCGTGCAGGTGGCGTTTCGCGTGCGCGAACCGGCTGCCAGTACCGCTGCCTTCAGTTTCGACTTCCGCTAAGCGGACACAACCTCGTCCGATCGCCACATGGGCGTGGCGAGCGGTGAGGCCACGCGCTAGACTCACTCCCCCTCGCCGGCCCGCGCCCCGGCCTCGTGACACTGGGAACTTTCTTTGAACGCAGCCCCCTCTCGTCCTGACACCAGTCGTGGCGCCCCGAAGTCGCCGCTGCGCGAACACGTGGCCCAGTCCGTTCGCCGTTACCTACGCGATCTGGACGGCAGCGACGCGGACGATGTGTACGAAATCGTGCTGCGCGAAATGGAGATCCCGTTGTTCGTCGAAGTGCTCAATCACTGCGAAGGCAACCAGAGCCGCGCCGCGGCAATGCTGGGCATCCACCGCGCCACCTTGCGCAAGAAGTTGAAAGAGTACGGGCTGACCTGAGCCGGAAATCGGGATTGGCGAATCGTGAGAGCGGTGCCGCGTTGCTGACCTGCGGTGTGCGCAATTTTTTGCTGCGCGATTACGCCCAGCCGTAGCGGATCAGATGGAAGAACACCGGTGCGGCAAAGCACACCGAGTCCAGCCGATCCAGCACGCCGCCGTGGCCTTCGATCATGTGGCCCCAGTCCTTGATGCCGCGATCGCGCTTGATCGCCGACATCACCAGACCGCCGAAGAACCCCATCAGATTGGCCACCAGCGCCAGCGCGAACGCGTGCCACGGCGCGAACGGGGTGATCCACCACAGCGCCATGCCGAGCAGGCTGGCCGACAGCACGCCGCCGATGAAGCCTTCCACCGTTTTGGACGGCGACAATTTCGGCGCGATCAGATGGCGGCCGGCCAACTTGCCCCAGACGTACTGCAACACGTCCGACGACTGCACCACGATCACCAGGAACGCGATCAACAACAGATTGCGCCCGGCATACCCGGGGATTTCCAGATTCAGCAATGCGGGCACGTGCGAGATGCAGAACACGCTGATCATCAAGCCCCACTGCACCTTGGCAGTACGTTCCAGATAGCGCGTGGTATCGCCGCCGATGGTGGCCAGGATCGGCAACACCAAGAACGCGTAGACCGGAATCAGCAGCGTGTACATGCCGTACCAGCCGGTCCACACCAACCCGTATTGCCACGGCAGCACGATATAGAACGCGGCCAACAACGCGTAGTAATCGCCGCGCCGCGTCGGTGTGAGGGTGATGAACTCGCGCAACGCGAACAACGACACCAGTGCGAACAAGCCGATGACACCGGCGCGCCCAAACACGAACGCGATGCCGACCACTGCCGCCATCACCCACCACGCACGGATCCGCGCCACCAGGTTGTCCAGCACCGCGCTCGGGCGTTCGCGCGCACGCCAACGCAGCGTTTCGGAAATCAGCGTGGCGATGATCAGCACCAGTGCGATACCGCTGAATAACCACAGCGTCTGCTGATGCATCGAGGACTGCTGCAATTGCCCGCTGAAAGCATAAGGATTCATGCGCGCGCCTCCAGCTGGTCCGGCGACAACGCCAGCAACGCCTCGCGTGCGCGGGCGAGAAACGCGTCCTTGTCTTCATCGGCATCCAACCGCAACGGTGCGCCAAACGTGGTGGTGCACAACAGCGGCAACGGAAGCCATTTGCCCTTGGGCATCACGCGTTTGAGGTTGTCGATCCACACCGGCACGAACTCCAGTTCCGGGCGTTGCCGCGCCAGGTGATACAGCCCGCTCTTGAACGGCAGCACGCCTTCGTCCGGGTTGCGCGTGCCTTCGGGAAACAGGATCAGCGAATCGCCCGCATCCACCGCGTCGCACAGGCATTCGATCGGGTCGCGGGTGCGTTGCGCCGGGTTGCGTTCGACCAGCACGCCATTGAACACCGCATGGATCAGATAGCGCCGCAACGCGGTGCGTTGCCAGTAATCGGCCGCGGCCACCGGGCGCACTTCGTGACGCAGGCTGGCCGGCAACGAAGACCAGATCAGCACGAAATCGCCATGGCTGGCGTGGTTGCCGTAATACACGCGGCGCTCGTTGGACGGCGCGCAGCCGCGCCACAAGGCGCGCGCGCCGGTCAAGGTACGGATGGCGCCGCTGCAGGCACGCGCAATCAAACGGGCAATCATGTCCACTCCAATGTGCGCACGATCATGCGCAGCCGCAGCACCACTGTCAGCACCGCACCGGCGATCAACACCGCCAGCGCGCCGATCAACACACAGACCGCGATGCGCGGCTGGCCCATCCACTGCCACGGCATCGCCAGCACGGTCATCAGCGACAACCAGTGCATGCGCTGCACGCGCGCCATCGGCCCCTGCCGTGGCTCGGCGGTGCCACAGGCCAGGCCGAGCATGCGTACGTAGGCGGTGGCCACACAGCACAATGCCGCCGCCCAGCCCAGTTGCGCGGCCCACGGCACGCTGGCTTGCAAACCGTAGCCCAGCCCGACGCAGACCAGTACATCCGACAGCCGGTCCGGCGCATCGTTGTAGACCTCGCCGGCGCGCGACACCAGCCGCGCCTGTCGCGCCAGCACGCCATCCAGGCGGTTGCACCACAGCCGCCCCTGCAGGCCGAGCAAGGCCAGCAGCAGGGGGGCGGCGCCTTCGCGCGCCGGTGCACTCAAGGCGATGTAGAACATCACGCCGGCCAGCGCGGCGAAGGCGATGCTGGCCCACGACACGCCATTGGGCGTTGCGCCGCGTCCACGCAAGGCGCGTGCCCAGCGCTGGCGTCGTTGCAACAGGGTCTGCTTGCGTTGCATCAGTCGCCTCCTCCACCGCAACCACCACATCCACCGCCACCGTCTCCACCGCTATCGCCGCCACCACTGTCGCCGCCACCGCCGCAACTGCTGCCGCTGCTGTCGGTGTTGCTGGTCGTTGGCGCGCGCAGCGTGTGGTAGCTCACCCAGGGCGTACCCACCAAGGCGACGGTGCCGTACAACGCCACCGCTTCGCCGGGGTCGTTGCCAGTGCGCGCCGCATCGGGCCGGACTTCCGATCTGCGCTCGTGCAGGCGCGCGTCGCCGGCCCCGCTGCGGCGCACCGGCACCAGCAAAAATCCCAGCAGCAGCATGCTGACCAGCACCATCAACGCCAGCAGATAGCCCACCGGATACCCACCCTGCAGCCCGATCACCAGCTTGCACGCGCCCAGGGTCCACAGTGCGGCTACCGGCACGGCGCTTATCCCGCGCACCAGCAGCGCCATACGCCGATCCAGCAACAGCCCCTTGTCGATCAGCCGCTGCTGCACCGGTGCGGCCAGCGTGCGCAGCGTCTGCCATGCCAGCACCGGATCTTCTCCATCGCGCACGCACTGCAGTGCCGGTTGCAGCGCCGCCGGCACTGCAACGGTGGGATCGCAATGCACCCACTTGCGCGCCTGCGCATCTTCATCGCGCTGCAGATGCACCGCATCGCAGACCAGCAAGCGGGCAAACAGCAGATCGGCCACACGCCCGGCGCCACCGCTCAGGCAGGCCAGTTCCATCGTATCGACCGCGTGCACCGGCGAGGCGCGTCCGATACTGCGCAACTGGCGGCGCAACCACGCCGAAGCCGACCAGGCCAGGCCGATGCCCACCACAAACACCGCCAGAAAACTGCTGCCGCGCCAGTGCAGCGGCGAGGCGGCCTCCCCGTTGCCGGCAACCACGCCAATCACCAGCGTCGCCACCGCCCAGACCAGCAGCGTGCCGAGGCCGGCACCGCGCCGCGCGCGCATCGGCTCGCCGCGCAGGGCGCGCAAGCTGGCTTCGGCATCGTGGTGCTGCGCCGGCGTGGCTGCAGGCTGCGGCTGTGGCGCAGGCCAGACCTGCGTCGGCGGCGCGCCGAAGTGCGTGCTGTAGCGCTCCAGGGTCTGCCGATACTGCGTCTGGAAACGCGCAGCGTCGTCGCTGTCGCCACGTCCGGGCTGATGATGCAGCGTGGTCTGCAACACCTGCGGGCAGAACTGCTGCCAGTACTCGCGGGTATCGGTGAGATGGGTGTGCCAGACCTGATCGACCAAGGGGCTGGGCGTGACATCGTGGGTGTCGCTGCAGGCCAGAAAACAGAACCGTCGGTACTCGTCCACCGCCAGCTGCGCCTGCGCCACGCTGCAGTGGGCCTGCTTGGCAACACGCCGCACGAACGCCGGCAACGCATCGGCATCGCTGCCGAAACGATACGCCTGCAAGCGCTGCCACAGCGCCAACTGCGCCGCGGTGGCCTGCATCGGTTCGGGCTGACCGGAGGCGTGCGCGTTGCTCATGCGAACACCCGCAGTGCCAGTGCTGCGACCATCCACAGCAACTGCGCTGCCACGCTCACCAGTTGCCAGCGCAGCAAGCGGCGCATGCCGCTCCAGCGTGCCGACCAATCGCGGGTGGGTGGCAGCGTCGCGCGCAGGCCGATGGCATGCAGGGCCGTATCGAGTTGTTGCGCAGCCTGTGTCTCGTCGTTGCCGCGCGCGATCTGTGCGATCACGGCTTCCAGCAGGTCGACATCCAGGCCGACGCGGAATGCCCAATAGCGTTGCACCAGCCCCGCCGCTGCGCTGAGCGCAAAGCTCAGTTGTATCGATGGCGGCGCTTCGGCAACGCCCAGCAAGGCAATCGCGGCGGCCAGCAGCAGCAACGAGAACCGGTCCAGTGCCGCGCCCTGGCGCAACACCGCGCGCATGGCTGCCAAGGTCATCAGAGAGGTGTTCATTGGAGGCTCCGCACGGCCGCGCCGTCGTTCTCTAGCTGACCCGTGCACGCCGCCACGATGGCAGCGCGATGCTGTGCGCCCAGCACGATCGAAGCGCGCGCGGTACGCAGTTGCGCGATGGCCGCGTCCACATCGTTACTGCGGCCACTGCGCACCAACCAGGTCGCAACGCTGGCGGCGCTGCGCGAGTAACCCAGTGCGCAGCACACCAGCACCGGGCCATGCACGCGCGCGGATTCGATCGCGTCGGCGGCGGCGCGTAGCTGCGCGGGCGTGGGCGCCACCAGATCCAGCATCGGCAGCGTGCGGTCGTGCGCACGCGCTGCGTACAAGGACAACTCCGCACTCACGTCCACCACTACGGCGAACGCAGCGCGCTGGCCGGGCAGCGGAATGCGGCCCAGCCACACGCCATCGCAGACCACGCGCGGCAGCGGGTCGCGGCGGGTCCATAGCCGCGAGTTGCACCAGGCTGCCAGCAGATACGGTGCATACAACCAGCGCGCGGCCAGGCTCAAGCCACCATCGGCGCGTTTCTGGAAGCCGAGCGCACCAAGCAGTGCATAGTTCAGCGCGACCAGGCCCAGCGACAGACTCACCCACAGCATCCACAACCCGACGCCGCCGATGTACAACGCCGCCACGGCGCTGGCGACTGCACCGACCAGGTACAACGCGGCCAAACGCCAACGCCGCGGATCGCGCGCCAGGTGCGCCTGCGCAAACGGTGCGGCAATCCGCTCCGGCCACAGCCACACGCACAGCCAACCCGCTGCAAGGCCGGTGGGGATATCCAGAAAATGGTGTTGATACGTGGTCAGCACCGACACGCCGATCAAGCCGAACCAACCGTGCAACAGCCAGCGCCACACACCGGACAGATGCTGCGCGTAACGCACCCACAGCACCACCAGCAACACGATGTGCAGCGACGGCGCCTGATTGAACGGCTTGTCGAAGCCCAGCAGCACGGCGAACAACCAGCCGAACACACCGTCCGTATCCGGGCGCACGAAGCTGTACCGCAACGGCCACAGCACAAAACAGGCCACGCACAGCACTTGCGCGCTGAGCAGACGCAACGCATGCGTATCCAGTTCGCGGCGGGTCCGGCAGACGAAGAACGAGGCGGCGTAGAACAGATCGATCGTCCAATACGGCACGATGGTCCACGGCCAGAACGGCATGCCGTGTTCCCAGCCGAACACCACCGACGGCACCTGCACCGCACGCCCGGCCAGCGTATTGGCCAGGCCATAACTGAGGAAGAAAAACGGCCCCAGGAGCGCCAACCACAGCGCGGCACGACCACTCGGGCGCGCGCCGTGCGTCATGCGTCGATCCGCTGCGCCATCGACACGGTGAAGATGCCGAATGCATCGATCCGCTGCGCCACCTTGCGGAAGCCTGCCGCCTCCACCAGCGCATCCATCTCCTGCTGGCTGCGTCGGCGCATCACCCAGGCCACGCCATCGCGGTGACTGGTGAGCGCGCGCGCGATGAATTCCAGCTGCGGATGCCACGGCTGCCCGGTGTAGAGCAGATAGCCGCCCGGCTGCACCGCGGCGGCCAGGCCGGCCAGCGAGCGCGCCACCTGGTCGTTGTCGGCAAACAGTTCGTACAACCCCGACACCACCGCCAGGGTGGGCGCCGGCTGCACTGCGGCCAAGGCGGCCGGGTCGAACGCATCGCCTTGTTCGAAGCGGGCAATGTCGCCGGCGCCGAGCGTGCCAATCAGCGCACCGCCCTGGGTGACGTTAAGCGCGCTGAAATCGCGCAGCACGATGGCATCGGCACGTTGCGTACCGCTGCCCAGCGCTTCCAGCACATAACGGCCGTGGCCCGCGGCCACATCGAGCACGCGCACCGGCAGGCCGGCCTGGCGCAAGCGGCCTGCCGCATCGCGCAGCAGTTCGCCCAGATGCGCGCCACGGATGCGGATGCCACGCCAGCCGATCGCATCGAGATAATTGCGGTCGATCATGCGCCCCAGCGGGCCACGTCCACGCGCTTGGTTACGGTAGATGTAATCCAGCGTGCTACCGGAATCGAAGCCGGTCTGCAGGCCCAGCGCAATGCCCTCGGACAACGTGCCGCCCAGGCGCAACCCGGCACGCACGCCGCGCCAGCGCAGGTCCTGCAGGCTGTTGCGTTGCGGCGGCCAGGCCAGCCGTTCGGCTTCTTCGAAGCTGGGGCCGGCGCGATGCGCATCGCGCAAGTCCGCACGCACTGGCGGCTGTGCGAAACGCGCTTCGATAAATGCGCGAATGGGCGCGATGGCCAGTGCGCGGTCGCGCTCGCCCAGGGTGTCGTGGAAGAAACCGGGCAGCCAATGCCGCTGCTTGATCGGCGAGCGCAGGTTCTCGTAAAACCGATCCTGCGGGCCGCGGTGCACCACAAAGTCCGAGCCGGACACTAGCAGTTGCGTCGGCACGGTGATCGCCTGCGCATCGGCCACCACGCGGTCGGCCGCCGCATACAGACCCAGCAGCACGCGCACCGAGATCGGACGGGTGATCAGCGGGTCGGTGCGATAGCTTTCCACACGTTGCGCATCGTGGGTGAGCCACTGCGGCTTGACGTAGCTGTTGACGAAGAAGTTGCCGCGCAGCGCATGCATCAGCGCCAGCCCGGCACGTGCGAACGGCACGTACAACTTGACCTTGAACGCCGGCGAGGCCAGCACCAGCGCGCGCAGCGGCGGGGCGTAATCGTGCACCCAGGTAGCCGCGACCACCGCGCCCACGCTCTGCGCAATCACCGCGATGTCCTGCACCGCGATGCCGTGCGTGGCGCCCAGATGCGCGATGAAGCTGTCCAGGTCGCGCACCAGCGCATCGAAACCCGGTGCATCGCCGCGTACGCCCGGCGAGCGGCCATTGCCGCGCGCGTCCCAGGCAAAGAACTGCGCATCGGGCAGATTCAATTCTTCGGCCAGATGCATCACCCGGCCGGAGTGCTCATGCCCGCGATGCAGCAGCACCACCGCCTTGGGTGCAGCACCTGCCAGCTGCGCCGGCCAGTGCCGATAAAACAGCTGCGCACCATCGAAACTGGCGAATTCGCGCTCTACGACATCACGCATCGGATCATCCTGAAATCAGTGAGAAAGAGTTGAGAGCCGTGAAGCGCCAATGAGACGCGGCAGCGCACGGCGCGTCGCGATGTCGATCAGCGCGCCGCTGCCTCGGCCAGCCCGGCGCGCACCCGCCGCCACACCGTGGCACTGCAGGCAAGACTCAAGGCAATGGCGACCCAGGTGACGCCGCGCGCGCCCAGCAGCCCGCAGGCAAGGCCGACCCCCACCACGCCGATCACGAAGGCGCGGTCGCTCTTGCCCATCGGCCCGTCGTAACGGCGACTGGCACCGACCATCAGCCCGAGCACGCCGGTGTATTCGGTCAGCGCCGCCAGCAGCGCAAAGATCCACAGCCAGTGCGCGCCCACGCCGGGCACGCCGAGCAGACTCAAGTACAGCGCCGCATCGGCCACCACATCGCACAGCTCGTTGAGGTAGGCGCCCAGGCGCGACTGCTGGCCGAACTCGCGCGCCAACATGCCATCCACCGCATTGAGCGTCATGCGCAGCAGCATCCACACCGGCAGCAACAGATACAGCAGCGGCCAGCTGGCGCCGGCGCGGTAGACCACCGCGGCCACCATCACCGACACCGCTGCGGCGATGAGCGTCACCTGGTTGGCGGTGATGCCGCCGCGGTACAGCGCGCCGACCATGGGCCGCAGCAGGTCCTGGAAGCGTCCTTTCAGAGCATAGATCGAGGCCATACCAGTGGTTGAGTCCATTCGAGCGCTGGCGCAGCCTACAATATCGGCTGCCCCGCAACGACTGTTCCCTCACTCATGGCCTCCGATTTCCTGCCCGTGCGCCGGGCCCTGCTCTCCGTTTCCGACAAGACCGGCCTGATCGACCTGGCCCGCGCGCTGGTGGCGCGCAAGGTCGAGCTGCTGTCCACCGGCGGCACCGCCAAGGCGATCCGCGACGCCGGCCTGCCGGTCAAGGACGTCGCCGATCTCACCGGTTTCCCGGAAATGATGGACGGCCGCGTCAAGACCCTGCACCCGCTGGTGCACGGCGGCCTGCTCGGCCGCGCCGGCATCGACGAAGCGGTGATGGCCGAACACGGCATCGCGCCGATCGATCTGCTGGTGCTCAACCTGTATCCGTTCGAGTCGGTCACCGCCAAGGCCGATTGCACGCTGGCCGACGCGGTGGAAAACATCGACATCGGCGGACCGGCGATGCTGCGCAGCGCAGCCAAGAATTTCGCCCGCGTGGCGGTGGCCACCGACCCGGCGCAGTACGCCGACCTGCTCGCCGAGCTGGAAGCCAACGACGGCCAGCTGTCGGCCGCCAAGCGCTTTGCGCTGTCGGTGGCTGCGTTCAACCGTGTTGCGCAATACGACGCGGCGATCAGCAACTATCTCTCGGCAGTGGCCGACAGTGCGGAAAACATCCCCACGCGCAGCCCGTTCCCGGCGCAGATCAATTCCAACTTCATCAAGGTCATGGACCTGCGCTACGGCGAAAACCCGCACCAATCCGGCGCGTTCTACCGCGACCTGTATCCGGTGCCGGGCACCTTGGCCACCTTCCAGCAGTTGCAGGGCAAGGAGCTGAGCTACAACAACCTGGCCGATGCCGATGCGGCGTGGGAATGCGTGCGTCAGTTCGATGCGCCGGCCTGCGTGATCGTCAAGCACGCCAACCCCTGCGGCGTAGCCGTGGGCGTGGCCTGCGGCGATGCCTATGAGCTGGCCTACGCTACCGACCCAACCAGCGCATTCGGCGGCATCCTGGCCTTCAACAAGACCCTGGATGCAGCGACCGCCAAGGCCATTTTGGATCGCCAGTTCGTCGAGGTGCTGATCGCCCCCGACTACGAGGTCGGCGCGCTCGAATACGCCACCAAAAAGGCCAATGTGCGCGTGCTCAAGATTCCGCACGGCGCCGGCCTCAACAACTACGACACCAAGCGAATTGGCTCTGGCCTGCTGATGCAGTCGGCCGATAACCGCGGCATGTCGCTGGGCGAATTGAGCGTGGTCACCCAGCGCGCGCCCAGCGATGCGGAGCTGGGCGATCTGCTGTTCGCCTGGCGCGTGGCCAAGTACGTCAAATCCAACGCGATTGTCTACGCCAAGGACAGCCGCACCATTGGTGTGGGCGCCGGACAGATGAGCCGCGTGGTCAGCGCCAAGATCGCCGCGCTCAAGGCCGAAGAAGCCAAGCTGGAAGTGGCCGGCTCGGTGATGGCATCGGATGCGTTCTTCCCGTTCCGCGACGGCATCGACGCCGCCGCTGCTGCCGGCATCAAGGCGGTGATCCAGCCGGGCGGTTCGATGCGCGATGGCGAAGTGATCGCCGCCGCCGACGAACACGGCATCGCGATGGTGTTCACCGGCGTACGCCATTTCCGTCACTGAGCCGAACGACAAGGACAGGTCCATGTGCCGATTGCGCTCCCTCGCCGCCGTGCTGGCTGCTGCCGGCTTGCTCGGTGGATGCAAGCAGGATCCCGTGCCTGCAGCGGCGCCCGCCGCCGCCGCAGCGCCCACCCCTGCTGCGGCCGCCACCACGCAACTGAGCCGCACCGAGCGCCTGGACGGTTTTTTGCGCACGCGCTATGGCGCCAAGGCCGGTCTGGCCGCGCAATGGAGCGGCGAGGCCGATGGCTTCAAGGCCGACAGCCAGGTCTGCGCCGAGCAGCCGGTGGTGGTCGGCGAGCAGGTGCAGCAGCTGCTGGCGGTGTGCCACAGCCTCAGCGATGGCGGCCATGGCAATCCCGGGCTGATCGACTTTTTCGTGCTTCGCAGCGACGGCGACAGCTTCAAGGTGGTGGCCGAAAAACTGTCCGACACCTTCGGCAGCGATGGCAATCCCGGCAGCGTGGACGTGCTGCGGCTGGGCAGCGATTTTTACGGTTTCATCGTGCACAGCTTCTGGATGGGTCAGGGCCTGATGCTGGAATCGCAGGATCTGGTGGTGCCCGGCCCCAAGGGACTGGTCGGCGCCGGCTCGCTGCGCGCGCATATCGACAACAGCGGAGGGCTGGACTGCGACGACCAGGCCCGCGAGCCGGATCAAACCCAGGCGCAATGCATGGCCGAAGCGTTCGATGTGGACTTCACCCTGGACGTGGACAGCAGCAACGCACAGGCACGCATCTGGCCGCTGCGCATCCACGAACACGGCAGCGATTGCGGGCAGACGCTGGACACCACGCA
The DNA here is from genome assembly GCF_040202975.1 of Xanthomonas sp. WHRI 10207. Lineage (NCBI taxonomy): Bacteria > Pseudomonadati > Pseudomonadota > Gammaproteobacteria > Lysobacterales > Lysobacteraceae > Xanthomonas > Xanthomonas sp. WHRI 10207. The sequence goes on along the minus strand of NZ_JBEGDX010000003.1, from coordinate 603,694 downwards.
TGTGTTCGCACTCGACCCCAAGACCTGGACCTACCCCTTCCCCAACGCTCTGCAGCGCGAAGGCTGCAAGTAGCGCGCCCTTTCCCCCGTCCTAGCGAGCAGCTCTCTTGAAAATCCTTGTCATCGGCTCCGGCGGCCGCGAACACGCCCTGGCCTGGAAGATCGCGCAATCCGCGCGCGTGAGCGAGGTGCTCGTGGCGCCAGGCAATGCCGGCACCGCCACCGAGGCCAAGTGCCGCAATGTCGCGATCAAGGTCGACGACCTCGATGGCCTGCTCACACTGGCACAGCGCGAAGCCGTCGCGCTCACCGTGGTCGGCCCGGAAGTGCCGTTGGTACTCGGCGTGGTCGACCGCTTCCACGCCGCTGGCTTGCGCATCTTCGGGCCCACCGCCAAGGCCGCGCAGCTGGAAGGCAGCAAGGCCTTCGCCAAGGATTTCCTGGCCCGTCATGGCATCCCCACCGCGTATTACGCCGTGCATACCGAGGTGGACGCCGCACTCGCCTACGTGCGCGAGAAAGGCGCGCCCATCGTGGTCAAGGCCGATGGCCTGGCCGCCGGCAAGGGCGTGATCGTGGCGATGACGCTGAGCGAGGCCGAAGACGCGGTGCGCGACATGCTCTCGGGCAATGCGTTCGGCGATGCCGGCGCGCGCGTGGTGATCGAAGAATTCCTCGATGGCGAAGAGGCCAGCTTCATCTCCATGGTCGATGGCACCCACGCCTTGCCGATGGCTACCAGCCAGGACCACAAGCGCGTCGGCGATGGCGACACCGGCCCCAACACCGGCGGCATGGGCGCGTACTCGCCGGCCCCGGTGGTGACGCCCGAGGTACATGCGCGGGTGATGCGCGAAGTGGTCGAGCCGACCGTGCAGGGCATGATCGCCGACGGCGTGCCGTTTACCGGATTCCTGTATGCCGGGCTGATGATCGATGCGCACGGCGCGCCCAAGGTGATCGAATTCAACGTGCGCTTCGGCGACCCGGAAACCCAACCGGTGATGCTGCGGCTGCAGTCGGATCTGGTGGAGCTGCTCGAAGCGGCCATCGATGGCGAACTCGACACCGCGCAGGCGCAGTGGGATCCGCGCCCCTCGCTGGGCGTGGTGATCGCCGCCAAGCCCTATCCGGAAACCCCGGTCACCGGCGAGGTCATCACCGGCCTGGACCAGGTACCGGCCAGCGCCAAGGTCTTCCATGCCGGCACCGCATTGAATGCCGCAGGCGAGGTGATCAGCGCCGGTGGCCGCGTGCTGTGCGTTGCCGCATTAGGCGACAGCGTGCAGGACGCACAGCGCACCGCCTACGCCGGCCTGCAGCCGATCCACTGGCCCAACGCCTTCCAACGCAGCGATATCGGCTGGCGTGCGATCGCCCGCGAGCGCGAAGCGCAGGGCTAAGCCGCGTCCTTCCCCCGCCGGCGGGGGAAGGTGCCCGAAGGGCGGATGGGGGCAAGCACGGACATCCGCTGGTTGTCGGCCGAACAGAGCACAGCTCGCTGGTGGTCGCCGACAAGGCGGTGTTCAAGCTCGCAACCACAGGTTGCAAGGTCGCCAAGCGCGGTAGACGGCCGTGCAGCGGGGGCGGCGGCGCAATCGCGCACTCCGCTCCAGTCCGCACACATGCTGGCTACTGACAAAGAACTAGCCGCTCTCCACACCGGTGGCGCGTGCCTGCGGCAATAATGCCCGGGCACGCTTGCCCATCAGAGACCGTGGCCACCACTTCCTTCGAATCCCGCCTCAGCCGCCTGTGGGCCCATGAAAAGGCCAGTTACGGCCTACGTGTGTTCATCGCGCTGGCGGTGGCCATGGGCGTGTGCTGGCACTGGCAGCAACTCACCGCAGTCCCGGCGCTATTTCTGGGCACCATCGCCAGCGCCATCGCCGAAACCGACGACAACTGGTTGGGCCGCATCAAATCGGTGCTGCTGTCGTTGCTGTGCTTTGCCGCAGCGGCGGCGGCAGTGACGCTGCTGTTCCCGTACCCGCTGGCGTTCGTGATCGGCATGGCGGTGGCCACCTTCTCGCTGACCCTGCTGGGCGCACTGGGCGAGCGCTACGCCTCCATCGCGCAGGCCACGGTGGCGTTGTCGATCTACGCCATGATCGGCATGGACCAGCACGGCAGCCACGATCCGCTGGTGGCCTGGCATGGCGCGGCGTTGCTGTTGATCGGCGCCACCTGGTACGGCGTGCTGTCGATCCTGTGGACCATCCTGTTCGCCAATCGCCCGGTGCGCGAGCGGCTGTCGCGGTTGTTCTTCGAGCTGGGCCTTTATCTCAAGCGCAAGGCCGACCTGTTCGAACCGGTGCGGCAAAGCGACCTGCATGCGCGCCGGCTGGCGCTGGCCGAACAGAACGCCAAGGTCGTCGGCGCACTCAATGCCGCCAAGACCGCGATCATCAGCCGCTTCGGGCGCTCGGGACGGCCGGGCGTGCAATCGGGCCTGTATTTCCGGCTCTATTACATGGCGCAGGAATTCCACGAACGCGCCAGTTCGTCGCACTATCCGTACGAAGCGCTGACCGATGCGTTCTTCCACAGCGATGTGCTGTACCGCTGCCAGCGCCTGCTCGCACTGCAGGGCAAGACCTGCACCGCGTTGGGCGAGGCGATCCGGCTGCGGCAGCCGTTCGACTATGGCGACAACAGCCGTCTGGCCACCGAAGACCTGCGCCAGTCGCTGGATTATCTGCATGCGCGCGCCGACCCCGCACTGGCGCGCCTGCTCGGCGCGCTGGAACTGCTGGTCACCAATCTGCAGACCATCGAACGCAAGCTCTCTGAAGCGGCGCAATCCGATTCCACCAGCGACAACCTCGACACCCGCCTGCGCGATTCCTCGCCGCACACCTTGCGCGAAATGGCCGCGCGGCTCGGTCAGCAACTCACGCCCGGCTCGGTGCTGTTCCGGCATGGCCTGCGCATGGCCATCGCGCTGGTCGCGGGCTACGCGGTGATGCAATCCATCCATGCCGATAACGGCTACTGGATCCTGCTCACCACCGCGTTTGTGTGCCGGCCCAACTATGGCGCGACACGCCTGCGGCTGGTGCAGCGTATCGCCGGGACCTTGATCGGCCTGGTCGCCACCTGGGCGCTGATGCAGCTGTTCCCCGGTACCGAAGTACAGCTGCTGCTGGCCCTGGTCGCGGCGCTGGTGTTCTTCATTGCGCGCACCGATCGCTACATGCTGGCCACCGCCGGCATCACGGTCATGGCGCTGTTCTGTTTCAACCTGCTCGGCGATGGCTTCGTGTTGATCTGGCCGCGGCTGATCGACACCGTGATCGGCTGCGCCATCGCCGCGGCTGCCTCGTTCCTGATCCTGCCGGACTGGCAGGGCCGTCGCCTCAACCAGGTGATGGCCACGGTACTGGCCAGCTGCGCGCGCTATCTCACCCAGGTGCTGGAGCAATACGCGAGCGGCATGCGCGACGATCTTCCCTATCGCATCGCACGCCGCGACATGCACAACGCCGATGCGGCGTTGTCGGTGGCGCTGTCCAACATGCTGCGTGAGCCGGGCCGCTTCCGACGCAATCTGGATGCGGGTTTCCGCTTCCTCGCACTGTCCAATACCTTGCTGGGCTACCTGTCGGCGCTAGGCGCGCACCGCGCCGCGCTCGATGGCGAACACGACCCCACCATCGCCCGGGCCGGCGACTATCTGCAGCGTGCGCTCGGCGACATCGCTACCGCATTGAGCCAACGCCACCCACTGCCGGCGCACGACGAAACCGAAGAACTGGCCATGGCCGATGCGCTGGAACAGCACGCCGTGCAGTTGCCGCCCAAGCAGCGTCTGGTACGCGACCAACTCGCACTCACCCTGCGCCTGCTGCCCAAGCTGCGCGCTGCTGCGGTGGCGGTGACCGATGCGCCGGCCGAGGGTGCCGCGCGTCTGGTGGTGAGCAAACACTAGCGGCGTTTGAGGACAGTGCGGGCTGCTGCCGGTATCGACCACGCCGCTCAGCCCGGCGGCGTTGGCGCAACACCTGCGCGCAATACCGCAAAAGCCAAGCTTTTCAGATGTGCGCATCCATGAAGCGCGCAAGGACGCGTCACTACGCGTCGGCAGCGCGTGGAGCGGCTAACACACCGTAGCGAGCCGCCTTGAGGTGCCTGCGGACGGCGCACGCAGAACCGGAATGCACGGGTGGTACCTACCGCACCGAGCACCGGCGACGCCCGCCTGACGGTAAGCGCAGTCGTTGTGTTAGACGCTGCTACTTCCAGGTGTTGCGCGACACACTCCAGCCCACCCAGCCCAACGCCGCTACGGCCAGCAGCGCACCGCCGATCACCACACCGCTCCAGCCGGCCTGGGCGTACGCCGCTGTGCTCAAGGTCGACCCCAGCGCGCCGCCGATGAAGTAGCAGGTGATGTAGGAAGAGGTGATGCGGTTGCGCGCATCCGGATTGCGCTGATAGATCACGCTCTGATTGGCGATGTGCACGCCCTGTACGGCGATATCCAGCAGCAACACGCCCACGATCAGCAACGCCATCGAGTGCGGCGCAAACGCCAGCAGCCCCCACGACACCAGCAACATCAGCAGCCCACCCCAACTCACGCGGTCGCCATGGCCATGGTCGGACCAATGCCCGGAACGATTGGCCGCCAACGCACCGGCCGCACCGATCAAGCCAAACAGCCCGATCACCGCGGTGCCATAACCATAATTCGGACCGGACAACAGAAACGCCAGCGTGGTCCAGAACATGCTGAAGCCGGCAAAGATCAGCCCACCTAGCACCGCGCGCGCGCGCAGCACCGCATCGTCGCGCAGCAGCGTCAACACCGATCCCACCAGCTGCGGATACGACAACTGCGCATTGCCCGGATGCCGCGGCAGCCCGCGCCATAGCAGCGCGGCGGTGATCAGCAGCAGGCCGGCGGCAATCCAGTACACCGTGTGCCAGCCGCCCACGCTGGCCAGCAGCCCGGCAGCGGTGCGCGCCAGCAGGATGCCCAGCAGCAAGCCGCTCATCACCGTGCCGATCACCCGGCCCCGCTCGTGCGGTGCCGCCAGCGTGGCGGCGAACGGCACCAGGATCTGCGCCGCCACCGAACTGGCGCCGGTGACAATGGTGCCGACCAGCAACATCGCAAAGCTGTGCGAGCTGGCACTGATCAGCAGGCCCAGTGCGCTGAGCACGAACAGGCCAACGATCAGGCTGCGCCGCTCCAGCCGGTCGCCCAATGGCACCAGCAACAGCAGCCCGGCTGCATACGCCAGCTGCGCTGCGGTCACCACCGCCCCGGCGCTGCGCACCTGGATGCCGAAGGTCTGCGCCAGCGTTTCCAGCAGCGGCTGGGCGTAGTAATTACTCGCCACTGCCAGCCCGGTAGCGGCGGCCATCAACAGCACCAGGCGGCGCGGCAATGGCGGATGGGCAGCGGGGTCGACGGTCATGGCAGAGGCCTGTGGAAGGAATGGACGCAGTGTGGGCAGCGGCGATGCATCTTTCCAATGTATTGTTTTCACCGTCACCATCGCGTTTCGAGATCGCATGCTCACCCTGCGCCAGCTGGAATTTGCCGTGGCCGTGGCCGACGAAGGCGGCTTCACCGCGGCCGCACGCCGCTGCAACACGGTGCAATCGGCGCTCAGCCATCAGGTGGCCAAGATCGAAGAGACGCTTGGCGCGCGGCTGTTCGAGCGCGGCACCCGCCGGGTACGCCCCACCGCGGCCGGCGAAGTCTTTCTGCACAACGCACGCGAAACCCTGCGCGCGGCCGAGCGCCTGCACGAAGAAATGGCCCAGGCACTGGGCACCGTGCGCGGCCGGCTCACACTGGGGCAGATCTCCTCGCTCAGTACGGTGCAGGTGCCGCAGCTACTGCGCCAGTTCCGCATCGCACATGCGCGGGTAGACGTGCACCTGCGCACCGCCATGAGCGAGGCCTTGCTGCACGATCTGGGCGAAGGCCGGCTGGATGTGGCCTTGGTCGGCGTCGGCCCGCAGGTCGCGGTACCGGAGCAGCGCCTGCTCCTGCACGAAGAACCGCTCGCCTTGATCGTCGCCCCCAGCCATCGCTTTGCCGCGCGCAAGCGGGTGGCCCTGGCCGAGCTGGAGGACGAACCGATGGCCGGGCTGATCCCCGGTGCCGGGGTGCGCGGCATCATCGATGCGGCCTTCGAGCAGGCCGGGCTGCGGCAGCGCCAGCAATACGAGGTGACTCACGCCGACCTGATGCGCGAACTGGTTGCCGCCGACCTGGGCGTGGGCATCGTGCCGCACACCATGGCCAGCGCCATGCGCGAGGTGGTGACGGTCGCGCTCAAGGAGCGCTTCCGCTTTTTGACCTACGCGGTGTGGCGGCCCGACCCCACCCCGGCCGCACGCGCGTTCGTGGCGCTGCTGCGTGCCCAAGCGGCGCCGCATGCGCCATCGCCTGGCCGGTCGCGCTAAGCGCATAGGCCCTCCACCAGCACCGTGGAAGCCTGCTAGGCTGCGCGCGTTCGCAAAGGAAACTGCATGTCCGGTCACAGTCAGTTCGCCCTGCTCAGGCAGCGCCGCTTCTTGCCGTTCTTCGCTGTCCAGGCCCTGGGCGCGTTCAACGACAACGTCTATCGGCAAGCCATCATCGGCTTGCTGTTTTATCTCGGCATCGATGCGGCGCAGCGCACGCTCTACACCAATCTGGCGCCGGCGCTGTTCATCCTGCCGTACTTCCTGTTCTCCGCGCTGGCCGGCCAGATCGCCGAAAAAATGGAGAAGCAGAAGCTCATCGTGATCACCACCACGATGGAGATCGCCATCATGTCGCTGGCTGCGGTGGGCTTCATCACCGAGAACATGGTGATCCTGCTGATCGCGCTGTTCTGCACCGGCCTGCAATCCACGCTGTTCGGGCCGGTGAAGTATTCCATCCTGCCCTCGGTGCTCAAACCCGAGGAACTCACCGGCGGCAACGGCCTGGTCGAGATGGGCACCTCGATCTCGATCCTGTGCGGCATGATCTTCGGCGGGCTGATCTTCCAGATCGCCGGCAGCCATGGCCCGGTCGCCGCAGCCACCGCGGTGATCGCCATCGCCGTCACCGGCAACCTGGTCGCGCGGCTGGTGCCCAAGGTCGATGCCGGCGCGCCAGAGCTGAAGATCAACTGGAACCCCATCCCCGAATCGCGCGCCATCATGCGCCTGACCCGGCGCACGCCGGCCGTGCGCAACTCGGTGCTGGGCGTGTCGTGGTTCTGGTTCGTCGGCACCGTGCTCACCGCGCAGCTGCCCACCTACGCGCAGCTCAATCTCGGCGGCCAGCAAGACCTGTACGTGTTTGCGCTGGCGCTGTTTTCGATCGGCACCGGCGTGGGCTCGCTGCTGTGCGAACGGCTGTCCGGGCGCACCGTGGAAATCGGCCTGGTGCCGCTGGGTGCGTTCGGCATCAGCGCGTTCCTGCTGGACCTGTATTTCGCCCGCCCCGGTGCCGCGCCGGTGAGCGATCTGTCGATCGGCCAGTTCGTGCAGCAGGCCGGCAGCGTGCGCTTGATCATCGATCTGGTAGGCATCGGCCTGTTCACCGGTCTGTTCGTGGTGCCGTTGTTCGCGCTGATTCAGAGCCGCACGCCCAAGGCCGAACTTTCGCGCGTGATCGCCGGGCTCAACATCCAGAATTCGCTCTTCATCGTGGCCGCCGCCGTCATCGGCATTGCGCTGCAGCTGCCGCAGGTGGTGCTGTTCGGCCACCGCATTCCGATGCCTGGGCTGAGCATTCCGCAGGTGTTTCTGGCGCTGGCCATCGCCAATACGCTGGTGGCGCTTTGGATCTTCACCCTGGTGCCCGAGTTCCTGATGCGCTTTCTCAGCTGGGTGCTGGTGAGCGTGTTGTACCGGCTGCGCGCACGCGACATCGACACCCATGTGCCCGACAACGGCGCCGCCTTGCTGGTGTGCAACCACGTCAGCTACATGGACGCGCTGATCCTGTCGGCGGTGATTCCGCGCCCGGTGCGCTTTGTCATGTACTACAAGATCTTTCGCATCCCGGTGATGCGCTGGATCTTCCGCACCGCCAAGGCCATCCCGATCGCCGGCGCGCGCGAAGACCCCGCACTGATGCAGCAGGCGTTCGATCGCATCGACGCCGCGCTGGCCGATGGCGAGCTGGTGTGCATCTTTCCGGAAGGTGCGTTGACCAAGGACGGTGAGATTGCCGCGTTCAAATCCGGCGTCGAAAAGATCCTGGAGCGCCGCAAGGTGCCGGTGATTCCGATGGCGCTACGTGGCATGTGGTCGAGCATGTGGAGCCGCCGCGATACCCGTCTGGGCCGCATGCGCGTGCCGCGCCGGATGCGTGCGCAGATCGAAGTGGCTGCAGGCCCCGCCGTTGCCGGCGACCAGGCCAGCGCCGCGTTGCTCGAACAGCAGGTCCGCGCACTGCGCCAGGACCAACCGTGAGCCGCGCCGGCGCGGGCTTTGCGTCCTTCGCGGACCGCGAGTAGCCTGTGCGCCACTGCACGCTTTACCGCCGCGTTCGCCAAGCGGACGCGGCAGGTCGTACCGGGGGAAGTCGTCGTGCGCAACATCGTGTCTGAGGCATCTGCCGCAACCGGCAGCCGTCGCGCCTGTCGGCGACCTGCAGTTGCAGCGCTGCACCGCGGCCCTGCGAGCACGACGCACGCTGCCATCCGTCTTGCTGCGGCCGTCATCACCCTCCCCACGCACCCGATCCGTTTGTTGTCGTTTACCACCCAAGGAGCTTCACCATGAGTGCCATCCCACCGCCGATCCACCCCTCGTCCAGCGCAGCGCCCGGCCCGGTGCCCAATCACCTGATCTGGGCGATCGTCTCCACCGTGCTCGGCTTCTGCCTGTGCTGCCCGTCCCTGATCACCGGCATCGTGGCGATCGTGTTCTCCAGCAAGGTCAACGGACTGCTCAACCAGGGCGATATCGACGGCGCGCGTCGCGCCTCCAACACCGCCAAGACCTGGTGCATCGTGACCAGCGTGCTGGCCGCGATCGGCCTGCTGGTCAACATCGGCATGGTCGCCACCGGCGGCATGCAGGGGTACTCGGATTACATGCAGCAGCTGCAGCACATGCAGTAATGGAACTGCGTCCACGCCATTGGCTTGGACTGGGGGCGGCCACCAGCGTGGCCGCCTTTGGCGTATCGCTGCTCTATCGCTTTGACCCGAACGCGAGCAACAGCCCGTTCCCGCCCTGCATTTTTCGCACCGTCACCGGCTGCTACTGCCCCGGTTGCGGCATGACCCGCGCGTTGTATGCGCTGGTGCATTTCGATCTTCCTGGCGCCTTCGCCATGAATCCTGCCGCCGTGCTCGGCCTGTTCACCCTGCCCGGCCTGATCGCCTGGAAAGCCGGCTGGCGCGCCCGCTGGTTCGCACCGGTGGTGAGCGTGATGTCCGAACCGAAATTCTGGTTATGGGCACTCCCCACGTACTGGATTGCACGAAATCTGCCGTGGTACCCGTTTACGCTGCTAGCGCCGGGTTAGGAAAAACCAGATATTCCGTAGCGCAAGAGATCCAACGATTTCACCTAGCTCATATCCGGAACTTACAAGGCCAGCATGGACTTCGAGGTCGGCATTGAATTCAAAGTGATTGGAATAGGAATTATCGTCCTGTTCTTCTTCGTAACCGGAGCCGTGAATTCTCTTGCCGTCAGAATGGCAAATGACCCTCCGAGCAAAAGCAGGAGCATGGGAGTCGTCTTTGGATGCGTCGGAATTCTACTGATGGACCTGGTGTTGTTCTGGCCTTTAATCAGATTTCTCTATTCCTTCACTGACACTCTATCCGGCGTGGCGAATCTGCCACCGTCTTTGCTGACTTGCGGAATGTTTTGCACATTGGGATCCGCATCCATGCTTATCGTTGCTGCATTCAAAAAGAAGCAATGAGGCTTAACGATCACTCAAGCCAAACTCACCTCAAAAAATCTATAAGTAGCTAGTCTCAGTAACTAGCAACTAGCCGCCGCGTGACCACAGGTCGGCTGATGAAGTTAGACGTCAAGCGACAAAGCCACATTCGACAAGATGTCATCACTACGCAAACTTGCGCCTTATAGGCGAGCCCGAACATCCGCATTGCACAAGATCACCGCACCCAACCCGCAATCACCAACAACGCCAGCACCACCATCCACAGCAGCAGCACGCGCCACACCAGGCTCATTGCATCGCGCACTTCCGGCAGCCGGCGCCAGACCGGCACCAGGCCCGAATCGGTGTAGTCGTGCGCTTCTTCGCGCAGCTCGGCACTGACACTGGCACGCGCAACGGCACCGAGAAAATGCGGCTCCAGCGACCAACGGTTGCCATGCGCTTGCCGCCACGCGCGGAACACCGTGTCGAAGTTGCCGACCAATGCCATCGACACCGTGATTAGCTGCGCTACCGGCCATTCCAGCACCGCCAGCAGCCATCGCGCGCCGGCAAGATTGCGCGGCGGCAGCAGCACCGCCAGCGGGCTTTCCACCGCCAGCGCGGTCAGGCGATACAGCACCGCGCCGAAAGGCCCCAGCAACAGAAACCACCACAGCACCGCAAACCAGCGCCGCAGGCCATTGACCACCACCGCCTCGACCAGCGACGGCGCATCCTCGTGCACGCTGCCGCCGGCGGCCTGCAACTGCGAGATCGCATCGCGCCGCGCCCCGGGTTCGTCGGCATCGATCACCGCCTCGACATCGCGATCCAGATCGCGCGGCCCCCAGGTCCAGGCCAGCACCGCCACGCCGAACAGCAGCGACAGGAACCCGTGCCAGACATCGTCCAGCAGCCACTGCAGCACGAGCACTACAAACAAGGCCGGCAACAGCGCCAGCAGCACCCCGTAGCGGCCCTGCCAGGCGCCACGTCCGGCGGCATAACTGTCCAGCCGGCGCAGCCAATGACCAAACCATTCAAAACGCCGCAGCCTGGCCACCTGCGCCGGCACCAGATGGCCCAGCGTGAGTGCGACGACGACGGCAACCAGGGTGGTGAACATGGGTGTCCCTCCTCAGCCGAGTCTAGCCGAGCGGGCACAACCGCCCCGTAACGCGCTTCGCGCGCCGGTACCGTGAGCACCGAGCAAGGGCGCGCATGCGCTTGCCGCAAGCCGCGTGCATGCGCAAGCGATGCCCTCAGCCATGCGTGCGATACCACTGCTCGATCAGCGCGCGCGCAATCGAAATGGCAGGCGGCAGCCCAATCCCGTCCTCGCCGCCTTGCCCAGCCAGCGCGGCGCCGACCTCGGCATGACTCACCCAGCGCGCATCTTCCAGCTCACCGGTCACCTGCGGCACTTCGCTCGCCGCCGCATGCGCAGTAAAGCCCAGCATCAGCGCACCCGGGAACGGCCACGGTTGCGCGCCGACATAGCTGCAGTGCTGGATCCGCACCCGAGTCTCTTCGTGCACCTCGCGCGCCACCGTCTGTTCCAGCGACTCGCCCGGCTCCACGAATCCGGCGATCACCGAATAACGCCGCGGCGCCCAGCTGGCCTGGCGGCCCAACAGCAGACGTTGCCCGTCGCTGACCGCGACAATGATCGCCGGGTCCACGCGCGGATAGTGCTCGGTCTGGCACTGCGTGCAATGCGCAATGAAGCCAGCGCGGCGGAACACGATCGCCCCGCCGCACACGCCGCAAAAGCGCGTGCGCGATTGCCAGTGCAGCATGGCCCGTGCATACGACACCGCGGTGGCGATCTCCGCCGGCCACTCGGCCGCCGCCTGGCGCAGGTCCACACGCTGCGGCGCCTTGACGTCGAGCGGGTCGGCCGACAGGCAAAACCAGCCTTGGCCATCGCGCACGCCCAGGAAGATCGCCGCCTCCGGGCTATCGGCAAGCGCCGAGCCCTGCAGCAGCAACGGTTGCCCCTGCGCATCGGCCAGCGCGGTGCCCTTGGCATCGATCAGCAACACGTTGCCTTGCGGCCACAGTTGCGCCAACGCAGCGGGATCGTCACGCAACGCATCTCCACGATCGAGCGGCGCGTGGGTGAAGGCAAAACCGGACAACGGAAAAATAGACTCGGACATCGGCGCAAGCCTGCCGATAATTGGCGACACCCGCAACCGGCAGTGCATGACGATCGCCGCAGCGTAATCGCATGCACTGCGCTCGCACTCGTGACAGGTCGCTGATGATTACAACCGGTTCGTCGCTGCAGACGCCATGCATCCGCAATGCGGACCTGCCGAAACGCGTTTTGCTCCATCTGCATCGATCATCGCAACAGGGCTTGCCCGCTGTGCTCGATCAGGACGCGTCAGCCAAGTGTGCGACAGGACCATTGGCGACGCAGACCCGCGCCGTCAAACGATCACGACCGCGTCAGACCGCCGAACAGCCTCAGACGCTAAAGCTGCTACCGCAGCCGCAGGTGGTCTTGGCATTGGGGTTACGGATCACGAACTGCGCACCGGTCAGGCTTTCGGTGTAATCCACCTCGGCGCCCATCAGGTATTGCAGGCTCAGTGGGTCGACCAACAGCGTCACGCCATCGGTGGCCACGGCCAGATCGTCTTCGGCACGGTTCTCGTCGAACTCGAAACCGTACTGGAAGCCGGAACACCCGCCTCCCTGGATATACACGCGCAACGCCAGCTCGGCGTTGCCCTCTTCCTGGATCAGCTCGCGCACCTTGGCGGCGGCAGCTCCGGAAAAATTCAGCGGCCGGTCGATGGACTGATAGTCCGGGGCCGGGGCGGCAGTAGGAAGTGAAACGAGCGTACTCATGGCGTCAGCATGGGGGCCAGACGGCCCCACTTCAAGCCGGTTGTGCCAGCGACAGGCTCGCGCTTCAGCCGCGTGCCCGCTCAGGCCTCGGCGGTTTCGGCCTGCAGCGCCTTGACCGGCTCGGTGCGGCTGCCTTCCGGAGCCGGCAGCGCGGCGGTCGCGCCCGCCGTGGCGGCATGGATCAACCGTCCGGTGAGCTGCGCACCAGCGCTCATTTCCACCACCTGGTAGTGCACGTTGCCCTGCACTCGGGCATTGGCGGCCAGTTCGACCCGCTCGGCCGCATGCACGTCGCCGGTCAGCTGACCATTGATGATCACCACCGGCGCACGCACTTCGCCCTCGATGCTGCCCTGCTCGGCCACGGTCAGGATGGCGCTGGCGCCGTCTTCGGCAATCACCTTGCCCAGGATGCGGCCTTCCACATACAGGCCACCGCTGAAGGTCAGGTCGCCGCGGATCACCACCTGCGGTCCGATCAAGGTATCGACCACGGTCTGCGCACCACGGTTGGACTTGTTTCCGAACATGAGCTACTCCCCCGCGCCATTGCCGGCGACTTTCCAATCGAATGTCTGGTTGACCGGCGCCCCATCGCCGCTCAGGGAGATTTTGACACGTTGCGGAGTGAAATCCTTCGGCAGGATCACGCTACCGTCCAACTGCTGGAAATAGCGGAACGAATACGGCTGGGCGGCGGCATCGGGCTTCTGGTGCAGCTCGTTCCAGCTCACCGTCACCAGCTTGCCGGCGCGCACGCCTTCCACCGCAAAGCGCAGCTGGCCCTGGCTGATCGCGCCACGGTTGAGGTTCTGGGTCAGCACCACGCTGTAATTCCAGGTCCCGCCGGCCTCGGCGGTAAACTGCACCGAGTGCGCATTGAGCCCCTTGCGCTGCGCGGTGGAGCCCACCAGCCGCTCGTAGAAGGCCACATCGGCGCGCAGCGCGGCGATCTGCTCGTCGCGCTCGGCCAGCGAGGCCTGCACTTCGGTATTGGCGACGCGGCTGATCTTGTCGGACATCGCCAGATTGACCTGGCGCTGCTGTAATTGTTCGATCAGCCGGCGCTGCTGGGCCTGACTGCGCTGGGCCTGCTGCAGCGAAGCCTCGGCCTCGACCAGACGCGGCGCGGCGGTGCGGCTGGCCATCCACCACACACCACCCAGCGATGCCAGCCAGAGCAGGACGACCACGATCCACAGCCAGCGGCCGCTGGAAGGGCCACCACCGGAGTCACGTTGGACGATCTGAACGCGTGCGGCTGGTCTCATGGGCATCGGGTCCGGACGGGCCGGCGGTGTGGGCGGCGGCGTAGTGTGCCAGAGCCTCGACGGCCGTCGCGCTGGCGCTGGGCCGGCGGTTATCCGATAGTTCCGCATTGTTCGCAGGAAGCAACGCCATGAGCGAAGCCCATCTGTTCGTGATCGGCATCCTGCTGGCCTGGCTGGCCGGCATCCGCGTCTACCTCACCGTGTTCGGCGTCGGCCTGGCCGGCCTGCTCGGCTGGATCGAGCTGCCGCCGGCCCTGCTTCCCGCGCAATCGCTGTGGGTGCTGGGCACGTCCGGCGCGCTGGCGGTGGCCGAATTCTTCGCCGACAAGATTCCCGGCGTGGATTCGGGCTGGGATCTGCTGCAGACCCTGGCGCGGGTGCCGGCCGGCGCGTTTCTGGCCGCCGCCACACTGTCGCCGGACGGCGACCTGGGCGCGGGCGCGTTGGCGGCCGGCGCTGGCGTGGCGTTGACCAGCCACACGCTCAAGGCCGGCACCCGCGCACTGCTCAACACTTCGCCGGAGCCGGCCAGCAACTGGGTCGCGTCGCTGGCCGAAGACACCATCGCCACCACTGCACTGGCGCTGGCCTTGGCGCATCCGTGGTGGGCATTGAGTCTGTCGGTGGGGTCCAGCGTGCTGGCCGCGCTGGTGGTGTGGTGGGTGTGGCGATTGCTGTGGCGTGGCATGCGCCGGCTGGTCGCGCCGATGCGCGCTTCAAGCACGCCGGCTGCACGCCGCTCCCCGCTATCGTGAAGTTCATCGCATAATCATCGCGACTGCAGGGAGTATCGATGGCCGCCCGAGATCCGGTTCCTTTCACCACCCGTGACGACACCGCCACGCGTAATCGCCCGCTGCGCGCCGAGACGCCGCCGGCCGACTATTGGCGTCGCTGGGCCGACGAGGCTGCCAGCGCGGCTGACGACAGCGCGCCGGTGAGTGCGGCGATCATTCCCGCGCCCGCCGCCGCCAACGTTCCCAGCCATGCGACACCCATTGCACCGGCGCGTGCCGTGTCCAACGCCGGCGCAACGCGCGTTGCGCCTGCGTTGCCGCCGTCCTCCGCCGCGCCCGCAGTCAACACCGACGGCGGCGACAACGTCGCGGCCGATGCGCCGTATCGCGTTCTGATCGTCGAAGACGACCGCTCGCAGGCATTGTTCGCACAGAGCGTGCTGCATGGCGCCGGCATGCACGCGCAGGTCGAAATGACCGCCGCCAGCGTGCCGCAGGCGATCCAGGACTATCACCCGGATCTGATCCTGATGGATCTGCACATGCCCGAGCTGGACGGCATCCGCCTGACCACCTTGATCCGCCAACAGCCGGGGCAGCAGCTGCTGCCGATCGTGTTCCTCACTGGCGACCCGGACCCGGAACGTCAGTTCGAAGTGCTCGACAGCGGCGCCGATGATTTCCTCACCAAGCCGATCCGCCCGCGCCATCTGATCGCCGCGGTGTCCAACCGCATCCGCCGTGCGCGCCAACAGGCGCTGCAGCTGGCCGGCGAGCAGGTCAGCGTGCGCAGCAACCCGGAAACCGGCCTGCCCACGCGCGGCCACGTGATGGAGTTGCTCGCCAATGCACTGGAGCGCAAGCAGCCCGGCGGGCTGTTCTTCATCGAAATCGCCAGCGCACTCGGCCTGCGCGAACGCTACGGCTACGCCGCCTACGAACGCCTGATGACCCAGGCCGGGCATCGCCTGGCCACTGCCGCCCAGCCATATCCGCTGGCGCGTCTGAACGACAACAGCTTCCTGCTGCTGGCCGTGGAAATGGACGAAGCCAGCCTGGAACAACGTGCGCTGGATATCCGCGAGCGTCTTTCCGCCAACGCCTTCCCGGTGCGCGAAGAAGAATCGGTACATGTGCGCTGCGCCATCGGCGTGGCTCCGCTGGGCCTTGGCTTTGACGACACCGGCAGCGCGCTGGAAGCGGTCGAGCGCACCGCGTTGCAGGCACGCCTGCGCAGCGACGGTGTGCAGGCCTATCTGGCGCCCAGCCAGGCCGAGCAGCAGGAGCAACTGCGCCTGGTCGAAGGCCAACTTGAACTGGCCTATCAGCCGATCGTGGCGGTGGCTGGCGGCGACACCGCGCAGTACCAGGTGCTGCTGCGGCTGCGCCAGGCCGACGGCACGCTGCTGTCGGCCGGCCAGGTGATCCCCGCCGCCGAGGCGGCCGGACGCATCGCCGATCTGGACCAGCAGGTCATGGATCACGCGCTTGGCTTGCTGCATCTGTATCAGCACGCCAGCCCGCCGCTGCGCCTGTTCGTCTCGCAATCGCCGCGCACGCTGGCCCGCGATGCCTTCGCCGACTGGCTACTCAAGGCATTGGTCGAACGCGGCGTGGCCGGGCAATCGCTGATCGTGGATCTGCGTCTGGACGATGCCCTGATCCACGCGGTCACCGTGCAGCAGTTCTGCGCCAAGCTCATGCCGGCCGGCGTGCAGTTCTGCCTGAGCCAGTTCGAACCCGGCGACGAAGCCAATGCGCTACTGAGCCAGTTGCCGCTGAGTTTCGTGCGCATGGCCAACCGCTTTGCCGATGCGCATGGCAATGCCGCAGTGCGCGACGAGCTGCGCGGCGTGATCGACATCGCCCATCAGCGCGGCCTGTTGATCATTGGCCAGCGCATCGAAGACCCGCAGGCGGCCGCTGCGATGTGGATGAGCGGCGTGGATTTCATTCAGGGCAACCTGGTGCAGACCGTCGGCAAGGAACTGGATTTCGACTTCACGAACGCGGTGCTCTAAATGACGGCGCAGGCGGGAGGCCTTCGCGTCTGGAGCGCTTTGGCCACGGTGACCGCACTCACCGCAGCGGTGGGCGCAGGCCTGCAGTGGAGCGACATCCAGGGCCCGTGGCGCGCGCTCACCGCCATCGCTGCTGCGCTGGCCGTGGTGTTTGCCCTGTGCGCAGCCGTCGCCGCCCAGCGCAGCGCCCGCGCTCAGCGGCGGTTGTCGCAGCGCCTGGACGAGGCGGAGCTGGCCCGCGAGCGCCTGCAACAGGAACTGCAACGCCACGGCGAACTCGAACAGGAACTGCTGCGCGCCAAACAGGCGGCCGAAGCCGCGACGCTGGCCAAGGGTGAGTTTCTGGCAACCATGAGCCACGAGATCCGCACCCCGCTCAACGGCATCATTCCGATGCTGGAGCTCATCTCCAGCGGCCAGCTCAGCCTGGACCAGCGCGACATGCTGCAGACCGCCACCGGCAGCTCGCTGCAGCTGCTGCGCATCGTCGACGACATCCTCGACTACTCCAAGCTCGAAGCGAACAAGCTCGAACTGGAGATCACCACCTTCAATCTGCGCGAGTTGCTCGACGGTGTGGTGCAGCTGCTGCAACGCACCGCCGAAAGCCGCCAGCTGCGCCTGGGCCTGGACATCGAACCGTCGGTGCGCCTGCTGGTGCGCGGCGACCCGATCCGCCTGCGTCAGGTGCTGGGCAACCTGATCGGCAATGCGATCAAGTTCACCGAGCGTGGCAGCATCGATATCCAGCTGCGCCGCCTGGGCGAAACTCGCGCGCAGCACCTGCTGCGTTTCCAGGTGCGCGACACCGGCATCGGCATCGCGCCGGATCAACAGGCCCGCCTGTTCCGCTCCTTCGCCCAGGCCGACGCCTCCACCACCCGCCTGTACGGCGGCACCGGGCTGGGCCTGGCGATCTGCAAGCGCATCATCGACCTGATGGGCGGGCGCATCGGCGTGGAATCCGAACCCGGCCGTGGTGCCACGTTCTGGTTCGAGATCCCGCTGCTCAAGGTGATCGGCGACCTGCAGCAGAGCACCGGCGCCGATGCGGCACGCGTCATGGTGATCAGCTCCGACGCACGCCTAACGCAACGGCTCAAGCGCCTGCTCGACGGCTGGGGCGTGTCGCACGTGCTGATGGAAACCACCCAGGAAGCGCTGGAACGCGTGCGCCGCCACAGCGATGGGGAAGGCTTCCGCTGCGTCATCGCCGACCACGACACGCTGCGCTACAGCGCGCGCGCCGTCCATCGCGCACTGGCTCGCCCGGAAGACATCAGCGGCTCGAAGCTGATCTGGCTCTACGGCGACGAGCCGGTGCCGGTCGAACTGCAGGACAACGCCACCCTGGTGCCGCGCCAGAGCCCGGACGAGATCCTGCGGACGCTGGTGCTGCCGCAGGACGCCAAGCCCGTGCATGCGCTGGCCGCGTCGATGATCCCCGAGCCGCTGCCGCCACCGATGGCCAACGCGCGCGAAGTGCGCATCCTGCTGGTCGAAGACAACCCGGTAAACCTGCTGGTCGCGCAGAAGCTGCTGGGGGTGTTGGGCTTCGAAGCCGATACCGCCACCGACGGCGAGGCCGCGCTGAGCAGCATGGAATCCACGCGCTACGACATGGTCTTCATGGATTGCCAGATGCCGGTGCTGGACGGCTACGCCGCCACCCGCCGCTGGCGCGCGATGGAAACCGAAAGCGGCGGCCGCCCGATCCCGATCGTGGCGATGACCGCCAACGCCATGGCTGGCGACCGCGAACGCTGCCTGGCCGCCGGCATGGACGATTACCTCTCCAAGCCGGTCGCCCGCGAACAACTCGATGCCTGCCTGCAGCGCTGGCTGCCGCGTCAACCGGTGTTGCCCAGCCAGACCAACGGCGCAGCCCCGGCCGATCCGGAAAGCGCCAGCGCGGGCGCCCAGGCACGTGCGCTGCCGATCCTGGACAGCAGCGTGATCGACGAGCTGTACGAAGTGGCCGGCGCGGACACCATCACCATCCTGCAGCTGTTCCTGGACGATGCACCAGGCATCATCGAACAGCTGGAAGCAGCGGCCGCCAACCGCGACAGCATGCAGCTGCGCGACCTGGCCCACACGCTTAAATCGTCCAGCGCCAACGTCGGCGCCCAGGCCGTGTCCAACGCCGCACGGCGCATCGAACTGGCCGCCCGCACCGGCACCATCGAACGCCCCTCGGTAATGGTCGCCCTGGTGATCGCCGAATACGCCCGCGCCCGCCTGGCCCTGCTAGGCCAGGTCGCCCGCCTGCAAGCCGCAACCCGCGCAGCCGGCTAAGCCGCGCAGCTCCTGAGCTGCTGACAAGAACCGGCCAGGCAATGCAGTCGAAGCAATCCCGCAGCGAAAGAACGGTCGCGCCCCTCTCCCCTAGCGAGAGGAGTTGGGGTGAGGGTACGGAGCACCCGATCCAAGACGCCCGATCGCTTGCCATGGCGATACAGCAATACGTGCATCTCAACCGCAAGGCTGACCGGTCATCGGCGTCGAACGTTGCGCTGCATGTGCAGCGGTACTTGAGCAGCGCTGGAGCATTACCTGAGCAGCACTGGACAGGCTGAAGTTCCGCAGAGGCGCTGATCCACTCACAACGCAGCAGCGGCGGCAAACCCTCGCCCGAGGCACACTCACGCGATGCGCGAGGGAATCAAATAAAGCCCCTCGCCCGACGGGGCGAGAAGGCACGGGTCGCACGCCACTGGCGCGCGTGCCTTGGAGCGCCCGCGTCGCAAACGCGGGCTGGGGGGGCGCAGAGCGGGGTTTGGAGTGAGCGTGCGCGCGAAGCCACAGGCAGCCAAGCAGCTACAACACGACACAACACACACGCATCGACCGCAGCGCTTGCATGCTCCCCAGCATGGCACGCGCTCACTAACCACCATCTGCGCTGCACTCAACACAACGCCGACCAGCACCGCGCTGAGCGCATGCTCAGTCGTCCAGCTTGGTCAGCAGGTAATTCGGCTCGCCGATCCGCGCCACCAGATCCAGCTGGGTTTCCAGCCAATCGATGTGCTCTTCTTCCGACTCCAGGATGTCCACCAGCAACTGGCGGCTCACGTAGTCGTTGACGGTTTCCGCATAGGCGACCGCTTCGCGCAACACCGCGACAGCTTCGCGCTCCAGCGTCAGGTCGCAGCGGAACATCTCAGTCGGGTTTTCGCCGATGCGTAACTTGCCGAGCGCCTGAAAATTAGGCAGCCCTTCGAGAAACAGAATGCGGTCGGACAACTTGTCCGCATGCTTCATCTCGTCGATGGATTCTTTGTACTCATGCTCGGCCAGTTCTTTCAGGCCCCAGTTTTTCAGCATCTTGGCATGCAGAAAGTACTGGTTGATCGCCGTGAGTTCGTTGTAGAGCACCTTGTTGAGGTACTCGATGACTTTGGTATCGCCCTTCATGCGATGTCTCCGAGACAGTGAGCCGGCCGCACTCTAACGCGTTGGCGCGGCGCATGAAGGAACGCGAATCGTGATCAGTTGCGTGATGCCGACCGGGCGGCTACGAATCCACGCATGCCGCATGGAAAGCGACTAGGGGACGCGGGAGAGCCTGTCGACTAAGCGTGCACCGCGTGAGACAGGATTTGCATGCCAACCGCTGATTGAGTCGCCAACCCAGCTAGATCCGCGTCACATGCTGGAAGCAGACCAAGCGCGCCCCACACCACTCAGGCAGCGCTTGCCAGACCCAGCAACGGAAGCGGCAGCGCGCGGGTCGCGTGCGCCTGCCTCAACAGGTCGGCCGCCATGTCCAGACACGAGCCGCAGTTGGATCCGCAACCGGTGCGCATGGTCAACTCGGCAAGGCTGGCGCAGCCGTTCTCGGCCGCTTCGCGGATCTGGTGGTCGGTGACCCCATTACAGATGCAGACGTACACGGTATCGGTCGGGTGCTGGCGATCCGGAGAGGACCGGTGCTGATTGCACCGCAAACGAGAATAGGTGTCAATTCCAAACGTTAATCATTATTAATCCGCACCTGCCGAGGCCCGCCACGCTTGCGTGGACGCTTGCGCGGACTGTCGTGGCCAGCCGCGCTGCTACCGGGCAACCAGGCTTCCAGCGCACGCTCGGGCATCACACCGACCGCCGCAGGGCCTGCCAGCGTCTGTGCAAGCGGCGCCAAATGCCGCAGCGCACGCGCATAGACGCCACGCTTGAAGATCACCACGTGCTCGACCGGGTACCAGAAGTCCACCCAGCGCCAATGGTCGAACTCGGGGGTATCGGTGTGGTCGAGCTTGAGATGGGATTCGTCGCCAGTGAATTGCAGCAGGAACCACACCTGCTTCTGGCCGATACACACCTGTCGCTCATTGCGGCGCACCGCCCGGCTCGGCAGGCGATAGCGTAGCCATCCAGGCGTGGCGCCGAGCAATTCCACATGCTCGGGCAACAACCCGGTTTCTTCGCGCAACTCGCGGTACATGGCTTCAACGGGCGTCTCATCGGTGTTCATGCCACCTTGCGGGAACTGCCAGCCGTCCCTGCGCACACGTCGTGCCCAGAACACCTGACCGTCCTTCCGCATCAGCACGATGCCAACGTTTGGCCGGAAGCCGTCCGGATCGATCACGATGCGGACTCCTGAAAATCTACTGTGACCGACTCTGCCACGGCGACGCCCGGCTCACAAGCTGAAAACGAAATACTTGACAACACCCAGGCGCATCGCGAGAATTGCCGGCTCCCTAGGCTATGTAGCTCAGCCGGTTAGAGCACAGCACTCATAATGCTGGGGTCGGTGGTTCGAGTCCACCCATAGCCACCACGGTATTCAAGCCTGCACAGGCATGCGATACTCTGGGACAACATGTTTTTTATTGCCCCGTCGCCAAGCGGTAAGGCACCTGACTCTGACTCAGGCATCGGTGGTTCGAATCCATCCGGGGCAGCCAAACACAGAAGGTCCGATCGAAAGATCGGGCCTTTTTTGTTGCCTGCGCCTCATGCAGATGATTCAAATCTCTGCACAGCATTTGGCCCACCCGCGGAGGCAGCGCCTTGCATCCGGCCACTGCCTACCCCGGAACTACGCAACTCCCAAACCTTCGACATCTCAGCGAAATAGGGCAACTGCCGCGCACCGGAATCCACCAGGAGCGCAGCCTTGTCGCGCGGGAATGTCACCGACCTTTTCCCATGCGCGCGCACAGACATGGGCACACACCAGGTGACCGGTACCAACTCACGATCCCGCCACACCAAACACAGATCCCGCGCCAGCCACTGACCTCGGCGCGCCGGGAGCCGCCATCAGAGCCGCCACCTTGCCGCGCAGACCAACAAGGATTCCGGCCAGCACCACTGCAAAACGACAAAAGCCCGGCAATGCCGGGCTTTTGAAGCAGTCGTCCCAGCAAGCCGGGACGCAGCAAACGCGATGGATCAGCGCTTGGAGAACTGGGTCGCGCGACGGGCCTTGTGCAGACCGACCTTCTTACGCTCGACTTCACGGGCGTCGCGGGTCATGAAGCCAGCCTTGCGCAGCTCGGACTTCAGGGTTTCGTCGTACTCGACCAGCGCACGGGAGATGCCCAGACGGATCGCACCGGCCTGACCGGTGGTGCCGCCGCCGGAGGCGGTGACCAGGATGTCGAAGCTTTCCGTGTTCTTGGTCAGCTCGAGCGGCTGACGCACGATCATGCGCGCCGTCTCACGGCCGAAGAACTCATCCAGCGGACGGTCGTTGACGGTGATCTTGCCGGTACCCTTGCGCAGGAACACGCGAGCGGTGGAGGACTTGCGGCGGCCAGTGCCGTAGTTTTGCGTGATAGCCATGATTAGATATCCAGAACTTGCGGCTGCTGGGCGGCGTGCGGATGCTCGGCACCCGAATACACCTTGAGCTTGCGGTACATGGTGCGGCCCAGGGGGCCCTTCGGCAACATGCCCTTGACGGCGATTTCGATCACGCGCTCCGGGTGGCGCTGCAGCGCCTGCTCCAGGCTCTCGGTCTTCAAGTTACCGATGTAGCCGGTGAAGCGGTGATACTTCTTGTCTTTCAGCTTGTTGCCCGTGACCACGATCTTTTCGGCATTGATCACCACGAGGTAATCGCCAGTATCGACGTGAGGGGTATAGATCGGCTTGTGCTTACCGCGCAGGCGGCTAGCCAGTTCGGTGCAGAGACGGCCAAGCGTCTTGCCGGCGGCGTCAACGAGATACCAGTCGCGCTGGACGGTCTCGGACTTGGCGGTGAACGTAGTCATGAGGAAGCTCTTGAGTAGTCGGGCGGATTGCAGCGGCGATGACCGCTGGAACTTTGCCACGCGTTGTGAAGGCGAAACAGAAGAGGCGGGATTGTACGCGGCAGCCCGCAGCGGCGCAAGTCGCGCGTCCGTCAGGGTCAAGGCGGTTGGCAGCGGATCGGCCGGGCGCCAGAATCGACGCATGACCCAGACCTCCCCCAACCGACTGCACAGCCCGCTCGATCGGCTGCTGGTCGAAGCCCAGCGCGCGCTGGAGACCGTCTTCGGCAACCCGCCCGCCGAGCGCCCCAACCCCGCTGCCGACACCCCCGATGTCGCGCTGCAACCAGACCAGCGTCGCCATGCCGCCGGGCTGATGCGCATCAACCATGTAGGCGAAGTGTGCGCGCAAGGCCTGTACTTCGGCCAGGCTGCGGTCGCCCGCGACGCGCACACCCAGCACCATCTGCTGGAAGCCGCGCAGGAAGAAACCGACCATCTGGCCTGGTGCGCGGATCGCCTGCACGAACTGGACAGCCGCCCCAGCCTGCTCAACCCGGTCTGGTATGCCGGCAGCTACGCGCTGGGCGCACTGGCCGGGCTGCGCGGCGACGACTGGAGCCTGGGCTTCGTGGTCGAGACCGAGCGCCAGGTAGAAGCTCACCTGGACGAACATCTCGAAACCCTGCCGGAAATCGACCAACGCAGCCGCGCGATCCTGCGCGTGATGAAGATCGACGAAGCCCGCCACGCCGACCAGGCCGAACAAGCCGGCGCCCGCATCCTCCCGCCCCCCATCCCCACCGCCATGGCTTTGGCCTCCAAGCTGATGAAGACCGTCGCTTACCGCTTCTAGGATGGGTGACTAGTGATTGGGATTTCCGGTTGCCGGTTGCCGGTTGGCAGTTGGCAGTTGGCAGTTGGCAAGCAGGTTCCGGCCTGCAGTGACGCACACACCGCAAAGTAAGAAACGCCACTGCAACGCGGGCCGAAAGTGATTGCGAAAACGCAGCCTGCCGTCAACACAACCACTTCGAAAGCAGTGCCCACTCAGCACAACATGGCTGCGCCCCAACTAGCAGCAAGAAGCAGCGACGGAGTCGAAATCCCTAGCAGAAATCGCAGGGAAAGCAGGCCATAAAGCGCAACACGCGACTCGTCGCCTGCTAAAACATCGCATCACGCCCCGCAGCACCCAACTGGAGCAAAGCCCGCTTGGTTAAGGGGGCGCGCTGATAAGCGCGGGGATAGGCAGCCACGGGGTCGGGGCCCAAAGATTTGCGAAGCAACCTTGGGGGTCAGGTCCGCGAAGCGGACATGACCACGGCCGAGGGCGCGGGGATAGGTAGCCACGAAGTCGGGGCCCAAGATTTACGAAGCAAACCTTGGGGGGCAGGCCCGCGTAGCGGGGCTGACTAACTGACCAACTTCAAGCCGATCACACCGGCAACGATCAGTCCAATGCAGGCCAGACGCGACCACGATGCGCTGTCGCCAAACAAGGCGATACCGGCAATGGTCACGCCCAGCGCACCGATACCGGTCCAGATCGCGTAGCCGGTGCCGACCGGAATGGTCTTCAGTGCCTGGGTCAAAAACCACAGGCTGATGCCGGCCAAGCTGAGCGTCAGCACGGTTGGCCACAGTCGCGTAAAGCCGTCGCTGTATTTCAGGCCCAGGGCGAAGCCGATTTCGAACAGGCCGGCCAGTACGAGATAAATCCAAGGCATTGCAGTACTCCTCAACAGAAAAAACGGACAAAAAAAAAGCGACCCAGTGTCTGCACACTGGGCCGCCGTCGGCTGTGGAACGCGAGATCATCGCGTGGCGGGCCGTCCCGCCTTGAGTCGTTGTCGCACCTGCGAACAGGCGCGCAAGCGGTCGTTCTTTGCGATTACTCGCTCAGGTTGCGCCCGTGGAACAGTTCTTCGATCTCGCGCTTGAGCAGCGTTTCGATCTTCATGCGCTCCTTGAACGACAGGTTCTTGGCACGCTCTTCGAACAGGTACTGATCGAGATCGAAATCCTTCAGATGCATCTTCGTGTGGAAGATATTTTCCTGATAGACGTTGACGTCGAACATCTCGTAACGCGACTTCACATTCTTGGCAAGAAAGTGCTGGATCGAGTTGATCTTGTGATCGATGTAGTGCTTTTTACCCTTCACGTCACGCGTAAAGCCGCGCACGCGGTAATCCATGATCACGATGTCCGATTCCAGACTCTCGATCAGGTAGTTCAGCGCCTTCAGCGGCGAGATGACGCCACAGGTGGCAACGTCGATGTCGGCGCGGAACGTGGCGATGCCTTCCTGCGGATGCGTCTCCGGGTATGTGTGCACAGTGATATGGCTCTTGTCCATATGAGCAACCACAGCGTCGGAGATGAGCTCCTTGCCGGCCTGCTTCTTGTCGATCACCGGCTCTTCGGAAATCAGGATCGTTACCGATGCGCCCTGCGGATCGTAGTCCTGACGTGCGATATTGAGGATGTTGGCGCCAATGATCTCGGCCACATCGGTCAGGATCTGCGTCAGACGATCGGCGTCGTACTGCTCATCGATGTACTCGATGTAGCGCTGACGCTCCTCTTCAGTACGCGCGTAACAGACGTCGTAGATGTTGAAGCTCAACGCCTTGGTGAGGTTGTTGAACCCCTGTAGCCTCAGGCGAGGCAACGGCTTGACCACGTCGGTCTGTCCTTATGGAAGGCGGGAAAGGAAACAATTATGAGCCAAAGATCCCAGCAACGAAATGCCGATGTTAAGAATGGTTTACCTTGCATGACTCATGCCGTTAAGCTTCAGGAATTACACGCGGAACTACCATGAGCCCAGGAAACACGACGGTTGTCACTACGACGGTACGTAACGCTTCCCCTTCGCTGGCGCTGGACGCAGGCACCATTGAGCGTTTTCTTGCGCACAGCCACCGCAGGCGCTATCCGACCCGGACCGATGTGTTCCGGCCAGGAGACCCGGCCGGCACCCTCTACTACGTCATCAGCGGCTCGGTAAGCATCATTGCCGAGGAAGATGACGATCGTGAGTTGGTGCTGGGCTACTTCGGTAACGGCGAGTTCGTTGGCGAGATGGGGTTGTTCATCGAATCCGATACGCGCGAGGTGATCCTGCGTACCCGCACACAGTGCGAGTTGGCGGAGATCAGCTACGAGCGCCTGCAGCAGCTGTTTCAGACCAGTTTGTCGCCGGATGCCCCCCGCATCCTCTACGCGCTGGGCGTTCAGCTTTCAAAACGACTGCTCGACACCACAAGGAAAGCCAGCCGCCTGGCGTTCCTGGATGTGACCGACCGCATCGTGCGCACCTTGCACGATCTGTCCAAGGAGCCGGAAGCGATGAGCCATCCGCAAGGCACGCAGCTGCGTGTCTCGCGACAGGAGCTGGCACGCCTGGTCGGTTGCTCGCGCGAGATGGCCGGACGTGTGCTCAAGAAGCTGCAGGCGGATGGTCTGCTGCATGCACGCGGCAAGACTGTCGTGCTGTACGGCACGCGCTAAGCGCACGATGCAGCCAGTGCCCAGCGCACTGGCTGCATGCCGAGACGGCAGAATTTAGGCAATGTTGCTGTGTTCTTGGGCTCGCTTGGCGCGCCGCAACACTGCAGTTTTGCGCGATACCTCTTATACGAGTGTTTTCAACCGATCAGACCGCACGGTCTGCATCGCGACTGCATCACAGTCCTGACGATCCGTTAATTGCAGCAACCTCATGCGCGTGCCGCCTACTCACTTGCGAAGCGGGCAGCTGGTAGCCGGACTGGGGCGATGTCTTTGTCAGTTGCACACAGTCCGCCACATAGAGGCTTGCGCCTGCCTCAGAGCGCCTTGCCACCACGGTCGCGGCAACCCCAATTGAGGATCGGCGTGCCGGCAGGCAGCACCTGGCGGAACAGGTCTTCGCGATTGGCCTTGGGATTGACCACCACCGGCGCGCGTGCAGCCTTCAACAACGGCAAATCTGCGGTGCTGTCCGAATAGGCGATGGCGATGTCCGCGTAGCCGCGTTCGCGCAGCATGCGCATCTTTTCTTCGTTGTGGCAGTGACGCCGCGCAGTGACCGCGCCCAGCCGCGGCCCGACCAGGCTGCCGATGACCGGCACGTCCTGATGGGCGACGAACCCAAGAATCGCGCGCGCAAGCTCGGGCGGCGCGCCGGTGGCGACCACCACGCGATCGCCGGCGGCACGGTGGTCGGTGAAGACTTTCAATGCATGCGGAAGCAGACGCTGCCGGATCTGCGCTTCATGCTTGAGCACGTAAGCATCGATGAAGCGATTGAACTCGCGCGTACGGTGCAGGCCGAACGTGGCGATCCAGACGTAGCCGGACACCCCGCGGCGGCGGGTGGGCAGCATCGCCACCATGGGTCCGAGAATCGGCGAGGCCAATACCGCGACCAGCAGACGTAACGGATTGCGCTTGATCAACCAGGCAAACAGATGGCTGCCGGAATCGCCGTCGTACAAGGTGTGGTCGAAGTCGAAGACCACCAACGGCGCATCGTCGCGCGGTGCGGGAAACGACTCAGTCATGCGCGAAGAATAGCTGACGCAGCGACTCGCCGGGTTCGGGCGCGCGCATGAAGGTCTCGCCGACCAGAAACGCGTTCACACCATGGCCGCGCATCAGCTGGACATCGGCATGGGTGACGATGCCGCTTTCGGTGACCAGGATGCGGTCGCGCGGCACCGCGGCGCGCATGTCCAGCGTGGTCTGCAGCGACACCTCGAAGGTGCGCAGATTGCGATTGTTGATGCCGATCAGCGGCACCGGCACCTGCACCGCGCGCTCGAGCTCGTCGATGTCGTGCACTTCCACCAGCACGTCCAGGCCCAGCTGCATCGCCAATCCGGACAGATCGACCAGCTGCGCGTCTTCCAGCGCCGAGACGATCAACAGAATGCAGTCGGCACCCAACACGCGCGCTTCGTAGACCTGATAAGGGTCGACGGTGAAATCCTTGCGCAAGACCGGCAGCGTGCAGGCGTCGCGCGCCTGGCGCAGGTAGGCATCGGCGCCCTGGAAGAAATCCACGTCGGTCAGCACCGACAGGCAACTGGCGCCGCCGAATTCGTAGCTGACCGCGATGTCGGCGGGGTGGAAATCGGGGCGAATCACGCCCTTGGACGGGCTGGCCTTCTTTACTTCGGCGATCACGGCCGGGTCGCCGGCAGCGATGCTAGCCTGCATGGCCGCGGCGAAACCGCGCGTGAGCGGCAGGTCTGCGCTGCGCGCGATCAGCTCGGCCAGCGGCACGCGCGCACTGCGCTCGGCGACTTCGTCGGCCTTGCGGGCAAGGATGGTGTTGAGGATATCGCTCATCGTATCGGGTCCTGGCGGGCGGGCATTATCGGTCAAGACGGCCGCAATGGGCCGCGGCTGCACGCCAACCTGCGCAGCATGCCTGCGGAAGGGTGAAGATGCCGCCGCATGATTGCCGAAGCGTTGCAGCGCCAGGCATGGTCAGGGCGATGCGCTGACCTGGCGCGTAAAGGCGACATACGCGTCCAATTTGGCGCGCGCCGAGCCATCGGCCAGCACGGCGCGGGCGCGCACGATGCCTTCGGCGATGCTGTCGGCAACGCCGGCGACGTACAGCGCAGCGCCAGCATTGAGCGCAACGATATCCAGCGCCGGGCCGGGCACGTTCTCCAGCACTTGCAGCAGCATCGCG
The DNA here is from genome assembly GCF_040202975.1 of Xanthomonas sp. WHRI 10207. Classification (NCBI taxonomy): domain Bacteria; kingdom Pseudomonadati; phylum Pseudomonadota; class Gammaproteobacteria; order Lysobacterales; family Lysobacteraceae; genus Xanthomonas; species Xanthomonas sp. WHRI 10207. Next base: position 575,043 of record NZ_JBEGDX010000003.1, on the reverse strand, counting down.
CGCGACTCGGCGGCGTCTGCCACCTTGAGGTTGCGGCTGGCCGACATGGCAATACCGAAATCTTCCGGATGCACTTCGTATTCGCGCACCTGGCCGTCGCGCAGTTCGCCAACCAGGGTGCCGGCACCGAGCGAGAGTTCGTCCATGCCGTCGCGCCCCCATACCACCAAGGCGCGTTCGGCGCCCAGCTCTTGCAACACGCGCGCCTGGATGCCGACCAGATCCGGATGGAACACGCCCATCAGGATGTTGGGCGAACCGGCCGGATTGGTCAGCGGGCCCAGGATGTTGAAGATGGTGCGCACGCCCATTTCGCGACGCACCGGCGCCACCACCTTCATGGCCGGGTGATGCACCGGCGCATACATGAAACCGATGCCGGTCTGCGCCAGCGATGCAGCAACCTGCTCGGGCTGCAATTCGATCACCGCGCCGAGGGCTTCCAGTGCATCGGCGCTGCCGGATTTGGATGAGACGCTGCGATTGCCGTGCTTGGCCACCCTGGCACCGCCGGCGGCGGCCACGAACATCGCGCAGGTGGAGATGTTGAACGTATGCGACCCATCGCCGCCGGTGCCGACGATGTCGACCATGTGCTGGCGATCGCTCACCTCCACGCGGCGCGAGAACTCGCGCATGACGGTAGCGGCGCCGGCAATCTCGCCGATGGTTTCTTTCTTGACCCGCAGCCCGGTGAGGATGGCGGCGACCATCATGTCGGAGACTTCGCCGCGCATGATCTGCCGCATCAATTCGACCATTTCGTCATGGAAGATTTCGCGATGTTCGATGGTGCGCTGCAGGGCTTCTTGGGGCGTGATGGGCATGGGAACGGCCATAGACAGAAGGAAAACGGCTGCAAGCGAGGGCCTGCAGTGTGTCGCGCAGGGATCGCTGCGCAGGGCTGCTACAGGCAGCCAGGTGCGCAGGACCGAATCGATGCAGTCAGTCGGTCATTGGCCGGGCCGACGCATCTGGAAGCGCGCCTGCGGCTGCACTTCGAAATAATCGGCCGGGCCACCGGCACGCAAAATGGTCTGCACCTTGGCCGGGTCGTAGACGCCGTTATCGAGCGCGGAGTGCGCAAGATGCACGCCCACCACTTCGCCAAGCACCAGCCAGGTTTCTATGGCCTGACCGCTTGCACTGTGCAGCTGCACCAGTTGACTCAACCGACATTCGAAACTGACCGGGCTTGCCGCCACACGCGGCGCATCGATCAAACGCGACGGCGCCATCTGCAAGCCGGCAAGCGCGAACTCGTCGACCTCCGACGGCACCATCGCCGCGCTCGCGTTCATTGCTTCAGCGAGCGGACGGGTGGCCAGATTCCAGGTGAACTGACCGGTCGCTTCGATGTTGCGCACGCTGTCCTTGCGGCCGATGCTGGCAAAACCGACGATCGGCGGGGTGTAGTTGAAGGCGTTGAAGAAGCTATACGGCGCCAGATTGGCGATGCCCTCGGCGCTGCGCGAGCCGATCCAGCCGATCGGGCGCGGACCGACGATGGCATTGAACGGGTCGTGTGGCAGCCCGTGGCCGTGCGCCGGTTCGTAGAAATGCATGCTGTCGTTGGACGTGTTCATCGTGAAGCGACCTTGGCGAATTGCGCAGCGTACAGGCCTTGCTCAGCACCGGCTTCGCTGTCTGTGTGCTGCAGCGAAGCCGTCAGCAACCCACTGCGTATTGCGCTGTAGCCACGCGTGGCGGCGCGGTAGTGCCACGCGGATGCATCACTACCCGGACGAGCTGCACCGCCAACGGCAACAGGTGTAGCGCCCATCGCGATCACCGCTCCAGAAAGTTTTTCAGCAGGGCATGACCGTGCTGGGTCAGGATCGACTCGGGATGGAATTGCACGCCTTCCACCGGGAACTGACGGTGGCGCAGGCCCATGATCTCTTCCACCGAGCCATCCGGATTCTCGGTCCAGGCGGTGACTTCCAGCGCATCCGGCAGGGTGGTCTTGTCCACCACCAGCGAGTGATAGCGCGTGGCCTGGTAACTGTCCGGCAGGCCGGCGAACACACCCTTGCCCTCGTGGCGGATCGGCGAGGTCTTGCCATGCATGATGTTGCCGGCGCGGATCACATCGCCGCCATACACCTGGCCGATGCTCTGGTGACCCAGGCACACACCAAGAATGGGCGTGGTCTGGCCAAGCTGCTCAATCAATTGCAACGAGATACCGGCCTCGTTGGGCGTGCACGGGCCGGGCGAGATCACGATGCGCTCGGGCTTGAGCGCAGCGATCTGATCGACGCTCATCGCATCGTTGCGCACCACCGTGACCTCGGCACCCAGCGCCTGCAGGTACTGCACGAGGTTGTAGGTGAAGCTGTCGTAGTTGTCGAGCATGAGCAACATGTCAGGCCTATCTATTTGTTTTTAAAAGGGACAAAGCCCGAAAACACTCACTGATACCCGCTCTGATACCCGCCAATTCGTTTGATACCCGAGCTACTGGGGAGCGAGCAACACAGGATCATATCTTCGCACGGGCTCGCTCGAGCTTTTGGACCCTTGCGCGGCTGCAAGCCTACGAGACTGCCGTGCAAGCCGGTTGACGCCACTGAACGTGAAGTATGGGCTGTGCGCGCAAAACGCCATCTATCACAGCCTCAGGGGTCTGATAGTCGTCGCGCGCCACTATGCTCAGTACAGCGAGACATACGGGCGAGCACAGGGCTACTTGCTCAATTACGTCGCCCAACAAGCCATGGCCGTGTGAGATAACAGATCGGGCCACAAATGAGATGGCTGATAAGACAAAAGCCCTCACGCTGTGCCTGAGCTGTGTCGGGGCCGAAGCCTGAACCACCGCGTGAAGAGCATGGAAGCAGAAACATGACTGCGTCCACGAAGTCCTCGTCCAAGACCCCCGACCTACCCACGCGGCACGGCAAGCCGTGGAGCCCTAAGGAACTTGGAGAACTACTCGACGGCATCAGGCGCGGCATGTCCCGGCTCGAGCGATGCCTTTGCGCTCGGCCCACTCGGCCAAGGCTAATGCGACAACTCCGGGACATTGTCTAGGCGAAGCTTAGCGGGATAGCCGCGCCAGGTCGCGATACGTTCCAACGTGCGGATGACGCGGGCGGTCGGAAGATTGAAGCCCACTTCGATCGCCAAGGCTTCCCGACTGAAATCGTCGATGACATTGAACGTGCGAAAACGCCGACCGTCCCATAACGCATCGGACATGAAGTCGATTGACCATCCGGCATTGGGCCGTTGTCCGCACGCCAGCGGCTGTGGATGGCGCGTCGGGACCCGGCGCCTGCTGCGACGACGTTGATTGAGCTTCATCAGGCAATACACGCGCCACACCCTTTTGTGATTCCACACATGCCCACGACGGCGGATGAGTTGAAACAGCTTTCCAAAACCACGCTCGGGAAAGCGCTCGGCCAATTCGGACAACAGCGTAATGACCTCCTCGTCGCGATCGGGACGGCGCCGATAGTGCGCTGTCGAGCGCGCCACGCCAACGACTGAACAGGCCCGGCGCTCGCTCCAGCCATGCTGCTCGACGAGCCAGGCAAGAAGCGGGCGCTTGTGCGCCGGGTCTACAGCTTTTTTGCGATGACATCCTTTAGTGCATGGTTTTCCATTGCAAGCTCGGCATACATGCGTTTGAACTTGCTGTGCTCGGTCTCCAGGTCGCGAAAGCGCTGCATATCAGCTGCCTCCATGCCACCGTACTTGGACTTCCAGACGTAGTAGGTCGCCTCGGAAATGCCCAGCTCGCGACGGACATCCTTGACCTGGCGGCCGCGCTCGACCCGCTTCAGCGTGGGGACGATCTGGCTCTCGGTGACCTTGCTCTTGCGCATGCTTGGTCTCCTTGGGGCTAGTGTGCCCGGAGACCTCTAACTATGGATGGATCAAGTTTACGGGGAGTCAACACTTGGACTTCCAGACGTAATAGGTCGGCTCGCTGATCCCGTGCTTGCGGCAGGTCTCGCCAACCCTTGCACCGGCCTCGACTTCTTTGAGGATCCGAACCATCTGTTCTTCGGTGAACTTCGACTTCTTCATACAGAGCTCCTTGGGATGGAACTCTACTTCCAAGTGGATCGAGTTAACGAGGACGCTTCAACGGGGCGCCAATGGTGGAGGTCTCCCTAGCGCATGTTCGGCCACCTGCCTTACAGGCATGCCGCCCATTGCCATAGAATCCCTCACACCAAAGGAATCAGCTGCGATCTGCGGCGCACCCGTCCACGATGGAAATCACCATGAACGATGAGGCAGCAATCCCCGTCACTGTCGCGAGCGACTCCCATCTGGGGGAATTTTTTGTCCTCCGGCCAAGCTTCCGAGGCAATGGTCAAAGCGCTGGCTTGAAGATTGCCAATGAAGAATTGCTTCTGCCCCCTGGCATGAACACCATGGATCCTCCCAATGGTGATCCGAGCCAGTATCCGGTGAGGCCACACCTAGTGCAGGTGCCGGGACAGCAAGAGATGCCGCGTGATTTCGAGAAGCTGGCGGGCATCTGGATCGTTTCGGAAGCATTGAAGCAGGTGTTCGACACCTTCGATTCGGAAGGCTTCGCCTTCGCGGCATGCGACTTCACCCTTGCCGACGGCACGCAGGGTCCTCAGTACTACCTCTGCAGCGTGACGCGTTGGCTTGATGCGATTGACGAGAGTGAATCGCGGGTCCAGATCGAGATCGAACACGATTACGAGACCGGGCAAGACCTCAACTTCTACAGCGTATCCGGCGGTGCAAGCCTTGTATTCAAGCGCGAGGTCGTTGGTAACGCCCACATCTTCCGCCAGTCACGCCTAGGAACCGAGGCCATTTGTGACCGCGTTCTGTTCGATGCCTTGAACGCAGCCCAACTTAGCGGCCCTTCGCTGCGAGACGCCGCAGACCTCTGACGCGTCAAACCCTCGATACGGATTTCTGAGCGGGAGTTGCACCGATGGCTGATACACCGGCTTTCCAAGGGCACCATGTCATTGAGCAAGCGGCTTTCAGTGAGAGCCGCTTGCTGCAGTCGCTTTCCAGAAGCGGTCTGTTCGAGCTGCATGGTCCACGCAACATCCTCAATCTTCCTGCGGACCAAGCACTGGCCGCGAGGATGGGTTTGTCGCCTCACCCCGGTGGACCGCTTGGGGCGTACTCAGAGGAACTTGCGAATCGGCTTGAAAGATTGGAACTGTCCCCCGACGGGCAAGCAACGCTGCGCGGCGATCAAGCCGCAGCACAGCGCATCGCGGCTAGAGTCAACGGCCTGACCGACACACTCAAGGTGGGCTTGGTCAATGGCGACCTTGTAAGCAACACGCCGCAGGGCATGACCCCACAGCAGGCGAACGCAAAGATCCGGGCCTTTCATGGCGATCTCGCGGCTTACCAACAAAGTCATGCTGGGCAGATTGCCGATGTGGGGAAGATGGCCGCAGCAGAGGCGCGCTGGGCCGGCGTGACGCGGTCTGAAGGCAATGTCCAACTTGCGTTGGACGCGATCGATCAGCCGGGAACCTCCACCCTCAGTGATAGATGGGGCGGCCGGCAATCACTGGGCGAAGCAGTCGCTGAAGCGAACCAAGCCGGGCGCCTGCCAATCACACAACCGATGGAGGCGCGTCTGCGCCTCACCTTTCCTCAAGAGATGCCACCGATCCTCGCACGGCCACCGACTGCGCCCTGCATGCCCGGCGTCCCAGGCGAAGGCAGCATCGTGGCCGGCGAAGGGCTTGCTGCAGCAGAAGCGGCCGGAGCGCGCGGGCTTTCTGGTGCTCGCGTCGCGGGTGCTGCCGGCGTAGCGCTGATAGCCTACGACTTCGCCGTGACCGGCCATCGCGTGGTCCAGCTAAGTACGCAAGGCAATGACACAGGGGCCGCCTCAGCGGCCACGCACTTCGTCGGCCGCAACGCTGGCGGTATCGCAGGCGGCTTCCTGCTTGGTGCAGGCTATGGTGCCGTCACAGGGTCGTGGACGGGGCCTGGCGCGCTGGCTACTGGCTTGGTTGGCGGCGTGGCGGGCGCCTACCTTGGCGAACGTTGGGCCGAGAAGCAGGACATCAACCGGATCTACACACAGCCAGACCGCAGCGGCAACGAGTGGACGCGCAACCCGGAAGATCCCCAAGGCACCTGGTCACGCAAGGTGAGCGCACCGATGCCAAACGGCGGTTTTCAGGAAACGCGGCTGGTTGCTGCTGGCCGTCTTGCCGACGAGCTGAATTACCGCGCGGCCAACGACTCGTACTCACTCGGGCTGGCAAATCCACCAAAGCCACAGGATCCATACCGCCTGGATGCCAAGAACGAAACGCATCCGCCGCGCGAACCATTTGAAACGGGCCGCGACTACGTGCGCGATGCGCAGACCGGGAAGTGGCAGCTTGAAATCAGGGAAAATATCGACGGCAAGATACCGATCACACATAACGCCCCGATTAGCACCGAGCGTGCGACCGCGTTGGAGAGCCAATCGCAGACGATCATCGCGCAGAACGCCGCCAACACTCCGGAAGCAACAGCGGCCCGCTACCAGATCGCCTACAACCAATTCGGCTGGAATGAGTTCACCAATCGCGAACCGGTGCCGCAGGCCATCACGAACGCGCGGACGCAACCGCAGCCCTTACAGGCTTCTGACGGTAACTCATATATCCGCGACGCCAGGGGCGAATGGACCACGCCCGGCACGTTCTATGGCACCAATGCGGCCACTGGCAACACACGCGAGGAATTGAACCGAACGTGGCAGAGCCAACAGGCCGGGCTTCAAGACATGGCGTCGATGGCGGAGGTCGCCCGCAGCAATCCCACGCCGACGCAGAGCGACTTGCACAGCCAGGTGGCCGGGATGTACGCCCGCGCTGGCATTACGCGCACTGACGCGCAGATCGATGCAGCCACGACGGCAGTTGCACAAGACCATGCACGCGATACGGGCAAGCAGATGCCCTTTTTCCTGCAGCTGCAGAAAGATGGCTCAATCGCCACGGTGGTTGGCCAGAACGACGACCGCATGGAGATCAGGGCGACCACGACGGCAGCAGAGATATCGCAAGCAGAACGCCAGCAGGCCATACCTGTGAATGCCACCTCGCCCAATCCCCCTACGCAGTCGCCTCAGACGCAGCAGCCTGCAGCACCGCCTACGCAAACCGCCTTACCCAACGCGCCGTCGCCGCAGACAGCACCGGGACGTTCATCTGCGCTGGATGATGACCACGTGCAAGGGCGTGCAGCGTCCACGAGCACGACCACAACACAGGTCGCCGCACCGGGAATGCAGATGGGTGCGCGCTCTGTTGCATCGCACGATCCTCGGGAAGACGAGCAGCTGTCTGTGAATCGTCTGAGCGCCGCCGGCCCGAAGCCACAAGATGCGGCATTGGTGGAGCAGCTACGCTCTTCCATCGCAAGGCTCGATGAAAGCGCCAACAAGCCGTGGGATGAGCGCAGCGATCGCATGGTTGCGAGCGCCTACAAAATAGCCGTGGAGGCGGGATTCAAGCCCGGCGACAAGGTGGACGTGGCACTGAACGTCCCGACCGACAAGCTTCCAGGCGGGGTGACGATGTTCGTGATGCGCTCAGGCCCAGGCTCCTCCCCGGATCCTTTCGCCAACCGGGCACATATGCCGACCAGCGAGGCGCTAGCGGCAGCTCCGGAACAGCAATACCTAGCTGCGAGTCAGACCCGCGATACGCAAGAACAGACTCGATTGCAGGAGCTAGCGCAAGCACGTGACCAGACCCAAAACGACCCGAGCAGGACGGGGCCGAGAATGTCATAACCGGGACAGGTAGCTGATTGAATCGAAAGTTAGACTTTGACAACGACAGCCCACATCTGCCGCGCAGGCATCTGTACCGCGTTTTACGCTAGGAGCAACAATGGCAAAGAAATCGGATGCAGCACGAAAAGCGAAGCTCAAGGAGCGTCGCAAGAGAGCTGAAGAAGCGCAGGCGCGACTACTCACAGCCCCAAGTAAGGTTAAAGATTGGATGGCCGCTTTTGATGCCGAGCGCAACATCATTGTTGAACTCATTGGGGAAGATGGAGCTGTTCTTGCCTACGTTGAGGGTGACGATACGGATTCTTGGACAGTCGTAGTGAAAGATGATCCTGTCGCCGGCACTGATGATGAGATGGTTGCACTTGGCTGGCTCGTCGGCGCCGCAGTTGATGACATCGCAGAAGGCAATGCACCCGTGCTGGTCTACTCGCATTGGATTGTTGAGCAAGTTGAGGCGCGCTGCGAGGCTACAAACCTCGAATGGTACGATTTTCTGCGCTCTCTTTTGCCTGCTGAGAAGCAGCACATGCAGCTCCCGCAACAGCGGACAATGTAGCAGCGCCCACATCGTCTCTTGCCCAGTAAGCGAGGGACGGCGCCACGCCTCATGCGATCTTCGACACACCCATTTCTTGCGTCAGCAGCGAACACCGCGCCGAAAAACTCCTTGCCTTTGTCAGCACGGATGACTTGAGGCGAATCGCGACTGTGCACCAATCGGTCCAGCACGCGTGTCATCGTGGCCCGAGATCGCGCGCTCCACGTCGATTGCGACCGCTTCGCGCGTTGCGTCGTCCAGGGTCACAAAACACATCATCACTCGACCTTCGGCGTTGCGGTCGAACACGAAACCCATTGGCCACACTTGGTTAGCCTGCGATGGCCGCAACAGCGGCTGACCGTCGCCCACGGGTACCTTTTTTCGTTTGCGCCGTCGGACCTTCAGCTGCTGCTCGCAATACAACCGCTCCACGCGCTTGTAGTTCACGAGGCGTTCTTTCTGTCGCAATGTGAGATAGCTCATCGCCACGCCTTAGCGGCGATGGCAATGCGCCAACGCAAGGATGCGCGCGCGCAGTTCGACGTTGCGATCTTCGCTCTCGCACGCCGGCTGCTTGAACTGGTCTCAACCGGCTCCGAAGAACGCTCGCGCATGGTGTGATGGCCTGATTCGTTGAGCCCTCGGCAAGGCGCGCGGATTCATGGCGATAGAGTTCCTTGATGTTTCTTGGCTTCAGTGTATGCAGCATCAACATACTTAAATATGCGAATACTTACATACATACATCTCTTTGAGTTCTGATGCTGCTCATCACTGGGTGCCACTCTCTCTCGATGGACCTATCATAGATATGTGACTTCCTCGACTGGTTCTGATGTTCGAAAATGCAGGGGGAAGCCACTTCCCACCCCTCCTAAAAGCCCGAAGCATCCAGACTAAAAATCGAGCAATGAACACAGCACCTGATCGCACTACACCTTTCAATGACAGGCGCCTCCGGCACCTTAAACTCCCGATAGTTGCACTGAGCTTGGGCGAGCAAAGCCGCAGTCAAGGCCGCTATGACAGCAGCGCGACGTTGCCAACTACCACGGCCCTCCTTGAACGTACCTTGGTGCAGATCAAAACGATCTACGAAGAACGTGCTGCTGCAGGAGAGTCCTTCGAAGAGCGCTGGCTATCCGCCACAGAGAATCTCCAGGAATACGGCAACGCCACCAGCTACAGGCATTGGAAGGAGGAGCGTGCGCGACCAGAGGACGAGTTGAAGCTCTTTCTCCTCCCCTTCATCAAGACCCGTAAGGATTCAGCGGCCAGCAGAAAGGAGGGACACGAAAAATGGCTGCGACAGGCAACGCGTGAAGTCACGGACATCGCCATCGGATACTGGGTTGAAGCAAAGAATGCCGCTGATGCCGGCGACGAGACACGGATGCTGCACGCATTGATCGAGTGCCACTACTACATCGGCATCATCAATTCACCGATGACGCACTCCGAAGCAATGAGCGCGCAAGGCAGCAAGCGCGGCTTGCAACAAAGGCAAGCTCTTGAGCAAGCCGCGATTGAGGTGCTCACGTCATGGATGGAAAGCAGACCGAGAGATGCGTCGCCTAACAAGCGCTTCCACAAGGACGCAATGATGGAGCAGGTATCGGAGGAGCTATTGTCTTCCGAACGGTACGCCGCTGTGGTGGCGGACTACGACAAAACCATCAAAGGCCCCCCTGCAGAAGAGGGCGAGCCAGGGCACCGGCTCGCAGGTCCGCTGCTCCGTTGGGCGACCAAGGAAGCCGCTAAGTACCCAGAGCTCAGTAAGGTGGCCGAAAAGGCCTCCCGCCTCCTTTCTGACCCACTACTACAAAAACGATAGACCGTCAAACTCCAGCCTGTTTTTACCATGACAGGATTCAAAAGCAGCTCCAAAGTGCGACCCCTCAGACGGCAATGACGCCGTCTGAGGGACGGGCTCTCAGCCCACAACCACTTGGAGTCAGCATGAACAACATCGCCAACGCACACCGTCACGCCCGTACCCGCATGGCAGAGCCTGCAGCGCGCAGCGCTTCGGCTTCGAGCCTTGATCAGGTCGACCGCGAGTTCCAGGCCATCGTCCTGAAGCATCTCGAACGCATCCTTGCCTCCTTCCGCAGCAATGGTCAATCGAACCAGACAGGCCAGGCTCCTTCACCTCGCGCGGTACGCCTGCCTGAAGTCCTGCAGTTGCTGGGGATCTCGCGCAGCACGCTGTACAACCGCCTCGACGAGTCTTCTCCGCAGTACGACCCTGACATACCCCGCCCTTTCAAGCTGGGCAAGGGCGACCGCGCACCCACGGCTTGGCTGCACCAGGACATCGTCGTTTACATCGAATCCTGCGCCGCTGCGCGCAGCTCGCACTAAGGAGGCCGACCAATGAACGAGATCAACATCAAGTCGGCTGCCGCCAGCGTGCAGACCCAGGCCGAGCGCATCGCGATGTCGCTGCGCACCCTCAAACCCAATCCGAAGCAGCAGAAGGAGGAGCTGTTTGCCCTGCTCTACCCGGTGATCACCGAGCTGATGGACCAGGGCATCACGCAGAAGTCCATCCTCGCCATGCTGTCCAAGAAGGGGTTGAAGCTCCACCCGGCTCGTTTCAAGGAACTGCTGGAGCAGCACGCCAAGGAAACGGTCACCTCGGACGGGGAGGACGCAGCATGATCCGCCGCAACCCCGACAACTTCCCGACCAACGCGCTGTATCCGCTGATCCGCGACGCCGTACTGGAGACCCAGGACAACCTCCAGGCACCGCTCGCGCTGATCGCCAGTTCCTTCGGCACGGTCATGTCTGCGGCGTGCCAAGGCCTGGTTGTGGTGGAGACACCTACCGGCCAGGAGCGTCCCGCGTCGCTGTTCTACGCAACCATCGCCGACTCCGGTGAGCGCAAGACTGCCTGCGACAATCTCGTAGGTGATCCTTTGCTCGAGTACGACATTCGCCTCGCATCCACCTCCGAGAGCGATATCCATACGTACCAAGCAGAGGTGACCTGCTGGAAGGCAAAGCACAAGGTCCTTCAGCGCAAACTTCAGAAGGCAATCGAGGCAGACTCCGATGAGGAGGTAAATTCGATTCGCACTAAGCTGATCGCACTCAACGCCGAGATGCCGCAGAAAATTGAACACGCCCAGCTGATTCACCAGAGCATCACCGAACGCCCACTGATGGAGGCGTTGCGTGGCGAGGGCAAGTCCGTGGTGATTATGAGTTCCGAGGGTGAAATCATCTTGAAGGGAGGTGTCACCAACAAGTTCGGCGTGATCAATGAGGCGTGGGATTGCCCGAAGATCCTCAGCTTCCAGCGCGCCGACGTGAACTATGTTGCACGGCATCCCAACATGACGCTCAGCTTCATGGTGCAGGAGGAGGTGTTCAAGGACTTCATGGACAAGCGTGGCCGGCTCGCGCGCGGCTCCGGTTTCTTGGCTCGGTTCCTGGTCGCTTGGCCGTCTTCAACCATGGGCTTTCGCTACATGACTCTGGATGAGCCAGTGTGGGAGAAGCTGAAGCTCTTCCACACCCGGGTTCGCGAGCTCCTCGAACTACGTTTCCAAGCTCGCTCGACGCCGGTGCGGCTGACCTTTGCCCAAGAGGCAAAGGAGCTCTGGGTAGACCACCAGAATCGTGTTGAGGCAGCCATGCATAAGGACGGGCAGCTCTTCGGTATCCGCGACTTTGCCGCAAAGGCACTGGACAACGCGAGCCGCCTGGCAGCGATCCTGCACTTTTTCTCGGGCCAGGCGGGGACGGAGATCAGTCACGAGACGCTTAAGCGTGCGCTGGCCGTAGTTAACTGGCACATCAACGAAGCACTTCGGATGTTCAGCGGAGACGATATCCCCGAGGATGAGGATGATGCCTACAAACTGACCAATTTCATGCATCGCAAGTACTACTCACGTGGACGGTCAACTGTTCGCCGCAACCTTCTCCGGAAGGAAGGCCCGATCCGCCATCAGGGACGCTTTGAGGCAGCGCTTGACTACCTCCAAGACACCGGCGTGATACGGGTTCGTTATCACAACGAAGAGAGCGGCAGCGGACCGCTCTGGGTTGAGATGCTGCGGAGCTTCTTTGACAAGCCCTCCTTGTAGAGGGGAGCCCCCCTCCAAGAGCCGCCCACTGGGCGGCTTTTTTGTTCATCTAAGACGCTGCACACCATGCACAGTGCCCCAAAAGTAGCGGTGTGCATTGTATGCACGGCCTAGGGCGAGAAGCTTCTGCCGGGGCTAGCACCCAGCCCCTCTCCCCGATGATCTGCGGGCAGCGGAGGCACCGACGATGCAACTTGGTGTCAGGACGCATTCACTGGCGTATCAGCGCTCCAGCACTGCGGCTAGCGCGCGCTGGATCTTGGGGCATCAGGCAGGGCCTTCGACGCTTGCCCGGCGTGTCACCTCCAGATGAGTAACTGTTCCGGTCCGATACTTCTTGCTTCCTCAGCTCTGACGTCCCCAAGGCAGGCGCTGGCTCCCTAGTATCCTGCACTAGCCAACAGCCGCAGGATGTTCGCTCCAAAGATCATTCATACGAAGTCGATGATCGGTATTTTTCTACCGGAAGGGTAACCGTATGTACGGATACACCGCACACACCCCGCACACCCCGATCAGACAACAGCGTACTCGCCTCCATTGAGAGCCTCTGTTGGTCAACCACACATAGGGGAGGAATGAGGAGGCGGACTTAACGTTTCTCAAAATGTGCGCCTGCCCACGCCTTCCTGCGCAACCGGAGTAGCACCAGTGTTCGAGTTCCACGCAGAAATCAAGAAAGGAAACAAAGGCAGCGCCGCCGAGCACTGCCGGTACGATGCCCGCATGGGCAAGTGGGCTGCGCAAGATGACCTACTCGCTTTCGCCTTCGACAACATGCCCGAGTGGAGCCGGGACCATCCATTGACGTTCTGGAAGTACGCTGACGAGTGGGAGCGCAATGGCGGCGCCGCCTATCGAGAGTGGATCATTGCCCTCCCCAACCAGCTGAGCATCGAGACCAACATATCTTTGATGAAGGAGATCGCGCAGGCTGTTGTCGGGCCGCGCCCTTGGCAGGCCGCCCTGCATGGCCCAGAGGCAGAGCTTGGCGGGTGCATCAATCTCCACTGCCATCTAATGTACTCCGATCGCCCTGACGACGGCACCGCACGTCCTGCCGATCGCTATTTCACCCGTTACAACCCAGCCCATCCCGAGCGTGGCGGCTGCAGGAAGCTCAGTGGCGGCAAGACGCCGTTCGAGATGAGCCAGGATCTCGTCGCATCTAGGATGACGATCTCCACGATCATCAATCGGTACCTGGCCGAAGCAGGCCTCTCGTGGCAGGTCGATCACCGCAGTTTCAGAGCACGCGGCATCGACCGCAAGGCCGAGACCCATTTGGGCAAGGCGCAAATCAGGCACATGAGCCAAACGCAACGGGATGAATACGTTGCTAACCGCCAGTCGGCGCACAGCTTGTGAGGCTCAACTGTGCGCCGCGCCTTCATCAACCACTTCGGGCCCGCGACTTTGCTAGCAAGAACTTAAGCTGCAACCGTCGTGGCAGCTCGGAAACGATGCCAGATCATGCTTCACAGCCTAGAGCCTATCCAATTTGCCTGGCGATCTTCTGCTGGCATTGCTACAGCATGTAGAGCCAGAGAGCGCAAGCAAGAATACGCAATGAGGTCGGTTGGCAGAGCCGTTGACACTTTGACTGCGCTTAGTGGCCTCGGACACCAGATCCCCCTCACCTTAGAGCGTCTGCAAAAAAAGAATGGCTCGGCGTCGGTACTACGTAAAGGGAGCAGATGCTCCCTTTACGTAGTGAGGCAGGCAGAGATTAGGGTGATGGCTGCACCTGCAGCCACTTGCCTCCGTGGAAGACGTACAAGCTTTCCTCTTCCGTAGAGGGACAGCAAGCCGGATCATCGGGTCCTGGCACCAGCAACGTCACATGCACGGTGCCGTCCTTCAAGCTCACCTTCTGGGCTGCGACCCCGAAGCCAGCTACCGACGTCGTGCCGGCCAGCTGCAACTGGGAACCCTCCTTGCGTTCAAATGCCGCCAGATAACTGCCCGCACCATTGCCGTTTCCGCTACCCTCTAACGTATAAAGGGCCACCACTTCTGGCTTGCCATCCGCGGTCAGATCGCCTTCGATCACCTTCCGCGCGTCCTTGTACTCGGTCGCTCCGTCAGCCTTCCTCGCCTCTTGGGCGATGGCTGCGTTGATGACCTCAGCGTCCGGGGTGATCTGGACAGCTTCCAGCGCAGGCGCTTTCTCTGACTCAGCTGTTACGCCCTTGGCTGCATCGCACTGGATAGCTTCGGCCTCTACTCGCTTGGTACCCGCGGGCACCTTGCAACCAGCGAGATTGAGCTCGCCGGCTTTTGTTACCTCATCTGCGTTACCACATCCTGTTACGGCTAGCGTGGCTAGCAGGATCATCGTGGACCGGTAAATCTGCTTCATCTTCATTTCCTTATCGCTTCCTGCACTGTTGTGCGGCATCGGCCAATTGATCGATGAAGTCCGGGGGCGGAGAGCCCTCGGACTGAATTGCAACAATTCCTTCTTCCCCGTAATGCGCCTGCAGCTTGTCGAAAGCGCATTCGCAGACAGACTCGCTCCCTCCGCTGCTGGCACAGCTGCCGATGAATTCGCTGCGTGCCTTGTCCGCCTTGCTGCTGCATGCTCCAAGCATCAGCAACGCCGCCAGAGCGGCCGCAACCTTCGCGATATCTCGTGCCATGACTAGGCCCTCCTTTGCACAAGGACCAGCACGCCGCCGATGACGCCAAGCCAAATCAACCCGCTGAGAAGCCCCCCGAACGACGGGAACACAATTGCTGGCCAGACCAGCGCGCGGCCGAGGTTGTAGGCAAAGCCTTTGTAGGCGTATTGCCCCCAATTGGCGAAACAGATTGCAGCAACTACGACCGAGGCTCCGTAGAGCCCAATCAGATATTTCATCTCTTTCCCCCTGTTGTTGTGATGGTTAATGGCCTTGCTGCAGATAGCGGCTTACGGCCTTGAAGAGCGCCTTCAAGTCGCCTTTGTTAGGCATGTTCAGATCGGCGAAGCGCTCGCCATTGATGTAGACGTACTTCCCTTCTGTCGTGATCGCCGACAGGACTCCAAGCAGGCGAATCTCCACTGGTTGGAACACGGCTTTGCATCTGATCTGTGCTTCGGTGATCAGGACACCTTCGCGTGCACCGCCAAAGAGCGTGTCGTCAATCAGCACAACCACATCCTGTGGTTGCAGTCCTTGCCCGTAGGATTCCAGTGCGCCGGCAAGTTTTTTCTGAGGGATACGCGGGGCGATGAAGATCCTCTCAAGCGGTTCACCGTTTAGTGCCAGGCCGTCCAGCGCCTGCACCAACGTCGGTGCATACGACGGCTCCGGCTTGGGCGCGCGGGTGGCGTATGCCGGGCCTGCTGGGCGCGCTGACTTATTTCGCACTTCTTCATCTACGCGTGCACGACTGACCGGATCCCGAAGTGCCGCGTAGGCCTGGTTGACCTCCTGCATCTTCGAGGTCGCCCAGTCCAGCGTCTCCGAATCCGAGTTTGCGTAGCGGTCCGGGTGGTACTGGCTACGTCGGCCCCGATATGCCCGCTCTATCTCTTCTGGCCCGGCATTTGTACGGATCCCGAGTACTTCGTAGTAGCCCTTCCCCAATTTAGATCTCCTGCTTCTCGTCGATTTGAGCGTGCCCATGTGCGTAAGCCCAGGACGGCCGCCTCCCCCTACGACCGACCAGGAAGGCAGACGCCGGCACCACGCAGGGAGGAGCCACTTTTTTCATTCATCCACCCAACTTCTGATCTGCTGCCCAACCGGCTTGACCCTGCCGAAGCCGGCTCCAGCCCAAGCTAGTGCTAATCGTAGTATGTCGAATAGTAGTATTCAAACCCAGACCATCTCGCGATGGCTCGGGCAGTTCACGAAACTCGGTTGGTCACCGTCTTTGCTGGCAACGTCCGGCGATTGAGAAAGGAGCGCGGGCTGTCGCAGGAAGACCTTGCCGAGGCAGCCGGCGTCCACAGGACCTACATCGGTATGCTCGAGCGTGGCGAGAAGAATGTGACGATCTACAACATCGAGCGCATCGCACTGGCGCTCCGGGTTCGCCCCGGGTCACTTCTCGACTGACGGCAATCCTGTGGCCGGCCCTTCAGGGCTCGGCCACTGAACGTGGAACACGAAGAGTCGATGTACGGCGCGCTGTGCCGAGACCGAACCCAGAGCGGATGTCAGCCCTACACCCATCCCCGGGAAGCCATCGAAACCGCCTGGTGTGCCGTGACCACGAAATGGTCCAGCAGCCGGATTTCCACCAACTGCAAGACGGTCTTCAACTGGACAGTGACAGCCCGGTCGGCTGCTGAAGGCTCAGTGTGGCCACTTGGGTGGTTGTGAGCGACGATGACTGCCGCGGCGTTCAAGGCCAGCGCGCGCTGGACGACGATGCGCGGATGCACCTCCGCGCCCTCTACGGACCCGGAAAACAAACGCTCTACGCCGATAAGCCGGTGCTGGCTATCAAGAAACGCAATCTCGAAGTGCTCGCAAATTTCACCGCCCAACCGCAGCCGGAAGAAGGCGCCGCACTTGGAGACATCACCAAGTCGCGGCCCTGGCTCACAGGCACGCTGTTCGAGGATGCGCAAGGCCAGTGCAACGATCCTGTCATTCCGTGCCCGGGCGACTTCCTGAGATGATGCAGGCTCGCCGCTAGACGGCGTAGATGTGCGTGATCCGGCCCGCATCACGCCACCATCCCCAACACTTCTTCCCATGCGCGTTGCTTGATCTGGGCGCCCTGCCCGAACCAGGCTGCGTCACGGCGATGGTCATCGCTTCGAGCACGCCGATGATGATCAACGTGTTCGGTGATGGCATTGAGCAAGCCCCAGGCCGTTGTTCGGCTGGAAGCAAGCTGGGATCCTCGCCCATCGCCCTTGTACAGCGCGCGCACTTTAGCCACAGCCTGTTCATTGACCACCTGTACTGCGTTGGGAGCCGTACATGTCAACACACGACGCAACAGTGCATCTGAAGAGTCCGGCTCAACAGGGAATTCGCACAGTGCTTTCATACGCTCTACGAAACCATCCCAGGCTGAAACCGTAATGCCGAGCTGGCGCTTCACGAGGTCTGGGTCGAAGTGACTGCGGTGCGGCACCTTGATTGCACCACCGTTGCCCAGTGCAACTGCCAGGGTGTTGTTGCAGACGACGCGGATGGAAGTGAATTGAGCCGTCGTGGCCAGTGTTCCGTCGCACGCAGTCGCCAATAGGAGATAGCCATTCACTCTATCTCGCCCCCGAAGCACGGTACTTTGACCGGTCCGAGCCAGCGCCCAGAACTTGCGTCCCTCGCGCAGGACGCCAGCTGTCTCAAGCTCGAAGCCGCTGCTTGCCGTCAGGTCGCGATAGAACTCCAGGATCTCCCCTGGCTGGACGACCTGGAAGCGCTTTGAGACCACCGCCAAGGGCGCTTTGGTGTCCGAACGATAAAGGACCTTGTTTCCAGGGAACGCATTGATAGCTCCAACGTTCTGGTTGCCGGCGATGTATCGAACCTCGGACTCCTCGATCTTCCAATCCATCCCGGCCTGCTGCTTCCATCTTTCGATGGACTGCTGCCGAGCAAGTTGGTTCCCAAGGCCATGCCACGGTTTCGTGCCTACATAGGCCATTGATTCAAGCAAGTGCATTGTCGTTTCCGAATAGTTGAGGGGCATAAAAATGCACAAGGCCCGGACAAGCCGGGCCTTGTGGAGATATGACGTTAGTTGTGCTGATCAGTGATCGAAGAAATCACTGCAGTTAGGGCAAGTAGACGCTACCGTGCATTTGACGATACCCGCCATGACGGCTGTCGCAACGACCATGATGCAGTAGATCAACTCGACCTTGGTCTTCATCATCACGTGTGCATCCCAAGCTGGCACTGCAATGCGGAGCGCCGGACGCGAGGCAGGACACCCTGCTTCGTTTAGGTAATATGGGTCTGAGAATAATTTTGTTGCTGCACATGCAGTTCAAAAGACAACCTGATTAGCCCTGACTCTCAGCCATGAAAATTGCTCGCTGCACGCAGCACCAGTTCTGGACAGGGTGTGGACTGCATCATGGCTGTAGCAAGTCGTGGCAGCATGTCGCGCAAGCGGAATCGGCGATTAAAACGATAAGCCGCTTCTCCCAGGTAACGCCTTGCGTATTTGCCTTGCGCGACAGCGTGATACACCCCACTGATGGCGCGCTTGAGATTGCCCAGCACCACGTTGACCCAACGGGCACCGGCGGCTTCGGTCGCAGCACGACCACCACCGGTGTCCAGCGTGGTGTGCGCGTGGCCTGCCTCTTCCAGGCGGCGGAAGCAAGCCAATCCGTCGGTATAGACCTCGCAGTCGGGCGCCAGGCGACGGGCAATCCAGTCCTGCAGCGAGATGTTGTCGAAGCTGCGCACCGGCTCGATCACCACAAAGCGTGGTGCGGTGAAGGTGGCATCGGTCTGCACCGCAATCAGAAACGGCTGCTTGTTCTCCGATCCGCGTCCGGCCTTGCCGCCGTTGCGCTCACCGCCAAGATAGGCATCGTCGATCTGCACGAAACCAGTCAGTTTGCGCATGGCTTCACGCTCGGCCATGACCTGCATGATCTTGTGCTTCATCCGCCAGGCGCTTTTGTAATTGATACCCAGATGGCGCATCAGCTCCAGCGCGGCCATGTTGGTTTTGGTCGAGGTCAACAGGTGCAAGGCCAGCATCCAGGTGCGCAGCGGCAGCTTGGTGCCTTGGAACATCGTGCCAGCGATCAGGCTGGTCTGGTGCCGGCACGCGCTGCATTGGTAGTAGATGGCACCGCCACGCTTGAAGCGCGACCGCGCCCGTTCGGTGCAGGCAGGGCAACGAAAGCCTTGCGGCCAGCGCCACTTGTAAAGCGCGCGATAGCACTTGGCTTCGGTGCCGTAGAACGCGAAGAACTCAGGCATCGACAATCCTGCTTGGAACTGCACGGCATTGATGCTCATCACGCTACCTCATTGGCTTCCGGTGACAGCAGCATCCACAAGGCCCGACGCAGATCCTGCGACTGGCGGCTGAAGATCAGGGCTAATCAGGATAATCCATAAAAGCTAAAATTTAGGCAACGCAGATACGCGTGTCAGTCGGTAGGAACACGGTACTTCCTTTAAAAATGGCACTATCGATGTCATCGATAGTTTCGGCGGATCCGTTCCTAGATTCTCCGCACACACGGCGACCACATGTTCATCATCTGGCCACAGCTGCCATAGATACCAGCGAGAAGATTGATCCGACCATATTGGATCGAACTTTAATTCTATCAATCCTTCTTTTTTTAAATCGAAATCAACGGCTTCTAGAGGGATATAGGTACCCAGCCCACGCGCCTTTACATATGCCTCTTTGAGCGTCCAATGCTCGTAAAATCTTTGATTTTTCTCATCTCCTGGCAAAGATAATATGCTGGATATTTCCGAACTCGAGAAACTACTTTTTAGCACTCCCAAAGGAGCCAAACGTGAAGATATACTTTCCGTATCTACACCAATATCAATTCCACGCGTAACAGCGATAATTATTAAATTACCACCGTGCGTTATATTGAACGAAATATCAGCAGCGAGCGAGTGTGGACTACTAATACTTGGCTTTCCATATTGAGATAACGCAAAAACCCAATCTTCTGGTGCTACCGGTGCGTACTTCGAAAGCACAATCCGCACTAGCGCACGCGTTACAAGATAACGGCATCGATCACGGTCAAAATACATTCGCATTTCTTGCGCACGCTCTGTTTCACTGAGCAACTTTCGATACTCGCTCATAAGTGATTCATCGATTTGCGAAGGCGTAGCGCACCATAGCTCAATTGCCCGTCGCCGGTCGTCAATCCGAGATACCCGTCGCATGATTTCATCTCACACGTGAAGCAGCGAACGCGCTGTGTGCAGTGAATCGAGAGATTACATGAGCAAGCCGTTCGAGGTCATTGCCTTGAATCGTCAATATCGTATGAGTACGTGAGGTGGCGCTGGGTATCGCGTATTTTACAAACGTGGCAAGCGTTCCAGACGGCCCCACATCTATATAGTCGTGATGACCGGAAAGTTCCATTTGCTCAATCGCTTTTCCAAAATAGATGGGCTCGCGCACTGCGGCGACAAAATGTGCATGGCTCATTGGCTTAGCAAGGTCCCCGCTTGCGCAACACACTACCGGCATATTCCCTTCGCGCACTTCCATCTTATCTAGCGCGGCCTTAAGTGGCAATTCAGCAGCACGGACATGGCGCGAGTGATAAGCAAACTCAACAGGTAGCCTTTGAAATGTGAGCTGACGTTTGCGCAGGATCTGTTCGACCTCAACTGCACCTGCCAGCGTCGCAGCAACTACAAAATGCCCGTCAAAATTTAGCGCCGCGAGTTCGGCATGTCGCCCTAGCTTCGCATCATCGAACACGCTTGCTTCCGCAAAAATAGCGATCATAGTACCAGGCGCGCAGCTCGCCTCGAGCGCCTGTGCGTGGCGGATGACTGCCGCGAGCGCGTCGCGTGCATCGATGCATCCCGCCACTGCTGCCGCTGCGAAGGTGCCGAGGCTCGCGCCGAGAGTCGCATCGGGTTCAACCCCCGCAGCGATCAACGTGCGCGCGAGCGAGTATTCGGTCATGTAGATCGCCGGATGGCTCAGCAGCGTGCGATCAAACGGCTGAGTCCGAGCGTGGTTGCGATGGTAAAGCGTTGCCAGAATCGACTCACCGGCCAGTTCGCTTGCGACGTCATCGAGCAAATCCATCCACTCGCGGAATACCGGGTTCCGTTCGTAAAGTGGGCGCGCCATTTGAAACGACTGCGAACCTTGTCCGGAAAACAAAAATGTGACGCGTGATTTGGACACCTGGATGCTTCCCGAAAAACGACGACGGATTGATCAAGACAAGCATTCAAGCGGCGGTAAGATCGTCGAGATCGAAGTAGCCGTGATAACCGTTCATATAGACTGCTGCACGATGTTTGAACAGCAGCATCGCCTCCGTCCGCGTAGTCAAGTCCCTGTAATCTGGCAACCGCGAAGTTACACGCGTGCCGACAGCATAGCGGCGGTTCCATTCTGCAACTTTATCCTCAGCAGTCCGCGATTCTGTCGAAGCCGTACGACCGGACGCGTCACCAATTGCGCCCCTATCCGTCGCGATGGCGGGCGCAGCCACGCCCTGCGGTGTTTGCTGCCGGATTGCATCCACCAAACGTGACAGCACGTCGCCGTGCCCTAATTCTTCGAATTCAACGCTCTCACCGCAGCGCTCGGCGATGCCAAGCAGATACTGGACACCCTCGGACCAGCGCACAGCGCTGTCGATCTGGTTTGCGAGGCACTCGTCGATGCCGGACAGCTCGTACGGACGCGCGGATACGTTTGAGATCACAGGCACTTGCGGCGCGTTCAGACGGAACGACTTCAAGAAGCGCGCGAACTCTTCGCGTGCCGGACGCATGAAAGACGAGTGAAACGCGCCGCTTGTGTTGAGCGGGTAGTAACGCATCGGATTCTGGCTGAACAGCGCTTGCGCCTTCGCGATCTCGTCGGCAGCGCCCGAGATCACTATCTGCGACGGCGTGTTATAGTTCGCGATGCTCACCTTTGTCAGCTGGTTCTCGGAGAGAATCCTCTCGATGGTCGGCTTATCTGCATTGACGATTGCGGCCATCGCGCCATTCGACACGCGCGCCATCAACTCGCCGCGATACTGGACAAGCTTCAGTCCGGTCAAAAAATCGAAGCATCCGGCCGCGAGCAGCGCATTGAACTCGCCGAGACTGTGGCCTATCAGGAAGTTCGGGGCGCTGGCGCCATCCTCGATTCGCGCGTAATAAGAAAGTGCGTTTACGACATATAAAGCTGGCTGCGTGAAGCGCGTCCGCTTCAGCTCACCGCGCGGATCGTCGACGCACAGGCTGCGAAGCGAATAGCCTAGCACCTCGCTCGCTTCGTCAGCTAGGTGGACGAACCGATCGAACAGCTCGCGACCCATACCTTTAGCTTGCGAGCCCTGGCCCGGAAACATGAATACTTTCATAGCGCTTGCTCCTGGAAAGAGTTAATGGCGGCGACGTCGTGGCGACTCACACACACAGCAGTATTGATGCCTCCGAAACCGAAACTGAGATTCAGCGCGTGTCGGATAGCGTGCGATATCGGCTTCTGCCGCACCCAATTTAAATCTGGCGCAATCGGGCAATCGAGATTGCGCGTCGGATGCAGGCGTCCAGCGCGCATCTGCAACAGCACGGCAACCAGCTCGACTGCGCCGGAGGCGGTCAGGCTGTGTCCAGTGACTGACTTAGTGGCGTTCAGATAAGCATGCGCAAGCCCGCACTCGCGTAGCGCCTGCAGTTCAATGACGTCTCCGACCAGCGAGCCGCTGCCGTGCGGATTCACGTAGTCGATGTCGCGCGCATCGAGGCCGGCACACGCGAGGGCGCCACGGATCGTGGCGATCTCCCCGTCAAGCGACGGATCGGGATTGCGGTTCGCGTCGAGCGAGAGACTCCAGCCGGCGATGCGCGCATAAGGCGTCACACCGTCGCGGTGCCGCGCGCCATCGCGCTCGATCACGAGCGCCGCGCACGCCTCGCCGTAGATGAAGCCGTCGCGGTCGGCATCGAACGGCCGACTCGCGCGCGCCGGCTGCATAGCGTAACGGTCGGACCCCATCGCGCCGAGCGAGCGGAACCCCTGGCATTCCCAGTACGACAGGTCCATCAACGCGCCGAGCGCAATGCAGACATCAACACGTCCGGACAGTACCGCGTCGATCGCCTGCACCACCGCCATCTGGCCGCTTGCGGAGGCAGCCCCCACCGTCTGCGCGAAACCACGAATGCCGAACATTTCCGAGCACAGTCCGCACAGATCGGTGTCCATGAACGACATCGCATAGGTCGGACGCAGGAACGGGACGCGTTCGCGATAGGCGTCCTGCAGCAGCACGAGTTCGCGCTGCTGCACGTTGGACCCGCCAACCACGAGGCCGACCCGTTCCGGTGCGACGTCGTCGAGGCGTGCGTCGCACCATGCCTCATGCAGCGCCGCGAGCGCCGCCTGCGCGGACAACGACGCAGTACGCAACGGGCCGCGCGGGATGGTCTCCGGAATCATCAGTTCGCCGATTTCGGCACCGAGGAATCGGGTGCCCTGGGTCTTGCCGTCCAGTAACCACTGCCGCCCAGGCCGACGCATCACATCGAAGCTGTGGCGTCCCTGGAACAGTGCATCGGCGAACGCCGTGCTGCCCTGACCTATCGCCGACACCACGCCGACGCCGCTGATGATTGGGGCATGTGATTCACCCATTTGCATGGATGATATCCGCAATTTCGCCGATGTTCTGCGCGCCGGCCATGTCGACGAGCGGGATATTCAGTGACAGCGATTCGAGCGTCATCATGATGATGTCCGCCCGGTCGATCGAATTGGCGCCGATTTCGCGCAGCGAATCACCCGGCGTGAAAACGTGATTTTCCAGCCCGGGAACGACGTCGCGCACGTGGCGGATAATCACTTCCAGAATATGTTGCTGACTCATGGCTCTTCTCTCGTGTTGGTTGAAGTATCGGTGATCGAAGCATGCGTTGATGCACCAGATCGGGCGCGCGGCCGCCGTGCATCCGGCGTCAGTCGCGTTCCCACGGCAGCCTGCCGGCGTTTACGAAGCGCGAGATGCCGTCCAGGTTGGCCGCGTCGCCGAACACCTCGACATTGGCGGCAAGCGCCGGCGCACGGGATTTAGCGAGGCTGTCGTCGAGCGACGCCGCGTAACGCTTGTAGCGGACGATCGCGTCCTTTTGCAGATGCCGCAAGCGCAGCAAATGCCGGCGCAGCAGATTGTCACTGTTCGCATCGCAGACGTCGACGAGCCCCCAGTCGCGTGCTTGCCGGGCGTCGACGGGCTGTGTCGTCAGCGTCATGTAGTGCGCCTTCGCAAATCCTACCCGACGGATCAGAAACGGCAGCACGCAGGCCGGCATCAAACCGAACAGCAGCTCGGAGAGACTGAAGCTCGCAGTTGGCGCTGCGAGCACGACGTTGCAGGCGGCGGCGAATCCGACACCGCCCGCGTTCGCACGTCCCTGCACATGCGCGATGCTGATATAGGGGCCGTCCGCGAGCCGCCGCCACAGATCGTAGAGCGGCGCCGGATCCGGCGCCGCCGGCGGTGCGCCGCCTGCACGCCGCGCGTCCAGCTGCGCGAAATCCATCCCGACGCAAAATGCGTCGGGCAGCCCCTCAAGCACGACGATCCGCGCCGTCGCCTCGAAGCGATCGAGCACGTCCGCCATTTCGCCGACCAGATGCGCATCGATCGCATTGCCGGTATCCGGCCGATCGATCTGCATCCGGCA
Source organism: Xanthomonas sp. WHRI 10207 (assembly GCF_040202975.1). Classification (NCBI taxonomy): domain Bacteria; kingdom Pseudomonadati; phylum Pseudomonadota; class Gammaproteobacteria; order Lysobacterales; family Lysobacteraceae; genus Xanthomonas; species Xanthomonas sp. WHRI 10207. The sequence goes on along the minus strand of NZ_JBEGDX010000003.1, from coordinate 550,293 downwards.
GACGCCATCGTCCAGCCGGACGCGCAGGTTGGGCCATGTTCCGTTCAACTGACCCATTCGTATTCCCGATGAAAATCGCGAATTGCCTTCAGGAACAGCGTCGGCCTGGCATGCACGCCGCGCGCCTGCGTGATGAAGCTGGCGTCCGAGTCGAGATTCCGGGTGCCGAAGCGAATCTCGCGGCTGTGCTCCAGCAGCGTGTCGTATTGCGCCATCGTCAGGTCGTAGCGCCGGTCGAGGCTTTCGCCAATCTCAAGCGCCGCAAGATGGCGTGCGCCCTCTTGCGTCGCAACGCCGCTGAAGAATTCGGAGCAGCAACCGGAGCCGTACGAAAACACGCCGACGCGCTGTGGTTCCACGAAATCGCCATGTCGGATCGTGCTCGCGAGCGACAATGCGGCGGTCGCGCCCATGATGTTGCCGACGCGCTGACAGTCCGCAAGGCCCGGCGCCACGCGCCGCTCGAAGTCCGCCTCGATTGCAGGCGGTTTCGCCATCGCCAGCTTGCGCATCATCGTCCGATGCGCGCCCTTGACCATGCCCCCGAACGGTGTATGGAACGCCAGGTACTCAAAGGTCGTCGCGAAATCCGCGTCGGCGACGCGCTCGCGGTAGTTGAGGAACGCATTCTCGCAGCAGCTCAGATATGAGAGCAGCGACAAGTCGGCGTTGCCGGCATCGGTGTCCGACGCCGGACGGCAGGTGTCCATCACCTCGAAACCGTAATAGCCATTGGCACCGGCATCGATCTGAAACACGTGCGGCTGATCGCTGACCAGCATCGCAACCGCGCCGGAGCCACCGCTCGGCTCGGAGAACGACCAGTCTGCCGACAGCGCGTCGCTACCCTCCTCGACCATGAAGCGCGACACGTCGGTCGCAAGCACCAGTGCCTTGCCACCGGGGCACGTCTGCGAGAGCACGAAGTTGACCGCCATCTGCAGACCGGCCATGCCCGAATAGCAGGCGCCCTTGATCTCGAACATCCGGCAATGACGGCTGAGTCCGAGCAGATCGTGGCAATACGTGCTCATCGACTTGCTGAAGTCGAAACCCGATTCGGTACAGGTAATCACCATACGGATCTGGTCGCGCTCGCGCTGCGCCAGCGCATCGACGATGGGCTTCGCCGCGTTGACGGCGAACGTCACAGGATCTTCGTACGGCAACGCGACGGTCTTCTCTTTCATGAGCAAATTCTCAAAGCGCCGCATGTCGAGACCGCGATGCCGGGCCAGCGTCGCCACGTTCAGACGGGCAACACCCGCATACAAATTCATTGCTTCGATTCCGACCATATCCATTTTTATCTCAAATTAGACGGCGCGTCCTTCGGGGCGAATGCGATGCAGATTCCGATGCGCCAGGGCAATACATGCCTTACCACTCTTACCTTGGCGCCAGTCAAGCCTTTGCCATACAGCACCCGCTCCGCCAACGACCATACATCGCATCTCAACTTGCACAACACGCTCTAGCAAATAGCAAAAGTACGACCCAATGTTCGGCGAAAGCGGTGCAAAAAAAATCCAGGAAAAATCCCAGATACAACGAAGGATGCCCAAATTTTTCACAAAAAGCTCTTTATCTGCGCACTAATTTAGCTGACCGGCTGATCACTATATTTATATATTTTACTAGCCATTTTAATATCTTATCTGCTGCTTAAAAAATTACCTGATTAGCCCTGACCCTCAGCTGGATGTTTGTTGCAGTCCTGCAAATCGCTTCGTTTTCCTAATGTTTTCCGTGATGTCCGCTCTCGGCGCCGTTGACGCTAGGAGCCGGTCCGAAGTTCTTTCAGCCAGGACCCCATCGTGGCCTTGCATTGGGCGGGTTTAGCGATAAACGCGGAGGTGCTGCAGCTGAAGGTCAGGGCTAATCAGGAAAAATTATGCTAGCGCTACGCTTGCAGGGGATGACAATAAAAGCGTGATCGCCTTTTATCATATACGCAAATAAAGCAGCAGTAAAAACTGCCGGATACCCTGGCAGACCTGTTAAGACAATTAAGATATTTTTTTCTAACGTAGGCCGCACAAGCATGTGCGCTAAGTGGCTATGACTTTGCGTTAACGGTCTACATGAAATAGTTCGCTGAATAATTAATTTATAAATAATTTTACACAACTATTCATACACGAAAATACCGACCTAATAATCGAACAGCGCGCGGTTAATTCGATAATTCGTCGACGTCACGGTATATTGTCGCTTTGTCGCGCCCGGCACGCTGGGTTTTGTTGTGAAGCGCACCCGCATCGGCGTACGACCCAATGGCCTCCGATGATCTGAAGCTCGAGACCAAAGCCGCCTACGTGATCGGCCTGGATCTGCACGCAGCAATATTTTGCATAGATTAAAAAGACGGTGATCCAGGCGCTTGATCGCAAGGATCGTATGCTACCGCTACCGCTCAGGTACGCTGAAAGCTACTGATTCGACTACAAGCGTAGAAGCATACTCCCCTGTCCGCTTCGCTCAATACCTGCACCGATGAATTATTGGGCAAGGCCACCGCGCGCCACACCAGCAGTTCGTAGGCTGCCTCCAAGATATGCTCGACACTCAGTTCAGCCTTCGCCAGATCCATCTCATATTCGACAACGTCAGCGGTCATAAGACACCCCTGGTGCAGGCGCTCATGGCCAAGCATTGCACTGCCTGATCCAGCAAAGCCAAGGTCGCAATACCGCGAGACCGATTGCCATGAACACAGCAATTGCTACCCGAAGCAGGCCATCGATAGCGGCTATAGCGGGTGGAGCGGGATGCCAGAAGATTCTCAATCCACCACCGTCTAGGTATGACTCAAACGGACCGCAACAGGCGGGTCCGGTTGAAGGAAGAGACAGGCACCGTCACGCGAGCCGCCACCACACAAGCTTAAGAACCAACTCGTGGCCACACGAAAGAATTGGTGGCGTTGACAGAACCAGATGATCATTATTCTCGAACTTGTAGTATCGGATTTGGTCCGTGCCGATCATGTTGGGCCGACTGGACAGCGCGACGCGATGCGCTACCTGGTTAGCGGCGACATCAATTTCATAGATCCCCGCATAGGCGTCGAACCAATCAGATGTAATATGGAACTCGGCATCCATCCTCATACTTTTTTCGTCGGATGCAACCAGATGTCTCGGCATTCGGCACAGAGTTGCGGACACATGCCCCGTTGGGGTGTAGATGAGCCGGCCCATCGGTTCTTCACCAAAGGGAAGTGACTCCTCTCCAGATGTGCTCCGTGCGACATATGAAATAAGTGACCAAACGCCTTCAAGTGGAGGCTTTTTCATCAACGAATTCTCTTGAGCTGAATGCATGAATAACCTCGTTGCCTGGAGCGTTTATGAATTCCAAAGGGGTCGACTGCATCGCCGTGGCGAGCCTCACGTGCACTGAAACGGCGCGTTTTCGATATGGCGTTGCAGCCGGCTAAGCACGTCCCCCGGTCCGACTTCGTGAAACTCGCGATAATCTCGCGTCAACAGCCGGGATATCGATTCGTACCATCTCACCGGACTGAACATCTGGTTGACCATCGCAGGCCGGTAATCACCGCCTGGATATACGCGCGAAGTCCAATTTGAGACGACCGGCATCTTCAGCGGTGCAAGTGCGATGTTGGACAAAAAATCGGCAAAACGCGTAGCCAGCGTTTTCATGCGCGCAGAATGAAACGCGCCACTGACATCCAGTGCAATGAAGCTCGCGCCGGCGTCATCGAAGCGCTGCGCGAGTGACGGACCGGTCACATGCTCACGTGCCCCGGATATCACGCATTGCAGTCTATGATTCAGATTGGCGATCTCGACCACGGACGCGGGAGCAGACGAAACAGCGCCCTGCACTCGCGCGTTATCGGAAATTTCGTCGTTGTAACTGTCCAGTATTTCTCGGATACGCAGCTCTTCAATACCCTGCACCGCAGCCATCGCGCCATCGAGCGCCTCGCCCATCAGCATCGCGCGTTTTGCCACGATCGAAAGGCCTGTCTCAAAATCGAATGCGCCGGCGGCGAACAGGGCCGCGTATTCGCCAAGACTGTGCCCGGCCACGACATCGGGCGCACTATCGCCAGTGTCAATCCGATGCAAATAGGACAGACAGCTGACGACGTAGAGCGCCGGTTGCGTGAAACGGGTCTGGCCGAGTTCGCCATGAGCATCCTCGGTGCACAGCTCAGCGACGTCGTAGCCGAGCTGCTCGCTCGCTTGCGCGACGAGCGAGCGGTACTCGCCGAACAGCTCGCGCCCCATACCTCGACGCTGGGAGCCCTGTCCGGGGAACATGAATACTTTTCTCATTATGTACATCGCTTCGCAGGATGAAAGGGGGCGTTGGAGGCCTCGCTGCGTCCTCCAACGAAAGACGATTAGAACGTCGTTTCCAGTTGCTGACGCAGCCGCTTGTTGAAAAATCCGGCGTGCGTCATCGGCAGGTAGTGCCCGGCTTCGTTTAACACTTCGAACCCAGCTTCGCCCAACCGTGCGTGCAAGCGCCGCGCGGTCTCGATCGGAACCACGCGATCGCGCTCGCCCGCGAGCACAAGTACCGGAAATGGCGGATATGCTAACCAGGAGAGCACTCCGCCCTGCATCACGAGACGCTGATAGACGTCGTACGTCGACACGTCGTAGCAAGCTTTGATCGCGCGATGGTCCCCGTCAAAATGACGGTTAACCTCCGGCGCGACGTGCGTCGATATCTCGCCGACCAGTGCGCGCATCGCGCCGGCGACCCCACCACCGACATCGCTCGGTCCTTCGATCGAATTCACCAGCGTCAGCGATGCGACCCGGGCGCAAGCCACGCGCGCCATACACTGCGCGACAAGCCCGCCCATCGACCAGCCGACCAGATGCACCGGCGCGTCGACCCCGAGACAATCGAGAGCCGACCAGAACAGTTCCGCGACGCAGTCCAGGCCGCCGGCGCCGTTGCGCAGCGCACCCGCCCCGCTGCTCGCCGCATGGCCGGGGTAATGGCAAACGAACACCGAGTAGTCGGCAGCAAACTCGCGTACCTGATGCAGCCACGCGGTGCCAAGACACGCCATCGGCGATAACAGCAGCAGCGGCGGTTTCGGGTTGTCCTGGTCAAAGTTGTGCAGCACATCGAGCGTCATACCGTTCGGTAGCGCGACAAATTCACGGCCGAAACCATCGATCGCACCGAACGCCATCCGATAGTAGCGTACGAACAGATCATCGGAGGCATCAAAGGCTTCGGGCGCCTTGGCGGTCCCTTTCGGCAGCACCCCATCATCACCCAGATTGTCGTGCTCGTGCGAGGTATGGACGTTGTCGCGACGCTGGGCGATGTCCATGCGCTGTGACGTCGCGGCATGCTCCGCCAACGCGAGGTCGGGCGACGTCTCGGGGCCGGCGTCACCAATGCAGGCCTCGAGATCGAGATCCGGATAGGTGCGCAGCAGGCAGTCGGCGAGTGCGCGCGCGGTGCCATGATCGAAGAATAGGGTCGGCATCGTATCAATCGAGAACAGGCGATTCACCCGGTTCGACAACTCAGTGAAGCTGAACGAGTCGAGACCAAACTGTGTGAAGTCGTCGTCGAGTCCGATCTGGTCGGGATCGATTTTCTGTAATTGCCCGACCTGTTCCTGAAGCCAGCGTTGCAATGCCGCCGACCGATTCGAGGCGGCGCATGTCTCCACGACGGACACGGCAGGCGCCACTCGCGGCGTAGCGTCGTCCAGCGCGACCAGTACGAGCCGCGTGAGCTTCATCACCGCCCTGCCTTCGAGATCGGCGACGCGGATATCGTAAGCACGCGTGCGCGCACTGCCCAGTGTCTGCAGCATGCGGATCTCGACCCGCACCTGTTGCATAGGTGCGCGATACAGGAGGCATTCTTCGATTCCGTAGGGCACCACAAGCCCGGCCGAGTCATCGCTGCCACCGCAGATGTCGACGATCACAAACCCCAGGGCAAAGCTTGTCGTGCCAGCGTCCGGCGTGGCATTACCAGGCCTGTTGCCGCAATTAAGGGTCAGCCGGATCGTGTCGTCTCGGCGCGCCCATTCGACGACCTCGATCCCGTCAGGTACGCGCACCGAACCGGCGAGCAAGCGCGCTGTGTCTTGCGCCTCCGACGGATCGGCCAAGTCGTGCGCGAGATCGGCCCAACCATCGATAGCGGGCGCATCCGTCATCCACATGAGTTCGCATTGCCCATAGACGACCGCGTTGCCACCTTCGTCGTCACTTTCGAGAGCGACCGTCCAGCCGCCGTCGCGGGGGACGATCCGCATTACCGCATCGCGGCCCGTCGTGCCGACGAACAGCGGCTTGCGCCATGTCGCGCGGCCGATGCGCAGCACTGCGCCATCGTCGTGCGGAAGCGTATCGGAGACGCTGCGCGCGAGATCGATCATTGCAAAGGCCGGCATCAGATAGCGCCCGTCAATCTGGTGGTGTCGCAGATACAGGTCGTCCGGATGAAAACGAAACGGATAGACGCGCGCGCCCTGCTCTTCGCGCCAGGCCACCGACATTGACGCTGCCTGCACCGTCTCGCCACGCGCATGCGCTGACCGGGCGGGCACATCAGGTTTCACACGGCGCGCGCTGTAGCCTTCCAGCCTCGCGCAAACGGCGCCGTCGCCGTCCAGCAGATCGACATCTAGCTTCACGACCGGGTTGCCGGCCGTATCCGCACGCCGGCGTAGATGCACGCAGCGGACTTGGCGCGACAGATCGGAGGCGCGATAGCAACGCAGCCGTTCGAGCCCGAACGGCAGAAGCGGCATCGCGGCGCCCCCTTGTTCGAGTGCATCGAGGCCAAAGCCGATCGACGCCTGTAAGGCGCTGTCCAGCAGGCCAGGATCGAGCAGATAACCCGCCACCGCAGGCACGCTCGTCTCCGGCAAACGCAGGAGTGCGAGCACCTCGTCGCCGTCGTGGAACAGCGTCTCGATGCATTCATGGCTCGGACCGTAATCGAAACCCAGCGCGCGGAAGCGCCGATAAACCTCCGTACCATCGATCCGCGCGCCGCGCACATGCACTGGCAGCCGTTCGATTGCGACGGCCGGAGGAGAAGCGAGCGTGGCGCGCGCCTCCGGATACGCGATGGCCTGCGCATAGGGCGGTGCTTCGTCGGCGTGCGCGTCCTTGGCCAGCAAGCGGAAAGCGTCGTATCCGGGGACGCCTGGGTGGCGCGCCGACGCATCAAGCCGCTCCATAATGACCGCAATGGCAACCGGCGCGTCCGTCAGCGCCAGCGGGCGGGTCCAGACGAGGTTATCGAGCCGGTAGCCGATTGATTGCCGCTCACATTCCGGCATGGTCATAGTCGCTGCGGCGATAAACATCTCGCAATAAGCGGCGCCCGGCAGCGTCATCGCGCGCCGCACACGATGGTCGCGAAAAAACGCCTCGTCGCCGGCGAACGTGCTGACGAAACGCAGATTGCGATCAGAGCCGGACATCCGGTGCAGCAAAGGATGCAGCGCGGTGGACGACGACTGCGTGGCGGCGAACGCCGAGGCCGGCATGATGGCAGGCGGGCGCACAGAATCGCGGGGCTGCGTGACCCAGTGCCGGGTCGCCGCGAACGGATAGGTCGGCAGACGGATCCGCGTCGGGCGCACCGGGCGATAGAAACGCGCCCAATCGATCCTGGCGCCGTTCACCCAGAGAGCGGCGACGCGCAGAGGCGCGTCGAACGCTTCATCGTCGGCCGAGACGCCAGCCGGCGCCGCGACACCGGCCAGCAACCGTTCGTCGCCCTGGCCGTGCTCAAGCCATCCGTCGAGACGCCCGAGTGCGCTATGCAGCGCAGTGTCCGTGGGCGCGTCGTCGATCAGCAGCGCAAGACGGTGTTTCAGCGACTGGCGCCCGGTTTGCAGCGTATACGCGATTGATTCGACACCCGGCTCGGGCTGACCGTATAGCCGATATCCGCCGTCCCGCAGGTACGCAACGAAGCGCGCAACCGTCTGCCGCAGCTGCGCGGCCGTGCGCGCGGAAAAAATCCAGAGCCGCGCGAGCACGGGCCAGCGCAGGGCAGCGACGGGCAGCGGCAGGCATTCGCGCACCAGCAGATGGCCATTCACGCCGCCGTAGCCGTAGTTGTGTAGGGCGGCGACGCGCGGCACGCGGCGGCCCTCGATGGTCTTCGGGGGCCATTCGACATGCTCGGTGAGCAACCGGCACGCGAACGGCGCGTCGTGCGGCCAGTTGAGCTGGCGGTGATGCAGCACGGGCAGCAAGCGATTCTGGCTCATGCACAGAAGAACCTTAATAAGCGCGGTCACGCCGGACGCCGCGCCGAGATGGCCGATGTGCCCCTTTATGCTGCCGATCGGCAGCGGCGTGCGGCGAGTGCTGGCTCCGTACAGCGCGTGATAGGTGTCCAGTTCCATACGGTCGGTGACTTGGTCGCCGCTGCCCTGTGCTTCGAGATAATCGATGTCGTCGAGCGACGCGCCAGCCTGATCAAGCACGCTGCGGATCAGCGCCTCGTGCGACGGCGCGTGCGGCGATGTCAAGAACCTGCCGCCGCCACCGTGCGCGACGTCGGCGGCACGAATCACGCCGTGCACCGGATCGCCGTCGCGCAACGCCTGGCGTAGCGGCTTCAGCAGCACCAGTCCCAGCCCCTCACCGAACAGGTGGCCGGACGCGTCCCGATCGAACGGCTTGACGTGTTCGTCGGCAGTTAACATTCCCATCTTGCGGTTCAACGCGAAGAGGCCAGGACTCAGCAGGATGTTCACGCCGCCAGCGAGCGCCATCTCGCAATCGCCGCTACGCAAGCCTGCGACGGCAGCCCAGATCGCGGTCATCGAGCTCGAACACGCGGTGTTTAGCGTGATGCTCGGCCCGGTCAGGCCGAAAAAGTAGGACACGCGATTCGTCAGCATCGCGTGCGCGTTGCCGGTGTTGATGTAGGCATCCATCGCGACGTCGGCGTCGGCGATCAGCGACAGGTAGTCGTTCTTCTCCGCGCCGAAGAACAGTCCGATCTTGCGGCCACGCACGGAGTCGGGCGCGATCGCCGCGTTCTCGAACGCCTCCCACGCGCACTCGAGCAATAACCGCTGCTGCGGATCCATCAGCTCCGCCTCGCGCGGCGAGATACCGAAGTGCGCGGCGTCGAACCGGTCGATCGCGGTCAGGAACGAGGCATGGTGGCAATCGGTGCCGCCCGGCTCGCCAGGTGCATCGACCACATAGTCCTGCCAGCGCCAGCGATCAGCAGGAATCGCTGTCACCGCACAGCGGCCTTCGATGAGATTGCGCCAGAAACCGGCGAGATCGTCGGCAGCCGGAAAACGTCCGGCCAGGCCGATGATGGCGATTTCCTCTGTGGCGCCCGGCGCGTCGTCTGCGGGCGTGCTGTCGGACGCACCGCCCTCGTGCACAACGATGCTCGCAAGTGCCGGCGCCGACGCTTGCGGAACCTGCGCCGGCAGCAATGCACCCAGATGCGCAGCCAGTTCCGCGAGCGTGGCGCACGACAGGAACAGATCTGTCGCGATGGACGCGGTCGGGAACGCACGTGCAATCAGCGTCGCGAATTCGCTCAGGGTGATCGAATCGAAACCAAACTGCGACCACGACGTGTCCGCGTCGATGTCGGCCTCAGGCAGTTTCAGGATCGTCGACGCCAGCGCGCGTAACCCATCTAGCAGCACGTCGTGCGCTGGCATCACGCTATCTCCAGGACGCGAAGAGGATGCGTCATCGTCGCCGGCGGCCTTTGCCGGCGCGGCTTCCGGCGCCGCCGGCAGCCGCGCATGCATCCACGCGCTCAGCTCGCGCAGCGTCGGATGATCGAGGAATACATCGACCGCGAGCGTGAGGTCCGGATAACGACGGCCGATCGTCGCGGCGAGTTCGGTCAACAGGATCGAGTCGAAGCCATATTCGTTGAATGGGGTATCGCAGGCAATCGCCTCTGCTTCCATCTTCAGCGTTTGCGCGATCAGCGCACGAAGTTCGGACTCCAGAGCGTCAGCAGCGTGCGGTCGCGCGCGCGCCGGCACAGCGTCGGTAATCTCCGCCGCTCCCGACCGTTGGGGCGAAAGAAAGGCGCGGTCGATCAGCGCGCGATTTCCTGGCAAGACGACGACCTGTGGCGCCGGATGCGCGAGCAGATGCAGCAGGCTGGCAAAGCCCTCGGATGCGCCGAGCGAGGTCAGGCCGCTCTGCGCGGTTAGCCGCTCGAGACGCCGTGGATCGGCGCGCATCCCGCCTTCGCGCCAGTACGGCCAGTTGATGCTGATGTAACGGCATTGGCCTGCACCGGCATCCATCGCTGCCTGTTTGATTCGGCAGTATTCGTCCATGAAACCGTTGCCGCTCGCATAATCCGTCTGGCCCGCGCTGCCGACGAGCGAGGCGATCGAGGAAAAGCAGACGAAGTATCTGACGCCGAGACCGGCAGAATGACGGTCCAGCAGTTGAGTGCCCAGCACTTTTGGCGCAAGCACCGCGCGAATCGCGCTCAGCGGCTTGTGGCGCAACGGCGCATCGTCAACGCTGCCCGCTGCATGGAAGATGGCAGCGAGCCGTGCGGACGCGCCGAGCTCGGCCATCAGTTCGCGCACGTTCGACGCATCGTTTACATCGATGCATGCGTAGCGCACGTTGGGATGCCGTGCAAGCCAGTCGCGCTGACAGACGTCCAGCACCGCTGCCGACCGGCGCCCGCATAGCACAACACGCAGATCGAAGCGAGCCGTCAGGCGACTGGCGATCGCAAGGCCGACCCCGCCCGCACCGCCGGTGATCAGAACGGTCTCGCCGCGAGCGAACAACCCAGACGTTGGAACGCCGCCGTCCTGTGCTTTGGCCACAAGCACACGCATGCAGCGTTGGCCATCGATCCATCCGATGTCGCGATGCCGCTCCGGTTCCATTTCGGCCAACTCGCGCACCACCAGCGCGACCGTCGCGCGACCGAGATCGGAATCGGACAGCCAGATACCGGCGCTCGCGAAACGCGGGCACTCGAGCACGGCGCTTTTCGCCAGACCCTGCCACGCCGCAGCGTGCGGCAACGCGTGCCCCATCGGTAGCAGATGCAGAAGATGGCAACGCTCGATTTCGCGTCTGCAAAGCAGCTCACGCATCAAGGCGAATCCCGACAGCACGCGCGCCAGATAGCGTTCGGGCACATCGACATCGGCTGCAGGAGTGTCCCGATGGAGGTCGTCGAGCAGCAGCACGGCGACACGCGCACCGACGGGTATCACCTTGAGCGTATCGGAGGTTTGTTCGGCTTCGGCCACATCGATCCGCACGATCCGGGCGGACGGATAAGCCGCCGCGAGCCCGTCGCGCCAGTCGCGCCAGTCGGACGCACCTGCAGCGTCGCAGATAAGCAATATCGTATCGAACGCCATGTTTGCCGCTAGCGTCTCCTCACGATACGTCCGAGGAACCCAGTTCGGCGTAGCGAAGCGCGGCAGCTGCATGCTGTCGTCATTGGCGCCGCCGCCTTGCTTCGCGCCGTCGTATTGGAGCGTGTCGCGGAGTTTCGCGAGCAGCGCGATACCCTCGGCTACGCCCAACTCATCGTTTCGCAGCCGATCCAGTAAACCGTCAAAACTCTCGTTCATGTCAATTCTCCCTGCTCTGCCAGGGCGCTCAGCACGCCCTGCATATCCAGTTCTCCCGCCTTCAGCCGAGCTAGCAGCGTCCGATAGCTGTTCCATTCCGGGCTGCCTGGCCGCAGCTTGCGATCCGGGAGTTGCGGAACGCGCTCGGGTTGGGCCGGCTCCGCAACGTCCGTGCGCAGGATGTATTGCAGCTTCCAGTCGAGCGTGATCGCATCGGCCACGTGTCGACCAGCGTTCCGGTAGTCGTCCTCGTCGATCTCGCCGCGCGCGACCAGGTCGCGCAACGCCGCGTCACCGAGTCCCGCCAGCATCCGGTAGCGGACCGTGTCGAGGGCTGCGCTCGACTTGGCGCTCGTCAGGTTGCGCCGGTTCAGCGCCTTCAGGCGCGCGGCGGCATTCGGGTCCGCGTGATCGCCACGCAGCCGGTAGATCGGCGGGAACGAGGGCAGATTCACGAGTTCCCAGAAGGCGCGGAACTCGCGCGCCGGATCGGGCAGCAGGCCGAGCCTCAGGCCGAACATCACATTCGCGATCGGCCCATTGATCGCCGCGTGACGGCGATCGAAACGGTAGTCGCGTTCGCTGCGGGCAAGCTCCGTGTTGCCGGACATCATGCGCGAATACCAGCGGGCCGCCATTTCCGGGAAAAAGAACGTGCCGGAGTACGCAACGGGCAGCGGGCACGACGTCGATACGAGGCTTGGCCTGTCGCGGTGGAAAATCCCCATCGCAAAATCGGAGCGCATCGATACGCCCGGCAGGCAGTCGAGTTGCTCGTCCATCGTGTAGCCGGTGCAAAACACCACGACGTCGACATCGACGCGGCGCCCGCTATGCCGGAACCGGCAACCGCTCGCGTCGAACTCGCCGATCTCGTCGACCACCGCCTCGACCCGGCCGCTCGCGACGAGCGGAACGACACCGTCGTTGATCTGCACCAATGGCTGCTTGCGGAAATCTTCGAGGTCGGGCAGCAGGCCACTGTCCTGGTACTGACGGAAGTACTCGGGCATCGAGTAACGGAGCCGTTCCAGCATCTGTCCCGGATCGACCGTCGCCAGCAGACTTGCGGGCGACTGGAAGTCGTTCGGCACGAACCCTGTCATCCGCGGCATGATGAATTTCGGTTTGCGCATGGTCCAGATCACCTGACTGGCGCTCTTCGTCGCCTCCTCGGCGATATCCATCCCGCTGATCCCGTTGCCGACGACGAGCACGCGCTTGCCCTTCAGGCAGGCTTCGTCGATGTACTCGGCGGAATGCAGGATCTGGCCGCGGAACGTGTCGAGTCCGTCAAACGCGGGGCGCCAGGGCTTCCAGTACAGCCCCTGGCACAGCGCCACGCCGTCGTAAACCTCGGCGCGCGCTTCCCCGTCGCGCAACGTGGTGACGCGCCATTGCTCACCGTGCGGTTCGATACGGCTGACCTCGGTCCGGTAGCGAATGTGCTTGGACACACCGAAGTGCTCGGCATAGTCGCGCAGATAGCGATGCATGTCGGCGACGCCATGAAAGTGCCCGTCGGTCGACGCGCCCTCGAAATCGGAAAATGCGCTCGTATGCTTGGACGTCTGGAAGCGTGTCTTGCGGTAAGCGCCCGCGCGCTTGTTCTGCGTGTGCAGCAACCAGACGCCGCCGAGATCGGCCTGCCGATCGAATACATCCGGCTGATGGCCTTCCTCGAGGAGCGACTTCGCCATCACGAGTCCCGCCGGTCCGGCACCGACCACCGCGATCCGCTTGCGCGACCGGCCGGCCGCCGGCGCATCGGCATGCCGAGCGGCGGCCGGCGCATCGACATGCGGAGCCGGCGCCGGCGTCGCACCGCCGATCCAGTGACGCTGTTTGGCGAACATATACCCGGGCAACGCGATCCGACGCGGCGACAGCCCATCGAACGCACGCGTATCGCCGCCGATGTCGCCGCCCTTGACCCACAGCGACGCCGCCTCGCGCGCATCGCCGTCGGCGAGCGCCTGCGCGACACTCGCCGAGCGTTCGGCGGCATGCGATGCCGGCGCCGTGCCATCGTGGATGCCGACACCCGCATCGGCCCCGCGCGTGAGCCATGCGTCGAGCCGCTCGATCAGTGCGGCGACCGACGGCGCGACGATCGCGAGCCGGTGTCGGAACGCGGCACGCCCGGTCTGCAGCGTGTATGCGACATCGGTCAGGTGAGGCGGGTCATCGATCGCGATGCCCGCTGCGAGCGCGTCGCGCAGTCGCGCGGCGGACGCCCGCAGCGACTCCGGGTTCCGCGCCGACAGCACGACGAGACGGTCGCGCGCGCCGTCGTCGGAAGAGGCGCGCCGGTCCTCGGCGTGCGCCTCCTCGACCACCATATGCGCGTTGGTTCCGCTGAAACCGAACGAGCTCACACACGCCATCCGCGACTCGTCGTCGAGCGTGCGCCAGGCCTGCGCGACACGCGGGACGTGGAACGGAGAACGCGCCAGATCGATGTGCTCATTGACGTTCTCGCAATGCAGCGTTGGCGGAATCGTCCGGTGCCTCAGGCTCAGTAGCACCTTCATCAGACCGGCGATCCCCGCGGCAAGCGCGAGATGTCCGATGTTGCTCTTGACCGAGCCGAGCGCGCAGTAGCCGGTACCGGCGTCGAACTCCCGAAACGCCTCGGTCAGCGCGCGGACCTCGATCGGATCCCCCAGTTTGGTGCCGGTGCCATGCGCCTCGGCCATCGTGATGCGCTTCGGGTCGATGCCGAAACGGCGGTAGACGCCAGCGGCAAGCCGCCGCTGCGCGTCGGGATTGGGCGCAGTGATGCCGTTGGTGCGTCCGTCCTGGTTGATGCCCCAGCCGCGGATCACGCCGTGGATGGTGTCGCCAGCGGCGATCGCATCGTCGAGCCGGCGCAGCAGCACGGTGCCGACGCCCTCGCCGGGAACGAAGCCGTCCGCCGCGTCGTCGAACGTGCGACAACGGCCGGTCGGTGACAGCATCCCGGCCTTGCTCGACAGGATATGCAGGGTCGGGCCGGCCATCACACACACGCCGCCGGCGATCGCCAGATCGCAGTTGCCGAGCAACAGGCTGTTGCATGCTTCGTTGACCGCCACGAGCGCCGATGAGCATGCGGTATCGATCGCCAGACACGGGCCATCGAGATTGAGGAAATACGGCATCCGTGCGGACAGGATCGAACTTGCGCCGCCCATGAACGACTGCGCACCGGCTTCGTTGCGCTCGCCGAGATCGGCGTAGTCGCCGGTCGCGCACCCGACGAACACGCCTGTGTGCTTGGTCGCGAGGCTGAACGGGTTGTAGCCCGCGTGCTCGATCGCATGCCAGCAGTTCTCCATGAACACCCGCTGCTGCGGATCCATGTGTTCCGCCTCGCGCGGCGAGATGCCGAAGAATTCGGCGTCGAACGCGTCGGCGTCGTCGAGCAGCCCGATCCAGCGGCTGTAGGTCTTGCCTTTCGCCTGCGGGTTCGGGTCGTAGTACCCGTCGAGCGACCAGCGGTGCGCCGGCACCTCGACGATGCTGTCGCGCCCTTCGACCAGATTGCGCCAGAATGCGTCGAGGTCGGTTGCGCCCGGGAAGCGCCCGGCCATACCGATGATCGCGATATCGACGCGCTTGCGGGATTCAGGCTCGCCTGGCGACCTCGCGGGTGCTGGTGCTGGTACTGATGTTGTTGCCGCGCTCGAAAGGGTCGCCTCGCGCGAGGCGGGGACAACCGCAGAAACGCCCACGGCGGGTTCGCCGGGCTTGCTGCCGTGCAGCGTGACCGAGGCCGGCGGCAGCGCGCTCGCCACGTTCGTCGCGGCGGGTTGCGCAACGCGCAACGATGCGCCCGCGCTACCGAGATATGCGCTCAGCGTAGCGACGTTCGGATACTGATAGAGCTGGGTCGGCGACAGCTCGACGGACAGCTGTTCGTGCAGTTTGCGCGCCCAGGTCACCGCCGTCACCGAATCGAGGCCGAGATCGACGAAGCTCGCCTGCGCGTCGATGTCCTGCGCGTCGAGCTGCAATTCGGCCGCAAGCGTCTGCATGACGATGTCGGCGATCGTGCGTTCGGCGGGCGCCGGTGTCGGCACAGGCAGTACCGGCGACTCGGCACGCGCGTCCGCCGGCACGGGGTGTTGCACGAGCCCACCGCTGGTGATGTCGAGCAGATACGCGAGCAGCCTGGCGACGCTCGGATACTCATAGACGTGCGCGGGCGACAGCTCGACCGACAGTGCGCGGCAGATCGTGCGGGTCCAGGTCACCGCGGTCACGGAATCGAGTCCGAGGTCGACGAAGCTCGCCTGATCGTCGAGTTCCTCGACCGCGAGCTGGATTTCGGCGGCGAGCGTCGATTTCAGCAGCGTCTCCAGGGACCGGGCGCGCGCGGCGGCGGCGTTCGCGCCCGGCGCGTCACCGGTGCGCGCCGCGCCGAGACCGAAGGAGCGGTCGATCAGTGCTGCGACGGCGGGGTTGTGATAGAACGTTTTTTCGTGCATCGCTAGTTCCTTTTGAATCGTTTCGGGTAGCCCCTGCACAAGCGGCGCAAGACGCAGCTGCTTGGCGCGGATCAATTCCTCACGCGTCTGTGGTGTCGCCCAGCGTGTCGCGATCCGGTGCGCAAGCGCGAGCACCTCGCCCCGCGGCACGACCGACAACCCGGGCAGCCGTTCGCGCAATTCCCGTCCCTTGTAGGGCTGTGCGCCGAGCAGGATTTCCCGGCCGAGATCCAGGCCTAGCCTCATCGGGAATACGAGGGTGGACCCTGCGCCCGGCGTAAAGCCGTACGACAGATACGGGCTGTGGTAGACGCTCTCCTCCGCGAACAGCACCGCGTCGCACATCATCCCCATCGACCAGCCGGCGCCGATCGCGTGTCCCTGCATCGCCGCGATCACCGGCACCGGGCACGCAAGCGGCAGTTCGTACAGACGCGCGTCGGTGAATTTCGCGTTGCCCTGCTGGATCGCCTTCAAGCCCTGCAGCGTCCCACCGGTTGCGAAGTAGTGACCGTAGCCGGTCAGGATCAGCACCTTGCACGCAGGGGTCGCGCCGGCCCAGGCGACGACCGCCTCCATCGCGGCGACCAGTTCCGGGGTGAATGCGTTCTTGCTGGCCACCTGGTTGAGCCGCGCAGTGGCGACGCCGAGCGCGTTAAACGTCAGCTCGACGCACGGATGCGGCAGCGGCACCGGGCTGCCGAGGTCCGTCGCGTCCGGCCCCACGGTCGCCACATCCGGCGCGTGCGCACGGTCCGCAAGCAGCGGCCACGACGACACGTTCCCCAGCGCACCGTCTTCGCCAAGGAAGGTCGTACGCCAATGCGCCTTGAGCAGGCCGCCCGCGCGACCGCCACCGCCAACCAGCGCTTCGGTGGTCGTGAGCGCTTGTGCGGCGATCGCGTGTGCGGGTAGTGCGAGGATGCCGAGATTTTCCGCCTGCCACGCCGCGCCGGTGCGCACCTCGCCCGACAGCATCGCGGCGGCGCCGGGGCGAGCGCCGAAACGCGCACGAAGCGCGCCGTCGATCGCGCGACGCGGCGCGGACGGGCAGCCATAGCGGCCGTCGATGTCGACAATCAGCAGATCGCTTGCGGCGCCGATCACCCAGCCGAGTTCGATCGCATCGCCGTGGAACGCGGCCAGGACGACCGACGACGATCGGCCGATCGCATCGACGAGCCGTGTCGCCGCGCCATCGGACACGCCGTCGAGGGATTGGCGCAGTCCGTCGGGCGGGCCGTGCAACACCACCACGTCGATCGGATCGCCGCCCGCAGGCTGTTCGAACAGCGCGGTCAGTTGCGTGACCAGCCGCATCGCGTCGCAGCCGGCGGGCAGCGCAACGTGAACGCGCGTCGGATGCGCGCTATCGCGCAACGGGACGAGCGGTTCGCCCGGGTAGCTCGCGCGCGGCGGCTCTGCAGCCGGCAAACGCGTCGCCGGAGCGGATTCAGACGCCGCGCTCAGCCTGGCGTTTGCGCGCGCGGCAGGCGCCGCGAGCGTGATCGGCATCGCCACCGTGTGGCGGCGCGACGCAACGAACGCGCGCGGCGCCGGCAGTCGGATCGCGCCGCTGCCGGTCGCTTCGCGGGCATCGCCGACCGACACCGAGTTGCGCGGCGACGTCGGACCCATCGCGCCGCCGTCGGCGATTGCCGAGGTAGCCGCGCCGTCGCGCGCATCGAGTGCCAGCGCGGGCGGCAGCGTATCGAGCCAGAACCGCTGCCGCTTGAACGGATAGGTAGGCACGGCGATGGCGCGGGCCGGCCGCGCACCATGCGGCAGCGCGCGCAGCGCGCGCCAGTCGAGCGCCGCGCCGCGCACCCACGCACCTACGCATGCGTCGAGGTCGCCCGGCGCAAGCGGTGCCTCCGGTTCGCCGGCCGCGGGCACGCCGGTGATACGTCCACGGTGGAAGCCGTCGACATGCTCGCCGCGCCGATGCGCGCGCAGCGCGTCGAGCAGTTCCGACGTCGAGCGGCAGACGAACGCGCAGCGCTCCGGCATCGCCGTGCGCCCCGTCTGCAGCACGCAGCACAGCTCCGCCAGCGGGCCGCCGCCCTTGGCGAGGAAGTCGATTATCCGGTCCAGATAGGCGTCGAGCCGATCGGCGTTACGCGCGGACAGCACGAACATCGCGGGCGTCTCCTGACTGCCTGCCGACGTGTCGAGCGCGGCATCGGCGTCGCGATATTGCTCGACAATGAGGTGTGCGTTGACGCCGCCGGCGCCGAACGATGAGATGCCCGAACGCAGTGGCGTGTCTGTGCCCGACTGCGCCGTCCAGTCGCGCAGCGTGTCGGACAAATAGAAGCCGGAGCCGGCCAGCGCGATTTCGGGATTCAGCTCGCGGGCGTGAAGCGTCGGCACCAGCGTGCGATGGCGTAGCTGCAGCACGACCTTCGTCAGCGCGGCAATGCCGGCCGCCGCCTCCAGGTGCCCGATGTTCGACTTCACCGAGCCCAGCGCGCATTGCGCGCCGTCGCCGCGTTCGCCGCCAAACGCCTGCACGAGGCCGCGGAACTCGATCGGATCGCCTAGCGCAGTGCCGGTTCCGTGCGCCTCCAGATAACTGATCGACACCGCATCGCAGTCGGCTTTCGCCAGCGTCTGGCGAATCAGCGCCTGCTGCGACGCGGGGCTCGGCACCATGTAGCCATGCGTCTTGCCCGAATGGTTGATGCCGCTCGCGCGGATTACCGCGTGAATGGTGTCGCCGTCGCGCCGTGCGTGCGCGAGCGGCTTCAGGATCACCGCGCCGACGCCCTCGCCCGGCACGAAGCCGTCCGCGCCCGCGCCGAAACTGCGGCAGCGCCCTGCTCCCGACAGCATATGGCCCGAACACAGCGACACGTAATTGGCCGGATGCAGATACAGGTTCACACCACCGGCGATCGCGATGTCGCAGCCGCCGCGGCGCAGGTATTCGCAAGCCTCGTGAATCGAAACGAGCGAACTCGAACACATGGTGTCGATCGCCAGGCTCGGCCCCGCGAGATCGAGGCAATACGACACGCGGTTCGCGATCGAGCCGAACGAGGTTCGTGGCAGGAACGCCTTGTCCTGACGCCAGAACTCCGGCCCGTACAGCTCGAATCCCGTCTTGGTCGCGCCGACGAACACGCCCGCACGGTCGCGATGCCGGGCAAGCGCTTCGCGGCTGTATCCGGCGTCCTCGAGCGCCTCCCAGGCGCATTGCAGGAACAGCCGCTCCTGCGGATCCATCAGATACGCGTCGCGTGGCGCGATCGAAAAGAACTGCGGATCGAAATCGGCGAAACCGTCGATGAAACCGCCCCACTTGCTGTAGCTGCGGCCGGTCCGCGACGCTTCGTCCTTGTCGCCCACGTAAAAACCCTCGAGCGGCCAACGCTCAGCCGGGATTTCGCCGATGCAGTCGACGCCCGCGACGAGATTGCGCCAGTATTCGTCAAGGTTCGCGGCCTTCGGATAGCGGCCCGCGATGCCGATGATCGCCACCAGGCTGTCATCGTTGGTGCGGCCGTTGTCGCCAATGCCGCGCGCGTCGGCGACAGGCGTGGGCGTACGCTCCGCGGTGGCGTCGATCGCCGGCGTTGCAGTAGCGACCGTCGCGTGAACGCCGGCCCAGGTACGGCTCTCAGCCGGGTATTGCGCGACCAGATGCGTGGCTAGGCTCGCGAGCGTCGTGTGCTCGTACAGCACTGCGGTGCCGATGCCTGGATAGTGCTCGCCGAGCGATTGTTGCAGATGCCGGATGCGCACCGAATCGATGCCGTAGCTCTCGATCTGCGCAAGTGGATCGATGCGCTGCGGCGACAGTTTGCAGAGCCGGCCGAGCATTTCGCGCAGCCGGTCCGTCACGCGTTCGTCGATCCCGGAGGCGGACGGCGGTGGTATCGCATCGCCAGTCGCCGGCCGCGCCGGAGCCGGTTGGCCGTGCTCGGCGGCCTCGGCGGCTTCGCGAATGCGTTGCGCGTCGCCGAAGACGACCAGCAGGTGTTCGCCGCTGTGTGCGAGTGCGCATGTCAGCGCATGCATGCCGTCATCGGCGGGGAGCGGCAGCATGCCGGTCTGTTCGCGCAGCAGCCGTGCCGCATGCGCGTCCGGCGCCATGCCCTCGCTTTCCCACCACGGCCAGCCGATCGACACGGTTCGGCCGCGGCGTTCTCCTGTCGCGACCAGCGCGTCGCGATAAGCCGCGTAACGGTCCATGAACGCGTTGGCGGTTGCGTAGTCGCTCTGGCCCGCGTTGCCCATCGCGCCCGACAGCGACGAATACAGCACGAAAAAATCGAGCGGCAGGTGGCGCGTCGCCAGATCGAGATTCACGGTGCCTGCCACCTTCGGCGCGAACACCGCGCGGAGCGTGTCGGGGGTCTTGCATAGGGCCACGCCGTCGCGCGTCACGCCGGCGGCGTGGAATACACCGTGGAGCGCGCCGTGCTCGCGTTCGATGTCGGTGACGAGCTGCTCGCATGCTGCCGGGTCTGCGATGTCTGCTGCCCGGTATTCGATCGTGATTCCTTGTCCGCGCATCTCGTCGAGCAGCGTGCCGACCGGCGTGTCCGCGCGCCCGGATTGCGCGCGGCGGCCGGTCAGGATCAACACCACCGACGGCATAGCGCGCGCAAGCCGTCGCGCGAGCAACGAACCGAGTGCGCCGCCGCCGCCCGTAATCAGATACACGCCGCGCTCGCGCCACTGCGGCTCGACAGCCCCGGCCACTGCCGCATCGCGCCACACGCGGCGCGACAGTACGCCGTCGCGGCAGCGGATGAGCGATGCACGCAGATGCCGCGCGGCCGTTTCGGCCTGCTCGCGCACTCCGCGCGCGGCGTCGTCCGAGGGCGCGTCGTCGCACTGAATGAGCTGGCCGGCAAACGCGGGTTGTTCGAACGCCAGGCTGCACAGCATCGCCTCGAGCGCGGTCAGCAGGTCGCCACGGCCGCCGGACGGTACCAGCACTTGCACGCGAACGGCGGCGCCAGAGCTGTCGGGCAGGAGGCGTTGCAGTTCGGCAAACAGCGACAGCGCGCTACGCGTGAAGTCGCCGTCGACGGAATCGGCAATATCGCCACCGGCGGCGACACGACAGTGGCCAGCCGGCCATTGCGACATCAGCCGTCGTGCCGCGTTCGCGTCCCATCCGCACAGCAGCACGTCCGTCACGCGCCCGCTTCCGGCCTCCTCGCTAGACGCCGCAGACGGCAACCGCTCCCATGCGGGCACGCGATAGCCGAGACGCGCCGTGCTGGCGCGGTCCGGCGTGGCCGGCTGCGGAACATCGGCGCCCGCCGACGGCAGCCAGTAGCGCTCCTTCGCGAACGGATAAGTCGGCAGGTTCGCCCGGCGCGGCCGACGGCCTGTTGCGCCAGCATCGTCGCGATACAGGTGTTCCCAGTCGAGATCGATGCCCTCGACCCAGGCAGTCAACAGCTGCGTGTATTTGCGTTTTTTGAACCAGACATCGATCAGCGCGTGACTGTCCTGGTCCGCGCCGAGGAGTGGCAGCAGCCGGTTGCCGTTCGCACGGGTACCGGCAAACGTGCGGTGCTCGTCCGGCCGCCCGTCCAGATAGCGGTTCAACAGACCGAGCAGCTCGTCGCGCGAATCGGCGATAAACGCGACGCGCGCCTCCCAGGGCTCGCGCCCTGTCTGCAACGTGTACGCGATACTGGCGAGTCCGGCAGGCGGTCGCAGCCAGTCCTTCGCGCTGCGCGGCTGGCCGCCGGCCCGGGCCTGTGCACAATCGGCCAGGTATGCAGCCAGCGCGCGCGCTTGCAGCGTCAGTTGTTCCGACGTGCGCGCCGACAGCGGTACCAGACACGGCTCGCCGGCGTCGCTGTCGGCGGCCGGCAGCGGGTAATCCTGCAGCACGATATGCGCGTTCGAGCCTCCGGCGCCGAACGACGAGATACCAGCGATCCGTCGCTCCCCCGAGACCGCCCAAGGTTGCCGCTGCTGGACCACCGAAAACGGACTCGCGGCGAAATCGATGTGTGGATTCAATCGTTGTGCATGCAACGACGGGAACAGCTCGCCGGCGCGCATCTGGCCGATCACCTTCGTCAGCGCGGACATTCCCGCCGCCGCCTCGCAATGGCCGATGTTTGACTTGACGGAGCCGATCGCGCAGAACTGCGTGTCTCCGGTATCGCGTGCGAACACGCCGCTCAGGCCGGCGATCTCGATCGGATCGCCGAGCGAGGTGCCGGTGCCGTGCGCCTCGATGTAACTGACCGAACGCGCGTCGACGCGCGCGTGTTTCAGCGCCCGGCGGATCACGTCCTGCTGCCGCTGCGGCTGCGGCACGCTGTAACCCTGGCTCTTGCCACCGTGATTGATCGAGCTGCCGCGGATCACCGCGTAAATCGGATCGCCGTCGCGCTCCGCGTCGGCAAACCGCTTCACGCAGATGACGCCGACGCCTTCCGACGGAACGTACCCGTCGCCGTCCGCGCCGAAGCTGTGGCAGCGGCCGCGCGGCGAGACGAAACGGCCTTGGCTCAACAGGTGGTATTTGTTCGGATGCAGGTTCAGATTGACGCCACCGACGAGCGCCATTGCGATATCGCCCGACGCGAGTTCGCGGCACGCCAGATGCAGGCAGGTCAGCGAACTCGAGCACATCGTGTCGATCGCAAGGCTCGGACCGCGCAGATCGAGCGCATAAGACACGCGGTTGGCGATGCTCGCATAGCTGCTGCCAACGAGCCGTTCCGGATCGTTGTCTGCGCACTGGATATATTCGCTGTACATGACCCCGACGTAGACGCCTGTCTCGCCTGGGCCGGCCGTGTCGCGCGCGCGTCGGGCCCTTGCGAGTCGACTGCGGCAGTAGCCTGCGTCCTCGAGCGCCGCCCATGCGTGCTGGAGGAACAGACGTTCCTGCGGATCCATGATTTCCGCCTCGCTCGGCGAAATGTTGAAGAACAGCGGATCGAATTCGTCGACGCCGTCGATGAAGCCTCCCCACTTGCTCGCGTGCGCGCCAGGGCGATGGCCGTCGCTGTCGCGGTAGTACGCGTTCCAGTCCCAGCGCTGCGCTGGAATTTCGCCAACCGCGTCGACACCGCCCGCGAGGTTGTCCCAGAACGCAGCGATGTCGGTTGCGCGTGGGTAGCGCCCGGACAGGCCGATGATCGCGATGTCAACTTCCGGGTCGCCGAACGACGGCAACGCGCCGGGTCGGTCGCGCTGCGCAGCGTCAGGCAGGTCGGTCGTGGTGCCCGGATGCGCCGCGCGCCGCGCGCCGACTGCTTCGATCTCCTGCTTGGCAGGCGCTTGCACCGGTGCCTGCGCGGACGCAGCCGGCGTAATCGGCGCCACCATCGCGGTGAGCGGTCCGGCATGCCTGTCGGCGAAATACGCAGCTAGTTCGTCGATCGTCGGGTACTGGAAAAACAGCGTCTTCGGCAGGGCGCCAAAGGTCTTCTCGAGTTCACGCGTCGCCTTCATCATGTCGACCGAATCGATGCCGTACTGGTCGAGCGGCTGGTCGGTCCGTAGTTGATCCGCCGACAGCTTCAGTGCGGCGGCGACGACCCGCTGCAGCAGGCGCGCGGCGGCGGCGTGTCGTGTCGCCGCATCGGCTTGCGGCGTGTCGGGCACGCGCTCCGCGTCCGTCGCTCGGCGCGGTTGCACCGCTGCAGCGCCGAGCGTTCCTTCGTCCTGCTGAGCATCGGCGCGATCGGCGCCCGGCAAGTGGCGTTCGAGCCGGTCGCGGTCGCCCGCCGCCGCGATCAGTTCGGTGCACGGCGCCACGAGTCCGCGGCAGAACGCCTCGATACCGAGCGCAGCGCGCATCGGCCGCATGCCGGTCGCGCGGTACAACTGGTCCGCGTCGAACGTTGCGTCAGCCATCCCGCCATCCCACAGCGGCCAGTGGATACACAGCGAGCGGCCATGCGCGGCGCCTCGATCGACATCGGCCTGGCGCCGTTCTGCGTACCAGCCCAGATACGCGTTCGCCACGGCGTAGTCGCTCTGTCCGGCGTTGCCGAAGACGGCGCTACCCGACGAGAACAGCACGAAACAGTCAAGCGCCATGTGGCGCGTCGCCCGATCGAGATTCGCCGCGCCCAACACCTTCGGACGCAGTACGCGCTCCCACTCAGCGTCTGTCTTGTTCACGAGCAGGCCATCGCCGATCACGCCCGCCGCGTGCAGCACGCCGTGCAGCGGGCCATGCTCGCGCTCGATCTGCACGACGACGTCCCGCAACGCGTCGGCATCGGCGACATCGACGCGGTACTGCACGACCTGCGCGCCGGCATCGCGAATCTCGCACAGACGCTGCTGCTGCCGTTCGTCGAGCATCGCCGGGTCGCTGCGGCCGAGCAGGAAGATGCGTGGCGCGGCGACCGACACCGCGATATCGCGCGCGAAATCGAGGCCGAGATGCCCGGCGCCTCCGCTGATCAGGTAGGCGCCGCCGTCGCGCCAGGCATGCGCGGGCGCGGGCGCATCGCCGGCGAGCGGCTTCCAGAGTTTCACTTCCCGCTCGCTGGCGTAGCGCACGCAGTCGGCGCTGTCGCCCGCGAGCGCCTCGCCGACGAGCGCGTCGGCGATTTCGTCTACGGTCGCAGGCCGGGCCCAGGACACGAGTTTCGGCTGGCGCTGCGGATATTCGGCCGCGACGCATTTCAGCAGCGCATGCGCGCTATGCGCGAGCGCCGATGCGTCGTCGATGGCCAGCAGCAATCGTTCGGACTCCCGAGACGGTGTCGCGACGCACTCCTGCAGGCAATGCTTCAGGCTCAGGCTCCCCGCGATCGGATCGCCGCCGTGCGCCACCGCTTCGGAGTCGATGCGGACGACCTCGGGCCTTGGCAGACCTGCCGGCCAACGCGCGTTCAGCGCCGCGACGAGCGCCTCGCCGGTGTGCGCCCCAGCGCCGAGATCGCCGACCAGCACGATCCGGTGCGCTCCGGGCTGCCGCTCGCGCCCGGTCCGCAGTGCAAGCGGCACGGAGCGCCAGACGGGCTGCGCAAGCAGCAGCGCGTCGTCGTGCGACGCATGCGTACGCCGGGCGCGCGACGTCAGACCCTTCAGGCTGACGCAGAGCCGCCCCCCGGCGCCGTAGAGGTCGACATCAACGCGGCTGACCGACCCAGCGTCGATCGCGTGACGGGTAACCCGTGCCCGCATGCGCGACTCGCATGCACGCCACACGCTGATCTCCTCGACCGCGAACGGCAGACCGGCTTGCGTGCCAGCGGCGTCCGCGTCCGCAAGATGGAAACCGACCGCGGCCTGCAGTGCGCCGTCGAGCAGGCTCGGATGCAGCAGCATCCCCGGCAGGCTCGACGCGAGCGACGCCGGCAACACGAGATCCGCGTACAGGCAATCGTCCGACTGCAACGCGACCTGTTGCAGCGCGCGTTGCCGCGGGCCGTATTCGAAACCGCGTGCCGCCATGAAGCGATAGCAAGTCTCGGCGTCGAAGCCTGTCAACCCGGACGACCGCTCCGACGCCGCGAGCGGGTCGGCCGACGCCAACGCCGGCGCCGGCGCCGGCAGGTAGACGCCCATACAGTGAACGGTCAGTTCCGCAACGGTCGCAAGCGCGCCAGGCGCGGTCGTGTCGAGGCGCGGTGCGGCCTCGGCGAGCGGCAGCGCGGTCGAGGCAAGCGTGAATCCGATCCGGCCGCGCGCGTCGGCCAGCAGCTCGACCACGAGCAGATGCGCCTCGTCGCCATCACCGTCGCCGTCGAGCGGGAGCGGCCGCTCAAGACTGACATGCTTCAGCACGAAGCCGTCCGACGGCATCATGCCCGCGTGCCGGACCGCTGCGCGCACGAACTCGAAATAGGCGGCAGCCGGCAGCACGCGCACGCCGTCGATGCGGTGATCGGCAAGGAAGAACTCGCGGCCGGTCAGCGCACAGATCAGCACCGCGCGTGCGCCGCTGCCGGAATGAAGACCCACTCCCGGCAGGCGCGTATGCAGCCAGCGAACGACGCCCGTTGCGTCGACGCAGCCCGAACGCCGATATTGGCGCAGTAGATCCAGCGCTTCGTCGCGCCGCAGATCGCTTCGCTCCACTTGCCCAAAGATGTCCAGAGTGAAATTAGCCATGAGTTTTCCGTAGTGGGTCTTGCCGGCGGACGCCGAAGCGCCGTCGCACGACCAGGTTCATAGACCGGAACGAACAATCTGCAGCGCCGCGTGCGCGTCCAGATTCCGGTGCATCAAATCGTCGATCACTGAGGCATACAGGGCCTCGTCAAACGCATCTTCGTCTCCGCCATCGCCGACACCCGCTCCGGGCTCCGCGCACGACGTCGCCTGCGCGCCAGCACGCCAGTACGACGCACCGGCGAACGGATAGGTCGGCAAATGCAGCCGGCGCGCAGACACCCCCGGATCGCGCTGCAAGCGCGTCCAGTCGACCTGCGCCCCGTTGACCCAGACGCGCGCGACGCCCGCCAGTTCACCGTCGTCGAGCAGACGTCGCACATCGGCATCGGCGTGCCGTGCGCCCGCGCCGCGCGCGCCAGTGCCAGTGTCGTTGCCGGCCTCGCCCTCCAGCACGAGCCAAGCGTGCAACTGGCTGAGCACGGCTTCGACGCTGTCGCCGATCCACGCGGCGCGCCAATGCATCGCCTCGCGGCCGGTCTGCAGAGTGAATGCAAGATCGGTAATCGAGACGCCGGCGCCATCCGTTTCCAGATAGCGCGCGAGATCGCTCACTTTCCTGCGTAGCGCGTCCGCGCTTTTCGCGGACAGTACGACGATCTCGGGCGAGCACGTGGCACCGGTCGCGGATAGCGACGCGGCGGTCCGGCGCTCGGGCGCCTCGGCGATGATCACGTGCGCGTTCGCGCCACCCGCGCCGAACGACGAAACGCCAGCGATGCGTGCCGGCACGCCGTTGCCCGACCTGCGTGGCGCCCAGTCCGCCAATTGCTGCTGCACGCGGAACGGCGTGCGGCCGAAATCAATCTCAGGATTGGCATCGGACGCGTGGAGCGACGCGACCAGCTGGCGATGCCGCATCTGCAGCAGCACCTTCGCGATGCCGGCGACGCCGGCCGCGCTCTCCAGATGGCCGATGTTCGACTTCACCGAGCCGATCGCGCAGTGCGCGGCGTCGCCACCTGCGTCGGCTGCACCGGCGAACACGTCGGTGAGCGCCGAGATCTCGATGGGGTCGCCGAGTGCGGTGCCGGTGCCGTGCGCCTCGACGTAACCGATCTGCGCCGGCGTCACGCCGGCGCGTTCGAGCGCCCGGCGCAGCGTCTCCGACTGCCGGACGGGATTGGGCACCATGTAGCCGTGCGTTTTCCCGCCGGCGTTGATCGCACTTCCCTTCAGTACTCCGTGAATCGCGTCGCCGTCGGCCAGCGCCCTGCGCAGCGGTTTGATCACAAACGCACCGACGCCCTCGCCATCGACGAACCCGTCCGCATCGGCGCCGAACGCCTTGCAGCGATCGCCGGGCGATAGCATCGTCATGGCGCACAGCCCCTGGTACTGGACAGCATCGACGATCAGGCTGACGCCGCCGACGATCGCCGCCTCGCATGAACCGCACAGCAGGCTTTCGACCGCGGTATGCAACGCGGTCAGCGATGACGAGCACGCAGTGTCGATGGCCATGCTCGGGCCGGACAGATCGAGGCAGTACGAGACCCGGTTGGCGATCGACCAGAAATTCGGCTGCGCGTTGTAGACGCCGTTCATCGCGCCAACGAACACACCGACGCTGCCAGTGTCGCTAAGCCCGCGTGGCGTGTAGCCGGCGTCCTCGATCGCACGGTAGGCTTCTTCGAGGAACAATCGCTCTTGCGGGTCCATCCGTTCCGCATCCTTCGGCGAGATGTGGAAGAACAGCGGATCGAAGCGATCGATGCTGTCCAGAAACCCG
Organism: Xanthomonas sp. WHRI 10207; assembly: GCF_040202975.1. Lineage (NCBI taxonomy): Bacteria > Pseudomonadati > Pseudomonadota > Gammaproteobacteria > Lysobacterales > Lysobacteraceae > Xanthomonas > Xanthomonas sp. WHRI 10207. Next base: position 522,368 of record NZ_JBEGDX010000003.1, on the reverse strand, counting down.
CCCCAGCGCGCATAGATCTTGCCGTCCTTGCCCGGTTCCGGATCGTAGTAGTCCTGCCAGCGCCAGCGCGACGGTGGGATTTCGCTGATGCAGTTCACCCCATCGCGCAGATTGCGCCAGAAAGCTGCGAGATTCGGCGCTCGCGGAAACCGGCCACTCATGCCGATGATCGCAATATCGGTGTCCGCGATGCCGTCGTCTCCGGCGCCGTGCCAGTCATCGCGCGGCTTCGGCGCCTCGTCGTCCGGACGGCCCGCTGCAGGGTCCAGAGCCACTGCGACGAACCCGCTGTCCGGCAAGTCCGGCGAAGCGAGACGAACGTGTTCGACCAGCCGTTCGCGTTCGGTCTTCAGCAGATGCGCGGTCAACGCGCGCACCGTCGATACCTTGAACAGCAGCGGGCTGGTGATGTCGGCGAAGTAGTGGCGCAACCGGTTCGTTAACTGAACGACGAGAATCGAGTCGAGCCCCAGCGCCTGGAAATGCTCGTCGGGCGTCAGTTCGTCCGGTTCGAGCTTCAGGGTATCGGCGACGAGCCGCTGCACGAACGCGAGCGAACGCTCCATCAGCGTGTCTTCCGACGGCGGCATTGGCGTGGTTACGGCCGGTAGCGCCGGCACTGCGATGCTGCCCGCGGGCGTTTCGGGCCTGTTGCCCGTCGCGTCCGGCATCGCGCTGGAAGGCGGCTGCGCGCGAACCAGGCCGTCGCTCTTGAACACGATGATCTGCTGCCCGAGGTCATGCTGCTCGCGCGCCGGGAACGCGAGCGCACGCAGCCCCTCGGCCTCGCCGAGATCCGCCCATGCATCGGGCGACAGCGCCGGGCTGCCGGGAATCCGCAGCTCGGGATCCTCGCTGAGCCACCAGCCCGGCAGCAGCCCGAATGTGACATGCCCAAGCACGTTCACCTCGCTGACCTCGTTGACCACCGCAAGGCCGGAAGTGCGCAACGTCGCCTTCAGATGGCGCATGGTGTCGCGCATCGACGTTGTCGCGTGCAACACGTTGGTGGCGAGCACCAAGTCGTAACGGTTCTCGGCGATTCCCTGCGCGAGCGGCGCTTTCCCGACGTCGAACAACTGTGTGGTCAGGAACGGATAGCGTGCGCCGTACTGCGAACGACCGTGAATCAGAAATGCCTTGGATACGTCGGTGTAGCAGTATTCGGCGATGTGCTCGTGCCACGGCTCGAGCCGGCGGAGCAGGCCGGCTGTCGTGCCGCCGGTGCCCGCGCCGATTTCGAGCAGGCGCAGCTTCACGTCGGGCTGCATCCGTACCCGCGCCTCGACGTAGGCGGCGATCACCTCGCTCTGCATGGCATTGAAGTGGTCCGACACCGCATTGTTGCGGTAGATGCCCTCTACCCGGGCCATACCGCCATCCGGGAACATCACGTCGGTCGCGGCGACGCGGCCAAGCAGGATGTCGCCGAGCGCGCGCAGGCAGTATTCGAGCAGGTCGATCTGCGCGACGTAGCCGGGCGCGGACACGTAATCGGCGGCGAGCCGTCGCCAGTCGGTCCACAGCGTACTGATGGCGACGGCCGACACCCGGCACGACAACTCGCCGCCGGCGTCCGTCAGATGGCCGGCCTCGACAAGCAGCCGATGGCTCTGCCTGAGCCACTTCTCGTAGACCTCGACGTGCTGCGGCGCATAGGCGCGCAGTCGATCTCCGAACGCAGCAGCGCGCGCGCTCGTCGTACTTTCCGGCGCGAGCGCCGCCTGCTGCAGCGTCGCCAGCAGCAGGCGCTCGACGAGCGCGCCCGCGCGACGCCGGAACGCCAGCGTCTCGCGACTCAGTGCGGTGACGTCGGCCGGCGCCGCGACCGCACGCGGCGCGATAAGCTGCGCGGCGACTTCAGGAATCGTCCGCGCATAGCGGCGCATCACCGTCGATGCATCGTAATGGCGCGCGGAAATCGGCCGGGCGGTCTTCACGTAGGCGATCTGCGCGCCGGGACGCGCAAGCAGCGCATCGACCGCGCGCAGCCCATCGTCGGCGCCAATCGAATCAAGGCCCGCGGCACCCGCGCGAACGCGGTGCCGCTCGCCCGAGACGATACCGACATCGCCCCAGTAACCCCAGTTGACGACCTTGACGTCGCAGCTGAGCAACGTGTCGAGCTTCTTCGCGTAGGCGTCGGTGAAAGTGCAACCGGCGACATAGTTGCTCTGCCCCGCCGAGCGCGAAAACGCGTTCAGCGACGAAAAGAACAGCATGAAGTCGAGGGGCTCACGGCTGAACAGCGGATACAGATTCACGCAGGTCTTCAGCTTGGTGTCGTAACCGAGTGCAAAGGTCGCCTCGTCCATGTGCGCCAACGAGCGGTCGGCCAGCACGATCGGCGCATGCACGACGCCGTGGATCGCGCCGAAACGCGCGACAATTTCTGCGTACGCGCGTTCCAGCTCGAACGGATTCCCCGCATCGGCCTGCAGGTAGGTGACACCGCCGCGGCCGGGCGCGCCGAATGCGTCGAGATGCGTGCGGATCTCACCGTCCAGCGGGCGTCGTCCGATCCAGACGACGCGAGCGCCGAACCTCTCGATCATGCGCCGCGACCAGGTGCGTCCAAGGCCGCCCGCGCCGCCGATCACGAGGTAGACGCCGCCTTGGCGATACAACGGCTCGGCGGTGCCTTCATCGACGACGCGTACCAGACGCTGCCGGTACCAGCGGCCATCGCGATGCACGCGAACATCGCCGTCGGAACCGGCCGTTGCCGCCAGATGCGCGTCCAGCGCGCCGAAGAAGCGGCCGCCGGCGTCAGCCGGTGCGTCGATGTCCCAGTGCCTGACGGTCCAGTGCGGATACTCGTGCGCGACGGCACCGGCAAAGCCGACGATGCCGGCATCGGACACGTCGTGGCGCCCATCGGCAGCGAGCGCATGGACGTTGCGCGTGACCACCGTCAACGCGAGCGGCGCAACGTCGAGACCGGCGCCGATCAGCGCTTTGATCGACCGGAACAGCGGCAGGATGCCGTGCGCCTGACGCGCGATCAGCACATCCGGATCGAGGCCATCGTCGGTGCCACCACCGGCGATCCAGAGCACATGCGGGGCGACACCTCTCGCGTCCGCCACGTGTGCCTGCAATGCGCGGCGGAACGCATCTTCCGTCCCGTCGAGACCGTCGAAGAACGCGACATTGCGCGCGCTGCCGAGCACCCGACGCACCTCGTCGTTTGCGCCGAACACCCACAGCGCATCGCGCTCGGGCGGCGACACCGCTTCGGGGGCCGACAGCGGCTCCCAGATCGGGCTCAGCGTGACCTCGCCGACGGGCAGCATATCGCCATCCGGGCAGGCCGCGCGATCTTGCGACGCGTCGGCGCGGGATTCGCGCACGGGAGCCGCAGCCTGGCTGCGCGTATGCAGCCCGCGCAGCATGATCAACACGCTGCCGTCGGGCAGCGCGATATCCATGTCTACGCTTGCATCGCCGTCGCGGCTCGGGCGAATCCAGGCCCACAGTCGCGATGCGCGAGGCTGCCGCACGATCCGCATCGCGTCGAGCGCGAACGGCAGGCGCGCTTCGCGCTGCCCGCGATCGGGCGCGAGACCGATCACCGCCTGCCAGGCGGCGTCGAGCAGCCCCGGATGCAACCTGTAATGGCTCGCACTGTCGACAAAGGCCGCCGGCAACGCCAGCTCGGCGAGCACATCGTCACGGCCGACGAACAGCCGCTCGAGCGCGCGATGGCCCGGCCCATATTCGATCCCGACCGCGCGATAGCGGTGGTAGCATTCCTCGGCGGAGATGAGCGAGGCGTCGCGCTCATGGCGCATCCGGTCGAGGTCGAGCTTGCCGGCCGGCATGGACGCCGTCAGCGCGATCTCGCCCTCGGCACACGCGTCGCCGCCGCCGTCGTTGAGCCGGTATCGCCACGACCGCACGTCGGCGCCGGACAACAGTTCCAGTGCGACTGTCGCGCGCGCGGGCTCCCAGACGACCGGCCGCGACCAGACGACATTGCGCAGCACTGCGCCCGTGTCGCCGGTTTCGCCGGCCGCGATGCACGCCGCTGTCAGCGCCATCTCCAGACTCGCCACGCCGGGCAGCAGCCGCAGTCCCTGAACCCGATGGTCGGCGAGGAAAAACTCGTTACCGGAAAACGACGAGACGAAGCGACGCGTGCGTGCGTCGACGGGTTCGTCGCGATGGAGTAGCGGATGCAGCGCATGCGCCGGCGTCGCATCGCCGGCAGACGTCGGGGAGGCGGGTATTGCGGCGTTGGGCGCCGAAGGCGCCTGCGACGCCGGCTCCGGATTGGGCAGCCAGTACGCCTTGCCGCCAAAGGGATAGGTCGGCAGGCTGACACGCCTGCCGTCGCCAGCGAGGGTGTCGCTCCACACGTCGAGGTCGCCATGCGCCCATGCGCTTACCTCGCGCAGCGAGTCCGGCGCGAGCGCAGTGCCGCGATACGCCGCGGCGAGCGCATCGTCCAACGGCTGCGTATCGGCCTTGCGCGCGGCGTCGCCGGCGCGGCCGATGGCGATGCCTTGCCTTGCCAGTTCGTGCGCGTCGCCACCTGATCGCGCGCGAGTCAGCTTGCGCTGCAGGTCGTCGAGATCACACGCAACGAACGCAAGCCGGTGCGGCAACGCCTCGCGGCCACGCGCGAGCGTGAACGCCAGATCGCGCAGCGCCAGCTTGCCCGCGGGTCGCGATGACAGGAACGTCAGCAGATTGCCGACGATCTCGTCGAGTTCCGCCGGTCGGCGCGCGGACAACCCGATCGCGAGCGGACGCTGCGCGGTTTCCGGCGTGGCGCCCTGGGTGATCACGTAGGCCTCGGCCGCGTCGACCACGACATGCGCGTTCGAGCCGCCCATCCCGAAGCTGCTGACGCCAGCGCGCCGCTGCGGAGCGGGCCAGTCGTGCGTCTCGCGCACGAGATGGAACGGGCTGCCGTCCAGCTCGAGATACGGATTCGGTTGCTTGAGGTGCGGATTGCCGGGGATTCGGGCGTGCTTCAACATCAGCACCGTCTTGATGAATCCAGAAATGCCGGCGGCGGCTTCGAGATGGCCGATGTTCGCCTTCACCGAACCGAGCGCGCAGTGCGCAGAGGCGGCGGCCCGGCCTTCGGCCAGTTCGGCGAACGCGCGCACGAGCGCTTTCACCTCGATCGGATCGCCGAGCGAGGTGCCGGTGCCATGCGCCTCGATGTAACCGACGCTCGCCGGGTCGATGCCTGCACGCCGGTAGAGATCGACTATCAGCTGGCGCTGCGCGTCGGGATTCGGTGCCGATGGCGAGCTTGAACGGCCCCCGTGATTCTCGCCGCTCGCGGCGATCACAGCGTCCACATGGTCGCCGTGCGCGATCGCATCGGACACGCGCTTGAGCACGACGACACCGACGCCCTCGCCGCGGCCGAAGCCGTCGGCCGCGCTGTCGAAGGTCTTACAGCGCCCGTCCGGACTCAGCATGCCGGCGGCGCTCGCCGCCTCGGTGACGGCGGGATTGGCGATCACGTTGACGCCACCGACGATCGCGATCTCGCAGTTGCCGCTCGCCAGGCTCTCGCAGGCGCGGTGAATGGCGACGAGCGAGCTCGAACACGCCGTGTCGATCACCTCGCTCGGGCCGCGCAGGTCGAACAGGTAGGACACGCGGTTGGCGATCATAAAATGCGCCAAGCCAAGATGGGTCGCCGATTCTGCGCCGATCCGGCTCAGCCACAGATCGCGGTAGTCGCTCGTCGTCACGCCGACGAACACCCCGACGCGGCGCTTCGCCAGATCGCCGATCCGGTAGCCGGCATCCTCGACAGCGCGCCATGCGCACTGCACGAACTGGCGGGACTGCGGATCCATGAACTCCGCCTCCATCGGCGTCAGGCCGAAGAATTGCGGATCGAAGCGCTCGATGTCGTCGACAAAGCCGCCCTCAAGCGGCGGCGTACGGTCGCCATCGATCGTGTCGCGTGCGGACAGCACCGCGCGCAGCCCGGACATGCGGCCGATCAAGTCGCGGTTCTCGGACAGATTGCGCCAGAATTCGTCCGGGTTGTCCGAGCCCGGAAACCGGCAGCTCATCCCGATCACCGCGATGCGCTCCTCTGCCACGGGCGGTGCGACGGCCTCGACGGCAGCGGACCGCGCCAGATGCGAGGCGAGCGACGCCAGCGCGTCGCACGACAGGTCCGGACATGTGCGCGCGAGATGTTCGCCGAGCGCGCGAAGATCGGGGCACTCGTAGAACAGCGTCGGTTGTATTTGGATCGACAGCGCAGCGCTCAACGTGTCGGCGAGCTGGATAAAATCCACGGAGTCGAGGCCGAGCCGATAAAACGCGCTGTCCGCCGTGACCGCCTGCGGCGCGTCCGGGCAGTGCGCAGCAACGACCGCGATCAAGGCGGCAAGCAGCATCGGCGCTGGCGCAGCGCCGGGTGAAGCCTTGCAGCCGTTATCGCCGGCACGCTCGCGCTGGCTGGCGCCAGCGTCGTGCAGGGCGTGTCCGTGGCGTACGACGTGGTTAGCGCGTGCAGCGCCATCGGATTCCTGCGTGACGCCGGCAACGGCCTCACCGGCGTCTGGCGAGGCGTCCGCTCGCATCGGCACGCTATTGAACTGCGCAGCCAGCCGCTCGCGATATGCCTCGACGAGATGGTCCGCGAACGCCCCAAGCGCGGGATATTCGAAGAACAGCGTCGGCTGCAGGCTCAGACCGAGCCGTTCGCCGAGATCCCGCGCAAGACCGATCAGGCTGATCGAGTCGTAACCAAGATCGAAGAACAGCGCGCCGTCATCGATCTTGGCGACGGGGATCGTCTGCTGTGAGGCGATGATCGTCTTCAGCGCATCGAGCACGGCAGCACGAAGCCGTACCGGCTCCGCCGCGACCGCATCGGCGACGCTGCCGGCCACGGCATCGCAGACGGCGTCGGCGACGACGAAACGGCTGTCGAGCATGCGCACGATCCGCTCGCGATCGGCGCCTGGCGCGACCAGCAGCACGCCATCGTCGGGCATACCGATCGGGCATGCGTTCAGCACTGCGTCCAGCACATCCAGGCCCTGCACGGCCGACAGTCCTTCGAGCCCGGTCAACTCACGCATCATTGCGCGGCGCTCCGGCGGCATCTCCATGCCGCCGTCTAGCCAAAGCGGCCAGCCGATCGCGAAGCTTCGGCCGCGCCGGGTACCCGCGAGCACGTCGCGATTGCGTCGCACAGCCAATCGGTTGACGAACGCGTTCGCGACCGCATAGGCGGCCTGCCCGGGGCTGCCGAGCGCGGACAGCGACGAGAACATAGCGAAGCACTTCAGGTCCAACGCACGCGTCGCGTGATCGAGGTTGACGCTGCCGCGCAGCTTCGGAGCGAACACGGACTCCGCAGCCGCCGCGTCGCTATGACGCAGATACGCATCGTCGATCACACCGGCGCTATGAATCACGGCGTCGAGGCGCCCATGCTGCGCGACGATGCGGGCGACCGCGCGTTCGACGTCGCTCTGATCGGCGACATCGACCGCAACATAGTCGATCGTCGCGCCCGCCGCGCGGGCGAGCGCGTCCCACCCCGACGGCTCTGCACGACGGCCGCTGATCGTCACCCGCATCCCGCGCGCCGCGAGATCGCGCGCGACATGCAGCCCGATCCCGCCCATCCCGCCGACGAGCCAGACCACGTCGCCGCGCTCGAGCGGACGCACCCCAAGGATGCCGTCGCGGCGTTGCCCGGCAAGCGTCGCGCGCTCGGGCAAGACGCCCACATCGACGCGCCGCGCGTGGCGCCCTCCGTCGAGCGCCACACGCACCTCCGGCGCGTCGGGGTCGAGCCGCAACAGTTCGTGTTGCAACCGCAACCGGTATGCGTCGGCAGCCGGGTCGGCGACCCCGGACACGGCGTAGAACACGGTCTTCGCTGCCAGCCGGCCGTATTCGAGCGCGGCCGTCGCGCACAACGCCTGAAGGCTCGGCATCACATCGTCGTGCCCGGAGTCGGGCACCAGCATCAGCACGTGCGCCGCGCGCGTGCCCGACGCGCCGGCGAAGTCGCGAAGCATCTCGAACGCCTGCCGGTATGCGCGCTCCAGGCGCGCCACGGCGTCGTCGTCGGGTTCGGCATCGGCGGTGGCGTCGGCGCAACCCAGGCGGCACAGCCGCGCCGCCGGATCGAGGTCGCGCAGCAGCGTCTGCAACGCGACGTCGTGCTCCGGCACGAAGAACAGCCGGTCGACGTCGGTCGTCGCCTGTACCGAGGTCAGCGCCGGAACCGGCGCATCACGCCAGCCCAGCGTCGCCGTCGTCACCGGCACGGCGCTGGCGCGCGTGGCCGTATCCGTCGTCTCGCGGCGCTCGCCCGGCACCCAGGGTCGCACCGAATACCCGCGCATCGCTGTCGCGACGTGACCGCGCTCATCGAGCAGATCCACGTCGTAGCGTTCGAGCTTTGCGCCCTCGCCGGACACGCGACGCACCAGGATGTAGCCGCTATCGGCTGGTCGTGCGTAATCGAATACGCTGTCGATGCCGTAAGGCAGACGATGTGCGCCTGCCTCGCCGCGCGCGGCGATCCACATCTCGACGGCGCCGAACGCCGCGCTGAGGATGCCCGGATGCCAGTGGAACGGCTCGCTGTGCCCGGCTGGCAGCCGGTACGCGGCGATCGCCTCGTCCTCGCCGTGCTGTAGCCACGTCATCACCTGGAACGCCTCGCCGAACGACGATGCCGTTTCGACCAGCGCGGCCATTGCGTCGCGGTCGAGCCGGCCGGACGTGCGTCGTACGACGGCATCAACGTCCACCCTGTCCGGCGTCGACTCCGACGCAGCATCACAGCGGGCGACGAAGTGCAACACCTCGTCGCCCGACGCGCGGCGGCTGCCGATCCGGCAGCGCCGCTCGGCGCCAGCGTCCAGATGCGTCGCGACGGACGCTGGCCGCGCGCCGTCCTGCAAACCGGACGCCTGATACGGTGCGAGCCAAATCACGTCGCGCAACACGCCGGCGTCAACGCCCGCGCACTGGTTCACGTAGCGCGCCATTTCCAGATAACACGCGGCGGGAAGCACCTTCACGCCAGCGATGCGGTGACCGTCGAGAAAGAATTCGCGACCGTCGAAGGCGCTGACATAGTGAGGCTCGTGCGCGTTCGGTGCCGCGTGCACGAGCGGATGCAGGGCGCGCTGGCGCTTCGCCTGCGCGGAACGGCAACCGCGCATCACCAGCAGCAGCCGGCCGCTGTCGTCGAACACCTCAATGTCGTGGCTGGCGCCGGTCGCGGTGCGCGCGCCGTCACGGCTCGGATAGATCCAGACCCAGCTCGGATCCTGCGGCGCGTCGACGATCGTCAGACTGTCCATCGCGTAAGGCAACGGCAGCGTGTCGGCGGCGCTGTCGATCAGATTGCCGATATTCGCCTGCAGCGCGCCGTCCAGGATCGTCGGCGATAACAGGTAGCCGGCGTCGACCCCGGCCGCGCCGGAACGGCCGACCTGCGCGAGCAGCTGGCCACGGCAGCGGAACAGCTTCTTCAGACCGCGATGGCTTGGGCCGAACTCGATGCCTAGCTCGGCAAGGGTGCGATAGCACGCGGTAACGTCGATTTCCTCGGCCTGATGGCGAAACGCCGATGGATCGAGGAAGCACCGCGCATCGGCGTCATCGGTGTGCGCAATCTCGACCGTACCGCTGCAATGGGTCAGATAGACCGCCGCATCGCCGGTAGTATCCGCAAGCCGGCTTTCGATCGTGAAGCGAAAGCGCGGTGCCGAGGCCTGCGCACCGTCGCGGTCGAGATGAACGAACACGGTACGCGGACCGGCGCCGAGCGACAACGGCTGCTGCAAGACCAGGTCGCGCACGACGACCTGGCCCGCCGCGTCCGTGGCCTGCAAGACCGACCAGCGCGTCATCTCCCAGTAGACGACGGCCGGCAGCCAGGGCTCGCCATGCACGCGATGGTCGCGCAAGAACGGCTCCTGCCCGTCGAGACGCCGTGAGAAGCTGTACGCGTGCCCGCGCTCGCCGCCCGTCGCGGCGAGCGGCGGCCAGGGATTACGCGCCTCGGCCGGCGCGCTGGTCGGCGTCTGGACCCAATACGATTCGCGGGCGAACGGATACACCGGCAGCCGCACGCGGCGGTGGCCAAGGCCGCTCCACGACGCCGGATCGAGCCGATCGCCTGCGACGTACTGTCGGGCCCGCTCCATGAGATCGCCGTTGGCGCCGTGCGCAGCGCTGACCACGCCGCCCTGCGCCGCTGGCGCGTTGGCATCGCCATAGAACACCGCAGACGCGGAAGGTTTCACCGGTACGCCGGCGCGGCAATACGCGGCAAATTCGTCCATGCGCGTCGCGACGCAGGCCCAGCGGTGACGCATCTGGCGCCGTCCGACCGCGAGCGTGAAGCCGACGTCGGCAAGCGACAGCTCGCCCGCGTCCGAGCCGGACGCAAACTCCGCCATCCGCGCAAGCTGCTGGTCGAGCTGTTCGCGTGTCTGCGCGGACAGCACCAGCAGCACCGGCTCGTCCGTTGCCGGCCGGCGGCCAGCGGCCGCGACCGGCGGCGCTTCGGCGATCACCGCGTGCGCGTTGGTGCCGCTGAAGCCGAACGAGCTGACGGCCGCCATCCGGCGCTCGCCGGCATCGGCGGCCCACGGACGCAACCGCGTGTTGACATAGAACGGGCTGTTCTCGAGATCGATTTCGGGATTGCCGTTCGCAAAGTTGCACGACGGCGGCAACTGGCGGTGCCGCAGCGCGAGCAGGACCTTCAGCACCCCGGCGATTCCCGCCGCCGTGGTCGTATGGCCGATGTTGGTCTTCACCGAACCGAGCGCGCAGAAGCCGCGGTCCTGCGTGTAGCGGCCGAACGCGTTGGCGAGCGCGGCGAACTCGATCGGGTCGCCGAGCGGCGTACCGGTCCCGTGCGCCTCAATCATTTGCAGGCCGCGCGGGTCGATCCGGAAGCGGTCGTAGACGTCGGTTTCGAGTTCCTCCTGCGAGCGCGCACTGGGCGCCGTGATGCCGTTGGTGCTGCCATCCTGGTTGATGCCCGACGCGAGAATCACGCCGTCGACATGGTCGCCGTCTGCGATCGCGTCCTTCAGCCGCTTCAGCACGATCGCGCCGACGCCCTCGCCCGGCACGAAACCGTCGGCGCGCGCATCGAACGCGTAGCAATTGCCGGTCGCCGACAGCATACCGGCGCGCTGCGCCTGCTGGTAGAAGCCGGCCGTGCACTGGACGAACACACCGCCGCAGAGCGCCATCGAAATCTCGTCGTTGCGCAGTGCCGCGCATGCCATGTGCAGCGCGACGAGCGAGCTCGAACAGGCCGTGTCGATCGCGATGGCCGGGCCGTGCAGATCGAGGAAGTACGAGATACGGGCCGGGATGATCGACACCGCGTTGCCCCAGTACGACTGGATCGGCGGCCGCTCGCCCGCGTCGCCCGCCGCGCCCGGGCCGGGAAACAGCAGGTGATAGTCGCCGCCGGAACAACCGACATAGACGCCGCAGCGCTGCGCCTTGCCGGGCTCGCCGGCGTAACCGGCGTCTTCGAGCGCTTTCCACGCTTCCTCGAGGAACAAGCGCTGCTGCGGATCCATATAGCACGCTTCGGTGCCGGAGATCTTGAAAAAAAACGGATCAAATAGCGACAGGTCGTCGAGGAAACTACCGGTATCGCAACGTGCCTGGCCGGTGTCACCCAGGTCCCAGCGTGTTACCGGCGCGATCAGGCTGGTGCCGGAGGCGAGATGCGTCCAGAACGCATCGAGATCCGGCGAGCGCGCGAAGCGCCCGCTCATCCCGATGATCGCGATGTCGTCGTCGTGGAGCGCGCGCGCTCCGCCGCGCGTCGCGTCGTCGGCCGCGCCGGCCATGCGGGCCGGCGTGCCGGCTGCGCGCATGGCGCTGCGCGCCACCGGCGTCGGTTCGCTGACGCGCACGACGATCTTGCCGATGGTCGCCCGATCGGCGAGACGTCGATAGGCATCGCGAAATTCCCGGAACTCGACCACTTCCGAGATCGTCGGCGCGATGATGCCGCGCTCCGTGAGCGACACAAGCTCGTCCCAGTACTGCGCGATGCGCTGCGGGGAACGCGCGCCCAGGCGCGCGAGATCGACGCTATAGAACGTCTGGTTGTCGGACAGCGATGACAGGTCGATATTCCGCGCGGTCTTCAAGGCCGTCATCGCGATCTCGATATACCGGCCATCCGGTGCGAGCGCGTTCAGCCCCTTCTGCAGCGCATCGCCACCGAGCGTGTTGATCACGACGTCGACGCCGCCAGGCGCGAGTCGCTGGATCTCCTGCGCGAAATCTTGCGTCCGGTAATTGATCGCGTGCACGACGCCGAGCTCGCGCAGATACCGCAGCTTCTGCTCGCTGCCCGCCGTCGCGAAAATTTCCGCGCCGTGGTGCTTGGCGAGCTGCATCGCGATCAGCCCGGTGCCGCCTGTCGCGGTCTGGATCAGGACTCGCTCGCCGTGCGTGACGGCCGCCTTGCGGAAGGCATCGATCATCGTGATACCGACGATCGGCAACGCGCATGCCTGCTCGAAGCTCCAGCTCGTGGGCTTCGCGAACACCTGGCTCATCGGACAGACGACCTGCTCTGCGTGGCAGCCCTGGCTCAGGCAGACGACCGCGTCGCCGGACCGCAACCCTGTCACGTCGGCGCCGACCTCCATCACGACACCGGCCGCTTCGTTGCCTGGCACGAACGGATACGGCGGCATGTTCGGGTACAACCCACGTGCGCACAGCAGATCAGAGAAGTTCAACGAGAACGCGCGCACCGCCACGCGTACTTCGTCGCGTGCAAGGCTGCGCGGCGCTAGCGTCACGATCGACAGGTCGTCGATATCGCCGGGCCCCTCAATCGAGACCGCGCGGATCCGTCCCGGCACGGCGGCCGGCATCGCGACCGGTGCGGAATCCAGCGTCGGCGCGGGCACGACGGCGCGATCGTGCGCGCCTCTGAACGCCGCGGCGGTGGTGCCGCCCGCCATGCTGCGGGTCGACGCAGGGTCCGCGGCAGCCGTCGATTCAAGCGCGGCGCCGTGCGCATCGCACAGATGGGCCACGAGCCGATCGACGGTGTTGTGATCGAAGATCACGGTCGTCGCGATTCGGAGGCCGAGACGCTTGTTGAGCTGATTCACCAGCTGTACTCCTATGATCGAATCGACGCCCTGATCGGCGAAGCTTTTCTGCGCATCGACCTCGTCCGGGGCAATGCGCAGCACGGCCGCCAAGCGTTCGACGAGCAGCGCGCGAATCGCCTGACGCTCCGGCGCGGCGTCGCGCCGCCCGGGGGCAGGTGCGGCCTGTGAGGCCGGTAAAGCGGGTGCGGCGGCTTCAGTCGGTTTCGCCAGCGGCGTCGCGCAGTGCCGTTCGTGCAGGAATCCAGCCAGACGATGCACGGTGTTGTGGTCGAAGATCGCCGTCGTCGCGATCCGCAGGCCGAACAGTTTGTTCAGCCGGTTGACGAGCTGTACGCCGATGATCGAGTCGACGCCCTGGTCAGCGAAACTGCGGTGCGGATCGATCTCATGGGCGCCGACGCGCACCGCGTTCGCGACCTGCTCCAGTACGACCGCCATCACGCCTGCGAACCCGGCGCCGGCGGACGACGCGGCTTCGGACGACGTGGCCTCGATCGCTGCGTCCGCAACCGCCGTGCCGCTGACCGCGCCGGTCACGCCATACCGGTCGACAAGATGCGCGGCCAGCCGCGCGACGGTGTTATGGTCGAACAACTCGATCGTGGCAAGCCGTATTCCGAAACGCGTGTTCAGCCGATTGGTCAACTGGATCGCGAGGATCGAATCGAGACCGATGTCAGAAAAGCTGCGCTCCCGATCGATGTCACCGGCACTGATACGCAGCACCTCCGCGACCGATGCGACGAGCACCGCCACGATCCCGGCCTTGTCATGCCTGCTCTGATCGCGCCTGCTCTGGTCGCTTCGGCTGCGGCTGTCGCGTGCCGCATATGCATCCTCGGGCGCGGACGGCGTCGGCTGCCGGTCGCACGCACGTTGCGCAACGATCACCTGCTGGCCTAGCGACAACGCGCCATCGAGCGGGAAATGCACGTCTGCGAAACCGATACGCTCGAGCTGGCGAGCCCACTCGCCGGGAAAGAGCCCGGGACACCCCGGCATTCGCGCGGACTCGTCGTCGTAGAGCCACCAGCCTTCGAGGAGACCGAACGTTAGATGCGAAAACGCGCAGTTCTCGCTCATTTCGTTCAGCACGAGAAGGCCGCCATCGCGCAGAAACGCATGCGCGTTGCGCAGTGTTCGGTCGATGTTGCGCGTAGCGTGCAGAACGTTGGCCGCGATCACGACATCGTAGCTACCGCGTTTGTCTGCATGCGCATGCTCGGCCGTCAGCGGTGCCTCGATGTCGAGAATCGAAGTCTTCAGGAACGGTGCGTCCGGACCGTAGGTGTCCTGCGCATAGAACAAGAAGGACTTGGAAAGATCGGTGTAGTGATATTCGTCGATCTGCTCGCGCCACGGCAGCAGCTTCGGCAGTACCTTGCTGCTGGTGCCGCCCGTTCCCGCACCAATTTCAAGGATTCGCAGACGTACGCCGCGATCGCGCCCGGCGCGATAGCTCACGTAGTCGATCACCGTTTCCGCAACGCCCTCGTTGAAGTAGTCGGCGATCGGATGATTGCGGTGCACGTTCTCAACGAGCTGCATCGATCCATCGGGAAACATCACCGCAGTCGCGGCGGTTTCGCCGCGCAGGATCGCCGGCAGATTGCGCAGGCACGCATCCATCAGCTCGATGCCGGCGCGCACGCTCGGATGCGCGCAATAGCGGTCGCGCACCTGTGCCCAGGCCGCATCCGGAGCTTCGTCTGCATCCGGCAAGCCAACGCCGGACACGTCGAGCAGACCGTAGCGCTGCAACTGCCGGCAGCTTTCCTGATACCAGCGCTCGTACGCTTCGACGAGGCGGCTGCGCGGACCGGCGCGGTATGCGCCATCGTGGGCACGGCCGATCGGCAGCGCATCGATCTCGCCGAGCGCCTGGCGAACCTTCAGCAGCGCCGCGCGCTCAACGACCGGATCGCGCAGCCCGTTGTGTTCGTACAGCGTATCGAGGTGACGTAGCAGCGGGCTCGCGGCGTTGTGCAACCGGTGCTGCCGATAATCGACCGCGGCATCGGGTTCCGTGGCGGGCGGGAGCGAGGCTTCTGCCGCAGCCATCACCGGCAGTCTTGCGGAAGGCGCGCCGGGCGCAGACAGACGTTGTTCGAAGGCAAGTTGCTGCATGTGATTGTCCTGCATGAATTGCGCGAGTCGTTGCATCGCAAGGTTTGGCTCGACCGAGCCGACGCCGGCCGCTCGCATCCGGCGACGGTATTCGGGCGTAGCGACGATCCCGACACTTCCCCAGTAACCCCAATGAACGAGCTTGACTGCACAGCGCCACTGCTGCCCGATCGCCATTGCATAGGCATCCTGGAAGCTGCAACCGGCAGCGTAGTTGGACTGCCCCCCGGCTTTCACGAACGAGATCGTGCCGGAGAAAAACAGCATGAAATCCAGGTCGCAATCGCCGAATGTGTGGGTGAGATTCACAGAGGTGGCGACCTTCCCGTCGAGCGCGCGGACGAATTGCGATTCGCTCATGCTTGCGATGCCGCGATCGTCGAGCACGAGCGCCGAGTGAACGACGCCGTGCAGCGTGTCGATGCCGAGTCCGGCGAGCGCATGCCGCGCGCGGCGTAGCGACGCAAGATCCGTTGCGTCGGCCTGCAGGTAGATCGGCGCGGGGCCAAGCGTGCCGAGACGAGCGATCTCGTCGTCAATCTCGCGGTTGCGTGGCTTGCGTCCCAGCCAGATCACCTGCGCACGGTAGTCGCGGATCATCGCTTCGGTCCAGGTGCGACCGATGCCGCCGGCGCCGCCGAGCACCAGATAGTGACCGCCCTGCCGATACAGCGTCGGGCGCGGCGCGGGTGTACAGATCTCGACCAGGCCGCGCGCGAACCAGCGGCCATCGCGCCAGGCGAACACGACCTGCCCATCCGCGCGTGGCCAATGCGCCGGCTCCGGGAGTTCGGCGAACGCGCGCACGTCGAGCGCGCGAACCCGCCAGTGCGCGTATTCGCCGGCGAGGCTCTGCGCAAAGCCGATCACGCTTGCGTGCGCAGGAGCGACCGTATCGTCATCGCGCACTTGCTGCGTACCCTCGACAACGAACGTACAGTCCAAGTCCGTGTGTTCGAAACCGTGGCCTACCATCTCCCGAATCCAGCGAAACGCCGCGATCACGCCATCGCGCTGGGCGTCGATCAGCGCTGGATCGTCGGCTGGCGTCTGGACCGCCGGAAACGCGAACACCATCTGCGCGTCGGCCGGCAGGGCCGCCAACAAAGAATTATCCGGCGCCGCGTGCAGCGGCACGTAACGGGCGAGACGGCCGGCAAAATGCACGTCAAGCGCGGCAGACGGCTTTTCGCCGATACTGAACAGCACAACAGGGGCGGGTGAAGCGCCGGATTGGCGATCGGCACCGAGCGCAGTCCAGCCTATCGTCAGTGCGCTCAGGTTGCTGCCGGCCTCGTCGACGTCGTCAGCGCGCGTCACGCCGGACGAATCGGCTTCGACCTCGAGACCGGACCCGGTACGGCGCTCGCCGGGCGCCGTGCGTAGCGCGCGCGTGACGAAACCGCGAATCGCGAGCAGCAGCGTTCCGGAAGCCCCATAAATGAAGATGTCGTGCCGCGCCTCGCCCGCGGCCGGCGCCGATTGGTGGTCGCGCACGCGCACCAGCACTTCCGGTTCGAGCGGCGCAAGCACATCGCACTGCTGAACGAAAAACGGCAACTTCTGCCCCGCGAGCGCTGCCGCCGGCCAGCTGGCAGGGTCGCCGCCGTGCTGCCGAATCATGTCCAGCATTGCGCTCGCCTGCAATGCGCCATCCAGCAAGCTCGGATGCAGCGGGAACGCCGCAAGCGACCCGGACAGCGACTCCGGCAAGCGCACGCGAGCGGTCAACCCGTCCTGGTTCCAGTGCGCCTCGACGAGACCCAGATAAGCCGCTCCGTAGTGCACGCGGCCCGCAGCGATGCGGCGATAAAAAGCCGCGCCGTCGATCCAGTTCGACGACAGCGGCTGCGGCAACGCCGCCGACGCGACCACGTCCTCGCCAGCGCCCGCGTCTGTTGCGTGCCGCCCGTCGCCCGTGTCGAGACTGAGTTCGCCCTCGGCGAACACGAACGACTCGCCCGTCGCTGGATCGGCGCCTGTCAACGCGAACGCGACGGGCGCGCGCCGGTCCTGCTCGCCACCCCGCGCGGCGAGCTCGACTCTCAGCAGCACCTCGTCGCCGTCGCAGACCACCGGTCGCATCCAGACCACCCGCTCGATGCGCAACAACGGTTCGCCTGGGATCGTCCCGTCGGTCATCGCGGCCGCACGCAGCAGTTCGAACGTCATCACCGCCGGCAGCACCGCGCGCTCGTCAACGCGGTGATCGGCGAGGTAAAAATCGTCGCGACGCAGGCGGAACTGCACCTGCCTCGATCCGTCTTCGTCGAGCTGCAACGCGATGCGCGGAGCAGACGTCGCGGCGGAACCCGCCCATATGGCCCCACCGGTTCGCAAGGCCGGGCCGGCGGCAACCGCGTAGTGACGGCGCGCGAACGGATAGGTCGGCAGATGCGTCCGACGCACCCGCACGCCGGAATACAGGGGCTGCCAGTCGATGGCGTGTCCCTGCACCCACAGTTCGGCCAGCGCAGCCAGATCGCGGCGCGCGAGCCCGGCCGCAACCGCATCGGCCGCGTCGCCAGCGGCCGGCGCCGTGTTGTCGGGCCGAGAGATCGCAATCGCCGCGGGCAGCGGCGAGGCCTCCGTACCGCGGGCGTAATGCTGGAGCAGCGCGCAGGCCTCGCTTAGGTCGGCCGCGACGATCGCGAGCCGGTGCCGCATCGGCTGGCGGCCGAGCTGCAGCGTGCAGGCCACCGAATCGAGCGGCAGATCCGGATGCGCCGCCAAGTATCCGGCCAGCGTGTCTGCCATCGTCGGCAGCAAGCGCGGATCGTCGGCGGACAGCACCAGCAGCTGCGGTCCGCGTTCCGGCCCGGCGGCACGCCGGGGCGCAGTCCACGCGTCGGGGCATGCTTCGAGAATCGCATGCGCGTTCGTGCCGCCGAGCCCGAACGAGCTCAGCGCTGCGCGCGGCGGATGCGAGGTCTCGGGCCAGCGCGACGCCTCGCGCGGCAGGCGGAAGCACGACGCCTGCCAGTCGATCGCGGGATTCGGCGTGGCGACATTGATGGTCGGCGGGATCGTGCGAGCGTGCAGCGCCAACGCGACCTTGATACAGCCGGCCAGCCCCGCCGCCGTGTCCAGATGGCCGATGTTCGGTTTCACCGAGCCGATCGCGCAGAACTGCATCGCGTCGGTCCGCTGCCTGTACACGTCGTTGATCGCCATCACCTCGACGGGATCGCCGAGCCTGGTGCCGGTGCCGTGCGCCTCGACGTACGCGATCGATTCGACGTCGACGCCGGCCGCGCGCTCAAGTGCGGTCCGGATCACTCGGCCTTGGCCCTCCACGCTCGGCGCGTAGAAGCCGCTCTTTTGCCGACCATCGTTGTTGACGGCGACGCTACGCAAGATCGCGTAGATCGCGTCGCCGTCCTCAACCGCCCGTAGCGCGTTCTTCAAAACGATCACCGCGACGCCTTCGCCGGCCATCATGCCGTCGGCGTCAGCGTCGAAGGTCCGGCAATGCCCGCTGCTCGAGAAGTTGAGGCCGGGTTGATACAGAAAGCCCGCATTCGGATGCGGAAACAGCGTCGACGCGCCCACGATCGCCTGCCGGCATTCGCCTGCGCGCAGGCTCTTGAACGCGGCGTCGATCGCGACCAGCGACGACGAGCAATTCGTGCCGATGTGCATGCTCGGGCCGGTCAGACCCAGATGGTAGGAAATCAGCGCCGCCGACGAGCCGGCCTGCGACAGCACGTACGCCAGATAGCGATCGTTGTGCTCGATGTCGTCGGCGTTGTCGAGCAACGTCTGGTAGCCGCTGTTGCCGGTCGCGACGAATACGCCTGTGTCGTCGAGCCCCGCGGGCGCATAGCCGGCATCCTCGACCGCCTTCCACGCATGCATCAGCAACTGGCGCGATTGCGGATCGGCGAACTCCGCAAGCTTCGCCGACAGCTTGAAGAAGTCCGCGTCGAACGTCGTCTTGTCCGGGATGGTGAAACGGATGGGGACGTAGTCGGGGTGGTCGGCCAGTTCCGGGCCGACGCCCGCATCGTCGAGCGCGGCGCGCGACAGCCGTTCCGAGCTCTCGCGGCCGGCCAACAGATTGGCCCAGAACGCGTGGTGATCGACGGCGCCCGGGACTTCGCACGAGATGCCGATGATCGCCAGGCTGTCGCCGTAATACGCGGGCACGACCGGCGACGACATTTCATTATCCACACCGGCGATCAGCGGCGTATCGCCAGGCACTGCGTCGCTTTCGACAGCGACCGGTTTGAGATTGTCCAGGTAGTTCGCTATGTCGCGCACCGTCGCATACCGGAACAGATTCGCGGGCGAAAACACGCAGTCGAACGTCTGCTCGATCGCGCGGGCGAAGAAGACCACCGATAGCGAATCGCCGCCTGCCTCGAAGAAGCCCTGATCGAGATGCGCGGGCGCGACGCTCAGCACCTGCTGCCACAGCGCGAGCACTCGCTGCTGTGTGGCGCTCGCGGCAGCGGCGGAGTGCTCGCCGGGCGCCAGCTCGATCGACCTAAGGCTCAGTTCCTGCCGGTCGAACTTGCCGTTGCCGGTCACCGGCAGCTGTGCGAGTTCGACGAAAAAAGCCGGCACCATGTAGTCAGGCAGGCTTGCGCCGACGAATTCACGGAATGCGCGCGCCTCGACGCTGCCGCTCATGGCCGACGTTTTCGCGCAGTAGTACGCGACGAGATGTTTGACGCCGTTGGTGTGCTCGTGTGCGACCACGACGCAGTTCTCGACGGCCGGATGCTGGTTGACGCACGCCTCGATCTCTCCGAGTTCGATGCGGAAGCCGCGGATCTTGACCTGCGCGTCATTACGCCCGATGTATTCGAGCTCGCCCTGCGCGTTATAGCGCGCCAGATCGCCGGTCTTGTAGAACCGCGCACCCGCGTATTCGACGAAGCGCTGTCGCGTCAGCTCCGGCCTGTTGAGGTAACCGCGCGCCACGCCCGCGCCACCGACGTAGATTTCGCCGATCTCGCCGGCCGGCACCGGCACGCGGTTCTCGTCGAGCAGATGGAGATCCAGATCGGGAATCGGTCTGCCGATCACCGACGCATGCGCGCCCTTTACGCCAGCCGCTGTCACCGGCGCATAGGTCACGTGCACTGTCGTCTCGGTGATCCCGTACATGTTGATGAGCGCGGGCCGATGCTCGCCGTAACGCTCGACCCAAGGCGCGAGTTGTGCGAAGTCGAGCTTCTCGCCGCCGAACACCACATAGCGCAGCGACAGCGTCCGTCGATCCGTACCGCCGGTCGCCGCGCGCACCACCGAATAGAACGCGGCCGGTGTCTGATTGAACACCGTCACCTTCTCGTCGGCTAGCACGTCGAGCAGCAGCTCCGTGTCCTTGCGTTGCTCGGCGTCGAGAACGACCAGCCGGCCGCCGTACAGCAGCGCGCCCCAGATCTCCCAGACCGAGAAATCGAACGCCACCGAATGGAACAGGGCCCAGACGTCGTCCCGACCGAAATCGAACCAGTGCGCAGTCCGGTCGAACAGGCGCAACACGTTGCCGTGCTCGATCATCACGCCCTTCGGCTTGCCCGTGGTGCCCGACGTGTAAATCACGTAGGCAAGGTCCTCGCGCCGCACCTCGGGGAGCGCATGCGCCGACGCGCGTGCGGCCGATGCCGCGATCGAGCGACCGTCGCGGTCGAGCACGACGCGATGCGCGACGCCTTCGACCGAGGCCTCGCACGCCGACGTCGTGATGGCGTAGCGTGCTCCGGTGTCCGCGCGGATATGGTCGATTCGTTGCCGCGGCGATGCGGGATCGACGGGCACGTACGCCGCGCCAGCTTTCAGGATCGCGAGAATTGCGCCGATCAGTTCCGGCGATGGCGTGGCGCACAACAGCACGAGATCGCCCGGCTTCACACCGAGCGCCAGCAGATGCCGGGCAAGGGCGTCGCTCTCACGATCGAGATCGCCATACGTGACGTGGCGGCCGTTGAACGTTAAGGCGTGCCGCGCAGGATCGCGCCTGCGCTGTGCGGCGAATCGCGCGGGCAGACTCATGGCATCGGGCGACGGTTGCGCCGCGCCTGCAGCTCCGGCATCCGGCGCGGCTCCGGCATCCGACACAGCCTCGCCATTTGACACGAGTTCGGCATCCGCCATGGGGCCGTCGTCGCGATGCGTATTGCGCGCCGTCAGCACACCCACCGGCTGTCCTGGGTCCGCAAGCGCGTCGTCAAGCACGCCCAGCAATGCGTGTTGCAGCGACAGCACATCGTCGCGCCCGATCATCGCAGTTTTGTACTTCAGATTCACCGCCCAGGTATCGCCCTGCTCGACGACTTCGCAAGTGAGCGGGTATTCGTCGCGCTGGTAGATGTCGTGAGCGAACGTGAGGTCGATCGTGTCTCCGATGCGATGCGGCAACGTGCCGATATCGATCGCGTCGCCAAACTTCTGGTAGGTGAACACGGCCTGGATCGCCTGATGCGGGTTCGAGTGTCGCGGCAGCGCATTTACCAGCCCGGCGAAGGGATACCAGTGGTCGAGCGCGCGATAGACGTAGCGCTGACAGTCATCGAGCCAGCGCGAAAACTGCTGGGTCGGATCGAGATCGCAAACGACCGGCACAAGGTTGGCGAAGTTGCCCACCGTCGACGCGAACTCGCTCGCAGGGCGGCCGAGCGTCGGCAAGCCGATCGTGAAGCGTTGCGTGTCCCGCCAGGCGGACAGCGCCAGCAACAACGCGCCCATCAGCAGCGTGGCCGCGTTGAACGAACCCGTCTCGCGGAATCCGTGCACGCGGGCGGCCAGTTCGGCGTCGATCGCGAACGACAATCGATCGGTCGCAAATACCGACGCATCGTGGGCGGCAAGCGGGACATCGAGTTTCGGGTCGAGCGGCGGCAGGCCGTCCGCACACTGCGAGCGCCAGTATGCGAGGCTCTTCTGCCCCGCCGCGGAGCTGAGATGCTCGGCTTCGAACTTTACGAAGTCGAAGAAGCTGGCCGCCGCCGGCGGCGCAGATAGCGCACGCTGTTGCCGCATGGCCCGATAGTCTTGCCAGATCGTCGATAGCCACTGGCTGAGCGAGCTGCCGTCGCAAACGATGTGATGCACGACCAGCAGCACGACTGATTGGCCGGACGCCGTGGCATACACGTGAATCCGGTACAGCGGACCGTCGTCGAGCGAAAACGGTGCGTCCGCATCGATCTTCGCGCGCGCCACGCACGCCTCGAGCGTGTCGTCGGAATCGAATTCACGCCACGCGAGGTCACGCCCGGAATCGATGCACTGCACGAGTTCGCGTCCGTGAGCGACGATGCCCGCGTTGAGCAGCTGATGGTTGTTCACGAACCGCTGGCACGCCCGCCGGAACGCATGACGTTCGAATCCGTTCCCGACCACGCAGGCGACGGCCACGTTGTACAGCGGATCTGCCGGATACATCATCTGCCGCGACCAGATGCCCTTCTGGTTCTGCGATAGCGGCGACATCGCGTCCAGCAGGAAATGCTGCTTCAACCATACGTCGACGTCGTCCCCGTTCAGAACGCGCTGTGCGTCGTCGCTCTTGTTGCTTCCAGGCTCCGTCACCCTGTTCAGTAGACTCATCGAACCGCTCCCGTCTCGCTTTTGCCTCATCGATCCATCCTCAATTCCGGACGCACAGCGCAGCATGTGCGCCTCGCCCCGGTCACCTTTCGTTTCGCGCCGCCGGTCATTTGGCGAGAGCCTCGACATCGCCGGACGCCGCGCGCAGCGTGCTGCGCAACTGACCGACCGACAGATCGCCGCCAAGAAAGCGCTCCAGCAGACCGGCGGCCTCGCCAGTCGGCGCATCGCGCGTTGGCAGCGCACGCACGGCGTGACCGATCTCGCCGAACTGCCGCCCGAATGCGGCGACCAGGCTGGCGACCGGCGCGTCCAGATCGCGCAGCATCGCGCCGGTCAGTTCGACGATCAGTTGCGGAAGTTTCTGCATCTTCTCGTGCTCGAACAGCGCACGGCTGTACGAGTGGAAGATGTACAGACGTCCATCGATCCGCAGGAACTGGAAGAACATCGAAGCGAGCGGCTGGTCGAGGAAGTGGATGCGGCGCTGCTCGAGCACCGCATCCATGTACGTGGACACGCCGTGCTCGCCTGCGACACTGACGTTCGCCGTATCGATATCCGCGCTGTCCAACACGACATCGCCGACCATCGCCGTGTACCCGGCATAACCGTCCAGACCAACGATCTGTAGCAGTTCCGTCGCTGGAATCCGCGCATGTTGCAACCCGGTCAGCAGGGTTCGGCGCACCGCGTACAAGGTGTCGAGCACGCTTTGCCGCGCGTCGATCTCGAACGGCACGAACGCGACGTTCGAGAAGTCGCCCAGACATGCGGCCAACGCAGCGCGATCGCGCTGGTTGTGGATCACCTGCAGCACCGGACGATCGTTGCCGAAGAACTCGCGCAACACGACAGCCAGCACTGCCGCGAACAGCTGCGGATACGAAATGCCGTGCTCCCTGCTCAGTGTCGAGATCCGATCGCCAAGCTCGGGCGACACAGACACGATCTGGTTCACCGCGAGCTTGCGCGACGACGGCGCCGATGCGATGTCGTCGCGATACGGCAAGCGCATGGCGACATCGACGCCGGACAGCGAGTTGCGCCAGTACGCACGGTGCACCTCGGCGTCGGCCCCGCCCGCATCGTGTTGACGAAGCGCGTACAGCCAGTATTGGTCGCGTTGCGCATAGGCGTCGGCGCGTACTGCTTCCTGGCCATCGAGGCTTTCGTACAGCGCCATCAACTGCGAGAACAGCAGGCCCGGCGTGAACGCGTCCGCGTGTGCGTGATGCGCAACCACACCAAGATGGAACGCACCGTCTGTTTCTGTAAGCCACATCCGAATGGCCGAGCCGCCGTGTTCCTCCAGCATCTGGTGACTGCGGCAGCTCTGGATGAACTGATAGAAGGCCTGACGGCTGCTTGTCGAGATCAGATCAAGCGACACGCATACCAGTTCCGACACGCATTGCGCATAACCGTCGCCAACCTTCACGTAACGCGTGCGCAGCAGGTCCTGCTGCCGCGCGAGCAGGGTCAATGCATGCTGCAGCCGTTCGAAATCGACGGCGACGGCATGCAGGCGGAACACGTGGAACACGTTCCAGGCAGTGTTGTCCATCCGCTCGGTCAGATACAGGTTGCGCGCCTGCTCTTGCGACAGCGGCGCCCACAAGCGTCCGGGTACGAGCGCGCCAAGGCTCGCCGCGACCGCGTCGTGGGGAAAGTGCCGCAGGTGCGCGTCGATGTCGACCGAGCGCGTGGCCAGCAGCACCGCCTTGTCGGTATCGCGGAACACCGCGATGCCCGCGTCGAGCATATACGACAGCACCAGATGCCGGTCGATCTGAGGCTCCGGCGCCGACGCTTGCGGTGGCAACGCGAAACTCGCCACGCTGGTCGGCGCACGCAGCGCCGCGAGCCGTTCGCCAAACCACGGGTACTGGACCATCGGCAGCGTCATCGCCACCGGATCGGATGTTCTCTCGCGCCCGCCGTCCGGCGGTGAGAACGCACCGAGCCCGTTCAAATACTCGACCAGTTCCGCCGGCGTACGTCGGTCTAGCAGGTCGACGAGTTGCACCTCGACGCCCATCTGCTCGTTGATCGCCGACAGCAACCGCATGCTCATCAGCGAATCGAAGCCCATCGTGCTCCAGTTCGTATCGGCGCGCAACGCGTCGGGTTGGTCGCCCGTGATCGCCGCGACCTGCCGCAGCAACCAGCGTTCCGGCCGTTCGGCTGCCGGCTCCTCCGGTGCGAGGGGCGCCGCGATCGCCTGCGACAGTAACCAATGGCGGGTCCGCTCGAACGGATAGGCGGGCAGCGACAGTGGCGCCAGATCGCTCGCGGCGAATCCGCGCCGAGCGTCGAACGCGACATCGTGCACATACCAGCGAGCGGCATGCGCGAGCGGCAACGCGTCCTGCCCTGTGTTGAACTCCGCGGCATCGCGGCGCAGTGCCGAAAGGCGCGCTTGATCGGCCGCCGACTCCGCATCGCCCGACGCCGAGTCGAGATTCGTCAGCACGTCGGGATCGGCCTCATTTGCGAGGAACCGCGCCAGCAAGGTCTCGGTGTGCAAGCGATCGCGCACGCGCAGCGCGCACCGATAACGGAAGTGATTGCGCCGCAACAATAGGTTCGCGGAGAGCTGCGCGAGCGACCATGGCGGCGCCGGCGTGGCGCTTACGTAATCGAGCAGATCGCGGCAGCGCTGCCGCAGCGCGTCGACCGTGGGCGCGGAGATCGCCAGCAGCACCGGCTCCGGTCGCGCGGACGATGCCGTGAAAGCGGCGGGCGGCGCTTCGGACACAACCAGATGGACGTTGATGCCGGTCGCACTGTACGAGCTGACACCCGCGCGACGCGCCACGCCCGCCTGACGCGGCCACGCCCGGACGCGCGTTGGAAGCTCGAACGTGTCACCGTCGCTGCCGGCGATCGCCGTCGCGGGATCGATGTTCGCGGTCGGTAGCAGCGTGTCGCGATGAAGCGCAAGGATCACCTTCAGCAGATGTGCGATTCCGGAGGCGGCAAACGAATGACCGACGTTGTTCTCGACGGTGCCGAGCACCAGCCGCTGCGTGGAGCGCTCACCGAACACTTTCCGCAGTCCTTGCAGTTCGACCTTGTCGCCGAGTGACGAACCGCTCGCGTTGGCCTCGAAGAAGCCGATCGAATCGGGATCGATGCCGAAGCTCCGATAGGTGGACGTCAGCAGATCCGCCTGCGCGACGGCGCTCGGTGCCGCGATGCCCTGGGTCCGGCCATTGTGGTTGCTGCCCCACGCATCGAGGACGGCGTAGATACGGTCGCCGTCGCGCTCGGCCGCATCGAGTGGCTTCAACACCATCGTGCCGACCGCCTCTCCGGGCAGCATGCCGGTCGTACCGGAGAGCAGTGCGGCACCATGTTCCGTGTCGCTCAGCAGGCGGTAGTAATGGCTGGTCGCGATCAGGTTGCGCGTCGAATACACCATCGCGCCGCCCGCGATCGCGATCTCGCACTGACCGAGCCGCAGGCTGTCGCATGCATGCCGAATCGCCATCAGCGACGATGCGCAGCCCGCATCGATCGCCATCGTCGGCCCGGTCAGATTCATGTGATACGCAACGCGGCCAGGCAGCGTCGATTGCGAGACCTGCGGCGCGATGCCGAGTACGGTCTGGACGTGCAGGTTGTAGTCGCCGCCGCTGCCGGTGAACACCCCCCAGTTCGAGCCGGCGAGTCGATCGGACACGAGACCGGCATCCTCGACGGCGCGCCACGCCTCCTGCAGGAACAACCGCTCGGCCGGCTCCATCAGTTGCGCCTCGTTCGGGCTCAGATGGAAGAACGCATTGTCGAACTCGTCGATGCGCTCGAACAGGCAACCGTAGTCCGTCGCGCCGTCCGCCGAGGCGAAGCGCCCGGCCGGCGCCGCGCGAATCAGGCTCTCGCCCGCAGACAGCACGCGCCAGAACGCATCGACGTCCTCGGCACCCGGAAACCGCGCCGACAGGCCGATCACAGCGACCCGAAACGCGCCCGGTCCGGCGCTGGTCGCCGGCGCCGCGGCTGGCGCCTGTGCGACGATCGGCGCGCTGTCGGCGGGCGTCGCATGTTGCGCCGCGGCCGGGTGCATGCGATGCATCGACGCGAGCACGGGACCGATGACTTCCTCATTGCCGATGCCCTGGCTGCAGAGCTGGAAATGGTCGTCGCCGCCCACGATCACGGTGCGAACCTGCGGCATCTTCTCGACCCATGTATCGAGCAGGGGAATCATCGATCCGTGCACGCGCTGCAGCTTGTACAGATAGTTCGGGTTGTAGACCTCGTCGGACGTCGCCTTGGCGGTCTCGGTACGAAACATCAGGATCTCGACCTCGTCCGGCCGCGCGAGCGGTTGCCAGCGGTATTCGCGCATGCTGCGCAAATTGTTTCGGTGCGTGTCGGACATCGACCGCAGGCGCAGGCGCAGGATATCCGCCGCCTGGCGAACGCCCCGCTCGACGATGAGCGCGACGAGGCTCGCCTCGACCTGGTCGGCATCGAGCGCTGCGCCGTCGTCGATCCGCAAATCGGACTCGGTGATCACGAGATCTTCCCATTTGACGATCCCGGCCCTCTTGCGCTGCCGGAATGCCGGATCGAGATGCAGCATTGCGATCATCAGGAAGTTCGCGTTGGTCAACCAGTTCTGCAGCTCGTCGAGCGCGAAGATTTCCTCGTCGCGTTGGTCGGTGATGAGTGGCGTCTCGAGCATGAACACCGACTTCACGTGCTTGCCCGCGTGTTGCAGTACGCGCGCAACCTCGTAGGCGACGACCCCACCCATCGACGCACCCATCACGTAATACGGTCCGACCGGATCGATCGCCTGGATCACCTCGGCGTAGTACTCCGCCATCTCGCAGGCGTCGGCGCACAAAAGCCGTTTCGTCAGGAAACCCCGCGCTTTGATACCCACCGCGCGGCAGCGTGTGCCGACCGCCGTGACCAGCCTGCCGAACATCGCGACGTCGCCGGACGCCGGATGCAGGCAGAACAACAATGGGCCCTCCCCCTCGGTCTGGAGCGGCACCGCTTCTTCATAGGTGCGGCCGTAGCGGCGCAGGTTTTGCTGCAGTTCCGCCTGACCGAGCCATGCCGGCGGCGAATCGGCAAGCGCCGCGGTGTCGGCCCGCCGGAGCACAGCGAGATGGCCGGCGAGCGCGACGATCGACGGATGATCGAACAGTACTGTCTCTTCGAGATCCAGGCCCAGTCTCGCCGAGAGTTCGCGGACGAAACCGACCATCCGGATCGAATCGACGCCCAGCTCGAAGAACGTCACGTCGTTGTCGAGGATCTCCGTTTCCGGGTACTGCAGGATCGTTCTGACCAGCTCCTTCAGTTGCCGCAAGACCGCATCGGTCACCGGTGCGGCCGTCTCGACGCGCGTCCGGCCGGCCGTCGCGAGCGCGACCGGCGCACTGCGACCGGCAGCACCGTCATCCATCCCGGTAGCGCGGTCCACGGTGGCCGCGCGCAAGCGCGCAACGTGTTCGCAGAACCTGGAGATGGTCGGGTAATCGAACAGCACCGTCTCGTCGAGGTCGACTGAGAGCCGGTCCGCGATTCCGCTTACGAACGGCACCATCCGGATCGAGTCGATGCCGAGTTCGAAGAACGTCGCCCCGTCGTCGATCGCATCGGCCTTGTCGAAACCCAGTAGCGCACCTATCGCATCTTTCACCTCGGCGACGATCTCGCGCAACGTCGCCTCGGGCGACACAGGTGCAGGCGATGCTGAGGGCGAAGCCGCGGGTCTCGACGCGGCCTCGTTGCGCTGCGCGGATGCCGCGGGCGAGTACGCGGCCACTTCCGGTTCGACCGGCGCCGAGGCTGAGCCCGTGCGCCCACTTACGCCCGGCGCATGCGCTGGCGCGCGCCAATAGTCGCGCGTTTCGAACGGGTATGCGGGCAGCGCGAGCGGCGCGCCATGCGCGTTCGTCCACGCGCTGCCGTACGCATCGGACCAGTCCACATTCTGCCCGTCCACCCACGCCTGCAACGCCACCTCCAGCCGCATCTGCGCATGCACGGACGCCACAGGCAGCGTGGCATCCCTTTCGCCAGACGTCGGTGGCTCGCCCGACGCCATTGCGCGCAACCGGCCCATCAGCTCCCGGCGGCTCGTGACGACACAGCCGGTGCGCACCTTCATCGCCTCGCGGCCCTCGTGCAGCGTATAGGCGATGTCCTCCAACCGATGCTCGGGATATGCAGCGAGATGATCGTGCAGATCGGCGGCGACGCGCTTCAAGGCCTCTGCGGTGCGCGCGGACAGCGCGATCGCGACGACGGCGTTGGCGGTGCGATCCGCAGGTGCATCCACTCGGTCCGGCGCCTGCTCGACCACCATCGCCGCGTAGGTGCCGCCTGCACCCGCAGCCGTGATCAGGCATTTGCGCGGGCCGGCCTGCGCCGGCCAGGGTTCGTAACGCGTGACAAGTCGCAACCCGCTATCGGCGAGCAGATCGCTGTCCAGCGATGTCTCGTCCACGAGTGTCGGGGCGAGCGCGCGGTGCCTGAGCTGCGCGACGACCTTGCTGAGTTGCGCAATGCCGGCGGCGGCTTCCGGATGGCCGATGTTCGGCTTGACCGAGCCGATCGCGCATGGCTGCGTCCGCGTGCGGAACACGTTCTTCAACGCGCCCCACTCGATGGCGTCGCCCATGCTCGATCCGTTCGCAGCGGATTCGACGTAGGCGATGTCGTCGACGTGATTGCCCGAGCGTTCGATGACCTGAAGAATCAGCGTCTCCTGTTGCGCGAGGCTCGGCGCGGTATAGCCATGCGTACGCCCGCTGTGGCTGACGCCTGTCGCCGTGATGACCGCGTCGATCCGGTCGCCGTCGGCGAGCGCCGCGTCGAGGCGCTTCAGAACGACCGCGCCGACCGCCTCGCCGGGGATGAAGCCGTTGCCTTCCATCGCGAAGCAGCGCACCTGCGCGTCGTCGCTCAGCATGTCGAGCCGTTCCAGCGCGAGGTAATCGTTCGGATGCAGATGTAGATTGACGCCGGCCGCAATCGCAAGCTCTGCCTCGCCATGCTGCAGATACCGGCACGCGTGATGGATCGCCGTCAACGACGACGTGCACATGGTGTCGAATGCGATGCTCGGGCCGCGCAGGTCGAGGAAATACGACACGCGGTTAGCCATGTTCGCAAACGAGGTCGACGTGACGGTCTCGCGTGCGTCGGCGCCGCCGGATGGCACGGCGGCGCCCGAGGAGAAGTGATTGAAACCGCTCTTGGTTGCGCCGACGCAGACCGCGACATTGCGCCCGTGCCGCGCATTGAGCCGCTGGCGCGTGTAGCCGCTACTTTCGAGCGCTGCCCAGCTCGCCATCAGCACCAGCCGCTCCTGCGGGTCGATCGAATACGCGTCGATGGGCGCGATCTGGAAGAAGACCGGATCGAACTGCGCGAAATCGTCGAGGAACGCGCCCTTGCGGCCGCGCAGCAGCGGATGCACGTCGCTCTCCGGGTCCGCCTGCGGACCGTACCAGCGGCGCACCGGCAGCTCGCCGATCTCGCTCGATTCGGTCTTTAGACGGCGCCAAAACGCCTCGAACGACGGCGCGTTCGGGTAGCGACCGCCGATACCGATGATGGCGATCGGCTGTTCGCGCGGAGGGTCGGCATCGCGCATAGCCGGCGTGTTGGCTGCGCTGCGCATCGCAGGATGCACTGGCGGCCGGGCGGCCGGCGCATCCGCCGGCTGTATCAGCCGCGCCGGCTCTGCCGCGGAGCGCGTCGCGAGCGCCGGCACCGCCGGTTCGCTCATCGCATGCGCGGGCACAAAGCGGTCGGCGGGAATATCCTGAATGCGGATCTGCTCTGCCAGATAGCCGGCGAGCGCCTCGAGCGTCGGATATTCGTAGAACAGCGTCCTCGGCAGCTGGCGGAAGCTCCCGGCCAGCACCTTGTTCAACTTCGCGAGCATGATCGAATCGAGACCGAGCTCCGACAGTGGCCGATGCGGGTCGATCGCCGAGGCATCGAGTTTCGTAGCGTCGCCGAGCACACGCTTCAGATACGGATACAGATCGGCCGCGGCCAACACCGAGGGCGCCAGAGTGAGCGCAGACGGCGCCACCGGCTGGCGACCGCCCCTCTCCGCTGGCTGCCGGCGCGCCGACGCGGCCAGCAGACGAGCGACCTCGTCCTCGATACCGGTCCCGACGAACACTTGATGCGCGTCCGAGCCAAGCGCACGATCGAGCGCCCGCATTCCGGCGTCGTTCGAGATCGACGCAAGGCCGTGCTGTTCGTGCAACAGCGTCGCTAGCTCGCGGTCCAGCGTCATTCCGCCGTCCCGCCACAACGGCCAGTTGATCGACACGGTCCGACCCGAGCGCGCACCTGCGCGCACCTGCGCGGCGCGGCGATGTGCGAACGCATCCATAAACGCATTGGCCGTCGCATAGTCGGCCTGGCCAGAATTGCCGAGCACGCCCGAAATCGACGAGAACAAGGCGACGAACGCAAGCGGCTGGTTCCGCGTCGCCCAGTCAAGATTCAGCGCGCCGGCGACCTTCGGCGTCAGGACCGCGCGGAAGTCCTCCTCGGACTTGTGCATCAGAAATGCGTCGCGGACGATGCCCGCGCAATGGATCACACCGTGAATCGGCCCCAGCGACGCGCAAATCTCCTCGACGCACTCCGCAAGCGCGCGGCGGTCGCCAACATCGACGCGCCGGTATGCGACCCGTACCCCTTCGGCGCGCAGCGCGTCGATCCGGTGGCCCTGCGACGAACGCATCAAGTCGGCCTCGTCGCGACGCGCGAGCAGGACGATCGTCGCGTCGCGATCGTGCGCGCCGATCCATCTGGCACACGGCAGCGCAAGTGCCCCCGATCCACCGGTGATCAGGTACGCGCGCGGCGCACCGGCGGAGACGACAAGCCCGTCGAAGAACGGCCCGATTGCCGGCGTCAACGGCTGCCATGCGCGTACGCACCGTTGCGGACAATAGCGGACCGCTACGTCGCGGCCAGCGCGCATTTCGTCATGCAGAACATCGAGCCATGCGGCCGCAGCCGGCGCCTCGTCCAATACTATGCATTGCGCCGACAGATTCGGATTTTCCTGCCCCGCCGTCTTCAGCAGCGCCGCGAGTCCGTCCAAGGTTTCGCTGTCTGCGCCGGCCGCCGTCACCTGCACGAGCACTGGCTCGTGCAGACCGTGCAAGAGCCGCTCGCGCAGCGACGCGAACAGCGCGGCTGCGTGGTCGGCAAATGCGGTGTCCTCCGGCTGTACAGGCGGCAAGAACTGCACGGTCGCGTCGGTTGCGCCGAGCGCGGCGCGCAGCGCAACACTCGCGACGGTGTCGAGCCCGCAGAACACGATATGGCGCGCGCCGCTACGCGCCGGCAAGCGCGCCTCGGTGGGCAGATCCTCACGGACCCATGCCGGCGTGAACAACGACGCGTCGCCATCGGCGGAGGCAACGGAGGCCGGAGCCGGCTTCGCGGCAAGTCCTGCAGGCGCATACGTGTGTTCGAGCCAGTGCGGACGTCCGCGGAACGGATAGGTCGGTAGACTGATCCGCACCGGCGGGGTCGGGGCATGCAGCTCCTCCCACGGCAGGGTGAAACCGTGCAACCACAGTTGCGCAATCCGATGATGGTCGTGCTCACGAGCCCATTTCCGGAGCAGCTCGAGCATGTCCGGCTGGCGGTCGAGAAAATCGCCGAGTACATTGCGCTCGGCCGTGCTGCCGCACAGCCAGCACGGGTCTGCGCCAGCGCCTGCCGCGAATCGCTCAAGCGCATCGAGCAGCGTGCTCCGCCCGTCGACGATGAAGACGACGCGGTGGTCCAAGTGTTGACGGCCGATCTGCAGCGTGTAGGCGATCGAGCCGACATCGCACGCGATCGCGTCGACACGCAGCAGATGTTCGCGCAGACGATGGGCGATGAGCGGCAAAAGCTCTGCCCGATGCGCGGACAACGGCACCAGATGGCGCGTCGCGCCGCCAGGTGTGCGCGCCGCACGCGCGGGCCACGCCTCCAGCACCACGTGCGCATTCGAGCCGCCCGCGCCAAAGTTGCTGATACACGCGGCGACCGTCCCTTCGGCCTCACGCTCGGACCAATCGCCGAGTGTGCGCTGTACCTCGAAGCCAGCCGCCGCGAAATCGATCGCTGGGTTGCCCTGCTCAGAGGTCAGCGTCGGCGCCCATTGGCGATGGCGGAACTGCAGCAGCACCTTGCTCAGGCTCGCAAGGAACGCGTTCGATTCGCCGTGGCCGACGTTCGCCTTTACAGATCCGATGCGCCGTACGCTCTCGCCGCCGATTTCGCGGAATGCGCGGCTGAGTGCGCTGACCTCGATCGGATCGCCGAGCGCGGTGCCGGTGCCGTGCGCCTCGACGTACGCGATACCTGGTGCCGGCACGCGCGATGCGCGCAGTACGCTCGCGATCAGGCCAGCCTGCGCGTTCGGATTCGGCACGGTGAAGCCGTTGGTCTTGCCGCCGCTGTTGATCGACGACGCTTTTACGATCGCGTAGATGTTGTCGCCATCGGCAGTTGCGCGCGACAGCGGCTTCAGCAGTACCGCGCCGACGCCTTCGCCGAGCAGCGTGCCGTCGGCGTGCTGCCCGAACGGCGTGCAGCTGCCGCTGTCCGACAGCATGCCCGTCTGCGAGTACTGGATCAGGCGACTCGGATGCAGGATTAGGTTCACGCCACCGACGATCGCTGACTCGCAATTACCATCGCGGATCGACCGGCAAGCGAGATGGAACGCGGTGCCCGACGACGCGCAGGCCGCGTCGATCGCCATGCTCGGCCCGGTGAGGTCGAAGTGGTACGACACGCGATTCGCGATCTGGTAGTAGTCGGTGTGGCGGTACTGCTCGGGATGCTGCAAAGCATGCAGATTTGCGTACATCGCATAGTCGTTCGACAGCACGCCGACAAACACGCCAGTCGAGCGATCGAGTGTATGCCGCGTATAGCCGGCATCCTCCAACAGCCCCCAAACGACCTGCAGGAACAAGCGCTGCTGCGGGTCCATTAACTCGGCTTCCTTCGGCGTGATGCCGAACAGCTCTGCCTCGAAGCGCTCGATTCCGTCTAGATAGCCGGCACGGTCCATGTAACCGTGCAGCGTCGATGCAATGCCCGGGAACGCGCGATCGATCAGCTGCCGGCGCGCTTCGGGCATCGGCACGATCCGGCACTCGCCGGTCTGCAGCAATTGCCAGAACGCGTTCATGTCGTCGGCGCCCGGATAGATGCCGTGCAAGCCAACGATCGCGATGTCCTCGCGGGTACCGTCGCTCTCGTTCGCTTCAGCATGGTCGGCCGGCGCCCGCCGCGACGTGTTGGACGCCGCCGGCGCAGTGGGAGTTGCGGCCGGATGTGCAGTTTCATGTGCAGCGCCAGGCACGCTCGTGCTGTAATCGGTGATCAATGCGCGTACGGCGCTGTGCAGGGTACGATGCTCGAACAGGAAGGCCGGCGCGAGGCCCGGTACGAGCTTGGCAAGTTCGACAGTCAGGTTCACTACGTCGATCGACTCGAGACCGTATCGCTCGAGTTCCTCGTATTCGTCGATCGTGTCGGGACCGATACCTAGCACGCGCGCGTAGCGCGCCTTGACTTCACGCATCAGTGCCGCCTCGCGCTCCGCCTCGCGGCCAACCACGCCCATCGCCATACGCTGGTCGGCTGCAGCGACAGTCGCACCGGCAATCGGCTGCACGTCCGCTTGCATGGCACCGAACGCGATCGCCTCAACGCCGGACACGCGGATATCGTCGAATGCCAGGTTCATACGTTCCGCGATCTTCCCGTAGTCTACGTCGTGCGTCAGACGCCGTTCGTTTACGATGAATGGCGGCCGATGCTCGGCCGGCGCGTCATCGCTGCCCTCCTGCTGTGCCAGATATGCCTGCCGATCGAGCACGGCGCGCAAAGTCTCGCGATCGAACAGGTAGCGGCTAGGCGTGGCCTCCGCACCATCGCCGGAGACAATCTCCTGTGGCGCGATTTTGTCCAGAAATTGCCGGAACGGCGTGTTTTTCCTGGTAGCCGCAAACGCAACATGGACCTGCCCGACGCCGGTCTCCTCAGCGATTTCGATGAGCCGCTGCATCACCCGGTCTTCCACGGTTCGGCCGAGCACTCGGCAACTGAGTAGGAACGATTCGACGTAGAGGCACGACGGTTCGAGTCGATACGCGACGAATCCCGTCGTACCGTAGTCACCGAATCGGTCGACAACGTCGATCACGAGCAGATGCCATGCGTCGTCGCGCATCATCGCAATGACTTCCGACCGGTCACGCCGGATCGTGGTGTTGTTGAACTGGTTCGTGCGCAGCGTCAGCTGCGACGCGCGATCCACCATCTCCGGCGTCATCGGTTTGATCGCAACGTGCAGATTCAGTCCTTCGATGAAACCGCGGAACGACTCGGCGGACTCTCGGAACCTTTCACGTTGCGATTGCTCACGATACATCTGAGTGCGCGCACTGTCCTCGCGGGTCAAGGTCAACTGGTCGAACACCCACAGAAGCCCCGTCCACTGCGACAGAGGAACCTCGCTCTGCGTCGTGCAGATCGTCAGCACTTCGGACGCATTGGCCCGAACCTCCGCGCACTCCAGCGGGTTGTCGTCGAAAAACACGAAGCTGTTCAAGCCAAGATCGAGTTCGCCTGCGAGCGCACGGAGATTGCTGGATTTCGGCAGCCAGTTGATCTTCGCAGCGGCGATATCGTCGCGCGTGAGCACCATGTCCGGATGCTGGTCGAATACGTGCCAGACGTCCTCCTCGCGATTCTTGCTGCAAAGACACAAAATGAAACCCCGGCCTAGCAGATCCTTCATCGAGCGCTGGAACCCGCGCATCTGTTCGTCGATCACGAGATTGCGGACGTCGTTCTCCTCGCCGCAAACCCCCTTCCACAACGTGTTGTCGCAGTCGAGCACCACCACCTTCGCTGTCTGCTGACGCTTTGCGTTTAGCATGCGCACGGCCAGCGCCGCCAGAAAGCGGAAATAGCTCTGCACATACGGGATATGCGCGATCCGGTTACGCTGGGCGTCGTCGATCCGACCGGGGTCGATGTCGTGGATCGCGTGATAATCTCGCGCAAATACGGTCATCAGGTTCGGCAGTTCGATCGCGAGGGCCGCAAACTGCGCATAGACCGCCTCGAGCAAGGCCGGAGCACCCGGATCGGCCGGATCTAGGCGCGGATCGGGACAGACGATCAGCAGTTGCGTTGCGCGACTGCGCTTGGCAAAGCCGCGCAACGCAGCGACGAACTCATCGGCGATCTGATGAACGAACGCCTCCTCGCCGGACAGATTGAGGCCGCTGTCGCGCCAGCAGGCATCGCGCTCGTATAGCCAGTCCGACACGCGCACATACAGCAGGTTGGCCGTACCCTCGGCCGTGTTCAACGTACTGTCCGGGCTCACCAGATCCTGCATCATCCGGTTGTAGCCAGTCTGCCGAACTGCGTGCTGACCGGGCAGGCATGCCAGCCATCCGTCGAATTCATCGAGCATCGCATCGAGCGTGAAGTTGCCGGTCAACATCAGCACCGACACCGCAACCGCCGCAGCTTTATCGGAGAAATTCGTCAGCAGACAATGCCGCTCATCCATCGTCGACAGCACGTTTACGATCCGCATCGCAACCTCGTCTGGCGCCTGCGCGTTCAGTATTCGCGTCGGCGTGTTGCTCATCTCGGTCAACAGGTTCGACGGACGCACGACGAGCGTGCGGACCGACGGTTCGGCGTCGGCAAGCTCCCGCACGCGCGCTTCTGTCTGTCGCTTTAAGTCAACGTAATGCGCATACCCCGCCGGCGAGGTGTCGACCATTTCCGAAGAGATCGCCACGCATGTACCGCCACTTGCCGCGAGCAGAGTTGAGAATGCACTGAGCGGCGCATCAATGAGATGCAAATTGCGCTTGACGTAGTTGGCTCGGTAAAGTAAGGATGACGCGTCTTCATCCACCCTTGAGGGAGGTTCGCAAGCATTGCAAACCAGGATGTCAAGCCGTTGGTGTTTCGCAGACAGCTCAGCTTCTACAGAGGCAAGCCAAGTGCTGTCTCCGGCATTGCCATGAAGCAGTGTCACAGATAGACCATGCTCCTCTAGGTCGCGAGCTACTTCACGTGCTTGATCACCGCTATCTCGGTAATTTAGATAAACGTGTGCGCCCAATACAGCAAGACTTCGAACAAGCGCTGAGCCAAGTCCCCGCCCTCCTCCTGTAACGAACGCAATCTTGCCTGAAAGAAGATGGGTCTCTGAGCTCTCAAGCGCAGCGATGTAATTTCGGACTGGTAAATCAGTTATTTTCTTTCTAACGAACGATCGGAGCTCTCCCCGTGCGAATGTTGATTGCGTGTCATCTACCAACAATTGCGTTTCTAACAATCCATAATCTCGATTAAAGTGTTGCGTCGATAGAATATATTTGAAATAACCACCTTGCGATCCTCGCTCGAAATTTAAGCTCAACCCAGAAAATATCGCCCGCTCCCCAGGCAGTTTCATACCGGTCAGGTAACTTGTAAGTGCAAGCATGTCAATTAACGCTGAACCATACCGCTTGACTGCACTTTTATAAAATTTACCAAGTCCTGTCGACGCATAGCTACCAGTCATCGCCACGCCAGCATTGAGCACAGCGTCGTCGTAGTCGCAGATATCAGAAGCCTCTTTAATATATTCCTGCTGCTGCCCAGCAGGTTCATACTTAAGCTGGCTTAGAACAGCTTGCCCGTTATCATCTCCGATCAGCCAATAAATTTCGACTTGTATTAGGACCCGCCTTCCTTCCCGCACGGAAAACCTGCAGAAGCCTTCGCTTTCTAGATCGACTGTGCAGGAGTAATTACGATTCACATAGAGAGGATTTTTAAATTTGACTTTAAGCGTACCCAGCCTCCCTACCAATGTAATATTTATTCGTTCGAGTGCTGCTAAAACTCCCATCACACCGGGTACAATGCAGGCGCCAAAGGAAGATCGCTTCCCATATTGAGGATCTATATGAAGTGGGTTGATATCCCCGCTTAAGAGCGAGAACAGGTCAACTTCTTCTTGACTAAAAGCAAATGATTCATCTAATGGCGGAACTAATGATGCAGTTTCCATGGGAAATTTTACCTTTGCGAGCCACGGAATGTTCTTAAACGAATTTTAGAAATTCTTGTAAGAAATTAATGAGGTCAACTGGCGACACCATCGTTAACCAAATCAACCTTCTCAACATCCCGTAAAATTCCTAGATTCTTCGCTTTATATTTCTTGCTATGCTTATATAAAATGGCATCATTAGACCCCCCCCGCACTTTTGTCTACTAGCAATTGGAAGCTAATATGATGCTCTTGTTTTTTCTTATGTACGTCCTATGTGTTTCTATTTTTTTATTTTTTTCTATAACAGCACTAAAAAAATCGAGGAACTCCAAGCCTAGAATCGACCAAGAATGTGAAGAGAAATATAGATTTATTTGCGCGCTACGGTATCTTTTTAGAGAAGCAACGAGATGTGGATATTTTGATGCTGCCAAACACCTGAAACGCGCGCTTGATAGTATGCGTTGATGTCCTGCCTAGCGGCTTACTTATCTATATGTCGACTCCCCGCAATTCAATGTCAGCTAAAGCTAGGGGTCTGCGGTTGATGTTGATCACGGAACTCGGCGGGCGTTAGCCCGCCCAGGCTGTCGTGCGGGATCTGCTGGTTGTAGTCGGCAAGCCAGTGTTCGGCCTGTTCGCGAACCTCGCTCAGTGTGCGGAAGAGATGCATGTCCAGCACGCCGCGCCGGTAGCTGCCGTTGAAGCGTTCGATAAAACCGTTCTGAATCGGACGCCCCGGCTCGATGAAGTCCAGGGCGATGCCCTTGCGCTCAGCCCACTCGGCCAATTCGGACAACAGCGCAATAACATCATTATCCCGATCGGGACGACGCTGATAGCGCATCGTCGAGCGCGCCACGCCAACCACCGAACAGGCCCAGCGCTCGCTCCAGCCATGCTGCTCGACGAGCCAGGCAAGAAGCGGGCGCTTGTCCGCCGGGTCTACAACTTTTTTGCGATGACATCTTTGAGTGCATGGTTTTCCATCGCGAGCTCGGCATACATGCGTTTGAGCTTGCTGTGCTCGGTCTCCAGGTCGCGAAGGCGCTGCACATCAGCTGCCTCCGTAAGCTCCCCCGTCAAGCAGGCACTTCAAAAGTAGAGCTTTCGGCGTGCTTGTTGCGGCACTCGACCGGGGTCATTCCGCCGAGCGAATCATGGGATCTTGCTTCGTTGTAGTCGATCATCCACCAGTGGGCGGCTTCGCGCACATCGTCGAGGCAGGCGAAGAAATTCAGGTCGAGCACTTCCTCGCGGAACGTGCGATTGAAGCGCTCAATGAAGGCATTCTGATTTGGCTTTCCCGGCTGGATGTACTGCAGTGCGACGCCATTCGTCTTGAGCCAGCTGGTGAACGCTTCGCCTAGGAACTCGGGGCCGTTGTCCGAGCGCACCACCTGCGGCAAGCCATGATCGCGTTTGATCTGCTCGAACACACGCACAAGCCGTTGCGAGTTGATCGAGGTGTCAACCTCGATGTGCAGCGCCTCGCGATTGAAGTCATCCACCACGTTGAAGGTGCGAAAGCGTCGTCCGCATGCCAGCGCATCGCTCATGAAGTCGACCGACCAGACCGTGTCTGGCAGCCTCGGCACGTAGAGCGGCACCCGCTCACGCTTGGGAAGGCGACGCTTTGCAGCGCGGCGTAGGTTGAGCTTCATGGCCTTGTAAACGCGATAGATGCGTTTGGGATTCCAGCCTGGTTGCTGCTTGCGAAGGTAGTCGCTGCACTTCCAGAAGCCACGACTGGGGTGCGCTTCAACGTAACGCGCGATCTCGGCAATCAGCTCGGCATCGCGCACCGTCCAGTCCAGAGGCGGTGCGTACCAGGCGGCACGCGACAGCCCGACGCGTGCACAGGACCGGCGCAACGGCCGCGCGTGGACCTCGATAAGGAACCGCACCGCCTCGCGCTTACGCGCCGGCCCTAGAGTTTTTTTGCGATCAGGTCCTTCATTGCCGCATTGTCGAGCGCCAACTCGGCGTACATCCGTTTGAGCTTGGCGTTCTCGGACTCGAGCTCCTTGACCCGCAGCAGCTCGGACGCCTCCAAGCCGCCGTACTTGCTCTTCCACTGGTAATAGGTCGCCGTGCTGATGCCGACCTGGCGACGGCGACAGATGTCTTTGACTGGAACGCCTGCGTCGGCCTGCTTGAGCGTGGCGATGATCTGTGTCTCGGTGAACTTCGATGTGCGCATGGAACCTCCTGACTTGGGAACGATGCCAGAAAGATCTACTTATGCGGTGTCTGCCGATCGGGGGAGCTTACGCGATCGCCAAGGCTTCCCGGCTGAAGTCATCAATGATATTGAACGTGCGGAAACGCCGACCATCCCACAGCGCATCGGACATGAAGTCGATTGACCATCCGGGACTGGGCCGTTGTCCGCACACCAGCGGCTGTGGATGGCGCGTCGGGACCCGGCGCCTGCTGCGACGACGTTGATTGAGCTTCATCAGGCAATACACGCGCCACACCCTTTTGTGATTCCACACATGCCCACGACGGCGGATGAGTTGAAACAGCTTTCCAAAACCACGCTCGGGAAAGCGCTCGGCCAATTCGGACAACAGCGCAATGACCTCCTCATCGCGATCGGGACGGCGCCGATAGTGCGCTGTCGAGCGCGCCACGCCAACGACTGAACAAGCCCGGCGCTCGCTCCAGCCGTGCTGCTCGACGAGCCAGGCAAGAAGCGGGCGTTTGTGCGCCGGGTCTACAGCCTTTTTGCGATGACATCCTTGAATGCATGGTTTTCCATCGCGAGCTCGGCGTACATGCGTTTGAACTTGCTGTGCTCGGTCTCCAGGTCGCGAAGGCGCTGCATATCAGCTGCCTCCATGCCACCGTACTTGGACTTCCAGACGTAGTACGTCGCGTCGGAAATACCCAGCTCACGGCACACATCCTTGACTTGGCGGCCGCCCTCAACCTGCTTCAGCGTGGCGACAATCTGGCTCTCGGTGAACTTGCTCTTGCGCATCGTTGGTCTCCTCGGGGGCTAGTGTGCCCGGAGACCTCTAGTGATGGATGGATCAATTTTACGGGGGGCTGACAAATACAGTCCTGCAGCTGGGCTGATAGTGGGCCCGACATATGCGTTTTACCGAACTGATAGAGCGGCTGAACATCGGCCGTGATTTGCCGATCCAGATGCACAGTGG
The DNA here is from genome assembly GCF_040202975.1 of Xanthomonas sp. WHRI 10207. Lineage (NCBI taxonomy): Bacteria > Pseudomonadati > Pseudomonadota > Gammaproteobacteria > Lysobacterales > Lysobacteraceae > Xanthomonas > Xanthomonas sp. WHRI 10207. Next base: position 481,266 of record NZ_JBEGDX010000003.1, on the reverse strand, counting down.
CGATCCGGCGGCAACGAGCACACTAACGATCTACTTCGCCAGCTCCTGTCCAAAGGGGCGGACCTAGCCACCATCAGCCAGAAGTATCTAAACCACATCACGTTACTGATGAACGCGCATCCACCGACAATCACCGGTATGGAATACACCCAGGGAGGCGGTGGAAAAATAACTCGCGCCGATCAAATCATGCATTGCACTTGAATCTTTAGATCGCCTTACCGTGCGGTTAGATGCACGCGCGACATAGGGCACCCGGTAATTTTACCTGCCCATCAAAGCAGTTATTTCCCCAGATTCAATCTCTCGCCAAATGATTAATCATTTTTTTAATCATTGGATGAGAATTATAAATGATATTTTTATTAAAAAACCATAGTTCCGAAACGCATAATCATTTATTTGAGTCTTTTCTTGAACTTCGCCATGATATTTTCATTAAAAAGCTAGGCTGGCGCATCCCGACGGCGAACGACAAAATAGAACAGGATAAATTTGATAACGATCAAGCTATTTATTTAATGATAAATAATAGCCGGGGCCAAGTGGTTGCAGGTGCCCGTCTAATTCCAACGTCTACTCCCGGAATTATAGATATGTTCCCGGAACTGATTGATGCTAATTCACCGAGGTCTTCTCGAACTTTTGAAATAACCCGTTTTGCCATTGACCAGCGCAAGGATCGCATAAGAGACAACTTAGATCTTCGAGCTTCTTTACTATGGGGCATTCAAGCTACAGCGCTGGCTATCGGTGCCGATAAACTTGTCTCAGTAACTTATCTCCATCTAGAAAGTATGCTGACTAAAACGGGTTACTCATTTAGACGACTTGGTCAAATACATGAAATTGATGGTGTGCCGACCGTGGCACTTGAGCATGAAGTTTCAGTAAAAATCCTAAACGATTGCCGCAATCAAATCCGATCCAGCGAGGTACGCCAAAATATTCGACTTCACTGCATTGGCAATCAAGATCAGCACCACGGCAGCATTATCCATTCACCACCTGCTGTAGAGCAATCCCTTCATGACTAAAATTCAGCGCTAACCAGAGAAATGTTATAACTCAATTAATCCTAATATTATTGCTTTCACGACTGCATGAGCTCGATTTTCAGAATAAAGTTTCTCTCTTGCAGTTTCCGTGTAAAAATCCACGCTTTTCTTTGAAATTTCTAGTATTTGCGCTATCTCAGCGGCTGTTTTACCCTTCGCAATCCAGGTCAACACATCCACCTCTCTGGAAGATAACAGTGTCTTTCTGCGAGATGAAATTTCTTTCATCGATTGGCCAAATAGAATTTTCCTAGCCCTATGGTGAAAACATTGCGCAAGTATATATATTTCGGAAATTGATGAAATTAATCTTTCCTTTTCCGCCAGCCCCTGCGGCACAAGACTAATCGCAACTGATTCCCCAAACTCGGCTAATAGAGGAAATGTAATTCCACTTGATAAACCAACGCCACGCGCCTCCATCATGACGCCCGCCTGCCTTTTACTTAATCCACTTAGATCTTTTATGTTATCCCAATCAACAAAACCTGATTTCGAAGATAACAATTCAATTACCGGATCAATAGTATCGTATTTTTCCCAGAAATAATACGACAACCAATCTTGGGGATAATTCGTTATTAAAAAACGCTGAGAATCAGACGCCAGATGGCTGTGAGATATGAGTGGACTTATTCGATGGATATTATAGGCGAAAAATCTTACGCCGTAGGCTAACAGGTACTTTTCGAACTTTTCTTGCAAGTCCTTTTTGTCGTTACAGGCTTCCACTTCCTCTATAAAACTTCGAATAAGATCATTTAGCATTCCAATCCTTATCTAGGTCGTGCAGCAGGTCTACTATTCAATTACAGTAGACGTCAAGATGCATGTATCTACCAAGCTGATAATTGCCACATCGTTGAGATAAGTCAATTCGAATTTACTTACTTTTTGTATAATTGAATCGACATACTTTGTAAGAGCCGGAAAAACTGTTTGTCTCTGATTTATGCAACGACCATCCCAGTTCATTTTGCATGACATCACACAAAAAAGAGGGCGAGAATCAATCTTAATCCGAGCAATAATCTGCCTCGCGGTTTAGACTGCCACCTCGGGGGTATGGTTCCAGGAAGTATGTTACGAAAAAATCCCCTGCTCTACGTTTTTTTGAATTTAGTACTTTCGCTTTATTAATATGCACTGAGCAGACACGTATCGGATCGATTAATGCCAGCCGCGGATAGCGCTGGTATAGCTTAGTGCCTGACTCTGGCTGACGGGTCAAGAGCTCCGATCGGCTATTGAACAACGCCCCCCCCGATTTTAAGAATCGCACTAGTTTGGAGTCCAGTTCTCTACCCCGAGGAAATTGGACGTGAAGAAGCGTTTTTCCGAAGAGCAGATCATCGGCCTCCTGCGCGAGGCGAAGCGGGCGTGGCGATCAAAAACCTTTGCCGGCGCCATGGTTTCAGTAAAGCCTCTTCTGCCTGTGGCGCAGCAAGTTCGGTGGGATAAGCGTGTCCGACGCAAAGCGGCTTAGGCACCTTGATGCCGAGAGCGCGCTATTGAAGAAACTGCTGGCCTAGCAGCTGCTCGATAACGACCTGATCAGGGACGCGCTACTTCAGATAATTCCAAGCGCTGCATTATGCGACGCTGTTCCATACCTCGTTGCACGCGATGTTTCAGCAAATCACTGAGATTCCGATCACGAGCGCTGGTATCGACGCCCCCCCACCCCGAGTAGCGACTGCAGTGGGTGTGCAAGGGTTCGGATGACGCCAGATGATGTGCACTGGGCACCGGCTAACGGCTGTTCCTCAGCACAGTGATTTTAAACCTTATCTAACACATATACCGCTCTCGATATTCTTCTTGCTGGATTCTCAACAAAATCTGCCCATTTTTGCATCATTACTTCTCGTTCGTGCATGTACTCGGCCTGGTTGTAACTCGCCCGAACTTTATTTCGCTCGGCGTGAGCAAGCTGGCGCTCGATGACATCGAGACGAAAGCCCATCTCGTTTAGAAATGTTGATGCCGTTGCGCGGAAGCCATGCGCGGAGAAGCCGATACTGCTTTTTCCGTTAAAGCCCATTCGCTCAAGAGCGCGATTCAACGTGGTGGCGGTCATTGCCTCTTTCGGTGTCCGGTAGTTCGGAAATAGAAAGCCACGTCCACCTGTGTACGTTTGCAATTCCTTCAACAGCTCGATAGCCTGCCTAGATAGCGGAACGACATGCGGTTCGCGCATCTTCATCCTTTCGGCAGGTATCCACCATGTCGTCTGATCAAGATCGAATTCCTGCCACTGCGCGTTGCGCAGTTCCACAGTACGAACGAAGGTCAGTAACATCAAACGCAAGGCAATGACTGTTGTGCGATAGCCACCGTACTTCTCCAGCGCAGCGCCGAACTGCACAATCTGCTCGCGCGACAGGGGCTTATGGTGCTGGACCTTTGGGCGATGAATTGCGCCCCTCAAGGCAGCTGCAGGGTCGTTGTCTGCACGGAGCGTAGCAACCGCATAGCGAAAGATCGCTGAAGACCATTGCCTGACAAGCAAGGCGACAGTGGAGGCTCCACGCTGCTCTACCCGCCTGATGATCTCAAGCAGGTGAGCTGCCGTTACGGTGCGAATCGGCAGCCTGCCGATATGAGGAAAGACATCCGCAGTGAGGAAGTTTTCAACTTGCCGCTGATAGTACGGCGTCCAGCTTCCAGACTTCTTCGAAATCCATTCCTCCGCGATTGCTTCAAACGTATTAGCATTCGCTGCGTGGTTGGATAGCCGCTCCGCTTGACGGCTATGGGCAGGATGAAGCCCCTGTTTTACCAGCGCGCGCACCTTGTCATGCTCGGCGCGCGCAACTGCCAGCGATACCTCCGGATACTCGCCCATGGCATAGACGTTTTCCTTGCTAGCGATACGGTAGCGATAGCGCCACAGCTTTGCCCCGGTGGGCCGCACCTCAAGGTAGAGACCTCCGCCGTCAGTCAACTTGACTGGCTTAACGCCAGGCTTGGCAGTTCTGATTTTTGCGTCGGTCAGCGACATGCGCGGGTATCGGCCTATTGATACCCGCTACGATACCCGCAAATTCACTGGATTACGATGGATCCAAACGAATCACACTGGACAAGAAATGCTTTGAAACCTTTGATACAAAAGGCTTTCCAGGACTCTGGCGGACCATCCTGCACTGCAATGCTAGTTATCGAGCATCAGCAGCATGGCAAGGGACTCATTGCGCGATCAGGAAGACCGCATAGATGTTTTCGGAAATCGTGAGCGAACCCGCCTCCAGCGAATCAACGGTAGCTCCAGCGTCGGCAGCTGGTGCTGGAGGCAACGGCGGCCCGGACACTAGCGATACCTGGACCGGCCAATCGCCAGCTTCGACTCCATAGGAAAATTTCGGCGCGACATCGGAAATCGTATAAAGGCCACGAAGACTGACTCCATACGCCTTCGCGAGTTCGGCGGCAGAAGCACGCGATTGTTCGGCAGCTTGGTGCTTGAGTTGCGCTCGCAGCTGATCTTCCTTGCTGTAAGAGGTCTTGATACCAGACAGTTCCATCTCGCTACTGGTTTTTATTTCGCTCAGGAATTGGCGAACATCCTCCAGCGACTGAAAGCTGCCACCGATACCGCGCTTGACCTCAGTTCCCTCGAAATCACGTCCGCCTTGCTGCGAGTATTTATAGGTAGGCTGGATCTGCAGCGATGAGGCTTCGATGCTGTCCTTAAGCACGTGATGCCTCTTCAGCGCGGTCAAGATGTGCTCTGCAGATGCCTGGACACGCTTTCTGGCAGCTTCCGGCTGCAAATCGACCGCGCGCAGGTTGACGCTCAGCGAGAACCGATCGGGCATCACCTCGCGCTTGGCCTCTCCCTTCACCAGTAGGTGTGGTTGCGACGGTAGCGTATTGATCTGGGCGGCTGCCACGAACGGCAGGGCGAGAAGGCTTGCGAAAATCCAACTGGTCACTCGCTTCGTCGTTCTCATCGTTTCATCCTTGAGAGTGGTAAGGCAGGTGCACCGGGAGTGGAAGAAGCGCAGCAACATCCGCACACAACCGATCGACTGCATCGGCCGTGGTCGCCCATGAGGTCACGAAGCGAATGACTAGCCGCCCATCGTCGCGCGTTTCCCAGCGTTCGAAGTCGTAGCGCTGCGCGAGTTGCTCGGCCTGCTGCGCGGTGACGGCGATGAATTGTTGATTGGTTGGCGAGTCGCTGGTGAATTCCACGCCTGCTGCCAGCAGACCGGCGCGCAGACGCTGCGCCATGGCGTTGGCGTGCGCGGCCAGTGCGAAGAACAAGCCATCCTCGAACAAGGTGGCGAACTGCGCGCCGAGCACCATGCCCTTGGCAAGCAACGCACCGCGTTGCTTGATCAGATAGCGCAGATCGGCCTGCAAGGCAGGGTTGATCACGACCAAGGCTTCGCCGAGCAGCGCACCGTTCTTGGTGCCGCCGATATAGAACGCATCGGTGAGCGCGGCAATCGTCGGCAGATCCAGATCGTTGCCGTTGGCGGTGAGCGCCGCACCTAGCCGCGCGCCGTCGAGATACAGCAGCAGATCGTGCGCGCGACAAAAGCGCGACAGTGCATCGAGTTCGGCGCGCGTATAGATAGTGCCGCTTTCGGTGCTATTGGAAATGTAGACCAGCCGCGGCTGCACCATGTGCTCGTTGCTGTGCACCTCCAGCACTGGCGCGATCAATGCCGGTGTCAGCTTGTCGTGCAGCGCCGGCACCGTGAGCACCTTGTGCCCGGTCGCTTCGATGGCGCCGGTTTCGTGCGTGGCGATATGCCCCGCTTCGACCGCAATCACTGCCTGATGCGGGCGCAAAAACGCACTGATCGCAATCAGGTTGGTCTGCGTGCCGCCTACCAGCAACTGCACGGCAGCCTGCGGTTGCGCGATGGCAGTGCGAATCAATGCCGCAGCACGTTCGCTATGCCGATCGGTGCCATAGCCGCCATTCTGCTCGGCACTGGCTTGCACCAACGCCTGCAAGACACGCGGATGCGCGCCTTCGCTGTAATCGTTGCGGAAGCTGATGCGCGCGGCGCTGCCCTGCCCGTCCATCACAGCCCCTTTGCGGCCTGGGCGACGGCGCGAAACAGCGCACGCCCCTTGTTCATCGTCTCCTGCCATTCCAGGTCGGGGTCGGAGTCGTAGACCACGCCGCCGCCGGCCTGCACATACAGATAGCCGTCCTGGATGACCGCGGTGCGGATGGCGATGGCAGTGTCGGCATCGCCGTGCCAGCCGATGTAGCCAACTGCACCGGAGTAGACGTTGCGCTTGACCGGCTCCAGCTCGCGAATGATTTCCAGCGCACGAATTTTCGGCGCGCCGCTAACGGTACCGGCGGGGAACGTGGCGCGCAGCACGTCGCTGTAATTGAGGCCGGCCTTGAGCGTGCCGGTGACCTCGCTGACGATGTGCATGACATGGCTATAGCGTTCGATGACGAACTGCTCACCCACCTTGACCGTGCCCGGTTCGGCAACGCGGCCGACATCGTTGCGACCCAGGTCGATCAGCATCACGTGCTCGGCGCGCTCTTTCGGGTCGGCCAGCAATTCTTCTTCCAGCGCCTTGTCCAGCTCCGGCGTTGCGCCACGCGGGCGGGTGCCGGCGATCGGGCGCACGGTGACCACGCCATCGCGCAGCCGCGCCAGGATTTCTGGCGACGAGCCGACGACTTGGGTGCCGCCGACATCCAGAAAATACATGTACGGTGAGGGATTGAGCGCACGCAGCGCGCGATACACATCCACCGGGCGCGCACGAAATGGCACGCGCAACCGCTGCGATGGCACCACCTGGAAGATATCGCCGGCGCGCACGTATTCCTGCGCCTTGCGCACCACTGCGTGGTACTCCTCGCGGGTGAACGAGGAATGGAAATCCGATTCGTCGATGGCATCGGAGATCTGCGCCTGCGGATACCCGGCGCCGCCCTGACGCAGGCGATGCGCCAGCTCGTCCAGTCGGCGGTTTGCGCGCACATACGCCTGCGGCTGACGCGGGTCGGCATGCACGATCAGATACAGCCGGCCCTTGAGATTGTCGAACACCGCCAGCTCTTCGGAGAGCATCAGCAGGATGTCGGGCGTGCCCAGTTCGTCGGGCTTGTCGCCACTACCCAGGCGCGGCTCGATGTACTGGATGCACTCGAAGCCGAACCAGCCGACCAGCCCGCCGGTGAAGCCGGGCAGGCCATCGAGTTGCGGCACCGAATGCTCGGCACGCAGCGCGTCGACTTCGGCCAAGGGGTCGACGACGTTGCGGGTGTCGATGACTTCGCCGTGTTCGCTGACTTCCAGCGTGTGGCCGCGGAAGCTGTACACGCGCCGCGCCGGCAGGCCGATGATGGAATAGCGACCGAAGCGCTCACCGCCTTCGACCGATTCGAACAGATAGGTGTAAGCGCCGTCGGCGAGCTTCAGATAGACCGAGAGCGGCGTGTCCAGGTCGGACAGCACTTCGCGGACAACGGGGATACGGGTGTGACCTTCAGCGGCTTGGCGCTGGAACTGCTCTGCAGTGATCAAGACGACTTTCCTTCCGGGACTCTGTGGCGGGGCGGACGACGGCAACGGGCCACCATCGCCACCAGCGGCGAGCGGAAGAGAAGGAGCGTGGGGTCGTCAGGCGGGACACGTGGCTACTGTAGCGCAAGTGCCGCTTCAGGGCAGCAGGTGCGCGGGCGGATGCGGTGCGAATTGCGAAGGCGCTTTGGGTTGGTTTGGGTGTTGTCGGGCAGAGTCTGTCAACTCGGACCGATATCTCTTCCGGGCAACGCGAGCCTGTCGTTGTGCGCCTGTTGCGCTGTTGGCAGCCACTGTCCTGAGCCGTCGCAGGGCGAGGTGCCTCTAGTAGTGTCGGCATCGGTGTCGGCGCAGGGACCTTCACCCCAGCCCCTCTCCCGGGGGGAGAGGGGCTTTGAGCGGTGCGCACTGCAGGTCGTTGCACGCCTGTTGCGCTGTGGGCAGCCATTGCCCTGGGCCGTCGCAGGGCGAGGTACCTCTGGTGTCGGCATCAGTGTTGGCGCAGGGACCCTCACCCCAACCCCTCTCCCGGGGGGAGAGGGGCTCTGAGCGGTGCGCACTGCAGGATCAGGTTTTCCAAATCCTGCGTTCGACTTCCCAATCCACAATCCCCAATCCGGACTCCCGACTTCCCAACCCCAGCGCTCACGCGCTCAGCAACGGGCAATCCACCGGCAAATGCATCCGCAGCCGCGCCGGGACGCAGTCGATATGGAAATGCAGCGAGGTTTCCGGTTCGCCATCCAGGTTCAACGTGAGCGGTTGATGCGAGACGATTTCCAACCATGGCAGCCGCGCGCGGACGGCGACGCGTTCCAACGCCGCCTGCTTGCCGCTGGTGACCAGGGTCCCGAGCGTGGCGGCGACCTCGCCATTGAGCGCGGGCACGATGGTGACGTCGAGCAGGCCATCGTCGATCACCGCTTCCGGGCACAGCGCCTGGCCGCCGCCGGCCTGACGGCCATTGCCCAGACCGAGTGCGATGAACTCGCCTTCCCAGCTGAAATCCGGACCTGAAAAGCGGGCACTGATTGGGTCGATCCGGCCCAGCCGCGACATGCCGGTGATCAGGTAGGCCAGGCCACCGAGCATTTTTTTGAGGCCGTCGTCGGTTTCCACGGTGACCTGGGTACCGAAGCCGCCGCTGGCGACATTCGCGCACCAGTGGGGGCCGTGTGGGGTGTCCAGGCGCAGCAGATCGATCGCTTGGGCGGGGCGCTCGGCAATCAGGCTCAGCGCATCGAGCGGCTCGATCGGGATGTTGGCGGCCGTGGCGAAATCATTGGCGGTACCCAACGGGACCAAGCCCAGCGATGGCAGGCTGGCGGCATCGCCGTCGTGGTGCGCGAGCGCGGCGGCCACCTCGCTCAAGGTGCCATCGCCGCCAGCCGCCACCACCGTGTGCACGCCATCGGCGACCGCTTCGGCGACATAGCGCTCGGCGTCGCCCTCTTCCCAGGTAACGCGTACCTCGAGCCGGACGCCGCGTTTGCGCAACTCCCCCACCGCCTCACGCAGGTCCAGATTATCGGTGGACTTGCCGTTGAGGATCAGACGCCAGTGGGACGGGGCCATGCGCGCTGCCGATGCTGTGAGAGTGGTGCACGCAGGCTAGCAGCGCGCCAATGGGTGGATCGTGAATACGTAATGCCACCGGGCTGTCATTGGCATGTCATCGATGACCCGGAGAGTAGAAGTCCATAGCAGGGACGACGGGCGGAGGCAGGATCAGCCTCCAATTTTCTTGAAGGCCGCTCCGGGTGGAGCGGCCTTCCTTTTGTGTGCGATGCCGGGCCTGGAGCGGCCAAGCAAGACGACTGCGCTCAGCGTCAGGCGGAGTTGGCATTGCGCGGGACGGCACCGACCACGCGCACATTCCGGCTCTGAATGCGCCGTCCACATCCAGCTGTCGACTGCTCGCGACGATCTGTCAGCCGCTCTTAACCGCCTGCGGCAAATGCGGCCAGGCGCTCGCCATCGAGCCGGTATACCGTCCAGCCTTCCATCGGGCGGGCGCCGACGGCTTGGTAGAAGTCGATTGCCGGTTGATTCCAGTCCAGCACCGACCATTCGAAGCGCCCGCAGCCACGCTGCACCGCCAGCTGCGCCAGATGCCGCAGCAGCGCCAGACCGGCGCCCTTGCCGCGCGCTTCCGGGCGCACGAACAGGTCTTCCAGATACAGGCCGTTGCGGCCCAGCCAGGTCGAGTAATTGAAAAAATACACCGCAAATCCCAGTGCCTGGCCATCGTGCTCGCAGATCAGCGCATGTGCGGTGGCGCCCTCGGCGAACAGGCTGGCACGCAGATCGTCGGGGCTGGCCTTGACCGCATCGGGCTCGCGCTCGTACACCGCCAGTGCGGTGATCAACGCATGCAGCAGCGGTACGTCATCGGGCGTGGCGCTGCGGATCTGCAGCGTGGTCGCACTCATCGCACCGCATCCACCGCTGCGCGCATCTGCGCGATCACATCGGCATAGTCGGGCGCATTGAAGATCGCCGAGCCGGCCACGAAAGTATCGGCGCCGGCGGCGGCAATCGCGCCGATATTATCGACCTTGACCCCGCCATCGATTTCCAGGCGGATCGGCTTGCCCAGTGCGTCGATCTTGCGGCGGATGGCACGCAATTTATCCAGTGCCGACGGAATGAATGCCTGCCCGCCGAAGCCGGGGTTGACCGACATCACCAGCACCAAGTCCAGCTCCGGCAGCACCCAATCGAGAATATCCACCGGGGTGGCCGGATTGAGCACCAGCCCGGCCTGGCAGCCGTGCGATTTGATCAACTGGATGGTGCGGTGCACGTGGCGGCTGGCTTCGGGGTGGAAGCTGATGGTGGTGGCGCCGGCCTCGGCGAAGTCCGGCACGATGCGATCCACCGGCTCGACCATCAGGTGCACGTCGATCGGCGCGGTGATGCCGTGCTTGCGCAGCGCCTGGCACACCATCGGGCCGATGGTCAGATTGGGCACGTAATGATTGTCCATCACGTCGAAGTGCACCCAGTCGGCGCCAGCCTTGAGGACGTTGTTCACTTCTTCGCCAAGACGGGCGAAATCGGCGGACAGGATGGACGGGGCGATCGCCGTCGATTGCATGGGCAGCTCGTAGGAAGACGGAAACCCCATTGTCGCAACCCCTGCCCGACGAGGAAAGGCGTGCATCCGTGGCGGGCCCAACTGCGTATGCACTTGACCGGCGCAATGCGCCCGATTTGAGGAGACTCCATGAAAACCACCCCGCTCGCCTCCGCCGCCATCGTGTTGCTGGCCCTCGCTCCGTCCGCCTGGGCGCAAACCGGCCCGGCCGACTGGTCCGGCTTCTCCATTGGCGCCAATGTGGGCGGTGCCGATCCTGCCGGCGTGTCAGGCGGCCGTTTCGGCTTCGATACCAACCTGGATGGCCGCGACGGCGACCAGGTCAGCACCGCCACCGGCGCCGACGCGTTCTCGCCGGGCTTCTGCGGCGGCGCGGCGGCCGGGCGCACGCCAGCCAGCGGCTGCAGCAAGGACAAGGGCGGCGCCGAATACGGTGCGCGGCTGGGCTACGACTGGCAGGCCGGCAACTGGGTCTATGGCGTGGTGGCCGAATACACCCGCAACGACATCCGCGACAGCGTCAGCGCCTTCAGCACCACGCCTGCGCTGTACACCTTCACCCGCCAGCTCAACCGCACCGCCGCGCTGCGCGGCCGGATCGGCTATGCATTCGGCGCGCAGGGCGATTACCTGGCGTACTTCACCGCCGGCGTGGCGCGCGGCGAGTTCGACCATAGCTTTGCCAGCAGCAACACCGCCAACAGCTTCACCGGCAGCGGCGGCGACAGCGCCGATGGCTACCAGGCTGGCGTGGGCCTGCAGCGTCGTTTGAGCGACCATGTCTCGGTGGGTGTGGAATATCTGTTCACCCGCCTGCAGGACGAAGACACCCGCGTGCGCGTCGGTCCAGGCACCGCGCCTGCCACCAACCCGTTCCTGCGGGTCAATCCGGCCGGTACCGACCTGCGTCGCACCGACACCGACTTTTCGACCAATGCAGTGCGGCTGACGGCGACGTATCGCTTCTGATACAGGGCTGACGGCAGCGCCCCCTGGGCTCGGCCTGGGTGGCGCTGTTTCTATTTGGGATGGGCAGCGGCCCTGCTTGCTACGACCTGTTGAACGCGCAATGCGTTCACCTCTGCCACTCAGCGCTTGCGCAGCCGCTGGATCCGGTCGTACGCGGCGTTGATCTGACTGGCTTTTTTCTCTGCCTGGCGGCGCGCCTCCGGCTCGGCGTTGATCACCTTGTCCGGGTGATAGCGCGACATCAGCCGGCGATAGGCCAGATCGATCTCGGCCGTGGTCGCGTCCGGCTCCAGTCCCAGGGCTTCGTACGGGTTTTCCGCGCGCCGCTTGAACCAGCCGGCATCCACCGCGTGCCCGATGGCCAGGCCGATCATCAGCCCCACGAATGGCGCGCCGCGGAACAGCAAGGCGCCGGCCAATGCGCCGAGCAATTTTCCGTACCAGGACATGAGCAATGGGGGGTGGCAAGGCGGGCTGGCGATCTTACCCGAACGCCCGCCTGGCCTGGCTGACGGGCCGTCCACAACCGGTGCACGGCAGCCGCCAATAAATCCAGCGGGGCGCGCCGAAGCGCCGTACACTACGCGGCCCGCTGCCCACCCGCGGGCCCGCCGGGTCCCGGGGACAGCGTCATAGCGACGTCCTTAGGAGTGCCTGTGTCGACCACGCTGTTGCAATCCGATCTGCCCGGCCTGCCGTTGCGTCATCGTGGCAAGGTCCGCGATGTCTTCGATATCCCCCGCGACCGCCTGCCCGCCAACGCGCCGCCCGGCGACTATCTGTTGATGGTGGCCACCGACCGCCTGTCCGCGTTCGATGTGGTGTTGCCGGACCCGATTCCCGGCAAGGGCGAGATGCTGTGCCAGGTCTCCAATTTCTGGTTCCACAAGACCGAACACCTGATGCCCAACCACCTGGTCAACATCGCGGTGGAGCAGGTGCTGCCCGAGGGCGTGGACCCGGCGCTGTACGCCAAACGTGCGGTGGTCACACGCAAGCTCAAGCCGGTGCCGGTGGAAGCGATCGCCCGCGGCTATCTGATCGGTAGCGGCTGGAAGGACTATCAGCGCACCGGCAAGGTCAGCGGCATCGAATTGCCCGACGGCCTGCGCCAGGCCGAGAAACTGCCCGAACCGATCTTTACCCCGTCGACCAAGGCCGCCGTGGGCGACCATGACGAAAACATCGACTTCGATGCGATGGTCAAGACCGTCGGCGCCGAACTGGCCGAACGCGTCCGCGATGCCACCTTGCGCATCTACCGCTTTGCCGCGGATTTTGCCGCGGAACGCGGCATTTTGCTGGCCGACACCAAGTTCGAATTCGGCACCGACGCCGATGGCCGCCTGTACATCATGGACGAGATGCTGACCCCGGATTCGTCGCGCTACTGGCCGGCCGATCAGTACGAAGTGGGCACCAGCCCGCCAAGCTACGACAAGCAGTTTGTGCGCGATTATCTGGAGACGCTGGACTGGGGCAAGACCGCACCGGGCCCGAGCCTGCCGGCCGACGTCATCGACCGCACACGCGCCAAATACGCCGAAGCGCTGCAGCGGCTGGCCAATATTTCGGTTGATTGATGAGTTAAAGCCCCGAGTGCGGGGCTTTAGTTTTTGCGGTCGCCGATCATCGCTGTCGGCACTGGAGATGCCGGTAACGCATCGATCGATAATGCGCGCATGAAACAGGGCAATGCGCGCATTTGATGATGTGCGAGACTTCTCCCAGCGAACTGTTTCAGCAGTTTTCACACCCAGCAGCCAGGTTTTGACGATGTCGCGCTCTTCAACTAATCGCCTCACGCCATTGTCTCGAGTCGTGCTGCCTGCGCTGTTGTTCGCAGCGATGGCATGCAGCGCTGGCGAGCCAATTGCTACGCAGGCCGCAGCACGCGCCTTAACGGCAGCACCTGCAGCGGTTACTGCTGTCGGTCAGCCATTCGCAGCGGTGATCAAGGCCAGTGGCGTGACGTGTGCCAATCCATTCTCCGGAACAGGCTGCACGGCAGGCAATATCGATGCGGGCGATTTTTACGATGTGGAGCTGCTACCGGAGTGCGGTGACACAGGATTCTTCGCAGGCGTCGCACGTGCAACGGGCGCAGACATACTTGATACCGTGCCAGCCACAGGCAGCACCGCAACCGCCACTGCTCGCCTGACGCAAGGTCAACTCGTCTGCGTCCAGGGCATCGCCCGCACCGGGCAGAATCCGCGCTATTACTACGTGATCGCAATCCCGGCGAGCAGTGTCGCTGCGTGCAAGAACGCGACGCTGTGTGAAACGTATGGCGACAGGCCGATCAAACGTTTGAAGCCAACGGGCGGCACGGCCTGTCGGCCCGCTGCGCAGGGCCGCTATGTCGGCGACTGTGCACAGGGCTGGGTCGATGCAGATGCGCTGGACGTTTTTTCGAACGGGATTTAGGGCGGTTTATAAAACGTAGCGAGTCGTCGTCAGGCGGGTGTGGACGGCGCGCTCAAAACCGGCATGTACGCGTGGTACACGCTGCACTGAGCACCGGCCACGCTCGCCTGGCGATAAGCACAGGAGTTTTGTCAGCCGCTCTAAGTTACGTTTCGCACATCGGGGATGCTAAGAGGAGCGCAATGCGCACGTGCGCCGACAGATGGTCCCGGTGACACACTGGTTCGATCAGCGGAGCCTGCGTGCCGTATCGGAACGGCCGCATCCCTCGAAACCACGGCTGCGCGCTCGCGGCTGCGCAGCCTCTTCACTAGCGCCGACGCTCCGACTGCAGGATCTTCACACACTACAACCGGGCCGCCGATAGACTCCTGCCGCGCGCATGCTGCCCCGACACGATCAGGAGGATCCCATTGGCTAGTTACCGTACTACCCTGACCGCTCTGGTATTGAGCTTGGCGCTTGCGGCCTGCTCCGCACAGGCGCCGCCGGCAGCCTCAGGCTCACCGGCGGCCGCCACGCCCGCGACCACCGTGTCAGCCACCGCGCCGGCACCGGCACCGGCAGCAAGTTGCCCGGATACCGACTTCTTCACGTTCTTGAAGCGCTTCAGTGCAGAGATCGCTGTGCAGGAGAAGGCCACTGCCGATCCGCTCACCATGGTCCAGCTAGACCCGGAGGCGCAGCCCGAGCCGGCACCGGTGACGCGCGAGGTCCCGCTCGCAAAGGTCGAGTGGCCGGTCATCCCCAACCTGGACGCTGTCCGCAACGGCGGCCGCGAAGTCGCCGTCTCCGACGACGCTGGCGGTCGCCAGGTACTGGTCCGCACACCGAACACCGGCGACCAGCAGGTCTACCATTTCGCTCAGCGTCCGTGCTGGACGTTGGTCAAGGTGGACGACCAGTCGCTGTAACTCGGCAGCCGGTAGAACCCACGCGGCGGACGTTACAGGCGCGTTGATGCAGCTTTCGACGCTACGTAAGCCGCCGGCAGGCGTTCCGATGGATTGGGCATAGGGGCGAGATACTTTGATGAGACCTCCAAGGAGGCCAACCAATGCGACGTGACACGTTTCTGTTACCTGTGCTCGCTGCGACGCTGTGCTTGTCCGCCTGCGGCGACAAACCGATGTCCGCAACGAGTGCCCCAAGCGCGCCGGCGGCGGCGGCGCCCACTCCCCAACCTGCTGTTTCAGCGGAAGCGGTCCGACCAGGACAAAACGACATGATCAAGGAATGCCGCGGCATGCGTCTGCGTTTGACCGCACTGCCTTCACAAGACGCAACTTCCACCAAGACGCGGGTGGACATGGAGCGCGAGGGCCAACGCCAGACCTTGCCGGCACCTGCCGAGATGGCGGAGTACACGCCCGTCGGGATTGGCTGTGCGGAAGATGGCACGGGGACCGCCTACGCTGTCGTCCAGTATGGCGAGCTGCCTTATGGTTGCGAATTCTGCGAGTGGTTCTTCCTCTACGACGCCACAGGGAAACTGCTCAATCACGCGACCCCGCCGCTTCTCGAGCAGGACGGCCAGCAGAGCCCGAACAACGACGACTACGAACACATGCTTGAACAGCTGGGGTTGAAGCACCCCGAGCTATTGCCGTTCCAGTCTTGACTGGAACAAGAGATGCGCATGCACCGTCACGGATTTGGTGCATGGCGAATGAAGTACGCAGTACATGGAGCAACACCCCCGACACGGAAGAATCTGTCTCATAGAAAGGAACGCACATCATGACCGACGATACGATCTACACCGACATGGTCCAGCCCCGCGGCGCTGGATACAGCAGCGACAAAATCAAAGCCTGGAGCCATTATCGCGAGCCCATCGACAGCACCGATGGCCGGCTGCACGGCGAGTCCCGGCGCTGGGGCGATGCCAGTCCACAGACCCAATCCAGAGTGATCGACAGCCTGATCGATTCCTCGCGGGATGCCGGGCTTTCCGCGCGCGAGACCGCTTACGTTCTTGCCATCGCCCGCGTTGAATCAGGCTTCAATCCCGATGCCGCTGCGGGCACGACGTCTGCCTCGGGCCTGGGTCAGTTCATTGACCGCACTGGCGCGCATTACGGGGTCAACGCGTCCAACCGCTTCGACGTGCAAACGCAGTCGCAGGCGTTGGTGCAACATTTTGTCGATAACCGCGACCTTGCGCGCAGCCGCGGCCAGGGTGAGGATTACATCTACAAATATCACCACGATGGCCCTAGCAAGGATTATGGTGGCCTTGCGCTGTCGCGGCGCGAGATTGCCCCCCATTTGGACAACTACACCCAGTTTGTAGAACAGCGTCTTGCCCAGACCCAGGGCAACACCGTGGATCGGCCGGCACCGGCACCAGCGATGCACCAGGCCGAACCCAGCCATGACGCTCGCAGCAATTTTCAGCAAACGATGGAACGCATGCTGCCTGGTCAAGGCCGTACCGATCCGCATATCACTGGTCATTATGGAGAGCACCGCGGTAGCCACGGGCCGCACGGCGGGACCGACTTCAACTACCAGGGTGGCCAAACAGGCCGCAATTTGCAGCATCCGACCGTGCATGCGCCGATCTCCGGGACCGTCACCTTCGCAGGCGGCAACTACGGCACCGTCAAGATTCGCGATGCCCAGGGTAACTCGCACGAGATCCTGCACCTGGACGCACTCAAGGTAAAAGAAGGTCAGACACTGTCCGCGGGCGATGCCATCGGCACGATGGGTGGACGCGGCCCTGATGGTAAGAGCCAGTACGCGCAGCATGTGCATTACCAACTGCGCGATGCCAACGGCAAGCTGACCAGTCCTGAGACGTTCTGGAATCAGGGCCATCAGCAGGAGTCCGGCGCTCGCCAATCACAGCCCGCCACACCGGCCGGCAATGGCACGCTGCGTCACGGCGAGCAGAGCGGCGATGTCGGCAAGCTACAGCAGGACCTCAACCGCCTCGGTGTACGCGATGCGCAGGGCAATCGGCTTGCCGAGGATGGCCGCTTTGGCGACAACACGCGCGAGGCGGTGATGGCGTTCCAGAAGCAGCATGGGCTGCAGCAGGACGGTGTCGTCGGTCGCGATACGCGGACGGCGTTGTCGGCGCCTGCGGCGCAGATTGCGGCCAAAGCGGCCGACGCCCCGGTTGCGGCGCCAAAGGGTCCGTCGCTCAACGATGCATCGCATCCGGACCATGCGTTGCACAACGCAATTCGCACCAAGCTGCCAGGCATGATCTCCAACGAGACCGCGGCCAACATCACCTTGCAGGCCAAGCAGAACGGCATCGACAGCGCAGACAAACTGCAAAGCGTGACGGTGCAGGACGGCAAGGCGTTCGTGATGGGAACCACGCCGGGCTTCCGTGCGGCGGTGGATCTGAACCAGCCTGCCCCGCCGTTGGAGCAGACCAGCGCACAGTTGCTGGCCGGCCAGTCGCAGCAGCAACAGGCGCACGAAGAGCAGCAAAAGGTCGCCATCGGCGGCCGCTGAGTTTTCGCAGCGCACGAAAAAGCCGGCCGGCCTGTATGGCCGGCTTTTTTGTATCTGCCTTTTCCCTGCACAGCGGTTTATGCACTCGGGTAGAAGTGAGATCTCACGTCTTTGACTGCTGACTTCATGCAGCCGCGTCATTCCTCGTGATTGTCTGCCGCACGACCCGCATGTCGGCGCATCAATCCCCGCAATCTGCTGAGTACGATAGAGAGATTGCGCGGACGCAAGGCTACGAGAGCTCTGCGCGCAATGGGACAGGCACATCTCTGCGATGCGGTCCGCAGCGCAAAGTGGCCGGGCGCACAGAACGCGATACATCCGTAATTTTTACTACTGTCCAGTTCGGGACTGTGCAAGCGTAGCTGCCGGCACCCGAGGTGCCATCGGCGACCGGCTGTCGGGGGGTGCCGCCGGTCTTTGCATTGCACGTTTTCTGGAGAGAGTCGTCATGCAATTCCATGTACTGGGCGCGGCAATCTGCTGCGCGCTATCGTTTTCTGCTGTCGCTACGGCTGCTGATTTATCCACCACTGCTGCGGTATCGCGTGCGCAGTCGCTGCTGGGGAACAACGCCGCAGCGCTGGCCAATCGTGCGCCGGCCGATACCTTTATCGCACGCGACAGCATCGTCGATGCCGATGGCACCGAGCATGTGCGCTTCGATCGTACCTATCAGGGCTTGCCGGTCATCGGCGGCGATGTGGTGGTGCATTCGCGGCGCGGGGTGATGCGGCAGTTGAGTCAAACCATGGACACCAACCTACGTCCCAGCCTGCTGCCGGGCATCGATGCAGCCACCGCATTGCGCGTCGCTGGCGCGCAGTTCGATGTGCCGCAGGCTGCCACGCCACGCGCCAGTCTTGCGCTGTACGCGCGCCAAGGCGCACCGCGATTGGTGTATGAGGTGATCTATAGCGGTATCAAACCCGATCAGACGCCGACCGAAATGCATTACATCGTCGATGCGGCGGATCAACGCATCCTCGAATCCTGGGACACGGTGCATACCGCATGCGCAGGCGGCACCAGTGCGGCCGGCACCGGGCGCTCGCTGTATGCGGGCAGCGTGGCGCTGTCGACCACGCGTTGCAGCAGCGGATATGAGCTGACCGATCTGAGCCGCGGTGGCGGTGCCACTTACAACCTGCGCAATGCCACCTCCGGCAACGGCACCTTGATCACCGATGCCGACAACACCTGGGGCAACGGCGCCACCAGCGATGCAGTGACGGTGGCTGCCGACGCGCACTTCGGTGTGGCGCTGACCTGGGATTACTTCAAGAACACCCACGCGCGTACCGGGATCGCCAACGACGGCAAAGGCGCGCGCAGCCGCGTGCATTACGGAAGCCGCTACAACAATGCATTCTGGTCGGACGACTGCTTCTGCATGACCTTCGGCGATGGCGACGGCAGCAGCCTGACACCGCTGGTGTCGGTGGATGTGGCAGGCCACGAGATGACACACGGCGTAACCAGCCGCTCGGCACGGCTGGTGTATTCCGGCGAATCGGGCGGATTGAACGAGGCCACCTCCGACATCATGGGCAGCATGGTGGAGTACTACGCCAACAACCCGGCCGAGCCGGGGAATTACCTGATCGGCGAAAAAATCATCCCCGGCAACAGCAGCGGGACGCTGGCGTTGCGCTACATGTTCAAGCCGAGCCTGGATGGCGATTCGCCGGACTGCTACCGCAGCGGCATCGGCTCGCTCAACGTGCATTACAGCTCCGGTGTGGCCAACCACTTCTACTACTTGTTGGCCGAAGGCGCGGTAGTGCCGAGCGGTTTCGGTGCGGGCACCAGCTACAACGTGACCCCGGCCGGGCTGGTCTGCAACGGCAATACCGCATTGACGGCGATCGGCCGGGCCGCGGCCAGCCGTATCTGGTATCGCGCACTCACCGTCTACATGACGTCCTCCACCAATTACGCGGCAGCCCGTCGGGCGACGTTGAGCGCGGCCACCGATCTGTATGGCGGCACCTCCACGCAGTACCGCGCGGTTGCAGCCGCCTGGAGTGCGGTGTCGGTCAACTGATGCCGTCCGGGCCTCCCACGCCATTGGGGCGTGGTGGGGCCCGGTTGCCGGCAGAGCGCCACTGCGGCCGTTCGCACGCGTATGCTTGGAGTCATTCCTGGGAGGGAACATGACCGAACGCACCGCGACCGCGCGACCGATCGAACGCTATTTCGCCAGCTATTCCGATGATCACCGCAACGACACCAATCAACTGATCCATGTGGTGGCCGTGCCGGCAATCCTGTGGTCGGTGGTGGGGCTGCTGTGGTGCATTCCGGTGGGCGGCACCTGGTTCAGCAGCGGCGTGTGGGCGGCGTTGTCGATGTTTGCAGCATGGTCGTACTACAACCGGCTGTCGCGCCCGCTCGGGTTGGGCATGCTGGGCATCTTCTTTTTCTTCGGCTGCCTGTGCCGGTTGATCGAAGGCCGGATCGGGCTGACTGGATTGTTCGCCACCGCGCTGTCGGTGTTCGTACTGGCGTGGATTGCGCAATTTGTCGGCCACAAGATCGAAGGCCGCAAGCCGAGCTTTTTGACCGATCTGACCTATCTGCTGATCGGGCCGATCTGGGTGCTGGCCAAGGTGTATCGGCAGTTGGGTTGGCGCTACTGAGTGCGGTGAGCGCGCAGACCCGGCAGATGCAAGGCCACGCAGCTGTCATCCCGTTTAAAGCGGCTAACAAAACGACTGGGCTCACCGCCAGGCGGCCGCGGCCGGTGTTCGATGCAGCATGTACCACGCGCACCTTCCGGTTCTGAGTGCGCCGTCCGTACCGACCTGACGACTGTTCGCTACGGTTTATTAGCCGCTTTTAGTCGCGCGTGAGCACTGCGACTGTCGGCGCGTCGAACCGGCTATGCGCTGCTCAACACCGCGACCGGACGCGCGCGCAATCGCTTACTCGCCAATACCGAGCTCTTCGGGCAGCGGGCGGAACGCGCGCGGGGCATAGCCGAAATCGCGACGTGCCGGCTCCAGGTCGAACACCAGATCGTCGCGCATGCGTTGCAGCGCCGCCGCGTTCATGCCACGCAGGCGGCCCAGGCGTTGCGCGGCAGTCAGCGCAAACCCGAACAGGCTTGGTGGCACCTGATAGAGCCGCGCCGGCCGTGGCAGCGCTTCCAGCACCCGTTCCACCATCTGCGTGTAGGCCAGCACTTCGCCGCCGCCCACCGCGTAGCTGCGTTGCTGGGTCGCCGCTTGTCCGATCACCGCCAGCGCCGCGCTGGCCAGATCGTCCACATGCACTGGCTGACGCAAACCGGTGGCATTGGCGGGCAGCACGAAGGCGCCGGTGCGCTGCGCCAGGCCGGCAATCTGGGTGAGCGTCTTGTCGCGTCCGGCACCGTAGACCAGGGTCGGGCGCAGTACGGTGGCGGTGGCGCCGCGCGCCATGGCCGCAGAAAACAATGCCTGTTCGGCATGCGCCAGCCGTTGCGCCACGTCGCGCTCGGCCGCATCGATCGAATGCTCCTTGACCTCCACGCTGGTCGAACCGAACGCCACGATGCGCGGCGCGGCGACCGGGTTTTCGGCATACCAGCGGGCGAAGTGGTCCAGCGGTCCGCAGCTGAAGATCACCTCGAACGCCTCGCCCGCGGCGGCCGGCACGGCCAGATCGCCTTGCCGCCAGATCAACCCGGAGCGCGCCGCGCGCGGCTGCCGCGACCATGCCGTTACCTGCCAGCCGCGGCTCAACAGCCGGGTCAACAGGCGCTCGCCAATCTGCCCGCTGCCGCCGAACACCAGGGCGCGCGGCGCAGACACAGCGGTGGACGGAGCGGGATGGGCAGCGGTCACAGGAAAACTACGCGGTGATGAATGACAGCAGCATACCGAGTCCCTCACGCCGATGCGCCTGCCGTTTGGCGGGTAAGTCCTCGTATGCACGGCACCGGCGTTGACACGGGCGTCAGTCAACGTTTTGTTAAACTCTCTGGCCTGCTCGCGAATCTTGTGTTCCCTGCATGCCTTTTCCGCTGGAAATTCTGCTGGCGCTGCCCTTTGTGATGGCCGCCGCCGCTGCGCTGTTCGCGCGCGCGCCACGTTCGCTCACTGCGTGGTTAGCCGCGGCCGCGCCGTTGGCCGGCCTGCTGGTGCTTGCCAGCTTGACCCCGGCAGTGCTGCGCGGCGAGGTGATCCGCAGCGAGCATGCGTGGTTGCCGCAGATCGGGTTGATGTTCTCGCTGCGGCTCGATGGGCTGGCCTGGATGTTCGCGCTGCTGGTGCTGGGCATCGGCGCGCTGGTGGTGATGTATGCGCACTACTACCTGAGTGCACGCGATAGCGCGTCGCGCTTCTTCGCCTATCTGTTGCTGTTTATGGGCGCGATGCTCGGCATGGTGCTGTCGGGCAATCTGCTGTTGCTGATGGTGTTCTGGGAACTCACCAGCATCAGTTCGTTCCTGCTGATCGGGTTCTGGTCGCACCGCAAGGATGCGCGCGAGGGCGCGCGCATGGCGTTCGTGCTGACCGCTGGCGGTGGGCTCGCACTGCTGGGCGGTGTGCTGATGCTCGGCCGCATCGTCGGCAGTTTTCAGCTGGATGCGGTACTGGCCGCAGGCGACGTGATCCGCGCCAGCCCGCTGTATCCGTATGCGTTGGGATTGGTACTGCTGGGCATCTTTACCAAGAGCGCGCAGTTTCCGTTCCACTTCTGGTTGCCGCATGCGATGGCCGCGCCCACCCCGGTATCGGCGTATCTGCATTCGGCCACGATGGTGAAGGCCGGTGTGTTTTTGCTGGCGCGCCTGCATCCTGCGCTGGCCGGCACCGATCTGTTCTTTTACACCGTCACCAGCATCGGCGCGATCACGCTCTTGCTGGGTGCGTGGTATGCGATTTTCCAGCACGACCTCAAGGGCGTGCTGGCGTACTCCACCATCTCGCATCTTGGTCTGATCACGATGCTGTTCGGCCTGTCGACACCGATGGCGGTGGTTGCGGGCGTGTTCCACATCCTCAACCACGCCGTGTTCAAGGCGTCGTTGTTCATGGCCGCGGGCATCATCGACCATGAAACCGGTACGCGCGACATGCGCAGGTTGGGCAATCTGCGCCGCTTGATGCCGTTCACCAGTGCGTTGGCGATCATCGCATCGCTGGCGATGGCCGGCATTCCGCTGCTCAACGGCTTCCTGTCCAAGGAAATGTTCTTTGCGGTGGCGCTGGACACGCAAGCGCCGCAGCTGATGCGCATACTGGCGAGTATCGCGGCGTTGCTGGCCGGCCTGCTCGGCGTGGCCTACAGCCTGCGGTTCGTGCACGATACCTTCTTCGGCGACGGCCCACGCGCGCTGGAGACAACGCCGCACGAGCCGCCGCGCTGGATGAAGATCCCGGTGGAAGTGCTGGTGCTGATCTGCCTGGCGGTCGGCATCGTGCCGGCGTGGACGGTGGCGCCGGTGCTGCGCGCCGGTGCCAGCGCAATTCTTGGCGACCGATTGCCCGATTACAGCCTGGCGCTGTGGCATGGCTTCAACTGGCCGCTGGCCATGAGCTTCGCTGGCATGATCGGCGGCACGCTGCTGTACATGGCGATCCGCCGCATGCTGGATCTGTATGCGGTGCAGAACCGCTCGCCAGGCAAGGCGGTGTTCCACTGGAACCTGCGTGCGCTGTTTGCTGCCACCGCCCGCATGACCGATACGGTCACCAACGGCAATCTGCAGCGCATGCTGATGTTGCTGGTGCTGAGCGCGGTAGTGGTGGCGCTGGTGCCGTTCCTGCAGGGCGGCACACTGCCGGCCTGGCCGGCGCCCACGCCGATGCCGTTGCTGGGGTGGACGGTGTGGCTGCTGTTGATCGCCTGTGCGCTGGGCAGCCTGTTCCTGTACAAGCAGCGCCTGCTGGCGGTGCTGGTGCTCGGCGGGACCGGGCTGGCGGTCAGCCTGACTTTCGTCTTCCTGTCCGCGCCGGATCTGGCACTGACGCAGTTGCTGGTGGAGATGGTGACGCTGGTGCTGATGCTGCTGGCGATGAACTACCTGCCCGAACGCTCGCTGCCCGAGCGCGCGCGGCTGCGCAAGATCCGCGATGTCTGCATCGCGATCGTGGGCGGCGCCGGTCTGGCCGCGTTGTCGTACACCTTGATGACGCAATCCAGCCACACCGTTGCCGGCGAACTGCTGCAACGCGCACTGCCCGAGGCGTATGGCCGCAACGTGGTCAACGTGATCCTGGTGGATTTCCGCGGTTTCGACACCTTTGGTGAGATCACCGTGTTCGCGATTGCCGGGTTGGTGGTGCATGCGCTGCTGCGACGCTCGCGCATGGCACCGGAACGCAACATGCCGGGGCCGGCGATCCGCTTGCCGGTGCCGGCGGATCTGGCGCAGATCATGTTCCCGCTGACCTTGACGGTGTCGCTGTTTCTGTTCCTGCGCGGTCACAACGCACCCGGCGGCGGCTTTATCGCCGGGTTGGTGCTGGCGGTGCCGTTGCTGATGCAGTACGTGATCCAGGGCGCCGCATCGGTGGAGTCGCGCTTCGGCTTCGACTACATCCGGCTGATCGGCATGGGCTTGTTGTGCGCATTGCTCAGCGGTGCCGGGTCGCTGCTCTTCGGCTTGCCGTTCTTGAGCAGCGGGCACGTCAACATCCCCTTGCCGCTGTTGGGCGAGCTGGAACTTGCCAGCGCGCTGGGCTTCGATATCGGTGTGTATCTGGTGGTGTTCGGTGCGGCGATGTTGATGCTGTCGATGATGGGCACTATCAAACCGTCGCGTACGCGCAGTTCGCAGCGCGGCGAGATCGACCCCACCCAACGTTCGACACGCACCGCGGAGCAGCATTGATGGAATTGGCAATGGCAAGCGCGATTGGCGTCCTCACCGCATTGGCGATCTATCTGCTGCTGCGCGCGCGCAGCTTCGATGTGATCCTGGGGATGACCTTCCTGTCGTATGCGACCAATCTGCTGATCTTCGCCGGTGGGCGGCTGCGCAGCGGCCAGCCGCCGGTCTTGCGCGACGGCGTGCCGGTGGACCTGCAGCACTACACCGACCCGTTGCCGCAAGCGTTGGTGCTGACCGCGATCGTGATCGCGTTTGCGATGACGGCCGTGAGCCTGGTGCTGGCGATCCGTAGCCGCAGCGACAACGGCAGCGACCATGTGGATGCGCATGAAGATGCCGCCACCGGCATGGACACGCGGCAGGCGCGGCGATGAATCATCTGCTGATCCTGCCGATCCTGATTCCGATGCTGGGTGCATCCGCATCGCTGTTCGTCGAGCACCGCCGCTATGGGCCGCGGGTGCAGCGCAGCGTGGCATGGGTGAGCATGGCGTTGCTGGCGGCTGCGGTGATCGCGTTGTTTGCACGTGCCGCCGATGGCGGTGTGCTGGTCTATCTGCTCGGCGACTGGCCGGCGCGGCTCGGCATCGTGCTGATGGGCGACCGGCTGTCTGCCTGGATGCTGTTGACCACCTTGATCCTGGCCTCGGCGTGCCTGCTGCATGCCTGCGCCGGCTGGGACCGGCGCGCGCCGCACTTCCATGCCTTGTTCCAGTTCCAGCTGATGGGCTTGAACGGCGCGTTTCTGACCGGCGACATCTTCAATCTGTTCGTGTTCTTCGAAGTGATGCTGATCGCGTCCTATGGGCTGTTGCTCAGTGGCGGGCGCGGCCTGCAGATGCGCGTCGGCTTGCATTACGTGGTGTTCAACGTGTGTGCGTCGACGCTGTTTCTGATTGCGCTGGGCTTGGTGTTTGGCGTGTTCGGCACGCTCAACATGGCCGAACTGTCGCAGCGCATTGCCGACCTGCCGGCGCAGGATGTGCCACTGGCCAAGGCCGCATTGGGATTGTTGCTGCTGGTGTTCTGCAGCAAGGCCGCCTTGTTGCCGCTGTACCTGTGGCTGCCGGAAACCTACTCGCGCGCGCCGGCCGCGGTAGCCGCGCTGTTCGCAATCATGACCAAGGTCGGGCTCTACGCAACGCTGCGCGTGTCGTCGCTGTGGTTCGGCGCCGGGGCCGGCGCGCTGCATGGCTTTGGCCGGCATGCGCTGCTGTGGCTGGGCATTGCCACGCTGCTGATGGCCGCCTTCGGGGTCATGGCCGCATCGCGACTGCGGGTGATGGTGTCGTATCTGGTGGTGTTTTCGGCAGCGACCTTGTTCATCGCCTTCTCGCTCGACGATGCGGGCGCACTGGGCGCGGGTCTGTATTACCTGCCGCACAGCAGCTTTGTGGCCGCGGCCTTGTTCATGGTGTCGGACCTGATCCGGCGCCGCCGCGGCACTGCCAGCGACCGCAAGGAAGTGGTGGCGCCGCTGCCGGGGCGGGCGATTCCCGGCACGATGTTCCTGATCGCCGCGATTGCGGTGGCCGGCCTGCCGCCGTTGTCCGGATTTCTCGCCAAGGCCGCCTTGTTGCAGCATGTGCCCGAAGGCCTGGTCGGGCCGGTCTGGGGCGCGATTCTCGGCAGCAGCCTGCTGGTGGTGATCGGTTTGACCCGGGCTGGCGTGCGGCTGTTCTGGCGCGTGCCGGAGGCAGTGGAAGACACGCCCGCGCTGCAACCGCAGCGCCGCGGCCGCATGCGGCCGGTGGAGACCGCCGCCACGGTCTTGCTGCTGACCGGGCTGGTGGCGATGACGGTCGGTGCCGCGCCGCTGATGCGCTACACAGATGCCGCCGCCGCGCAGCTGCACGACCCCGGCGCCTATGTGGATCAGGTACGCGCCACCACGCCGCAACGGAGGCAGCCATGAACGCGCGCGTCTCGTGGCGACACCGCGTCTTTCCATCGGCGCCATTGAGCGTGACGGTCTTCGTGTTCTGGCTGTTGCTCAGCGACAGCTTCGGGCCGCAGCAGTGGGTGCTGGGCGCGCTGCTGGGCGTGGTGGTGCCGATCTTCGCCGCAAGGCTGGACCGCGAATTCGCCCGCATCGGCTCGTTGCGCTCGGTACCGCGCATGTTGCTGGTAGTGGCCGCCGACATCGTGCGTTCCAACATCAAGGTGGCCATCCAGGTGCTCGGGCCGGAATCGCGCATCCATCCCGGGTTTATCTGGGTGCCGCTGGATATCGCCAATATCCATGGCATTGCCGCGCTGACCAGCATGATCACGCTCACGCCGGGCACGGTGTCGGCGGCGTTGTCGGACGACCGCAAATATCTGCTGGTGCACGTGCTGCATCTGGACGACCCGGACGCGTTGATCGCCGAGATCAAGACCCGCTACGAAAAGCCTCTGATGGAGATCTTTCCATGACCGGTCACATGTTCATCGAATCGACCATCGTCATCTGCATGCACACGGTGGGCCTGGCCATCCTGATGGCGCTATGGCGGCTGCTACGTGGGCCGACGGTGCCCGACCGCATCCTGGCGCTGGACACGCTGTCCATCACGGCCATCGCCGAACTGATGCTGCTGGGCATGTATCTGGATTCGCCAATCTATTTCGAGGCCGCACTGGTGATTGCGATGCTGGGCTTCGGCAGCACCGTGGTGCTGAGCAAATACGTGCTGCGCCGGGATATCGTCGAATGATCGCACTCACCGAGTATCTGCTGAGCGCGCTGTTGCTGGTCGGCACCTTCTTCATCCTGATCGGCGCATTCGGGCTGGTCAAACTGTCGGACTTCTTCAAGCGGCTGCATGCGCCGACCAAGGCCAGCACACTGGGCGTGGGCTGCGTGCTGCTGGGCTCAGTGGGCTATCACCTGTTCCTGGGCGTGGACCCGCAACCGCGCGAGCTGCTGATCACCGTGTTTTTGTTCATTACCGCGCCGATCAGCGCGCACATGATGGCCAAGGCCGCGTTGTCGTTGATGATGGAAGACCGTCCGGAAGTACCCAATCACGGCGAGATGGAAAAAGAAGGCCTGCCAACGCCGGCCACCGAAGGCGACGTCGGCGAGAACGCAGAGACCGCCAAGCAACATGAGCGGCCAGCGTCGGAGCGCTGATCTCGCGCGGGGCCGGTAACGCGGGTGCGCGACGTGGCTTGGTTACGCGCCGCGCATTGCCACAGTGACGCTGCTGCGGGCGCGATGGATGCCACGTGACTTCAGGGGTCGCGATGCGGCATCTGTGCGAATTGCAGAAAGCCGTACGCCGACGTCTGTGTTGCTAGCACTCCGGTAGACCTCGACCACTGCCCGTTGCATCGTGCATCCGCCACGCCCGGCGGCGGCTGAGCCAGCAAAGCACGGCTGATCCGTTCGCCGTATCGCTGCAGCGACGCTGACGCCGGCAGCGCCAGCGTGATCCATCCACCGTGCGCTGCTGCGTACGCGTATGCGGCGAAAGGCCCACACCGACATGCGACGTGACGCGGAGCTCAGCCGCAGCCTTCCACATAATCGACTTGCGGTGCCTGCCCTACCCACCAGCTGCTGACCGTGCCACCGGCATCGGTCTCGAAGACCAGCGCAGACTGCGTCGCGGCATCGGCATGGCGCAGCGTCTGCGCACCGGGCAGGTATTTGTGCGGCTGTGCGTCCAAGCCATCGGGATACAGCGCGCGCAGCTGCGCCACCGTCATGCCGACCTTGCCGCCGCCGGGCGCGATCTCCTTCGGCTCGTTGGTCTGGTAACGCACCAGGTGATCGCCTTCGAACATGAAACCGAATCGACGCGCGTCATCGGCCCACTGCGGGCGCAGCAAGTAACACCCGCCATCGCTGGCGGCATCGCCGCGCAATTCGCCACCCCAGGCCGCGCGCGCCTGCGCAGCGTCCATGCCTAACCGCAGGTCGCCATAGCCATCCAGCCGCGCAAGCGTGGTGGGTTCCTGGCGCAGATGCGGCGGAAACGTGCCGGGCGGAGCGGTTGCCGGCGGCATCGCGTCTGCGGGCTGATCGTTGGCAGACGCGACCGCTGCATGCGCGGTATCGGCCGGCGCTTGCGCAGCCGGCGCATCGTCGCCGCGATGACAGCCAGCCACCATCAGCACCATACCTATCCAACCAAGCAGTCTGCGTGTCATCGATGCGCTCCGTTATGCGTTGGCCCAGCCTACACAGCCGGCATCGCGGCGATGTGCAGGGCACGGCAACCTGCCGTCGCGGTGATGTCATCGGCGCTTCATTGGCAGCGGTCACGCTGTCGGCTTCGCAGGACTGCCGCCATGACCCCACGCAAGACCGAACTCGCCCTGACGGCACTGCAATCGCACCGCAGCCCACTGACGTTACTGCAGCGCCGTGCGCTGATCCTGGCCGATGGGCAGCGCGACCTGGCGACACTGGCGCTGTTGCTGGGAGATAACGGAGCCGCGTTGGTGCAGACACTGTGCGCGATGGGGTATCTGACCGGCGCTGAAGATGCGCCAGCCAGTGCATCGCGCTCGACCGCTCCGATGGTTGCGGTGATGCCGATTGCCGCGGTGCCTGCGGCGGTCCAGGCGCCGCCAGTTACTGCGCCCACCGAGGAAGACCTGCAACGCCTGCGCCGTCGCGCTGCCACCAACGCGCGCCTGTATCTGCTCGACATCCTGCAGTTGCAGCGCAACCCGGTGGCGGTGGTGTTGCACCGGCAGTTGCAGGCCGCACGCGCGGAAGAGGAGATCGGCATCGCCATCAATACGGCGTTGCGTGAGCTTCCGCAGTTCACGTCCGCCTCGTATACGCAGCGCGTGCGCACCCGGATCGAAGAGCTACTGCCGGATGCGTTGCAGGCCGCGTAATGCCGGCCGGCACGCGGATTCGATTCTGGAGCGCAGCACGCGGATGTGGGCGATGAACTAAAAGCGCTCGGTCATTTCCTGGCGATCGCCGAGACCGACGCTGCCTGCTGTTGTCGCAGTCCGTCGCAGCAGCGACGCGAAGCCAATGGCGAAGAGCACGCCAGCACCTGCGTTGCGCTGAATGCACATGGGCGTGCCATGGATGCCGGTGACACGACGGCCGGCAGTGTCCGCGTTGGAAACGTTGGCCCCGATTGCACGCCATTGCCGGCGGCGCAAACCGGTTTGATCGGCACGCTTAGAGCGGCTATGGAGACTTAGCGTGCAGTCGTCGGGCCTGTGTGGAAGGCGCACTCAGAACCGGAGTACACGCGTGGTCCATGCCGCACCGAGCACCGACCGCGCCCTCCTGTTGGTGAGCACAGTCATTTTGTTAGCTGCGCTTAGTCTGCCGGGCCAGACGTCGGCGCCTTGAACCCTGCACGCAAGCCGGACCAGCATTGCTGGTAGTCGCCTTGTCGATGGGTGGCCTGTAGCGCCTGCTGGGTGGGGCGCAATACCGCACGGGTTTCGAACATAAAAGCCATGGTCTCGGCGATAACGTCCGGACGCGATAGATCCGCCTGCGAGGCCTTGTCGAAGGTTGCCGCATCCGGGCCGTGCCCGCTCATGCAGTTGTGCAGCGACGCACCGCCCGGCGCGAAGCCTTCGGCCTTGGCGTCGTAGACGCCATGCACCAATCCCATGAACTCGCTGGCCACATTGCGGTGGAACCACGGTGGGCGGAAGGTGTGCTGCGCCACCAGCCAGCGCGGCGGGAAGATTGCAAAATCCATGTTGGCCGTGCCGTGCGTGTCGCTGGGCGAGGTCAGCACGGTGAAGATACTGGGATCGGGGTGATCGAAACTGATCGAGCCGATAGCGTTGAAGCGGCGCAGATCGTAGCGATACGGCGCGTAATTGCCGTGCCAGGCCACCACGTCCAGCGGCGAATGGCCGATGTCCGCACGCCACAGATGGCCCTGGAATTTAGCGACCAGTTCGAATGCGCCTTCGCGCTGCTCGAAGGCGGCGTGCGGGGTCTCGAAGTCGCGCGGGTTGGCCAGGCCATTGCTGCCGATCGGGCCCAGGTCGGGCAGGCGCAACAAGCCACCGAAGTTTTCGCAGACATAGCCCCGCGCGGTGTCGTCGCGCAGCTCGACACGGAAGCGCACGCCGCGCGGGATCACGCCGATCTGCTGCGGCTCCAGTTCCAGCACGCCAAGCTCGGTGTGCACCCGCAGCCGGCCCAGCTGCGGCACCAGCAACAACTCGCCATCGGCGTCATAGAAAAAGCGATCGTGCATGGAAGCGTTGGCCGCATACAGATGCACGGCAACCCCGGTCATCGCCTCGGGGCCGCCATTGCCGGCCATGGTGTAGAGCCCATCGATGAAATCGGTCGGCGCGGTCGGCAGCGGCAACGAACTCCAGCGCAGTTGATCCGGCGGCACCGGCCCGCTGCCGAACGCGTTGTGGAGCTGCGACTGCTCGATCAAGGAGAAGCTGCCATGCACGGCCGCCGGGCGAATGCGGTACAGCCAAGAGCGCCGGTTCTCGCCACGCGGTGCGGTGAACGCGGTGCCCGACAACTGCTCGGCATACAGCCCGTGCGCCACGCGCTGCGGCGAGTTCTGCCCGACCGGCAGGCCGCCCGGCACCGCCTCCGTTGCGAACTCGTTGCCGAAGCCGGTCATGTAATGCTGCTGGTTGTGCATGGTGGCGCGTCCGGATGTTGACCCTCCTCCTCGACCGCAGAAGGCTGGGCTTGGGGTGAATCAAGCCCCTCTCCCATCGGGAGAGGGGTTGGGGTGAGGGTACGGCGGCGCAATGGCATGACAGATCGCCTCCACCACCGCATCCAGCGAAAGCAACACATCGTTGTTCCAGAAGCGCAGCACTGTCCATCCCTTGGACTGCAACCACCGCGTCCTTGCCTGATCGCTGAATGCCTGGTGCTGCGATCCATCCAACTCAACAATCAACCTGACTTCGACGCAGCAAAAATCTGCGATGTACGGCGGAAGTGGATGCTGACGTCTGAACTTGAGGCCTTGCAGCTGATTGCTGCGCAGACAGCGCCAAAGCTCACGTTCTGCGTACGTCAACTCTTTGCGTAATGCGCGCGCATGGGTGCGTGTGACAGTGGGTAGTGGCAGTTTGATTTTCATCGCTCCACCGTACCCTCACCCCACCCCCTCTCCTGCAGGGAGAGGGGCTTTAATCACGTGCGTCTTCGTTGCCCTGTGTTGTCAGAAAAACACCTTGCCTGGGCGTACTGGATTGCTGCCACTTGCCTAACGCGTCGTCTCATCCGTACCGGAACCACATCCGACGTGACGGGCAGACAGGCGCGACACCGCAACAATCTGCACCACTCCAAACTCGCGCCGACGCAGCTAATGGCACCAACCACAAATCCCGAACGGCGAATCACCCATCCCTGCCCTCAAAGCACCCCGCGCTTGATCTGGTCGCGCTCGATGCTCTCGAACAGCGCCTGAAAATTGCCTTCGCCGAAGCCTTCATTGCCCTTGCGCTGGATGATCTCGAAGAAGATCGGGCCGATGCTGTTGGTGGTGAAGATCTGCAGCAACTTGCGCTGCTTGGTGTCCACGTCCGCATCGATCAGGATCTTGTTGCGGCGTAGGCGCGCGACGTCTTCGCCGTGATCGGGGATGCGCAGGTCCACCACGTCGAAATAGGTGTCGGGCGTATCCAGAAAACTCACGCCGGCCTCGTGCATCTTTTCCACGCTGGCGTAGATGTCGTCGGTGAAGCAGGCGATGTGCTGGATGCCTTCGCCCTGATAAGCGTCCAGATACTCGTTTATCTGGCTCTTGGGGTCGGACGATTCGTTGAGCGGGATGCGCACGATGCCATCGGGTGCGGTCATCGCCTTGGACACCAGGCCGGTCTTGGCGCCCTTGATGTCGAAGTAGCGAATCTCGCGGAAGTTGAACAAGCGTTCGTAGTAATCCGACCAACGCTGCATGTTGCCGAAATACAGGTTGTGGGTGAGGTGGTCGATGAAGGTCAGGCCGAAGCCGACCGGGTGTTGGTCGGCGCCTTCGATCGGCTCGTAGTCGGCGTCGTAGATGCTGCCGGTATCGCCATAGCGGTCCACCAGATACAGCATGCAATCGCCGATCCCCTTGACCACCGGTGCCGGCACCGCGCGCGTCTCCGGCTTGTTCTGCACCGCTTCGCCGCCGTTGCCCAGCACCGTCTGCAGCACGGTATCGGCCGGGGTGCGGAAGCGGATGGCGAAGCCGCAGGCGCAGGGGCCATGCGCGGCCGCAAAATCGGCGGCAAACGAATCGGGGTCTTCGTTGAGCAGGAAATTGACCCCGCCCTGGCGATAGACGGTAATGGCGCGACTGCGGTGCCGCAGCACCGCACTGAAGCCCATCTTGCGAAAATAGTCATGCAGTTGCGCGGCCTGGCCGGCCGGTGCGGCGAATTCGACGAATTCGAACCCGTCGATTCCCATCGGATTGTCGAAGGTGGTGACCT
Source organism: Xanthomonas sp. WHRI 10207 (assembly GCF_040202975.1). NCBI lineage: Bacteria > Pseudomonadati > Pseudomonadota > Gammaproteobacteria > Lysobacterales > Lysobacteraceae > Xanthomonas > Xanthomonas sp. WHRI 10207. The sequence continues at coordinate 448,494 of NZ_JBEGDX010000003.1, read as the reverse complement.
GCATCCCTGGATCGGGGCGGGCTACAGTGGTGTTCGGTTGTGCGCTCATCGTCGTTTCTCCACGCTAGGCGGCCCGCAGGGCTATGCGGGGTGGCAGAAGACCCGCGAGAATGCGCAGGCCACCCCTCGTTTGTAGTTGCAAATGAAACCAAAATCAAGACACAGTGCAACATGAGCGATCACGACACCTCCAACCCGCCGCAACATCCCGTGCTGCTCAACCTTGAGCAGTTCCTGCCGTATCGCCTCAGCGTGCTGTCCAACCGCATCAGCGCCAACATCGCCAAGGTCTACGGCAACCGCTACGGCATGGCCATCCCCGAGTGGCGGGTGATCACCATCCTGGCGCTGTATCCGGGCTCGTCGGCCAGCGAGGTCTCCGACCGCACCGCGATGGACAAGGTTGCCGTGAGTCGCGCGGTGGCGCGGCTGCTGGAACGGGGCTTCATCCGCCGCGAGACCCACGGCGACGACCGCCGCCGCTCGATGCTGGCACTGTCGCCGGCCGGACGCCAGGTGTACGAAACCGTCGCACCGCTGGTCAACGAAATGGAACAACGGCTGATGTCGGTGTTCAGCGACGAAGAACAGCAGTTGCTGGAACGCCTGATCGACCGGCTGGCCAAGGATGGGCTACCGCGCATGGCGGGCAAGGACTGAGCTTCGCTTTGCAGGACGGCAGCTGGCGTTCGTGCAGCGCTGCGATGATCGGGTTAGACGCGGGTTTGCCGCGCTGCCAGGCACGCGGCTGATGTCGACGTCGCCGAGTGTGTTGCGCGATCGCTGCGGGCACTGCGTTATTGCAGGCAGCGATGCCCAGCCCGCTCGCGTCATCGGGCATCGCATGCAACGGTCCAGGCACACATCTGCGTGGTCTTCGGACATTGCGCTCGACAGGTACCCACAAAAAACCCCGCAGCAGTGCGGGGTTTTTTGTGTGACGCATTCGCAGGGAATCAGGCTTCCGGCGGTGCCCACTGCTTGAGGAAATCGAACAGCTTCTTGCGATCGAAGCCCTCGCCCTTGCGCAGCTCCGGGCTGGTCTGGGTGGTCAATAGCTTGCCGTCGTTGTCCAGCACCAGCAGCGACGGATAGTCGTTGAGTTGGGCGAACTGCGACAGGAACGCAGCGTTTTCGTTGGCCGCATCGCGATTGACCTTGACCACCACAAAGTGCGCGTCGCGGAAGCTGCGCAGTTCGGCATCGCCGCCCATCAGCTCGTCCAGCGTCTTGCACGGCTCGCAGGCGGCGTTGCCCACGTTGAGCACGATGCGCTTGCCGCCGCGCTTGGCCTCGACCTTGGCCGTTTCCAGATCGGCGGCCGGATCGCGCGATGGGTCGTACTGCGCATTGAGCGCGGCCGCGGCCGCAATATCGGCCGCGGTGGGCGTGTTGCCCGAGGACACCGGCTGGCTGGGGTCGGCACTGGGTGGCTTCTGCATCGACGTATCCAGCGGCCGTGGCGCTTCCTGTTGCTCGGCATGCTGCCCGCAGGCACTCAACAGACCGGCCAGCAGCAGGCCACAGACAATGGGTTTGATCGGCATCGCTTTTCTCCTCACTTCACACCATGCATCAGTTTGTTGATCAGCGGCGCGATCAGGAACAGCAGCGCGCCGGCGCCCACCAGCGCCCAGAACCCGAAGGTATACCCGCCCAGCGCCGACGACACGCTCATGCCTTCGCTTCCGCTGACATGGCCGGCAAAGATACCCGAGAGGTTGTTACCGATGCCGGTGGACAAAAACCAGCCACCCATGCCGAAACCGACCAGGCGCACTGGTGCCAGCTTGGTCACCATCGACAAGCCGATCGGCGACAGGCACAGCTCGCCCACCGACTGGATGACGTAGACCATGAACAAGGTCCAGAACGGGATCTTGCCGGCATCGTTGACCAGGCTGGACAACGCAAACATCAGCAGCAGGAAGGCCAGGCCGTTGAACAGCAGACCCAGGCCGAACTTGCGCGGAATCGACGGATTGAAGCGGCCGGACTTGACCCAGATCCACGCGATGACCGGCGCCAGCGCAATGATGGCGATCGAGTTGACCGACTGGAACCACGCCGTCGGGAAGGTCCACGCGCCGAAGTTGCGGTTGACGATGTTGTCGGCCAGGAAGGTGAACGAGCTGCCAGCCTGTTCGAAGAACATCCAGAACAGCACGTTGAAGGCGAAGACGATCAGCATCGCGATCACCTTGTCGCGCTGCACCTTGCCCTCGCGGATACCTTCGACCAGCAGCATCACCGACAGGCCGATAAACAGCACCGTCAGCACGATCTGCAGCACATCGGCGCCGACAGCCAGCAAGAAGTACACCACCGGAATCGCCAGCACGCAGCCGGCCAGCACCATCAGCACACGGCCGATGCCCTGCGCGTCCGGTGCGGGTGCACCAATGCCCTTGAGCTGCGCGCGGCCGATCCAGAACCACACCAGGCTGATCAACATGCCCACGCCGGATGCCATGAACACCATCTTGTAAGCCGGCATGGCCTCGGTGCCGAAGACCTTTTCGGCCAGCAGCTGGGTCAACACCGGCGAGATCATCGCGCCCAGGTTGATGCCCATGTAAAAAATGGTGAAGCCGCTGTCGCGGCGCGGATCGGCCACCGAATACAGCTTGCCGACCATGGTGGAGATATTCGGCTTGAACAGCCCGTTGCCGACCACCACGGTCGCCAGGCCGATCTCGAACATGGTGTGGTCGGGGATGGCGATCAGGAACAGGCCGGTCGCCATCACCGCAGCGCCGACCAGGATCGAGCGCTGGTAACCGAGCACACGGTCGGCCACATAACCGCCGAAGATCGCCGCTGCATACACCAGCGCCAGATACGCGCCGTAGGTACGCCCCGCCGGCGCCTGGCCGGTGGCATCACCGCCAAAGAACTGCGCCACGATGTACAGCACCAGCGCCCAGCGAATGCCGTAGAACGCAAAGCGTTCCCAGAACTCGGTCATGAACAGCATCCACAGCGGCCGGGGGTGACCAAGCAGCGTGGGGAACTCGGGAGGCGCAGGCGGCTGCGGCGGGGTGGAAGCGGATGTCGGCGCAGTTGCGTCAACGCTCATGTGGTGTCCCTTGCGTATTCAGTAATGGCTGGGTGCCCCAGGGCGGAACCCTGGGCGACGCGCGAGGATCACTTAGACGTCATGTACGCGTCAAATTCGCCGGAGTCGGCGGCGTGATGGGGATGGGTGGAGTGGCCGGGTGTTGTTGGGTTTGCTGCGTATCCTCCACCAGCGTGCGCGACACCATTTCCACATCTGTGATGTTCTTTTGGCGGCCCTTTGGGTGATCAGTGGGTTGGTCGGTAAGGCGACCAAGGCGCTGCCGGTCAGCGGTAACCAACCCGCATCTCCCACCGCCGCATGCCCGCTTCCGCTTCTCCGGCCGGGAGAAGCTGCCCGTAGGGCGGATGAGGGTGCGATGTCGCTGGGTGGTGCCGATCGCCGAAATAAGAGCATCAGCAAGCGGCTGATCCCGGGGATGAGGCCCGTACCCTCACCCCAACCCCTCTCCCGACGGGAGAGGGGCTTCAAGCGACTGCTTTCCCGAGTAAGTGCTCTCCCGAGTTTCAGCGCGCGCGCCCCTGCGTTGCTAAGCTTTTTGCCTCGCTCAGCGCTTCCCCGCGTCCGCACTCCCCCCCGGCGCCCGGCTTTCCACACCCACCGAGGTGCGGACGTCGAACAGTTCCGGGAAGAACGTCAGCGCCAGCGCCTGCTGCAAAAATCCCACGCCGCTGGAGCCGCCGGTGCCGCGCTTGAAGCCGATCACCCGCATCACCGTGCGCATGTGGCGGAAGCGCCAGAGCTGGAACTGGGTTTCCACATCCACCAGGTCCTCGCACAGCGCATATTCGCGCCAGTAGCGGTCGGTGTTTTCGTAGATGCGCTCGAACACCGGGCGCAAGGCGTCGTCTGCCACATGCGCGGCGGTCCAGTCGCGGGTTTGGTACTGCTGCGGAATCGCATGGCCGAAGCGGGCCAGATAACGCAGGAATTCTTCGTACAGACTGGGCGCTTCGAGCACTTCGCGCAGGCGCTCCTGGCCCTGCCGGTCATAGGCGAACACCTGCAGCATCTGCGGGTTTTTGTTGCCCAGCAGAAACTCGATATAGCGGTATTGCAGCGACTGGAACCCTGACGAGGGGCCGAGCACATCGCGAAATCCCATGTATTCGCTGGGCGTCAGCGTCTCCAGCACCGACCATTGCTCGGTGAGCTGGCGCAGCACCTGCTTGCTGCGCGCCAGCACCTTGCGGCACTGCCAGACCTCGTCGCGCTGCAGATGCACGATGGCCGCGCGCAACTCGTGCGCCAACAGCTTCAACCAGAGCTCGGAGGTCTGGTGCTGGATGATGAACAGCATCTCGTCGTGGTGCGCCGGCTCGGACAGCGGCTGCTGCGCGGACAACAGCTGATCCAGCCGCAGATAGCCGCCGTAGGTCAGCCGCCCCTCCAGATCGGTGTGGATGCCGGGTTCCAGGTCACGCAGGTTCTTGTCGACGGGCATGGCAGTGCAGATGGATCGGGCCGGTCAGGGTAGCTCAGCGGTAGGGAGTAGGGAGTAGGGAATCGGGAATCGGGAATCGGGAATCGGGTCAGGGTCAGGGTCAGCGGTTGGCTTTGCTGTTGCGAGTTCAGAATGGAATGCGAGTCGTCGCTGAGGTGGAACTGAAAATCCGCGCGTGCTGTCGAGGTCGAAGGCGATTCGAGGTGTCGGGCCAGTGAGGCCGCGTCCCTGGCGACCGGGATGGATGAAAGTTGATAGTGGAATGCACGTCGTCGCCGAGGTGGAACCGGAAAGCCGCGCAGGCAGTCGAGGTCGACGGCGATTCGAGGCGTCGGGCCAGTGAGGCCGCGTCCCTGGCGACAGGGATGGATGAAAGTTGATCGTGGAATGCACGTGGCCGCCGAGGTGGAACCGAAAAGCCGCGCGTGCAGTCGAGGTCGAAGGCGATTCGAGGCGTCGGGCCAGTGAGGCCGCGTCCCTGGCGACCGGGGTAGATGAAACGGGCGTCCGTTGCTTGCAAGCATCTCGGTGCGACTCGGCGCAGATGGCTGCGGCCTTTTGTTGCGCCCGGTTCGGGGATGGGCGGGCACATTCCGAGTTGCCTGGTTGCCTGGTTGCCTGGTTGCCTGGTTGCCTGGTTGCTTGGTTGCTTGGTTGCTTGGTTACCAGGCTGCTTGCAGCGCTGGAGAACCATGCAAGGGCCAGCCGGTGCCTGCACCGGATGCCGCGCGACCCGGCGACACATCAAACGCCACACGTCCAGGCGTGTTCGACGCCGGCACTTATTTCGCTTCTGAACCACCCGGCCAGCCGCCAGTGCAGTCTCAGCCAGTGCACCGCTGTCACAGTATCGTCAACCAAGGTCTGCAAATTCATGCAGAATCGAACGGCGCTGCCGGCCAGGGACGTGGCCGGACCAGGGGAGCGTTTCACGTCTCAAGGATCAGGGGACTCTCATCTCATGCATGTGTTGCAGCGTCGTGCAGCCGTATTTCTCTGTGCGCTGGCAGTTGCCGGCCACGCCAATGCCCAGGTCGTCATCAGCCAGGTCTATGGCGGTGGCGGCAATAGCGGCGCCACCCTCCGCAGCGATTTCATCGAGCTGCACAACATCGGCAGTACCACGGTCAGCCTCGACGGCTGGTCGGTGCAGTACGCCTCGGCCGCCGGCAGCAGCTGGCAGGCCACCCCGTTGGCAGGCAGCGTGCCGGCCGGCGGGTATTACCTGGTCAAACAGGCCGATGGCAGCGGCGGCAGCGTTGCACTGCCCACGCCCGATGCCACCGGCACCCTGGCCCTGAGCGGTACCGCCGGCAAGGTAGCGCTGAGCACCACCGCGTCCGCACTGAGCGGCACCTGCCCCACCGGCAACGCCGATCTGGTCGGCTATGGCAGCAATGCCAGCTGCGCCGAAGGCAATGCGCCCACGCCGGCCCCCAGCAACACGCTGGCGGTGCTGCGCGGTGGCGATGGCTGCACCGATACCGACAACAACGCGGCCGATTTCGCCACCGGCGCCCCCACGCCGCGCAATAGCGCCAGCGCTGCGCGCCTGTGCAGCGGCGGCGGCCAGCCGATCGCCACGCTGGCCGATGTCAGCCAGGCCGAAGGCAATAGCGGCAGCCGCAGCGTCGTATTCACGCTGAGCCTGAGCCAGCCGGCCGGTGTGGGCGGGGTGAGCTTCACCGCCGCCACGCGCGATGGCACGGCCACCGCCGGCAGCGACTACATCGCCCTGCCCGCGACCACTGTGCGCATTGCCGCAGGCGACCGCACGGCCACCATTTCGGTGGATGTGCTCGGCGACACCCTCTCCGAGCCGGACGAGCGCTTCAGCCTGCAGATCAGCGGCCTCACCGGCGCGTTGCCGGCCACGCTCAGTGCCACTGGCACCATCGTCAACGACGACTTCAATCTGTTGCCGATCCACAGTATCCAGGGCAAAGGCGCACGCTCGCCGCTGGACGGCCAGGTGGTGGCCACCTCCGGCATCGTGACCGCACGCCGCAGCGCCGGTTTCTTCCTGCAGGCCCCGGATACCGAGGCCGACGCCGACCCCGCCACCTCCGAAGGCGTCTACGTCTATACCGGCAGCGCCCCGCCGGAAGCGGCCGTCATCGGCAACCGGGTGCGCGTACAGGGCACGGTGATCGAATACGTGCCCACCGCCGACCCGACCCAGCCGCCACTGACCGAAATCGGCGGCAGCGTCACCGTGCTGGCCGATTCCACCGGCAACCCGCTGCCGTCGCCGGTGCTGTTGCGCCCGGACTTCCCCAACCCCAACGGCGCCTTCGATCAGCTCGAAGCGCTGGAAGGCATGCGCGTCGCCGCGCCCAGCCTCACCGTCAATGCGCCCACCGGCGGCAGCGTCAACGAGACCAACGCCACGGCCACCAGCAATGGCGTGTTCCATGCGGTGGTCACCGGCGTGCCGCGCGCCTTCCGCGAACCCGGCGTGCAAATGCCCGACCCGCTGCCGGCCGCCGCGCCTGTCGGCGTGCCGCGCTGGAACACCAATCCGGAAGTGATCGCCGTCGGCAGTGCCGGCGTCGGCGCCGAGCGGCTGGATCTGGCCGCTGGCTGCCAGGTGCTCAATGTGGTCGGCCCTCTGGATTACAGCTTCCGCCGCTACACGCTGTACCCCGAGCGCACCCCGCAGGTGAGTTGCAACGATGCGGATAAACCGCGTCCGGCACCGATGCCGCAGGCCGACGATGTGTCCGTGGCCACCTACAACATGGAACGTTTCTTCGACGACCAGAACGACCCGGCCATCGGCGAACCGGTGCTCACCCCGGCCGCGTTCCAGGCGCGCCTCAACAAGGCTTCGCTGGCGATCCGCCGTTATCTGCATCTGCCCGACATCCTGGGTACGGTGGAAGTGGAAAACCTCAGCGTGTTGCAGGCATTGGCGGCACGCATCAATGCCGATACGGCAGGCTCCGGCCAACCGAATCCGCAATACGTGGCCTACCTGCAGGAAGGCAACGACGTGGGCGGTATCGACGTCGGCTTCCTGGTCAAGACCGCCGACGTTGCCGCCGGCGTGCCACGCGTGGAAGTGCTTTCCATCGCGCAGGAAGGCAAGACCACCACCTGGACGGAGCCGGCGGGCGCTGTCAGCCTGCTCAACGACCGCCCGCCGCTGGTGCTCACGGCCAACGTGCGTCAGGTCGACGGCCGCGTGCTGCCGCTGACCGCCATCGTGGTGCATCAGCGCTCGCTCAACGGCGCCGAGACCGACGACGCAGCCGGCACCCGCATCCGCGCCAAGCGCCAGGCCCAGGCCGACTATCTGGCGCGCCTGCTGCAGACGCGTCAGCAACTCAATCCGGCAGAAAACGTGCTGGTGATGGGCGACTTCAACGCCTTCGAGTTCAACGACGGCTATGTGGATGCGATGGGCACCGTCACCGGCAAACCGGCGCCGGATGTGCAGACCGTGGTGGGCGGCGATGGCGTGGATCTGGTCGACCCGGACTACACCGATCTGACCTGGTTCAACACGCCCGACCAGAGCTACTCGTACGCCTTCGATGGCAACGTGCAGTCGCTGGATCACATCCTGGCCAACGCGGCACTGATGCGCGCACCCAACATCGCCTCGCTGTCGGTGGGCCATGCCCGCATCAATGCCGATTTCCCCGGCACCGCGCGCAACGATGCCAACACGCCCACCCGTCTTTCGGATCACGATCCCACCGTGGTGCTGTTGCGCATGACTCCGCAAGTCAACGCGGACCTGGGCGTGGCAGTCAGTGCCGCACAGGCGCAGGTCACCGAAGGCGAGCGCATCGACTTCCGTGTGGATGTGGAAAACCGTGGACCCGACAGTGCAGCGTTTGCAGCAGTGGCATTTGCCTTCGATGCAGCGGTCAGCCCACGGCTAACTGCGGCACCGGGTTGGAGCTGCCTACCGCCGGAAACCGGCACCCAGACTGTGGTCACCTGCACCATCGCCTCGCTGGCATCCGGCAACGCACAAAGCTTCGCCGCGCAGGTCGAAGCTAGCTCGCAACTGGCCGGACGCACCCTCACCCTGGCCGCCTCGGTGGCCTCGCAATCGCCCGACCCGCAGCCGGACAACAACACCGACACCGCGGCCGTCGTGGTACAGGCACGGCCGCAGCCGCGTAGCGACCTGGCGGTGCGCTTCGATGGCCCGGCCAGTCTGCCGACCACCGCGTTCAACGCCAGCTATCGCGTGCTGCTGGACAACGTCGGTGCCGCGCCGGCGCAACGTCCCGGCCTGGTGATCGAAGGCAATACGGTGTCTGCGTTGTCGCAGCTGGTGCCGCCGCAGGGCTGGCGCTGCGACAAGCAGGTGCAATCGCTGCGCAGTGCCCGCTTCGTGTGCAGCAGTGCGGCAGTGGTGCTGCCGGGCGCGCAGCTGGCCTTCCAGCTGACCGTGGCGGCCAAGCCGATCCCGGCCGACGGTGCCATCCGCGTGCAGGCAAGTGCCACATCGGCATCGCCGGATGCCAACCCGGCCAACGATTCGGCGCTGATCGTCACCCCGATCGGAGGAGGCGCCGGCCGCCGCTGATCGCAGTGCACCACGTCGCAGTTTCTTACTGCGACAAAGGGCGCGGCCTGGTCCGCGCCCTTTTTTTTGTGCATGCCAGCATCATTATGTGTTGCGGTGCAGGACAGCGTTTTGCTTCGCCGTCCTTAACATGGCAACTCATATCATTTGAAACTTCTTGATGAAGGTGTCGCCGCAATGAGCGTAGCCGCGCAGTTCCAGATCGACTATCTGCAATACATGGACGCGGACGGCAACTTCGTCCGCGACGACCTGCCGGCCGACGCCGCCAACCCGCAAACCCTGCTCGCCCTGTTCAAGCGCATGCTGTTCGTGCGCACCTTCGACAGCAAGTCGGTGGCCCTGCAGCGCACCGGCAAGCTCGGCACCTACGCTGCCAGCCTGGGCCACGAAGCCACACATGTGGGCATCGGTGCCTCGATGCGCAGCGGCGACGTATTTGCGCCCAGCTACCGCGAGTACGGCACCATGTTCGAGCGCGGCGTACGCCCGCGCGATGTGCTGCTGTACTGGGGCGGCGACGAGCGCGGCAGCGATTATCCGCGCGATGCCGATGCGGCCATCGACTTCCCGATCTGCGTGCCGATTTCCACCCAGTGCCTGCATGCGGCCGGCTCGGCGCTGTCGTTCAAACTGCAGAACAAGCCGCAGGTGGCCGTGGCCTGCTGCGGCGATGGCGGCAGCTCCAAGACCGACTTCTATGCCGCGCTCAATTCGGCCGGCGCCTACAAGCTGCCGCTGATCCTGTGCGTGATCAACAACGGCTGGGCGATCTCGGTGCCGCGTTCGGCGCAGACCGGTGCGCAGACGCTGGCGCAAAAGGGCTTGGCCGGCGGCCTGCATTGCCTGCAGGTGGATGGCAACGATCTGATCGCGGTGCTCGAAGCGATGCGTCAGGCGCGCGTGCGTGCGCTGGCCGGCGAAGGCGGCACGGTGATCGAGTTCATGACCTATCGCCTCACCGACCACACCACCGCCGACGATGCGCGCCGCTATCGCGGCGAAGACGAAGTCAAACAGGCCTGGACGCGCGAACCGCTGCTGCGTCTGCGGACCTATCTCACCGCGCAAGGTCTGTGGGACCAGGCGCAGGAAGACGCGTGGAAGACCGAATGCGGCGCGCGTATCGACGAAGAGGTCAACGCCTATCTCAATACCCCGGTGCAGCCGGTGGAGGCCATGTTCGATTACCTCTATGGCGACCCGCCGGCGCAGTTGCTGGCGCAGCGCGCCGAAGTGATGGCCCTGGAGGCGCGTCATGGATGAGCTCAAGCAGGTGCATGCGGAAACCTCGCACCACGCCAGTGCCCCCTACAACGCCGCAGCCACGCGCGGAGACAGTGCCATGAGTTCGCCCATCACCTTGATCGAAGCCATCACCCAGGCGCTGGCCTGGGAGTTGGAGCACGACCCCGCAGTGCTGGTGCTGGGCGAGGACGTCGGCGTCAACGGCGGCGTGTTTCGCGCCACCGCCGGCCTGCAGCAGCGCTTCGGCAGCGAGCGCGTGCTCGATACCCCGTTGGATGAAACCACCATCGCCGGCCTCAGCGTCGGCCTGGCCGCACAAGGCATGAAACCGGTAGCCGAAGCGCAGTTCGACGGCTTCGTGTATCCCATGGTCGATCACCTGATCTGCCACGCCGCACGCCTGCGCAACCGCACCCGTGGCCGCCTGCATTGCCCGATGGTGCTGCGCGTGCCGTGGGGCGGCGGCATCCGCGCGCCGGAACATCACAGCGAAGCCAACGAAGCCATCTTCACCAACGTGCCCGGCTTGCGCGTGGTGCTGCCGTCCTCGCCGCAGCGCGCCTACGGCCTGTTGCTGGCCGCGATCCGCGACCCGGATCCGGTGATCTACATGGAGCCCAAGCGCATCTATCGGCAGTACAAGGAAGTGGTCGCCAACGATGGCGAGGCCTTGCCGCTGGATGTGTGCTTCGTGCTGCGCGACGGCACCGACGTCACCCTGGTCACCTGGGGCGCGCAGGTCAAAGAAGCGCTGGAAGCGGCCGACAAACTCGCTGGCGAAGGCATCAGCGCCGAAGTCATCGACGTGGCCACGCTGCGCCCGCTGGATTTCGACACCATTGCCGAATCGGTGGCCAAGACCGGCCGCTGCGTGATCGTGCAGGAGGCCCCGCGCACCGCCGGCTTCGGTGCCGAAATCGCCGCACAGCTCGCCGAAAAATCGATGTACGACCTGCTCGCGCCGGTCGAACGCGTCACCGGTTACGACACACATATCCCGCTGTTCCGGCTGGAAATGAAGTATCTGCCGAGCGTGGAGCGCATCGTCACGGCAGCGCGCCGTGCGGTGGCTGCCGGCTGACATGCGCGCCCGTCTGCTCTGCGATCACCGCGCCAGAGTCGTTAATCCGATCCGCTTCCGTGCCGGCCAACAGGTCGGTATCGGCGTACGCGATGAAGAATGGCCGGCGTTTGCCTGGGTCAACACTGGCGAAGGCCATGCCGGCTGGGCGCCGGTGGCGTGGCTGCGCCCGATGGGCGATGGCCGGGCCGAAGCCCTGCGCGATTACGACGCACGCGAACTCGATGCCCGCCAGGGCGAGGACGTGTTGCTGCACTACGAACACGGTGGTTGGTGGTGGTCCGAGCGTGCCGATGGCGCGCAGGGCTGGCTGCCGGCAGCCGATCTGGAACTCCTCGACGACACCACGCCGCAGTTGCCTGCGGTGCAAGAGAATCTGCCATGAGCGAAGCGAAGAATTTTCATCTGCCCGATCTGGGCGAAGGCCTGCCCGATGCCACCATCGTCGAGTGGTTCGTCAAGGAGGGCGACACGGTGCGCCTGGACGACCCGCTGGTGTCGATGGAAACCGCCAAGGCGGTGGTCGAGGTGCCGTCGCCGTTTTCCGGCACCGTGGTCAAGCTGGCCGGCGCGGCCGGCGATGTGATCGTGACCGGCTCCATGCTGGCGCAGTTCGCACTGGATGCCTCGCAGCCGCAACGCGCCGATGGCCAGGACACCGGGCATGGTCACGGCGGCAGCGCGCAGGCGGCCACGCCGAGCACCGGACAGAGCGCGGCGGGCCCCACCGACCGCGTGGTCGCCTCCGACAACGGTGGCGAAATTGCCGATGCCGACGCAAATGCAGCTTCCGATGCGGCAGGCGAGCGCGATGACGCCGGCACCGTGGTCGGTGCGATGCAGAGCTCCAACACCGTGCAAAGCGAACAGGCCATCGCGGTCGGTGGCGTCCGCGCCATGCCGGTGGTGCGCGCGCTCGCGCGCAAGCTGCGCGTGGATCTGACGCAGGTCCGCGCCACCGGCCCGGACGGCACGGTGACGCTGGCCGACGTGAAGCAGGCTGCCGCGGCAGGGACCGCGCAGCCCTCACCCGGCACGCAGGGCGCGCCGACCTCTCCCGCCAGCGGGAGAGGTGGCTCGTTCGCCAGCGGTCCGTTCGGTGAAGGTGGCAGAGCCAATGGGATCGCTGCCGACGGCCGCGATCGACCGGCAACGGCAACCCTTCTCCCGTCTGCGGGAGAAGGTGCCCGCAGGGCGGATGAGGGCCAGCACCGCTCCGCACTCTCCACCAGCGGCAAACCCATGCGCACCCAGCCGCCAGGCGTGGTCGCCAAAGGCCAGCCCGAGCAGCTCAAGGGCGTGCGGCGCAACATGGCGCGCGTGATGGCCGATGCGCACAGCAAGGTGGTGCCGACCACGCTCAACGACGACGCCGACCTGCACGCCTGGCAGCCCGGCAACGATGTCACCGTGCGGCTGGTGCGCGCCATCGTGCGTGCGTGCCAGGCCGTGCCCGCGCTCAACGCCTGGTTCGACGGCGATGCGCTCAGCCGCACCCTGCACCACCAGGTCGATATCGGCATTGCGGTGGATACCGAAGAAGGCCTGTTCGTGCCGGCGCTGCGCAATGCCGACATGCTGGATGCGTACGGCATCCGCGAAGGCGTCAACCGGCTGCGCCAGCAGGTGGAAACCCGCAGCATCGCCGCCTCCGAATTGAGCGGCTACACCATCTCGCTGTCCAACTTCGGCATGTTCGCCGGCCGCTATGCCACCCCGGTAGTGGTGCCGCCGTGCGTGGCCATCGTCGCTGCCGGGCGCGCGCGTTACCAGCTCACCCCAGTGATGGGCGGGGTGGAAACGCACAAGGTGATGCCGCTGTCGCTAACCTTCGATCACCGCGCCGCCACCGGCGGTGAAGCCGCACGCTTCCTGCGCGCCATGCTGGACGATCTGGCACTGGCGCAGTAATCGCCCTGGTCCATCCACCGGCGGCGCTGCGCCTGCAACGCTGCCGGTGAAGCGAAAGCCGCAGTGGGCACGCAATGGCTGCACGGCACACAAAGCCGCTCGAGACGGGCGGCTTTTTTGTGGGTCTGCAGGTGGACTGACGCCATCATGTTGGGGCGATGTCCGCATCAATGTGACGAGGGCCTACGGCGTTGCAGTGAAGCTGCATGGCACGCGTTTGTTTTGTGCACAGCGCTTCCGAGAGCGCTGCGTGCAGCGTCTTCGCGTAACACGGGTTGGTTCGCGGATCGGCCGCGACGCCGATCGCGCGCCCAATCCAATGCTCAGCCCGCAGTGCGCACGCGCCATCGCCATCGCCATCGCCATCGCCATCGCCAATCCTGGATAATCGGCGGCATGTCATTTGCCCATCTCTCGCTGTCGCCGCAGCTGCAGCCGTTCTTCGACACCGCGCTGAGCAAGGCCGGTCATCGCACGCCCACACCGATCCAGCAGCAGGCGATCCCGCCGATGCTGGCCGGGCGCGACCTGATTGCGATGGCGCAGACCGGCTCGGGCAAGACGCTGGCCTACGCATTGCCGCTGCTGCAGCAGCGCTGCCTGGCCCCGGACACCGCACCGCGCGTGCTCGGTGCGCTGGTATTGGTGCCCACGCGCGAACTCGCCGCACAGGTGGACGACACGCTACGTCAGCTGGCCGCGCATCTGCCGCGCCGCTTGAAGACGGTGGTCGCCACCGGCGGCAGTTCGATTAACCCGCAGTTGTTGGCGCTGCGCGGCGGTGCCGACATCGTGGTGGCCACGCCCGGCCGGTTGCTGGATCTGGTCGATCACAACGCACTGCACCTGGGCGAGGTAGCCACGCTGGTGCTGGACGAGGCCGACCGCCTGCTGGAGCTGGGCTTCGGCGCCGAGCTCGATCGCATCCTGGCGTCGCTGCCGGCGCAACGGCAGAGCGTGCTGTTTTCTGCCACCTACCCGCCGGCCATCGCCGCGCTGGCCAAACGCAGGCTGCGCGACCCGCTGCGCATCACCATCGACGCCACGCCCGAGCAGGCCCCGGCGATCGAACAGCGCGCCATCGCGGTGGATGCCGGCCAACGCACGCAACTGCTGCGGCATCTGCTGACCGAGCACGGCTGGTCGCATGTGCTGGTGTTCGTGGCCAGCCGCCACACCGCCGACAAGGTCGCCGAAAAACTCACCAAGACCGGTATCAACGCCCAGCCGCTGCATGGCGAATTGAGTCAGGGCCGCCGCGGGCGCACCTTGCACGCATTCAAACAGCACGAGGTACAGGTGCTGGTGGCCACCGATCTGGCCGGGCGCGGCATCGATATCGACGCCTTGCCGGCAGTGGTCAACTACGACTTGCCCCGCTCCACCATCGACTACACCCACCGCATCGGCCGCACCGCGCGCGCCGGCGCCAGCGGGCTGGCGATCAGCTTCATCACTGCCGACAACGCGCAGCAATGGCGCCTGATCGAAAAACGTCAGGGCCTGCGCGTACCGACCAGCGTGATCGAAGGCTTCGAGCCGACCCCCGCCGAGGCCGCCGCACAAAACACGCCAGCCGCAGACGCGCGCGCAGCGGACGATAACGGCGGCATCAAAGGCAAACGGCCGAGCAAGAAAGACAAACTCCGCGCCGTGGCACAGGCGCAGCTCGGCAAGCCGGGCTGAGAGCGGCCGACACGCCGCAGCGAGCAGTTGTCACCTGATGTGCATAGCCACTCGAATGGCTAAGAGTGGCTAACAAAACGTAGCGAGCAGTCGTCAGCTGGGTCTGGACGGCGCGCTCAGGACCTTAGTGTACGCGTCCGATTCCTAACACCGGCCGCGCCCGCCTGGCGGTTGCACAGCTGTTTTGTTAGCCGCTCTTAGCGCGAGCGGCAGATGCCGCTACTTATCACCAGCAGGCCAGGCAATTGTCCATCAGCCACCTGAAAGCGCTCGCTGGAGCACTACAACCTTCGTGTGAGCCGTGCCACTGGCATCCGCAAGACGGTACGCGAAATGCATTCGATCCGGCGCCGGTCACAGCGCGACAGAGATTGGTCGTCCCGCAGCGGTGCGCCGCCACGGGAGGAGAGCGAGGAGCTCAGTCCTGCTCGAAATCCAGCTCGCTACCGGCCAGCGCATCGCCATCGGCACGCGGAACACGCTTGGCGGGCTTGCGCAGGATTTCCACAAAGAACTGGTCGCCGCCTTCGCCGGTCAGCGCATTGATCGCGCGGATCAACTCGGCCGGCGGCAGCGGCGCGGCGCTGGCCTCGTCCACCCCGAAGCGCATGTCGAAGTCCCAGTAGTCCGCGCCTTCGGGCAGGTCCTTGCGGCGCTCGCGGCGGATGTACTTGCGGATATCGTTCTTGCTGGCTTCCAGCAGACGGTCGCGGTTCTTGCCTTCGAGGTTGAGCTGGTAGGTCTTGCGCATGGGGACATCGTTCCGGAACTGGCCGCCTATTGTGAGGCCATGCGGGCGTTGTGGGTGAATCGGCGGCGTCCAGGTCTGCCGCGCAACCAATCCATGCTGCGCCCACCTCGACCAATCCTGACCGCTCATCGTCGTGGGACCTCATGCGGCATGGATGTCGCGTCACCGCCTCCATGGAAGGACTCACGGCATGTCCCGCGGCATTGGCCGGCCACGGGCGCTGCGGCCGAGCCGCAGTTCAACCCCTCTGCAATGACGCATCCAACGTTTTCAACCCTCGCCAGGGCAGCCTATCTCTCACCGTATCGAAGTGGTTGAAGAAACTTCGCGACCAATCAGGGTCACCAACAAAACGTAGCGAACAGTCGTCAGCTGGATGTGGATGGCGCGCTCAGAACTGGGGTGCACGGGTCGTCCATGCCGCATCGAGCACCGGCCGCGCCCGCCTGGCGGTGAGCACAGTCGGTTTGTGAGCTGCTCTTAATCGGCGTGGAAACGGATGCCCTGGTCGAGCGTGCACTGATACGCCAACAGTGGGCCGCGCTGCTGCAGGCTCGGCAAATCGTACATATACGTGGTCAGCCGCACGCGATTGTCCGGGCTCACCTGGTAGCGCTGAAACTGCTGAAACGGCCGGCCATCGCTGCTGGCGGCAATGAACTGCGTATCGGAAAACGACAGCGTTCCATCGTCGGTCAGACGGTAGGCACCGAGACGCACCCCGCCGCGGCTGCGGCTGGCCGCAGTGCCCGCCTCCGGCGTACAGCGCGACAGGTCGACCGACACTGCAACGTCATGGCCGGACTCCAGCGTGGCGATCAGATTGGCTGACGAGGTGATGCTCTGCTTGGCGAATGCCGGTGGGATCGTCGCAGACATAGCGGCAACGGCAACAATTGCAAGACGACCCGTCGACATGATGGCTCTCCTTGCGAAGCGCACAGGCGTGCAATCGTCGACGTATGCGCGCGGGATGATGGGTTGACGATGTGTTCAACGCATGCGCTGCAAACCCCGCACGGCTGGCACAAGTGTGTTGCAGAGGTGTAGCTGCATGACGCTGGCGCTGTACTGGCCCAAGCTGGCCAGGCGACACATCGCACGCGTCATGCAGCTGCGCAATCGTTTTTGTCAGTGGCTCTCAATCGGCGTGGAAGCGGATGCCCTGATTGATCGTGCACAGATACGCCAGCATCGGCCCGCGCTGTTGCAGCGCCGGTAGGTCGTACATGTAGGTGGTGAAGCGCACACTGCCATCCGGACGTAGCTGATAGCGCATGAACTGCTGGATCGGCTTGCCATCGTTGGCCACGGTGAAATGCGAACCCGAAAACGCTGCGGTGCCATCTTCGGTGATGCGGTAGGCATCGATATGGCGGCCACCGCGGGTGCGACTGACCGGGGTGCCCTCTTCGGGGGTGCAACGACTGAGATCGCTGGACAGACTGACGTCGTAACCGGCATCCAGCGCAGCGATGACATCGGCACGCGTATTGAGCGTTTCGCTGGCGACGGCGGGTAGCGCGGACGCACACAGCACAGCGGCGAGAGCAATGGGAGCAAGACGGGGCATGGCGAACTCCAGGCAGACAAGGGAATGCAGCGCCCTGGGCTATAACGAGCCCAGGGTGCACAACATGACCCACTCCTGTCCGCGGGAGCATCCTGCGCTACGCATCGCGCTGCATGTTTGCGCTGTTTGGCGCAGCACGTGCGCATGTGCACAGTTTTGAGAGATGCCTGCACGCGCAGAGATTGGTTGAAACGCATCGGTAGAACCGCGATAGAACGAGCGTCACATCACGATCCAATAGCGCAGCGGCGCGCGCCACGCAACAACTCACGCACTCCGCAAACACCAGATTCTCGCAGTTCCAACGAAGCAAGCCTGAGATCAAGACAGAGTCCATTTCTTGCCGCGAGAGGGATTGGGGTGAGGGTACGAAGCAAAGCGACGCCTCCACTCAAACCGAACGCTGCAGGCACACTCTCTCCGCACACCACCTCGATCCCGAGAAAAACACATCAAGCGCCTAAGCAACCTCTGAATAACTCATGGCCCAGCGAGAGAGAGTTGCAATCTAGCCTAATCACGACAATCGCCGGCGCTTAAAATCAAACACATGCGCGTGATTTAGTCTGTCCAAGGCATCGATCGGAAACCTATGAAAGAGTTGTTCAGAGCTTCCCGAATGCAAACAGCCCATCACATATCCCCATCTACAAACGCGCATTGACCTCGCGCGACACCGGCTCACGCTCCGGCTGTAACGCCGGCGTCGCGCCCAGCAGCAAGCGCTCTGCCAACGCACGTGTTGCCACGCGCAGTTCCGGCACTGCGGTGATTTCCCAGTACCGGCCGCGTAGCAGCGGCCCCACGCAATACAGCCCCTGCACGATCTGTCCGGCGCCGTCGCGCACGCGCAGTTGCGCATCGGTGTCCACACCCAAGCCCAGTGGATCGGCGCGCAACAGGCCGGCTTCGCGCATGCCAGCAATCAGTGGGTCGCTGGTGCGGTCGATATCGGTATCCAGGCCAGTAGCGCGGATCACCGCATCGAAGCGATGCGTCTGCGCATCGGCGGCGGCACGCGGACGGATCACCGCTTCCACGCCATCGGGCACCCAACGCGCACGCAGCAGCCGCGCTGCGACGATCTGCAACCGGCCGGACGCCTGCAACTGCTGCAAGTGCTCTGCCGCACCCGGCGCGACGCGATGCCGCGCCACTTCCCAATAGGGGCGCAGATGGCGCAGGAAACGCGCACGCTGCGCCAGCGTGAGCCGCTGCCACAGCGGCTGCAGATGCGGGCGCAATGCGTCCACCACACGACGCCAATCGTCCACCACCGCGCTGAGCTGACGTACGCCGCGCAGCAGGCCGCGCAGATCGGCATCCTTGAGCGCACGTTGCAGATGCGGCGGCAGGTCCAGCGGCGCACCGGGCTGACGCAGATGCGCCTGCGGGGCCAATCCGCGCCGCGAGATCGCCAGCATGCGGCCGCGGTGTCCGCGCGCGTGCAGGGTCAACGCCACATCCACCATGGTCAGCCCGGTGCCCACGATCAGTACGTCATCGTCGGGTGCAAGCCGCGACAATGCATCGCCCTGCCACGGCCAGCCGATGTAGCGCGCATGCACGCTCAACCGCGGGCCAATGCCGGCCAGCGCCTGCGGCTGCAGCGCACCGACCGCCAGCACCACACGGTCGCTATGGAAGGCATCGCCGTTGGCAAGAAACACGCGGAAACCGCTACGCGCGCGCTCCACCGCCACCGCTTCCTGCGACAGCCGCATCACCGATGCCTGCGCACCGCTCACCGCCGCATCCAGCTCGCTGCGCAAGTAATCGCCGTAAGCCAACCGCGGCAGGAACTCCAGCCGCCCGCTCTCGCCCAGATGCAAGGTATCGGCGAAGGCGCCGGGCGCCTGCGCATCGATGCCCAGATCCTTGGCACGCACGTTGAGCAGATGCTCCGGTCGCGCCGCGCCATACGCGATGCCGCTACCGAACGTCTCGGCCACGCCGACCAGGGTGATACGCACCTGCGCATCGGCCGTCTGCGCCAGCGCACGGACCAGCGCGGTGCCGCAAAAGCCGGCACCGATGACGGTGATATGGGTTTCCATGTGCAACTCCCACTGAATGACTCGCACGTTGTGCCCGCAGCGCCGCGTGGTTGTGTAAACAAATGGTTAGCGGCGAGCAACCTGAAAGGCATGAGCTGATCGCCAGCCGTGATGAGGCTTATGGTGCAGGCTGCGCGTGTTGCAGATGGCAGTAAGATGACAGCGGCCGCCACTGCAATTGTTGCTGCCGATGGGGATGCGTGTGGTGGGTTTGGCTTGCGCTGCGCAATGCACGCCGGGTCGTCTCCGGGGCTGACGAAGTGCCTTGTCGAGTTGCAGCTGCGTCGAGCTTCGAGATTTGGTGTTGGTGTTGGTGTTGGTGTTGGTGCTGGTGCTGGTGTTGGTGCTGGGTGTTGGTAGTTGGTAGCTGGGAGCTTGGTGTTGGTGTTGGTGTTGGTGTTGGTGTGATTTTGGAGATGGTGGCGACTCTGTGCCGGCGCTGATGTCGCGCCGGCAACCGTGTTTTATGTCAGGGCGCCTGTATCCGAACCAAGAGCGGCTGACAAAACGTAGCGAGCAGTCGTCAGGTGAGTGCGGATGGCGCACAAGAACCGGAGTGGACGAGTGGCCCATGCAGCACCGGGCACAGGCCGCGCCAGCCTGGCGGGCATCCAATCCTTCTGTTAACTGCTCTAAGCGCAGCATCAGGTGTTGCCCCACGACTCTCCAATCGACGTGGGCAGCGCCGTGCAGACTTGTTGCAGCGCTTTATGCGATGACGCCTTACGCCTGGACAGCACAACGGCCAGCGCACGCAGCGGCCACGTCGGTACCAAGCTGTTCGATAATGCGGGTTTTCCGCAGTGAGTAACGCCATGCCTCTTTCTGCACACCGTACACAACGCGTGCTGATCGCCGGGGGTAGCCGCGGCATCGGCCTGGCGATCGCAGAGGCGTTTGTGCGCAGCGGCGCTCACGTATCAATCTGCGCGCGCAGTGCAGACGGCCTGACCCAGGCGGCACAGACACTGGCAGCCTACGGCACGCTGGTACATACCCTGCCCTGCGATCTTGCCGATGCAGCGCAGATCGAAGCGTATGTGCAGGCCGCAGCGCAGGCGCTGGGCGGCCTGGACGTGGTGATCAACAATGCCTCCGGCTACGGTCATGGCAACGACGACACCAGTTGGCAGGCGGGACTGGACGTCGACCTGATGGCGGCAGTGCGCTGCAACCGCGCCGCGCTGCCGCATCTACGCACCAGCGATGCAGCGGTGATCCTCAACATCAGCTCGATCAACGCCCAGCGCCCCACACCGCGTGCGATCGCCTATTCCACCGCCAAGGCCGCGCTCAATTACTACACCACCACACTGGCAGCCGAACTTGCGCGCGACCGCATCCGCGTCAATGCGATCGCACCGGGCTCCATCGAGTTCCCGGATGGACTCTGGGACAAGCGCAGTCGCGACGAACCGGAACTCTACGCACGCATCCGCGACAGCATCCCATTCGGCGGCTTCGGGCAGGTGCAGCACATCGCCGATGCTGCGCTGTTTCTCGCATCACCGCAGGCGCGCTGGATCACCGGGCAGGTGCTGGCGGTGGATGGCGGGCAGTCGTTGGGGGTGTGATCAGCGAGTGCGTTGATGGAAGACTGCCAGTACGCAACGCTTGGTAGGAACGTGTTGTTGCGGGATGAGGCCATCTTGTTACACGACGTCGCGCGCAGGCACGCTCCTACGCAGGCAGCTGTTGCGCTCTGCGTTCTCATGAAGCTGTCTCCATGCAGCAGTGCGTGCATGCACCACTGCATGGTGGTGGCAGTATTTAGAGTGGCTAACACAACATAGCGAGCAGTCGTCAGGTGGGTGTGGACGGCGCGCTCAGAACCGGAGTGTACGAGTGGTCCATGCCGTACCGAGCACCGTCCGCGCCCGCCTGGCAGTGAGCACAGTGGTTTTGTTAGCTGCTCTCAGCCAGCCAGTTCCGCCGCCTCGACACTATGCTCGCCACGCGCCGGCGATAGCGCGGCGGCGACCATCGCGGCGGCAATGCGCTCGGCTGGATTGATGCGGAAGCGCCGTGGCAGGATCGGGCCGAGTGCACCAAGCACCAGGCTGCCGAGGTGTTCGCCGGTGCGGCGTTCTTCGCGTTCGCCGCCGATCAGCCCAGGGCGTACGAAGGTCAGCGAGGGGAAGCCGATCGTGCGCAGATCGCGTTCCAGTTCGCCCTTGACGCGGTTGTAAAAGATGCGCGATTGCGCATCTGCGCCGGCCGCCGAGTTCAGCACGAACACCGACGTACCCTGCGCGCAGGCCGCGCGCGCCAGGGCCAGCGGGTAATCGTGGTCGATGCGATAGAAGGCCTCGCGCGAACCGGCCTGTTTCATGGTGCTGCCCAACGCGCAGATGGCCGCTTCCATGCGCGGTGCGGTCCAGTGGTCCAGGCGCTCAAAATCGATCACCTGGTTGCGCAGTTTGGGATGGATCTGCGTCAGCGGGCGACGCGTCAGCGCCACCACGCCCGTGCAGCGCGCATCGGCGAGCAGCTGCCGCAACACCTGTTTCCCGACCAGCCCGGTCGCCCCTGCCAACAACACATCCATCAGGCCACTCCGCTCATCAACGCCCACCTTCGGAGACGATGCGCGCACTGCTGATCACGCGGTCGCGCTCCACTGCCAGCAAGGTGAGCGAATGCGCGGGCGCCTTCCACTCGCTGCCGCCGGCCACCACGCGTCCGCCGTGCCGTGCGGTGTCGACCAGTACGCGCCAGTGTTCGTCGTGCATGGCCGGCAGCGTGAACGACACAGTGGTGGAAGCGGCGTTGATCAGCATCAGCAAGGTGACGTTGGCGGCAATCTCGCGCAGGCCGGTGGTCGGCGAGCGGCCGTCCAGGCGCAGCATCAGCGCGCGCGCTTCCGGGTCGTGCCAACCGGCTTCGTCCATCTCGGTGCCGTTGGGCGCCAGCCAGGTGAGATCCCGCAAGCCCAGCGCTTCGTCGAACTTGCCGTCGAAGAAGCGTGCGCGATGCAGCAACGGGTAACGCTGACGGATGCGGATCAAGCGGCGCACGAACGCGGCCTGATCGGCAGCGGCAGCCTTGGTGGCGGCCGTCCAGTCGATCCAGCTCAGCTCGTTGTCCTGGCAATACGCGTTGTTGTTGCCGTTCTGGCTATGGCCAAATTCATCGCCGGCCAACAGCATCGGCGTGCCTTGCGACAGCAGCAAGGTGGCGAGCAGATTGCGCATCTGTTGACGGCGCAGCTGCTTGATCGCCGCGTCGTTGGTCTCGCCTTCGACGCCGTAATTGGCGGAGATATTGTGGTCGCTGCCGTCCCTGCCGTCTTCGCCGTTGGCGAGGTTGTGCTTGCCCTCGTAACTGACCAGATCGCGCAGGGTGAACCCGTCGTGCGCGGTGACGAAATTGACCGACGCGGTCGGCCGGCGGCCGCTGTGATCGAACAGATCGGCAGAGCCGGTCAGACGCGTGGCCAACTCGGCCAGTTGCCCGCCATCGCCGCGCCAGAACGCGCGCACGTTGTCGCGGAACTTGTCGTTCCACTCCACCCAACCCGGCGGGAAATTACCCACCTGGTAGCCGCCGGGGCCGATATCCCACGGCTCGGCGATCAACTTGGTCTGGCTCAGCACCGGGTCCTGCCGCACCGCATCCAGAAAGCTGCCCGACGGATCGAAACCATAGCGCTCGCGGCCAAGGATGCTGGCCAGATCGAAGCGGAAGCCGTCCACGTGCATTTCCTGCACCCAGTAGCGCAGCGAATCCATCACCATGCGCAGCGCGCCGACGTTGGTCAGGTCGAAGGTGTTGCCGGTGCCGGTGTCGTTGATATAGAACCGGCGATCGTCGGCCAGACGGTAGTAACTGGCGTTGTCGATGCCCTTGAACGACAGCGTCGGCCCCAGCTCGTTGCCTTCGGCGGTGTGGTTGTAGACCACGTCTAGCAGCACTTCCAGGCCGGCGTGGTGCAGCCGCGCCACCATCTGCTTGAACTCGGCCACGGTGCGCGTGGACATGTAGCGGCCCTGCGGCGCAAAGAACCCGAGCGTGTTGTAGCCCCAGTAATTGCGCAGGCCTTTTTCCAGCAGGTATTGGTCGTCGACGAACGCGTGCACGGGCAGCAGTTCCACCGCAGTGACGCCGAGTGAGCTGATGTGGTCGATCAGCTCGTCGGTCTTCAGCGCCGAGAACGTGCCGCGTTCTTCCGGCGGCACCGCCGGGTGCAGCATGCTCAACCCGCGCACGTGCGCTTCGTAGATCACCGTGCGGTTCCAGGGCGTTTGCGGCGGGCGGTCCTGGCCCCAGGTAAAGGCCGGGTCGATCACCGCGGATTTAGGCATGAATGCCGCACTGTCGCGGCGATCGAAACTCAGGTCCTTGTCGCGGTGACCAATGGTGTAACCGAACAGATGCGGCGCCCATTTGAGTTCGCCGACAATCTGCTTGGCATACGGGTCCAGCAGCAATTTGTTGTGGTTGAAGCGATGCCCGGCCTCGGGGGCGTAGGGCCCATGCACGCGGTAGCCGTACAGCTGACCGGGGCGGGCGTCGGGCAAATAGCCGTGCCAGACCTCATCGGTGTATTCGGGCAGCGCGATGCGCTCCTGCTCGCGGCCACGCTCGTCGAACAGGCACAACTCCACGCGCGTGGCATTGCGCGAATACAGCGCAAAATTGACGCCCAAACCGTCCCAGGTGGCGCCGAGGGGGTTGGGACGGCCTTCGCGGATGCGCGAGCGCTGAGTGAACTTGCGAGTGGCCATCGGTAACTCCTTAAAACGGTGAACTCAAGACAATGCGCGGTGTGCGGCTGCGGCGGGCTGTGCACGCTTGCAGGGGCGCGCGGCACAACCCACGCAAGGTGGCAGACACCGCGTTACTGGCGCGCAGTGATCGGCGTGGCCGCGTGCTCGGCGGACTGCTCGGCCGCGCGTTCTTCGGCATCCACCAGCCGCTCGGCCATGGCCCAGTGGCGGTGCGCATGCCCGTCCGGGCGGCCTTCGGCCTCCCAGATCTCCTGTGCCAACTGGCGAAGCCGCGCTTGCCGTTCCGTGTCATTCATTGCGTACATTTCCCTCAAGGTCGATTACGGGGTCAACAACACTGCCACCGGCGCACGTGCAAACACCGTGGATAGCGCCACGCGGCCGCGCTGCGGCTGCAGTGTGCTGCCGTCGAGCACATTACGGTATGTGGCTTCCGGCAATGCCAACGACGCCTGACCCCAATTGGCCGGCGGCACCAGCAACGGCAGATCGCCTTCGCTGTGCGCACCGGCACCCAGCCGAGTGACCGCAACCACCAACGACTGGCCCCGGTACTGACGACGGAACGCGAGCACCTGCGCAGCGCCGCTGGCCGCGACGTTCAATGGCTGGTAGTCGCCCTTCGCAAACAGCGCCGGATGTTCGCTGCGCAGCTGCAGCAGCACAGCGGTGAGACGCGCCTTGACTGCGCCATCGCGCCAGCCGCGCAGCAGGTTGTTGAAATCGCGCGCCTGCTGCAGCCACTGCTGCCGCTGCGTGTAATCCACCGGGCGGCGGTTGTCCGGGTCCACCAGCGACAGATCCCAGCCTTCGGTGCCCTGATACAGGTCGGGCACACCTGGCACGGTCAGGCGCAAGGTGGTTTGCACCAGCGAATTACGCGCACCGGCCGCGGCGATGTGGTTACTGGCACGTAGCAGCGCGCGGCGTAGCGGCAACCCGGCACGGCTGGTCAGCACCTGCTCCACGGTGGCCTGCACGGCCTGTTCGTACTCGGCAGAGCCATCGGTCCAGCTGGTATGCAGCTTGGCTTCGCGGACCGCCTTGAGCAGCCACTGCGCCACGCGCTCGGCATAGGCGGCGAGCGGCTCGGCCTGATCGGCGCCCAGCCCGATGGGCCAGGCCGCCACCAGCGTCTGCCACAGCATTTGTTGGTCGCCACCGGCCAGCGCCGGCGATTCCAGCGTCTGGGCCAGGGCATCGAATTGGGCGCTCTGCTCGACCCACCACTTCGGCTGCTCGGATAGCACCGCCAGCCGCATGCGCAGGTCTTCGCCGCGCTTGTGATCGTGCGTGGCAGTGGCCAGCAGCGCGCGCGGATAGTGCTTGGCGCGCTGCTGATTCTGCGCGTGGAACTCGGCGGCCTCGTTGGCGAAGTGGGTCGGATGGCTGCCGACCTCGTTGCGCGACAACAGCACGCCGTGCCGGTAGAACGCGGTGTCTTCCACCGACTTGGCGTTGAGCGGTGCGGACAGCTGCTCCACGCGGCGGCGCAGGATGCGCCGCAACGCGATCTGCGCGCGGTCGGCACCGGCATCGTCCAGCAACCAACGCTCGATGGCGTCGACCGCTGCAACGATCGACTCGGGCATGCCGTCGCGGGCACGCGCAGCGGTGCTGCGCAGCCGCTCTGCCTCGCTGCCGGTAACGCCCTTGGCACCGGCATAGGTGCGATACACCGGGAACCAGCGCAGCAGCACGCACAGACCGCGTGCCAGCATCTGCGGGCTGAACTCGCGTGTTGGCGGGTCCAGGCGTGCCAGCGCCGACAACGCACCCACGGCGCGATTGAATTCGGTCTGCAGCGGGCCGCGCAGGATTTCATCGCGGGCCGCGCGTTCTTCCTGCGCGAAGTCGCCACTGCGTCCGCTCACGCGTTGCCAGGCACGCGCCAACGGCTTGAAGCCGGCCGCGTCGTGCAACACGCCGCCGACCTGGTCCATGAAGTCGTAACCGGTGGTGCCATCGCAGGGCCAGTCGGCCGGCAGATGCTCGCCGGGGGCGAGGATCTTTTCCAGATACAGGCCCAGCGTGCCGGGCTTTAGCCCGCGCGTGCGCCCGGCCGCATCCAGCCGGCTGCGCAGCTTGCGCACGTAACCGGTGGGGTCGGTGAGCCCGTCCACATGGTCGATGCGCAGGCCGTCCAGGTGTCCTTCGGCCACAAGCCGCAGCGGCAGCGCGTGCACCGCATCGAACACCGCCGGCAGCTCGACCCGCAACGCCACCAGCGAGGTGATGTCGAAGAACCGGCGGTAGTTGAGCATGTCGTTGCCCACCCGCCACCAGTTCAATCGATACGGCTGGCGTTCGATCACCTTGTGCAGGCGGCCATCGCCACGCTTGGCACCGTCGTTGTAGCCGCGCAGCCACTGCGCTCGTGCGGATGGTTCCGGGATCTCCAGCGTCTGCGGACGAATTGGATAACGCTGGTCGTAATGCGCCAGTGCGGCACTGCCGTCGTCCTGGATCACCAGCGTGATCAAGCCGTCGGCCAGCGCGGTGGCGTACGGGCGGTCCAGCACTGCCAGCCACACCTTTCCATCGCGACCCGGCGCACGCCAATCGATATCGAACCAGTCGGCATGCTTGGCGCTGCGGCCATTGCGCAACACATCCCACCACCAGGCGTTCTGCGCGTGGGTGGCCATGTGGTTGGGCACGATGTCGGCGATCAGACCCATGCCGTGTTCGCGCGCGGCCTGCGACAAGGCGATGAGCGCGTCTTCGCCGCCGAGTTCGGGATTGACCACGGTCGGGTCGATATTGTCGTAGCCGTGCGTCGAGCCCGGCACCGCAGTACCGATCGGCGACAGATACAGATGGCTGACGCCAAGGCCGGCGTAGTACGGCACCTGCGCAAGCGCATCGTGCAAGGTGAAGCCGGCATGCAGCTGCAGGCGGGCGGTGGCGCGAAGATCGATCATGACTGTGGTTCCGAAACGGCCGCGACGCGACGCGCCTCGGCAAAGCCCTGCAGCGCCGTGGTCAGGCGCGCATGCGGCAAGGGATCGGGCAGGCGTCGACGCCAGTTGGGATGGACTTCGACGGTGCCCGGCAGATTGGGTTGTTCGTCCAGCGCCAGTGCGTCTTCGGCCGGCAGCAAGGCCAGCGGCGACACGCTGCTGGCGGTAAACCGCAGCGCACCCAGCAGCGCATCGTCGCTGGACAGGCCGACGTGCTCCACCGCTGCATCCAGCCGCGCGACATCCTTGGTGCGGTGGTTTGCGTCGTCGCTGGCTTGCTCAGGCTTGATCAGCGCGAGCTTGCGACGCCAGTCGATATCGCGGCCAGCGCGCCAGCCGGTAAGCGTGGGCAGATCATGGGTGGTGGTGGTGGCCACCGCATCCGGGCGCCACAAGCCGGGCGCAATGAATGCACCATCTTCGTCGCGGGTGAACATCAGCACATCAATGCCCATCACGCCGCGGCGCGAGAGTTCTTCGCGGATGCCCGGCGGCACCACGCCCAGATCTTCGCCGATCACAATGGCGCGGTGACGCCACGATTCCAGCGCCAGCAGATTGAGCAGATCGTGCAGCGGGTATGCCAGATAGGCGCCTTCGTTGGAGCCGGCACCCTCGGGCACCACCCACAACCGCAACAGGCCAAGAATGTGATCGATGCGGATCCCGCCGCGATCGCGCAGCACCGCGCGTAGCAGCGCGATGTACGGCGCAAACCCGCTGCGTCGCAAGGCGGTGGGCGAATACGCACCGATGCCCCAATGCTGACCATCGGCATTGAAGGCATCCGGCGGCGCACCCAGCACCAGGCCACGCAACACCGTGTCGGCGGCGGCAGCGGCTTCGGCACCGTTGGGGTCGAAGCCCACCGCCAGATCGGCGATCAGGCCGATCTTCATGCCGCGCTCGTGCGCTTCGCGCTGCGCATCGGACCAACTGCGCGCCGCCAGCCATTGGGTGAACACATGCAGCTGCGGATCGTTGTCGCCATAATCCTGCGCGGCGAAGCGTGCGAATCCGTCCAGCGCTGCGCCGCCCGCAGTGCGGAAGGCAAGCAGATCGGCATGATCCGGCGCCACGCGCGCATGCAGATGGCGCAACAGCTCCCACTTGGCCTGCGCCGAGGCAGGCCAGTCGATCAATGCATTGGTGTGCAGCTTGTCGAAGCGCTGGCGCAGGCCTGCGATCTCGTCGATCGCCTCCAGCGCCAGTTCGCCCAACACGCGGACCGGTGCGGCATGCAAGGGATCGAAAAAGCGTCGGTCACTCGGCGAATACGGGCTGTAACCACCGGTGATCGGGCGCGAGGCGTGCACCGGGCTCAGTGCCAGCGCATCGGCGCCAGCCAGCGCCGCGTGCCGCAGCCAATCGACAGCGCCGGCAGCATCGCCGATGCCACCATCATCGAGGCTGCAGGCCGAATACACCTGCAGCGCCATGCCCCAGGCACGCGGCGACGGCTGGCCGCAGGCATCGGCCACGCTGAAACAGCGTTGCGGCGCGACTGCCACTTGCTGGATCAGCGCACCGATCTGCAGCGTCCAATAACCAAAACGCTGCGGTGCAAGCAATTGCCCCTGCGCATCCGCACGCGCTTCTTCGCTGCTGCCGCTGTCATCGGTCCAGCGGCCACTCGCATTGGCGGCAACGCGCAACGGCAACGGCGCGCCCACCTGCACGGTGAGCAGCGCTGCCGGCTCATCTGCCTGCGCCTTGCAGCGTCGCAGGCTGTCTTCGCGTTGTGCGGCAGTGGCCGATGGCAATTCAAGAGCGGTCAATACTGCCTGCACCGACTGCTCAGACACCTGTCGCGGTTGGTCGCTGGCGTCCACCCACTCCACCATCACCCCGGCCGCGGCGGCCAGGGTGTGCAAGGTGTTCGTGCTCATGTACGGTCCTCATGCCAGGCAATGAAACTGTCGACCGGCAACTGCTGCGCGGAGATATCCACGTTTTCGGCAAACGCCACGCGCCCGCGCAGTGGTGGCAACGGCACGGCCGCGCTGCCGACGTTGAAGGCGATATGCCACAGCCCGCCCGGCAGCTCCCAGGTGGCGGTGAGCGCGCCATCGGCCAGCACGCTGGCACGCACCGCGCGCGCGTCGGCAAGACCGGGCACCAACCACTGCCGACGCACGGCGAGTAGCGCAGTGAACCACGCTGCCCACTGCGCGCCGTCGCCGTGCGCTGCATCGCCGATTGGCGAGCGCGAGGCGGCGAAGGTGGCATGGCTGTTGGGGTCGGGAATGGTGGCGCGCTGCGCCTCGTCAGCGAACGCGGCAAAGTGCGCAAACTCGCGACGCCGCCCTTCGCGCACCGCCTCATCCAGCGGCGGACCGAAGTCGGTGAAGAACAGGAACGGCTGCGTCGCACCCCAGGGCTCGCCCATGAAAAACAGCGGAATCATCGGCGTCAATGCGGTCAACGCCAGCGCTGCGCGCAGGCGCGGCTGCGCGACCAGCACGGTCAGCCGCTCGCCACGCGCACGGTTACCGATCTGGTCGTGATTCTGCGCAAACACCACAAACTTGTACGGCGGCAACGCACCACTGGGCTCGCCACGCACGTGGCCACGCGGGTCCGGCTCGCCCTGATAGGCAAAGCCTTCGCCGAGCACGCGCGCAAGATGCTCGGTGGGCTTGTCGGCGAAGGCGGCGTAATAGCCTTCGGCCTCTCCGGTCAGCAACACATGCAAGGCGTTGTGGAAATCGTCGTCCCACTGCGCGGTGTAGCCACGTTGCAGTTGCGAGGCCTGGTTGGCCTCGTTTTCCAGCACCAGATGCACGTGGCGGCCAGACGGCAGGCTGCTCTCCACGGTCTCGCGCAAGGTGTCCAGAAATGCATTGGGCGTGATCGCGTGCACCGCATCCAGGCGCAAGCCGTCGAAGCGGTATTCGTGCAACCACATCAATGCGTTATCGAGAAAATAGCGCTGCACCGGCGGCTTGTGGAAGTCGATCGCCGCGCCCCACGGGGTGGGCTTGTCTGCATTGAAGAACGGGCCGGCATAGCTGTGCAGGTAATTGCCGTCCGGGCCGAAGTGGTTGTAGACCACGTCCAGCAACACCATCAGGCCGTGGCCGTGCGCAGCATCGATCAACGCCTTGAGTGCGTCGGGCGTGCCATAGGCGTCGGCCGGCGCATACGGCAGCACGCCGTCGTAGCCCCAGTTGTGCGCACCGGGGAAGGCGCTCAACGGCATCAGCTCGATGGCGGTGATGCCCATCGCGGCCAGCTGCGGCAACTGCGCCTGCACGCCGGCATAGCCGCCGCAGGTGCCCACGTGCAGCTCATAGATCACCGCCTCGTCCCACGGACGGCCCTGCCACTGCGTGTTGCTCCAGCGGTAGCTATCGGTGGGCTGCACGGCGCTGGGGCCGTGCACGCCATCGGGCTGCCAGCGCGAGGCTGGATCCGGCACCGGCTCGCCGCCATCGACGCTGTAGCGATAGCGCGCAGTTGCCGCGCAGGCCAGGGTGGCGGTGAAGAATCCGTCCTGCCCGGCCTGCAGCGCGCTACGCGTGCCGTCGTCGAACACCACTTCCACGCGCGTTGCGTCCGGTGCCCAGAGCGCGAAGCGCACCTGTCCCTCACCCGCTGGCCATGCGCCCCAGGCCGGGATGATGTCGTTGCGCTGGTTCATTGTTATTTCTCCGCTTGCAGGTAGATCGTGGCCAGCGGCGGCAGAGTCAGGCGCAGACGTTGCGTATGCCCATGCATGCCCATCGGCTCGGTCGCAAGACGACCGCTGTTGCCGAGGTTGCTGCCGCCGTAACGGGCACTGTCGGTATTGAGGATTTCGCGCCAGATGCCGGCGCGCGGCACGCCCACGCGGTAGTCGTGCTGCGGTTGCGGGGTGAGGTTGCTCACTGCCAGCAACGGCGGCGCACCGCCTTCGGGATCGTGACGAATGAAGGCCAGTACGCTATTGCGTGCGTCGTCGGCCACGCTCCAGTCGAAGCCGTCGGCGCGATGCGTGCTGCGATACAGCGCCGGCACGCGGCGCAAGGTGGCATTGAGATCGCCCACCAGTTGCTGCACGCCGCGATGCGGCGCGCCGTCGAGCAGATGCCAGTCCAGCGACTGGTCGTGATTCCAATCGCTCCACTGGCCGAATTCGGCGCCCATGAACACCAGCTTGTCGCCCGGATGCGCCCACATCAGCGCCAGATACGCGCGCAGGTTGGCGAAGCGGCGCCAGTCGTCGCCCGGCATCTGCCCAAGCAGGCCGCCGGTGCGATGCACCACTTCGTCGTGCGACAGCGGCAACACGAAGCGTTCGGAGAACGCGTACACCAGGCCGAAGGTGAGCTGGCTGTGGTGTTGCGCGCGCTCGGCAGGATCGCGCTGCATGTAGCTCAGCGTGTCGTGCATCCAACCCATATTCCACTTGTGCGTAAAGCCCAGCCCGCCGTCGCTGATCGGCGCGGTCACGCCGGGCCAGGCGGTGGATTCTTCGGCGATGGTCAGCACGCCGGGATGGCGCGCGGCAATCTCGCGGTTGAGCTGGCGCAAGAACGCCACCGCCTCCAGATTCTCGCGGCCGCCATGCGCGTTGGGTACCCACTCGCCTTCTGCACGGCCGTAATCGCGGTACAGCATCGAGGCCACCGCATCCACGCGCAGGCCGTCGAGGTGGTAATGATCGATCCACTCCAGCGCGCTGCCCAACAGGTAGGCGGTCACTTCCGGGCGGCCGTAGTTGTAGATCAGCGTATTCCAGTCGCGATGCATGCCTTCACGCGGGTCGGCATGCTCGTACAGCGCGGCGCCATCGAACTGCGCCAGGCCGTGCGCATCATCGGGGAAGTGCGCGCTGACCCAATCCAGGATCACGCCGATGCCGGCACGGTGGCAGGCATCGACGAACTGCGCAAAGCCATCCGGGCTACCGTGACGGGCAGTCGGCGCATACAGGCCCAGCGGCTGGTAACCCCACGAGCCACCAAACGGGTGCTCGGTGATCGGCAGCAACTCGAGATGGGTGAAGCCCAGCTCCTGCACATACGGGATCAGTTGCTTGGCCAGACTGGGCCAGTCCAGCGGCTGGTTGTGGCCATCGCGGCGCCACGAAGCGGCATGCACCTCGTAGATGGACATCGGCGCCGGCAATGCCTGCACCGCACGCTTGTCCATCCACTCGGCATCGCTCCACGCAAACGCGGCGCCACCGGGCACGACCGAGGCGGTGGCCGGCGGCAGCTCGCTCTGGCGCGCGACCGGGTCGGCCTTGAGCAGCACACGGCCGTCCGCGGCGGTGATGGCGTATTTGTAGCGGGCGCCGGCTTCCACACGCGGCAGAAACAGCTCCCAGAAGCCGCCCAGACGCTGGCGCATGGGATGCCGCCGCGCCTCCCAGCCATTGAAGTCGCCCACCACCGCCACGCGCTGCGCGTGTGGCGCCCAGACCGCAAAGCGTACGCCCGGCACATCGTCGCAGCGCAGATGCTGTGCGCCCAGCGTGCTGCGCAACGCCTGCCCATCGCCGGCGGCGATCTGCAGCAGCAGCGACTCGTCCAGGGTGGGGGCAAACGCGTACGGGTCTTCGATCTCCTGCACTACGTCCGGCCAGACGATGCGCAGCCGATACGGGCCATCGATCGCCAGCTCGCCTTCGAACACGCCATCGACCGCGCCGGCCTGCATGCGCGCCAGCAACTTGCCGCGTGGATCGATCAGGCCCATCGCCTCGGCGCCGGGTGCCAGCACCCGAACGCGGCGGCGGCCATCGGCCTGCAGATGCGGGCCCAGCACCGCGAACGCGTCGGTCGGCGCTCCGTCGGCCAGCGCCTGCAAGGCAAGCGCGCTATCAGACACTCCTTCCGTGGTCACAGCCTCGCCTTCCGTTCCCTGCCCTTGCACGCCCAACCGTTCGCTCATGACACCGTCGCAAGCGCAGGTGCGGTTGCGGCGGTGCGTTCGTAAAGGGACAGATACTTCTTGCCGGCCACATCCCAGCCGCTGGGCCGCAGCATGGCCGCGCGGCGCATGGCCGACAGCAGGCTGGGCAGCCGGAAGGTGCGGAACGCGCGTTCCAGGCAGCGGCGCAAGGCCTCCACGCTGGCGTGCTGGAACAGGAAACCGGTGACGCCGTCGTCCACGGTATCGATCAGCCCGCCGGTAGCGTGTGCGATCGGCAGGCAGCCGAAGCGCTGCGCGTACATCTGGCTCAGGCCGCAAGGCTCGAAGCGCGACGGCATCAGCAGGAAGTCCGCACCGGCGAACATGCGCCGCGCCAGGCCTTCCTCGAAGCCGATGAAGGCGCCGACCTGGCCGGGATACCGGCGGGTCAACTCGGCCACCTGTTGTTCGATCTCCGGCTCGCCACCGCCGATCACGGCGATCTGGCCACCGGCCGCCACGATCTGCGGGGCAACCTCGCAGATCAGGTCCAGGCCCTTTTGATGCACCAACCGCGACACCACCGCGAACAACGGCCCGGTGCTGTCGCGCAGCCCGAAAGCCTTGCGCACCTGGGCGGCATTGGCCTGCCGGCCCTGCCACTGGTTCACGCTGAAGTGCGAATCCAGGTGGACGTCGGTGCGCGGGTCCCAGCTGGCGTCGATGCCGTTGACGATGCCGGTCAGCGCGCCCTTGGCAGCGCGGCCGGCCAGCAGCCGGTCCAGCCCACAGCCCTGCGCCGGGCCGGTGATCTGCTTGGCATAACTGATGCTGACGGTGTTGACGTGGTCTGCATTGACGATACCGCCACGCAGGAACGACATCTGCCCGTAGAACTCCAGCTCGGCCACCCGCTCGGCCGGGATGCCCAGTGCCGATGCCATCGAATACGGCACCAGGCCCTGATAGGCCAGGTTATGGATGGTCAACAGGCACGGGGTGGTGCCGCCGGACCAACGCACGTAGCCGGCCGCCAGCGCGCACGGCCAGTCGTTGAGATGCAGCAGGCGCGGCTTCCAGCCCAGGCCGGCATGACCGGCGGCAATCTGCGCGGCGGCATGCGACAAGGTGGCGAAGCGGATTGCGTTGTCTTCGAACTCCGAACCGCTGGTGCTCACATACGGCGAGCCATCGCGTTCGAACAGTTCCTTGGACAACAGGATGTAGATCGGCAGGCCATCGGATTGCACGATGCGACCGATGTCGCAGGCCGGCAGCGCGGCATGCGCCAACACGCGGCCCACGATCTCCACCTTGCCGGCGCGCTCGAGCACCGCGCGGTAGCCGGGGATCAACACACGCACGTCGTAGCGATGGCGCAGCGCGCGCGGCAGTGCTGCCGCGACATCGCCCAGACCGCCGGCCTTGATGAAGTCGGCCATCTCCGACACCACGAACAACGCACCGCGCGTATCGGCCAGCGACACCGGCAATCGCTCGTGATGGCGAATGAAACGCCCGCGTGCATCACGCGGCCGCCCGCTCTTCTTCAGCGTGGGGATCATCGTGCTGCGCTCTAAGCGTGCAGTGCTGGCGTGAAGCGGCATCGTGGCAACCATCTAAACGTCCGTCGTAAAGTGGGTGGAGACGGAAAACGGCGAAGCGAAAACCATCGTCTGCCGATGTGGCCAGACGACCTGCTACGAATGAGGAGCAGGGACGACGCGCGTACTCCACGTTGTCCTTGGTGATGAATCTACACCCCGTACAAATAAAATATGCGTGAACATGTGCTGACTTTTCTGCGACAGCCCACATTCCTTTACGCACAGTTGCGCAGGTCTGCGGGCATAAGCGATGCATTGCAGTGCGATGACATCCCCGCATCGGTGCATAGGCACTGAGATGCACCGAATGCGGGAAAGTGCAGCTGTGGTCGTCGTCATCTGTGTAACTTGTTCATGCCCACGTTCGCGTCATGCATCGCATCGCGGCGTCGCGATTGGATGCATGCTGCGGACTGCGCCGTACGGTCCGGTCTGCTCAAGCGACTCGCATACGCGCCGATAACCAGCGATAGCACGTCGACCTTTCGAGACCTGGCATGACCGACCAGCCTGACCTTCCAAGCCGCCCGCGTGGCGGGCTGCGCCGTCTGTTGCCCTGGGGCGGCACGGACACCGCGCGCCCGGTCGCTGCGCTGCCGAGCGTGCGCGGCAGTGCGCATGCCGCGCCGGGGCTTGCGGCACATCAGCTGGTTCCCGCCAAGACCAAGTCCGGCGCGCACGATCCGGCGGCCGCCACGGCGATGCTCGTTCGCCTGTTTTCGCATGCCGCGCATCCCGAGGCACTGCTGCTGGCGTTCGCCGAAGGCATCGCCAGCCTGCATGGTGAGCTGGGCGACATGGGCGTACGCCTGAGCGCGGCCTATGCGGCCGGCGACTGGCCAGGCTACGGCCGCACGCTGCGCCAGCTGATCGACAAATACATCCGCACCATCGATATCGGCGACTCCATCGCCGAAGGCCGCACCGAAGCCGAACAGTTACGCGACCTGCTGCGGCACGCGCTGGGCAACGCCCTGGCCACACTGCTGCAACGCAGCCCCGAGCTGGCCGAAGAAGCCCAGACCCTGGCATCGGCCCTGCGCCATTGGCGCCCGGGACATGAGCTGATCACGCTGGAGCAGCGACTGCGCGAACTGAGCCATCAGATCGGCCTGCGCGCCGAGGATGCCAGCGAACAACAGAACCTGTTACTCGGTTTGTTCGACCTATTGTTGGAGAACGTCGGCGAACTCCTCGACGATCGCAGCTGGTTGCAGGGCCAGATCTCGGTGGTGCGGCAGCTGCTGGCCGGCCCGCTGGACGTGGAATCGATCGAACAGGCGCGCGGCACCCTGCGCGAGGTGATCTACAAGCAGGGCCTGCTCAAGCAGGGCATTGCCGATTCCAAGAGCGCCATGCGCGAAATGATGGTGTCCTTCGTCGACCGGCTCGACGGCATGGCCACCAGCACCGGCGAGTACCACGACCGCGTTGCCGGCTATTCGCAGGCGATCGGCGACGCTCGCAGCATTCCCGATCTCAACCGCCTGCTGCAGGACGTGCTGCAGGACACCGCCGGGGTCCAGGCCCAGGCGCTGGCCGCGCGCGACGAACTGCTGTCCGCACGCCGCCAGGTCGAAGATGCAGAACAACGCATCGCCTCGCTCGAACAGGAACTCAACGCAGTCGCCGGACTGGTGCGCGAAGACCAGCTGACCGGCGCGCTCAACCGGCGCGGCTTCGAAGAACTTTTCCAGCGCGAAGCGGTGCGCACCCAACGCAGCGGCCAGCCGCTGTGCGTGGCGATGCTGGACCTGGACGACTTCCGCCGCCTCAACGAAGCCCACGGCCACGCCGGCGGCGACGCCGCGCTACGCCACACCGTGGACGTGGCCAAGGCGGTATTGCGCACCACCGATGCCATTGCCCGCTTCGGCGGCGAAGAATTCGTGCTGCTGCTGCCGGACTCGACCATCTTCGAGGCCAGCGCGGCGGTCATCCGCCTGCAACGTGCCATGGCGCAGCGCTCCTTGCTGCACGAGGACGTGCGGATCTTCATCAGCTTCAGCGCAGGCGTAGCGCTGCGCCATACCGACGAAACCCAGGACGAGCTGGTGCGCCGCGCCGACCGCGCCATGTACGACGCCAAGGCCGCGGGCAAGAACCGGGTGATCAGCGCAGATTAGAGCGGCTGACAAAACGACTTGCTCACCGCCAGGCGGATGCGGTGAGTGCTCGGTGCGGCATGGTCCACTCGTCCGCCGTGCTCCTCCGCAACGTCCACACTCACCTGACGAATGCTCGCTACTTTCTGGTAGCCGCTCTAGGACAAGATCAGTGCGCGGCCTTATTCCCGCGCAGCTTCTGGAACAACATCACGGCTCCCAGCACGACCGCACCGGCGACCACGCCGACCACCATGTTGCCCAGCGCCTCGACCAGCCAGCCCATGCTGCCGGCCGACTTGGCCAGATCCATGACGAGGTGGTGCAGCGCGGGGATGTTGTGAACCAGGATGCCGCCGCCGACCAGGAACATCGCCAGCGTGCCGGCTACCGACAGGAACTTCATCAGCCATGGCGCGGCCACCAGAATGCCGCGGCCGAGCGCCGCCAGCGACGCGCCCTTCTGGGTCAGGTACAGGCCCAGATCGTCCAGCTTCACGATCGCCGCGACCAGGCCGTACACGCCGATGGTCATCGCCAGTGCGATCGCCACCAACACCGCCACCTGCTGGCCGAACGACACACCGGCCACCACGCCTAGCGACAACACGATGATCTCCGCCGACAGGATGAAGTCGGTGCGGATCGCGCCCTTGACCTTGTCCTTCTCCAGCGCCACCACATCGACCTGTTCGTCGGCCAGCGCGCGGGTGCGCTCGGCATGCCGCTGCGCTTCTTCGTCCGCGTCGTGCAGGAACTTGTGCGCCAGCTTCTCCACCCCTTCGAAGCACAGGTAGGCGCCACCGATCATCATCAGCGGCATCACCAACGGCACGTTGTAGCCGCGTCCGCGCAACCAGGCTTCCAGCGCGCTGATCGCCAACGCTGCCGGCACCAGGATCACCTTGTTGACCAGCGACCCCTTGGCGACTGCCCAGACCACCGGCAACTCGCGGTCGGCGCTGACGCCGGTCACCTGCTGCGCGTTGAGCGCCAGATCGTCGCCCAGCACGCCGGCGGTTTTCTTGGCCGCAACCTTGGTCAGGATGGAAACGTCGTCCAGCAGGGTGGCGATGTCGTCGAGCAGGGTAAACAGGCTGGCACCGGCCATGCGGAGGTCCTTCGAGGGTGGTCGTGCGTGAGTAGGCGTGAATTCTCGCCCATCCTGCGCCCGCATGGGGTGATGGCAGGCCATTGCCCGGTCGTTGCGTGCCGTTGCCGGGCGGTTGCCTGCACTGCCAAACCCAGGCCAGACACGTGCCAGCGCAGGCGTCGGCAGCGCTCGCAACGCTGTCACGGCGCACCCGGATTCACCGGCTGACGACCCCGCGCTGGCCACACTCGCTGCTCGCATGACGCCCCGGAGATGGCCTTGAGTCCGAATGACCCGCACCGCACACCGGCTCCGGCAACGCACCCGGCCGATCAGGCCGTGGTGGGCGGCATGAGCCGGCGTACGCAGATCCTGCGCTTGTTGCTGCGGTACCGCGGGTCGGGTGTGTTTGCCGGCATGAATCTGGATCCGGCCGCCATCAACGAGTACGAGGTGCCGGCCGAAGGCACGCCCGACCAGTTCGTCTCCGACCTCGAATCGCTAGGCCCCACCTTCGTCAAACTCGGCCAGATGTTGTCCACGCGCCCGGACATCGTGCCGCCAGAGTTCGCCACCGCGCTGGAGCGCATGCAGGAAAACACCAGTTCGGTACCGGTGGAACGCATCCGCCAGATCATCGAAGAAGAACTCGGCGTGTCGGTCAACAAGGCGTTCTCGTTCTTCGATCCAGTGCCACTGGGCTGCGCCTCGCTGGCGCAGGTGCATCGGGCCGCGTTGCGCGATGGCACACCGGTGGCGATCAAGGTGCAAAAACCCGAAGTCGCCGCGCAAGTGCGCTCGGACCTGGATGTCCTCAAGAGCTTTGCCACCGCCGCCGACCGGCTCACCGGCATCGGCCGCCGCGTGCGCTTTGCCGACTGGCTGGGCGAATTCGGCAAGACCCTGCGCGCCGAGCTCAATTACGAAGACGAAGCCGAAACCCTGGTGCGCTTCGGCAAGCATCTCAAGCCGTTTCCGTTGTTGTGGATACCGCAACCGATCTGGGACCTGAGCAGCCGCAAGGTGCTGACCATGCAGCTGGCCGAAGGCGTGCGCGTGGACAAGATCTCCGGCCTGCGTCGCACCGAACAGCCGATGGATAATTTGGCGGCGGAGCTGGTCAAGGGCTATCTGGATCAGATGTTCGTGCATGGCGAAATCCATGCCGACCCGCACCCGGGCAACCTGCGTGTGCTGCAGGACGGTCGGCTGGCCATCTTCGACCTGGGCATGGTGGCGCATGTACCGCCGCGTCTGCGCGAACGGCTGCTCAAGCTGCTGTTTGCCGCCGTCGACGGGCGCGGCGAAGAAGTGGCCGAAGAGACCATCGCGCTCAGCACGCGCCTGGAGGATTACGACGAAGACCGCTACCAGCGCGAAACCGGGCAGATGATCGCCCGCTATGCCGCGCACGACACCACCTCCGAAGGCCGCGTGGTGCTGGATCTGGTGCGTATCGCCACCGCGAACGGACTGCGCACGCCACCGGAGCTGAGCCTGCTCGGCAAGACCCTGCTGAATCTGGAAGGCGTGTGCCGCGCGTTGTCGCCGAACCTGGACACGCGCCGCATCGTCGAACGCCACCTGCAGCATGTGATGCGCGCGCGGCTGAAAAAATCGCTGTCCGCCGCCAACCTGGCCAGCGAAGCGATGGAACTGCAGCATCTGGTGCGCGAAGGCCCGCGCCGCATGTCCGAGATCCTGTCGCTGGCCGCGGAAAACCGCCTGCAGATGCGCGTCACCGGGCTGGAAGAATCGCATCTGATGGAAAGCCTGCAGAAGATTGCCAACCGCGTTGCGGCAGGCATCGTCACCGCTGCGCTGATCATGGCCTCGGCGCAGATGATGCGCATCGAAACCGGCCTGAAACTGTGGGGCTATCCGGCCATTGCGATGGTGCTGTTTCTGCTCGGCGTCGTGCTGGGCCTTGGCATTGTGCTGAGCGCACTGCTATTCGACCGTCGCGTACGTGCACGCGAAGAGCGTGGGCACAGATAGCGGCCGCCGAGTCAGCGCGCTCCCATTCGACAAAGCCCCTCTCCCACCGGGAGAGGGGTTGGGGTGAGGGTACGGGGCAACGCCGCTCATCGAGCCCACGCATCAAGCCTCGACGGCGTGACGCAAACCCCGCATCGCCCTCAACGACGCGCTGACGCAAACAGACGCAAACGCTCCCGCTAACGATATGACCGATTACATCGATCAGTGAAGACCGAACCCGACGTAATCGGCCGATCTCGATCATCCATCGCCAGTCGCCAGTCGCCAGTCGTGACCACGCACAGCAGATACATCGCGCACAGCGCATTGCAAAATTACCTTGCCAGCACCCAGTGCGACTGCCTTGAATCAACACCGCACACACCGCCCCACAGCACACCCAAACAACACTCCATACGCGTGGACACACCCGCATCGAACGACGCATTAAGAGCGGCTAACAAAATCACTGTACTCACCGCCAGGCGGGCGCAGCCGGCGCTTGGTGAGGCAGTTACCACGAATACACTGCTATTCCAGCGCGCCGTCCACACCCACCTGACGACTGCTCGCTACGTGTTGTTTGCCGCTCTAAACCCACATCCAAACGCAACAAACATTTCAGTCAGCTTCAGCGCGGCATAGTCCGTCATCCGGGTGTCACATTGCAGGTGGCGCACAGGACATGGCGAGCAAGGCGTCCGGTACGCGCTCGCATCATTCCCCCACGGACGTTGCGCATGCATTGGATGTTGTTGTTCTCGTTGTTGCTATTGCTGTGGCTGTTGGTCGCCTCGCCGCGTCTGGCCTGGCTCAAGGCCTGCCTGCTGTCGCTGTTGCTGCTGCTGCTCAGCGCCTGGGGCTTGGTCGACCGGCTCAGCGGCGACGGCGTCAATGCGGCCACGCTCTATCACCTGCGCGCAGACATGGACGGTGCCGGCGTCAGCGACTTTTCCGGCTATATCGCCGTGTTCATCGGCATGCTGCTGCTGTCATTAAGCCCGCTCATCCTGGTCAAGGTGCGCCGTTTCCGCCGCCCGCGCGGCGGCGGTGTGGTGTTCGGATCGTTCGTGGCGATGTTGTTGGTCAGCATCGTGGTGAGCCCGCTGTATCGCGATGGCAAACGGCTGTACTACCAGTTGCGCCCGGTCGATTACGCCACGGTGGTGCCGGAGTATCAGGTGCCGCAGCAACCGCTGCAAAAGCGCAAGAACATCGTCTGGATCTACGGCGAGAGCCTGGAGCGCACCTACTTCGATGAGTCGGTGTTTCCGGGCCTGATGCCCAACCTGCGCGCGCTGGCCACCGAAGCGGTGGACGTGCGCAACCTCAGCTCCACCGAAGGCAGCGGGTGGACCATCGCCGGCATGGTGGCCTCGATGTGCGGCGTGCCGCTGACCACCGCACCGGGCGATGAAAACAGCATGGATCGCATGGGCATGTTCCTGCCCGAAGCGCGCTGCCTGGGCGACTATCTCAAGGATCAGGGCTACCGCAATCACTACGTGGGCGGTGCCGATGCCAGCTTTGCCGGCAAGGGCCGTTTCTTGGCCAGCCATGGCTTCGACGTGGTGGATGACGTGCAGCATTTCCGCGATAAAGGCGTGGCGCCCAAGCATTTTTCCGCATGGGGCGTGCATGACGACGTGTTGCTGGACGATGCCTGGGACAGCTTCCAGACCCTGTCGCGCGCCGGCCAACCGTTCATGCTGACCACGCTGACCATGGACACCCATCACCCGGCCGGTCACCTGCCGCTGGCGTGCAAGGGCCAGCGCTACGACAGCGCGCTGGGCGACATCGGTCTGTTGCATGCGATCAAGTGCAGCGACCGCCTGATCGGCGAGCTGGTGGCACGCATCCGCAACAGTCGCTACGGCAACAACACCATCATCGTGATCGCGTCCGATCATCTGGCCATGCCGAACGATCTGAGCGATGTGTTGGCCCATCAGAAACGCGAAAACCTGCTGTTGTTTCTCGGCAAGGGCATCGCGCCGCAACAGGTGCTCACGCGCGCAGGCAGCACGCTCGATTCCGGTGCCACGCTACTGCAATTGCTTGAGCCGGGCATGCGCACCCTGGGCTTCGGCCGCTCCCTGCTTGCCAGCGATGCACCGCCCAGCGCCAGCGTCGCCGCCAGTCGCGACAGCGGCAAGGACTACCCGCGCTATCTCGCCTTTGCGCGCACGCTGTGGACCGGGCAAAGCACCCGCATGCTGCGCGTCAACGGCAATGGCGATGTGGTGGTGGGCGTGCAACAGGTGCGTCCGCCGGTGCTGCTCGAATACGACGAAGACACCCATCTGAAAACGGTGTATCTGGAAAACACCTCGCGTCAGTTCGACCGCACCCACAGCAAGGGCACGCTGGCCTACGTGGACCGCTGCACCGCATTCGAGGACGGCTCAGCCGATGGCGACTGGTGCGCGCTGGTCGTCGATCGCCAGCAGAACATGAAGCTCTACCGCGACCCGGACCTGACCCGCGGCATCGCCGTCGATGCGCCCCTGGATGCCACCCCGCAAGGCCCGCGCCCGCGCGTGCGTCAGCCGATCATGCTCACCCAATCTGCGCGCAAGACTGCTGCAGGCAGCTACATGCTCGAGCTCTACGCCAAGCGTCGCCCTACCCGCGCGTTCTGGGTGGAAGCGGTGTCGTCCGAACGCAAGGTGGTACTGGCCCAGCAATGGGTGGTGCCCGATGCCGCCGGACGTATCCGCATGCCGGTGGGCCTGGAGCATACGGTGGAGGACTTGGAAATTCGCGCCTGGCTCGACTACACCGAAGATGTC
This sequence comes from Xanthomonas sp. WHRI 10207, assembly GCF_040202975.1. NCBI lineage: Bacteria > Pseudomonadati > Pseudomonadota > Gammaproteobacteria > Lysobacterales > Lysobacteraceae > Xanthomonas > Xanthomonas sp. WHRI 10207. The sequence goes on along the minus strand of NZ_JBEGDX010000003.1, from coordinate 406,001 downwards.
AGCGTCGACGATCTGGCACTGGTCAAGGACACTCCGGTGGCCGACCGTTCGTAAAGCAGCATTGCTGCCAAACGCGTTGGCCTCGCAGGAGCGCGCTGGCGCGCGATGCAGCGTTACCGGCGATGTCCAACACATACCGGCGCACGTCTACGTCACGCACGTTAGGCGGGGCGCACACGCCGCATCACTGCGGCGCTGACGACGCGTCCTCGCCACCGTCGCGTGCCACCGCCACCCCGGCACGACTGAAGCGGATTTCCTGCGGCGACTGCAGCGCAATCCCCACCGTTTCCATCCGCTGCAACAACGCAAAGAACAGCTCGCTGCGCACGCCATACGAATCGCGCGGGCTGCGCACGTAGGCGAACGAATTGAAGTTGACATGGCCGCCGGCCAGCGAGTCGATGAATACCGACGGCGCCGGCTCGGCCAGCACCTTGGCATGCTCGGCGAACAGTTCCAGCAGCATGTCGCGCACCTTCGCCACTTCGGTTTCCAGCGGTACCGAGAACTGCAATTGCACCCGCCCCATCGGATTGGACAGGGTCATGTTGCGCACGCTTTTGGTGATCAATTCCGAATTCGGCACGATCAGGGTGGAGCGATCACCGACCTGGATTTCAGTCGCACGCACACTGATCTTGCGCACATCGCCTTCCTGGTCGCCGATACGCACCCAATCGCCGATTTTCACCGGCCGCTCGGCCAACAGGATCAACCCCGACACGAAGTTCTGCGTGATCGCCTGCAAACCGAAACCGATACCCACCGACAATGCGCTCAACACCAGCGCCAGCCGCTTCAGATCCAGGCCCAATGCGGTCAGACCCCACACCACCACGATCAACCAGCCCAGATAGCGCGCCACCGTGCTGATCGAGTTGCGCGCCCCGTCATCGAGCTCGGTCTTGGGCAAATAGGTATTGAGCAGCCACTGCTGCGCCACGTGCACCACCCCCATGCCAAGCAGGAACACGCACAGCGCTCGGAACACATCGCCGGGAGTGATCACCAGTTCCTTACCGATGTGGATGCCGTGCGCGATGTTCTCCGCCCAGTCGGTGACCACGTTGATGTTGGCGCCATACGGCGTCAACAGCACCGCAATGCCCAACAGCACCAACAACACCCGCGCCGCCGCCGAGATCAGCAAGCCCAGCTGTACCAGGCGTCCGCTCCCGATGCTGAGCGCGTGCGACAGCGCGCGGCTGAAGCGCCCATCCGGCTTGAACAACCAGGTCATCAGATCATCGGCAAAAATCACCAGCAAGCCGAGCAGGCTGCACACCAGGGTGATCCAGATGATCTGCCGCTCTACGAACAAGGCCAGATTGAGATAGCCGAACAAGGCCGCGATCAACGCGAAGATCACCGCCAGGTGGCCCAACAGGCGGATCAGCACGATGAAACCGCCACCGCGCGACACCACCGGCGGCGGCGCATCGCTATCGGGATCTGCCACGCCTGCATTGGCCGCATGCGCGCGCAACGACAGGCTCAAGCCAGCCAATGCCGACAGGATCAAGCCGGCGTACAGCAGGGCAGCAAGCGCATCGGTGGCGGTGAGCAGCGCGCCGCTGCTGCCGGCCACCTCGTTGGTCTTCATCGCCATGCCGCTGAACCAGATCACTGCCGCAGTGGCAAGACAATGCAGGCGCAGGCGATCGACGGTGGCATCGTCCAGCGGAAACAGGCGCCAGCTGGGCTGGTGTTTCATCAGCAGGCTGGCACTGAGCGAACCGACGAAGGCTGCCACCACGCTGATGGCGACAAACCCGGTCAGCCATTGATCGAAATCCTCTGGCAGCTCGCTCAACCCGCGAATGCTTTCGGCCAGCACGAACGCCGCCACCCCCAGGCTCAGGGTACCGACCAACAGGAACCACAGCGCCAGCCCGGAGCGCCGCAGGCGTCCGCCCGGCGCACGCGAGGCCGCGTAACGGCGCCCCAGGTGGCGCAGGAAAATACGCAGCGGGAGTGCCAGAAACAGCGCGACCAAAGCACCGGTGATCAACCCACCCACGCCGTTGGCTGCGGTTCCCGCCTGCACCACCTGCACCGCCTTGCCGGACAGCGCCTGCAGGCGGCCACGATCGTCGGGCCATTGCTGTGCGATCTGGCCCCACAACGCAGGCGACAGCGGCGAGGCGACCCGCGTGGAGAGCTTGACGCTGAAGCGCTGCACCCGCTCGCGTTCGAGCCGATCGGCCAGATCCTTGGCATTGGAGACCAGCAGCGTGGCCTGGATGAACTCGGCATTTAACTGATCGCGCTCTTTGATCAACGCTTTGCGCTGTTTGACCAGATCGGCCGGCTCGTTTGGCGGCGCGATACCGAGCCCCTCCAACCGAGCGTTGAGATCTTTGAGCGGCTGCTCCAACGTGCGCACCAGCTCCTGCGCCTTCCGCTGGGTGCCGGTGACGTCATCGGTCAGCTTGACGAGCTGCTCGGTATCGGCCTTGTCCATGCCCGCGTCGGCCTTGGTCACCACCTGCTGCATGCTGTCCAGCTGGGTCTTCGTACTCTCCAGCTGCTTGTCCTCGTCCTGCGCCGCCGCCGCGCCCACGCAGACCGTCCACAGCACGGCCAGCAACAGCAGACGCCGCACCACACCCCACGGAGCACTTCGAACAACTCGGAATTCGGACACAGGCAGGCATCGGACAGGCGCGGACTACCGCGGTGCCGGCATCTTAAGCCACTGCCTACAGCGCAGCCGATCGCCACTGCCACCCGGGTTCAGGCTGGCAGAGCTCGCCAATGTGCAATTGCAAGACGCAATGGGAGGCTCGTCAGCAAAGGCAGCCATCACGCCAGCAGCCGCATGTGACGTGGCATCCCCGCATCCAAACCTGCGCATGAACGTTGTGCGGCTTGTCACCTCGCGGCAACAGTGCGCTGTCGCAGAATCAGGTCACCGCTGCGGCAGACGCAGCGGATGACCGCGAAGGAGAACTCCATGCAGATTCAGATCCAGACCGACAAGCACGTGCCGCATGACCCGTCCGTCGTGCAGCATGTCGAGAAGACCTGCACCGCCCAGCTGGCGCATTTCGCCAACGACATCACCCGCGTCGAAGTGCATTTGCGCGACGAGAACGGCCAACGCGGCGGCGCAGCGGATCGAACCTGCAGTATCGAAGCGCACGTCGCCGGCTTGCCGCCGATCGCCGCCACCAATAGCGCCGAAACCACCGCCTCCGCCGTCACCGGCGCGGCCCGCAAGTTGCGCACCGCCATCGAACATGCGCGCGGCAAGCAGCACGCCAGGGCCACCGCACCGGCACCGGACAGCCTCTGATTCGCTTCAAAGGCAGGGCGTACGCGCCCTGCCTTTGAGTGAGCCCAACGTCTGAGTGAGCCCAACGTCTGAGTGAGTCCAGCGTCGAGGCCTGTTCGGCGCACCACGTTCTTCAACACATGGCGTGGAAGCGATTCGCTACAGGCTTGAGCGCAGTCTGCAATGGACGCCTCGCATGGCGCTCACCGGCGCACTAAGCGAAGGCCATCAGCGCTCACACACGATGACATCGGCCCACACTGACGCTGCGACGTAAACGTCCGGTTTCACAGCGGTGCATCCGCGCTGCCGGCACAGAACATCACGGCCTCCGACACCAGCGCTGGCGACATGCAGCGTCAGTTGCGACGCAAAGCTTAGAAACTGTAAGACCTGACCCCAGAAACGATTTCGGCCCGCTGCAATGGAATGCCACTGCAGCGGGCCGAACGATGCGATCTGGTGCGCCCGGAGGGATTCGAACCCCCGACCAATGGCTTCGGAAGCCACTACTCTATCCGGCTGAGCTACGAGCGCCTGGCCGCGCATTATGCCAGAACCCGTGCCACCCGCGTGATGCCTTGGGCCGCTGGCGTCCGCAGACCGCCCGGCGGGAGCTGCCAATGCGCTCCGCAGACTCCCCCCACGCGGAGCGCGCACTCACTGAAGCAGCCGACACACGACGCAGCCACCGAGCCTCACGCACACGTTGTATCGCCCCAGTTCCGACCGCAGATGCATGTCCCCGTGTTGACCGGAGTTCTTGCAGCCGGCACGTGCATGGCCGCATCCAGATGGCCGCATCCAGGGCGCGCTGCTACCCTTTGCAGCATGAGCAAGCATGGTTTCGAACAGGCACCCGCAGCGCCCGCGCTGACGTGGTCCGAGCGGCTGGGGCAATACTGGAAACTGGTGCGTGGCGACCGCCCGATCGGCAGCTTGCTGCTGCTCTGGCCCACCTGGTGGGCACTGTGGCTGGCCGCCGACGGCATGCCACCGTTATGGACGTTGTTCGTGTTCACCGCCGGGGTCTGGCTGACCCGCTCGGCCGGCTGCGTGATCAACGACTACGCCGACCGCTGGCTGGACCCGCATGTAGAGCGCACCAAGTCGCGCCCGCTCGCCACCGGCGCGGTGTCCGGGCGCGAAGCGCTGTGGGTATTCGTGGTGCTGATGCTGGTGGCGTTCGCATTGGTGCTCAGCCTCAACTGGCTGACCGTGGCACTGAGCGTGCCCGGCGTGTTCCTGGCCGCGAGTTACCCCTATTTGAAGCGCCACACCCACCTGCCGCAGGTCTATCTGGGCATGGCGTTCGGCTGGGGCATCCCGATGGGCTTTGCGGCGGTACAAGGCAGCGTGCCGTTGCTGGGCTGGCTGTTGTATGCGGCCAATATCCTGTGGGCGACCGCGTACGACACCTGGTACGCCATGGTCGACCGCGACGACGACATCCGCATGGGCAGCAAGTCCACCGCCATCCTGTTCGGCAAGTACGACCTGCTGGCGCAAGGCGCGCTCTATGCGTTGATGTTTGCGACCCTGGCAGCCGTCGGACTGCGCGCCGGCCTGGATGCAGCCTACTGGGCGGGCCTGGGCGTGGCGGCGGCGCTGGTGCTCTACGAATTCCGCATCGCCCGCCACCGCGAACGCGGCCCCTGCTTTCGCGCCTTCCTGCATAACAACTGGGTTGGTCTGGCGATCTTTGTCGGGATCGCGGTGGCGGTGCGTTAGGAGCGGGGATTGGGGATTCGTAGTTTGGGATTCGTAATTCGTAATTCGGGGTGTGGGCTTTGGGCTTTGGCCTTTGGCCTTTGGCCTTTGGGCTTTGGGCTTTGGGCTGTGGGGTTCGGGGTTCGGGGTTCGGGGTTCGGGGTTCGGGAGACGCTAAAGGCTGTGCGCCAGGCTTTCCGAGCAGGCGATCTCTTTCCACAACCGCGCTGGTAGAACCAGCACCGACCTCTGCAGATAAGGCCCAGAGTGCTGAGAGCCGATCCGCAGGCGACAAGCCCCTCTCCTGCGGGAGAGGGGTTGGGGTGAGGGTACGGGCCGGTGCAACAAGCCCGCACTCGCATCAGCATCTGCTTTTGGCCTCGGCTCACTTCACCCCTGTTTTAAGCGTTTTAAGCGCGACAGCAGCCCACCGACACTCGCGTCTACGCCTGTGATCGCGCTCACCGAGTGAAAAGAACACCTGCCTGCTACCCGAGAGCCCGAGGCAGCGTCGCGCTAAAAGAACAGCACCCACCTGACCACCACACCCGAGCCGAAGCGAGAAACGCGTAACGCGCTGACCCGCCGCACAGAGCGGCAAAGCGCCCGCCGGCCCGATCCCGTCGTTGGCCTAGCTTGCCACCACCTACGGCAGCCTTGCCTCAGCCCCGGCCATCTCGACCACAGACCGCTCCCAGCCACACCATCACGGCACCCGCGCGCACACCCAGGCATCGACCCGCTGCACGCCCGCGCGTCGCAAGGCCAGCGCTGCCGCGTGCAGCGTAGCGCCGGTGGTCATCACGTCGTCCACCAGCGCCACATGTGCGGGCAAGGCGCCGCGTGCGATGAAGGCGTCGCGCAGATTGCGTTGGCGCTCGACGGCATCCAGCTCGGATTGCGGCGCCGTCGCACGCACGCGGCGCAGCAACGGCAAACACGGCAACCGCAGTGCGCGGCCCAGCGGTTTGGCCAGCTCAAGCGCCTGGTCGTAACCGCGCTGACGCAGGCGCTGCCGATGCAGGCTCACCGGCACCAGGGCCTGCGGCCGCGGCAACCGTGCGCAGCGCCTGGCCATCAATTCGCTGAGCAGTCGCCCTGCCGCCAGGTCCTGATGGAACTTGAAGCGCCGCAGCAATCCGTCCACCGGCCAACGATAGGTCAAGCACGCATGCACGCGCTGCAGCGGCGGGGTCTGCTGCAGGCACTGCCCGCACAGTGCCACCCCATCGGAGGCGAACAGCTGGGTGGCGCAGCACAGACAGGCATGGCCGTGCTCCGGCAATGCGGCCCGGCACGATGGACACAGATCGCAATCGGCCATGCCCGCTTCCGCGCAGACCAGGCACAGGCTCGGCAACAGCAGGCGCAACACCCGTTGCGGCCATCTGTAAACCGACCCCACCTCTTCAAAGTTGACAGCCTCTTCCATGCTCACCAGACTGCCTGGCTTCCAAGCCGCTGACTGTCAGGAAACTCCGATGTCTGTTGTCGTACGCCATGACTGGGATCGCAAAGAGCTGCAGGCATTGTTCGATCTGCCGTTCCCCGAGTTGCTGCATCACGCGGCCAGCGTGCACCGCGCACAGTTCGATCCGGCGCAGGTGCAGGTCTCCACGCTGCTGTCGGTCAAGACCGGCGGTTGTCCGGAAGATTGCGCGTACTGCCCGCAAGCGCAACGCTACGACACCGGCGTGACCGCGCAAAAGCTGATGGAAACCGAAGAAGTGGTCGCCAAGGCGCGCCAGGCCAAGGCCGCCGGCGCCTCGCGCTTCTGCATGGGCGCAGCCTGGCGCTCGCCGAAGGAGCGCGACATCCCCAAGGTGGCCGCGATGATCCGCGAGGTCAAAGCCATGGGCCTGGAAACCTGCGCCACGCTCGGCATGCTCGACGCCGGCCAGGCACGTGCGCTCAAGGACGCCGGGCTGGATTACTACAACCACAATCTGGACACCGCGCCGGATTACTACGATTCCATCATCCACACCCGCCAGTACCAGGACCGCCTGAACACCCTGGAGCACGTGCGCGATGTGGGCCTGAAGACCTGCTGCGGCGGCATCGTCGGCATGGGCGAGACCCGCGAGCACCGCATCGGCCTGCTGCTGGCGCTGGCCACCTTGCCGGCGCATCCGGACTCGGTGCCGATCAACCAGCTGGTGCAGGTCCCCGGCACGCCGCTGCACGGCACCCAGCAACTGGACCCGTTCGAGTTCGTGCGCATGATCGCGGTGGCACGCATCGTCATGCCCAAGTCGATGGTGCGCCTGTCCGCCGGCCGCGAGGCGATGAGCGACGAGCTGCAGGCGCTGTGCTTCCTGGCCGGCGCCAACTCGATCTTCTACGGCGAAAAACTGCTGACCACCGGCAACCCGGACACCGAGCGCGACCAGGCCCTGTTCCAGCGCCTGGGCCTGCGCCCGATGCAGATCACCGTCGACGCCGCCGACCACGATCACCCCGGCACCGTGCATGCGGACATCACCCGCGGCGCGGCGTGCGAGCACGCAGCGTGACGACGGCGCACGCCGTCCAGGGATGAGCCTGCACTGCGCCTGGCCCTGCTGACCGCAGAAGGGCCAGACCCGGCAGTAAACCATCATGACTGGCAGCCCAAGCTCACCGGGTAGCCAACCCGCCCCACCGGCCGTCGGTGCCGGCTGGGCGATGTGACCGCGGCACGCTACGCTAGCGGCCCTTATCTGTTGTCGAACTCCCTCATGGCTCGCCCCGATCTGCACGAACGGATTTCGTCGCTGCGCAAGTTGCGCGTCGCCCAGGAACGGGTGCGGGTGCGCCGCCAGGTCGGCCGCCGCGATGGCGTGCGGCTGGAGATCGACGGCCGCTGGCTGACCGGTTTCTGTTCCAACGACTATCTGGGCCTGTCGCAACAGTTCGAAGTGGTTGCCGCCCTGCAGGACGCCGCCGCGCGCGATGGCGCCGGTGCAACCGCCTCGCATCTGATCTGCGGCCACCACACCGCACACGAAACGCTCGAGCGCGAAATCGCCGAGTGGCTGGGCTACCCGTCGGCGCTGCTGTTCGGGAGCGGCTTCATCGCCAATCTGGCCGTGCAGCAAGCCTTGCTCAGCGAAGAGGACGATGTCTGCGTGCAGGACCGGCTCAACCACGCCAGCCTGCTCGACGCCACGCGCCTGGCCGGCTGCCGGCTGCGGCGGTATCCGCATCTGGATGTGGAAGGCGCGATGCGCCAGCTCAAGGGCGCCCCCGAGGGCGCGGCGATGCTGGCCAGCGACGGCGTTTTCAGCATGGACGGCGATGTGGCGCCGCTGCGTGCCTTGAGCCTGGTGGCGCGCATGCAAGAGGCGCTGTTCTATGTCGACGATGCGCACGGTGTGGGCGTGCTGGGCCCGCAGGGGCGCGGCTGCGTCGCCGATGCCGGCCTGGGCGTTGCCGAAGTGCCGCTGCAATTGGTGACGCTGGGCAAAGCGCTCGGCGGCTACGGCGCGGTCGTGGTCGGCGAAGAAGCGCTGATCCGCCATCTGGCCGAAACCGCGCGCCCGTACATCTACACCACCGCCCTGCCGCCGGCGCAGGTAGCCGCCACCTTGGCTGCGGTACGGCTGGCGCGGCGCGACGATTGGCGGCGTGCGCGCCTGGTCGAACTGATCGGCAACTTCCGCGATGGCGCGCGCCGGCATGGGTTCGAACTGATGGCCTCCGACACGCCGATCCAGCCGCTGCTATGCGGCGAGGAAGCCACGGTGATGGCGATGTCGGCCGCACTCGAACAGGCCGGTTTCATGGTCGGCGCGATCCGCCCGCCCACCGTGCCCGAAGGCAAGGCGCGTCTGCGCGTGACCTTGTCGGCGCTGCACACGCCGCAGCAGGTGCAGGCATTGATCGAGGCGATCGTGCAGGCGCGTGACGTGGTCAGCCGGCAGCCGCTGCGCGCGTCCGCTTAAGAGCGGCTAACACAACGTCGCGAGCAGTCGTCAGGTGGATGTGGACGGCGCGCTCATAACCGGAGTGTACGAGTGGACCATGCCGCACCGCTCACCGGCCGCGCCCGCCTGGCGGTGAGCACAGTCGTTTTGTTCGCTGCTCTAAACCGTTGCCGGCAGCGCGCTCGTGCACAACGCCGGGCCGACGCGGCTGGCGCCCGGACGCTCGATGTATCGCGCGAATGGTTCGATGCGTGCGCACTGTCCAAGCGCACGTGCCGACTGCATGCAACCCTGCGTTGGCGGCCTTGGGCGCACGGCACCTCACCGCACCCCCCGTCATGCGCGAACCCAACAACCGCACGCCTGATCAACCCACTGCGACAACGCTTCGACTCGAACGCAGCCACCCGCGTGTCGACAGCTCCGCGCCGATACCGCATCGTCCACGCCGGCAGTCACTCGGAACAAGTCCGCTGACATGGCAATGACCGCGCCCAAGACGCAAACCGCCACGCCGGCGCAACGCCGCGTCTGGGAGGCGCTGTCGCTGCTGTATCTGGACAGCGCGTGCGATGGCGACCACGCGCGCATTGCCCAGATCCTGGCCGCCTCGCCGTTTACGTTGCCGCAACTGCGCACGATGCTGCTGCACGAGGTACACCCGGTGCTGATCGGCAATCTGCGCAGCGTGGCCGGCGTGTGGGAGGGCTTCGATCACGACTGGCTGGCGGCGGCGATCGCCACACAGCGCGCGCGTCGCTGGCGTTGGCCGGATCGTTGGAGCTGGCGCCGGTATGCGCGCCAGCAATGGGCAGTGCTGGCGCCTGCGATCAATGCAGTGCGCACACACGCTGCACGCTGAGCGCGCGCCAATCGGCGACAATCCACGCATGCATATCGATGTCATCGGCCACGGGCCTGCGCTGGTTCTTCTGCACGGTTGGGCGTTGCACGGCGGCGTGTTTGCGCCACTGGTGGAGCGGCTGTCGTCGCACTACCAACTGCACCTGGTCGATCTGCCCGGGCACGGTTTCAGTCGCGACGACACCACGCCGTTGGCGTTGCCGTACGTGGTCGCCGCGATTGCCGCGGCCACGCCGCCGGCAGTGTGGGTGGGCTGGTCGCTGGGCGGCCTGTTTGCCTTACATGCCGCCGCCACCCAACCGCAGGTGCGTGGGCTGGCGATGATCGCGGCAACGCCGCGCTTTGTGCGGGGTGCCGACTGGGCTGATGCGGTCGAGCGCGACGTGTTCGTGCAATTCGGCCAAGACCTGGCGCGCGATTACCGCGGCACCCTGGAGCGTTTTCTGGCGTTGGATACCTTGGGCTCGGCGCATGCGCGCGCCGAACTGCGCAGCCTGCGCGAAACGCTCACCGCACGCGGCGAGCCGGCGGCCGACGCCCTGCAACACGGCTTGCGCCTGCTCGAACGTACCGACCTGCGCCGCGCATTGCCGCAGCTGGCGCGCCCCAGCCTGTGGATTGCCGGGCAACGCGATCGGCTGGTGCCGGCCGCCGGCATGCACGCCGCCGCCGCGCTCGCGCCACACGCGCAAGCGCTCACCATCGCCGGCGGCGGCCACGCACCGTTTCTCGGCCATGCCGATCAGGTGGCCGAGGCGTTGCAACGCTTCGTTGCGTCCGTGCCGTGAGCAGATCGCCGATCATACGACTTCGCTGATCGAGGACACATCGCATGGATCTGGGAATCGCCGGGCGCTGGGCATTGGTCTGCGCTGCCAGCAAAGGGTTGGGCCTGGGTTGCGCCCGCGCGTTGGCGCGCGAAGGCGTCAACGTGGTGATCGCCGCACGCGGCCTCGCTGCACTGGACGCGGCCGCCGATGCATTGCGCGCACTGCCCGGCGCCGGAGACGTGCGCAGTGTCGTGGCCGATATCTCGACATCGGAAGGACGCGCCGCCGCGCTCGCGGCCTGCCCGCAGGTCGACATCCTGATCAATAACGCAGGCGGCCCGCCGCCGGGCGATTTCCGGCAGTGGGAACGCGAGGACTGGCTGCGCGCGCTGGACGCCAACATGCTGGCGCCGATCGAACTGATTCGCGCCACCGTCGATGCCATGCGTGCGCGCCGCTTCGGCCGCATCGTCAATATCACCTCCAGCGCGGTGAAGGCGCCGATCGACATCCTGGGCCTGTCCAACGGCGCACGTGCCGGCCTCACCGGCTTCGTTGCCGGGCTGGCGCGCAGCACGGTGGTCGACAACGTCACGCTCAACAATCTGCTGCCCGGCCAGTTCGCCACCGACCGCCTGCGCGGCAACTTCGCCGCCATCGCGCAACAGCAAGGCAGCACCGCCGAAGCGGTCGCCGCGCGCAAGCAGGCCGCCATCCCGGCCGGGCGCTTCGGCGAGCCGGACGAATTCGGCGCGGCTTGCGCGTTTCTGTGCAGCGCGCAGGCCGGCTATATCACCGGGCAAAACCTGCTGATCGACGGCGGCAGCTACCCGGGCACGTTCTAGAGCGCGTCGGCCATGCGGAGCTTGTGGCAACCGCGGGCGACGTCGCGGTTGTTTTCGGCCACGACTGGGCTTGTCGAAACACATTGCTAGTTCATTGCGGTCGCCACGCAGTCGCTGGCAGAGCGACCGCTCGCAGAGTTCTCCAGGCCGATTGCCACGCCACACCACGCATCGATTCCCTCCGCCGCGCCCACGGGCGACAATAGCGCCGCAATGAACAGCACTTTCGATCCCCGCCACGTCCGCCGCGCCTTCGCGCGGGCCGCCAACAGTTATGCCGCCGCCGCCGCGCTGCAGCGCGAAGTGGAAACGCGCCTGCTCGAATCGCTCGATTACCTGGGCGAGCAGGTGCCCAAGGTGGTGCTGGATGTCGGCGCCGGCCCCGGCCACGCCAGCGGCGCGATCAAGAAACGCTGGCCCAAGGCGCAGGTGATCGCGCTCGACCAGGCCATGCCGATGCTGCGCCAGGCGCGCAAGGCCGCCGGTTGGTGGAAGCCGTTCGCGCAGGTCTGCGCCGATGCGCGCGCGCTGCCGGTGGCCGACGGCAGCGTGGATGTGATCTTCAGCAATCTGTGCCTGCAGTGGGTGGAAGACCTGCCGGCAGTGTTCGCCGGGTTCCGCCGCGCGCTGCGGCCGGGCGGGCTGCTGTTGTGCTCCACCTTCGGGCCGGAAACCTTGATCGAGTTGCGCGACGCGTTCGCCCAGGCCGACACCGCCCCGCACGTCAGCCGCTTCCCGCCGATCGCGCAATTCGGCGATGCGCTGCTGATGTCCGGCTTCCGCGACCCGGTGCTGGACCGCGACCTGTTCACGCTCACCTATAACGACTTGCCCGCGCTGATGCGCGAGTTGCGTGCGATGGGCGCGACCAATGCGCTCAGCAACCGACGCGCCACGCTGACCGGCCGTGGCCGCTTTGCCGCTGCCAGCGCCGCTTACGAACCGTTACGGCGGCCAGATGGCACCCTGCCCAGTTCCTGGGAAGTGATCTACGCGCACGCCTGGGCCCCGGCACCGGGCGCGCCCATCCGCGAGCGCGGCCAGGACATCGCCAGCGTGCCGGTGTCCTCCATCCCGATCCGCCGCCGCATCGACTGACCGTGCTGCGGTACACATCGCCCGCCGCAGCGCGCCTGTGCCGGTGATACACAGCATTGCGCCGGCGCCGATGCTGCGCCGGCGGGCTTTGTAGTGACTGCCGGTAGAATTCATTAATAAAGTGCCGCGATCCTGTGCTGGCCTACCCGCTTCTGGTCCCCGCCCCAAGCGACCCCCGCCCCCAAACGGTTTCCCCCATGTTGAAGTGGCTTCTCATCGCGCTGTTCATCGCGTCGGCGCTGTACATCCATTACCGCGGTCGCGTGCGGCACCGGCTCAGCCGGCAGCTGCTCGACCATTCCACCTTCATGGCGCCGATCAACACGCTGATGTATCTGTGCTCGCGCGTGCCGACCACACCGTTTATCGACCCGGGCAAGGAATTCCCCGAGTTGGCGCCGCTGCGCGCCAACTGGCCGGTGATCCGCGATGAAGCGGTGGCGTTGCAGCAGATGCAGAAGATCCGCGCCGCCGACGGCTATACCGATATCGGCTTCAACTCGTTTTTCCGCCGCGGCTGGAAGCGCTTCTATCTGAAGTGGTACGGCACCGCGCACCCGTCGGCGGCCGAGTTGTGCCCGCAGACCACCGCGTTGCTCAAGTCCATCCCAACGGTGAAAGCGGCGATGTTTGCCGAGTTGCCGCCGGGGAGCGAGCTACGCCCGCACCGCGACCCGTTCGCCGGCTCAATGCGCCTGCACCTGGGCCTGGCCACGCCCAACGACGACCGCTGCTTCATCGACGTCGATGGCCAGCGCCACAGTTGGCGCGACGGCGAGTGGACCATGTTCGACGAGACCTATATCCATCACGCGCGCAATGACACCGACCAGGACCGCATCATCCTGTTCTGCGATATCGAACGCCCGATGCGTTGGCGCTGGGCGTCGGCGCTGAATCGCTTCGTCGGCCGCAGCCTGCTGTCGGCCGGCGCCTCGCCCAATCAGGACGGCGACAAGACCGGCGGCATCAACCGCGTATTTCGGTATTTCTACGCGGCGCGCCTGAAAGCCAAGGCGTTGAAAGAGCGCAACAACCCGCTGTACCAGGTACTCAAGTGGAGCATCTTCATCCTGGTGGTGGTCGGTATCGTGCGGCTGTAACGCCCGACCACCCACGTAGGAGCGCACCCGGGCGCGAAGGCTTTCCCCAGAACGCATCATTCCGCGCAGACACGTGCAAACACCCGCCCAGACGCTCCTGCCATGCCGCCGACCAAACATGCAGCATTGCTACAACGCCAGACCACCCGCGTAGGAGCGCACCTGGGCGCGACAAGATATTCCCGGTAACGCTTCATCGCGCCCGGGCGCGCCCCTACACAGGTCTAGCGCATGCCGATCGACGCTCTCAGCGCGACACCTGCGCGATCCATTCCTGCAGGTTGTAGTAGTTGGTGACCCGGGTGATCGCGCCGTCCTGCACATCGAAGAACGCACCGCCCGGCAGCACATAGGTCTGGCCGTTGGCGTCGGGCAGGCCTTCGTCGGTGGTGTGGTAAACCCCGTGCACCACGTATTCGGCCCCCACCCGCGTGCCGTCGTCGTTGGCGGTGATCACGATGTCGCGCAACTGCTCGCGGTAGCTGTCGTTCATGCGCTGCAGGAAGGCCGCGAATTCCGCACGGCCGATCTCGCGCGCGCCTTGATTGAGGTCGTGCGCCACATCCTCGGCCAGGAACGCCAGCATGGCGTCCCAATCTCCGCGATTGAAGGCGTCGTAATAGGCCTGGACCAGGCTGATGGCGTGTTGCCGATTGCTCTCGCTCATGCTCGAACCTGCCGCTGGGAAAGCCGCATCATAGAGCGGGTTTTGCGTGCGCGCTGAGACGCGGTCAGCGTCCGACCGCATCGCAGGCGCCCCGCCTACCTCGACGGCCGCGCCGTTACGCGCAGCGCACCACCACACCATGCACCGCTGACGCCCGGTGCCGATCCATCGCGGCGAGGCGCTCGTGCAACCGCGACGCGCCATCGCGCCGACTGGCTGAATCGCCAGCTCGATGCCGCCGGATGCCACGCAGCCGTTTCAGGGGCCCTGCACCACCAGATCGCGGTGGAAGAAGTAAACCTCCTGCAGCAGGAAGCGCCAGCTGGTGTGGAAACTGCGAAAGCGCGTACTTGGTGTGGACGAGGCCAGCGCATCCACCCCCAGCTCCTGGCTCAGCCGCAGCGCGCGCGCCATGTGCAGCGGGTCGCTGACGATGATCGCCCGGTGCATGCCATGACGGGCCATCAAGATGCGCGCCTGCTCCAGGTTCTGCCGGGTAGTCCGCGAAACCGTCTCGATCACGATCGCTTCCGGCGGCACCCCGTGGCGCAGCGCGTAGCGCCGTGCCACCTGGGACTCGGAAAACCGCGCGCCATTGCCGAAGCCGCCAGTGAACAACAGCCGCGGCGCATAGCCCTGGTCGTACAGATCCAGCGCATGCCGGATCCGTTCTTCGAAGACGGGCGACGGGCGCGCGTCGTAAGCCGCCGCGCCCAGCACGATGATCACGTCCGCCGGCGCGGCCTGATCGCGGTCGCCGACCCAGACGATCCAGCCAGCCACCGCCACCAGCCAGATCAGCGCCAGCATGCATAACCGCCAGCCCCAGCCCCACAGGCCGAGTCCGCGCGCACGCCTGCTCACGCCGCGGCCCACGGCAGTGCGTCCAGATCGACATTGCCGCCGGACAGGATCAGCCCGACCCTGCGCCCGGCAAACCGCGCCGGCTCGGCCAGCACCGCCGCCAGCGTGATGGCCGAAGACGGCTCCACCACCTGCTTGAGCAGCTGCCAGATCAGCCGCATCGCCTGCACCACGGCCGCATCGTCCACCGTGATCACCTGCGCGCCGGCCGCCTGCAGCAACGTAAAGTTCGGCCCGCCCAGGGTGCCGCGCAGACCATCGCAGATGGTGTCGGGTACGAAGTCGACCAGGCGCTGCCCAGCGGCCAGCGAGCGCGCTGTGTCGGCCGCCCCGCTCGGCTCGGCCAGCACCAGCGCACAGCCCGGCGCAGACCGCAGCGCCAACGCCGCACCGGCCGCCAGCCCGCCGCCGCCGACCGGCGCCACCAGCACATCCAGCCCGCCGCTTTGATGCAGCAACTCCAAGGTGGCCGTGCCCTGCCCGGCGATCACGGCCGGATCGGTGTACGGATGCACCAGGGTCGCGCCACTGGTGGCCTGGACCTGGGCACACAGCTGCTCGCGTGCTGCGATGGTCGGCGCGCAACGCCACAACGTGGCGCCATGCCGGGAAATATTGGCCAGCTTGGCGGCAACCGCGCCTTCGGGCACCACGACATGACAGCCGATACCGCGCGTACGAGCGGCCAGCGCCAACGCTGCGCCATGATTACCGGACGAGTGGGTGACCACGCCGCGCGGTGCCACGTCGTCAGGCAGCGACCACACCGCATTGCAGGCGCCGCGGAACTTGAACGCGCCGCTGCGCTGCAGGTGCTCGGCCTTGAAGAACAGCTGCGCACCGCACAGTGCGTCCAGGCGGTGCGAGGTCAGCAACGGTGTCGTCGCGCAGTGCGGCGCAATGCGCGCGGCGGCTTGCAGGACATCTGAATGGGCAAGAGGGACCGTGTCGATCATGCCTGCAAGATTAACGTATCGCCTCACTCTTCACGGCTCGCACGCACACCGCCTGCGCATGCTGGATCGATGAAAAAGCGCCACATTGCGGCACAGTTAAGGACCGATTCAATGCAGCGGTTCGAAAGTGAGATCATGGTTGCAGGAGGGCACCATCCATGAAATTCCGTCTGATCTTCGCCGCCGGGCTATTGGCCTTGGGCGGCTGCGCAACTTACGACTACACCGGAGGCGGGTCGGGCGGCTATTACCGTGGCGCGCCTGCTGTGCAGTATCGCTATCCGCCGGGATACTCGCCCTATAACTACGGCGGCTTCTACGGCGCCCCGTATGGTGCCGGTGCGATCGGGCTGTACGACTACCCGGTGTATCCGGTCTACCATGGTGGCGGCTATTACTACCGGCAGAACGATCGCCGCCCGCAGTACCGCCCGCCGCGTCCGAACGGATCGTTCAACAACGGCCCGCGCCCAAATGGCCCACGTCCGCAGCGTCCCAATTCGCCACCGGCGACGGGTGCACCGCCCGCGCGGCCACCGGCACGGATCGGCGCGCCGCCGCGTGTGATTCGCGAGATCCAGCGCCAGACAGCGCCACGCAACAGCCGCCAGCAAATCCCATGACGCGCTGACTGCGACGTGCCCCACAAATGGCGACATTGGGGGCTTGCGTTCAGTCGGCACTTGGTCGCAAGCTAGGTGCTCTGTGTGACCCGCCACGTCATGTTATGACCCGGCCCGCCCCACTGACCGACTTATGTCGATGTCCGACAGGGAAATCTGGATCCCCCCTGTTCCGGCCCTGTCGGATATCGGCGCCTCCAATGCATAAAGCCCCGGCATGCCGGGGCTTTATGCATTGGTAGATCGAGGATCGCAGGCGCATCAGGACGCGCAGTGCCTGCAGCCGCGCAATGATCGAGAAAGCGTGCAGGTGTTGCCGGAATCGCAGAAAAAAATAAGGGTCGGCAGTCCCCCGACTACCGACCCTTACGCTACCCCATCGCGCGCGCGGCTGGCCCCTGTTCCAATTCCAGCCTTTGCGCCCATGTCGCAATGCCACGATAGGTGCAGTAGGGATATCCGCATGGAACGTGCCAACTTGAGGGTCACTATCTTAAAATGTGACTTGAATCACATATTTAACGATTTAGTGACCATCGCGGCGCTTCAGTCGATACTTCTGCGGCCGTTTTCCTTCTTTCTGCTGATCAGTCCACGCCCATGTCCGACTCTTTCTATCGCTTCGACGTCATCGTGATCGGCGGCGGCCATGCCGGCACCGAGGCCGCACTGGCGTCTGCGCGCGCAGGTGCCCGCACCTTGCTGCTGACTCACAACATCGAGACGGTGGGCGCGATGAGCTGCAATCCGGCCATCGGCGGGATCGGCAAGGGCCATCTGGTCAAGGAGATCGATGCGCTGGGTGGCGCCATGGCGCACGCGGCGGATCTGGCCGGCATCCAGTGGCGCACCCTCAATGCCTCCAAGGGCCCGGCAGTCCGCGCCACACGCTGCCAGGCCGACCGCAACCTCTACCGCAACGCCATCCGGTGCATCGTCGAGGCACAGCCCAACCTGACCGTGTTCCAGGCGGCGGTGGATGATCTGATCATCCACAACGGCACCGCCGAGGGCGACAGCGTGCGCGGAGTCATCACCCAGACCGGGCTGCGCTTCGAGGCGCCGGCGGTGGTGCTGACCGCCGGCACCTTCCTGGCCGGCAAGATCCATGTGGGCGAAACCCAATACGCGGCCGGGCGCATGGGCGACCCGCCGGCCACCACGCTGGCCGCGCGTCTGCGCGAGCGGCCGTTCGCGATCGACCGCCTCAAGACCGGCACCCCACCGCGCATCGACGGGCGCACGCTGGACTACAGCGTCATGGCCGAACAACCCGGCGACGACCCGCTGCCGGTGATGTCGTTCATGGGCCAGGTCAGCGACCACCCGCGCCAGGTCAGCTGCTGGATCACCCACACCACCGAGCAGACCCACGACATCATCCGCGGCGCACTGCACCGCTCGCCGCTGTATTCGGGGCAGATCGAAGGCATCGGCCCGCGCTACTGCCCGTCGATCGAAGACAAGGTGGTGCGCTTCGCCGAGAAGACCAGCCACCAGATCTTCGTCGAACCCGAAGGGCTGGAGGTGACCGAGATCTATCCCAACGGCATTTCCACCTCGCTGCCGTTCGATGTGCAGCTGGCGCTGGTGCGCTCGATCCACGGCTTTGCGCAGGCGCATATCACCCGCCCCGGCTACGCGATCGAATACGACTTCTTCGACCCGCGCGGGCTCAAGGCCTCGCTGGAAACCAAGGCGGTCGGCGGGCTGTTCTTTGCCGGACAGATCAACGGCACCACCGGTTACGAAGAGGCCGCCGCGCAAGGCCTGCTGGCCGGCCTCAATGCTGCCCGCCATGTGCAGGGGCTGCCGGCTTGGTCGCCGCGCCGCGACGAGGCCTACCTGGGCGTGCTGGTGGACGATTTGATCACCCACGGCACCACCGAGCCGTATCGCATGTTCACCAGCCGCGCCGAATACCGGCTGCAGCTGCGCGAAGACAATGCCGATGCACGCCTGACCGGGGTGGGCCGCGCGATGGGTCTGGTCGATGACGCGCGCTGGGCGCGCTTTTCGGCCAAGCAGGATGCAGTGCAACGCGAGACCGCACGCCTGTCGGCGCTGTGGGCGACGCCGGGCAATGCACTGGGTCGCGAAGTGGCGCAGACGCTGGGCGTGTCGCTCAGCCGCGAAACCAATGTGCTGGACCTGATCAAGCGCCCGGAACTCACCTACGCCACGCTGATGCGCGTGCCGACACTGGGGCCGGGCGTGGACGATACGCAGGTGGCCGAACAGGTCGAAATCAGCGTCAAGTACGCCGGTTATCTGGATCGCCAGCGCGACGATATCGCACGCCAGCAACGCCAGGAAAATACGCCGATCCCGGAAGACTTCGACTACGCCGGCGTGCGCGGTCTGTCGATCGAAGTACAGCAGAAACTCGAACGCGTGCGCCCGCAACACATCGGCCAGGCACAACGCATTCCCGGCATGACCCCGGCAGCGATCTCGCTGCTGCTGGTGCATCTGGAACGCGCGCGGCGTAGCAAGGTTGCATGATCTGGTCGTGTGCCGGGCTGCATCTGCGTGAGCTGGTTATGATTGGGGCACGTCATGCACAAGGACAGCGACCCCATGGACATCCATCCCATCGCAGCGGACAAACGCGAGGCAGTGCTGGCGGCGTTGCGCGAGATCGAGCAGCAACATGAGGTCCGCATTCTGCTGGCGTGCGAATCGGGCAGCCGCGGCTGGGGATTTTCGTCGCCCGACAGCGATTACGACGCACGCTTTGTCTACGTCCATCGGCGCGACTGGTATCTGACCGTCAACGAAAGCACCGGCCCCGGCGAGCCGCAGCGCGACGTGATCGAGCTGCCGATCTCCGACGATCTGGATGTCAGCGGCTGGGACCTGCGCAAGGCACTGCGGTTGGTCTCCAAGTCCAATCCGACGCTGTTGGAATGGCTGCATTCGCCGGTGGTGTATCGGCAAGATCCGGTTGCTGTCGAGCAGTTGCGGACGATCGCCACGCACTTCTATTCACCGCTTGGCACCTGGTGGCATTACTTCAACATGGCCAAGAGCAACTATCGCGGCTACCTGCGCGGTGAGCGGATTCGTACCAAGAAATATCTGTACGTCTTGCGCCCGATTCTGGCCTGTCAGTGGATCGAGCGCCGCCAGGACATGCCGCCGATGGCATTTGAATTGCTGCTGGACGAACTGCTGCCGAGTGGAGACCTGCGCGAGGAAATCGAGCGTTTGCTGGCGCTCAAGCGCATCTCCACAGAAGTGGAAGATGGACCACGGATTGCGGTGATCAGCGATTTTATCGAAGCAGAACTCGACCGCATGGGCACGGCGCAGCCACAGCTGCCGGCCGGCAGCGGGCGTTCGGATGCCCTGGACACCTTGTTTCGGCAGATGCTCTCCAACGACGCTGCATCGCCCTGAGGCATTGGGATGCGCTGTCGGCCTGGCTATCGACCGCCAGTCACTGCAGAGCAGCCCAGGGCTGGCGATGTCGGCGTATCGGCCTGGTCTCACAGAAGGCAAACACAGACATGTCACTTGGCTCCAGGCCTGCACACCTTGCCAGTGAATGCACTGAAGCGATGGCGTATCCCGATTAGCGAAGCCCCAGCCGAACAGAGGCGTTACGGGTGGACCAGACGGTCGATGGAAACGCGATAGATGTTGCTATGATTTGCCAACGCCGACACATTTCACTAAATGAACGCATTTGGCACGCTACGGACCGCAACGTTTCGCATCGCCGGTCCTGTTCTGTTTTTACTGCTGGGAAGTATCTCCACCGCCCATGCCAATACCGAAGAAGATGGCCGATATTGGTTGAGTATCTACGCCCAGGGCAAATTGCCGGTCGAGAACCTTTACTGGAGCATGGATATTCATCCGCGCTGGCGCGAGGAAGGCGAGCAGTTCGATCAATTGATCCTGCGCCCTGCGGTGTTTTACCGGCTCAACTCCAAGGCCAGCGTCTGGATGGGGTATGACACCATCATCAGCCATCCGGCCGGTCAGCCGTCCAACCGCGAAAATCGCTGGTGGGGACAGTTTCAGTATCAGTTCGATCCGATCGCCGAGATCAGCATCACCAGCCGCACCCGTCTGGAGCAGCGCCACCGCGAAGACTTCAGCGATGAGGGCTACCGCGTGCGGCAAATGATCCGCGCCACCCGCCCGAGCGGATTCAGTCCGCAACTGTCCTGGGTGCTGTTCAACGAACTGTTCGTCAATCTCGATCAGACGCAATGGGGCGCACGCCGCGGTATCGACCAGAACCGCGTCTTTGTCGGCATCAACTGGAAATTCAACGCCATTTCCAATATGGACGTCGGTTATCTCAACCAGTTCGTCAATACGCGTGCAGTGGACCGCGAAAACCACGTATTGATGACGACGTTCCGCTTCAACTTCTAAACGCTGCGGTAGCGCACCGGCACCGAGTGCCGGATCGCGCCGGAGTTTCTTCGCGTGGACCGAAGCGGTAGCGCGTTTGCATCTGCACCGTGCGCCGACGCGCCACGATGCTGCGCGTATTGCCGACACCTCGGCACTACGCCGGATTACACCGGCAACAGCCGCTGTCGCAGCATTTCGGCAAACAGGTCCACGGTCTTGTCGGCTGCCTGGATGATGCTGGCCATATGGATGAAGCCGTGCACCATGCCGGGAAAGGTGTGCACGCTGACCTCGACACCGGCTGCGCGCAGGCGCTCGGCATAGCGCAGACCTTCGTCGTGCAGAACGTCGCGCTCGGCCAGCACGATCAGCGCCGGCGCAACGCCGCTCAGATCCGGAGCAAGCAGCGGCGAGACGCGCCAATCCAGGGCGATGGCTGGATCCTTGATGAAATGCTGATTGAAAAACTGCGTGGCCTGCCGGGTCAGCGGTGGAATGTCGGCATTGGTCGTGCGGGACGGATACTCGCCGCTGTCTTCGCGTGCGTCTGTCAGCGGGTACAGCAACAGCTGACAGCGCAGCGCAATGCCGGCATCGCGTGCAGCCACTGCAGCGGCGGCAACCATCGCGCCGCCGATGCTGTCGCCGGCCACCGCCAACCGCTGTGGATCTGCGCCGACCTGCCCGGGATGCGCGGCCAGCCACTGCACCGTGGCGATGACGTCCTCCACGCCGGCCGGCGCGGGGTGCTCGGGAGCCAGCCGGTAATCGACGGCCAGCACCTGGCAACCGGCGCGTGCCGCGAGCTGTCGGCACACATCGTCATGCGACTCCAGATCGCCCACCACGCCGCCGCCACCGTGCACAAACACGCAGGTTGGCGCGGGCGCATCGCTCAGGCCCGGCGGCCGATACAACCGTAGCGGCACGTTGCCAACAGCGGTGTCGGCCTGCACGGCGCGCACCTGCGCCATCTCCAGCACCGGAAAGCCGAGCTGCGCGCCCAGCCCACGCATCATTGCGCGTGCGTCTGCCAGGGGCAGCGTTTCCATCGGCGGCTGGGCGGCCTGTTGGAGAACAGCGAACAGGCGAACGACATCGGGATCGAACATGGCGGTCTCGTTGGCAGTGAAGGACTACCGAGTTTGCCTGATACTTATTTCAAATAACCATTAAGTAAAATAACTACCTGACCGGATGGCGCGCTATCGCTTGGGCAGGCCGGTACTGGCTTGATACAGAAGGGTTCTGACCTGCAACGCGTTACATCTTGCGGGCATGCACGCGACCACTTGCACCCCGATTGCTGCGTTGCATCGCGTGGATGCGCAACCGCATGACGCGTGCGTAGACCGTGCGGGGCATGACGCGGCAACGCGCCTCATCCCGGTGCCGTCGTTTAGACGCACCGTGGCTCAGGTCGCGTCAATCGCATCAGTGCGCAAGCAACATGGTCGCGTCTGGACAGGTGCCGCCCGTGCCACGGCAGGCCCCGTGCCGCCGGCCAGCCGGGTAATGCAGTGCAATGCGCCGTGTGGCGCACGCAGCGATCAGTCGTCGTCTTCGGCGGCGGCTTCGCGGCCTTGCTGGCGGATGAGGTTTTCCTGCCGCGCGTCTTCGATGGAGGCGCGGATGGCGCGCACATCGGCGCGCTTGGTGTCGAACTTGAAGCGGCCGGTGAGCACGCTGTCCGGGCGCAACTCACCCTTTTCGTAAAGCGCCCACATTTCTTCGCCGTAGTGGGTGTCGAGCAGCTCCGGAGCGAAGCGGCCCAGGCAGTCGCGCAAGTTGTGTACATCGCGCAGCAGCATGTCGCGCGCGGCATTGTTGCCGGCGGCGCTGACCACCTGCGGGAAATCGATCACCACCGGGCCGTCGGGCGAGACCAGCACGTTGTATTCGGACAGATCGCCGTGCACCAGACCCAGCGACAGCATCTTGACCACATCGCCGATCAGGCTGACATGGAACGCGTGCGCCTGCTCCGGCTCCAGCTCCACTTCGCCCAGCCGTGGTGCGCTGTGACCGGCGGCGTCGGTAACCAGATCCATCAGCAGCACGCCATGGAAGTAGCCGCGCGGCTTGGGCACGTGCACGCCGGCATCTACCAATTGATAGAGCGCGTCGGCTTCGGTGTTCTTCCATGCGGTCTCGGCTTCGCGACGGCCGAACTTGGTGGCCTTGCCCATCGCGCGCGCCTGGCGGCTGCCGCGCACCTTGCGGCCTTCCTGATATTGCACGCGCGCCTGGAAGCTGCGTTGCGCCATGTCCTTGTAGACCTTGGCACACAGGATGTCGGCGCCGGCGCTGACCACGTAGACGGAGGCTTCCTTGCCGCTCTTCAGTGGTCGCAACACTTCGTCGATGACACCGTCGTCGATCAGCGGCTGCAGGCCCTTGGGGGTTTTCATGGACGAGGGGGACCGATCCGAAACAAGTCAGCAGCGATTATGCGGCAAGCAGGATGAAGT
Organism: Xanthomonas sp. WHRI 10207; assembly: GCF_040202975.1. Lineage (NCBI taxonomy): Bacteria > Pseudomonadati > Pseudomonadota > Gammaproteobacteria > Lysobacterales > Lysobacteraceae > Xanthomonas > Xanthomonas sp. WHRI 10207. The sequence continues at coordinate 382,468 of NZ_JBEGDX010000003.1, read as the reverse complement.
GCTTACATGCGAGGCGCACAGTGCGACCGGAAGCAGGCATTGGCGCGAGCGCTTACCATGCGTGGACCTGCCTGACGCGCGATCCGATGCCCGAGCCCACCACCAGCCGCCGCAAACGTCCCGCCGCCATCGCCGCGACCGGTAGCGAGCGCGGCCTGCCCTACGAATTGATGCAGCAGATTGCCGCCGCCCAGGGCGACCCGGACTTCATGACCTCGCTGGGGCGCGGGCTGGTGGTACTGAGCGTGTTCGCCCAGCACCCGCGCGAGGTGACCATGTCGCAGATCAGCCTGGAAACCGGCATCTCGCGCGCGGCGGTGCGGCGGGTGCTGCATACGCTGGCCAAGCTGGGCTATGTCGGCGAGCAGGGCCGTGGCTATGTGCTGTTGCCGCGCGTGCTGGGGATTGGCGGCGCCTACGCGGCGTCTTCGGCGATGACCGCGGCGGCCCAGCCGGTGCTGGACGGGCTGCGCGACCAACTGCACGAGTCCTGCTCGCTGGGCGTGCTGGATGGCGACGACCTGCTGTACGTGGCGCGTGCGGAGACGGTGCGGATCATGTCGATCGGGCTACGCCCGGGCACGCGGTTGCCGGCCTATTGCACCTCGATGGGCCGGGTGCTGCTGGCGGCCCTGCCCGCCGATACTTTGCAGGCCTATCTGGAGCGCACCACGCTGCGCCCGCGCACCGACCGGACGGTGACCCAGGCCTCGGCGCTGCTGGAGATCCTGGCGCGCGCGCGCCGCGAAGGCATGTGCCTGACCGACCAGGAGCTGGAAATCGGCCTGCGCTCGATCGCGGTGCCGGTGCGCAACCTGCGTGGCGAGGTGATTGCCGCGCTCAACATCGGTGCGCAGGCCGGGCGCGTCAGCCTGCAAACCATGCAGACGCAGTTGCTGGAGCCGTTGAAGCTGGCGGCGCAGCGCTTGGGGGCGTTGCTGAGTTAGCGCGTGCGGCGCGTCTTGAGCGCTGTAGCAGTCTCGATCCTGGGTGAAGCGGCCGAGGGCTGCGGCTGCGCGAGTGGCCTGGGTCCCGCACACAAGCGTGACGTGCGCCCCGCGCACAGCTGCATGTCATTGCTTCGCATGCAGCAGGCAGCGCGTTGGTCGCGTGCTCCTGCACCCTGCCAATGCACCCGCCTCACCCGCCTCAGGGCTCAGCGCGGCCGACGCAGGAAGCCCACCACCGCCTCCACCCAGGCCGCGTGGGTGTCTTCCACATGCGCCACATGATCGGCGTGCGGCAAGGTGATCCAGCTACGGTCTTGGCTGCCCAGGCGTGCGAACAGATGCGCGTTGTCGGCTTGCGTGGCGATGGGATCGTCGACGCCGCGCAGCAGCAGCACCGGCAACGTCGTGACCTGCTCGGGCTGGAGCGCGAACTGCGCCATCGCGTGCCAGTCCGTGCGCACCGGGTCGGCCGCCAGCGACTGCGCCACGTAGGCCGCACGCACGCCAGGGGGCGCGGCGTTGGCAGTGATGAAATCCTCGCCGGCCGCCGCGGCGGTGGTGCGTGCACGCAAGGGCTGGGCCGGTGTTGGCGCGTCGGTGGGCGGTGCATCGACATCGTCGGGGAAGCCGTACAGCACCAGCGCGGACACCGCCTGCGGGTGTTGCTGGCCGACCAGCAGCGCCACCCGCGCGCCGTTGGAATAGCCGATCAAGGCGGGCGGCGGCAGACCCGGGTGTTGCCGGGCAACCCAGGCCAGCATCTGCGCGACATCGCGCACCGCGCGGTCGGGCGTGTTCCATCCGCTGCGGTCGCGTGCACTGCCGCCGTAACCGCGCAGGTCCACCGCGTAGGCGGCGAGCCCGGCCTGTGCGAAGGCGGCCAGCACCGAGCGCGAATCGGCCGCTTCGCCCGGCACCTGCAGGTCGAAGTTGGGCAGCGAACTCCAGGTGCGGCCATGCACCAGCAGTACCGTGCCGCGCGGCTGCGCCGGCACGCGCGACCACACCGCCAGTGTCTGGCCATCGTCGGCGCGCACCTGCGCCAGCTGGGTGCCGGGCCCGGGCTGCGGTTGTGCCCCGGCAGCCAGCGAGAACAGCAACAGCAGGAGCAGGTAGACGGGTCGGAACGTCATGCGGCATCTCGTCATGGGCGCGGTGGACCGGGCACGCTGCGTGGCACGGCATGCAGACGCGAAAGCGCAAGCGATGACGCGAGCCGGATCAGGTCTCGGCAGCCTGTTCTTCCAGAATCGGTTTGGCCAGCGCGAAGGCGTGGTTGGCCGCCGGGACGCCGCAATAGATGGCTGCCTGCAGCAGCACTTCCTTGATCTGCTCGGGAGTGACGCCGTTGTTGCGCGCGGCGCGCACATGCAGCTTGAATTCTTCGTCGTGGCCCAACGCGACCATCATCGACAACGTGATCAACGAGCGGGTATGCGCAGGCAGGCCGTCGCGGGTCCAGATGGTGCCCCAGGCGTAACGGGTGATCAGGTCCTGAAACTCGGTGGTGAGCTCGGTGCGTGCGGCCAGCGAGCGCTCCACATGCGCTTCGCCCAGGACGCGGCGGCGTTCGCGCAGGCCGGCTTGATAGCGTTCGTCTTCGTGCATGGGGCGTCCTCGTCATACGGAAAAAATCAGTCGGCTTGCAGGAACCCCAGCACCGCGTCGTTGAACGCGGCCGGCGATTCCAGATTGCAGATATGGCGGCCCGGTACCTGGGCGTAATGTCCGTCGGGCGCGGCGTAGGCGATCTCGCGCAGGTCCGGCGGCGGGCATACCGGGTCGTCGTCGCCGGCCAGGGCCAGCAGCGGCAGGTTCAGCCCATCCAGCGCGCCGCGGAAATCGGCCTCGGCCACTGCCTGGCAGCAGGCGATGTACCCGTCCGGGGAGGTGGAGACGAAGGCGGCGGCGATCATGTCCAGGCGCTGCGCGTGGCTGATGGAAAATTCCGGGGTAAACCAGCGCTGCAGCGTGGCATCGATCAGCATCGGCAGGCCTTCGCTGCGCACCTGCTCGATGCGGGTTTCCCAGGTGGCGGTGCTACCGATCTTCTGCGCGGTGGCGCAGACCACCAGCCGGCGCAGCCGCTGTGCGGCATGCAGCCCCAGCCACTGCCCCGTCAGCCCGCCGATCGACAGCCCGCAGAAATCACTGCGCTCGATCTGCAAGGCATCCCACAGCGCCAGTACGTCCTGTCCCAGGTCGGCCACGCTGTAGGGGCCTGGCGGAGAGTCGGAATAGCCATGGCCGCGGCGGTCGTAACGCAGGATGCGGTAATGCGGGGCGAACGCTTCGATCTGCACGTCCCACATGTGCATGTCGGTGCCGAGCGAATTGCAGAAGGTCAGCCAGGGCCGCCCGTCGGTGCCGTCCAGACGGTAATGCAGGCGATGCGTGGGCAATTGCAGATAGGCCATCGAAGCACCGTCAACGGGAGGAAGAAGCGGCCAGTACGCGATCGATCCAGACCGAGGACATGCCGCGCCAGCTGTCGCTATCGAACACCGCGTGCAGTTGCGCGTGCGTGAGTACCGCGCTCACCTGCGCGTCCTCTGCCAAGACCTCGCGCAGATGCCGCTGCTGCGCCTGCGCACGCGCCACTGCCTGTTCGACCAGCGCGTGCGCCTGCGGCTTGCCGAGCTGCGGGGCCAGCGCGAACACCACCGCCTCGGCGTAGAGCACGCCGCCATGGCTGTCCAGGTGCTGGCGCATGCGCGTGCGGTCCAGTTCCAGCTCGGCCAGGCAGGCCTGCATCTGCGCCAGGCTGCCGGCGGTCAGGCAGACGATTTGCGGCAAGGTGTCCCATTCGGCATGCCATTGCCCGGCGGCACGCTCGTGCGGCTGCGCCATCGCACTGAACAAGGTAGAAATCAGCCCGGGCACGCGGGTGGCCGCGGCCACCGCCGCCACGCTGGAAACGGGGTTGCGCTTGTGCGGCATCGCCGATGAGCCGCCCTTGCCAGCCGCCGCAGGCTCGAACGCTTCGCCGACCTCCGATTGCATCAGCAGCACCACATCACCGCCGATCTTGCCCAGCGTGCCGGCGAGCAGGCCGAACGCGCAGCCAACCTCGACGATGCGGTCGCGCGCGGTGTGCCAGGGCAACGCAGGCAAAGGCAGCGCCAGGGTGGCGGCAAGCGCCTGGGCCACGTCCAGGCCGCGCACCTGCAATGAAGCCAAGGTGCCGGCCGCGCCACCGAACTGCAGCACCAGCGCGTCGTGCCGCAACGCGTGCAGGCGCCGATGCGCGCGCTGCAAGGCATCCAGCCAGCCGGCCACCTTGAGCCCGAAGGTCACCGGCACGGCCTGCTGCAACAAGGTGCGCCCGGGCAGACCGGTGTCGCGCTCGCGTGCGGCCAACGCGGCCAACGTGTCGCACAGACGCTGCAGGCGCGGCAGCAGCAAATCGAGCGCGACACGCAGCTGCAACACGCTGCCGGTATCGATGACGTCCTGGCTGGTGGCCCCCCAGTGCACCCAGCGCGCGGCCGCAGCATCGTGCGCAGCGACGCGCGCGGTCAGCGCCTTGACCAGCGGAATAGCGGGGTTGCCGGCGAGCGCGGTGGCCTGCGCCAAGGCGGCCATGTCGTAGTGCTGCACATCGCAGGCCGCTGCGATGGACGCGGCAGCTTCGGCAGGAATGACATCGCACTGCGCCTGCGCGCGGGCAAGCGCGGATTCGAAGTGCAGCATGGCCTGCACACGCGCCGCATCGTTGAACAATGCGTCGCACGCAGGCTCGCCAAACAAGGATCCCAACAACAAAGACGTCGCACTCATGCATCGCATCTCTTGGCGTGCCGGCAGCATGGCACCGAAGCACGGGGGTGCCAACTAGACGTTAGGGCAATACGCGCAGCGCCCGCAGCGCGGTCGCAGCGGGCGAAGGTGACAGCGTGCACGCCTGGTTTGCATGCGTGCCTTGGGCACCCCGATGTGCGCTTGTGCACCCGCCATGCTGCCGTGCGCGGCGCTGCATGCCGCCTGGCCAGGCCAGTGGCGCAGGTGCAGACACAGGCCGTCGTGTGCGGCACGTGCGCCGATCTACGGATCAATAGCGGAAGAACACGGTCTCCGTGTCGCCTTGCATATGGATATCCCAGGCATAGGCGCCATTGCCGGATGGCTGGGCCAGCAAGGTGGCGCGGCGCGCGGCCGGCACCAGCGCCAGGATCGGGTCGCTGCCTAGCTGCGGGTCATCGGCGAAGTACAGGCGTGTCGATGCGCCCCGCAACAGCCCGCGCATGAACACCAGTACGCTCAAATGCGCAGCCTGCGGCGTGCCCTCCGGCCCGGCGACGGCGCCCGGCTTGACCGTGCTGAAGCTAAAACGCCCCTGCGCATCGGTCGGCACCCGGCCCCAGCCATCGAAGCTGGCGTCATGCGTCTGGTAACGGCTGTCGGCCGCATGCGCATAGATACCGGCGGCATCGGCTTGCCACAGTTCCAGCACCGCGTCGGACACCGGGACGCCGGCGCCATCGAAGACGCAGCCGCTGATCTGCACATGCGTGCCGGCGGCCTGCGCCGGTGCGAGCTGGTCGCGATACAGCGGTTCCAGCCCAAGCCGGTAATACGGGCCGACGGTTTGCGAAGGGGTTGCGTGCAGGCTCATCGATTCACTCCCAGACCGTTTGCTTGCGGCCGCGCAACACGATGTCGAAGCGGTAGGCCAGGGCATATTCGCTGATGGCGTTTTCCCAGTCGAAACTGGACACCATGCGCTCGCGCGCCAGCGCATCGTCGACGCAGTTGTAGATGGGGTCGTGCGCCAGCAGCGGGTCGCCCGGGAAATACATCTGGGTGATCAGCCGTTGCCCGATGCCATCGCCGTGCAGCGAAAAATGGATGTGCGCCGGCCGCCAGGCGTTGTAGTGATTGCGCCACGGATACGCGCCCGGCTTGATGGTCTTGAAGACGTAGCGGCCATGCTCGTCGGTGAGCACCTGGCCAGTGCCGCGGAAGTTGGGGTCCAGCGGTGCGTCGTGGCGGTCGCCAGCATGTTGGTACCGGCCGGCCGCGTTGCATTGCCACACTTCCACCACGCTGTTGCGCACCGGCTTGCCGTTTTCGTCGAGCACGCGGCCGGAAACGATGATGCGCTCGCCCAGCGGCTCGCCACTGAATCCTGCGGTGAGGTCGGCTGCATGCTCGCCCAGGGTGAGCCGATCCAAACGCGGGCCGGTGACTTCCGACAGCGTGGCCGGGATATCGATGGGCGCCTGCGTTGGGCCGCGCAAGGCGGTGGAGGCGTAGGCCGGATGCAGATAGGCCGGCTGCGTGCCCGGCCGGGTGCGGCGATAGCCGAGCAGCGGGTCGGCAAGTGTCGAATCATCGGGGGCATCGCGCATCGTGAGATCTCCCTGCGCCGCACTGCGGCATGGTCAAGCGGTGTAGGTGTGCGGTGGCGGCGCAGTGGTTGCAGTTGGCCGGCTCACAGGCGCTCGATCGCCAGTGCCACACCCTGCCCCACACCCACGCACATGCTGGCCAGCCCGAGCCGGCCGTTGCAGGCTTCCAGTTGCCGCAGCAAGGTGAGCGCCAGCCGCGCGCCGCTCATGCCGAGCGGATGACCGAGCGCAATGGCGCCGCCGTTGGCGTTGACATGCGCGGCATCGTCGGGGAACCCGAACGCGCGCGTGCAGGCCAACGCCTGCGCGGCGAAGGCTTCGTTGAGTTCGATCGCATCGAACTGCTCGATGCGCAAGTTCAGCCGCGCCAACAGACGCTGCGTGGCCGGCACCGGGCCCATGCCCATGTAGGCCGGCTCGACACCTGCCGACGCAAAACCCAGCACGCGTGCGCGCGGGGTCAACCGATGCGTCTGCACGGCCTGCGCGGATGCCAACAACAACGCGGCAGCACCGTCGTTGATGCCGGACGCATTGCCGGCCGTCACGCTGCCGGGCTGGCGGAACACCGGTTTGAGCTTGGCCAGCATCTCGGCGGTGGTATTCGGGCGCGGCGCTTCGTCGTATTCGACGGTGACGGCATCGCCGCCCTTGCGTGCGGCCACCGGCACCGAGGTGATCTCCGCATCGAAGAAACCGGCCGCCTGCGCCGCCGCCACACGTTGCTGGCTGCGCAGTGCGAAGGCGTCCTGATCCTCGCGCGTGATGGCATGGCGCTGCGCGACGTTCTCGGCAGTTTCGCCCATCAACTCGGTGCCGTAGGCGGCCTGCAGGCGTGGGTTGATGAAACGCCAGCCCATGGTGGTGTCTTCCAGCTGCTGGGTGCGGGCGAAGGGGCTTTCGGCCTTGCCCATCACCCAGGGCGCGCGCGACATCGATTCGACACCGCCGGCGATCGCCAGCCCCAGCTCCTCGGCGCGGATGCCGCGCGCCACCGTGCCGATCGCATCCAGCCCGGAGCCGCACAGGCGATTGAGCGTGCTGCCCGGGACCGAACTCGGCAGGCCCGCCAGCAACAGGCTCATACGCGCGACATTGCGATTGTCTTCGCCGGCCTGATTGGCGCAGCCCAGATACACATCGTCGATGGCGGCCGGGTCCAGCTGCGGATGACGCGCCAGCAACGCGGCAATCGGCACCGCGCCGAGGTCGTCGGGACGCACGCTGGACAGCACGCCGCCGTAACGGCCGATGGGCGTGCGGATGCCGTCGATCAGATAGACCTCGCTCATGCCTCCGCTCCCGCCGAGTGGGTGCCATGCGCGGCGTCGGTACGCGCCTGCAGCGCGCGCAATGCCTGCAGTTCCGTCGTGCTGGGCGGTGCGGTCTGGGCGAGGTCGTCGGCAAAGCGGATCGGCCAGCCAGTCGCCGCGCTGACCTGTTCGCGGCTGATCCCCGGGTGCAGCGAAGTCACGGTGAGTTCGCGGGTCACCGCATCGGGCTCCATCACGCACAGGTCGGTGACCACCACGGTGGGGCCGGCGCCGGGCAGGCCGGCACGCGTGCGCGCATCGCCACCGTCCAGATGCCCGACCGTGGTGATGAAGTCCAGCACCGACACGAAGCTGCGTTTGGACTGCCGCATGATGATGAACACCTGCTTGGCGCTGGCCGCGATTTCCGGCGCGCCACCGGCGCCCGGCAACCGCGTCTTCGGCGCTGTGTAATCGCCGATCACGGTGGTGTTGAGGTTGGCGTGGCGATCGATCTGCGCCGCGCCCAGGAAGCCGACATCCACCCGCCCCCCCTGCAACCAGTAGCGAAAGATCTCCGGCGTGGAGACCACGGTGTCGGCAGTCTCGGCCAGCTCGCCGTCGCCGATCGAGAGCGGCAGCACGTCCGGGCGTGCGCCGATCGGGCCGGATTCGTAGATCAGGGTGACATCCGGCGCATGCGTGAGCCGGGCCAGATTGGCCGCGGTGGACGGCAGACCGATGCCGACGAAACACACCGCCTCATCGGGCAGGCGCCGCGCCGCGGCCACGGTCATCATTTCGTTGGTGCTGTACGCGCTCATGCGGCCACCTGCTGCTGCGAGTGCTCATACACGCGCATGAATGCGGCGAAGTCGTCGGTGTCCAGGATATGGGTCTGGATCCACGCCTGGAAGCGCGCGCGGTCGCGCGCAATCGCGTCCCAGGCCAGATAGAACCGGTTGTCGCGGGCGTAGTAGCCATGCGCGTACGACGGCGCCGCGCCGCCAGGCACATGACACACCGCATCGACCACCCAGCGCGGCAGGATGCAGGCGTTGGGTGGCGCGTCGAGCGTGTCGACGATTTCTTCCACCGTCACGATCAGCTTGCGCGCGGCCAGTGCCGCCTCTTTCTGCACCCCAAGAATCCCCCACAGCAAGACGTTGCCGCGGCGGTCTGCCTGCTGTGCGTGGATGACGGTGACATCGGGATTTACCGCCGGCGTGGTGGCCAGCGTTTCGCCGGTGTACGGGCATTGCAGGAACTTGATGCTGTCGTTGACGCGCGGCAGGTCCGAACCGACATAGCCGCGCAGCACCGCGAATGGCAGGCCCGACGCACCGGCCACGTAGGCGTTGGCCATGTCGGCATGGCTATGTTCGCGAATCTGCAGCGGCTGCGGCCAGTCGTGTTCGACCGCATCGCGCAGCCGGTGCAGCGAGCCGACCCCCGGATTGCCGCCCCACGAAAACCGCAGCGCCGATGCGCAGCCGGCGCCGATCAGCTGGTCGTAAATCAGGTCCGGTGTCATGCGCACCAGACGCAGCTCGCGTTTGCGCTGGCGGATCACTTCATGGCCGGCCGCATGCGGGATCAGATGGGTGAAACCCTCCATCGCCACGCAATCGCCGTCGGCGATCAGGTGGGACACCGCATCTCTCAGGGAGACGATTTCGACCATGGCACCACCCCGCGCTGCGAACGTGCAGCCACGGTAGAGCCGGCCGAACAGCGCGGTCAATACGATTATCGGCGATTGAATTCGATAATCGCACAATTTCCATCTGGCAATAACGCTCCGACATTGTCTCCGGTGTATACATAACTTCGCTCGCAAGCAGACGCCAGCGCTGGAATGCGCGCTAACTGGTTGCCGGCCGACGCAGTGCGTCGATTCGTATCCCAGGTTGTATACAAAAACCCCAGGAGTCACGGTCATGTCCCAGTCCAAGCCGCTGTTTCCCCTCAACGCGTGGTATGCCGTCGCCTGGGACCACGAAATCAAGCACGCCCTGACGCCGCGCAAGGTCTGCAACCTGGAAGTGGTGGTCTACCGCACCACGGCCGGCGCAGTGGTCGCCCTGGAAGACGCTTGCTGGCACCGGCTGGTGCCGCTGTCGATGGGCAAGCTGCGCGGCGACGATGTGGTGTGCGGCTATCACGGCCTGGTCTACAACACTCAGGGCCGCTGCGTGCATATGCCCTCGCAGGAGACCATCAACCCGTCCGCCTGCGTGCGCAGTTTTCCGGTGGCCGAGAAGCATCGCTACGTGTGGATCTGGCCGGGCGACCCGGCCAAGGCCGACACCGCGCTCATCCCCGACCTGCATTGGGCGCACGACCCGGCCTGGGCCGGCGATGGACGCACCATTTACGCCAAGTGCGACTACCGATTGGTGCTGGATAACCTGATGGACCTGACCCACGAGACCTTCGTGCACGGGTCCAGCATCGGCCAGGACGAGATCGCCGAAGCGCCGTTCGATGTTGTGCATGGCGACCGCTCGGTGGTGGTCTCGCGCTGGATGCGCAACATCGACCCGCCGCCGTTCTGGGCCAGCCAGATTGCGAAACACCTGGATTACCACGGCAAGGTCGACCGCTGGCAGATCATCCGCTTCGAAGCGCCCGGCACCATCGCTATCGATGTCGGTGTAGCCATCACCGGCACCGGCGCGCCGGAGGGCGACCGCAGCCAGGGCGTCAACGGATACGTGCTCAATACGATTACGCCGGAGACCGACACCACCTGCCACTACTTCTGGGCGTTCATGCGCAACTACGCGCTGCACGATCAGTCGTTGACCACGCTCACCCGCGCCGGCGTCACCGGTGTGTTCGGCGAGGACGAGGCGATCCTGGAAGCGCAGCAACGCGCCATCGATGCGCACCCGGATCACGCCTTCTACAACCTCAACGTCGATTCCGGCGGCATGTGGGCACGGCGGGTGATCGATCGTCTGATTGCCCAGGAACAGCGCGCGCAGGATCTGTCGCTGCGCATGGTGGGCTGAGCGCAGCGCACAGGAGACCGCCATGCCACCGACCACACCGTTCCACAGCAGCGCCGCGCAGACCACCCGCGCGCTGCTCTCGCTGCGTGAGCTGATCCTCGACGGCACCCTGCCCTCTGGTGCGCGATTGTCCGAGCTGGCCGTGGTGCAACGGCTGGGCATGTCGCGCACGCCGGTACGTGCGGCATTGCAACGCCTGTGCGAAGAAGGCTTGGCCCGCGCGCTGCCGGGTGGCGGCTATGCGGTGCAGGCTTTCAGCGAGCGCGACGTGCACGACGCCATCGAACTGCGCGGCACGCTCGAAGGGCTGGCCGCACGCATGGCCGCCGAGCGCGGCGTCTCGCACGCGCAGCTTGCCCAGGCGCACACGTTGCTGGCGGAGATCGATACCATCGTCGGCACGCCACCGCAGGCCATCGACTTCGCCGCCTATGTCCAGGCCAATGCGCTGTTCCACGCCTTGCTGGTGGCGATGGCCGGCAGCGACGTGCTCGGCCGCGAACTCACCCGCGTGCTGCAGCTGCCCTTCGCCTCGCCCAATAGCCTGGTCATGGCACAGACCAGTGCTGCCGACGCGCATGTGATCCTGACCCTGGCACAGGACCAGCATCGCGAAGTCATTGCCGCCATCGAGCAGCGCCACGGCAGCCGCGCCGAAGCGCTGATGCGCGAGCACGCGCGTCTGGCGCACCGCAATTTACGCCACATCCTGCAAACCCCCGCGGCCATCGCCCAGGTGCGCGGCGGCGCACTGATCGGCCGCGCCCATGCATTCAACGCCGGCAGTGCCCGGCACGCTCTTCTGCCTGGAGTTCCTTATGCGTAAAGACACCCAATGGCATCGCGCCCATGTCGTCAGCATTGCCGACGCCTGCGACGGCGTGCGCGAAATCGTACTCGATCCGGGCACCGCAGCACGCACCTTCGAGGTGGGCAGCCACCTGGATTTTCGCGTGCAATTGCATGGCCGCAGCGATGTGCGCTCTTACTCGCTGGTGGGCGAGCCGCGTGCGGACGGGTATTACCAGATCGCGGTGCGGCAGATGCCGGACAGCCGTGGTGGCTCGCGGCATATGTGGACGCTGCAGCCCGGCGATGCGGTGGAGATCTCTCCCCCGAACAACAACTTTGCGCTGGACGAACGCGGCGAAGAAATCCTGTTGATCGCCGGCGGTATCGGCATCACACCGATCCTGGGCATGGCGCAGCGGCTGGCGCAGCGGCACCAGGCGTTCCGCCTGCTGTATGTCGGGCGCTCGCGCAGCGCGATGGCCTACGTGGACCAGTTGGAAGCGCTGCTCGGCGCGCGCCTGCAGCTCCATTGCGACGATGCTGACGGCCCGCCCGATCTTGCCGCCGAACTAGCGCGGCTGTCGCCCAATGCCGAGGTCTATGTGTGCGGGCCGTTGGGGATGCTGGAAGCGGTGCGCCAACACTGGCATGCCGGCGGTCGCCCGCGCGCGCGGTTGCATTTTGAAACCTTCGGCAATAGTGGCCGGGTGCCGGCGCAGGCGTTCGTGGTCAAGCTGCCCGGGCTCGGCCTGGAAGTACCGGTGGCCGAAAACGAATCGATGCTCGATGCCCTGGCCGATGCCGGGGTGGAGCTGATTGCCGAATGCCGTCGTGGCGAATGCGGGTTGTGCGTGGTGGAGGTACTCGACAGCGCGGCCGATATCGATCACCGCGATGTGTTCTTCAGCGACGAGCAACGCCGCGAAAATCGCAAGCTGTGCGCCTGCGTGTCGCGTGCGGTGGGCGGCAGCATCAGTATCGATACCGGCTACCGCGGCGGGCTGGGCTGAGCGTAGCCGTCATGCTGACCGCGCCCGCCATTGCGCCGGCGCGGTACTGCTGAACTCGCCATGCGCCGTGCAGCGGCGCAAAGCGATCGGTCCGCTTGGCGGGCCAAGGCCTGCAGCCGCTGTGCTTGCATCCTCACGCGCATGCGCGATCATCTGCGCATGGAGTCAACTCACTACAGGACTGTCCCGGCGCCGGCCTTGAACCCGCGCCAGGAGCAATTGGTGGCGCTGGTGCGGCAGCAGGGCTTTGCCGATGTCGAAGGCCTGGCCACGCGCTTTGAGGTCACCCCGCAAACCATTCGGCGCGATCTGACCTTGCTGTGCGATGCCGGCGTGCTGCGTCGCTACCACGGCGGCGTCAGCATGCCATCCAGCGTAGAAAACCTGGCCTACACCGCGCGCAAGGCGCTGCAGGCACGCGAAAAGCAGCACATCGCCACGCACGTCGCGCGCTTCATTCCCGACGACGCCTCGCTGTTCATCAACCTCGGCACCACCAACGAAGAGGTCGCGCGCGCATTGCTGCAGCATCGCGGCCTGCGCGTGATCACCAACAACCTCAACGTGGCGGTGATGCTCAGCGCCAACCCCAGTTTCGAAGTGATCGTGGCCGGCGGCGTGGTGCGCGGGCGCGACCAGGGCGTGACCGGCGAGGCCACGGTGGAGCTGATCCGTCAGTTCAAGGTGGACTTCGGGGTGATCGGCATTTCCGGGATCGATCTGGACGGCACCCTGCTGGATTTCGATTACCAGGAAGTGCGGGTGGCACAGGCCATCATCGAGCACTCGCGCCAGGTGGTGCTCGCTGCCGACCACAGCAAGTTCGGCCGCAACGCCATGGTGCGGCTGGGCGCCATCGCACAGGTGCACGACTGGTTCACTGACCGACCGCCGCCGCAGGAACTGGCCAGCGTGCTGGCCGAGGCCGGCACCCGGGTGCACCTAGCGAGCGCGACCGACGCCGGCTGAGAGATTGTTCGTTTAAGTACGTTTGCGATACGCAGGTGACGTCCCGGCCCCTTAATTGATTCATTTAATCAATGAATTATCAATTTTCGATGGGCCGCATGACCTGAAAACCCTTTCACTCAAGGGCATCCACGTCTTCACGTTCCGAAAAGGTTCGATGTTCGAATATGTTCGAACATGAAAACTTAGGTTCGCTCCTCAGCGCACCTGGACGGAGATACCGATGGGCGAGACGTACGATCTTCTGGTGGTAGGCGGCGGCATCAACGGGGTCGGCATCGCCCGCGATGCGGCCGGGCGCGGTCTGTCGGTGTGTCTCTGCGAGCAGGACGATCTTGCCTCGCATACCAGTAGCGCCAGCACCAAACTCATCCATGGCGGCCTGCGCTATCTGGAGCAATACGAGTTCGCGCTGGTCGGCAAGGCACTGGCCGAGCGCGAAGTGCTGTTGCGCCTGGCCCCGCACATCATCTGGCCGCTGCGCTTTTTGTTGCCGCATCAGCCGCATTTGCGCCCGGCCTGGATGATCCGCGCCGGCTTGTTCCTGTACGACCACCTTGGCGGCAGCAAGCGCAGCCTGCCGCGCTCGCGCAGGCTGTCGCTGCGCACACACCCGGTCGGGCAGCCGTTGCGGGAATCGCTGCGCACCGGCTTCGTCTATTCCGATGCCTGGGTGCAGGACGCGCGCTTGGTGGTGCTCAATGCGATGGATGCCGCCAAGCGCGGCGCCAAGATCCACACCCGCACGCGCTGCGTGGGTGCCTGGCGCGATGCCGGTTTCTGGTACGCCGAGCTCGAAGACCGCGACGGCCGCCGCCGCACCGTGCAGGCGCGCGCACTGGCCAATGCGGCCGGGCCGTGGGCGGTGTCGTTCCTGGACAAGGTGGCGGCGGTGCCGCATCAGCATGCGCTGCGCCTGGTCAAGGGCAGCCATATCGTGGTGCCCAAGCTGTTCGATCACGATCACGCCTACATCTTCCAGCAACCGGACCGGCGCATCGTATTCGCCATCCCGTACGAGCATGACTTCACCTTGATCGGCACCACCGATGTCGACTACGAGGCCGACCCCGCCGCACCCAAGATCGACGCGGCCGAGGTGCAGTACCTGTGCGATGCGGTGAACCTGTATTTCCAGCAGCAGATCAGCCCGCAGGACGTGGTGTGGAATTACAGCGGTGTGCGTCCGTTGCTGGACGATGCTGAAGACAATGCCGCCGAAGTGACCCGCGACTATCAACTGGAAGTCATCAACGACGGCGCGCCGCTGCTCAACGTGTTCGGCGGCAAGTTGACCACCTACCGCAAGCTCGCCGAAGAGGCGGTCGACCGGCTCACCCATGTGCTGGGCGTCCGCAAGCCGGCATGGACCGCGCGCGGCGACGCGCTGCCGGGCGGTGAACAACGCGATATCGCCAGCCTGCTCGAACGTGTGCGCAGCACGCGCCCCTGGTTGCCTGCCGCCACCGCGCAGCGGCTGGTGCGCAATTACGGCACCTGTGCAGAGCAACTGTTGGGCGATGCGCAGAATGTGGCCGGCCTGGGCACGCACTTCGGCGCAGACCTGTATCAGGCCGAGGTGGACTACCTGCGTCAACACGAATGGGCGCAGACCGCCGACGATATCCTGTGGCGTCGCAGCAAACTCGGGCTGCGGATCGATGCAGCCGGACGTGCGCGGCTGGAAGACTATCTGCAGACGCAGGCGCCCCAACCAGCCGATGCCGCAACTGTTTGAACACACCGCGTTGCCGGCGAGGACGGGTCGTCCGGCAACGTATCCTGGCGCACTGCCTGCATCACCCTGTGGAGGGCACCCCCGATGAGCACGACCCACTCCCCCTGCGCGCCAACGCGCGCGTCGCAATCTCCTGTTCGTCGCAATGACCTGCTCGCGGGCCTGCGCGCATGAGCCGTCAACTCGTGGGTGAGTTGATTTCCGAAGCGATCGCGATGTTCATCATCATCGCGCTCGGCGATTCGGTCGCGGCGATGTACATCCTCTACGACCCCAGTCCTTACCAAAACGCCTATTGGGGCGTGTGTATCGCCTGGGGCCTGGCGGTGACGCTGGCGATCTACGTGACCGGCTTGGTGTCGGGCACGCACGCCAACCCGGCGGTCACGCTAGCGCTGGCGCTATTCCGCGATTTTTCGTGGAAGAAGGTAGTGCCGTACTGGATTGCGCAGGTCATCGGCGCCTTCCTGGGCGCGGCCATCGTCTATCAGTTGTACGGGCCGGTGATCGACCATTTCAACCAGGTGCAGCAGCTCACTCGCGAAGCCGGCGGTGCGGCGGGTGTGTTCTTCACCGCGCCCGGTCTTGCGGTCACCCCGATGCATGCGCTGGTCGACCAGATCATCATCACCGCGTTCCTGATCTTTGGCATCTTCGCCATCACCGAGCGCTTCAACGAAGCCGCGCCGGGCGCCAATTCCGGCGCATTGATGATCGGCCTGCTGGTGGCAACGCTGGGTGCGTCGATGGGCTATCTGGAAGCGTGGGCGATGAATCCGGCGCGCGATTTCGGCCCGCGTCTGTTCGCGTATTTCGCCGGCTGGGGTGAGGCGGCGTTGCCGGCCAAGGACAATTACTGGTGGATCCCGATCGTCGGCCCGTTGATCGGTGGGCCGATCGGCGCACTGGCCTACCAGTGGCTGATCCTGCCGTTCCTGCCGGCGCGCGTGCGTCATCTGCAGGGCGACACCGCGCCGCTGGATCCGCGCTAGTCGCCGCGCAGTGAATCGACCACCACGACGATGCGCGGGCCGCCGCTAACCGGCAGCCCGCACATCGCTCCCAGGCTGCACCGACCACTCTCGCCGCGCGCCAATGCCGGCATTGTTTGAGGAATCTTCGATGGAAAAGCAATACGTCCTTGCGATCGATCAGGGCACCACCAGCTCGCGCGCGATGTTGTTCGATCGCCAGGGCAAGGTGGCCGGTGTGGCGCAGCGCGAATTCGGGCAGATCTTCCCGCAGCCGGGCTGGGTGGAACACAACCCGCGCGAAATCATGACCAGCGTCTACACCACCATTACCGAGCTGCTCAACAACGCGCAGATCGATGCGCGCTCGATCGCCGGCATCGGCATCACCAACCAGCGCGAAACCGCGGTGGTGTGGGACAAGGCCACCGGCCAGCCGATCTACAACGCCATCGTGTGGCAATCGCGGCAGACCAAGGACATCTGCACCCAGCTCAAGGAAGCCGGCCATGAGCAGATGGTGCGCGACAAGACCGGGCTGCTGATCGATGCGTATTTTTCCGGCACCAAGGTCAAGTGGATTCTCGATCACGTGGAAGGCGCACGCGAGCGCGCGCGCAACGGCGAACTGGCTTTCGGCACCATCGACAGCTGGCTGATCTGGAACCTCACCGGCGGCAAGGTGCACGTGACCGATTACACCAACGCCTCGCGCACCATGATGTTCAACATCCACACCCTGGAATGGGATGCGGAGCTGCTGGAGATGCTGGACGTACCGGCGCAGATGCTGCCGGAGGTGCGCTCCTCCAGCGAGGTCTATGGCATGACCCAAACCCAGTATTTCTACGGCGAGCAGGTGCCCATCGCAGGCATCGCCGGTGACCAGCAGGCGGCGTTGTTCGGCCAGGCGTGTTTTGAGCCGGGCATGGCGAAAAACACCTATGGCACCGGCTGTTTCATGCTGATGAATACCGGCGACAAGGCGGTGATCTCCAAGGCCGGCCTGTTGACCACCATTGCCTGGGGTATCGATGGCAAGGTCGAGTACGCGCTGGAAGGCGCGATCTTCGTCGCCGGCTCGGTGGTGCAGTGGTTGCGCGACGGCTTGCGCATGCTGGGCAAGGCCAGCGACTCGCAGGCCTATGCCGAACGCGCTGGCGATAACGATGGCGTCTACCTGGTACCAGCCTTCGTCGGCCTGGGCGCACCGTATTGGCGCAGCGATATCCGTGGTGCGGTGTTCGGCCTGACCCGTGGCACCAGCAAGGAGCACTTCGTGCGCGCGGCGGTCGAATCCATGGCGTATCAGACCCGCGATGTGCTGACCGCGATGCAGAGCGATTCGGGCATCGAGTTGAAGGAACTGCGTGCCGACGGCGGCGCGATCGCCAACGATTTCATGGCGCAATTCCAGAGCGACATTCTCAACGTGCCGGTGCTGCGCCCGGAAGTGGCCGAAACCACCGCGCTCGGTGCGGCGTATCTGGCAGGTCTTGCAACCGGCTTCTGGAGCAGCCGCGAAGAAATCGCCAAGCAATGGGCGGTGGATCGACGCTTCGAACCGGCCATGGCCGAGGACAAGCGCGAGCAACTGTATGCCGGTTGGCAGCAGGCGGTGGAAGCGACGATGGGCTTTAAGATCAGCTAAGCGACTGCGCCTGATAGCGGCCGCCGGCGTGCGTCCTGCTGCAATGTTTGCTGGTTACCCAACGCATCTATCGCCGGCCTGCACCGTGCAGGCCGGCGATACGTCACACGATTACTGACCGCTGGTATTTGCGCGGCCGGCAATGGTGTCCGGGTCCCAATGTTCCTTGATCAGACCCTTTTCGATACGGAACATGTCGAACCAGGTGGTGGTATAGGTCTTGCCCGGGTTACGCGGGTCCGGCAGCGTGCGCACCGACACCAGCGTGACCAGATCGCCATCGGCGGTGATGGCCACCAACGGCAACTGCACGCGCGGCTGCACCGGGGTGGGCCTCACGAAAGCGGTCAGAAATGCAATGAAGGCATCGCGCCCGTTGGCGACATTCGGGTTGTGCTGGATGTAGTTCTTGTCCATGTACATCGGCGCGTACTGCACCTGCCCCGCTTCGAACACGATGCGCCAGAAGTCGTAGACCAGGCGCTTGTTGGCGGTCTCGTACCAATTTGAACCGAGCAGCATCTTCTGGTGATTGGTATTTTCAGTGACGGCGGTCTGCGCGAACGCCGCCATCGGTGCGACCAGCATGATCAGCAACAAGGCGCGGGAAACAATCTTTTTCATGGGGCTCTCCTGGGAGGAAACGGGTCGCGCGCTCGCGGGGGAGTTGGCGCACGGCTCGCTATTGGGGGAATGACGCGTCCTTGCATGGACAGCAACCGCCACGCGTCCATGCCACCCTACCGAGCACATCCGCTGCTGCGCTAGCCACCCGGAAGTGCACCAGGGCACTTCAAAACTGCCTGGTGATAAAAGAATTACCTTCGAAATGGCTGCGTCAGGCCCCGGCCAATTCGGCCATCGGCAGCCCCGCATAGTTCTCCGCGATGGTCGCGCGGCCGGCGTCGCTGCCCAGCAAATACTCCAGCTCGGCCTGGCGGATGCGTGCAGTAAAGGCATCCTCGTCGTCGAAGGTGTGCAGCAGCGTGGTCATCCACCACGAAAACCGCTCGGCCTTCCACACCCGCTGCAGCGCCAGGGACGAGTACTGCTGCAATACGTCGGCATCGCCAGATGCCTTCCAACGCGCGAACAACTGCGCGAGCAGGCCGACATCGGCCAACGCCAGGTTCAGCCCCTTGGCGCCGGTGGGCGGCACGATATGCGCGGCATCGCCGGCCAGAAACAGGCGGCCGTATTGCATCGGTTCGGCGACGAAGCTACGCAGCGGCGCGATGCTTTTTTCGATCGATGGGCCGGTGACCAATTGTTCGGCCAATGCTGCCGGCAAGCGTGCGCGCAACGCATCCCAGAACGCCGCATCGCTCCAGGCTTCCACGCGGGCGTCTGCCGGCACCTGCACGTAGTAGCGCGTGCGGGTGGGCGAGCGCATCGAGCACAACGCAAAGCCGAGCCGATGACGCGCGTAGATCAGCTCATCGTGTACCGGCGGCGTATCGGCCAGCACGCCTAACCAGCCGAACGGATAGACGCGCTCGAACAGGCGCATGCGCTCGGCCGGGATGCTGGCGCGGCTGACACCATGAAAGCCGTCGCAGCCGACGATGTAGTCGCAGGCAACGCGCAGGCGGGCACCGTGATGCGTGAACTCGACGCTGGGTGCGGCACTATCCAACGCGTGCAGGGTGACGTCGCGTGCGTCGTAGTAGGTGGGCGCACCGCTGCGCTGACGCGCCTGCATCAGATCGGCGGTGACTTCGGTCTGGCCATATACCGTGACGCCGCGGCCGCAGCCGCGCAGCAGATCGATGCGCTCACGCTGGCCATCGAGCGATAGTTCGAAGCCGTGATGCGGCAGCCCTTCGCGCTGCACGCGCTCGCCGACACCGGCGCGTTGCAGCAGCTCCACACTGCCCTGCTCCAGCACACCGGCGCGGATGCGCCCCACCACGTGTTCCGGGGTCTGCCGTTCGACGATGAGGGTGTCGATGCCGGCGCGCAGCAACAGCTCGCCCAGCAGCAGCCCGGATGGCCCGGCACCGATGATTGCAACCTGCGTCCGCATGGGGCGCTCCTGCCTTTAATGATCAGACCTGCAGTGTCGGTAGCCAACCGCTGCCATTGAAGGGATGATTGCAGGCAGTACTTGGACTTTTCGACGATGCCCACTCGCACGCACCACACTGCTGCAGTCGCTGCTGTTCCTGCGTTCGGCCTGTACGGCGAGCGGCACGCCGATGCGCCGGAGTTGTTGCATTGGGAGTCGATCGCCGCACGCAGCCGGCTGCATGACTGGCACATCACCCCGCACCGGCATGAAGATCTGGCGCAGCTGCTGTATGTGCAGCGCGGGCCGGCGACCCTGCAACTGGATGGACGCACCCAACGTCTGCGGGGCGCTACCGTGGTATGGCTGCCGCCGCTGTGCGTGCACGGGTTCGCGTTCGACCCGCAGGTGCGCGGGCACATCATCACCTTGTGCATGCCGCTGGTGCGCGACGCCCTGAGCGCTGCACCGCTACTGCAATCCAGCCTGGCGACGCCGGCAGTGCTGCCGGTCAGACCCTCGCAACGCCTGCTCGATGTGCTGTTCGGCAGCATCGCCGACGACCACGCGCATCAGCGCGTCGGGCACGAGGCCGCATTGCAGGCCGCAGCAACGCAACTGGTGATCTGGACCGCACGCGCTGCGCTGCAGGGCCTGCAAGACGCGGCCGTGGCCAACGCGCAAGCCGATCCGGCCCTGCGGCATCTGCGCGCCTATCAAGCCTTGATCGACCAGCACTACCGCGCACACTGGCCGATCTCCCGCTACGCCGACCAGCTGGGACTGACGCCAGGCCACCTCACTGCGTTGTGTAGACGGCTGGCCAATGCGTCCGCATTGGAACTATTGCAGCGCCGGATCATGCTCGAAGCACGTCGCAACCTGCGCTACACCAGCCTGAGCGTGCAGCAGATTGCCGCAGCGCTTGGATTTTTCGACGCTGCGTATTTCAGCCGCTACTTCGCGCGGCAGGCAGGCTGCTCGCCGACGCGTTTTCGCACCGGCGAGTGAGTCGATGAAGCGCCGCCGAGCCGGCGGCACGAAAACGTCGCCACAAGCTCGGCACTGACACAGCGACACAACCCGCCATGTCTTGGAGCTGCGCCGGGACCAGCTAGCCGATCCCGGCGCCTGCCATCAGAACGGGTACTGCGGTACCTCGTTCTTGATCGTCAGCCACTGCCAGTGCGTGTACTGCTCCCAATCAGCAGGGCCACCGACGCTGGTGCCGTTGCCGGATGCGCCGGTGCCGCCGAATGGATTGATCACCTCGTCCACCACGGTCTGGTCGTTGATATGCAGCAGCCCTGTATGCAGGCGTTCGCCCAGGGCCAGCGCGCGCGACACCGACGCCGACATGATGCCGGCGGCCAGACCATACTCGCTGTGGTTGGCCATTTCCGCGGCTTCTTCGTCGGTATCGAACACGGTGATGTTGATCACCGGCCCGAACACCTCTTCATCGAACACGCGCATACCGGGGCGCACGTTGGACAGCACGGTGGCCGCGTAGAACAGCCCCTCGTTGGTCGCGCCGGCTTCCACCACGGCACCGGCAGCGACGCTGTCGGTGACGATATCGATCACGCGTTGCAGCTGGCGCTGGTCGATGATCGGGCCCAATGCCACGGTGCCGCTGACCGGGTCGCCCACCGGCAGATGCCGCGCTTTTTCCGCCAGACGCTGGGTCAGCGCATCCGCCACGCTGCGCTGTACCAGCACCCGTCCGGTGGCCATGCAGATCTGGCCCTGATGCAGGTAAGCACCAAAGGCAATCGCCGATGCAGCGCGGTCTAGATCCGCGTCGTCGAGCACAATCACTGCGTTGTTGCCGCCGAGTTCCAGCGCCACTTTTTTCAGATGTCGCCCGGCAATTTCGCCGATGCGGCGGCCAGCGGCAGTGGAGCCGGTAAAGGCGATCATCGGAACATCCGGCGCTTCTACCAACGCCTGACCGATCTGCGCATCGCCGTGCAGCACATGCAGCAAGCCCTTCGGCAGGCCCGCTTCTTCCAGCACCTGCGCAATGATCACACCACCGGTGTACGGCGTGCGCGGGTCGGGTTTAAGGATGACCGCATTGCCCATCGCCAATGCCGGTGCAACCGAGCGCAGCGACAGAATCAGCGGAAAGTTGAACGGAGAAATCACCGCTACCACGCCCAACGGCAGATGACGGGCAAGGCTGAGCTGGCCCGCGCCGGTCGGCAGCACCTGCCCAACCGCCTGCAACGGCAGGCCGGCGGACTGCTGGTAGAACACCACAGCTTCATCGACTTCGCGCTGCGCCTTGGGCAGGATGCCGCCGGTTTCGCGTGCGATCAGCAACGCGGCTTCGGCACTGCGTGCCTGCATCACCTGTGCAGCGCGATGGAAGATCGCAGCACGCTCGCGTGGCGCGGTAGCGGCCCAGGCGCGCTGCGCCTGTTTGGCCTGTGCCACAGCGGCGGCAACATCGGCCAGATCGGCCTTGCTCACCTCGTGCAACAAACCGCCGGTGGCCGGCTCATAGATCGGCAACGCGCCGCCGTGGCCGGGCACCCAATCGCCATTGAAGATGCAGCCGTGCCAAGCGGGTGTCGCGGTCGCAGCGACCGCTGCGCTGGGAAGAGCATTCATGGTCTAGCTCCTGCTAAAACAGTGGGGGAATTACAGCGTGGTGGATGCCAGGCCGCCATCGACCGGCAGAGTGATGCCGTTGATCCAGCGCGCGGCATCGGATGCGAGAAACACGATGGCCTCGGCCACTTCGTCGGCATACGCAGGGCGTGTCATGCGCTTGGCGTCTTCCTTGACGCGTTCCTCGCCCAGCATGGCGGCGAAATCACCAAGGATCGGGGTAAACACCGGCCCGGGCGAGACGTTGTTGACACGCACACCGCGCTCGGCAAACCACGGCCGCGATTGCAGCAAGGTCCACACGATCAACGCTTCCTTGAAGTACTGATAGCAGGTGTCGTGCGCCACCGGATGCGCGGCCAGCCATGCGGTGCCGGCGTCGAAACTGTCGGTAGCGGCCAATTGCTTGTGCAGGTCCAGCCGCTGCGGCCATTCTGCGCCCAGGATCGACGCGACATTGATGATGCTGCCACCGGCCACGATGCGCGGCAGCAGCGCCTGACTCAGATGCCGCAGGCCCAGGTAATTGACGCGTGCCACCACATCCAGCGGTGCGGTGCCCGGCACGCCGGCCACGTTGGCCAGGGCATCGATCTTCTCCGGCAGCGCGCGCACCAGCGCATCGATGGAGGCCGTATCGCCCAGGTCGGCCTGATGGAAGCCATGCAGGGTCATCTGCACCGGAGTGCGATCGACACCGATCACCGTGGCGCCATGGAACCGCGCAAGCCGTGCGACCTCTGCGCCGATACCCGACGCCACACCGGTCACCACGATCGTCTTGTTTTGCAAATTCATTGCCACCCTCCGTAGGAGCCAGCTGCGCCGGCACTAGAACACATGGACGTACTGCAGGTTGACGTTGTTGCCGGAAGCCGCGTTTCTGACTTTCACCGGCAGATAAAGATTGGCGAACAGGATGTTGTCGGCATCGAACCGCCACACACCGCCCGGGCCGGCGTAGAACACACGCTGGCGGCTGTCGGGCACGCGCTGGCCATTGGTGCGGTTATCGCGAAATTGCGTGAGGTAATACGCGTTGATGCCGAATCGCACATCCGGCACCACTTCCCAGGAGGTGGCGAAATTGATCCAGCCCGCGTCGCCAGCCTGGCCGTTGCGGAAGGCAAACCCGTCGGGCAGGTTGGGCCGGCGCTCGCTGCGAAAGTTGTAGACGTAGTTGAAGCGTGCGCTGATTTCCCACTTGGGCGTGGGCAGCACGGTCACTGCGTAATTGGGGATCAGCGACCAATAGCCCGAGCCCTGGTTGAGATCGCGGTCGCGGTCGAACTTGCCGATCGGTGCCACCGCGTTGAATTCGAAACGCTGCGAGAACACCGGCCGCCCGTCGCGCATTACCGGCAGCATCTGCACATACGGGCCGAAGGTCAGATCGCCCACGCCGGCGCCGTTGTCGCGCAAGGTGGCGATGCTGTTGCGACCGAACGAGGCATCCAGATTCACCAGCGGCAGTAGCGTGTTGAAGCCCACTACGCCACCGAACAATTTGTAAGGCGTGACGTACGCGATCTGCGTCAGCAGCAGCGTCGAGTCGATGCGCGGGTTGTCGAACACCGGCACATCGTCGCCACGCGCGTCCTTCACCGAATCCAGCGAGGTCTGGCGCAGGTAGGTGATCACCGCCCAGCCGGGTGTGGTGCGGGTAAAACCATCCAGAAAACTCGTCCCGCCGGTGTTGAGGCCATTGGTCAACGCCATGCTCTGCGGCACGCCCTGCGCCAGCGCCGCCCCGCTCGCAAACAGCCCCACGATGCCGAGCGCTGCACGCACCCGCCACATTGCCTTTACAGCCACGCCACGCACCACCCAGGGTCGAATCACGACGCACATCTCCAGCGTTGGAAGAAAACAGCGGGCGTGCCACCTGGCACGCGGTCAGGCAGGGGCGATCCCCGCGCTACGCACAGCACGTGCCATCAAGACGTTGGTGAGATCACGCCGCCCGGCAACGGGCTGGCGCAGAGGAGTTACAGCGTGTCGAGCCGATCCAGGCGATCGAGCGCGCGCAGCAGCGGCGCCTCGCTGGTACCGAGTACGGCACTGAGCTGCTGTTCCATGCGCAGCACTTCGGCTTCGGCATCGGTCAGCAGGGTGACGCCGGCCGGCGTCAATGACAGATGCTGCATGCGCCGGTCCTGACGCCCGCGCACCTGACGCAGCAGACGGCGCTTGACCAGGCGCGCCACCACGATGGCCAGATTCGGAGCCGAGACATGCAACACGTCGCCGATCTGGCGCTGATTGATGCCCGGATTGCCGTCCACCAGCATCAGTAGGGAAAAATCGACCGGCTTCAGATCGAAGGCGGCAACGCACTCCTGGAACATCCGCCGCACCAGCAGTTCGGTGCGGGTGATGCGATAGCCCAGCAGTCGCAGCAGACGCGCCTGGTCCACCGCAGTGATGGCATCGGGCAACGGTGCAGCAGTGGCAGTAGCGGGCATGACGGTTCTCGCGACAAAGGCAGCGGGCGGAGCGGTACGCGCCATGCGCCCGGTCCGCAACGCCGATCCCCGGCGTGCAGCGCATTGTAGACGCGGCCAGGCCTGCCGATGTGGACATGCAGGCTGCCGGTACGTGCGGTATCTGCGCACGCGTCCGTGCGCCTGCCGCACCGCTCTTCCACGCATGCGCCTGCCATCGGTACAGCAGCGCTGCGATGTGCGGGGGACGGCGGTGATCCAGGCACGGCTTGGACATGAGATCCGGTCGGCAAGTGATTGCGTTCCGGAATAGTTATTGATCATAACTACATTGCCAAGCTGCAGCGCAGCATGGTCGCGCTCGCTAGTCCGCGGACGGGTGCTGGGTGCTGGGTGCTGGGTGCTGGGTGCTGGGTGCCTGGTGCCTGGTGCCTGGTGCCTGGTGCCTGGTGCCGAGTGCCGAGTGCCGAGTGCCGGGTGGCGGGAAGGCAAGTACCGATCGCAGGTGAGCCAGCTGCGATGGCTGCCACGGCGTTATCGCCGCAGCCCACTGTCGAGATCACCGATGCCCGCGCCCGCCCGCGCTGCGCATGCAACGCCCGGCAACGCAGCCCTGCGCAGCGCGCCTACGGCAGCCAGAGCTTCTCGAGATCGCGGAAGCCCCAGTCGGTCGGGCTTTCCATCTGCGCAATGCGGTCCTGGCAGTCGGGCCGCGACAGGTCAATGTCCTGCACCAGCACGTGGCTGCGCAACTTGGCCGAATAGAACACGCGCACCTTGGGCTTGAGCAGCGCGTCCGGGGTCTGTTCGATCACCACGGCCAACTTTTGCGATTCCAGACGCACCAGCGAGCCGACCGGATAAATGCCCAGCCGGCGCACGAATGCCTGAAAGATCGCCGGGTCGAAGTGACCCTTCCACGACGCCATCTGCTTAAGCGATTCGGCAGGGTCCCAGGCGCGTTTATAGGGGCGGTCGGAACTGATGGCGTCGTACACATCGCACACCGCGCCCATCCGCGACATCAGCGAGATGTCTTCGCCGACCAGGCAGTTGGGGTACCCGCTGCCATCCATCTTTTCGTGATGATGCAGCGCGATTTCCAGCACCACCGCGTTCTGCACGCCGCCGGCCATCAGCAGGCGATGCCCATCCAGCGGATGCTGGCGCATCACTTCCATCTCGTCGTTGGTGAGCCGGCCGGGCTTGTTGAGAATGTCCAACGGCGTCACCGCCTTGCCCATGTCGTGCAGCAGGCCGCCCATCGCCGCTTCCACCACCTGCGCCTCGGGCAGACCGAGCTGCCGCGCCAGCCCGCTCATCAGCCCGGCCACGGCCATCGAATGCAGATAGGTGTAGTCGTCGGCGGTCTTGAGCCGCGCCACGCTGATCAAGGCCTGCGGATGACGCAGTACCGAATCGTTGATGGCTTCCACCAGCGGCATGGCCGCCTCGGTGTCGACGGTGCGCCCCAGCCGCACGTCGCGAAACATCGCTTCCACCATGTCGCGGCCGTCTTCAAAAATACGCCGCGCCCGCACCACTTCGGCTTCGATCCCGACCTGCGCGGTGACGCTGTTGGTCCGTGCACTGCGCGCGGTGGACGCCGGCTCCGGCGGTTCGGGCTCCGGTTCCGGCGTGGGCGGCGGCGGTGGCGCAGCGCCCGTCTCCTGCTCGTCGACCGTCGCGCCGGTGTCCACATCCAGGCCGCGGGCGGTGTCGATCACCAGTTGCTCGATCCGGCTGCCGTGAATCTTGTCCACATCGTCGGAATCGACCAGAAAGGACGTTTTCCAGAACGGATGGTGCACCCACGCGCCCAGCAGCTTGTAGACATACATGCCGGGACGGAGTTGGTCGGAGTCGATGGTTCTGAGCATGCCGGCGCTGGTCTGCACAATATCCACGGAAGAGTCCGCCACGGGCTTGGCGGTCTCCGGAGTTATCGGCACCGGTCGCGATTTCTTTGGTCTACGAACGTAACCGCAGCCGCCACACCAGCCGGCATTGGGCACCGCAAGCTGAGCAATTCAGCGCTCCGGCAAGCGCATCGCCACCACCGCAGCAGCGGCGAACAGCAACGGCACGCCACAGGCCAGATACAACATGG
The DNA here is from genome assembly GCF_040202975.1 of Xanthomonas sp. WHRI 10207. Classification (NCBI taxonomy): domain Bacteria; kingdom Pseudomonadati; phylum Pseudomonadota; class Gammaproteobacteria; order Lysobacterales; family Lysobacteraceae; genus Xanthomonas; species Xanthomonas sp. WHRI 10207. The sequence continues at coordinate 355,585 of NZ_JBEGDX010000003.1, read as the reverse complement.
CCGGCGACCAACCGGCATCCAGCAGCACCCCGGCGCACAGCGGCGAGGCAATGGCGCCCAGACGCCCGATCCCGATCGACCAGCCCATGCCGGTGGAGCGCACCGCCGCGGTAAAGACCACCGGCGCAACCGCATACAGCCCACCCATCGCCGCCGTCAGGGCCGCACCGGTCAGCAACGCGGTGACAAATGCCCAACTCAGCACCGTGCTGCTCAACCCGAACGCGACCATCCCGATCGCCACCAGCACCAGTGCGCCGGCGGTGAGCCGCGACAAGCGCCCGCGCAGGGCCAACCAACTGAATAACGTGCCGCCCACAATGCCGCCCAGGTTCAGCAGCACCCCGCCGGTAAGGCCCTCGGCCGCCGACAGGCCGGCGGTCACCAGCAGCTTGGGCGTCCAGCTGAGCACGAAGTAGAACGCGAACATCAGCAGGAAGAACGCCAGCGCGATCAGCAGCGATTGCCGCCGTAGCTTACCCACGAACAAGGCCGCATACCCCTGCGCCTGCCCTGCCGCCTGCGCAGGTGGCAGCGGCAACTGCGGATGCGGCGCCATCCCCATGCGTGCCAGCACCGCATTGAAGCGTGCATGCGCGTGGGGCGGCCGGCGGGCGATCAAAAAGTCCAGCGATTCGGGCAAAAAGGCCAGCACCAGCGGCACGCAGAGCAGCGAGCCGAGCGCACCGAGCCAGAACACCGCTGGCCAGGACCAGTGCTGCACCAGCAGCGCCGCGATCGCGCCCCCGATCGTCGCCCCGACCGGGTAGCCGGTGGCCTGCAGCACCGTCGCCGTACTGCGCCAGCGTGCGGTGGAATATTCGGCAGCGGTCACCGCCACGCAGGCCAGCATGCCGCCGATCCCGACCCCGGTGAACGCCCGCAGCGCGCCCAGCTGCCAAACATCGCCCGCCAGCGCGGACGCGCCCATGCCGACGGTCAGGATGGCCAGGCACACCAGGATCAGCGCACGGCGGCCGATGCGGTCTGCCAACGGCGCCAGCAACAGCGAGCCCACCGCCATGCCGACCAGCCCGGCACTGAACAGCGCCCCCAGCAGCTTGCCCGACAGCTGCCAGTCCGCCGACACGTGCGGAGCGGTGAATGCCATCGCCATCACGTCGAAGCCGTCGAGCATCGTCAGCAGCACGCACACCGCCACGGCCCTCCACTGGAACGGCGTCATGCGCTCCAGGACAAAGTGCGTGGAAGTTGGGGTGCTTTGGAGCATTGGGGTGTCCTGTGAGATGAGGCGTGCTGGTCTAGTGTCGCTGCAGGACGTGCGGCATCGCGGCGTGCCTTGTGCGCCGTGCCACGCCACGTGGCCGCCAACTGGAAAAACTGGTACGTGCGGCAGACCGCGATCAACGCGTGGCAACCGCATGCACGCTAGGCCGATTGCAGGTGGTGTTCAAGACCGATTACCGCAGTGTTGTGCGCTTATCGGACGACCGGCAAACCGGACTTCGCTTGCGCAGCGATGCGTTCGGGTGTGCTCTCTGCGTTGCCGGCTGCTCCTTCAGGTACGGCGCGCCTAGCGATCAGATCCGGCGCGGCCGCAGCGTTCGCCTCCGCAGCGTTATCTCGTTAGCTGTGCGAGATCGCCCTTGACGAGAGTGTGCGTCGCTTGTGCGCAGTGTTGCGCCAACTTGCGCAATACACCGTGTCGACGAATGTCACGGCGACAACGCTCCATGGGGCTTGGAGCGCCTCACAAACCCGCTCGAACAACCGTCAGGTGGGTGCGGACAGCGCGTGCATAAACGGAGCGTACGCGTCGCCCATGCCGATTCCGAGCACCGGCCCTGCCCGCCCGGTGGCCGCGCCGTAGTTCTGTTACCTGCTCCTGGTCATGCATGCATCATGGGCAGCGGACGCGCTGCGTGTCTGTCGGATCGCCGGATGTGCGGCATGCTCAGGCAGCAGCACCGCGTGTGACTTCAAAAGGGCGCTATTCGTCTGCAGCGATTGACCACAGCCTGGCCCAACACACATCGCGGCATGCCGCGTCCACGGCATCCACAACACACGTGCGCATCTGGCGACATCCATTGCGCAGTACGACCGCTGCCGCGCCAATCCGCACCGCACAGGTATCATCCAGACGTGTCCGCAGTTGGCGGCACGTTGATTGACCGGAGAGTGCCGTGACCCCGATTCGCCCGTTTCTGGAACACACCCCACAGCTGGGTGAACGCGTCTATGTCGACCCGGCCTGCACCATCATCGGCAAGGTGAGCCTGGGCGACGATGTATCGGTGTGGCCAGGCACGGTGATCCGCGGCGACGTCAATCATGTGCAGATCGGCGCACGCACCAATGTGCAGGACGGCACCATCATTCACGTCAGCCACCACAGCCCGTTCAACAAGGCCGGCTATCCAACCATCATCGGCGAGGACGTGACCGTGGGCCACGGCACCATCCTGCACGCCTGCACCATCGAAGACCTGTGCCTGATCGGCATGGGCGCCTGCGTGCTGGATGGGGCCACCATCAAACGCTACGGCTTTGTCGGCGCCGGTGCGGTGGTGGGGCCGGGCAAAGTGGTTGGCGAAGCGGAATTGTGGCTGGGCAATCCTGCGCGGCTGGCGCGCACGCTCAGCGACAAGGAAATCGAAAGCCTGCACTACTCCGCGCAACATTATGTGCGGCTCAAGGATCAGTATCTGAGCGCGCCTGTCCGCGACTGAGCAGCCGCACGGCCGACTCCTGACTGGCATCGCCGCACCAGCACAGGGCTGGTCTTTCAGGGCTGCGTGGCGCGCTCCAACGCCGTCAGCATCGTCAACGCCTGTTCGCGCGATGTGCCGCACATCTCCAGCGACGGCCGCAGGCTGCCGCACACCGCCGGGCGCTGCGGCGACCCGAACAACCGGCAGCCCAGCTGCGCGTCCAGCTGCACGCACGCCACCCCGGCCGGCTTGCCGTTGGGCATGCCGGGGATTGGCGAACTGATCGAGGGCGCGATGCAGCACGCGGCACAGCCGGCGCGGCACGACATGGCAGAGGTCATGCGCGCAGTTTAGAGCGGCCAGCAGAACGTAGCGAGCGAACGTCAGGTGCGTGTGGGCGAGGCGCGTGGCACTGCGATTCGCATGGTTGGCGACGACGCTGCGGGGCGAACGCACCGGCCTCACGGTGAGCGCTGCGGTTATCGTGGCACGCCCGAACCGGCGCGCCGGCGTGCAGCCTGGAAGGCGCGCGCGTCGCGCCGCATCGATGAACCGTTCGGCCAGCCGCACACGCCTGCCCGGCCACGCGTTCGCCGCATCCGAGCTCGCCTGCCGCCGCGCTCGTGCCTGGCGGCTGCGTGCTACCGTGACCGATCGCCAGAACGCGCCGTGACGGTTGCAGCAGCAACAGTCGCGACGCGCTCTAATTGCCAGCCACCGCTCGCTGATCAGTTGTCGACATCGCCATGCCCGAATACCGCTCCAAGACCTCCACCCACGGCCGCAACATGGCTGGCGCGCGCGCACTCTGGCGCGCCACCGGCATGCAGGATGGCGACTTCCACAAGCCCATCATCGCCATCGCCAATTCCTTCACCCAGTTCGTGCCCGGGCACGTGCACCTGAAGGATCTTGGTCAGCTCGTCGCGCGCGAAATCGAGCGCGTCGGCGGCGTGGCCAAGGAGTTCGACACCATCGCCGTGGACGACGGCATCGCGATGGGCCACGACGGCATGCTGTATTCGCTGCCCAGTCGCGAAATCATCGCCGACTCGGTCGAGTACATGGTCAATGCGCATTGCGCCGACGCGCTGGTGTGCATTTCCAACTGCGACAAGATTACGCCGGGCATGTTGATGGCCGCGTTGCGGCTGAATATCCCGACCGTGTTCGTCTCCGGCGGCCCGATGGAAGCCGGTAAGACCAAGTTGTCCGAACATAAACTCGATCTGATCGACGCCATGGTGATCGCTGCCGACGACAGCGCATCGGATGAGAAAGTCGCCGAATTCGAACGCAGCGCCTGCCCCACCTGCGGCTCGTGCTCGGGCATGTTCACCGCCAACTCGATGAACTGCCTGACCGAAGCGCTGGGCTTGTCGCTGCCGGGCAACGGCACCGTGGTGGCCACGCATGCCGACCGCGAGCAACTGTTCCTGCGTGCGGGGCGCGTGGCGGTGGAACTGTGCCACCGCTGGTATGGCGGCGAAGATCCCACCGCACTGCCGCGCGGCATTGCCACCTTCGAAGCGTTCGAAAATGCGATGACATTGGACATCGCCATGGGCGGCTCGACCAACACCATCCTGCATCTGCTCGCCGCCGCGCAGGAAGGCGAAGTGCCATTCGGCATGCGCGACATCGACCGCCTATCCAAGCGCGTGCCGCAGCTATGCAAGGTGGCGCCGAATACGCCCAAGTACCACATCGAAGACGTGCATCGCGCTGGCGGCATCATGGCCATTCTCGGCGAGCTCGCACGTGGCGGCCTGCTGCATACCAACGCAGCCACGGTGCATGCACGCACCCTGGCCGACGCCATCGCGCAATGGGATGTCACCCAGACCGGCGATGAAAAGGTGCATACGTTCTACAAGGCCGGACCGGGCGGCATCCCCACGCAGATCGCCTTCAGCCAGGCCACGCGCTGGGACAGCCTGGATACCGACCGCAGCGACGGCTGCATTCGCGATGTCGCGCACGCGTTCTCGCAGGAAGGCGGCCTCGCCGTGCTGTACGGCAATATCGCCCGCGACGGCTGCGTGGTGAAAACCGCTGGCGTGGACGAATCCATCCACGTGTTCGAAGGCAACGCCCGCGTCTATGAAAGCCAGGATTCGGCGGTCAAGGGCATTCTTGCCGACGAAGTAAAGGCAGGCGACATCGTGGTGATTCGCTACGAAGGCCCCAAGGGCGGCCCCGGCATGCAGGAAATGCTGTACCCCACCAGCTATCTCAAATCCAAGGGCCTGGGCAAGCAATGCGCCCTGCTCACCGACGGCCGCTTCTCCGGCGGCACCTCGGGCCTGTCGATCGGCCACGCCTCACCGGAAGCGGCCGCAGGCGGCGCGATCGGTTTGGTGCGCGATGGCGACAAGGTCCTGATCGACATCCCCAATCGCTCGATCAATCTGCTGGTGTCCGACGAAGAGCTTGCTAGTCGTCGCGCCGAGCAGGACGCCAAGGGCTGGAAGCCAGTAGAGGTACGCCCGCGCAAGGTCACCACGGCGTTGAAGGCGTATGCGTTGCTGGCGACCAGCGCGGACAAGGGCGCGGTGCGGGACAAGGCGTTGTTGGACGGCTGAGATATCTCCGAGCCAGGCCCATGCCGTCCGTCCCCGCAGCCGCGGCCGTGACCAACTGCACACCCTAGACTTACGAAGACTCACGGAAAAACCGCCCTCCGCCCTTCCCCCGCCTGCGGGGGAAGGTGCCCGAAGGGCGGATGGGGGCAGCCACGCGATCACGCGACAAAGCCGACGAACCTAAACCGCGCCCGCTGCAACGCACCCAGCAGAACGTCCATGTAAGCGTGACGCCGGCCAATCCGGCGGATGCCTGGATCCACCGACTGACGCGGAGACCGAACGGATACTGCCAACTATGGCGCGGCATCGGCATCGGCATCGGCATCGGCATGGGCATGGGCATGGGAATACTTGCGCGCTACCGCATGCGACAACACCACCCACCGGGCACAGGTCATCACTTCCCCGCACGATGCAGCGGTTCCCGCTCGCATTGCTGCATCATCGCCGCGCGCAGACTGAGCGCCAGTGGCACCAGCCCGTCGCTATCACTCTCGCCGTCGCGCACCACGATCTCGTTGCGTGCCACATCCACATTCTTGATGCGTAGGCGCACGCATTCCACCAAACGCATGCCGGTCCCGTAGAGCAGTGCCGCCATTAGTGCCTGACGCACTTCCATCCGCGCCAGCACCGCCATGACCTCCGCCTCACTCAAGACCGTAGGCAACCGCCGCGGCCGCTTGGCCCGCCGAATCACGTCCATCCATGGTAGATCGCGTCCCAACACCTCGCGATACAGAAACAGCAAAGCGGCCAGCACCTGATTCTGCATCGAAGGCGCCACATGATCGCGCGCCGCCAGCAGAATCAGGAACGCTTCCACGTCGCGCACTCCCATCGCCTCTGGATGCCGTTTGCCGTTGGCCAGGATGAAGCGCCGAATCCAGCCAACATAGGCATCCTCGGTGCGCTTGGCACGGCCCAGCCGCCGCAACCGAACGCAGACGCGATCCAGCAGCCGAGCCGGGCGCCCGGTCGGCGCTGCCGAAGACGGCTGCCTGGCACCCGATGCAGACCAGGAGATTGAAGCCGTTCGGTCGGAATGATACGGTCGCATTCAGATGAGTCGCGCCAGGGAATGCGACATACTTATGTATCGTGGTCACGCACCACGATCGGCACACTGCGTTGATACGACTGGGGTTGCACTGGATGGGGAGGTCAGAAATTACGTACTACGCCCCGGTGCTGTGCACCTTTTTGACTTCGAATAGTTGTTAGCTGGCACTGGGGGTGTCGCGATGACTCGAAAGTTGACTGTGACGATCCCGATCAATAACCGGTCTTGGTCGATAGATGAAGAAGAAATTGAAAAGCTGATCATAGAAAATCAGGCGCAGTTTGCTCCGCTGTTTGAGCTTTCAATTGATGTTGACGACGCCCGAGTGCAACTTGTTGACGAGAGTCTAGACGTGCAGCAGGTTGATATCGACGAGGGAGGCAAGAGTGGTTCAGCGCAAGTCGATTTCATGTCATCGTTCTACGCAGGCTGCAAGGACCAAAACTCAGATGACTGGCACAGCGAGGACTTGGCGTTCGAGATCACTCAAGACGCTTTGATCTTTAACATTAATCTGCCGATTAATTGGCGTGTAGACAACTAGAACGCCATCTAACAATTCATTCAAGCCGAACCCGCTTCGCGGGTCGGCTTAATTCAGGTGTTAGGCATTGCATGTTCAAGATCACGGTCTCTTGCCGGGGAATGTCAGAGCAATCTGCGTTGGCGGGCCTCTCAGAAATTGCAGACGAGTTCGCCAGTCGTCCATGGCACGAGAACGTGTCTTGCCGCTGGGAAAGCGATTGCATCGTGCTTGAAGCTCAGAACGACTTTGACCCAGAGGGAAAGGCCCCCCTAGACGAGTTCTCGGACGCGATCTGCGCTTGCTTGCCCATTGAGTCAGCACCAATATCGTTTGCCGTAGAGTCGGTCCGTGAGGTTCCGGGCAGCAATGCCTAACAATTCATTCAAGCCGATGCTGCTTCGCGGCACGGCTTAATTCAGGCGTTAGCCGCATGGAAGAACTCGCTTCTATTATTGACAAGCCACTCGCCTCGGACGAGACACGGCAAGTTCTGTCTCGCTTCAACCTGCTCGACCAAGTATTCGAACCGCTCGAGGAGGGTATGCATGCGGAGCGCTTCCTGACTGACAAGGCAGGTGGAGTTCAAATTGAGATTAGGCCCGATGACCGTATTGGCACGATATTTCTTCATTCATTCGGCAAGGACGGCTTTGGCCAGTTCTCGCATCCACTGATCGCCGGCCTCAATTTCTCATCCACACAGGCCGACGTCCTAAAGCGACTGGGAAGTCCTACCACAGATGCCACACTAAACCCCCCGTCATTTGGGGTGGTCTCCTGGGCCAAGTACGTCACATCCTCGCACAGCCTGCACTTTAGTTTTGGCGCCAATGGCATCGCTCTAGTGACCATCATGCCTGCTGACTGGCAGCCCGGAGGCTACAGTGGCGGCTAACAATTCATTCAAGCCGAACCCGCTTCGCGGGTCGGCTTAATTCAGGTGTTAGGCGGCTATTCAAATGCGCTCCCACTCGGACATCCTGAAAGACATCGCCAGCTTCGCGCCATTAGCTGACTCGTGGTTGCCCTTAGACAATCTTCTTAACGAGCTATGGCTTGCAGGGGAGCCACACGTGAGTTCACTTCCCACCCTTTTTGGTGTCTTTGAGCGATTCCCTGCGGACGATGGCGCAGGAGTGTTCTGGTCGATCGTTCATGGGGTGGAGGCGTTGCCATACAACTACGGTCCCATGCTTAAAGAGTCGTATAGTCGGGTGCCAGCGGAAATGTCCAAGATCATGCTGGCCAGACTCGCCAACTCGACCGGCACGGCCTAACAATTCATTCAAGCCGATCCCGCTTTACGGGTCGGCTTAATTCAGGCGTTAGCCGGCAATGGAGCATCACGTGGAGCTGAAAGATTTCATTTCCGAGACGTTGGCCCAGATTGTGGGCGGAGTTGTTGATGCTCGCGCCAAGGTCGATGCGCTCAATGCCGTGGCACGCGTCAATCCGTTCCTTGACCCAATGGCTGACCAGCTCGCCAAACATGGCTTCACGCTTGCGGGCGGTGACGCGGTGCAGTTCGTTGAGTTTGAGGTGTCGGTTACAACTAAGGACGTTTCGGGCACAAAAGGTGGGGTCGGCGTGTTCGTCGTACCCTTCACACTTGGTAGCAGCGGACAGTCAAGCAGCGAGCAGTCCGGCAGCAGCAAAATTTCGTTCCGAGTGCCGCTGACCTTGCCACGCGAGCTTGCAGGCTAACAATTCATTCAAGCCGAACTGGCTCCGCCAGTCGGCTTAATTCAAGCGTTAGGCGGCAGTGCTTGGCATCGTTGGTGGCTTCTGTCTTCGGTAACACCTTGGTGGTTTACCGGTCGGCTCCGGTGCGCGGTCTTTGCGTAACAGCGATCGGCCTGTTTGCCACTTCGCCTTGCAACGTCACTGCCGCGCTGCGCTCACTGCCTTTGGCTTCGGTTGCTCTGCGCGGTCGCGCTACCTTGGCAAGCCACGTGACTTCGGTTGTGGCATGCTTGGCCCAGCGATGGTCGTGCTGGGGAGCAGAGGTCATGCGTCACTGCTCTGCGGCACCACCGTCTAACTATTCATTCAAGCCGACGCCGCTTCGCGGCGCGGCTTAATTCAGACGTTAGGCCGCTTTTTATAAGTTCCCGCGTTTGATATCAATCGGAGACACAGACATGCCTGTTCGTAACGTCACAAAAGATGATTGCGGTCGACTCGAGGGTAAAGACATCACACCGCTTTACTCCGCTTTCAAGCAAGTCTGCCCGAGAATCGAGGGTGAGGGTCTTTGGGAAAAGCTCCGAGAAAAATACAACCTTGGCGTCGCTGCTGACTGTGACGCCTGGGTCGTGCGCATGAATAATGCGATCGCGATCTGGAATGCGCAAAATCCAAGAAACTGCGCTGCCGTAAAAACTGCATTTGGCGTTTAGGTTGCTTGCGCGCGGCCTAACAATTCGTTCAAGGCGGACGGCTTCGCCGCCGCTTAAATCCAGTGTTAGGGCTCACATGAGGCTACTCCGCAGATGAAAGGAACAACAAAGCAGGATTATCCCTTGTGCGCTTCATCCGCCGAGTACTATCTGGTGGACTACGACAAGTGCAAGTATTTCCGCTGCGCAAAGTGTGGCCTTTTTCAAATCTCACTTCGGGCAGAGAAGGTTCTGCTTCAGGCACCGCAAGAGTGGCGTGATGGCTACGCCAAGCAGGCCCGAGATGCACCGGAGAATCACGCGCTGGTTATCCGCGTTCCCCCGTCCTCTCAGGAGCCTGGCGTAGCAAGTGCTGCTCTTACCGGTAAGTTTGTTCCCATGCCGGAGCTTCCGCAGGGCTAGTGAGCCCTAACAATTCATTCAAGCCGAGCCCGCATCAGGGCGGCACCTAAGTGCGCGCCTTCGACTATATTAGCACTCAGTCGCCGCGCTGCTGTGGGCCGGCTTAATTCAGGCGTTAGACCGCGCACGAGACACTTATGCAGCCTAAGGTTCCAGTTCCTAGCCGATACGCAGGCCTGCTCATGGGCTTCGCCGCTCTCTTGCATTCGCTGGTGGCATTTGACCTGGTCCTGCACTTCCTCCACGCCACACCAGAGCTTCAAGCGCTGTGGGCTACTAGCCCTCCAGTAAAAACTTTTTGGCTTTGTTTCGTAGCGTTGGGTCTTGCCACTGCCATCTTGCTCTATCGCGCGCCACGTGCTGGTTTCGCCTTGTCCTTGGCGGCAACCGTCTGCCTTTACTTTGCCAGTACCGGACTCTGGCATGAGATCAAGGGTGGCTTTTGGTTTGCCATAGCTGCGAACGTCTTCGCTGCTCTTGGAGCATGGCGGGCGTGGTCTAACAATTCGTTCAAGCCGAAGCCGCTTCGCGGCTCGGCTTAACTCAGGCGTTAGCCAGCACATGAAGATACGTCTCAACTTTGAGAGCTTCAGTCCATTGGACTTTCCAGGGCTCAATGGAACAGTGGACCATGTCACTTCGTGGGTGGACCTCGTCTGGGCTGCAGTAACTTCTGGAAAGAAGGGGCCTTTGTACTGGGTGCCACACCCACAAAACTCTTTCGCAGAGGCTAGCTCACGCGCCTTCTCTCTTTATGCGCACCTGCATCAAAGCTCAGGATTCGTGATGAAATCGGGGCTCTATCACTTCATGGATCCTACTGAGAAGGCAGCGGCCTCGTACTTCCTTGGCATGACCTTAGCCAAACTTATCGCCGAGGACTTCCTCGATACCCCTTGGTTATTTCACGTATCAACTGCATCGCAGGCAATTGCGTACAAGCCTGGGGGTTCGCGGCCGGACTTGATAGGGTGCACGTATAACGGTGGAAAGTGGGTAGTCGTCGAGTGCAAGGGGCGATCCAACGGATTCGCTCCGGATGCGCTTCTCAAAGCAAAAGCACAGTCTGCAATGATCTCTTATATCAATGGGGCTAAACCCCTTTGTGCTCTAGGGCTGCAAGCTTTCTTTGATCCTGAATTAAGCGCCACCGCTATTGATCCGCCTCCTACTGAGGAGGCCGAGCCAGTTGAAGCAGACGTTGGTCATGCAATGCGCGTGTACTACTCGGTACGTCACGCATTGAGGCTCTCAGGTGAACCAGTGAGCTTTGGTGAGACTGAATATATCATTCGTGAGGATCGAGACTCCGGCATCACTATAGGGTTACCAGCATCTATTGTTTTTGCAGAATCCATCCAGGAACCGCCACGCCTGCCCGTGCATGCTTCACGCCAATTGGGCGGCGATGACGGCCGAATGCGCATCTACCGCGATGGATTTTATGTATCCTTAGATCAGAGATGGTCGGAGGAGCAAATGCAACGCGAGCTTGCAGACCGTGCTGGCTGACAATTCATTCAAGCCGACACCGCTTCGCGGCGCGGCTTAATTAAGGTGTTAGGTTGCGCAATGGGACCATTTCGAGACGGATGGACAGAGCAAAACATAGAGGCTGTAGTCGCTCGAGGCATTCCAGAAGAGCTGCTATATGTTCCGATCGTCATAACCATGGACCCGCATGACCGTGCGTGGGCCGAGGCTATTTGTCTCTCGCTGGCTCAGCACCCGCACTTCAATGTTCGCGGCAATGCAATTCTTGGCTTCGGCCACCTCGCACGCACCTGTCGGCGCCTAGACTTGGTAGCAGTTTCTCCAGTTATTGCAGCGGCACTTCAAGATGAGCATGAGTATGTCCGCGGACACGCAGAGGATGCGGCGGGGGATATCCATCACTACCTTAGGCTCCACATTCCAGGTTACGCCTCATCGGGCGCAACCTAACAATTCATTCAAGCCGAACCCGCTTCGCGGGTCGGCTTAATTCAGGCGTTAGGCCGTGCTCACACATAGCGACATCTTCATTAAAGCACCTAGCTCAACCGCTCTCGCCAAGTTCTCCGCGCGAGCTTTTCGGGCGCTTGGGGTTCTTGAGCACGAGGAGCGAGAGAGTAGTAACTATGTTGATGAGCACTACTTCTGTTCTGTCGGTCAGGACCCCAAGTTAGAGATCTGCTACTCAGATGACGAGAGATTCTCCGAGCACCGTTTTTGGCTAACCATCTCGGCAAACTCGATGCCTGCCGACACATACGCCAATGAGTCAGCTATGGTGCTTGCGGATCTCGGTTATGAATGTTTCGTGCCCACACCGGGCTGGGCTCGAAAGGACTGGGATGGCCGTGGCTCGCACTTCACGGCCTAACAACTCATTCAAGCCGAACCCGCTTCGCGGGTCGGCTCAATTCAGGCATTAGAGCGCATCTGCGAACCATGAATCTAGGCATATTCAAAAAGGCACTTTCTAAACACTTTTATCCTGTGCTACGGAAGGCTGGCTTCCGCGGTTCCGGATCTACCCTACGCCGGGTAAATGAGCCACTGATCTATGTAGTCAATGTTCAAGGCAGTAGCGGTGGAGATCGGTGCTACCTAAACCTCGGAGCACACCTTTCGTTCTTGCCTTCCGCAAGTTTCAACAAGGAGCCGGATAAGTTGCCGGAATACGAATGCGCATTTCGGTCTCGCATTTTACCTCCAGAGGGGCAGGCCTTTGGTTGGAGCTATGGCACGTCCGAGCAAGAAGCTGAAGCAAGCGCGTTGTCAGTGGCAGAGGCCTGGGCAACCCAAGGAACTGCCTTCTTCGAACGCTTCAAGGCATATCCAGAGAGCTTCTTCAAGCTCGTTGCCAATTTTCAACCCGAACATGTGCATCCGGCAGATTGCCTCCTCATGGCACGTATAGCTGCACATCTGGGTGAGGCCAACTGCGCAATAGCAATCGCAACGTTGGGTCTTCGTCGCGTCGGAGAGAAGGCAGTCGGTCTCCGTCACTCAATCAACCACTTTATTGCTACTACCAATGCGCTCTAACCCTTCAATCAACCGGACATGCCCCGGCAAGCCGGAGCATGTCCGGTTATCTCAGACGCTAGGCGCTCGAAATGATTACCCGTATCCCTGCTCTTGAATTCATGCAAAATTTGATCGGAACTTACTGCTCAGGTGATGGGCTAGCTTCGCTGCTGGTTACTCGCGTCGGCTACGGACAGATCATTGATTTTCGCTTGGGAGATAAGGTTCAAATTGCTGGAGTGATTGGCGCTTCTGGCTACTCTGTAGAGTTACTTGCCCAACTGGGCTTACCCAACGTGGTTCGCTTTAGCGGCAGTCTTCGTTCTAAGAGCGAGATCTCGTTCGAGGCTTCTGATCTACCAATGGGTCTTGTTATTTCTCGTGACGGGGATACTCTTACACTCATCACATCTTTCAACAGCGCGCCGCCTACCAACTACGTCTTGCAGCGCGCCTAATAATTCACTCAAGCCGAAGCCGCATCGCGGGTCGACTTAACTCGGGCGTTAAACCATCGGAAGCTCATGTCGTACGACCTAGTTGTCTATCTGAAGCGTAACGTGATGCCATCACCAGGCGCTTGGCATGACGCCATAGTTGAGGCGGGCTTTCCGGTCGCGTTGGACTACGATTTTAATGTGGACACGTTCTCTGGCTTCCTTCCTTGTCCGGTTAGCGGTGAGATATCCGGCTTTGAGTACTACGCATCGAACGTTGCAGCTGAGGACGTAGAGGAAATGGGGCTGGCACCGGGCACTGACTTCTCAGTCCAGTTCTGTATCGGCTCACGCCCGCTTGAGCTGGTGTCAGCCCTGGCTGCATCTAGTGTCCTGGCTGCGATGACGGGCGGCTCTCTTGATGACCCTCAGGCAGGCGACTCGGTGCCGGCCGACAGCGCGATTAGTTGGGCAAGAGCTCAGCTAGCACAGGGCGGAGCCTAACAATTCATTCAAGCCGACGCCGCTTCGCGGCGCGGCTTAATTCAGGCGTTAGACCGTTGTGGAGCAAAAGTGTCTGTGGTTGCCGCTTCGGTGAGTTCGCAGGCGTGCTTGCGGTTGGCTCCGGACAGCAGTCATGACCGTTGCTGGTTGCGGCAAGTTCGGTGCTTCGCCTTGGCGAGTCGTTCCCGCGCTGCGCTCGGTGCAGTTGGCATCGGTGGGTATCAGGCGCCGCTGCATCACTGGGCAAGCTCCATCCCGCAAGCTGTGGCACACTCGGTCCCGGCGGCAGTGCTGGGGAGCATGGTTGCACCACTCAAACTCTGCGACCACTGCCTAACAACTCATTCAAGCCGACGCCGCTTCGCGGCGCGGCTTAATTCAGGCGTTAGACCGCAAGGGAAATCGCGTGAAAGGCCCAACCAACAAGTTCCTCATCGTCGGCGGCGCACTGAGTGGCGTTGCAGCACTGATACATCTTGCGTGCTTAGTAGTGGGCGCGCCACTCTTCCGCCTCTTGGGCGCTGGAGAACAGATGGCGCAACTTCACGCTGGGGGCAGCTGGTACCCAACAGTTGTCACGCTCGCGATCGCCACCGTCTTGGCCACCTGGGGTGCGTACGCACTCTCGGCCGCGGGCGTATTCTGGCCGTTTCCGCTACGTCGAACAGTCCTTACGGCGATCACAGGTGTTTACATCGTTCGCGGTGTGGCGTTCGTCCCGGTTATGGCCTACTTCCCTGGCAACAGCCTCACTTTTTGGGTCGTGAGCTCGGCGATATGTCTCGCCATTGGTCTGGTGCACCTTGTTGGGCTTCGACAGTCGTGGGGCAGGCTGCGTCGGCTTCCGGCCTAACAATTCATTCAAGCCGAACCCGCTTCGCGGGTCGGCTTAATTCAGGCGTTAGGTGATTTAAGAGCTACTGTGGCGGTTGCACCGGGAGCGGCCAGATTGCTGGTGTTGTTCTGCTGCACGCTTCTGGGGTTGGCTGGTGCGGCCTTGGCTTCGGCGGGTTCACTTGGCTCACGGTTTTCATGCTGCTGGCATGCGGCTTCGGTGCCAGGAGAGTGTGCTGGGTTGTCAAGTTCTTGTTTCTGTGACTAGGCCGCTGGGGCTGTTTCGGGTGCGCCCAGAGCTGCCTGACTTCGGGTGATTGCTTCGGTGTCCTCTGCTATCGCCGCTGTAGCGCCGAACTCTGATACATTCCCCCCTAACAATTCAATCAAGCCGAACTGGATCCGCCAGTCGGCTTAGTTCAGGCGTTAGGCATTCCAACATGAACCAGCAGCCTGAGACGATCAAACAGCAAGTTCTGCGTGAAATGTCCATCGCAATTTCCCAGAATAACTGGCAGGCCTCATGTGATCTACTGAGCCTTACCCTAACCATCGGCGAGCCAGAAAATCGATCAGACATCCTCAATGAGCTGCTTGTGATGCCAGGGCACGAGCTTCATCAAGAGGTAACCAGGGAAATCCAACTCCTTCGTAGTCCGTCGAGCGTTCGCTACATTCGTCAGGTTCTCGAAGGTGACTTTCAAATGCTTGAGTACACGTGTTCCGAACCAGGCGTTATTGCCAAGTGGTTCAGCCATGCTCTCGCAGACATCAACACGCCCGAGTCCATCGCGCTCATTAAAGAAATCGCCACATCAGGCAAGCCTGAAGTAGCGGAAGAAGTGGCATACCGGCTGAGGCGCCTGAACGCCTCACCCTTCCTTCAAGCGGACGCCTGACCGGGCCACTTAAGTCAAACGTTAGGCCCCACACCCAGCGCTGCATGACACTCTTGATTCTAGATCTCGACGAGACACTCATCCATGCAACCGAAGGTTGCCTGGACCGTGATCCTGACTTTGAGGTTGGACCGTACGCTGTGTACAGGCGGCCGGGCCTTAGCTCGTTTCTGTCTACGGTAGGTTCGCACTTTGACCTAGCCGTTTGGACTCTTCTACTCATCTGTACGCGACGCCGGTTGTCGCGGCAATCTTCCCACCTGACATCGACCTCAAGTTCATATGGTCCCGCGAGCGTTGCACGATGCGCTTTGATCCAGAGCATCAAGACTATGAGTGGACAAAGAATCTTGGCAAGATAAAGCGCCGGGGTTATCGGCTTGAACAGGTGCTGATGGTAGATGACACACCCGCCAAACTTGCCAAACACTACGGAAACCTCGTCAGGGTGAAGCCGTTTTTTGGTGATCTAGCTGACCAGGAACTGTTCCGGCTAGGCGAGTACTTGCCCACGCTCGCAAAGGCATCAAATGTCAGAAAGATTGAAAAGCGCTTCTGGCGCAAATTCGCTAGTGAGCCGTAACAATTCATTCAAACCGAACCCGCTTCGCGTGCCGGCTTAATTCAGGCGTTATGCGCTCATGTCGTCCACCACTCCGAATGTAGTAGTTGCCCACTCCAGTTCCTCCAATCATCGCAAGGAGATTGAGGTCAGCGCCCTGTGTGGTTGCTTCTACTGTCTTGAGACTTTTCAGCCATCTGAGATATCGGAGTGGGTAGACTGGCCTATAGACACGCCGGAGGAGTTTGAGCTTTCTACGGGGACAACTGCTCTATGTCCAAGATGCGGTATTGATTCGGTAATTGGTTCGTCATCAGGTCATCCAATCAACGCAGATTTTCTGTCTGCCATGCGGCACTACTGGTTCTCCTAACGGCGTGTAACAATTCATTCAAGCCGAACGCGCTTCGCGGGTCGGCTTAATTAAGGCGTTAGCTGCCCATGGAAGAACTCAGCACGTTTGAGCGTCAGGCAATCGCGACGATTGCAATTTTTGATCCCCAGCGAGAGATTGTCTTGGCCCAACTCGCCAAGACCACGTGCGTATCGCGTGACTACACTGGCGTCGGCCTCTACACGGAGCTTCAAGTAGATCCAACCGCACCAAAGTTTGACGATGCTCGTTGGAAAATTAAGGATATGCCCAAGGGGCATACTGAGCATCCAGAACTCTCGTCCGGAGCGGGCCTCATCCTGTGGATCAAGGCCGGCGTCATCAGCTGCCTTGAAGCGTATATTTATGAAGGTAGGTGGCCGCAGGACAAGTCACTGTTCCAGCTGACCACCTAACAAATCATTCAAGCCGACACCACTTCGCGGCGCGACTTAACTAATGCGTTAAGCCTCACAGGCAATATCTCGAGTCACCCGATACAGGCTTACTCACCTACTGGTACTAGCGGTGCTGTTGGCTGTTGTGTTTCTTGTCGTCGGCAGCACAGGCGGGAGCAACCTAGTTATAGATCGAAACGCACCTGGGCGCGCCTGAAATCCTCCTGGCTGGGCCCGCTTGATGAGGCGCTTATCCTATAGACGATGCTCTGATCGCCACTTGTCCGACGTCGTGTTGCTGGACAAGCAGGTGCAAGCCAAGCCAGTTATCCTGACCTCCCTACTTCTTCAATAGCGAGAACCGTTTGTGACTACGGAAACGAAGGTCAAGGGACCAGCCTCGTACTTCCCCTCCATCGAGAAGAGCTACGGGAAGCCGGTTGCGCATTGGTTCAATTTGCTTGACTCCGTAAAAGACAAAAAGCATATGGAGCAGGTGGTTTTCCTCAAGACCGAACATAAGATTGGCCACGGCCATGCGAATGCCCTTGTGGCCTACCACAAGACCCAGCGCGATCTCTAAGCGTTTAACGAAGCCAACAGTTCTTTGCGGTGCGAACTCACTCCAGCATTAGGTCAGATGGTAGAGATGACAGATCTTCCCCTTCGGCGTCCCTGCTGCGGGTAAACAATTTATCGAGCCTGGTGGTTTTGACAACTGCGCTGTGTGTCTCTGGAAGGACGATGGCCAGGATGACGAAGATGCTGATGAGGTCCGGGTTGGCCGAAATAGGCACATCAGCCTTAGCAAAGGACAATTGAACTACAAAGAGTTCGGTGCTTGCTGAAAGAAAGACCTCCTTCATGCACGTCCGCCACGTCCCGACGAGATGCTGGCTGTGGGTTAGCAATGCCGCTTCGCCGGCCGGCTTCATTCATCAGTAGGATCCGCGATTCATCATGCGCATTCGACAAGCAAACGTGTCCGATCTCGCCTCGATGTGGAGCATCTTCAAAGCAGTTGTTTCAGCAGGTGATGCACTTCCATTCGCTGCTGACTTCGATCTTTCCACGTTTCAGTCGCATTGGTTCACATCGCAGAGGTCTTACGTCGCTATCACTGATGCCGCTGTGTTGGGCATGTATAAGTTTGGGGCCAATTACCCCGGGCCTGGGTCTCATGTGGCCACTGCCACCTATCTGGTGGATCCGGAGGCGCAAAGCCGGGGGGTTGGACGTGCGCTTGTCCAACACAGTCTGACGCAGGCAAAAGATGCCGGCTATTTAGCCATGCAATTCAACTATGTGGTGAGCAGCAATGCGCCAGCTGCGGAGCTCTACAAGAAGCTGGGGTTCGCCATCGTCGGTACTTTGCCACAGGCGTTTCACCATCGCCGACTGGGGCTCGTGGATGTCTATGTCATGCACAGGCCTCTGCAGGCAGAGGATGCCTGAGGATTCGTCTAGCCAGCCCGTTGGGCAGATCGGTGGTGGTGCCATCTTCGGGTCGCCTGCACATAGACGTTGCACAGAGGGCGAGTTTGCACGATGCGTCGCGATAGCATCGAGAAGACAACTGGCTGTGGCGGAACTGCAGTTGCTTTCATCGAGGCGCCGCTCTTGTGCGCGTGGCTCACAGACTCCGCAGTGCGCAACCCAACGGTGTCGGCTCCTGCGGCGTGCCTCGCCAAATGCGTTCTGCCAGCCCGGCACACGCCTGCGTGCTTCGTTACTTGCATCTTTGCGCCGAAGTCCAACAACAAGCATCCACTCCGACGCGAATGGACAGCGACCGCGAGCGCGTTGCCTGCTCCGTGACAGGCTGGCAAGACGATGCCGCGTCAGGCATGGTTAGCGCCTTGCATCTGCGCGCCGCTCTATCACGCTTGCACTCGGCGCCCTGCGCTGCCACTCACACGTCATCGCCAAGGAAAGCATGTTCTCCTTCTTCAAGAAAAAAACCACATCGTTGTTGATCGTTCGAGCAAACGGAAAAGAGTTGTGTCGCGTGACAGAACAAGATCTCCCTTGCGAAATGACGCCTTCAGTGCAGTTGAAGTCTGGCAGCGTGCTGGAATGTGTGGATTCGGCAGGAGACGTGCGCACGCATGAGCTCGGTAGTGCGTCTGGATGGTTCCATTTTTCCGTGCGCGTCCATGCCAATCTGGGATGCCAGGTGGATTGCGTCATTTCCGAGGACCAGCAGCTCGCTGCGGATGCGTTTGCGACCGGCAAGGCATCCGGGATCAGGTTTCAGCCGTTCTTTTTGCCGGGCGCAGAGGTCAGCAACTCCGCGCTTGCAGGCAAGGGGCTGTTTGCGCGCGGGCTGCACTATGGCGGTACGGTCACCAGTGGCAATGTGGTGCTGTCCTGTGTGTGCGACCACTGCCGGCGTTCATTCCTGATCCGCTCCTATAACGCCGGATTTAGCAACGCGGGCTACTTCTACTCGGTATCTGGCGCGTACACCATGACGGTCGACAGCCATCTACCTGGCAGTCCAGCAGCGCTGTCCGAGCCCGATGCTGACGCACTTGCTGCGCTGGAAAGCGCATTGCCTCTGGCACCCGACGGGTCGAGCTATAGCTACCTCAACCCTTTCCGCTGCCCGCATTGCTCCATGCCATACATCGATTTCAGAGCCAACCCTGGCTTGCGGGAGAGCGAGTATTACGGAAATTATTTTGATGGCTCCACGCTGCTGCGCTATGTCCCGGCAGATGCCTAGCGTTCGCCCTTGATGCGCGCAGGCTGGATTGATGCGGTTAGCCGGACGCGATGCAGTGGCGCGCAGTGATGCTTGCGCACAGTGCACGCCGTGCCGTGCCGATACCCACACTATCTTGCAAGACCAATGCTCCCGACCGTCTTGCACCATGAAGTGGGCCGAGCTCTTGATTGACGGTGGACAGCCCTCGCCTGCATCGGCTGTTCTACCGGCTGACAGGGTGGCGTCCTGCGTTACCATGCGGTCATGAACACTAAATTTCTTCTTGTTGCACTACTGCTGTGTGCCTCTGCTTCTGCACAAGGTGTTTCGCCGACCACCACACGTGAGGTGGGCCAGCTTTTCAAAGCCCTTGAGCAATCCAACTGCGAATTTTCCCGCAACGGATCGTGGTATGCAGCGCCGAAAGCCAGCGAACACCTGCAGCGCAAGTACGAGTACTTGCAAAAAAAGGCATTGGTGACGTCTACCGAGTCTTTCATCGAACTCGCCGCGACCAAGAGCAGCATGTCGGGCAAGCCGTACCAGGTGCGTTGCGGGAACGCCGCGCCGGTATCGAGCCAGTCATGGTTCATTGGCAAGCTACGGGAGTTACGTAAGCGACCCTCGAACAACGACGCCGCGTCCGGCTAAGAGCGGCTGACAAAAGCTAGCGAGCAGTTGTCAGGTGGGTGCGGACGGCGTGCTCAGAACCTAGGTGTAGGCATGGTCCATGCCGCACCGAGCACCGGCCGCGTCCGCCTGGCGGCTGTACGGTGGTTTTGGTAACTGCTCTAAACCACCCGTCCGCGTTTGATCGACCGATCAACATGCAGTGGCAGGCCCAACGCGCTTGAGCGGTTCCAATCGCTGACGCAGTGTTGCCGGCGGGCTTGCGGCACAGGACCGCCTGTTTGACCCCTGCCCGGGGCCATGACGCGTCGATTGCCTGACACACCCACCGATGATGCGCTTTTCTAGCGAACGCTAGGTGACCGGTGGAGTACGGGCCTACGCTATCAACGCGCCTCCGCATCATGCATTGATGCTGCGCGCGCTCCGGTTGTGAGCGCTGCCGATGACGCGTTTCAGATCACGCCGGATGATCCGCGGTTGGCTACTGATGTGCCCGAGATGCAGGTCGAATGCTGCAGGTCTGATGCATGCTGGCGAGGCGCTTGATACCGAACCGGATCGGTGCCCGCAAAACGTCAGCTATGACTGGATCAATTTAAAGTAAGGCGGACAGCGTGAGCTGTCCACCAATCAGTCAAGCCGAATCGGCCTGGCGGGTCGTCTTCATTCAAACATTCGGCGACTCAGTAAAACGTAGCCCGGACCGAGATGATGATGGAGGATCAATTCCAGAGGGTAATGCCCCCGCTTTATCAATCGGTCAGGACAACGCGCGAACGGCTCGCTTCGCGATCTATCGTCAAAAAGATAAGGATTGGATGCCTGAAGCTGGTAACCCATTCAACAACGATGCCACCTGGGACAGGTTCGCTAAGGATCAGGCTGCTTTGAACGAGGGGCTGCAGGTGGTTCGAGAACATGCTATTGAGTCCCTTGTTGGCTTCCCCAGCAAGCGTCGACGCGAGTGATGCAACGGTCTAACAACGCATTCAAGCCGAGTCCGCTTCGGATATCTGCTTGGGGCGATTCAAGGGAGAGCGCACGGTGACGGACAAGAAGCGCAAGCCCGCAATGTCTGTGCAGTCCTTCATTGATGCACTCGACCATCCGCTCAAGCGGGAAGTTGTTGCGATCAGGCAACTCTTGCTGAGTGCGGATCCGACGATCTCGGAGGAGATCAAATGGAACGCACCCAGCTTTCGCACCACCGAGCACTTTGCCACCATGCATTTGCGCGCAACAACCGCGGTGCAGCTCATTTTTCATCTGGGCGCCAAACCCGGACGGAAGGTTCCAGCAGACGCTATCGCTGATCCGCAAGGGCTATTGACGTGGCACGGAACAGACCGCGCCTCGCTCAGTTTTACCGGGGCCGCAGATCTGGCACTCAAGCATGACGCATTACTTGCGATCATTCGGCAATGGATCACGCATGTTTAGAGCGGCGAACAAAAGGACTGTGCGGCCGCCAAGTGCGCGCGGCCAGCACTCGGAATCGGCATGCGCTACTCGCACATTGACGACTGCTCGCTACGTTGTGTTAGCACTCCTCATTCAGTGAATCACCGGTGATGACGCGCATGTGGGCATGCCCCAACTGCAATCGCCAGTTCTCTCGAACGAATCAGCGCCACGCGTGTGGAACAGGTGATCGACGCGAGGTCTTGCGCGGCAGGCCAGCCGATCTGGTGGAGCTGTATACCGCGCTGGAGACTTTCATGACCGCGCTTGGAGCAGTGGAGTGTGTCACGCGGGAGCGGTATGTCCTCTTCCGCAGCTGCAAGGTTTTTGCGGACGCCACCATCATGACAGACGCGATACGCCTTGCTGTCCACCTTGGGCGACGGGTGGACCACGCGATGTTCATTAAATCAGTGACAGATGGAAAGCAGGTGACCCAGATTGCGAAGCTCTACACACGGGCCGATCTTGAAGCCATAAAAACGTTGTTGCACGAGGCCTATGAGCATTCGATTGCTTCGCGTGCACCTTAAAAATCCCGTGAAGCCAACCCACTCGCAAGTCTGCGTGACTGATCGGCGCTTGCTCGGCCCTGCTGCAGCACGACACCGATGAGGGTGCCGGGCTGGATCGTTCGCTTCAGGCTGCGCGTTTAGCGCAGTCATCGAATGCGTCGGCAACAAACGCACTCACCGCATCTTCCAGCTGTGCGGCGTGATCGCCCATCGCGCGTGCAGCAGCACTGGCGTCCTGCATGCGGGTGACGCCGTCGCGCATGTCGGTATCCACGTCATTAAGGGTGTGATGCACCTGCGCAATGCTGCCGGCTTCCTGCTGCGAGGCGATGGCAATCTTGCTGAGCGTGCTGCTGACCTGGCCGATGGTAGCCACGATGTGCTGCATGCCTTCGCCAGCGTGGCGTACCTGCTGCACGCCTGCCTGCATGTGCGTGACCGACTCGCCGATCAGCATCTTGATCTGGCTGGCGGCGGTGGACGAGCGTAGCGCCAGCGCGCGCACTTCGCTGGCGACCACTGCAAAACCACGGCCTTCGTCGCCAGCGCGCGCGGCTTCGACTGCGGCGTTCAAGGCCAGAATATTGGTCTGGAACGCAAGGCCGTCGATCACCGAGATGATGTCCTGGATGCGGCGCGATGCTTGCTCCATCTGCTGCATGGTGCCCATCGCCTGTTGCATGGTGTCGCCGCCACTGCGTGCGGCCTCCGATGCGGCGGCAGTGAGTTTGTCCGCATCCGCTGCCTGCGCGGTGTGTTGCTGCATGGTGCCGAGCACCGCCTGCATCTGGGTAGCGGTGCGGCCCAACGTAGCCGACTGACGCTGCACTTGCTGCTCCAACGCATCGTTGCGGGTGAGGATGTGGCCGGCCGCATGATTGATCGCGCTGCTTGAGCTGCGGATCTGCGCAATGATGCGGGCCAGTTCATCGGCGGTGGCATTGGCATCGCGCTTGATCTGCTCGAACACGCCTTCGCACGGGCGATCGATGCGTTGCGACAGATCGCCGCGCGACATCGCCCCCAGCATCTGACGCATGTCCTGCAGGCTATCGTCGGTGATGGCGAGAAAGCGGTTGACGCCGTCGGCCAGCTGGCCGAGCGTGCCGCCGTTGGCATGCCCGTGCAGGCGCGCGCCCAGTTCGCCGCGCGTGGCCTGTGCGATAACGGTTGCCAGCTGCTCTTCCAGCATCAGGTCCTGGGTGCGGTCCTGCCACTCCACCACCACGCCCAGCGAACTGCCGTCATGATCGTGGACGGGCGTGATGTTTTCCTGCAGCTGCAGCGCAGCCAGTGCGCGTGTTCTGCTGGTGCCGGTGGCATGCCCCAGCTGCACTGCATCGGCCAGTGCGGTCTCCAGCGCATCGGCATCGACATGCGTGCTCAGTTGCTGGAACGACTGATTGCGGTAGATGGCAGCGCCCTGCCCGTCGACGATGGCCACCGCCATCGCCGAGGCGTCCAATGCCAGACGGATGCGGCGGTTTTCCAGCAGTAACTGCTGCTGCTGCGCGATGCGTTCTTCCACCTGCACGCTCATCCGCACCAGCGCTTGCGCCAGCGACCCGCTGCGGAATGTCTGCTGCATGATCGCCGGCGGCAAGGTGGCACCGGTCGCCAGGGTGTCGGCCAGTTCCGCCAATGCGTCGGCTTCGTGATCCAACGCATCGACCTGACGCCGCAGTTGGATAGCCATCACGCAGACGAAGGCGGTTTCCACGATCACGTAGCCAGCGTGCAACAGCACGATGCCGAAGCCGCTGCCGGCAGTGAAGGCCTGCACCGGCATCCCGCGCGATTGCAGCCAGTAGAACGCAAGATGATGCACGGCGATGGCGCCGGCGGCGACCACCACCGGTAGCCAGTCGCGGTAATACAACAACAACGCCAGGATCACGAACACGCCGAAGTGCATTTCCACCAGACCATGCGCTTGCTGGATGGTGGCGGCGACCAGAGCCATCAGCACCAGCGCGTTGGTAATCCGGGTCAGGCGCGTGCCTGGGTTTGCATGCACCTGCCAGGCCATCAGCAGCAGGCTGGGCAGAGTGACGGCAAGAAAGGTGGTCCATTGGCCCTGGCTCCAGGCCAGGACCAGCGAGCCGGCACTCTGCAGCACCGCCAACCACAGGAACAGCCGGTCGGCCTTGATAGCCAGACGCGTGGCGTAGTTGGAGGTCGGCGGCGCCGATGCGGACAGTTCCATCATGACAGCGACTCCACGGCACACGGGCAAGGGGACACCACTGCGGCACTTGCCGCGCGGTTTAGAACTTCAGGCAGCCAACGCGACCACGCCGCTGCACCCGCAGTGCCGCACACCGCGCCACCGTCTGCAGGACCGGCATAGCGCGGCTGACCATCGGCGCCGAGCAGCCACACGGCGTAACCGCTGCCCTGCAGTGCCGGGCTGTCGAGCAGCCGCACCTGGCCGCCGCGGGCGCGCACGGCGGCGCTGAGCACGGCCCAGGCGCGGTCTGATGCGAGATCGGTGCAGGCGCAGGCTCCTGCGACGCCTATCAACATTGGCGCCGCCTGGGCAGCCGGTAGGCCCGCCTGGACCTGGGCCCAGGCACTGCTCAGATCACCGGCTTGCGCGCGCGGAGTTGTCCAGGCCACGGCAATCCAGCCGCACCATAGTGCGAGCAGGGCGATGCCCAGGGTACGTCGCGATGCACAAGACAGGCTGCCGAGCACAGGCATAGAGGAGTGGCTTCGCGAAATAAGGTGAGCCCTTATCGGACGCGCCTGCGTGCGCTTGAGCCAGCTTGCGATTGAAGTTTGCGATGGGAGCGATAGGCGGGCGCTTGGCCGTTGCGCTGCAAGCGTTTGCCATCGCATCTGCCCATGCCGTGGCGATCAGGCATTTAGCTGAAACGCGATTTTGTGAGCACCCGTTCACACTCTTGCAGCTGCCCGCAGCAGGTCGTCAACGCCGCCGAGACGGGCGCGGTGGCATCGCCACGCCTCCGCGACTTGCCGGATTACTCCAGCTCGGCGGCCGTGAGCGCATCGGCGCAACACCGCAGACCGCCTGCCGTGCGCCACCAGACGTCAGCGGTGGCAACACAGCGGGCAATCGGAGCGGCCGGCGGTCTGCCTGCGCCAACCGCGCCGCCACGCGCGTGGCGGCTACCATCGTTTCCACGCCACGGACACCGCGCCGGCCGTCAGCGCGGGTCAGCCCGCCTATGCATGCGCCATCGCTTCGTCGGCATCCAACGCGGGCAGCGGCTGTTGGGCGCGATCGAAGCGCTCGCGTGCGGCGCGGATGCCGGCATGGTTTTCGCCTGCCCAGTTGAGCAGTTGCGAGACCGGGCCGAGCAGGGCGACGCCGAGCTTGGACAGTGCGTATTCCACGCTGGGCGGCTTGGTGGCGTAGACCTTGCGGGTGATCATGCCGTTGCGCTCAAGGTTGCGCAGGGTCTGGGTCAGCATCCGCTTGGAGATGTCCGGCACGGCACGCTGGATGGCGCTGAAGCGGGACGGGCCGGGGATCAGCGTCAACAGGATCAGCAAGGTCCACTTGTCGCCGATCTGATCGAGCACATCGCGCACGGGGCACTTGGTGGCATCGAAGGGGCCTTCCAGGGACGGCGGCGGTGGGAACAAGGCAATCGCATTCACGGGGGTATCTCACAGTAACCAGGGGGAGTAAAACTGCCTCCTTGCGAAGGACCGGGCGGTCCTGACAATAGGCTCGCTGACCACAAGGTCTAGATACTAGACCAAACCTCTTCTCTAAACCTATTGGAGCTCCACATGGCACATGCCTCCCCCCTGATTCTTGTTACCGGCGCCAGCGGACAGCTAGGTGCACTGGTCGTCGACGCGCTTCTGGAACATGTGCCTGCCAGCCGCATCGTAGCAACGGCCCGTGATACTGCGTCACTTGCCGAGTTCGCAAAACGCGACATCACGGTGCGTCAGGCCGACTACGCCGACCCGCACAGCCTGGACCTGGCCTTTGCGGGCGTCGGCCGGGTGCTGCTGGTGTCGTCCAACGCGGTGGGCGCACGCGTGGAGCAGCACCGCAATGTGATCGACGCGGCCAAGCGCGCCGGGGTGGAGTTGCTCGCCTACACCAGCATCCTGCGTGCGGACACCAGCACGCTGTCGCTGGCCGAAGAACATGTGGTCACCGAGGCGCTGCTGCGCGAGAGCGGCGTGCCGCACGTGCTGCTGCGCAACGGCTGGTACACCGAGAACTACACTGGCTCGATCGCCGCCGAAGTGGCGCACGGCGGGACGATGGGCAGCTCGGGCGAGGGCAAGCTCAGCACCGCCACACGTGCCGACTATGCGGCGGCCGCCGCAGCGGTCCTGGCATCGGATGCGCCGCAGGCCGGGCAGGTCTATGAGCTGGCCGGCGATACCGCTTTCACGATGGCCGAGTACGCAGCCGAGCTATCGCAGCTGGCGGGCAAGCCGGTGGCGTACCACGACCTCCCGGAAGCCGACTACGCCGCAGCGCTGGTGCAGGTGGGCGTGCCGGCCGGCTTTGCGCAGGTGCTGGCGCAGTGCTCGGCGTCCTCGCGCGGCGGCAGCCTGTTCGACGACAGCCACACCCTGAGTCGTTTGATCGGCCGCCCCACCACGCCATGGCGCGAGACCGTGGCGGCGGCGCTGGCGGCGGCACAACCGGCAGCCTGAGCCAGGGGGGCCGGGCCGGACGCGAGACGCAGCGATGCGTGTGGCGGCCGGTAGCGAAGACAAGCAACACCATGCCCGTCGGGTGTGGCTTTTTTTTTGGCCTGTGCCAGTGCGCTGCAGATGACGCGCTCGGTGCGGACTGGCTGCGCACGGCGATAGCGCTGGCCGGGCGTGACGCGGTGTCCTTGCCGATTGCGCGGCACGGATGCCGCCACCGAGCCCCCAGGGACGGGTTCACCGTGTCCCGCGAGCGGTGAGGGCACCGCGCATTCGATCCCGCACTCACTGACAGGCGCTCGCTCGGTTCTGTTAGCCGCTGTCACTGGCGAGGTGCCACCAGCCCCGCTCGACGAGCGCATTCCTCAATCTGGCCGACTGCTCGACCGTTCGACTGTTCGACTTTTCGGCCGTCACGGTCAACGTGCGTGCCAGGCGTATCGCTGCACGCAGCGCCTGCTCAGGCGGGTGGGCCACGCAAGGATCAGTGCATACGTTACGGCCGCCAGGGGCCCCCCCATAGCAGGGCCGCCACCGCCTCTAGACACAGCTCGCGTCGCCGGACTGACATCTACCGGACACGCAGTTGACACAGTAACCGGTCGGATAACGGCCCGGATGTCACCAAACTGACATCAAACCTAAATATAACTGCACCCCATCGCTGCTACGGCAGCAGTGCGGAGCGCCATGACGGTGCCCGGCGTCTGGCCGCACGCGCCCTATGCGAGGGCGCTTCGACCGGCCACGCCACCGCCGCCCAGTTTCCCTTGCCGAGCCGGATCCATGAAAAAACGCAATCTCGCCACCGTCCTGTGCGCCCTCAGCGCGACCGCCAGCGGCAGCACGCTGGCCGCCGAGCTTGAGTTGTACGTCGACCGCAAGACCAAGCAGATCTTTGCCGAGCCGGCACCCGGGCGCGACAAGCTGGGCACCTTTGTGCAGGTGGACGAAAACGGCAAGCTGCCCGCCTCGGCGATGCCTGCCTCGCCGGCACAGACGCTGCCTCCGGCACCTGGTGCAACCGTGCCGGCCGACACTGCCATCGCACAGGCCGCCCCTGCACCGGCGCCAGCCGCCGCACCGGCCAAGGCCGGCGATGTCGGCAAGAAGTGGTACGACAAGCTGAGCCTGCGCGGCTACACCCAGATCCGCTACAACCAGGGCATTGGCGGCGATGCGCAGGACCTGCGTGCGCCGGGCGATCGCTTCATCGGCAACGACCAGAGCCTGGGCATCCGGCGTGCGCGCCTGGTGCTGAGCGGCGATCTCAACGAGCACGTGTCGCTGTATTTCCAGCCGGATTTCGCCAGTACTCCGACTGGTTCGACCACCTCCAACTTCGCGCAGCTACGCGATGCCTACGCCGATATCTTCTTCGACAAGAAGCGCGAGTACCGCGTGCGTGTGGGTCAGTCGAAGATGCCGTACGGCTGGGAAAACCTGCAGTCCAGCCAGAACCGCCTCACCCTGGATCGCGCCGACGCGCTCAACTCCGGCCTGCGCGACGAACGCGATATCGGTGCGGTGTTTTATTACAGCCCCACCGTGGCCAAGGGCCGCTTCCAGGACCTGGTCAAATCCGGCCTGAAGGGCTCGGGCGATTACGGCGTGCTGGGCGCGGGCGTGTACAACGGCCAGGGCGCCAACCGCGCCGAGCGTAACGACGGCATGCATGCGGTGGTGCACGCCACCTACCCGTTCAAATTCGCCAACGGCCAGTATCTGGAAGTGGGCGCCGATGCCTACAGCGGGCGCTTCGTGCCGACCGCTGCGGCGGTGAATATCGGCGGCCGCAGTTTCACCCCGGCCATCACCGACCCCAACGGCTATACCGACCAGCGCGTTGCTGCGCACGTGATCTATTACCCGCAGCCGTTCGGCTTGCAGGCCGAGTGGACGGTGGGCCGCGGCCCGGAGCTGGATGTGGCGCAGCGCCGCATCCGCACCCGCTCGCTGAGCGGCGGGTATGTGCAGGCGATGTTCAAGCACGACTTCAACTACGGCACCTTGCTGCCGTACCTGAAATGGCAGACCTACCGCGGCGGCTCCAAGTTCGATACCAATGCGCCGCGCATGCGCCTGGACGAAGTGGAAGCCGGCGTCGAATGGCAGCCGATGGACGCGCTGGAACTGGTGTTTGCGTATTCGAAGATGAAGCGCACCGACGTCACCACGGCGCCGTATCCGGTGGTGGAAGGCGATCTGCTGCGCTTGCAGTTGCAGGTCAACTACTGAGTCACGCCATCCGCGGCTACGCCGCGCGCACCACCGCTGCAGTGGGCGTGATGCAACGCTGCGCTGCTACGACTGCAAACGCCCCGCCCTGTGCGGGGCGTTTGCATGACGACGCTGCGTGTTGTGGTGCAGATGTGCTGGTACGCCCCTGCAATGCGATGCCTGCACAACGTTGAGAGCAGTGGCGGTTGCTGCACGTCAAGGCATCGTGTTGTGCGACTCATCGCGCGGCAGCGACATGTCGAGGACACGGTGTAAGCACTGCATTGCCTTGCGGTTGTCCGTGCCTGCCAGGCTGGTGCAAGCGCGGATCGTGCGCCATTGCATGCGCTGCGCTGCCGGGTCGTCCAGCATCGCAGCGTGACTGTCTGCCACTGAGGTGCACATCGCAACGCAAGCGCGTCCTGTCGCCTGTCTCGGGACCAACGCTTACGCTGCTTCGCGGTCGAATGCCTCACGCGCTTGCTCGATCGCATGCTGGTTATCCAGCGTCCAGGCGCACAGCAATTGGATTGGCTCTTTCAGACGCAGGCCGAGCGGAGTGATGCGGTATTCCACCGCAATCGGCGAGCGCACGATGACCGTGCGCACGATGATGCCGTTGCGCTCCAGCCGACGCAGGCACTGGGTCAAGGCTTTTTGCGAAACGCCTTCGAGATTGCGCTTGATCGCGTTGAAACGCAGCGGCGTCACCAGCAGACAGGCCAGCACCATCACCGACCATTTGTCTGCCAGTTGCTCCAACGTCTCACGGCCTGGGCAATCGAATTTGAAAGCGGGTTGCAGCATCGCTGTGTTCATTGCAAGTGTCTCGTGGGATACCTGGTGGATAAGTGGTGCCTGATTGACATCAGGTTTATAGAATATACCTTGTGATGCATCCCGCGACGACCGGCTGCACAGCCTCTCCCCGGGACAACATCTCCTGCCGGCACTCTGGTTGCGGCAGGCGTCTCCGGCCATTCGGCCCCCTGACCCAGCGAGCATGCATCATGAAGGCAGTACGGTTTCACCAGCACGGCGGCACCGACGTGCTGGTCTATGAAGAAGTTCCGCAGCCGCAGCCCGGCAATGGCGAAGTGCTGATCAAGATCGAAGCGGTCGGCCTGAACTTTGCCGACGTCATGCGTCGGCGCGGCGATTACATCGAGGCATCGCCACTGCCGTACACCCTCGGGATCGAGGTGGCCGGTACGATCGCCGCGCTCGGCGAAGGCGTCACCGGGCTGGAGGTGGGCATGGCCGTGCTGGCCACGCCGGGCGTGGGCGGCTATGCGCAATACATCGCCTTCCCCGCCGCGTTGGTGGTGCCGTTGCCGCCGGGCGTGAGCGCGGTGCAGGCCGCCGCAGTGGTCGCGCACGGGCTCACTGCCGGTATCGCGTTGCGGCAAGCCGCGCGACTGGCACCGGGCGAGACGATATTGATCGAAGCGGCGGCCGGCGGTGTAGGTTCGTTCGCGGTGCAACTGGCCAAACTCTATGGCGCCGGCAAGGTGATCGCTGCAGCCAGCTCGCCGGAAAAACGCGCACTGGCCGAACGCCTGGGCGCCGATGCCTCGGTGGACTACACCGCACCCGGCTGGTCCGAGCAGGTGCTGGCACTGACCGATGGACGCGGCGTGGATGTGATTCTGGAAAGTGCCGGCGGCGACAGTGTGGGCGAAGGCCTGGCGGCATTGGCACCGTTCGGGCGCATGGTGTTTCTGGGCCAGTCCAGCGGCAAAACCGCATTGATCGACCCCTGGCAGCTCACGCTGAAGAACCACACGCTGACCAGTTTCTACATCGGCGGCTACCAGGCCCAGCCCGGACTGCTGCAGGAGGTGCTGGGCGAAATCATGGGCTTCATCATGACCGGCAAGCTGGCCCCGCAAATCGGCACGGTGTTGCCGCTGTCGCAGGCCGCGCAGGCGCACCAATTGCTGGAAAGTCGCCAGACCACCGGCAAGGTAGTGCTGGAGCCCTGGGCCGAGTAAGCGCGACAGACAAAACGACCGCCCCGGCAATCGGGCGCGGTCAGCGTCGGCGAGGTCCATGCACCGGGTTGCGTGGTGAGGCCCGCAACCGGGCTTCAAACCCATCGCGAGATTGGATGGATTGAAGGCATGCACGACATGCTTCTGGTCACACCACACGACACCCGCAGCGACCATCGAATTGGCGGTCACTGCGGGTGTTGCACGTTGCGCGTTTCAAAATGCACGTCTGCATGCCGCACCGCGCGATGGCGCTGCGGTCAGTGCTGGATCGTTGCGCTGCGGCCGGGCCCTACCGGGCGCACTCGGTATCAGCGCCAGCACCTCGTTTGCGGTTAGCCCCCTAAGACGCGGGTAACGACACCGTGCAGCACGCCACAAGGACGCACGCATAGATCGGTTGGCAACCCACCGACATGCGCAGGCGTTGGAGTACGGCGCATCGCGTTTCTGGTGGTTTCTATCTTCCGTAACGGAAAAAACCACTGGCCTGCAGATGTGGTTGCATCAGCGCTGTACCAGGCGAAGACTGCGCATGGTGGGGACTAACAATGCATGCAAGCAGACGCAACTAAGAGCAGCAAACAAAAGGACTGTGCTCACCTCCAGGTGGGCGCGGCCGATGCTCGGTGCGGTGTGGACCACGCGTACACTCCGGTTCCTCCGCGCCGTCCACACCCAGCTGACGACCGCTCGCTACGGTTTGTTAGCCGCTCTTAGCGGGTCGAGTGAATTCGGATGTTCTGCTGCCCTCAGACACGTGACAGGTGAAATCATGAGCAAGGTATTCGTCAGCATCGGCCTTAGCCTTGATGGCTACATGGCGCCGGAAGGGATGACCATGGACGACCCCGAGCACAAGAACTGGGGAGCCAAGTGGGGCGCGATGATGGGGTGGCTGATCACAACGCAGTACTTCCGCGAGAACATACTCAAGCTTGCATCGGATGGTGACACCGGCCCGGTCAACGACCTGGTCCGCAGCACCTTCGCGCGTATCGGCGCCAACATCATGGGCAAGCGAATGTTCGACCAAGGCGAGGTTGCCTGGCCAGAGGAGGCTCCGTTCCACACACCGGTCTACGTGCTGACCCACGAGAAACGCGAGCCCTGGGTGCGCCCCGGCGGCACGACCTTCCACTTCATCAACGACGGGCCGGAACATGCGCTGGAACTGGCTCGCGAATCCGCTGGCAGCCGTGATATTCGGATTGCCGGTGGAGCGGATCTGATCCAGCAGTATCTGAGCTTGGGCGTTGTCGACGAGCTGGAGATTGCGTTGGCACCGGTCTTATTCGGCGGCGGACGACGTCTGTTCGAACACCTTGGCGAGCCCGCGACACAATTTCGTATCGACAGGGTGCTTGATGGGCCTGCGGCCACCCACCTGCGCTATGTGCGGCAGTGAGCTGAGGCCTACTCATCCATCAGGCAGGAGGCCAACGCGCGCCTTATGCCAAACATTCGACCTGCAGGAGTACGTTCATGGGTTGCTGGGGCATCGGTTCTTTTGACAACGACACTGCTGCGGATTGGGTATGCGACCTCACCGAGGCCGGCGACCTGTCGCTTGTTCGCGAGGCAATTGCAGCAGTCCTTGCCACCGATAGCGATGTGGATTCGACGGATGCAACCACTGCGCTGGCGGCCATTGAGGTGATCGTTGCGGCCTTGGGACGCCCCACCGCTGAGGCCCTGGATGAGCCGGATGTCGTGGAATGGATCGACAGGGTAAAGCCGCTACCCGACGCTCAATTGACCAGCGACGCTGCGCAGGCGATTGATCGCATTCTTGGACCAACCTCGGAGTTGCGCGAGCTGTGGGAGGACACCGATGACTTCAACGAGTGGCAAGCGGAAGTGCGTGGTTTACGGTCACGGCTGCAGATCTGACGATTCATTCAATCCGATGCCGCCTCACAGCGCGGCTTCATTCATTCTTTAAGCCGCCATGCAACATCTTCCCACCCTTGATATTCCAGCCACGTTTCGTCGAGGCAAGTCCGTTGAGCAGTTCCTTGGGCGCAGCCCTCTGCATCCGGACTACATTCGCCATATCGAGTTGCGGCCCGTTGATGGATCGGTGCAGATTTGGGTGTATGACGTCCAGGACATCGGCAGTGAGCAATACACCGATCTGTATGACTTTCCATATCTAGCGCCAGAGGATCTTGATGCTGCGGCAGCCACGTTCCAGGCTCCCAACGCAGCTATTGCATATGCAGAGACGTCACTGGCGACCCATCCAGAACGCTGGGTCAACCTCGGCGTTGCCGAGTCCGAGTACCTTGATTACATCCGGGCGGGTAGGCCGGCGGTTTGGCCGGAGATGGCATAAGAATTCAGTCAAGCCGAAGCTGCTTGGCAAATCCACCGGGTTCACCGGCTAGCCACGCACATTGCGCATACGCAAACGGGGTGGGCACCCTGCCCACCCCGTTATCGTTTCCGAAGCACAGCCTTATCGCTGTCACCGATAAGGCAGCACCACGCGATCGCCGCTGCTACAGCGTGACCACGACCTTGCCTTTGACGCGGCCGCTGTCCACCTGCGCGAGCGCTTCTTGCGCACGTGCGAGCGGATACACCGTATCGATCACCGGGCGCAGTACGCCGCTGTCGAGCAAACCCGCCAACGTGCGCAGCTGCGGACCATCGCCGCGCATGAACAGGAAGGTGTACGACACCTGCCGCTGCCTGGCCTGCGCGCGCACCTTGCGGCTGAGCAGGCGCATTACCAACTTGAGCGGAAACGCCAGCCCAAGTTGCTGCGCAAATGCCGGCGTCGGCGGGCCGGTCAGCGAAATCAATACACCGCCGGGCTTGAGCAGTTGCAGCGACTTGAGCAGCGTCGGCGTATCCAGGCTGTGCAGCACCACATCGTAATCGCGCACCAGCGCCTGGAAGTCCTGCCGCTTGTAGTCGATCACCAGATCGGCGCCCAACGATTTGACCAGCTCCACATTGGCAGTACTGGTGGTGGCAGCCACGTACGCACCCAGATGCTTGGCCAGCTGGATCGCGATGGTACCCACACCGCCGGAGCCGGCATGGATCAACACCTTCTGACCCGGTTTGAGCGCGGCGGTTTCCACCAGCGCCTGCCAGGCGGTCAGGCCGACCAGCGGAAACGATGCGGCCTGCTCCATGCTCAGGCTGGCCGGTTTGTGCGCGACCACCGCTGCATCGATCGCCACGAACTCGGCCAAGGTACCGATGCGGCCGGGTTCGATCTTGGCGAACACCGTATCGCCAACCGCAAAGTCGCGCACTGCGGTGCCGACCTGCGTCACCACGCCGGCCACATCGTTACCCAGCACGAAGGGCGTCTTGAACGGCAGCAGCATCTTGAATTCGCCATCGCGCACCTTGGCATCCAGCGGGTTCAGGCTGGCGGCGCTGACCTTGATCAACACATCGTTGGGGCGCAGCTGCGGCATCGGCATCTCGCCGATGCGCACCGGGCCATGTTTCTTGTACTGGTCGACAATGACGGCTTTCATGCGTGTTCCCCACAGGCGCGTGCCCACATCTTGGCATCGGTACGATCAATCGTGTGCATCATGCGCGTGCTCCGGCAGCAGCCGAGCCGTTGGCGCGGGCTGGCGATGCAACCTGATCCAGCTTGAGTTCCTTGCGCAGCGCATTGCCGAGCATGCGGTTGGGCAACAGGCGACGCAGCAGGCTCATCTGCTTGGCCACCTTGCCGGCGGTGTAGCGCACCTTCGGTTGCGGATCCTGCGCTGCCTTGAGCACCACCTCGGCCACCACGCTGGGCGCATCGGCCTTTTGCATCACCTGTGCGACGTGTGCGGCCAGATGCGCGCGCATGTCCCGATAGATCTCCAGCGGAGCATCCGGCTGCAGCGAATTGGCGTCGAACGGCGTCCTGGTGTAGGCCGGCTCGATCACCGACACCCGGATGCCCCAATCGCGCAATTCGTGATCCAGCGATTCGCTGTAACCCTCGACGGCGTGCTTGCTGGCCACATACATCGCCGTATACGGAATTGGCACCAGCCCCAGCACCGAGCCGATGTTGAGGATGCGCCCGCTGCCTTGCTTGCGCATCTGGCCGATCACCGCATTGCTCATACGCACGGTGCCGAAGAAGTTGGTGTCGAACACCGACTGCGCCTGCGCGATGGAGCTCTCCTCTGCCGCGGCCGGTGCAACGCTGAAGCCGGCATTGTTGACCAACAGGTCCAGGCGGCCTTCCTTGCGCAGCAAGGTATCGATGGCGGTGGCCACCGACTCGTCGTTGGTGACATCCAGCGACAGCATCTGCACGCCGGGCGTGCTGGAGCGGCCACCGCGGCGGCTGGTGCCATAGACGGTGTAGCCGGCCTTGGCCAGGTGGGCGGCGGTGGCTTCGCCGATACCGGAGGAGGCTCCGGTGACGAGTGCGATCTTGCTGTTCATGGGTGTCTCTGTCTCGAGTGATGGGTGCCGGCAAGCCATTGAGGGGCTGCCGTCGCACGCGGTGGTGGTGGAGAGCCGCGGCTGCGGCGGACTACGATCTGTACGTCTAAAATATTACGAACATCATATTTTTAAACAACGATCAACCCGAGCGTTTTGCTCAGGCTGCGCCGAAGTGCTCGAGTGCCGCCTCACGCATCGCGGCCGACAATGCGGGGTCGTCCACCGCACGCGCCAGCATCAAGGTGCCGGCCATGGCGCAGACGGTCACCAGCGCACGCGCATGCGCCTGCGGCGTTCCCCAGTCCGGCGATTGGCGCGCGGCCAGGTCGATCATTTCCTTGATGCGACGCGTCGCTACCTGGCGCACCGCCGGTGCCTGACGCGGCATCTCCGAACCCAGCGCGGCGATCGGGCAGCCGGATTCGACGTT
Source organism: Xanthomonas sp. WHRI 10207 (assembly GCF_040202975.1). NCBI lineage: Bacteria > Pseudomonadati > Pseudomonadota > Gammaproteobacteria > Lysobacterales > Lysobacteraceae > Xanthomonas > Xanthomonas sp. WHRI 10207. The sequence continues at coordinate 319,872 of NZ_JBEGDX010000003.1, read as the reverse complement.
TTTGACGTGCCCATCGGACAGATACGCCCGCATCAGTGCCTGCGCCGCCTGCTCCGGCGGCACGGCGGCAGCGATCCGCGCAGAGTTGGCCACCGTCTGCGCGCCCGCATGGTCGGCGGCCTCGGCAAGCAGCGCATCGCGCGAAGAGAAATGCGCGTAGAAGCCGCCGTGGGTCAGGCCGGCCTCTTTCATGATGTCGGCCACGCCGGTGCCGTCATAGCCGGTACGCCGGATCGCACGCGCAGCGACTTCGACGATGCGTGCATGGCTATCGGCCTTGCGGCCTGACGATGCGCGGGAGCGTGGCGAGGTGTTTTTCATGATGGTCATCATACATAAGATCGATAGCAATGGAAGCCGCACCGGCGGCTGTCCGACGAGCGGTAGAACACGGGGCGCCGCCCACTTTCAGGGCACAGCGGCACCGCGACTGCACGGACAAGGGAACGGGAGTGGCAGTCGCACGCTTCCATGGAGTGCTGGCCTGGCAGCGCGCGGCTGTCTGACAGACCGGATGGCGAGCTCGGTTCGCGCCGGTCGGGCTGCGCGGGCATGCCGTGAAGTCACGCGATGCCGGCGCTGGCGACGGCGGTTGCGCGTCCGCGATCTGGCGAAAAGCATGGTGACAAAATCTGTCACCACCGCTTCCTAGACTGGGCGCCCACTCCGAGGAATGTCCTGGTGACCATCTTCACCCGCTCCCGCCCGACCGACCCTGCAGCTTCAAGCGCGCTCGATGCCCACGCGTCCACACTGATGCCCTCGCGTCCGGTCACGTTTGTGTTCCGCAGCGCTGGCCGGCCTTTTGTTGGCCACCGAACCGGACCTGCCGCCCATCCCGGCAACCCGGTCGACCGACGACACGTGGTTCTCGCCTGCAAGGTCACATCCATACGTGCCATTGCCACCGGAGCACTGCGCCAATGAAGCGCCTTCAATACAACCGCTATGGTGGCCAGGACGTCATGCAGCTGGCCGAGTTCACGCTTGCTGCGCCCGCAAAAGGCCAGGTCGCAGTGAAGGTGAAGTACGCCGCGATCAATCCGGTCGACTGGAAGATGCGCAACGGCGTCATGAAGATCGTGACCGGGCGGACCTTTCCGCGTGCGATGGGCATGGATCTGTCGGGCGTGGTGCTCGCGGTGGGCGAAGGCGTCACCCGCTTCAAGCCCGGCGATGCGGTGTTCGGCCTGGCGCGCTTCAAGGAGTGCGGCGCATTGGGCGAAGCGGTGATCACCACCGAAGAGAGCCTGGTCAAGAAACCCGATAACGTCTCCTATGAAAACGCCGCGTGCCTGGGCACGCCCGGGGTCACCGCGTGGAATGGTCTGGTCGACAAGGCGGCGCTGAAGAAAGGCCAGCATGTGTTCGTCAACGGCTGCGCCGGCGCGGTGGGCGAAGCGGCGGTGCAGCTGGCGCAGCTCTTGGGTGCAACCGTGTCCGGGAGTTGTAGCGCGGGGTCGATGGAGCGGGCCAGATCGCTGGGCCTGAAACAGGTCTACGATTACAGGGTGACCCGACCGGAAGACATTCATGAGCGCTTCGACGTGATCTTCGACACCTCGGCCGTCATGAAAGCTGCTGCGGGATTGGCGTTGTTGCGCGACAAGCGCGGCAGCTTCCTGGATCTGGAACCCGACCTGGGAAAGTTCGTCCGCGCCGTGGTGGACCGCCGCTTCAAGCTGGTGATCGGCAAACCGTCCAGCGCCATCCTGGCTTACCTCGCCAGCGCTGCGGAAGCGGGAACCTTCGGCCTGCCGATCGGCGAGATCGTTCCGCTGGAAGGTGCCATCGGCTTGATGAATACCCTTGAATCCGGCCAGAAGCGTCCGGGCAAGGGCCTGGTCAGAATGGACTGACATGTCGCGTAGCCAGCGCCTGTTCGATCTCTTGCAAGTGTTGCGTCGACACCGGGGAACCGTGTCCGGCAGCACGCTCGCACAAGAGCTTGGCGTCTCGTTGCGCACGATCCGGCGCGACATTGCGACCTTGCAGGCGATGGGTGCCGATGTCGAAGGCGAAGCGGGCGTGGGCTACATCCTGAGACCAGGCTTTGTGCTTCCGCCGCTCTCCTTCACCGAGGAAGAAATCCGCGCGCTGGTCACCGGCGCGCAGTGGGTCAGCAGCCAGAGCGACGATGCAATGACGCAGGCAGTGCAGAACGCACTGGCAAAACTCGACGGGGTGATCTCGCAGGAGGTGCGCCTGGCACTGGACGACAACGTGCTGTACATCAGCCGGGCACGGCGGCCAGAAGCAATCGTCGACCTTGGAAAAATCCGCAAGGCGCTGCATGCGCAACGCAAGTTGCAGATCGGCTATACGAGCAAGACCGGGGTGATATCGGAGCGCACGATCTGGCCGATCATGCTGGGCTTGGTCGACGCACGGTGGCATATCGCCGCGTGGTGCGAAGCGTGCGGCGATTTCCGCATCTTCCACGCAGACTCTATCGACAGGATCGATTATCTGCAGGAGCAGTATCAACGCAATCGCCGCCAACTGGTGAAGCAATGGCGGGCTAGCGCTGGTAATCCATGCAAGCAAAGCGATTGCTGAGCGCTTGACCTGCAGCGGCTACGCCGATCGCCATCGTCGCCAGGACGTCGCTGGTGGTGTTGTGCAACATGCAAAAACCACCAGCGACATCACCCAACAACCTAGCGGTGATTCATCCGCTCGAACAAGGCGTCACCCAAGCGACGGGTGTCGGCCGAAATGCCGATCAATACCTCGTCCTTGCCGGCTTCCAGCTGGGCAATGGCCTCTTGCGCAAACTGCTCGGTAGACATCATGTTGCGCGCTACGGTCCCTGCACTGCGCGTGCCGCCACCTAGCCCGGTATCGACGATTGGCGGGGCAATCTCGATCACGCGCACGGTACTGCCTTTCAACTGGTGACGCAGACTCAGGGTGAAGGAGTGCAGCGCCGCCTTGCTGGCGCAATACACCGGCACATCGGCCATCGGTGAGAACGCCAGCCCCGAGGTGATGTTGATGATGGCCGCGTGCTGTTGCTGCTGCAGCAACGGCAGCAGCTCGGCAATCAGATGGATCGGCGCGGTCAGGTTGATGGCAATTTCCTGATCGAGATGGGCCACAGCATCGGTGCCGGTGAAATCGCGATGCTGTTGCACACCGGCATTGTTGATCAGCACGTTGCAGTGCGGGTGGTGTGCCTGCAACCAGTCCACCAGTGCACGACGACTCGCCGTGTCGGTGATATCGCAGACCTGGGTGATCAACGCTGGCAGCGCGTCCTTGGCCTGGCGTAACGCCGCGGCGCTGCGCCCACAAATGATGACGGTGTTGCCCTGCTCCACCAGCGCGCGTGCGAGCGCAAAGCCAATGCCGGTGGCACCGCCGGTGATCAAGAGGGTGTGTGAGGTGAGTTGCATGCGCAATATCCTTCCAGGGTCAGTGGAGGCGCGCCGATGATGGGTCGTGAGAGGTCACCGGGCACACCTTGTTCCGGCAATGCCGGTCTCGGTGTCGCGGATACCCTCAGCGGGAGAGCTTGCCACCCGGATCGGATGGATGACCGGGCTACCATCCGGCCTGCACTCTTTCGACCCCGCCACTGTAGCCATGCCATGCAACGCAGGCAATTGCGCGGGACGCAATGACGTACGCAGGTTCAGCGTCGGCACTGTGTCGGCTGCGCTCACCGCGCGCGCTCCGCTAGCCGGCTACGTCGCGATGGCGCGCGGTCATCATGCCGACGGCGTGGACGTGCACGCCGCAGGCAATGACCAGGTGGTTCGCCCCCACCCCCAATGCGCCGCGCCTGCGCACGGACGCTGTGGGAGCCGCTGTGCCATGAAAATCGATGGACGCGCTGGAGCTGGTGTTGGCGTGCGCGAAGATCAAGCGTAGCGACGTCTCGGCCGCGCCGTCTCCGGTGGTCGAAAGCGACCTGCTGCGGTTGCAGTTGCAGTTGCAGTTGCAGATCAAGTATCGCGTCCTGCAACCCGATGAAGCCATCGCGCCCTCGTGTGCGGGGGCGCGATGTTGTTGCGTCGCCGGCACCGGTCACCAGCTGCAGGATGGAGCGCGCCTCGCCCCACTGCGTCGGCCGCCGATCCACGCAAGCACCAGCGCGCTACCGCGCTGCCAGTTCTGCACGAATGATCTCTGCGCCTGCACTGAGAGCAGTGAGTTTGCCTCTCGCGATGTGTCGGGCGAGAGGCGCCATCCCGCAGTTGGTGGACGGGTAGAGCTTGTCGGCATCGACAAAGCGGAGCGCCTTGCGCAGCGTATCGGCCACTTCCTGCGGTGTTTCGATCGTGTTGCTTGCCACGTCGATGGCGCCGACCATCACCTTCTTGCCGCGGACGAGTTCGATCAGATCGATCGGCACGTGCGAGTTGTGGCACTCCAGCGAGACGATGTCGATCGTGGATGTCTGCAGCTTGGGGAACGACTCTTCGTACTGACGCCACTCCGAGCCCAGGGTCTGCTTCCAGTCGGTATTGGCCTTGATGCCGTAGCCATAGCAGATATGGACGGCGGTTTCGCATTTGAGCCCTTCGATTGCCCGCTCGAGGGTGGCAATACCCCAGTCGTTGACCTCGTCGAAGAAGACATTGAAGGCCGGCTCATCGAACTGGATGATATCCACGCCGGCAGCTTCGAGCTCCCTGGCCTCCTGGTTGAGGATCTTGGCAAATTCCCATGCCAGCTTTTCGCGGCTTTTGTAGTGCGCATCAAAGAGGGTATCGATCATCGTCATGGGGCCGGGCAGCGCCCATTTGATCGGCTGCCGGGTTTGCTGGCGCAAGAACGTTGCATCGTCGACGAAGACAGGCTTGGGGCGGCTCACCGCACCCACGACGGTCGGCACGCTGGCGTCATAGCGATTACGAATCCTGACGGTCTCACGCTTTTCGAAATCGACGCCGCTGAGGTGTTCGATGAAGGTGGTGACGAAATGTTGGCGGGTCTGTTCGCCGTCGCTGACGATATCGATGCCGGCGTGCTGCTGTTCCTGCAGCGACAGGCGCAATGCGTCCTGTTTGCCTTCGATCAGTTCCTCGTCCTGCAGCTTCCAGGGCGACCAGAGTTTCTCCGGCTGCGCGAGCCAGGAAGGCTTGGGCAGGCTACCGGCGGTGGAGGTGGGGAGCAGCTTGTTCATGATGGGCGATGTCTTGGGTTCTGGTTGATCAGAGCGCGTGGCCGGAGGCCCACTGCGCGAGAAGATGTCCGTAGGGCCTGATGAAGTGCTCCTCGGTGAATTTCCCCTGCGTCACCGCGAGCTGACTGCGCTCTTGCCGGTCGTAGACGATCTGGGTCGCCGAATAATCCTGATGCGTCAGGCTCGGCTGGTAGATGGACCCGGCCGCGGAATTGGCGTTGTAGATTTCCGGCCGGTAAATCTTCTGGAACGTCTCCATGGTGCTGATGGTGCCAATCAGCTCGAGATTGCTGTAATCGCCCAGCAGGTCACCAAAGAAATAGAACGCCAGCGGGGCGACACTATTCGCAGGCATGAAGTAGCGCACGGTCAGGCCCATCTTCTCGAAGTACCGATCCGTCAATGACAACTCGTCCTGCCGGTACTCGATGCCCAGGATGGGATGCCGGTTTCCCGTTCGGTGATAGACCCTGCTGCTGGAGACGCTGATGCAGATGACAGGCGGCTTGGCGAAACGCGCGCTGTACGCGTCCGAGTTCACGAAATGCTTGAACAACTGTCCATGCAGGCTGCCGAAATCGTCCGGAATGCCGAATGCGGACCGGTCCTGATTGTGGGCCGGCAGCAACACGCTGAAATCGTAGTCGCGTACGTAGGAGGAAAAATTGTTTCCTGCGATGCCATCGATGCGGGCACCGGTCGTTCTATCGAGAATGTTGGTCTTCAGTATCTCGATCAACGGGAATTCGTCGCCCCGCTCGCTCCCGGCAACCCGCATCTCCACCGAGATGATGTCGAGTTCGACAGCATAGCGGTCGCGCTTTGAGTTATCCCAATGCGCCAGGTCGTTGAAGCGGTTGTTGATCATCGCAAGCGTGTTGCGCAAGTTTTGCTGGCGACGCTCGCCCCTGGCCAGGTTGGCGAAGTTCGTCGTGTTGCGCGTATTGCCCGCGGGACGATAGTCCTCGTCGAAGCGGAGGCTCTTGATGCCGAAGGTGAATTCTTGAGTCATTGCGAGCTGACGCCTTGTTTCCGAGATGAGACGAGCGCGCGTCCCTGCATATGCAGTGATGCGCGCTGGAGGGACGCCGGGAATGCGGATCGGCAAGCGATCGCCCGCTGATCCTGTGGCCGGCAAGAGGCATTGCGGCCGGCCTTGGGCCGAATGGCCCTCAGGCGGCGGCCACGTTTTTTTCTGCGGCAATTTTTTCTGCGGCGAGCGCGTTTGCCTGCTGCGTCAATGCGATCAGCGGCAGTGCGCGCTGCACCGCCAGCTTGGCGCGCTCAGCCAGGGCCTCGTTGTGCACGCGGTAGTCCAGGAAGTCGCGGTCGGTGGCGTAGACGCCCAGCGGCAAGGTGCGTGCCTGGAAGAAACTGAAAAGTGGCCGCAACTGGTGATCGATCACCAGTGCATGGCGTTCACTGCCGCCGGTGGCCGCCAACAGCACGGGCGTGTCGATCAAGGCATCCTGATGGAGGAAGTCGAAAAAGTGCTTGAACAACCCGGTAAAGGAACCGCGATAGACCGGTGTGGTCACCACCACGATGTCGGCCTGCTCCACGGCGGCAAGTTCCTGCTCCACCGTTGCGGGCAGCTGCGAGCGCCAGAGCGCACCGGCGAACTGCGGCGCCAACGTCCCGAGTTCGACCAGATGCTGCTGGCACGGCACTGCGTCGGCGATCAAGGCCAGCAGATGCTCGGCCAAGGCGACGGCCTTGGAGGGGCGTTGCAGCCCGCCGGAGACGGCGACGACACGGAGCGGGTGTGGCACGTTGACAGTCATGCGGGGCGACCTAGAACGATGAGCCCTGATGCTAGGACTCGCATTCGATGAAGTAAAATGGTGTTATTTCAACAATCCATGAATTCGGATCATCTGAATGCTTGAGCGCATCCATCTCACCATCGTCCAGCAGGTCGAGCAGCAAGGCTCGCTGACGGCCGCCGCAGGCGTGTTGAACCTGACCCAGTCGGCGCTGAGCCACAGCATGAAAAAGCTGGAACAGCAGCTGGGCACCGACGTCTGGCTGCGCGAGGGGCGCAGCCTGCGCCTGACCCAGGCCGGCCAGTACCTGCTGGCGGTGGCCAACCGGGTACTGCCGCAACTGGATCTGGCCGAAGAGCGCCTGGGGCAGTTCGCGCAGGGCGAACGTGGCGCGCTGCGCATCGGCATGGAGTGCCATCCCTGCTACCAGTGGCTGCTCAAACTGGTGGCGCCCTATCTGGCCACCTGGCCGGATGTGGATGTGGACGTCAAGCAGAAGTTCCAGTTCGGCGGCATCGGCGCACTGTTCGGCTACGAGATCGATCTGCTGGTCACGCCCGACCCGCTGTACAAGCCCGGGCTGCGGTTCGAGCCGGTGTTCGACTATGAGCAGGTGCTGGTTGTGGCCAAGGGCCATGCGCTGGCGTCGGCGGCCTACATCAAGCCCCAGCAGCTGACGCGCGAAGTGCTCATCAGCTATCCGGTGGACCTTGATCGCCTGGACATCTACAGCCAGTTTTTGTTGCCGGCCGGTGTCACGCCCAGGCGCCACAAGGCCATCGAAACCACCGACATCATGATGCAGATGGTGGCCAGTGGCCGCGGCGTGGCCGCCATGCCGCGCTGGCTGGTGGAGGAATACGCCTCCAGGATGGACGTGGTGCCGGTGCGGCTGGGTGCGCGCGGTATCCCCAAACAGATCTTCCTGGGCGCACGCGAGGCAGATATCGCCATCGACTATCTGCGCGCCTTCATCGAACTGGCCCGCCAGCCTGCCACTGGCACCGCCACGACATCTGCAGCCCACTGAGACAGGACGACAAGACCCCTTGATTGATGCCAAGACGCCCGGCGTCGCCCGCACCATCGCCGACGCCTATTCGCTGGAGGTCAGCGCAAAAGACACGGCCGGGCTGGCAGCCGCGGCGCCGCGGATCATGCGTGGCGCAACCATTGCCATCCCCTACCTGCCCAATCAGGACGACGACGCGCGGCTGGCCGCGGCTCGGCGGGTGCGCACACTCGGCTTTCAGCCGATGCCGCACCTGTCCGCGCGCCGCATCGCTTCGCGCGACGCGCTGCACAGCTTCGTCAGCCGCGCTGTCGATGAAGCCGGCGTTGAGCGCTGCCTGGTAATCGCAGGCGATCCGCCTGCTCCGCTCGGGCCGTTTGCGGACAGCGTGTCGCTGATCGATACCGGGGTCTTTGAGCGCTTGGGTATCCAGACCATCGCCGTGGCGGGACATCCGCAAGGGCATCCGAGCATGCCCGCCATCGATCGATGGGAGGTGCTGGAACGCAAGTGTCGCAGCATCGCCGCGCGCGGCATGGCGCCGCTGATCGTCACCCAATTCGCGTTCGATGCCGACATCGTGCTGACGTGGTTGCAAGCGCTGCGCGCACACGGCATTGAACATCCCGTGCGCGTGGGCGTTCCCGGTCCTGCTGGCGTGGCGGTGCTCGCACGCTATGCCGCACGCTGCGGTGTTGGCGCATGCACAGCGATGCTGTCCACGTACGGCATCTCGCTCGGCAAGCTGTTGGGCACCGCAGGGCCGGAGCGTTTTGTGGATCGCCTGGCCACTGGCCTTACCGAAGCGCACGGAGACGTCAGCCTGCACTTCTACCCTTTCGGCGGGATCGCACAGACGGTCGCGTGGGTGGAGCGCTACCGCTGCCGCACCGCGCGGGTCAGCGCGGACTAACAGCCGCCCAATTCAGCGCCGCACATCGACTGCAGACCTTCGGCTTTTACCAAGCGAAGCGTTGTGGCTTCGACATGTCCACGACCCAGATCACAGTCTGTAATTTCTATTTCTGGCGTTTTGTTTGCTACGCGTGAGGTGCTGCAGCGCACAGCAGACCTGTCACAAGTGCGAGGTATAACCATCGGCGAATCGCGGCGAGGGGGCGCTGCATCCGATGCCGTTGCCCTGCGTGGCGGCATTGCATCCGCAACGTCCAAGGAGAGATGTCGCCATGCCCAAGCCGTCATTGCTATCGCTGATGTGCACCCTGTCGCTCGTGTCCCTGCCGCTGGCAGCGGCCGAGTTGCAGCCCAAATTGCTCGCCGGCCCACCGGAGGAGTTTGCGCAGATGCGCGCGCCCGACCCGGCCGAGTCGGCGATCCTGTCCAAGAGTGCATTGCTGCCGGTGGAGCTGACGCCCGCAGGCACTGCGGCGCGCTGGCAAGGCACGCTGCCGGTGGAAAACGGCCACCTGCGTTTCATGGTGCTGGCGGGCGAGCAGGCGTGGGATGCAGCGGTGAGCGCACCACGCGTTGCCGGCGCGCGCGCCGCTGCTGCTGCACCCCAGGTGCAGGCACAACGCACGGTACTGGGCAGCGCAGAAGGCGGCACCAGCGGCATGCGCTATGCCGTGGACACTGCACAAAACGGCGCGTGGTCGCTGACCCTGCAATCGGCATCGCCGGTGGCGCAGCGTGGCTATGTGCTGATGGAAGGCGATGCGCGCACGCAGCTGGCTTCGTATCCGCGCGACCGCCAGCAACTGGTGGGCAAATCGCTCACGCTCAACGCCATGCTGAGTGGCAGTGACGCGCGCGGCGCGACCTTGCTGGCCGGCCAGGCCGGACAGATCGACCAAGCCAGCCTGCGCGTGATCGACCCGCAAGGCGGCGTGCGCGTTCTGCCGATGGCCGACGATGGTGCGCACAACGATGGCGCCGCCGGCGACGGTGTATATGGCGGCAACTTCCAGCCAACGCGTGAGGGCACCTGGATCGCGCAGGTGATCGTGCGTGGCCACGACCAGGCCGGGCAGGCGTTTGTCCGCACCAGCGAACACGTGCTGCCGGTGCTGGATACCGCGTTGCGATTGCTCGGCAATGCGCTCAGCGCACGTGCTGCCGAAGGCACGCGACTGACCGTGGCACTGCCGGTGGCCGCACGCGGCAATGCGCCGTCGCACTATCGCGTGTTCGGCCAGGTGTGGGGCACCGATGCCAAGGGCAAGGACGTGCCGGTAGCCTGGATCGGCGGCATGCTGACGCCGCAGCAGGGGCAGTTACCGCTGAGCCTGGACGAACGCTGGATCGCACGTGCCGGCGCGCGTGCACCGTTCACGCTGCGTGGGTTGCGTATCGAAGACCCGGACCACTACATCCCGTTGGTGCAGGCCGGCACGCTGCCGTTGCAGGTGCCCGCGTTGCGACGCGCCAGCATCGCGCGGTCCAGCGCTGCGATCGACGACAGCATGCGCATGGGGCCGCGTCCGTCGACGCTGGCCACCGCGATGGCACAGCCGCAGGCGGCCGGGTCGCAGTTGGTGCTGGTGCACGGTTACTGCTCCAACGGCGTGTGGCCGCAGGCGCAGTTCACCAATGCCTCGACGTTTCTCGATGCCAAGCAGAATCGCAGCAACGACCAGTTCGCACAGCGCATCGCACAGTTCGCCAGCCAGTGGTCGTCGTTTTCCACCGTGGCGCACAGCCAGGGCGGCATGGCCGCACTGCATCTGTATGCGTACTACTGGAGCGGCCTGGATAACGCCACCGGTGGGCGCGTGATGCAGTCGGTGGGCACGCCCTACCAGGGCACCAATCTGTCGGGCGTGCTTGCTGCGGTGGGCTCGTGGTTCGGCGTGGGCTGCGGCACCAACACCGACCTCACCTACGACGGCGCCAAGGCCTGGTTGGCCGGCATTCCCGCCGACGCACGCGCCAAGGTCAACTACTACACCACCTCGTTCGCCAAGACCAACTGGTACACCAACGACTATTGCAACGCCGCGTCCGATCTGATCTTGAACGACCCCGAAGACGGCACCGTGGAGCAGGTCAATGCGCAGCTGCCGGGCGGCGTGAATCGCGGCCACACCACCGGCCAATGCCATACCACCGGCATGCGCGACCCGGCGCAGTATCTGGATGCAAACCGCAATGCGGTGATGAACGCCAACGCGGCGCGGTGATGCAGTTCTAGCGGTGTGCAATGCGATGGCCGGCGTCTGCGTCGGCCATCGCGACATGCATGCGAACACGTGGTGTGTTGCGTGTATTGATTCTCTCTCGCCTAAGCGCGGCCAACACCACTCCTACGGCTTTGAGTATTTATCCACCGAGGCGTAATCCACGCTCTGCCCTTGGTAGGAACGTGCCTACGCGCGACACATTACCGACAACCCACCAACGACAGGCGGATGACGCCCAACACTCACACCTTCAACCACCGCGTGGAAATCGCCACGCCCACCATCAACACCGCAACCCCGATCAAGGCACCGATCAGGCCGATGCCGTGGGCGGCGAACCCGATCAATGCCGGCCCGGTCAGAATACCGGCGTAGCCCAATGTCGTGACTGCGGTGATGGCGATGCTCTCCGGCATGCGCGTCTGGTTGCCGGCCAGCGAGAAAAGGGCCGGCACTATATTGGCGCACCCCAGCCCCACCAACACGTAACCGCCCAACGAGGCCTGCCACGGGCTCACCAGCGTGAGCACCAGAAAACCCGCACTGGCCAGCAGCGCGCCAAGCACGATCGAACGGAGGCGTCCCAGCCGCTCCACCACCGAGTCACCCAACAGACGGGTCACCGTCATGGTCAACGCAAACACCACATAGCCCAGGCCGGCGGTACTGGGGTGGACCTGGTGCACATCTGCCAGGAACACCGAGCTCCAGTCCAGAATGGTGCCCTCGGCAAGAAACACCACAAACGCCAGAACGCCGATAAACAGCACGATGCCCTTGGGCAGCGCGAGCAACGGCCCCTGCTGGGAGATACGCTCGGCACGCCAATGCCGAACGGACAGTGCACCGACAAGCAGCATGGCAATCACACCGGCGATCGTAGCGCTCAGCGGACCAATGCGCGCCGACAACAGCAGTGTCATCGCTCCGGCACCGACAAAGCCGCCGATGCTGAAAAACGCATGAAATCCCGACATCATCGCGCGCCTGGCATCGCGTTCGACCACCACCGCCTGCATGTTCATCGCGCAATCCATCGCGCCCACGCCGGCGCCGAACACGAACAGCACCGCGCCCAGCATCCACGGGTTGGCGACAACGGCCAGAAACGGCAGGCTGATGCAGATCAATGCAGCCGTCACCGCCATCACCATGCGAAAGCCGAAGCGCGCTGACAGGGCGCCGGCCAGCGGCATCGCCAGAAACGAGCCTGCGCCCAGGCACAGCAGGATCAACCCGAGCGCACCATCGTCCACGCCGGTTCTGGCCTTGGCGAACGGCACCAGCACCGCCCAGATGGCTGCAGCAAAGCCGGGAATGAAGAAGGCTGCGCGCGTGGCGTATTGCTGCGCGCGAGCGCTGGAGCTAGGTGCAAGCGACATGCAAACAATTCCAATGGGAGCTGCGAACGGAAACGGCGACGGGGCCGCCAAGCCGGCGCTCGTTGGTTGAAACATGGCATGACCACTGCTGCACCACGCTTGCTGCAATCGTCCCTGGCCGATGGGATGACACGCATCACTATCGCTAGCGAAACACCACCGTGCGATGGCCGTTGAGCACGATGCGATGCTCGACATGGCGTCGTACCGCGCGCGCCAGCACCAGCGATTCGGTGTCGCTGCCCAGGCGCACCAGATCGCGTGGGGTCATGGCGTGGTCCACGCGGGCGACGTCCTGTTCGATGATCGGGCCTTCGTCCAGATCTTCGGTGACGTAATGCGCGGTGGCGCCGATGATCTTGACCCCGCGCGCGTGCGCTTGGTGGTACGGCTGCGCGCCCTTGAAGCTGGGCAGGAAGCTGTGATGGATATTGATCGCGCGCCCGGCCAGCGCGCGGCACAGGCCGGGCGAAAGAATCTGCATGTAGCGCGCCAGCACCACCAGATCGATGTGCAGGTCGTCGACCAGCGCGAGCAGCTGCGCTTCCTGCTCGGCGCGCGTGTCTGCGGTCACCGGCAGATGATGGAAGGCGATGCCGTAGGACGCGGCCAGCGGTGCAAAATCGGGGTGATTGGAGACCACCGCGACAATATCCACCGGCAACTGCCGGCTATGGGTGCGGAACAGCAGGTCGTTGAGGCAATGACCCTGCTTGCTCACCAGCACCAGCAGCCGCGCGCGACGGCGCGCGTCGTGCAGCTGCCATTCCATCTCAAACGCGTTGGCCAACACCGAAAACTGCTGCTCCAGGGTGGCGATGTCGGTTGATGGCGGTTTGTCGAAATGCACGCGCAAGAAAAAGCGGCCGCTCTCGTCGTCGCCGAATTGCTGGGCGTCGAGGATGTTGCAGGCAAGATCGAACAGCAGCCCGGTGACGCGGTATACGATACCGGTGCGGTCGGGGCAGGACAGCGTAAGAATGTAGTCGGAGCGCATCGGCGCAATGATAGCCAATGCATGACACCGCTGGCGCAGTGCTTGCGTCGGTAACTTTTACACTGCGACGTGGTGCAAACGTCGGGGCAGCTGCACTGCAGGTATGCGCGATGGCGTGTTGCCTGCGACGCGCTCGGCTCAGCCGATCAGCGCACTGCAGGCGTTGCGCTGGTGGCATGCCTCGCCAAACGCGATGCGCATGCCACTCCCGATCAAGATCAGCGCGGCGGCAGCCGCAACATCAGTCGCCGATTGATCTCGTCCAGTTGCGCCATCGAGGTCTCCACCGAGGTCTCCATCGCTTCCTGGGTGGTGATGTGCGCACGCAGATGCGCGGGGTCGGAGAGTTCGCCACGCACCAGAAACACGTTTTCACCCACCTCGCCGACGTGCCGGCTGAGCACCACGTAATCCACCTGATCGAAGCCATGTTGCTTGGCCAGCGGCAGCAGGCGCGCGGCCATGCGGACGCTGGCTTCGTCGGTGGGTTTGTTCAACTCGGCATCGAGCACGCCCACCGCTTCGCGGATCTGCGCGAACAGATAGTGGTCCGGATGTTCGGGATGGTCCGGACCCACCGGGCCCTGGTTGAAGACCGGCTCGGCGGTCATCGTGTGCCACCGGCGCAGGTCAGTGCGCGCGGTGTGCGCTCGGTCGAACCGAGCGTGATATGCAGGTGTCGCATCGCATCCTCCCTGGAGCGGCGGCTGTAACGAGCCGGCATTTTAGAAGGTCTGCTGCATGTTGAGGTGAGCAAGACGCATCGCGCCGCGCTTTCAAGCGAAGCGCACGCGCCTCTGCGTGGCCATCAGGCCTGCCCTGCCCGCCGCGCCGACACCTCTGCCAGCACTGCCCAGTCTGCATTGCCATCGCCGTGCGCGATGGCGTCGTCCAGGCTGGCGCGCAGCAGTTCGCCCAACGGCATCGGCACCTGTTTGTCGGCGCCGGCCTGGATGGCCAGGTCCACATCCTTGCGCCCCAGCGTGGCGGTGAAGCCAGCCGGTGTGTATTGGCGCTGCATGATCAGCTTGCCGTAGCCCTGGTACGCGGGTGCGGCGAACAAGGTGGTGGTGAGCATGCCCAGGAATTGGGTGGCGTCCACGCCGTGCCCGCGTGCCAGTGCGCTGGCCTCGGCCATGGCGCCGATGGCGCTGGCCAGGCAGAAGTTAGCCGCCAGTTTCACCGCGTTAGCCTGCTCCGGGGCATTGCCGATGTGCCAGGTCTTTTGCCCCAGCACATCGAACATCGGCTGCACCCGCGCCAGCGCGGCCGCATCGCCGGCCGCCAGGATATTGAGCTTGCCGGCCTCGGCCACGTCGACGCGGCCCAGCACCGGTGCGGCAACATAGGCGATGCCGCGCTCGGCGTGCAGTGCAGTCAGCTCGTGCGCCAGCGCCACCGAGATGGTGGCCATGTTGACGTGCACGCTGCCGGCCGGCAGTGCGTCCAGCACGCCGCCGTCCAGCACGGTCTGACGAACCGCGGTGTCGTCGGCCAACATCGAGAACAACAGCGGGCCGTGTGCGGCGCCCACCGGCGCATCCACCACCGTGGCCCCGGCATCACGCAAGGTGTGCGCGCGTTCTGGCGAACGGTTCCAGACGCTCACTTCGAAGCCGCCGCGCAGCAGGTTGTGCGCCATCGGCAGGCCCATCGTGCCCAGCCCCAGAAATCCTATCGGCATGCGTATGCTTCCTCTTCGGTATGACGTCGGTGGCGTGCGTCAGCTGGCAAACACGCCGCGTGCATCGCGCGGTTCGCAGCGCAGATATTGCGGCGCCGGTGTGACCGACGCACCCAGCGCAGCGGCGGCATGCCACGGCCAACGCGGGTCGTACAGGATGCCGCGCGCCAGTGCGATTGCGTCAGCCTGGCCCTCCTGCAAAATCGCCTCGGCCTGCGCCGGCTCGGTGATCAGGCCCACGCCGATCACCGGCATCGTGACCTGCGCACGAATCTCCTGCGCAAACGGAATCTGGTAGCCGGCCTGCACCGGAATCTGCTGACGCGGATCCAGCCCACCGCTGGAGACATGGATGTATTGCGCGCCACGTGCATCCAGCGCCTTGGACAAGGCGATGCTCTGCTCCAGATCCCAGCCGCCTTCCACCCAATCGGTGGCCGAGATGCGCACGCCGACCGCGATGCGATCGGACACCGCCGCACGTACCGCGTCGAAGACGCGCAGCGTCAGGCGCATGCGGTTTTCCAGCGAGCCGCCATACGCGTCGCTGCGCTGATTGCTCAGCGGCGACAGGAACTGATGCATCAGATAGCCATGCGCGGCATGCAGTTCGATCAGCTCCAGGCCCAGGCGTTCGGCGCGGGTGGCCGCGGTGACGAATGCGGCGACCACCGCATCGATTCCGGCCTCGTCCAACGCCTGCGGCGCCGGTTTGCCCGGCTGGAACGGCTGCGCCGAGGCAGACACGGTCTGCCAGCCATGCGCGTGATCGGGGGCGATGGCCTCACCGCCCTTCCACGGCAGATCGGTGGACGCCTTGCGGCCGGCATGCGCCAGCTGGATGCCGATCGGCATCGGCGACCAGCGTCGCACCGACTGCAGCACCTCATCCAGCGCCTGCTCGGTGGCGTCGTCGTACAAGCCCAGATCGGCGTAACTGATGCGCCCTTCCGGCAGCACTGCGGCGGCCTCCAGGATCAACAGGCCCGCGCCCGATTGCGACAGCGTGCCCAGATGGATGCGGTGCCAATCGCTGGCGCGGCCGTCCTGTGCGGAGTACTGGCACATCGGCGCGATGACGATACGGTTGGCGAGCGCGAGCGGGCCGAAGGCGATGGGGGTGAACAACTGGCTCAAGGCAACATCCAGACGCGACATGGGGACGCCCATTGCACTGCGCCACGCGCCGCCGCACAACCGCTGCAATGGATCACTGCGTCATGCAGAGCGCGCACTGTCGTACCTGGCCGCCGCGCTGTGCAGCGGGTCCGGTGGCTGCTGCAGGAAGGCCAGCGCCTGCGCGCACGACTGCTCCACCTTCAGGCTGAGCAAGTCGTCGGCGCGGGTACGCCCGAAGTTCAGCGCGGCGATCGGCAGGCCGTTGCGCGCGGCAGTCTGCACGAAGCGAAAGCCCGAATACACCATCAACGACGAGCCCACCACCAGCACCGCATCGGCGGCCTGCAAATGCGCAAACGCGCGCTCCACACGCTCGCGCGGCACGTTCTCGCCGAAGAACACCACATCCGGCTTGAGCACGCCGCCACACATCGGGCACGGCGGCACCACGAAGGTCTCGAAGGCGACATCGTCCAGATCCGCATCGCCATCGGGTGCTTGGGCCGCGTCCAGCGTGGCCCAGCCGGGATTGTCACGCTCCAGCAGCAGCTGAAACTCGGTGCGCGGCATGCGCCGCTCGCAACCCATGCACCGCACTACATCGAGCCGGCCGTGCAGATCGATCACCGCCTGGCTGCCAGCGGCCTGATGCAGGCGGTCCACGTTCTGGGTGAGCAACACTTCCAGTTGCCCGCGCGCTTCCAACGCGGCCAATGCGTGATGGGTGGCATTGGGTTGCGCCAGCCCGAAGCGCGGCCAGCCGACCAGGCTGCGCGCCCAATAGCGCTGCCGCGTGGACAGCTCGCCCATGAAGGCCTGAAAGGTCACCGGTTGCGGACGCTTCCAGCCGCCTTGCAGATCGCGGTAATCGGGGATGCCCGAGTCGGTGCTGCAACCAGCGCCGGTGAGCACGAACAGGCGCTGGTAGCGCTCGATGAACGCTTGCAGCGCATCGCCGGTGTGGTCGGTCAGGCCCGTCATCATGCAACTCCGTTAGCGGTGAGATCACTGTGCAACACCTTGGCGTGATGTGCTTGCAGCGGCGCGACACGTTCAGCCGGTGCACTGCGGGGCAGTAGGTAGCGCGCGACGCGCGCCAGTGCGCCACGTGATGTCTGCAGCACAGGGGTACGACCTGTGCGTTGCGCTGGATGCAAATGCAGGTCCATCCGCAGGCAGCAAGCGGCTGTGTCGCTCACGATGGGGCCGTGCGGGCCAATTCCAAGCCGACGCCTGCGGCGGACTCAGGCGCCGCATCTGCGACAAGGCAATATGCAGTTGCGGGTTTGCGCCTGTCGTTCGTCGTGTGCCTGCAGGCAGGGAGCCGAGCGTGTACAGCGTGACCCGGTGCTTGCGTGCATCGCCATCTGGCGGTGGAGTTGCGACACCAACGCGCAGCGCGTGTGGGTGAGCGATGACCATCGCGTCACGACCCTCCGCCGCGCGAAGAACCGCAGCATCGCGCACAGGCGCGCAGATGCGGCAGCAATCCGCCGTTACAGCAAGCTGCTGACCTCGACCAACTACCATCCGGGTCACGGCGGAGACCGACAACACCGCGCCGGTTGCGCCGGTGCGCTGGATCGGGCCCTGCTCGATCATGACGCTGGCAGCGATGATGTGGTCCTGCGCCTGCTGCAGCACAGTTGCGATGATCAGGCATGGATCGGCCGATCCGGGCGTGGCACCCGCAGCTTGGGTGCGAAGGCATGCCCGGCGGCATGAAGGTTGATCTTCTGCTGCCCGAAGGCCAACGCACGCCGCCGGTCGCCAAACCTCACCACCTGCATGCCGAGCACGCGCGCATCAAAGTCGCAGGTGGCATGCAGGTCGGCAACGGTGAGCAACAAGTGGTCGAGTCGCTCGATCCGCCTGTCATTCGCCTCGCGCAGGATGCGGCGCAAATCGGCCATACGGGCGTGCATCATCGGCGCGTTGGCGCAACACATGCGCGGCGGCAAACGCCAGCGCCAACAGCGTCAGGCACATGCCGACCAGCCCGGCCCAACCGCCGTGTTGCCAGAACCAGCCGCCGAGCGCGCCGATCACACTGGAGCCGGCGTAATACGCCAGCAGATACAGCGACGCAGCATGACTGCGGTGCGTGCCGCCGAGCCGGCTCACCCACGCGCTGGCAGCCGAATGCGCGATAAAAAAGCCGATCGTCAGCAACACGATGCCGCCCACCACCAGCGCCAGCACATGCGCCAGGGTCAGCGCCACGCCGAGCACGCACAGCACGATGCCGGCACTGACCACCGGCCCGCGACCGAACCGATCCGACGCCGCCCCTGCCACCGACGAGCTGACGATGCCGAACACATAGGCGCTGAAGATCATGCCGATCTGGCTCTGGCTCAGGCCGAATTCCGGCCCGCCCAAGCGAAACCCGGCGTAGTTGTAGAGGCTGACGAACACGCCCATCAACAGGAACGGCAACGCAAACAGCCACGGCAGATTGCGATCGCGCAGATGCCCGGCCCAGGCGTGCAGGTGGAACTGCAGATTGACCCCATGCCGACGCACGAAATGGCGCGACGGCGGCAGCAACCACACAAACGCGACGGCACACAGCAGGTCGAATCCGCTCAACAGCGCCAGTGCCGTACGCCAGTCGGTGTGGTCGGTCAGCACGCTCATCATGATGCGCCCGCTCATGCCGCCGAATGCATTACCGGCCACATACAGGCCGGTGGCCGCGCCAAGTTTGTTGGCCGGCAGTTCTTCGCCCAGATACACCATCGCTACCGCCGGCACGCCGCCCAACGCGATGCCGGACAGGGTGCGCACCACCACCAGCGCGCCCCAGTGCGGCAGGAACGCCGCGATGAGGTTCAACACCGCAGCCAGCGCAATGGAAGCGAACATCAGCCCGCGCCGGCCCAGATTTTCCGAGACCGCACCGGCACAGAAGATCGCCACGGCCAGCCCGCCGGTGGCCAGCGACAGCGGCAGCGAGGCGGTGGCCGCATCCACGCCGAAGGCGCGTGCGAACTCGGGCAGCACCGGCTGCACGCTGTAGAGCAGCGAGAAGGTGGCAAAGCCGGCCAGGAACAATGCCAGCCGGATGCGGCCAGTGGCGGGCACCGCGATCTCGGGGACGGCGGCACTGGCCGGTAGGGCGCTGGAGCGGGAATCGGAAGCAGGCACGGGTATCTGGATGAGACCGGGGACAGGGAGTATTCGCCCGCCACAACCCCCTGTCCAATATATGATGCTGGCAGTTGCCATATATGAAACAGATACCATGGAGCTGCGTCACCTGCGCTATTTCCTGGCGGTTGCCGAGGAAGGCAACTTCACCCGCGCTGCGGCACGGGTCGGCATCGGCCAGCCGCCGCTGAGCCAGCAGATCCAGACACTGGAGCGCGAGCTGGGCACGCCGCTGTTCCGCCGCACCCATAGCGGCGCGGAACTGACGCCGGCCGGCGAGGCCTTTCTCGGCGAAGTGCGCCGGGTGCTGGCCGATGTGGAGCGCGCCGCGGAAACCGCCCGGCGTGTGGCGCGCGGCGAATCCGGCCGGCTGCGCATGGGCTTCACCGCTTCGGCCGCCTTCAGCCCGGTGGTGCCGCGCCTGATCCGCGACTTCCGTCGGCAATGGCCGCAGGTCGAACTGCTGCTGGAAGAAACCAACACCGCCAGCCTGCTGGTGGGCCTGGCCGATGGCCGCCTGGATGCGGCGTTCGTCCGCTACGGCCTGAGCACGCCACCGGACCTGCAGCTACTGCGCTTTGCCGATGAGCCGATGAAGATCGCGGTGCCGGCGGCGCACCCGCTGGCCGCCCACAACAGCGCGCCGTTGGCGGCGTTGGCCGGCGAGCCGTTCATCCTGTTTCCGCGCAGCTTCGGTTCGAGCCTGTACGACGAAATCCTCGCTGCGTGCCGCGAGTCGGGCGTGACCTTGCGCATCACCCAGGAGGCGCCGCAGATGTCGTCGATCATCAACCTGGTCGCCGCCGAACTGGGCGTGTCGGTGGTGCCCGCCTCCACCGCGCAATTGCAGCGCCCCGGCGTGCGCTACCTGGATATCGAAGGGCGCATGCCGCTCGCTCGACTGGCCCTGGCGGTTGCACCGGGCGCGCTGGACAGCGCTCCGCTGGTGCGCCATTTATGGGGGCTGGCGGAATTGATCTGAATGTAATCAAGAACCGACGTCGCAACGACCTCAAGCGGCTGATCGCCCTTTACGCGCCCGGCAGCGGGCGCGGCACTTTCCACACCTGCGCACTGGCTTGCCGCACCGCTCTCGCCGCTTTACTCCTACCCCCAGGGTAATCCGTTGCTTGGAACAAGGTCCATGCCGTCACGCATCACTGCTGCCAGCGACATGCCCTGACTGCAGCAGTGATATGCGCGGCAGATATCAGCGCAGTGAGAACCAGAAATTTGTAAGACGGTCAAACCCTGGGACAGTCGACATCCTACGTAGCACGATACCGTTCAGACAACGAGTTGAAGTAAATCCACGAATGGTTACAGGTGTTCCGTTGGCCACCAGAGATTGGGGAGGTGTAACCCACGTGATTGCTCCACGATCGTTTCCACGAGTCACTCTAATACACGTTTCAAATCCTGTATTATTGATACCTCTGCCAACCACATAAACTGAGTTGATGTTACTGCTATTCGGAACACCGACCATCAACACATGGTAATCCTGGCTCAACTGGGCATTGGCACTCGGCAAAAAGCACAGCGATGCTGCCAGCACGCTGGCGGCCATAAACGAACTCTTTATGCTCATTTTTATTCACTCCCGGATTTTGATCGATTAAAGATGAGAAACCCATTTGACGGGACTTCCGGTGACCGCGGTCATCATTGTGCAATGGGTTCCACCCAAGGATGGCAACTTGCATCCGCTGTTGCGCGCAGTGACAATCGCTAATCACATCCGGACTCTACTTGACGGCTCTGCAAAAAAAACGGAGGCAACTTCGTGTAATGCCCCACGGGTTCGCCATGCGACATATTCCGGTCACATTTAGCGCGATCAGGTTCGGGCCTGCCATCACGACTACAGCGCTTTGTTGGCAACGGGGTCTTGATCTCAACCGTGATTGAGGTTGTTCAATATGGACTTCCCCGCTACAGAAGTATCGCCATGCAACTGCGCCAGCTTGTTCTACCCTGCCTCGATCCGACCCTCAGCCTGCGCTTCTATGCAGATACGCTGCAGTTGCCACTGTCGGGCAACAGCGTTCGCATCGGCTGGAGCACGCTGGAATGCATCCAGGCGCAGCAGCCTGTGGGCAGCGTGCACCTGGCCTTCAACGTGGCGCCTGCGCGCTTCGATGCAGCGGCGGCCTGGATCGGCGCACGTGCAACGCTGCTCACCGATCCCGCTGGCCAGGAACGCTTCCAGCTCGATGGCGTGTGGCAATCGCGTTCGGTCTACTTTGCCGGCCCCGATGGCGCCGTGCTCGAACTGATTGCGCGCAATGCACTGCAAGACGCACCCACCGGCCAGGGCATATTTCATGGCAGCGAACTGCTGTGCCTGAGCGAGATCGGCCTACCCAGCAGCAACGTGGCCTCGGTAACCAGCAGCGTTGGTCATCATTTCGGCGTGCACCCGTTTGCGCCGGCCGTGGAAGGCTTTGTCGCGCTGGGCGACGATGACGGCTTGTTGATCGTGGTGGATCAGCGCCGGCGCTGGTTCCCGCAACAACGCCAGCTGCCGTGGGCAGACGGCTTGCGCGTCAGCGTGGATGCACCACAGCCGGGCCTGCGGCTGCGCGATGCGCAGGGCTGGGAACTGCTGGCTGCCTAGGCCACGGCACCACGATGGCTTTGCAGTGCAAGGCAGCGTCGCGCCGCATCGCCGTCACTTCAACCATGCATGCTTTGCTCCGCTTCCGTGCTGCCGTGCTGGTGGGCGATAGCCACAGCACGGCGCTCTGCCATCGCGCAGCCACTGGCTGACGTACTCGACCCAAGCACTGCGCCGCCACCGATGTGGCAGCCCAGTGCATCGGTCGCGTTGCAAACTCAGAGGTAGTACCAGGTCACATGGGCAGTCATCCCACCCAGGCCGGACGACTCCACCGCTACCGTCATGACCGGATTGCCCCGGGCGTGGCCACCCACGTAGTAGCACTTGATGTACGCATAACCGCGCTTGGGCGGGCATGCGCCTTTGTAATAGCCCACACGCTCGCCAACGATTTCCATCTGCGTTGCGGCGGACAAATGGATCGCGTCCCAGTAAGCATCCTTGTCGGCATTGTCGCAGCCGGTGAGCTTGGCGCCCGATTCGGATTTGTTGTACCAGTGCGCCGCCGCACAATTGGCGAGGCGTTTCACCTCGGTCGAGCGATAGGACAGATTCCCGCTGACCTTGAACGAATCCGCGTAGGCCGACGTGACGCCGCCAAGGGTCAAGGTGAGCACTGCAGCCACGGCGAACACGCCGCGCTCCAGGTAACGAGAAATGCGCATGGTCTTTCCCTTCGGTGCGAGGGCCGATTGCCCGTCGGCGAAGGTGGACACTGGCGGTGACCGCATGACGACCTGCGCGTGACAACACCGGCACATCACTCGACAACGCGCTACGTGGCTGCACGCTGCACTATCGCGTTAGCGGCCGGCTACACGTCGTGCCTTTAAGTGCCCTGGTCTCCACGACGAGATCGAGGTGAATCTGGCGGTTTTAGCGCAGTGCACAGGTGCTAGCGGGCAGCGGGTTATCGAACGACAGCCATCGTGTCTTCGGCACCATCGTCAATGCACGAAACAGCGCGCGATGGTGCGGATAACCAGCGCACTCACTTCCTCGATGCGATATCTCGGCGATGCGGAAGCCGATAACTGCGTATCTTCAATTGGCCGCCTGAGCTGCCGGCAAACGGAAAAATGCGCGCGCCGCAGCGGTACTGTTGGCAGCGGTCACCGCTACGTCTTCGCCGCGGTCGCGCGCCAGTTCTTCGACGATATGCGACAGAAACATCGGCTCGTTGCGGCGGTCCTTGGGCATGGGCTTGAGCGTGCGCGGCAACAGGTAGGGCGCATCGGTTTCGATCATCAAGCGGTTGGCCGGGATATTGCGGACCAGCTCACGCAGATGCGCGCCACGGCGTTCGTCGCACAGCCAGCCGGTGATGCCGATGTAGTAGTCGCGATCCAGATAGGCGAACAGTTCTTCGCGCGTGCCGGTGAAGCAATGCACGACGGCCGCACCCAGCTTGCCGTCGAAGCTGCGCATGATGGACAAAAAGTCGTCGTGCGCATCGCGTTGATGCAGAAACAGCGGCTTGCCATTGTTGGCGGCCAGTTGCAGCTGCCGCTCGAAGGCCTTGTGCTGGGCCGGGCGCGGTGCGAAATCGCGGAAGTAGTCCAGCCCGCATTCGCCCACCGCCACCACCTGCGGATGCGCCTGCAAGGTGCGCATTTCGGCCTCGCATTCGGCGGTGAATTCCACGGCATGATGCGGGTGGACGCCGGCGGTGGCGTACAAGACTCCGGGATGTTGTTGCGCCAGTTGCAGGGCCAACGGCGAATGCTCGCGGCTGGCACCGGTAATCACCAGCTGCGCCACGCCCGCCTCGCGTGCGCGTTGCAGCACGGCGTCGCGGTCGCGATCGAAGGAATCATGGGTGAGGTTGGCGCCGATATCGATCAACTGCATGGTGCGGGTGTGGCCTGAAAGAGCAGATGCGATTGTACTGGGTGAGCGTTACCCTCATCCGCCCTGCGGGCACCTTCTCCCGCAGGCGGGAGAAGGGATAGCCGTTGCGGCGTCTGCATGCCATCCGCCTGTACAAACGCGTTGCCGTTCCCCTCTCCCGCCTGCGGGAGAGGGGCAGGGGTGAGGGCCGCTTGCGCAACACACTCACCCCACCACTGGCACCACCATCGCATCGATCTTCGCCGCCAGCGCCTGGATTGCCAGCTGCGCCGAGCGCGAGAGTTGTCGCTGTGGGGCCACGCACAACGCCAGCGTCATCGGCTTGGTCAGGTGCTGGCGGAACGGCACGAACGCCAGTCGCCCATCGGCCACGTCGGGCGCCGCATCCAACCACGACATCAGACCCACGCCCGCACCCGCGCGCACCAATCCGCGCAGGGTGCGCACATCGTTGCAATGGGTGAGCCGCTTCACGTCGATGTGCTGGCGCTGGTACAGCACCTTGGCGTGCTCGCCCACGATCAGCGGCGCGGCCGGCAGCAGCAACCGGTGCTCCAGCGTTTCGCTCAGCTGCAGCTCGGTGCGCGTGCTCAACGGGTGGCCGACCGGCATGGCAATGCCCAACGGGATATCCGCAAACGCGCGCACCTCCAGGTCCACGCTGCTCACCGGGTCCAGCAGCAAGCCGATATCCACGTCGGCGGAGGTCACCATTTCCATCACCCGCTGATTGCGCGCGGTAGACAGATTGAAGGTGATGCCCGGGTATTCCTGCACCAGCGCGGCCACCGCTGCCGGCACCACGCCTTCGCTGAGTGCGTCGATCATGGCGATCTCCACATGCCCGCGGCGCAGCCCCTTGAGCTCGTCGAAGCGCTCCAGGGTGCGCGCGTAGGCCTTCTCCCAGCCGCGCACATCCACCAGCAGCAGCTCGCCGGCGGCGGTCAGCCGCAGCCGGCCGGGCAGGCGCTCGAACAGCTGCGCGCCCAGCTCCTCTTCGGCCTTGAGGATCTGCCGGTCGATCGCCGAGGCGGACACGTGCAACACGTCGGACGCCTTGCGGATGCTGCCGCAGCGGGCCACTTCGATGAAGTAACGGGTGAAGCGGGAGAAGGTCAGCATGCGGTGGGGCTCGGTTGGTGTTGCATTTTTTGCAATGGCTTGGCGGAAAAACGATGTTTGATCACACACCCCCGGCTTCCTAGAGTCAATCGGGCACCGCTCCCGCCTCACGCCAGAGACCGCCCCATGGATGTCGCCGTCCCCGCCCTGCCGCTGCACTGCACCTTCGAAGCCGCCGACTGGCAGCGCCTGGCCCAGCACTGGCATGCGGTGGCGCTGAGCAGCGAGGTGGGGCAGGCGCCGTTCAAGGCCACCCTGCTGGACGAGCCGCTGGTGCTGTACCGGCTGGGCGAGGAGCTGGTGGCCGCGCGCGATGTCTGCCCGCACCGCGGCGTGCCGCTGAGCATGGGCACCGCCGACGGTGGCGGCGTGGTGTGTGCGTATCACGGCCTGCGTTTCGGCGCGGGCGGGCGCTGCAATCACATCCCGGCCAGCCCAACTCAGAACATCCCGGCCAAGATGCGCCTGCACACCTATGCGGTGGCCGAGCGCTACGGCTTGATCTGGGTGTGCCTGGCCAAACCGGCCGGAGTGAGCGCGGCCGAGGTGCAGATCCCGCCGATGCCGGGTTGGGACGAGGACGGCTTCCAGCAGATCGTGTGCCCGGCGTTCGACATCGGCGGCAGCGCCGCCCGCCAGCTGGAAGGCTTCATCGACGTGGCGCATTTCGCCTTCGTGCACACCGCCACCTTCGCCCAGCCGGACAAGCGCGAGGTACCGGCCTACACCACCACCGAAACGCCGACCGGCTTCAACGCCGATTACCTCAGCAGCGTGGCCAACTATTCGGTGGACATGCCGTTGCCGGAGGTGGACCCAAGGTTCCAGTGGCTGCGGCACTTTGAAATCCATCTGCCGTTTACTGCCACGCTTACCATCCACTTCCCGGTGCCGGGCAAGCGGCTGGTGATCATGAATGCCGCCAGCCCGGTGTCCAAGCACAAGACGCGGCTGCTGGTGCCGATCGCACGCAACTTCGACACGCATCTACCGGTGGAAGACGTGCACGCCTTCAACCTGCGCGTATTCGAGGAAGACCGCGCCATGGTCGAAGCGCAGCGCCCCGAATACCTGCCGCTTGACCCACTGCTGGAGGTGCACATCCCGGCCGACCGCAGCTCGATCGCCTATCGCCGTGGCCTGCGCAGCCAGGGCTATAGCGACTTCTTTCTACGCTGACCGCCAAGGACACTGCCATGAGCCTGCATCAAGTGCGCGTTGCCGCGGTGGTGGACCAGGGCCATCGCCAGCGTGCGATCCGGCTGGAACCGATCGATTCCGAACTGCCTGCCTTCGAGGCCGGCGCGCACGTGGACCTGCATCTGCCGGATGGCTTGATCCGGCAATATTCGATTGCCAGCGCACCGCATGCGCGCGATCACTATTTGCTATGCGTCAAATTGGCCGACGCCTCGCGCGGTGGCTCGCGGCACCTGTGCGAGCAGCTCAGCACCGGCGACCGCCTGCAGATTTCCAGCCCGCGCAATCTGTTCCCGCTGCATCCGGGCGAGCGGCATGTGCTGCTGGCCGCCGGCATCGGCATCACCCCGCTGCTGTCGATGGCCGAAGCGCTGGAAGCACGTGGCGAGCCGTTCGTGCTGCATTACTACGCACGCCGGCATGCCGATGTGGCCTTCGTGCAGCGGCTGCAACAAGGCTTCAGCCATGGACAGGTGCACGTGCATCTGAGCGATGGCGGGCAGAGTCCGCGCGTACATGTGCCCGACGCACTCGCCCAGGCAGGTGCGCGCGATCAACTGTATCTGTGCGGGCCGGCCGCCTTCATGGATCACTTCACCACACTCGCCCAGGCGTACGGGTGGTCGGCGGCGCAGCTGCACCGCGAACACTTCGCCCCCGCCGCGCTCAGCCTCGCGCACGATGCCGACCACGCCTTTGAAGTGGAACTGGCCGCCAGTGGCCGCGTGGTGCAGGTGCCAGCCGATTGCAGCATCGCCAGCGCCTTGCTGGATGCCGGTATCGCGGTGCCGCTGTCCTGCGAACAAGGCATGTGCGGCGCCTGCCTGACCGGCGTCATCGCCGGCACGCCGGATCACCGCGACAGTGTGCTCAACGACAGCGAGCGCGCCGCCAATGCGCAGATCACGCTGTGCTGCTCGCGCAGCCGTTCGCCGCGCTTGGTGCTGGATCTTTGAGCGCTCCGTGCGGCATGCGCGTATGCAGACAGGACGACAGCGAGCGCGGAGGTGGGTGATGCGGTTAACGCCGCAGCGCGATGCACGCACCAGCGCCGCCGAAACCTGCGGACAGGCGTGAGCGCTGCGTCTTCTTGCACGGAGCGATTGAGGCGGGCACAGCGCAACGTTGGCACAACCCCAGCCAGACAGGGGCCGGCATGCCTTCCTGCTACGCAAGACGCAACGCGCCTGCGCCGCATTCCGTGCCCAAGGTCCGTGGCAACCGCCGTCGCACAGTGCAAGATGATCGCCCCGCGCGCGTCCACCGCGACCGCGCGTGTCCCCCTGTGTCGATGAGATGTCTGCCGATGGTTGTTTGTGTGATCGCCTTCGCCCGCCCTTGCCGGGGCGCATGCTGATGCGCTGGCAAGGATTTGCGCTTGCAGCCAATGGCAGCAGCGTGCGCACGGAGGTTCTGGCCGGCGCCACCACCTTCCTGACGATGGCCTACATCGTCTTCGTCAACCCCGACATTCTGGCCACCACCGGCATGGACCACGGCGCGGTGTTCGTGGCGACCCGTCTGGCCGCCGCGCTCGGCTCGCTGTTGATGGGCGTGCTGGCCAACTATCCCATCGGGATGGCGCCGGGCATGGGCTTGAATGCGTTTTTTGCCTTCTCGGTGGTGGGCACGCTGGGCTACAGCTGGCAGCAGACGCTGGGGCTGGTGTTCGTCTCCGGCTGCGTGTTCTTGCTGCTCAGCGTCACCGGTGCGCGGCGCTGGCTGGTGGATGGCATTCCGCCCGCGTTGCGCAGTGCGATTGCGGCAGGTATTGGCCTGTTTTTGGCGCTGATCGGATTGCAAAAAGCCGGGCTGGTGGTGGCGCATCCGCAGACACTGGTGACACTGGGCGACCTGCATCGTCCCGAGCCGTTGCTTGCGCTGGCGGGGCTGCTGCTGATCGGCGTGCTCGAAGTCCGCCGCGTGCGTGGGGCGATGTTGCTGGGCATCCTGGCGGTCACCGTGGCGGCGCTGGCGCTGGGTCTGGTGCAGTACCAGGGCGTGCTGTCGCTGCCGCCGAGCCTGGCGCCTACCCTGCTGCAGCTCGATATTGCCGGCGCCTTGCAGGGCCATGGCGGCAGCGGCGCATTGACCGCCGTGCTGCACGTGGTGCTGGTGTTCGTGCTGGTGGAGATGTTCGATGCCACCGGCACCTTGATGGGCGTGGCACAGCGCGCCGGCCTGTTGCGTACCCCGGCGCACCGTCGCCAGTTCGACCGCGCCCTGCTCGCCGACAGCACCGCCATCCTGGCCGGCTCGCTGCTTGGCACCTCCAGCACCACCGCCTATGTGGAAAGCGCTGCCGGCGTGCAGGCAGGCGGGCGCACCGGCCTCACCGCGCTGGTGGTGGCAGCGCTGTTTCTGCTGGCGCTGTTGTTCTCGCCATTGGCGGCGATGGTGCCGGCGTATGCCACCGCACCGGCGCTGATCTACCTGGCGTCGGTGATGCTGCGCGAGTGCACGCAGATCCAGTGGGACGATGTCGGCGACGCACTACCGGCCGCGATCTGCATGCTGGCGATGCCGCTCACCTACTCCATCGCCACCGGCCTGGCCTTCGGCTTCATCACCTACGCAGCACTCAAGCTGGGTAGCGGCCGCTGGCGCGCGGTGCATCCGGCCACCTGGGCGATTGCCGGCCTGTTCGTGCTGCGCTATGCGTTGGAATGAGCGGATCGCCGCAGCTATTTCAATTTACACCCCACTGGCCACGCGCAGCGTCGCGCGGCAAGCTGCATCGCAACCGGCAGCGCCACAGCATTGCCGCCTCTTTCCCAGAGTTCACCGCATGCCACATCGTTATCGCTGTCTGATCCTTGCCTTGTGCACCTTGTTACCAGGCATGACGCTCGCACGTCCTGCGCAAGCGCCCGCGCAACACCGCGAGCAGCAGGTGGCGCAGTTGTTCCACGACGCGGCCGCGCAACCTGCGCAATTACGCGCGTGGCTGCAGGCCATGCCCAAGGGCGGCGACCTGCACAATCATCTCTCCGGTTCGATGTATGCCGAGGACTATCTGCAGTGGGCCAGCGAAGACGGTGCCTGCGTGCAGTTGGACGACCTGAGCCTGCGCGCTGCGCCGTGCGGTCAGGGGCAGGAGCCCGCACGCGGTCTGGCCGCGCGCAATGCGGCGCTGTACGGACGGGTGGTCGATGCATTGTCGATGCGCAAGTTTCTCCCCGATGCTGCCCAGCCCAGCGGGCATGACCAGTTCTTCAGCACCTTCGGCAAGTTCGACGCGGTAGTGCGTGCGCGTGTAGCAGATACCGTGGCTGCGGTGCTCGACCAGGCCGCACGCGACAACGTGCCGTATGTGGAGATCATCGCCAACCCGCCACAGATGGATCAGGCAGCGCAGCGCATGCAGTCGCTGCCGTGGAATGGTGATGACGATGCCGCAAACCTGCGCGCCCTGCAGGACGCCTTGCCGCCGCTGGTACAGGCCGCGCAACGCGAGCTGGCGGCCAGCGACACGCAGGTACGCCGCGTCCTGCGCTGTGACCAGGCCGATGCACGCCCCGGCTGCCAGGTGAGCTATCGCTACGTACCCTATGTGCTGCGCGTGCTGCCGCAACCGATGGTGTTCGGGCAGATGGCGCTGGCGCATGCCCTGATCGCCGCTGGTGGCAGTCGCGCGGTGGCGGTGAATATCGTCGCGCCCGAGGACCACCCGGTGGCATTGGCCGATTACACCCGGCATATGGCGATGTTCCGCTTCTTCGCTACGCGCTATCCGGGGGTGCCGCTGTCCTTGCATGCCGGTGAGCTGACGCTGGGGTTGGTGCCGCCAGCGCAACTGCGCTCGCATATCCGCCAGGCCGTGGACGCCGGTGCGCGGCGCATCGGCCATGGGGTGGATCTGCCCTACGAAGACGATGCCAATGGGCTACTGCAACAGATGCGCAGCCAACAGGTTGCGGTGGAGATCAACCTCACCAGCAACGATGTGATTCTGGGCGTCAAAGGCGCTGCGCACCCGCTGGCGATGTATCTGCGCGCCGGTGTTCCGGTGGTGCTGTCCACCGACGATGCCGGCGTTTCGCGTGCGGACATGACCCACGAATATCAGCGTGCCATGCAGGAGCAAGGCATCGACTACCCGACTCTTAAACATTTGGCACGCAACGGCCTGAGTTATAGCTTTCTGCCCGGCGCCAGCCTGTGGACCGCCGAAGGCGCCGCCGTGCCGGCCTGTGCCGCAGCGATGCAGCGCGAAACCGACGATGCGGCCTGCGCCGAGTTCCGCAAGGCCAGCGAGAAGGCACGCTTGCAATGGCAGCTGGAAGCCGACCTGGCGCAGTACGAGCGCACGTTGCTGGCGCAACGCAACTAGGGCCGAGACCATGCTTATGAAACACGCAACATGCGAGCGCGTCTGCACGCGATGGACTTCATCGATACAGCGTCATCGCGCGCAGGCACGCTCCTACGCATGCGAGGTCCGCTCCATCGTCGCCGCAGTACCGTCCTTTTCCCGACCCAAGCGCAATGACCCACTTGCGCGCTACCAGTGCCCCACGCATCCCCAACCTATCGGGCACCCTCACCTAACGCATCACCCGCAGAAAGGGGCTAGCGTCCAGAGCGCAACACGCTGAGACAAAATCGCCGCACTTTCCCGCCGCATCGTGCTTTGATCGCGCATCCGCAGCGTCGCCTGGCCCCACAGCCGCAGGCGCCGCGGTCCAGTAACGCAGCACACACCCGCACCACTCCCAGCAACCCAAGGTGACCCCATGCAACTCCCAGCGCAGTGGCAGGCCGGCATCGATCGCAATAGCGAGGTCCTGCGCGGCCACGCGCAGCTACTCGCCAACTTCATCGTCCCGCGTCCCGCATCACCGGACACCACCATCCCGCGCGGCCAGATCGCAGCGATTGTCAGCACCACCCGCAGCCAGCCCACGCTGGTAGCACGTCATGCCACCCAGACGCTCACGCGCATCAACCAGGCCAATGACCGCCTATGCGCGATCACCCGCCTGCTGCCCGCACGCACCGCTGCCGATGCTGCGCGCGTGCAGGCCGCGCTGGCCGGCGGCAGCGATGGTGGTGCGTTGGCCGGGGTGCCGTTCGTGGTCAAGGATCTGTTCGACGTCGCCGGCCAGGTCACCACCGCTGGCGCCGTGGTCCGCGCGCAGTGCGCGCCCGCCAGCCGCGATGCGGCGGTGGTGCAACGCCTGTGCGACGCCGGCGCGGTGCTGGTGGGCACCGCCAACATGGACGAATTCGCCTACGGCTTTGCCACCGTCAACGCGCATTACGGCACCACCGCCAACCCGCACGATCACCGGCATCTGGCCGGTGGTTCGTCCGGCGGCTCGGCGGCAGCAGTGGCGGCCGGGCTGGTGCCGTTCGCACTCGGCTCGGACACCAACGGTTCCATCCGCGTGCCGGCCGCGCTGTGCGGCGTGTACGGCCTGCGCCCCACCCATGGCGCCGTGCCGTTGGAGGGCGTGTTTCCGTTCGTCGATGCACTGGATGTGGTCGGCCCGTTCGCTAACTCGGTGGCCGACCTGCGCCGCGTGTACGAAGTCATGCACGGCCATGCGCTGCGCAGTTGCAACGTCGCCAACCTGCGTATCGCCAGGCTTGGCGGCTGGTTTCAACGCAATCTCGATCCCGAGCTGGATGCCGGCATCGGCGCGTTACTGGCCGCCTGCAACAGCAGCACGCTGGTCGAATTGCCGGAAGCAGAGCGCGCCCGCGCCGCCGCCTTCGTGCTCACCGCGGCCGAGGGCGGTCACCGCCATCGCGCAGCACTCACCACGCATGGCGATCAATTCGACCCGGCCACGCGCGACCGCCTGTTCGCCGGTCTGCAGCTGCCGGCCAGCGCGGTGGCCGATGCACACCGCTTCGCACACTGGTTTCGCGCAGCCATGCAACAGCTGTGGGACGACGTGGACGTGCTGATCGCCCCGGCTACGCCCTGCGTTGCGCCGCGCATCGATCAGGACACCATCGTGATCGATGGCCTGCCCGTGTCTGCGCGCGCCAACCTCGGCATCTTCACCCAACCGCTCGGCCTGGCCGCCTGCCCGGTGCTGGCCGCACCGTTGCCGCGTCCAGGGCGCCTGCCGCTGGGGGTGCAATTGATCGCCGCACCTGGCCGCGAAGACCGCCTGTTCGCGCTCGCCGCACAACTCGAGCGCGACGGCTTGCTCGCCTTCAGCGCGCCGCCGGAGACACCCTGATGCTGCACACCTTGCGCGCACGTCGCGGCATGGTCGTCGCCCCGCACCATCTGGCCGCGCAAGCCGGGCGCGACATCCTGCGCGCCGGCGGCAACGCCATCGAAGCGGCCGTCGCCACCGCCGCCTGCCTGGCCGTGGTGTATCCGCACATGACCGGGATCGGCGGCGATGGCTTCTGGCTGATCCATGAGCCCGACGGCCGCGTGCACGCCATCGATGCCTGCGGCCGCGCCGCGCAGGCGGCCACGCTGGACTTCTATCGCGGCCACACGCAGATCCCCTGGCGCGGCCCGGGTGCAGCCAACACCGTGGCTGGCACCGTCTCCGGCTGGGCGCTGGCGCTGCAACAGGCCGGTGGCGCACTGTCCTTGCCGCAGCTTCTGCAAGAGGCCATCCATCACGCCGACGCAGGCGTCCCCATCACCCTCGGCGGTGCACACGTCGCCGCCAGCAAGGGCGATGCACTGCGCTGCCTGCCCGGCGCGTATGCGCGCATCTTCGAGCCACGGGGCGCGCCCCTGCACGAAGGCGCAGTGCTGCAGCAGCCGCAACTCGCGCGCACCCTGCAGCGGCTGGCAAGCGATGGGCTGGACAGCTTCTACCGCGGCGCCCTGGCCGACGACATCGCCGCCGATCTGCACACGCTCGGCAGCCCGCTGCAGGCTAACGACCTGGCCGCACACAGCGCCGACGTCAGCGTGCCGCTGTCGGTCGCCATCGCCGGTGCGCGCTTGTACAACCATGCACCGCCCACGCAAGGGTTGGCCTCGCTGCTGATCCTGGCCTTGTTCGATCGCCTGCATGCCGACCAGCCGGACAGCTACGCGCATCTGCACGGCCTGATCGAAGCCACCAAACAAGCCTTCCTGATTCGCGATGCGCACATCGGCGACCCGTCATGGATGTCGCTCGACGCACAGGCGCTGCTCGACGATAGCGCCGCGCTCGACGCACTCGCCGCGCGCATCGACATGACCACCGCGTTGCCGTGGCCGCAACCCTCGCAGGCTGGCGACACTGTCTGGTTCGGCGCCATCGACGCGCACGGCCGCGCGGTCAGCTGCATACAGTCCACCTATTTCGAATTCGGCTCCGGCCTGGTCCTGCCACGCACCGGCATCACCTGGCAAAACCGCGGTTGCAGCTTTCGTCTCGCACCCGATGGCTGGAACGCCCTCGCCCCAGGGCGCAAACCCTTCCACACGCTCAACCCCGCGCTGGCCACCTTCGACGACGGCCGCGTCATGACCTACGGCACCATGGGCGGCGAAGGCCAACCGCAAACCCAGGCGGCGATGTTCTCGCGCTACGCCCGCTACGGCATGCCGCTGCAACAGGCCATCACCGCACCGCGCTGGCTGCTCGGCCGCACCTGGGGCGAAGACAGCACCTCGCTGAAGCTGGAAGACCGCTTCGATCCGGCCGTGGTACAGGCACTGCGCGACGCCGGACATGCAGTGGAACTATTACCCGCCTACACCTCGGTGATGGGCCATGCCGGCGCGTTAGTGCGCGAGGTGGATGGCGTGATCAGCGGCGCCAGTGACCCCCGCTCCGATGGCGCGGTGGCTGGGTGGTGAGGGTTGAGGCTTGGAGTCATCCAAGCGGACCGACAAGATCAGGGAAGCCAAGACCTGGCGCGTTTTCCAACCCTGGGGACCACACAGATCAAATGCGGGCTGACGCATCCCAGGCCGCAGCTCAAAGACTGCACATCAACCTAATGCTTTCAGTGCGCCTGAGGGTCGAAGTACGCCTGCCAGGACAGAGGCGAGGCCTGACATGATCGTGCCTTGTCGAAGAACGTCATGGCGTCCTTGCCGCTTCTGGAGTTGAGCAGTGCAACCCCGAGATTGAAGAAGGTATTTCTGTCTTGTGAGCCGTGCGCTATCGCATGGCGCAATTGCAGTGCGGCGTCTGTGTGTTGGCCTTGATCGCAAAGAACTGCACCCAGGCAGGTGCGCAGAAGCGGGTTGTCTGAATCGTCCACCAGCGCTTCGGAAAGCAGCCGCTGAGCTTGCGCAAGATTCGCCTCCCACTTCTCTGGAGAGAGATATCCCTCTTGGACCAGCATGTTGCAGGCTTCTACAGTCTTCATTGGCGGCGCGCTTCTGTTTAGACGACACAGGTAAATCTTGATCGAAACCGAGCCAAATCGTTGCAATGGCATGTCCCTTCTTCGCTCGGCAACCACCCTCGCAAGTGGCTCTACATCTTCCAGTGCTGGCTGGGCGACACGCAGCCGATGGCGTTTTTTTGGAAATCCACCGCCTATCGGGGAGCCACGACGATTGGCCTGTTCTCTCGACGCGGTGTGATTGTATCGGCGCTCCTCAATGAAGAGGCGGGCAGGCATCGCGATGCCATCAAGGCTGACACGTGTCGAAGCAAGCCACCTCCAGCCGCGCACGTTCCGCAGAGAACCTTGGTCATCCAGGCCTATGCCGAGCCGTCGCTCACACCGCTGCGGACCGCCAAGCTGCGCCGCGACTGCCCGGCGCTCAACAACAAACGTTGACCGACACCCCAATCGAACACGCACGCGAGCAGAAAGCCTACGCAGCAGCACGCGCTGGCGCTTAGGATCGAGATTCCGGCCGAAGCAGGCCGACAAGGTGAACATGTCATAGACTCTGGGCATGCTCTCCAAGGCGACCATAGCGGACCCAACTGCGCCAATCACTGGACAGTGATGCACTTGCTTTCTTGGGCATGCGGGGCGATGAGTAGGGACATCGCCACGCTTATTTCGACAGACGCATCAAACCTTCCACCAAGGAGAGCCACATGACAGATCAAGAAGACAATCAACCGAGTCTGGAAGACGTCAAGCTGGCGTTCGACGGCCAGAGCCTGGATTGGTATCTGCAGAAGCTGGTCGCAACCGTCAACACCTCGAACGTGCAGTTCGGCATCACGCTGTTTGTGGAAGGCATCATCGTTTCCGGCCAGCTGGTTAGCGGGAAGCAATACTTCGAAGCGTTTGCGCAGGAATTTTCCGCTGCCTATCCCGGCGATGCCGAGGAAAAAGAGGATATCCGTCGCGCGTTTGCCAGCCATGCCAGCATCTACGACACCGAGGACGATGCGCAGCAAAGCAGCAGGCCGCCGCAGTTCATTCACCTGATCGAGTCACGTTGCTTCTCGCCCGGCGGCCAGCCGCTGCCCAGCAACCGCGGCGTGCTGTGGCGCGGCAAGGTCAATGCAGTGTCTGGCTTTACGTTGGGATCGCTGTCGGCAGACTAAGCCCAGCACGCTCCGCTTTGGTGTGAGGTGCTCGCCACCTCACATCAAACTGTTCGAACGGATCTCCAGGCATGCTGCAGCGCTGCACAACGGCGAAAGCGGCGTGCGTTGCCGCCGCTGTTCCAGCCAGCGCCAGTGGCCCATGATTTACCGCGCTGGCTTGCCAGCCGCATCACGCGGCGGCGCATTTTTCACGTAACGGTCGAACCAGTCCAGCATCTCGGCGACCACGTCTTCGGTGGATTCGCGTGCGGTATACCAGTGCGGTTCGAACGGCAGCAGTACCAGCCGTGCGGTGCCGCCGTTGCCGCGAATCGCCTGAAACAAGCGCGGTGCCTGGGTGGTTTCGGTGCCGGGGTTGGCGTCGTCCATGCCGTGCACGATCAACAATGGCTCGTTGATCTTGTCGGCGTGGAAGAACGCCGATGCCTGCGCGTAGATCTCCGGCGCGGCCCAGAACGAGCGTCGCTCGCTCTGGAAACCGAATGGCGTCAGCGTCTTGTTGTAACTGCCGCTGGTGGCGGCACCGGCGCGGAACAGGTCGGTGTGTGCCAACAGGTTGGCCGTCATCAGCGCGCCGTGGCTATGCCCGGTGACGCCGATACGCTGGCGGTCGACCACACCCAGCTCCACTGCCTTGTCCACCGCTGCGGTGGCGTCGTCCACCAGCTGCTGCAGGTAGGTGTCGTACGCGGTCTTGGGGTCGCCGACGATGGGGAAGGCGGCATCGTCGATGATCGCGTAACCGGCCAACAGCAGCACTTGGTAGTAGCTGAGGCGGGTGAAGTCGCGCTCGCTGGCGCCGCTGACCTGGCCGGCCTTGGGGGGGTCGGCATAGTCGAGCGGGTAGGCGTACAGGATCGCCGGTACGCGCGTGCCTTCTTTATAGCCGGGCGGCGTGTACAGGGTGAACGACAGCTCCACGCCATCCTTGCGCTTGTAAGTCACCAGGCGCTTCTTGATCTGCCGCACCAGCGGGGTCGGATCCGGGAAACGGGTGACCGGCGTGGCAGTGGAGGCAAGGATCGCCTCACCCGTCGCCGCCGTCGGCAATGGCTGACCCAACGTGCGCAGATACACGTTGGGCGGGTCGGTCGGCGACTGGTGCCAGGTCAGCAGGCGCGACACGTCATCGCCGGCAAAGCCGAAGAACAGTTCGTCCACACTGGCGTCGCTGCGGAACAGTCGCTGGGTCTTGCCACTGGCCAGTGCATAGCGATCCAGAAACGGCCGGTCGCCCGCCGGTGAGGCGCCCTGCCCGCTCAGGAACAACGCACCCTGTTCTTCGCGCAGTACGGCCTGGCCGTTGGCCAGCAGATGCGTTTCCGGCACGCCGGGATCGGCATACAGGTCGTCGGTGGACAAGTCGAACAACACCCGCCCGGCAGTACCGGGGCGGTCGGCATCCAGCAGCGTGGTGCGACGCCAATGGCGGTTTTCGTCGTACTCGTCCAACAGCGCCCGGCCGCCTTCGGCAAACCACGACAGGCCGGCATAGCGCTGCTGCACGCGCGTGAGTTCACGCGGCTTGGCGGTGAACGGTGCAGCCAGCGTCATCAGCTTGTCGCGCGCGGGCACGCTGGTTTTCCAGTCGCCTCCATCCAGCGCCTCCGCCCAGACCAGCGTGGCCGGTTGATTGGCACGCCAGGAATAGGCGCGCGGGCCGATCGCAACCCCTTGCACCGGCACCCGGTCGGCAACCGGCAGATCGGCCAGCCTGCGCTCGCTGCCGTTGGCCAGATCCAGCACCGCCACCTCGTGGGCGAAGCGCGCATAAGTGGTGACGTAGGAATACGGCTGCTTCAACCGCTCCACCAGCACGTGGCGGCCATCGGGCGCGCCATCCACGTTGCTGTAGACCGCAGGCGAACCGAGCTTGCGCTGGTTGCCGGTGGCCGCATCCACCGTGAGCAGCTGGGAGGTGGCGTAGTAGCTAAACAAGGCCTCGTCTTCTGGGCTGGAGAGCGTGTCGCGCGCCTCGTAGGTGCTGCTTTCGCCCTTGCCCTGGATGGTTTCCTTGACCTCCGGACCCGGCGGCACCGCCGCCTTGCGCGGCGCGGCGCCCAGGTCGTGCGGCACCGTCTTCAGCAGCAAGGTGTCGCTGCCGCCCAACCACTGGATTTCGCCACCCAGCACCGGGTTGAGTTGCACACCGTCGATCTTGCGCACGCTGCCGGTGGCCACCTCGCCCACCCAGAGCTCGACGCGATCGTTGGCCGTGTTGTTGAAGGCGAAGCGGCGCCCGTCCGGCGACCACACCGGCGCTGCCGGGCAGGCGCCGGCCGGCAGGGTCACCGCGGTCTGCTTGCCAGTGGCGACGTCGACCAGGCTGAAGCCTTCCAGGCAGGAACGAATGCCGTAGCCGCTGGACATGTCGTGACGGCTATGCGTGCGCGGCTCCACCCGCACGCCGGCCAGCTTCAGGTACGGCTCGGCCACGCGCGCGATCGGTGGATACTGCGTGCGCTGCACCAGCAACAGGGTCTTGCCGGTGGGATCCAGCCGCGGCGATGGATTGAGCGGCGCGCGCAACACGCTCAAGAGCGGCTCCGGCGGCTGCCGGTAACCGCCATCGGGCGTGGCGGCAAAGGCAGACACCGGCAACAGGCTGGCAAGCACCAGCCACCCGCTCCATCGGTACGCGCTGAGCATCTCGGTCGTTCTCTGGGCAATGATCGCAGCAAACTAGCACGCGCCTGCAGCCCTACATCTGCGTGCGCACGCAGCCCTGTCGCCGCGTCCGCAGCACGCGTGCAAACGCGCCGGTTACGCCGATGCCGTGAGCGTCCGCTGCAGGAACTCACCGATGTACTGCGCGATCTCCGGCGCATGCGTTTCCAGCGCGAAGTGCCCCGTGTCCAGCAGATGGATTTCGGCCTTCGGCAGATCCTTGGCATACGCCTGCGCGCCCGCCGGAATAAAGGCCGGATCGTGCTTGCCCCACACCGCCAGCAACGGCGGCTGATGCTTGCGGAAATACGCGTGGAATGCCGGATAGGCCGCCACATTGCTGCGGTAATCCAGGATCAGATCCAGCTGGATGTCTTCCGCACCGGGGCGCGCCATGTACGCGATGTCCAACGTGTAGCCATCGGGCGAGAGCTTGCTCGGGTCGGCACCGGTGCCGTATTGCCAGTCGCGCGTGGTCTGCGGCGACAAGGTGGCGCGGCACGCTTCACGATTGGCGTCAGTCGGCTCGCGCCAATACGCTTGCCACGCACCCCACTGGTCGCTGAAGCCGTCCAGGTACGCATTGCCGTTCTGGCTGATGATGGCGCTCACCTTGTGCGGGTTTGCCGCAGCCAGGCGAAACCCGACCGGCGCGCCGTAATCGAACAGATACAGCGCGTAACGGCTTAGTCCCAGCGCTTCGGTAAAGCCCTCGATCACCTTGTAAAGCTGTTCGAAGGTGTAATCGAACTGCCCGCGTGGCGGCGCCTTGGTATTGCCGAAGCCCGGCAGGTCCGGTGCAATCAACCGGTAGCGGCTTGCCAGCAACGGCATCAGATCGCGGAACATGTGGCTGGCGCTGGGGAAGCCATGCAGCAACAGCAACACAGGCGCATCCGCGCGCCCGGCTTCGCGATAGAACACCTCGACATCGCCGACGCGCTGGGTCTTGTAGGTCACGTTGATGCTTGGATCATGAGACATAGCGGCTCCTTTATTGGTCTGCGTGTTGCCGGAAAGCGCACCTGCATGCAGGCTGCCGGCGCCCAGCGCGACTGCCGTTCCGATGCACGAAACAAGCATCTTGCGGCGGCCGAGTTCGATCGCGTGATCGGCATTGAGCGTGATGGGTGAAGCGGACTGCGTCATGGCACGTCGACGATCGGATGAAGTGATCGACATGCTAGGCCTCGCTTCGCAGCAGCAGAACCACCGCGCCCATCAATTGACCATTGCGGCGCTCGCAATGCTGCGGCGCTCCCTGCACACGCCCTGCCCTGCACCGTGCATCGGCGGCGCACTGCTACTCTGTGGCGATAACCAAGCGTGAGGCACCGGTGGATCGCATCCAGGAAATGACGCTGTTTGCCGCACTTGCAGAGCAAGCGAGCTTTGCCGGCGTCGCACGCCGCCTTGGCATTTCCACCGCCACGGTGACGCGCACCATCGCGCAGCTGGAAAAACGCCTCGGCGTGCTGTTGGTGGTACGCACCACCCGCACCATGCGGCTCACCGAGGCTGGACAGCAGTACGCCATCGACTGCCGACGCCTGTTGGCCGACCTGGAGGATGTCGAAAATACAGCAGCCGGGTTGCACGCACTCCCCAGCGGATCGCTGACGGTGACGGCTCCGCAGATGTTCGGCGCGTTGCATGTCATGCCGGTGTTGACGCGCTTTCTCAGTCGTTACCCAAAGGTCACAGCACGCGCCATTCTGGCCGACCGCGTGCTACCACTGCTGGACGAGGGCATCGACGTCGCGGTGCGCATCGGCGCACTCCCCGATTCATCGTTGACCGCGATCCCGGTGGGCAGCGTGCGTCGCATGGTCTGCGCGTCGCCAAGCTATCTGGCAGAACACGGCATTGCGCAGCATCCAGACGATCTATCGCAGCACCACACCCTCTCGGTCGCATCTTCGGAGCGCGCACCCAAGTGGCCGTTTCGCATCGATGGGCGTGACTCTCTGGTCGAGGTTGGCTCACGCCTCAGCGTGACCTCGTCCAAGGCCGCCATCGGCGCCGCGGTACAGGGCTGGGGACTGACGCAAGTGCCGTCTTACCAGATCCGCGAACACCTCCAGAACGGCACACTTACGTGCATCCTCGAGACGTTCGAGATCGCACCGGAACCGGTGCATGTGGTCTACGTGGAAGGCCGTCGGGGCTCATCCAAGGTGCGCACGTTTGTCGATGACTGCGTGGATGCCCTGCGGCAGGATCTGATTTCTGCTGCATCGCTGAGCTAGACGTTTCGCCGTCACTGCTTCCGGGTTGTCCCCTCATGCAGCGGCTAGCCAGTCAGACCACGTCGACGGGATTGCTGCATTGCGCCTGCTCGATGAGTGCACCGGAATCACGGCCCAACAATGCTGGCCTAGCTGGCCGCGGATGCATTGCCGAGACAGCCGATGCCCGGCGATGCATGCGCACGCAAGATGCGTTCGCCACGGCGTTAAACAGCGCCCGTCACCGGTCACGTTGACGCAGCGGACTTCGCAAGTCCCCAGGCAGCCGTTCGGATTGTCGATGCAACGCCAGTCTGACGACAGCGCTGCACGGGGTTCCACCGCGCCTACCCAACAACACCCTGCCCGGCCGATTGCCCGGGCACGCGCGGCGCCCATCCAACCAGTCCTTGGCAGGACCCGACATCGAGCATCAGCAAACGCTTGCTTTTTTAGATGATGATAATCATCATAAATTCCATCTCAACTCGAAGACCTGTCATGACCATGCGTCCCACTGTTCTGATCACCGGCGCTTCCAGTGGCATTGGCGCCGTCTATGCCCAGCGCTTTGCGCAGCGCGGCCATGCGCTGGTGCTGGTGGCGCGCGACAAGCAGCGCCTGGAGGCATTGGCCGCCCGTTTGCGCGACGCCCACGGCGTCACGGTCGACGTCTTGCAGGCAGACCTGACCAGCCACTCTGAGTTGGAGGCGGTCGAGGCGCGCCTGCGCGACGACAGCCAGATCGAGATCCTGATCAACAACGCCGGCATTGCGCAGTCCGGTGGGTTTCTGGACCAGGATGCCGCCAGCATCGAGCGCCTGGTCGCGCTTAACACCACCGCACCGACCCGCCTCGCGGCGGCGGTGGCCGCGCGCCTTGCCGCTGCCGGTCGCGGCGCCATCGTCAACCTCGGC
The DNA here is from genome assembly GCF_040202975.1 of Xanthomonas sp. WHRI 10207. Lineage (NCBI taxonomy): Bacteria > Pseudomonadati > Pseudomonadota > Gammaproteobacteria > Lysobacterales > Lysobacteraceae > Xanthomonas > Xanthomonas sp. WHRI 10207. The sequence goes on along the minus strand of NZ_JBEGDX010000003.1, from coordinate 278,430 downwards.
TCGGTAGTCGGGCTGGCGCCGGAGTTCGCCGCCACCGTCTATGGCGCGACCAAGGCCTACGTGCAGTTCCTGTCGCAGGGCCTGCACGTGGAACTCTCGCCCAAGGGCGTCTACGTGCAGGCCGTGCTGCCGGCCGCCACCCGCACCGAGATCTGGGAGCGCGCCGGGATGGACGTCAATGCATTGCCCGAGGTCATGGACGTGGAGGAGTTGGTCGATGCGGCGCTGGTCGGTTTCGACCGCCGCGAGCTGATCACCATCCCGCCGCTGCACGTGGCCGAACGCTGGGACGCACTGGACGGCGCCCGCCAGGGCCTGCTGTCGGACCTGCGCCAGGCGCATGCGGCCGAGCGGTATCACACCAGCACCTAAGCGCAATCCACAACGCGGCTGCGCGGGTGAGGCCACAACAGCCCTGCACGCCGCGCGTCAGCCGGCCGCACAGCAACACAGCCACGCGTTACCGCACACTCCACGTGTGGCAACGCGCTCCTTCTTCGCCGTGACCATCGAGAACATTCCATGACATCCAAGCATCCCGTGGCGCTGGTCACCGGCGCTTCTTCAGGTATCGGCCTTGCCGCGGCCACGCAACTGGCCGCTGCCGGCTACACCGTCTATGGCACCAGCCGCCGCGGCGCCGATGCAGGGCAGCGCGGCTTTCCGTTGCTGGCGCTGGACGTCACCGACGATGCGTCGGTGCAGGCCGCCATCGCAACGCTACAGACGCGCGAAGGACGCATCGACCTGTTGGTCAACAACGCCGGCATCGGCATCACCGGGGCCGCCGAGGAAAGCTCGATCGAGCAGGTGCGTGCGCTGTTCGACACCAACGTGCATGGCGTGGTGCGGGTGACCAATGCGGTGCTGCCGATCATGCGTGCGCAACGCAGCGGGCGCATCCTCAACGTGGGCTCGGGTCTGGGCTTGCTGCCGGCACCCTTCAGTGCGTACTACTCGGCCACCAAGCACGCGCTGGAAGGCTATTCCGAATCGCTCGATCATGAAGTGCGCGGCTTCGGTATTCGCGTGGCGGTCATCGAGCCGGGCGCCACCAAGACCGGTTTCGAGTCGGGCACCGCAACGGCGGACCGCCTGCTGCCAGCCTACGATGCGCTACGCGCCAGCTACCAGCGCGCCTACGACACGGCGATGGCGGTTGCCGACAGCGCCGACAGCGTGGCCGAGACCATCGTGCGGGCGGCCCGCGACCAGCACCCCAAGCTGCGCTATCCCTCGGGTAAGTCGGCACGGCAAGGCGCATTCGCCCGGCGATTTTTGCCACGCGCGTTGCTGGACAAGGTACTGCACAAGCAATTCGGCATGGGCTGATTCCAGCCCTGGGGTACGCGCCGCGCGAAGCTCAGCTGACGCGGCGCTCAAGGCAACGCGCTTTGCGTGTTGCTGCGTCCGTGCCGGCGAGAGCGCTGGCATCACGGCTGTAGCCGCGCGCCGTTGCTCGCCACCAGCGAGGAGGCCAGCAGCAATACGCTTGCCCCAATGAATGTGGCGCCGATCGACAGGTGATCCAGCAACACACCGCCCAGCGCGCCACCGAGCATGATGGACAACTGGATCGCAGCCACCATCAAGCCGCCGCCGCTTTCCGGCGCATCCTTGATGCAGCGGCTCAGCCAGGTGGACCACGCCACCGGAATTGCCGCGTTGAGCGTGCCCCAGGCGATCATTGCCACCGCCACCGCCCACAGCACGTGGCCGCCCAGCAACATGCCAAGCGTGACGACGCCCAGTGCGGCCGGCAACACGCTGAGCAAGCCGAACAGCCGCTTGGCGACCAGCGCGGTGGCCGCGTAGGTGCCAACGAAGCCGGCAAGACCCAGGCCAAGCAGCAACAACGACAGCTGCGACACATCGACCTGCGCGACGGTTTCCAGGAACGGGCGGAAGTAGGTGAATGCAGAGAATGCGCCAGCAAAGCCAAGCATCACCGCGAGCATTGCGCGAGCGACGTAGCGGCGCTTCAACAAGCGGGCGATATCGCGCAGCGAACTGGCACCTTGCGCCGGCATCGACGGCAGGCTGCGCCATTGCCAGGCGATGGCCAGCACCACCAACGGCACCATGCCCCAGAACACACCACGCCAGCCGATGATGGCACCGAGATAACTGCCCAGCGGTGCGGCAAAGGCAGTCGCGACGGCATTGCCGATAAACACGATGCCCAATGCCTTGGGCACGGCATGCTCGGGCATGATGCGCATCACCGTGGCGGTGGACAGCGCCCAGAACCCACCGATGGTGATGCCGAGCAAGGCACGCGCGACCATCAACATGCCAAAGCTGTGTGCGCTGGCAATCAACAACAACGACAGCAACATCACCGCGCTCAGGCCCAGCAATACATGGCGCCGGTTCAAACGCGACGACAGCGGCGCGATCAGCAGGCTGGCGATCACCGCAAACAGGCCGGAGATGGAGATCGCCTGCCCGGCCATGCCGGCGCTTGCGTGCAGGTCCGCAGCAATCGGCGTCAGCAGGCTCACCGGCATGAATTCCGATGCGATCAACAGCGCAACGCACAGCGACATCGAGCCGACCGCGCTCCAGGTCTGACGGGTCGCGACAACGGCATCGGGCTGGGCTGTATCGGTGGTCAAGGTGTTGGCTGGCATGGGGAAGCCTTAGGTAAGAGACAGGACACACGCACATGGGTGCGCTACGGCGCGCAAGCGACTGTGTTGTTCGGGATGGATGCGCTACGGGCGGCGATGGACTGCACCAGCCCGCACTTGCTTCGGCCGCACGACAAACGTGATGCAGCGCATGATCGCGGCGCCGGCGTACGCGTGTCTGGAGGTTGCGCAGGTTACGTGGTCCGCGTGCGCGGAGTAAGACACCTGCGCCGCACGAGCTTATGAGGTGCACTCATGAGCGTGGTCTGCGGATGATCGTGGTGAAGCGCGCGATGCACGGGAGATCGACGGTGCGTCCATACACGCACAGACCGGGAGATCGAATGCAATGCTGGTGCAGCCTAGATCCAGACGCCATCTTTGCTACAGCTGCGCGGCTGCGGCGCCTGTTTTCAAGTTCAGCGACCTGGCTCACGGTGCCGCCGTTCGACTCACATCAACAACGCTTCGCCGATCTCTGCAGATCCATGCAACGCGTCGCACGCCTGCACCGAATGCTCCGCCATCACACGCGCGCATCAGCCTTTGTAACGCAATGCATCCAGCACCAGATTGAACGCTGGCGACGAGTGGCGGCGGCTGGGATAGAACGCATGCAGGCCCGGCCAGGTGGGCGACCAATCCTTCATGATCCAGCGCAGGCGTCCGGCCTTGATATGTGCGCGGGCAAGATCCTCCTGCACGAACGCGATGCCGAAACCATCGACGGCCGCGTCCACCGCTTCATAGGTGCCGTTGAAGGTCAGCTGGCCCTGCACGCGCACGATGACTTCGCGGCCGTCCTTCTCCAGCTCCCAGGCATAGATGCCACCGGCGGTTTTCATACGCAGGTTGATGCAGCGATGGGCGGTGAGGTCCTGCGGCGTTTTCGGCAGCGGCCGGCGCGCCAGGTACGACGGCGATGCAACAAGCGCCATGCGCATGTCGGGCGCGATGCGCGCGGCGATCATGTCCTTTTCGACCTGGTCGCCCAGACGCACGCCCAAATCGTAGCGATCGGCAACGATGTCGGTCAGTCCATTATCGATGACTATCTCGACGTTGATGTCGGGGTATTGCTGCAGCAGCTTGGACAGTTTGGGCCACAGGATCGCGCGCGCGGCATAGTCGGTGGCGGTGATGCGCACGTTGCCTGCAGGGGTATCGCGCATTTCGCTCAGCGCCGACAGCGCGTCTTCGATCTCCGTAAATCGCGGCGCCACCGTCTGAATCAGACGCTCGCCCGCCTCGGTGGGCGCCACGCTGCGGGTGGTGCGCGTCAGCAGGCGCAAGCCCAGCGTGGCTTCGAGCCCGCGGATGGTATGGCTCAACGCCGACTGCGAGACGCCCAGCGTGGCCGCGGCCCGGGTGAAGCTGCCTTCGCGGACGATGGCGATCAGCGCCAACAAATCCTTGAAATTGTCGCGCGCCATTGGTGAATCTCTTTCATGGAATGCGCCGACTGTAGCAGCCGTTTGGATTGGAGGCGGCACAGTTATCGCCACTCTCCTGCGGGGCTCCAAGGCACGGCGTGCGCGCCACTGGCGTGCGTGCATTGGTGCGCCCGCGCCGCAAGCGTGGGCCGGGGCGTGGAGCCGGGGTTGGGGAGGGAGGGCTTGGCGAAGCAGGCGGTGCCTCGCTTCTATAGGCGCATGGCGAGGCGTTTGTCTTTGCAGGGACTGACAGCGCTCTGCGACGCCGCCTCATCCGCCCTTCGGGCCCCTTCTCCCGATAGGAGAGGGGACGCATGGCCACGGCGCCTGTCGCATTTTTTGCAACGCGTGACCCTAAAAAAACCGCTTTGGGGTGACGGGGGTGGTTCGTATAGTCGATCTCAAGGCGCTGCCCGCTCGGTAAGCGCCTGTCGCCACGCCATCGTCCGGGCACGCCATCGCCCGGCGATGCCTCGCCCTTCCCCACCGCCTGCGGAGGCTCCATGCATCAGTCGCTATCGCATCGCGGTCCGCGCAGCGCCTGTGGATCGGCTCACCCGCATCACGCCCTATGCTGAGCACCCAGCGCCTCTCACCGGACAGCGGCTCCGGCGCACGTGCGGTGGCGCGTTGCGATGCATTGGGCGTCGCGCCCTACAGCGACACACCCGAGGGACTGTTCCGCGCCTGGCTCAGCCCGGCGCACCGCGCTGCCATCGCGCAGGTGAGCACGTGGATGCGCCAGGCCGGCATGCAGGTGCGCCTGGACGCGGCGGCAAACCTGATCGGCCGCTACGACGGCACGCAGGCCGACGCACCGGCGCTGCTGATCGGCAGCCACCTGGACAGCGTGCGCGATGCCGGCCGCTACGACGGCCCGCTCGGCATCCTGCTCGGCATCGAATGCGTCGCCGCACTGCACGCGCAAGCGCGCCGCTTGCCATTCGCCATCGAAGTGATCGCGTTCGGCGACGAAGAAGGCTCGCGCTTTCCGGCCTCGATGTTCTGCAGCCGTGCGGTGGCCGGCACGCTCGACCCGACCACGTTGGCGGTGACCGACGCCGCCGGCATCGACGTCGCCACCGCATTGGCAGACTGGGACCTGGATATCGCGCACATCCAGCACGCCGCACGCACGCCGGGCAGCGTGCTGGCGTATCTGGAAACCCATATCGAACAAGGCCCGGTGCTCGAAGCCGACGGCCTGCCGGTGGGCATCGTCACCGCGATCGCCGCGCAACGCCGCTTCGCGCTGCGCTTTGACGGCAGAGCCGGGCATGCCGGCACCACCACGATGGTGCTGCGTCGCGATGCCCTGAGCGCTGCGGCCGAGGCGCTGCTGGCGATCGAACGCATCGCACGCGATGGCAGCAACGATCTGGTCGCCACCGTCGGCAAGCTGCAGCTCGCACCCGGCGCCGTCAACGTGGTGCCCGGTCGCGTGGATTGCACGCTGGACGTGCGCGCCGGCGACGACGCCACCCGCGATGCCGCAGTGCGCGCCATCGAACAGGCACTGGCACGCATCGGTGCAGCGCGCGGTATCGCCATTGCCATCACCCCGCTGCAAACCCTCGCCGCCAGCCCATGCGCACCGACGCTGATGACCCGGCTCGACCACGCCGTCGCCGCGCAAGGTATCGCCCCGCGGCGGTTGGTCTCCGGTGCCGGCCACGATGCGATGACGATGGCCGCACTCTGCCCAACCGCGATGCTGTTCGTGCGCTGCGCCGGCGGCATCAGCCATCATCCGGACGAACACGTCGACCCGGCCGATGCCGAGGTCGCCCTGGCGGTCATGCGCCATTTCATCGAACACCTGGGAGACCCCCTTGTCACCTGATCTGCGCCACCTGCATACCTTTGGCGAACTCGACCCACCACAACGCCTGTTGATGGGCCCCGGCCCGGTCAATGCGCATCCGCGCGTGCTGCGCGCGATGGCGGCCGATCTGCTGGGCCAGTTCGACCCGGAAATGACCACCTACATGAACGAGGTGATGGCGCTATACCGGCCCTTGTTCGGCACCGAAAATCGCTGGACGTTTCTGGTCGACGGCACCGCGCGTGCCGGCATCGAAGCGGCGCTGGTATCGCTGGTGCAACCGGGCGACCGCGTGTTGGTGATCAACTTCGGCCGCTTCGGCTTGCTGCTTACCGAAATCCTGCAGCGCCTGGGCGCCGACGTGCACAGCGTGGATGCACCGTGGGGCGAGGTGGTGCCGCTGGCCGCCATTGCCGAGGCGATCGAACGGGTGGCACCCAAACTGGTAGCCACCGTGCACGGCGACACCTCCACCACCATGGCGCAGCCGCTCGATGGCCTGGGCGCACTGTGCCGCGCGGCCGGCGCGCTGAGTTACGTGGATGCCACCGCCACCATCGGCGGCATGGAGATCGCCAGCGACCGCTGGGACGTGGACGTGGTGACCGCCGGCCTGCAGAAATGCCTGGGCGGTCCGTCCGGCTCGGCACCAATCACCGTGTCCGAGCGCGCGGCCGAGGCGATCTTTGCGCGCCGGCATGTCGAACGCGGCATCGTGCGCAACGACATCGTCAACGGCACCGGGCCACGCATCGCGTCGAACTATTTCGACCTGGCGATGATCATGGATTACTGGTCGGACAAGCGCCTCAACCACCACACCGAAGCCACCACCATGCTGTACGGCGCACGCGAATGCGCACGTGTCGCGCTGCAGGAAGGCCTGCACGCACGGTTCGCGCGCCACACCGCCGCCAGCCGTGCGGTGAGCGCCGGCATCACCGCGATGGGGCTGGAGGTGTTCGGCGACGCGGCGCATCGCATGACCAACGTCACCGGCGTGGTGATCCCGGCGGGTATCGACAACGACGCGGTGCGTCGGCGCATGCGCGAGGATTTCGAGATCGAGATCGGCACCGCCTTCGGCCCGCTACAAGGCAAGATCTGGCGCATCGGCGCGATGGGCTACAACGCGATGAAGCACAAGGTGCTGCTCACCCTGGCCGCGCTGGAAGCGGTGCTGCGTGCCGAAGGCTACACCTGCACGCCGGGCCTGGCGGTGGAAGCCGCCCTGGCGGCCTGGCATGCGGAGCCGGCTGCATGAGCGCGGCGCGCGACATGGTCGGCTACGGCGCCACCCCGCCGGCTGCGCAGTGGCCGGGTGGCGCGCGCATCGCCGTGCAGTTCGTCATCAATTACGAAGAAGGCGCAGAAAATTGCGTGCTCAACGGCGATGCGGCATCCGAAGCATTTCTGTCGGAAATGGTCGGCGCACACGCCCAAACCGGCGCACGCGCCATGGCCATGGAAAGCCTGTACGAGTACGGCAGCCGCGCCGGGTTCTGGCGGCTGCATCGGCTGTTCACTGCGCGCGCGGTGCCGGTGACCGTGTTCGGCGTGGCGAACGCACTGGCCGCCAATCCCGACGCAGTGGCCGCGATGCAGGCTGCCGACTGGGAAATCGCCAGCCACGGGCTGCGCTGGATCGACTACCAACACATCGACGAAGCCACCGAGCGCGCGCATATCGCGCAGGCCATCGCGGTGCACACCCGCGTCACCGGCAGCCGCCCGCTGGGCTGGTACCAGGGCCGCACCAGCCCCAACACCGCACGCCTGGTTGCCGAAGAAGGCGGCTTTGTCTACGACGCCGACAGCTATGCCGACGATGTGCCGTATTACGACACCCGCCACGGCCGCGCGCAGTTGATCGTGGCGTACACGCTGGACGCCAACGACATGAAGTTCGTCGCCTACAACGGGTTTGCCGATGGCGAACCGTTCTTTCGCTATCTGCGCGACAGCTTCGAGCAGTTGCGCAGCGAAGGCGGGCGCATGCTCTCGATCGGCCTGCACGGGCGCATCGTCGGCAAGCCCGCACGCGCGGCCGCACTGGCGCGCTTTGTCGATCACGTGCTGGCCAGCGGCGATGCGTGGGTGGCGCGACGCATCGATATCGCGCGCCACTGGTTGCAGGTGCATCCGGCATGAGCATTGTCACTGCCGACATCGATCTGCCCGAGGTGATCGCGCAGGTGACTGCCGCCTTCCACGCTTACGAAAGCGCATTGATGCGCGATGACATTGCCGCGATGGATGCGCTGTTTCATGCAGCGCCCAGCACCGTGCGTTACGGCGTGGGCGAAGTGCTGTACGGCATCGACGCGATCCGCGCGTTTCGCATCGGCCGCGGCGGCTCGCCACAACGCCAGCTTGCGCATGTAGAAGTGCACAGCTATGGCCAGGACTGCGCAACCGCCCATGCGGAATTCGTCCGCGAAGGCAGCAGCGCGCGCGGCCGCCAGAGTCAGAGTTGGGTACGTTTTGCCGATGGCTGGAAAGTGGTGGCCGCGCACGTGTCGCTGCAAGGGACTCACGCATGAGCGTGACCAACGACCGTGTGCTGGACGAGGCTGCCTTCGTGGCGCGCTATCGCGAGGTGTTCGAACATTCGCCGTGGGTGGTGGAGCGCGCCGTGCGTCGCCGCCCGTTCGAGGACGTGTATCACGGCTTGATGCAGGTGGTGTTCGATGCATCGCCGCAAGATCAGGTCGCGTTGATTTGCGCGCATCCGGAGCTGGCCGGCAAGGCGGCCATCGACCGCACGCTCACCGCCGCCTCGGCGGCCGAGCAGGCCTCGGCCGGTCTTGATCGGTTGAGTGAGGACGAATTCACCCGCTTCCATGCGCTCAATCAGGCCTATCGCCAGCGCTTCGGTTTCCCGTTCGTGATCTGCGTGCGGCTGCACGACAAGGCCGGCATTTTGGCCGCGCTGGAGCAGCGCATGGATGCCTCGCGCGACGCCGAGATCGCCACCGCCCTCGCCGAGATCGGCAAGATCGTCCACTTGCGCCTGGAGGCACTGCCATGAGCCTGGCCCAACTCGAACGCGAGCTCGCCCGCGACCTACAACGTCTGGCCCATGGCGGCGATGCCTGGGTGCAACCGCGCGTACATCCGGCCGGGCATGTCTACGACGTGGTGATTGTGGGCGCCGGCCAGAGCGGGCTGGGCGCGGCGTTCGCACTGCAACGCGAGCGCGTGCACAACGTGCTGGTCATCGACGAAAACCCCGCAGGCCAGGAAGGCCCCTGGGTCACCTACGCACGGATGCAGACACTGCGCACGCCCAAGCAGATCACCTCGATCGACCTGGGCGTGCCCTCGCTGACCTTCCGCGCCTGGTGGGAAGCGCAACACGGCAGCGCGGCCTGGGACACGCTGGACAAGATTCCGCGCGCCCGCTGGATGGACTACCTGCGCTGGTACCGCGCGGCGCTGCGGCTGCCGGTGCGCAACGCCACGCAGCTGGCACGCGTCGAACCCGAGGTCGCGCCCGGCATCCACCGGCTGCATCTGTCGATGGGAGCGCCGCTGCTGACGCGCAAGCTGATCCTGGCCACCGGCATCCAGGGCGGCGGGCAGTGGGTGGTGCCGGACTGGATCGGCCGTGCCCTGCCCAGCCACCGCTACGCACACACCTCCAGCCATATCGACTTCGCCGCGCTTGCCGGCAAGCGCGTGGGCATTCTCGGCGGCGGCGCCTCCGCATTCGACAACGCCTGTTTTGCGCTGGACCAAGGCGTCGCCACGGCCGAAGTGTTCGTGCGCCGCAGTGAATTGCCGCGCATCAACCCGTTCCGCCACATGGAGCAGGCCGGCATCATTCCGCGGTTTCTGACGCTGCCCGATGCGGACAAGTACCGGATGATGGCCAGCTTCTTCGCACACAACCAACCGCCCACCAATGACACCTTCCAGCGCGCTTGCGCGCACCCAGGCTTTGCGCTGCACCTGGGCGCGCCGTGGCTGGAGATGGCCGAGCGCGATGGCGCGGTGGTGGTGCGTACCCCGCACGGCGAACACCGCTTCGATTTCCTGGCCGTCGCCACCGGCCTGGTCACCGACCCACAGCTGCGCCCGGAGCTGGCCGCGCTATCCGGGCGCATCGCCTGCTGGGCAGACCGCTACCAAGCACCGCCGGGCCAGGCCAACCCGGTGCTCGATGCACACCCGTATCTGGGGCCGGGCTTCGAACTGTTACCACGCACGCCCGACGACGCCGCACTGCTGCACGGGCTGTTCGCCTTCAACTATTCGGCGCTGATCAACCACGGCCCCTCGGCCGCCGCGCTATCCGGGCTCAAGGTTGCGCTGCCGCGGCTGGCCCGCGCGGTGGCCGACCAGCTGTTCCTGGACGACCGCCAGGCCATGGTCGACAGCTATCTGGCCTACGACCAACCCGAATTCGTCGGCCAGTGGCCGCAACCGACCCAGGCGGTCGCATGAGCACCCTGTCCACCCATGTGCTGGATACCGCCGCCGGTCGCCCTGCTGCCGGGGTGCCGCTGCGCCTGTTCGCCGGCGACACATTGCAGCTGGAGGCGGTCACCGACCAGGACGGGCGTTGCCCGGCGCTGGCTATCCTGACCCTGCTACCCGGCCGCTACCGGCTGGAATTCGACGTGGCCGGCTACTGGCGCGCCACCGGCACCGCACTGGCCGACCCTCCGTTCCTGGAACAGGTGCCCATCGCCTTCGGCATTGCCGACGACGGCCATTACCATGTGCCGCTGCTGCTGTCGCCGTACGGGTATTCCACGTATCGCGGCAGCTGAGTGGCGCTCAGACCGACTGTGCTCGCCCGCAAGACCGGCGCGGTCGATACCGTGGTCCGACGCCTACCGCTCAACCTGCAACTCCCACGCACCAGCCGTATGCACCCGACAGCGGCTCACGACGGCTGCCCACAACGCCTTGTCAGCCGCTTCCGGGCGGCTTCAGATCGGTAACGGATCGGCGCGACACACGCCGCATTCCACCCCGGCCCCGTAGAATGACGCCTTTCCGGCGACAGGCCGGGGCCCCGGAATTGTCATGATCCACAACGATGTACTGCGCAGCATCCGCTACATGCTCGACCTCAGCGACGACAAGGTGGTGGAAATCACTCACCTGGCCGACCCCGAGTTCGCGCTCGACAAGCCGCAGGTACAGGCCTGGCTGAAGAAGGAAGACGAGCCCGGTTTCGAGCCCTGCACCGATGCGATGCTGGCGCGCTTTCTCGATGGCCTGGTGCTTCGCTTCCGCGGCCGCGATGAAAGTCAGCCGGCCCGCCCGCTGGAAACCCGCGTCGGCAATAATCTGGTGCTGAAAAAACTGCGCGTGGCCTTCGAACTGAAGGACGTGGACATGCACGCCATCTTCGCTGGCGCCGGCTTCCCCCTGTCCAAGCCTGAACTGTCGGCCCTGTTCCGCCAGCCAGGCCACAAGAACTTCCGCCCTTGCGGCGACCAACTGCTGCGCGCCTTCCTCAAAGGCCTCACCGCCCGGGTGCGCGAAGCGGGTTAAGCGTGCCTGGCGCACTGCCCGACGGATCCCGATCCGTACGGGCGTGCCGCAGCGCAGCGGCATCGCGGCTTGCACAGCTGACGCATGTGGATAACGCAAACCCAACACCGCGATCACTACGCTTCAAAAGTGACCACACGGATGTGACGCATGGGGAGTGCACCAGGATTGCGTGCCGAGTCACGTTGGCACGAGTCGGCATCGGCATTGCTCGCTGTGTTCGTGCTGCACGTGGTGTTTGCCGTTTGGCTCATCCACCTATCCCCTGACCGCATGCCACGGCAGCGCGACATCACCGCCACGCGCATCACCCTCACGTTCATCGCACGTGACCCGTCGCCAGCACCCACCCCGCCTGTACGGATGCGGCAACCAGCCCCCAAGGCACCGACGCGCACGAACACGCGTCTCATCGCGACTGCGCAACAGCCTATCGGACCCGCGTTGGCGACGCCCTCGCCCCTGACTCCCGGCACGGCCGCGACCGGCACGCCCGGCTTGAACCTGCAGGTGCAAGACACCACGCCAGTAATCGCCGCACGCAGCCAGCGCCTGCTCACGCCGCCGGATGCCTTGCCGGTGGACACCACGCGCTTCAACCAGGCCTGGGCGCCGGATGGTGGCGAAGTGCAGCAGACCTGGGCCTTCCGCTCCGGCTTGGCGCGCGCGGCTTTATCGATGACCGGGGCCTTACGCCAGCCCTGCAACCAGCGCGAACGCAATCAACGCCTGGAAAAATGCTTCGGCAGGCAATACCAGAGCGATGTGGAACCGCCCGTGTCGCCCGGCCGCTGAAACAGGCGACGCAGCTGCAGCGATCCATCGCCGCTGCCGCGCCATGATGCAACCCACACCATCTAGCAAGCCGTGGTCAGGCGGCAACGCGCGGCGCGCAGAAACCGGCGTGCAGACGTCGCCCTTCTTGCCGGCACCGCAAACCCACCGCGCACCTGTCGGCGACGCAGCGGCTGCGCGCCGCGCTTACGCAGCCGCCACCAAGCGCGGCTTGCGTGCATCCAGGCGGAACACCGACACCGCTTCGCTCAGCTCCACTGCCTGTTCTTCCATCGCACGTGCGGCGGCCGAGGCTTCTTCCACCAACGCTGCATTGCGCTGGGTGGTTTCGTCCATGTCGTTGACGGTGCGCGCCACCTGTTCGATGCCCGACGATTGCTCGCGCGAGGCGGCAGAGATCTCGGCGATCAGCGTGGTCACCTGCTGCACCGATTGCACGATGTCCTGCATCGTGCGTCCGGCCTGATCCACGCGCGCGCTCCCGCGCGCCACGCTCTCCACCGATGCATCGATCAACTGCTTGACCTCCTTGGCGGCACCGGCCGAGCGCTGTGCCAGCGCGCGCACTTCGGAGGCCACCACCGCAAAGCCGCGGCCCTGTTCGCCGGCGCGCGCGGCTTCCACCGCCGCGTTCAACGCCAGGATATTGGTCTGGAACGCGATGCCGTCGATGACGCTGATGATCTCGGCGATCTTCTTCGACGACACTTCGATCTCGCCCATGGTATCGACCACGCTGGCGACCATCTCGCCGCCACGGCCGGCGATGTCGGCAGCGGCCTGCGCACCACGGCTGGCCTGCTGCGCGGTGTCGGAGTTCTGCCGCACGGTCGAGGTGAGTTCTTCCATCGAGGCGGCGGTTTCTTCCAGATTCGCCGCCTGTTGTTCGGTGCGTTGCGCCAGATCGCTGTTGCCGGCGGCAATTTCTGCCGAGGCGGTGCGGATGGTCTGCGCGGCCAGCGTGATATCGCCAACGATATCGGTCAGGCGTTGCACGGTGGCGTTGGCATCGTCGCGCATCCGCGCGAACACGCCCTGCTGGTTACCGCGCATGCGCGCGGTCAGATCGCCATCGGCAATCGCCTTGAGCAGCTGCGACAACTCGCCCAGATTCTGGTCCACGTTCTGCATCAGGCCATTGAGGCCCTCGACCATGCCGCGGAATTCGAACTTGTAGGCATCGGCATTGCCGCGGGTCGCAAAGTCGCCGGCCGCAGCGGCGTCCACCAGGCCGCGAATTTCGCCATTGATGGCCGCCAGGTTGCGCTTGGTGGTGTCCATCGCATCGGTAATCTGCGCCTTTTCGCCCGGCAGGCGCGGCATGTCCACCGACATGTCGCCCACCGCGTAATGCTGCATCACCTGCAGCATGGTGCCGATCAGGCCCACCTGCGCGCCGATCAATCCGTTGGTGTCATCGACCATGCGGCCGTAAGCGCCGGGAAACGCCTGCGCGTCCATGCGGTAGCTCATCTGCCCGGCTTCGTGGCGCTGCGCCATGTCCGCCTGCGCGCTGGAGACATCGGTAAGCGTGTTGACCACCTGCCCCATCGCCTGGCCAAGCAGGCCGATTTCATCGCGATTGCTGACCGCAGCGCGCGCGGACAGATCGCCGGCCGCCACTAGGCGTGCCGCACGCGCGACGTTTTCGATGGGCCGCACGATCGAGCGACGAATCCACCACCCCAACACCACCACCAGACATAACGCCGCAGCAATGGTGGCCAGCGCCGAATACACCAGCATGTGCTGCGCCGATTGCGAACTTGCCAGTACGGCCGCATCGGCCAACGCCTTGCTGCGCGCGACCAACGCCTCCAACGTCTGGCTGGGCGCGCGGTCCTTGCCCTTGACCAGCTGGTCGCCCACCTGGGTGTCGTAACCGGACTCGGCAAACTTGCCCAACGCCGCTTCGTAGCTGACCTGCAGTTCCAGATGCGCCTTGGCAAAGTCCTGCGCCAACGTGCGCGCCTGCGGATCGGCCAGCGCGCCTGCCAGTGAGGTGACCGTGCCCTGCACGCTCTTGCCCTTGTCGCGGAAGGCAGTCAGATGTTTTTCGAGCTGTGCAGGGTCGCGGCCCCGGATCAGCACGTTCTTCCATTCCTGCACCTGCAGGCGGAAATCGCGGGTGAGTTCTTCGCTGGCAGAGGCCTGCGCCACTTCCACCGGCACCTTGCCGGACAGACTCAACCAGGCAGAGCCCAGACCGCCAAGTGCGCATAACAGGATGATCGACAGACCAAGCGCAAGGGCGCCCAGCAGCTTGCTTTGCAGACTGACAAAACGCGGGGACGGGGTGGACATGGTCAATCCAATGACGGGTTCAACCGGGTTATCGACGCCGGCCATGCACTCTGAAGCATGCAAGCCTCCTGCATTTGCACTCGTCGGATCCGCCGCGCAGCAACTGAGCGGACGCTGCCGGAGCGGCTAAATGGCGCACATCTTTGTGCACGCAGGCTCTTGGTCCGCAGCACGTCGCTGGGCAGCAAGCGCTGGCGGCAAGCCCACACAGTTGCGTTGCCGACAGGCCATACGCCATTCCCTGACAGGCTTCACCTCGATCCCCGACCATCGCACCGGCGCGAGCAGGCCCGTATCCTTGCCGCGCATGACCGAACCTGCATTCCCCATCGCCCCACTGCTGCCGCAGATCCGCGACAGCCTGGCCGCCCACCCGCGTCTGGTGCTCGAAGCCCCGCCCGGTGCCGGCAAGACCACCCAGGTGCCGCTGGCGTTACTGGATGCGCCGTGGCTGGCCGGCCGCAGCATCGTGATGCTGGAACCGCGCCGGGTGGCCGCGCGTAGCGCTGCGCTGTTCATGGCGCGCCAGTTGGGCGAGCCGGTCGGCGAAACGGTGGGCTACCGCATCCGCTTCGAAAACAAGACCTCTGCGCGCACCCGGATCGAAGTGGTCACCGAAGGCATCCTGACCCGGATGATCCAGGATGACCCGATGCTGGAACGCGTGGGCGCGCTGCTGTTCGACGAATTCCACGAACGCCATCTGGCCGGCGACCTCGGCCTGGCGTTGGCGCTGGACGTGCAGGCACAGGTGCGCGAGGACCTGCGCATCGTGGCGATGTCGGCCACGTTGGATGGCGAGCGGCTGGCCGGCTTTCTGGATGCGCCGCGCCTGAGCAGTGCCGGGCGCAGTTTTCCGGTGGAGATCGCACATTTCCCCGCGCGCCGCGACGAAGCGCTGGAACCACAGACGCGGCGCGCAGTGGAGCATGCCCTGCTCACCCATCCCGGCGATGTGCTGGTGTTTTTGCCCGGCCAACGCGAGATCGCGCGCGTGCAAGGCGCCTTGCAGGACGCACTGGACCCGGCCATCCAGGTATTGCCGCTGCACGGCGAGTTGTCGGTGGACGCGCAAAGCCAGGTGCTGCAGCCGGATGCGCAGGGCCGCCGCCGCGTGGTGCTGGCCACCAACGTGGCAGAGTCCTCGGTGACCTTGCCCGGCGTGCGCGCGGTGATCGACAGCGGCCAGGCGCGCGAGCCGCACTACGACCCCAACAGCGGCTTTTCGCGGCTGGATGTAGCCACCATTTCGCAGGCGTCGGCCGACCAGCGCGCCGGCCGTGCCGGACGCGTGGCCAGCGGCTGGGCGTACCGGCTGTGGCCGCAATCGCAGCGCCTGGAGCCGCAACGGCGCGCCGAAATCACCCAGGTGGAACTGGCCGGCCTGGCACTGGAACTGGCTGCCTGGGGCAGCGATGCGCTGCGCTTTGTCGATACCCCGCCCACTGGCGCGCTGGCGGCCGCGCGCGAATTGCTGCAACGGCTGGGCGCGCTCAGCGACAGCGGCGGCATCACCGCGCTGGGCCGCCGCATGCTGGCGCTGGGCACGCATCCGCGTCTGGCCGCGATGCTGGCGCAGGCCGGCGCTGCATCGCGCCTGGCATTGGCCTGCGACCTGGCCGCGTTGCTGGAAGCGCGCGACCCGCTGCGGCAGGGCGGCGATGGATTGGCCGCACGCTGGCGCGCGTTGGCGGCATTTCGCCAGGGCCGCAACGCGCCCGATGCCAACCGCGGCGGCCTGGCCGCGATCGACAGTGCCGCCAAACAATGGCGCCGCCGACTACGCTGCGACACTGCCCCACCCAGCAGCGTGGAGGCGCACGCGCTGGGCGACCTGCTCGCGCATGCCTTCCCCGACCGCATCGCCGCACGCCACCCGACCGACCCGTTGCGCTATCTGCTCGCCAACGGCCGCAGCGCGCGTCTGTTCGACCACAGCGACCTGCGCGGCGAACCGTGGCTGGTCGCTAGCGAGCTGCGTTACGAGGCCAAGGACGCCCTACTGCTGCGCGCCGCTCCGGTCGACGAGGCGTATCTGCGCCGCAGCCTGCCCGAGCGTTTCGTGCAGCAGGACGTGGTGCAGTGGGACGCCGACAAACGCGCCTTGGTCGCGCGCCGGCAATCCAGCTTCGACCGCATCGTGCTCGACAGCCGCCCCGCCGGCCGTGTCGATCCCGCCCAGGCCGCCGGCGCCCTGACCGAGGCGGTGCGTCAGCTCGGCCTGGATGCCCTGCCCTGGACCGAGACCCTGCAGCAATGGCGCGCCCGTGTGCTGTCGCTGCGGGTGTGGATGCCCGAGCTGGAGCTGCCCGATCTCTCCGATACCGCATTACTTGCCTCGTTGGACCGTTGGCTGCGCCCGGCCTTCGCCGGTAAGACCCGGCTCGACGCGCTGGATGAGTCCAGCCTGGGCGAGGCGCTCAAGGCCGCCCTACCGTGGGAACGCCGCCAGGCCATCGACCGCCACGCTCCGACCCGCATCAACGTGCCGTCGGGCATGGAACGCCAGATCAGCTACGCACTCGACCACACCCAACAACCGCTGCCGCCGGTGCTGGCGGTCAAACTGCAGGAACTGTTCGGCCTGGCCGAAACCCCGCGCATTGCCGATGGCCGCATCCCGCTGACCCTGCACCTGCTCTCGCCCGGCGGCCGCCCACTGCAGGTCACGCAGGATCTGAAAAGCTTCTGGGCCAACACCTATCCGGACGTCAAAAAAGAAATGAAGGGCCGGTATCCCAGGCATCCATGGCCAGACGACCCCTGGACAGCCGCCGCAACCCATCGCGCAAAACCCCGCGGTACCTGACCCGCCTTGCTGTAGCCGCTCGCCGCCGGGAGAGCGGTTGGGGTGCGGGGACGGCCGCCCGTTGGTCGTGCAATGCGAAGCGGCATCTCTTTTGAACGCAGGCAACAGCGCTTTTTAACCGTTAGCCAAACGGCGCTTACTGCCGCTAACGCCGCCTATACGCCATTGGCCACAGACTGCAGGTCACGTACTCGGAAAGGAAACGCCTTCAATGAGCAAGCTGACTGTGATCACCGAACGCGCCCTGGAGCGTGCCCTGGAACTGGCCGGCACCGCCGGCGACCAACTGCGTCATGCCGCATCCACTGCGGGCGACCAGGCACGTAGCGCCGGCAGCAGCCTGCGTCATTTCGGTCCGGGTGCCAGCGAATGGCTGAAGACCGGCGTGGCGCTGGGCGCAGTGCGCAGCGGCGGCAAGGCAGCCAGCAAGCTGGTCAAGCGCAACCCGGCCATCACCGTGGCAGCGGCCGTCGCCGGCCTCGGCCTGATCGGCTATGCGGTGTATCGCAAGCGCCAGCGCGATCAGCAGGTGCTGGGTGGCAATGTGCATCGTCTGGATCGCGAACATGCCAGCAATGCCAACGCACGTCGCGCCGCCTACCAGCGCCGCGCTGCAGTGACCCCGAGCGACGGCGTCGAATAAGACACCGAGTCCGCCGAACAAGCGGTTTGCACTCCAGAACGCCACGGCCTCGCGCTGTGGCGTTTTCGTTTGTGGGCAGGCATTTCATAGCGCTGTGTGGCACTCAGCCGCATAGCAACCCACTACGTTGCCTGATCGCTATGCCGCTTTAGAGCAGCTGAGAAAACGACTGCGCTCACCGCCAGGCGGGCGCGGCTGGTGCTCGGTGCAGCAGGGACTACCCGTACACCTACACGCCGGATCCGAGTGCGGCATCCACACCCAGGTAAGAGCTGCTCGCTACGTGTCGTCAGCCGCTCGTTGAACGAGGCATGCAATCGCCGCAGTTCGATCGCATCACTGGCGATTGCAGCGATCGCACCATCGACGTGATCGCAACACCCCAGCGCTATCTGCGCGACCCACGCCCCTGTCGCGGGCCAGGCGTGTCATCCACACGCCACTGCCCAGGCGCGAGCGCATCCAGTCTCCAGTCGCCGATCGCTACCCGCACCAGACGCAAGGTGGGCAGACCGACCGATGCGGTCATCCGACGCACCTGACGGTTACGGCCCTCGCTGATCTGCAGTTCCAGCCAGGCATCGGGCACGGTCTTGCGCACACGCACCGGCGGATTGCGCGGCCACAGCTCCGGCGCGGGGTCGAGCGTGCGCACCGCTGCCGGCCGGGTCGGGCCGTCGTTGAGCAGCACGCCATCGCGCAAGGCCTGCAGCTGTGCGTCCTGCGGCTCGCCTTCCACCTGCACCCAGTACGTTTTGGGTTGTTTGTGCCGTGGGTCGGTGAGCCGATGCGTCAGTGCGCCATCGTCGGTGAGCAACAACAGCCCTTCGCTGTCGTGATCCAGGCGGCCCGCCGCGTACACGTCCGGCGGCAGGCCGAACTCGGCCAGCGTGCGCTTGGGCGGCTGCGAGCGGTCGCTGAATTGCGATAGCACGCCATAGGGTTTGTTCAACAGCACCAACATGGACAGACCTGTTGCAGGAGAGCGCTGCGCGCAGCGATCGCCGCGCGTGGCTGTATGACGTAAGCAAGATGCGCACCACCAGCAGCGCGGTCGCTGGCATGCGGCATCCCGTGGAAACAACGGAAACTTCGGGTGCGCAGGTCACACCATGGTCAAACGTAGCTGTCCGCCACGCATCGCAGATCCCGTCTCGACGCACTCGCAACGCACATGCACTGCGTTCTTGCGTCCGGCTGTCATACACACACAACCGCACGCCACATGACCGCCGTGATGCGCAGCAACCACTGCATGCCGGCCGCATCTGCGCCGGCATGCAGACACGTGCTTACTGTTTGACGAACTTCAAGGTCATGCGGTCGCTCTCGCCGATCGCCTTGTACTTGGCATCGTCGGCCTTGTCGTGGCTGTTGCTCGGCGGCAACGTCCACACGCCACCCGGGTAATCCTTGGTATCACGCGGATTGGCGTTGAGCTCGCTTTTGCCGGCCAGCTTGAAGCCCGCCGCTTCGGCCATCGCAATCACCTGCGCCTGACCGACATAGCCGCTCTTGTCGTCGGCCGGCACGTCGGTCTTGGCGCGGTGCTCGACCACGCCCAGCACGCCGCCGGGCTTGAGCACCTTGTAGAAGCCGGCGAACATCGCCTCGGCACTGCCGGCCATGCGCCAGTTGTGCACGTTACGGAAGGTCAGCACCAGGTCGGCCGAGTTGTCCACGCCGAACGACGGCGACTTGGGCACATACGACACGAACGACGGCTTGCCATACACCTCGGGCTTGGCCTTGAACTTCTTTTCCAGCTCGTCGCGCGCACGCTGGGCGTAATCGCGGTTACGGCCTTCGGATGCCGACGCCGGGTCGACCACCGCTGCCACGTACTTGCCCTTCTCGCGCAAGTAAGGCGACAGGATTTCCGAATACCAGCCGCCGCCGGGCGTGATCTCGATGACGGTCTGGGTCGGCTTGATACCGAAGAACGCCAGCGTCTGGCCCGGGTGGCGGTACTGATCGCGCTGCACGTACACACGGTCGCGCCAGTTGCCATTGATGGCCGCCTGCAACGCGGCATCGGGCGCCGGCGGGCTCGCGCTGTCGGCCGGCTTCATGGCCATCGCCAGGGGCGCACTCATCGCCACCATGACACTCATCACACACGCACAAGCCAGCTTGTTGCGGATCATCGCAGCGCCCTCTTCCGGGTAAAAGTAGCGCGAGCCTAGCACGCGGCCCGGGGCCTGCCATGTGCCCGAATCGCAATGCTCAGCGGTGGTTCGCATCGCCGTGCATCCGCGAGATGTTCATATCCTGTGAGCCGATGCACACGATCGGCGGAACGCTGAATCCACATCGATGTCACACGCATGATCGGTGCGCATGACTATCCTGTCGGCAGTTCGCATCAGGAGCTTCCACGATGACTCACCCCCGCGCACTGGGCCGCTCCGGCCTGCAGGTTCAACCGATCGTCTTCGGCGGCAATGTGTTCGGCTGGAGCGCCGATGAGGCGACCTCGTTCGCCTTGCTGGATGCTTTCGTCGATGCCGGCTTCAATCTGATCGACACCGCCGATGCGTATTCGGGCTGGGTGCCGGGCAATCGCGGCGGCGAATCGGAAACCATCATCGGGCGTTGGCTTGCACGCAGCGGCAAGCGCGACAAGGTGCTGATTGCGACCAAGGTCGCCAAGTGGAGCGAGCATCCCGGCCTGTCCCCGGAGAACATCGCAGCGGCGGTGGAAGATTCGCTGACGCGCCTGCAGACCGATGTGATCGATCTGTACCAGGCGCACGAAGACGATGAATCGATTCCGCTGGAAGCCACGCTGGCCGCGTTCGGCCGTTTGATCGAACAAGGCAAGGTGCGCGCGATCGGCGCGTCCAATTACAGCGCGTCGCGCCTGCGCGATGCGCTGGATATCTCCGAGCAATACACGCTGCCGCGCTACGAAAGCCTGCAGCCCGAATACAACCTCTACGACCGCGCCGGCTATGAAGCCGAGCTGGAACCGCTGGTACGCGAGCGCGGCCTGGGCGTGATCAGTTACTACTCGTTGGCCAGCGGCTTTCTGACCGGCAAGTACCGCAGTGCCGACGATGCCGGCAAGAGCAGCGCGCGTGGCGCCTCGGTGGTCAAGCAATACGTCAACCCGCGTGGCCTGCGCATTCTGCAGGCGCTGGACGATCTGGCAGCGACCCACAACGCCACGCCGGCGCAGATCGCGCTGGCCTGGTTGATCGCACGCCCCGGCCTCACCGCACCGATCGTCAGCGCCACCAGCGTGACTCAGCTGCACGATGTGCTGGCTGCGGCGCAGCTGTCGCTGAGCGCCGAGCAGCTTGCGCAACTGGATGGCGCAAGCGCGCCGGAACCGGCTGCAGCGTAACGCCGCAACAGCGCAGCATCGGCCTGTTCATTCACTCGCACGGCGACTTCTGTCGCTGTGTTCCCTCGGCCGCGCACGCGCGGCTCCCCTGCGAGGATCTTCCGCATGACATCGATCACCAACCGCCGCATCGTGCTGGCATCGCGCCCGCACGGCGAACCCAACGCAGACAACTTCCGCATCGAAGAAGTCGCCCTGCCGCCCACCGGACACGACCAGATTTTGGTGCGCAACCGCTTCCTGTCGCTCGACCCGTACATGCGTGGCCGCATGGACGATGGCCCGTCGTATGCGGCGCCCGTGGCCATCGATGCGGTGATGGAAGGCGGCACCATTGGCGAAGTCGTCGAGTCGCATCATGCCGACTATCAGCCCGGCGATCTGCTGGTGCTCTCCGGCGGTTGGCAGACCTATAGCCTGCTCACCCCGACAACGCCGCTGCGCAAACTGCCCAAGGACGACAGCCTGCCGCTGAGCACCGCGCTCGGCGTCTACGGCATGCCCGGCTTTACCGCCTACGCCGGCCTGCACGAGATCGGCAAGCCGCAGCCCGGCGAAACGCTGGTGGTGGCCGCCGCCAGTGGGCCAGTCGGCGCCACCGTGGCGCAGTTGGCGCGCCTGCAAGGTTTGCGCGTGGTGGGCATTGCCGGTGGCGCAGAAAAAGTGCGCTACCTGCGTGAGTCGTTGCAGGTGGATGTGGCGCTGGACCATCGCGCCGACGACTTTGCTGCGCAGTTGCGCGCCGCCACGCCCGACGGCATCGATATCTATTTCGAAAATGTCGGCGGCAAGGTGTTCGATGCGGTGCTGCCGCAACTCAACGACTTTGCGCGCATTCCGGTGTGCGGCGTGATCGCCACCTACAACAGCCGTGGGCAGGCACTGCCTGGGCCCGATCGCCTGCCGGACTTCATGGGCCATGTGCTGCGCAAGCGACTGACCGTGCGAGGTTTCATCCAGCACGATTTCATCCGCCTGATGCCGGCATTTCTGCGCGAAATGGGCCAGTGGCTGCGCGAAGAGCGCATCCAGTATCGCGAGCATGTGCTGCATGGCCTGGATGCCGCACCGCAGGGGCTGATCAGCCTGTTGCGCGGCGAAAACTTCGGCAAAGCGGTCGTCGCACTCGACTGATCAATGCGCAGCGCTCTACCGGCTCTTACGATTCCCCATTCCCCATTCCCAAAAGGAACACAATGACTGTCCCCGCATTCGGCCTCGGCACCTTCCGTCTCAAAGATCAGGTCGTTATCGACTCGGTACGCAACGCGTTGGCGTTGGGATATCGCGCCGTCGATACCGCACAGATCTACGACAACGAAGCGCAGGTTGGCCAGGCGATCACCGCCTCCGGCGTGCCGCGCGACCAACTGTATGTGACCACTAAAATCTGGGTCGACAAGTTCGGCCGCGATGCGCTGCTGCCGAGTCTGCAGGAGAGCCTGCGCAAACTCGGCACCGAGTATGTCGACCTCACCCTGATCCATTGGCCGTCGCCGAAGGATCAGGTACCGATGCGCGAGTATCTGGAAGCCTTGGCGGACGCCAAGCAGCAGGGCCTGACGCGTGCGATTGGCGTGTCCAACTTCACCATTGCCCTGGTCAAACAGGCGATCGAGATCCTGGGCGCCGAGGCGATTGCCACCAACCAGATCGAGGTGCACCCGTACCTGCAAAATCGCGCGTTGATTGCATTCCTGCGCGAACAGGGGATCCACGTGACGTCCTACATGACGCTGGCCGTGGGCGAAGTGCTCAAGGATCCGGTGATCCTGGCCATCGCCGCGCGCCATGACGCCACCCCGGCGCAAGTCACGCTGGCGTGGGCACTGCAGCAGGGATATTCGGTGATTCCATCGTCGACCAAACGGGCGAATCTGGAAAGCAATCTCAAGGCACAGGACCTGCGCCTGAGCGAGCAGGACATGGGCGAAATCGCCGCACTCGACCGCGGGCAGCGGCTGGCCAACCCGCACGCCATCGCGCCCGACTGGGACTGATGGTGCACCGACGCATGCAGCGGGCTGAGAGCGGCTGACACAACGACTGCGCTCACCACCAGGCGGGCGCAGTCGGCACGCGGTACGGCATGGAGCACTCAGACACTGCGGTTATGAGTGCGCCGCCCACACCCATCTGATGACTGCTCGCTACGGTATTGGCCGCGCTTGGCGCTGCATGTATCGACAGCGGTGGCGACCGCTCGTCGTCGCGGACTGGTGAGCCGTCACCGGCGCTGCTACGGTGCCCGCACAGGGGGGTAGCCCGGTCACGGAGTCCTACCCATGCACAGCGCAGCCGTTCTGACCCGCAATACCGTCAATGTCGACGCAGAAATCGCCTACTGGCGCGATGTCCATGCCGAAGGGCATCTGGGCGGTTACGCGTTTGCCGATTACGCCCGCCTGCTGATGCTGGGCTACGACATCTACCTGGCATATCCGCGCGCCACCGAAGCGCAGCTGTACCGGGTCCTGCAGGATGCGTACTACCAGGACCAACCGCTGCTGTCGGTGCCGTGGGACCAGGCGCGCTGGATCGTACGCCATGCCTGGCAGCATCTGCAGGATGCAAGCGTGCGGCACTGAAGGCGCCCTGCGCTTCGGCACAACGCGAGTATTTTGCAGGATGGACGGCAGCGTAGTTCGATCAAGAAGCGCGTGCTGCGTGTTGTGCTGAGCGCCCTATGCTCGCGATGACTGCACACCGCCACGTTGTTTGATTTGGGAAGGGATATCTTTCGCGAGCCGCATCAAATCAGGTTGGGCCGTAAGCGCGAATTAGCCGCCGTTTTTAAGCGCGCTGACGCTACAAATTCAAGAGCGCACTGACGCTACAAAACGTCGAACACACGCTGGCGCGATAAGGCAGCTGGCAACACCAATCGCCTGCACCACACGATGACCTAAACGGGCGGCATTGCGACCGCTCTACTCCGCGACGCATCACCCCGGTGACAGCTGGCCGCGCAGCAGTGCGCGGCATCGTGGACAGCAATCAGTTCAACTGACCCATCGCCATCGCCTGCCGATCGATACGGTGCTTTTCGGCCAGCGCCTGCATGCCTTGCAGCGTCGAAGCGATCAGGCTCGCGTAACGCAGCCGCCACAGGTTGGCGCGGTCGTCGTCGTCCTGTGTGCTGCCCAGCCCATCCAGCACCTGCGGCAGGCGGCGGTCTGCCAAGGCGGACGCGGCCAGATAAGGCTTCGGCGGTGCGATCACGTCGACCGGCGCGCGCCAGTCGTTGGCGACGTGGCGGGCAATGCCGGCCAGGTGCGACAACTGATGCATGCCGATCAGGGTTTCGTGCAGCATCTCGCGGCACGCCCATTGCCACAGCGCCACCTTTTCCGATGGGTCCTGGGCGATTTCGGTCAGCGCCAGGTCAACCTTTTCGATACGTGTGTCGAGCATTGCTGAGCTCCGATGCTGCTATGCAACATAATTCACACCATACGCCGTGAGAATCAAGTGAGCCAGTCGTTTGGATACCGTCATCGCGCCGATGCTCGACCCGGTTCACGCTTTACGACGACCGCCGGTCGGAGCGGCACGGCCGGCACCCTGACTTCCTGCCCATGCAGCCCAAGCGCCGCTGCGTGATGCTGCAGTCCCCCGCCCGCGGTCACTCCCATGCGCCTTGCCGTCCTTGTGCCGCTGCTTGTGTTGGCGACCTGCACTGCGCAGGCCGAGACCGCCAAGCCGCAGCTGTCCTCGCGGCAATGCGAGGTCAGCACCTCCTACGACGTACTGGCCGATAGCGGCGGCATCTGGCTGCGTCGCAAGCAGGGCGCGCCACGCGAGATTTTCTTCCACGGTGGCGAGCTCAACGTGGACCGCCAGGCGCAACCGGTCAGCGCAACCGATGCGCAACGGCTGCGCGAGCTCGAACAACGCACCCGCGCGCTAATGCCGGCAGTGACCTCCATCGCCCACTCGGTCGTCGACATCACCTTCGATGCGCTCGGCGGTGTGGTACATGTGCTGTCCGGAAGCGCACGTCAGCAACGCAAGGTCGAGCAACTGCGCACCGGCGCGCTGGCGCAGGTGGATGGCAGCCTGGGGCGTGGGCGCTGGGAGCAGCAACTGTTCGACGAGCGTTTCGAGGCCAGCGTCGAGGACGCGGCCGAGGATCTGGCCGGTAGCCTCACCCGCAGCGTGATGTGGACGGTGATGACCGGCCGTGCCGGGCAGCTGGAACGCCGTGGCGCGGAGCTGGATGCACGGCTGGAGCACACCATGCAGCAGCGCAACCAGGTGCTGGAGACACAGGCGCAGGCGGTGTGCGTGCAGGCGCAGGCGCTGTATGCCATCCAGCAGGCGTTGGAATACCGCTTCCAGGGCGAACAGTTGCAGATGCTGGAACTCAACACCCCCGCGCCCAAGGATGACGCGCCGGTGCCTGCCAGCGTGGTTGCCACCGCGGCACATTGAACGCGTCACCCGCGTGCTGGCTTTGCTAGTCCAGGACCGTTGCCTGATGTGCCGCGTCTTCTTCGGAAGAGCCACGCGCTAGCGGAAAGGCGCGTGGCGATCGACCGCGTTTGCCCCATTGCTGCCTGGCGCAGCAGCCAGTTGCGTCACGCATCCGACACCGCCTGCCGCTGTTCCAGTTCCAGCACGGCTCACAAAACGACGCACACACATACGCCCGATGCGGCCGCACCGGGCGTATCTGCTGTAACAATCCACACTCACACGATGGCACCGAGCAGCGGGCACACACCTCCCTCCGGCGCACCGTGAAGTGACCGCGGCAGTTCGCTTGAAGGGTGTGCACCACTCGTACTTTCGGCTGCCGAACGCGCCGTCAACAAGGGCTGACGAACACCGACCGGTCAACGGCCGCGGTTACTTGGCCAGATGCTGCTGCAACTCATCGCCCGCCTGACGGATGGCGGTGCGCACTGCCGGCACCTCGCTGAGCGCGTTGAGCAGGCCGTAATCGTGAATCAAGCCGTTGTAGCGGGTCACGGTGACGTCCACACCGGCCTGGTCCAGTTTGCGGCCGTAGGCTTCGCCTTCGTCGCGCAACACATCCAGCTCGGCGGTCTGGATCAAGGTCGGCGGCAAGCCCTTGAGCTGCTCCACGCTGGCCTGCAACGGCGAGGCATAGATCTCGCGGCGCTGCTTCGGGTCGGTGGTGTAGCTGTCCCAGAACCAACGCATCATGTTGCGGCTGAGGAAATAGCCCTGCTGATACTGCTGGTAGGAGCCGTTGTCGAACGCGGCATCGGTCACCGGCCACAGCAGCACTTGGTAGCGCAGTGCCGGCGTGCCGGCCGCCTTGGCCTGCAAGGCCACCGAGGTCGCCATGTTGCCACCCACGCTGTTGCCGACCACCGCCAGGCGCGTGCCGTCCACGCCAAGCTCGGCGCCGTGCTCGGCGACCCACTTGGTGGCCGCATAGGCCTGGTGGATGGCGACCGGATAACGCGCTTCCGGCGACGGGCTGTAGTCCACGTACACCGCTGCCGCGCCCGAGGCGCGCGCCAGATCGCGGATCAGCCGCTCATGGGTGGGGAAATCCCCCAATACCCAGCCGCCGCCGTGGAAGAACATGAATACCGGCAAGGTCTTGCCGGCGCTGCCCGGCGGCTTGACCACCACCAGGCCGAGCGGCTTGCCGTCGACAGTGATGGTCTTGCGGGTGACCTCGGCGGCCGGCAGCGTGGCGCCGGCCTGGGCGTCCACCAGTATCTTGCGGGCCTGCTGTGGGGTGAGCTGCTCCATCGGCTTGCCGCCGGAGGAGTTGAGCGCGTCCAGGAAGGCCTGGACCTTGGGTGAGGCGGCCGGTGCGCTGGAATCGGTCGGCGCGGCAAGCGCGCCGCCGATTGCCGACGCCAACGTGCCAACCAACAGCAACGATGCGTAGGGTTTCATGGGGATGTCCGGGGTGGAATCAGGCCAACGTCAGGGTGACGTCGATGTTGCCGCGGGTGGCATTGGAGTACGGGCAGACCTGGTGGGCCTTGTCGACCAACGCCTGCAGTTCGGCCTTGTCCATGCCCGGCACGGCGACGCGCAGTTCGACCGCGATGCCGAAGCCGCCCGGAATCTGGCCAATGCCGACGCTGCTGTCGATGCTGACTTCGCCTGGCAGCTTGAGCTTGTCCTGCGCGGCCACGGCCTTCATCGCACCGATGAAACAGGCGGCGTAACCGGCAGCGAACAGCTGCTCCGGGTTGGTGCCGTCGCCGCCAGCGCCGCCGAGTTCGCGCGGGGTGGACAGCTTGGCGTCCAGTGCATTGTCCGAAGACACGGCACGGCCTTCGCGGCCACCGGTAGCAGTGGCGTGGGCGGTGTAGAGGATCTTTTCGGGTGAGGCCATGGTGGTTCTCCTGAGTGAGCGCAGTGCGCGTTGAATAAATTGTTAGCGATTAAATAGCGTGCTACTTAGCGGATAGAGCAATTGGATGCGATGACCGGCTTATCCCGCACCCAGGCTGGAGCGTAGCTTTTCCAGTTCCTGCTTGAGTTGACGCAGTTCGTCCAACGAGCAGGCCGAGGCGCAAAACACCTGCTCCGGCACGCGACCGGCCTTGCTGCGCAGCGCGCGCCCGGCATCGGTGAGCGCAATGATGACCTGGCGCTCGTCGCTGACGGCGCGCGTACGGGTGACCAGGCCCGCGCTTTGCAGCCGCTTGAGCAGCGGCGTCAGCGTGGCCGAATCCAGATACAGCCGCTCGCCGATCTCCGATACGCTGCGGCTATCGGTCTCCCACAGCACCAGCATCACCAGGTACTGCGGATAGGTCAGGTCCAGATCCTTCAACAGCCCGCGGTAGAGCTTGTGCATCGCCAGGTTGGCCGAATACAGCGCAAAGCACAGCTGGTTATCCAGTTGCAGCAAGGCGTTGGTGCGGTCGTTGGTGGCAGTGACGGTGTCCATGGGCTGCAATTTACATAGCACACTATTTAATTGCAAGCGATTTTTTGAACATGTTTGTCATGGACTGGTGCGGCCATGTCGCCGGGAGTCCAGCGGCCCCTACCGGAGCTATCGGTATCGGTATCGGCAGGCTAGGTCTTGGCATCGCTCGACGCGATGGTGTCGCGCTGGTTTTGCGGAAGGAGGCGACCTTGCACAACGCAGCCCGGCGGTCGCCGTCGCCTCGCCGTTCGATCGCTGCAAACACCGTCGCTGCCATGCCATCGGCCAGCCAGGGACTGGGCAGGAACAGGTCGGTCAGCATGACGCTCGGCAGCATCGACTGGCGGGTCGACGGGTCACGGGTCGATAGGCAACAACGGCATCTCGTTCAACCACGCGCCGCCGCCAAACTGGCTCTACCCGCACTCTTCTTCGATGGCGCCGATCTTGTAGCGCCCCGGCGCAGGACGCGCGTGCGCGCTCACGCCCGATGCGCAGTGGCCAGATATTCCGCGCTCTGCATTTCGATCAAACGCGAGGCAGTACGTTCGAAGGCGCCGGCCAGGCGCTGGCCGCTGTACAACGCTGGCGGTGCGTCCTGCGCGGTGCAGACCAGATTGACGTGACGGTCGTAGAGTTCGTCGATCAGGTTGACGAAGCGCCGCGCGGCATCCTCGTTCATGCGATCGAAATGCGGAATGCCACCGAGCAACACGGTGGTGAATTCGCATGCGATCTCGATGTAATCGGCCGGACCGCGCGGTCCTTCGCACAGCGCAGCAAAATCGAACCAGGCGATGCTCTTGCCGCGCGCGCGCACCGCGATCTTGCGCGCTTCGATTTCGATATTGCCGCCGCGTGCCTCGGCATTGCCGCTCAATTCGCTCCAGCGCTGCAGCAGCCAGTCATCGGCCTGCGCATCCAGCGGCGCGCGATACACCGGCGAGCGCGTCAACGCACGCATGCGGTAATCCTCGGTGCCTTCGGCATAGAGCTCGACGCAGAATTTCTGCAGCAGCCCGATCGCCGGCATGAAGCTGTCGCGCTGCAAGCCGTTGGCGTAGAGGTTGGCCGGCGCGGTGTTGGAGGTGGTCACCAGGGTCACGCCTTCGGCGAACAGGCGCTCCAGCAGGCGCGCCAGCAACATCGCATCGCCGATGTCGGTGACGAAAAATTCGTCCAGCACCAGCACGCGCAGATTTTCACGCCACTGCTGGGCGATCTTGGCCAACGGATCGCTTTGCCCGGCGTGTTCGCGCAACTGCTCGTGCACGCCGCGCATGAAGCGATGGAAGTGCGTGCGGTACTTCTGTTTGATCGGCAAGCCGTCGTAGAACAGATCGACCAGGAAGGTCTTGCCACGCCCCACGCCACCCCAGAAATACAGGCCGCGCACCGGCTCGGGCTTTTTCCAGAACGCCGACAGCCGATCCAGCCAGCCGTCCTGCGCGCTATCCACCAAGGCCTCGTGGATACGGTCCAGTTCCGCCAGCGCCGCCTGCTGCGCAGGATCGGCGCGCCAGTCGCCGCGTTGTACGCCGGCGGCGTAGCGCTGCGACGGGGTCATCTCACTCATTGTGTTCTCCGCGGGCCGGCTGCTGCCCTGCCCGCTCAACGGCGCATCGCCAGGCGATACGCGTGGTCCATGCCGCGGTCAGACAGCGGCCGGCAACCAGCGCCGGACACCATGCTGGATCGCACCGCGTAGGTCGATCAATTTGCGGTGGAAGAAGTGGCTGGTGTCGGGCATGCGCACCAACTCGGGCTGCTGCTCCAGCGTGTCCAGCCAGGCGTACACCGCCTGCGGGTCGACGATTTCGTCGGCATCGCCCTGGATCACCAGCCACTGCTCCGGCGGCTGCATGTCGCTGAAATCCCAGCGCCCGGCCGGTGGTGCGATCGAGATCAGCACCTGCGGCGCGAGCGCACCGGCAGCCCGCAACGACACATACGCACCGAAGCTGAAACCGCCCAGCCAGAGCGTGTCGCCCGGCCGCTGCGCGCGCACCCAATCGGCGACCGCGCGCAGATCGTCCTGCTCGCCGTCGCCATGATCGAAGCTGCCGGCCGAAGTACCCACGCTGCGAAAATTGAAACGCACCACGGTGATACCGAGCTCGCGCAGCGCGCGCGCGGCCATGGTGACGACCTTGTTGTGCATGCTGCCGCCCTCGGTAGAGAGCGGGTGGCAGAGAATGGCCGTGAGCGGTTGCGCGGCAACGTCCGGCTCAGGCAGATCGACCGCGACATCGAGCGGACCGACCGGCCCATCCAGCGTCAACGTGGCGGATTCGGTGGGAAATGGGGGATTGGACATGCCTGCATAATAGCCGCCCCGCCGGCCGCGTTCATCGCCCTGCCTGCACACTTCGTTGCGTTGCCCATGCATTTTCTGCTGTTTGCCGTTGTCTGCAGCGTGTTGGTGTCGGTGTTGTTGAAGCTGGCACCGCGTCGCGAGATCGACGTGTTTCAGGCCATTACCTGGAATTACGCCACCGCCTGCGTGCTGGCTGTGGCCCTGCTCAACCCCGCATTTTCCAGCCTGAGCGCGGCGACCACGCCGTGGCTGGCGCTGCTGGGCCTGGCGGTTGCATTGCCAGGTATTTTCCTGGTGCTGGCGCGCTCGGTGCGCGTGGCCGGCATCGTGCGCACCGACGTGGCGCAACGGCTGTCGCTGCTGTTGTCGCTGGCGGCGGCGTTTACCGTCTTCGGCGAGGCCGCCGGGCCCTGGAAGCTGGCAGGGCTGGGCGTCGGATTGCTGGCGATGGTCGGCATCGTGCAGCGCGCGCATGCGCCGGCGACGGTCGAGCCTGCATCTACCACCGGCGCGCAGGCACGTGCGTGGCCCTGGCTGCTGGGCGTATGGGTAGGCTTTGCGCTGATCGATATCCTGCTCAAGACGATTGCGCTTTCGGGCACGACCTCACTCACTGCGCTGACGCTGTGCTTTGCAATCGCGTTCGGGTTACTGCTGTGCGTGCAGCTGGTGCGCATGCAGCGCGGCCATCGGCTGCATCCGCGCAGCATGGCCGCCGGGTTGCTGCTGGGCGTGCTCAATTTCGGCAACATCCTGTTTTACGTGCGCGCCCACCAACAGCTGCCGCACAGCCCCGCCACGGTCTTTGCGACGATGAACATCGGGGTGGTGGCGCTCGGTGCGTTGGCCGGTATCGCAGTGTTCGGCGAGCGCACCACGCGCTGGACGCGCGTGGGTCTGGGATTGGCGGTGCTGGCGATTGCGCTGATTGCCTGGGGCTCGCGCTGAGGGGCCAGTTGCCTAGTCACGTCGCGGCTGTCACCCGTACGCCGCCGGCGCCCGCATGACAGCGTGCAAAGACTTCAACGCTCCCACTGCGGGAACGGATCCTCCAGCAGTTGCCACTGCGCCGGACCCTGGCGCAGTTCGTGATCGCTGAGCAGACAGGCATCCAGGGCGGCGCGCGTGTGCGTCGTATCCATCTCCACACCGATCACGGCAAGCTCCTGGCGACGATCTCCCCATAACGGGTGCCAGAGCCGCTGCATGGCGGCGTACTCGGTGGCATCGCCCACTTCATGCAGCTGCGGTAGCGGCGCGGTCCAGCATTGGGTCTGCTGCCGCTGCCAACCGATGTCGGTGTACGGCAGCGGCGTGATGCTGGTCTGCAGCCGCTCGCCGATCGATTGCGCATCCACGCGATGACGTGCGGCAAACCAGAAGCCGGCGGCATTGGTCTGGGTGGCGCCGCCGACGCTGGACAACTCGCCCACCCAATCCATGCGGCTGGCCAACCAGAAAAATCCCTTGCTGCGGATCACCTGCGGCAGCCCGTTGTGCACCATGCGCGCAAACCGCTGCGGGTGAAACGGTCGACGTGCGCGATACACGAAACTGCTGATGCCGTATTCCTCGGTCTCCGGCGTGTGCTCACCGCGCAGTTCCTGCATCCAGCCTGGCGCCAGCTGCGCACGGGTGAAATCGAACCGCTTGGTATCGAGCAGCTGATGCAATGGCACATCCCCGTGCGTCGCATCCACAATCGTCGCCTCGCGATTGAGCGCACGCAGCACCGCGCGCAGACGTTGCAGCTGCGCTGCATCGATACGGTCGCACTTGCTGATCACCAGCACATCGGCGAACTCGACTTGTTCGCCCAGCAATTGCACCAACCCGCGCGTATCGTCCGGCCCGGCTTGCTGACCCAGCTCGGCCAGCGTCGTGGCCGAACCGAAATCCTCGAGAAAACGGCTGCCGTCCACCACCGTCACCATGGTGTCCAGGCGCGCGATATCCGACAGGCTGAAGCCATCTGCATCGCGCACTGCAAAGGTCGCCGCGACCGGCATCGGTTCGGCGATGCCGGTCGATTCGATCAGCAGATAGTCGTAGCGACGCTGCTCGGCCAGCCTGCGCACCTCCTGCAGCAGGTCGTCGCGCAGCGTGCAGCAGATGCAGCCGTTGCTGAATTCCACCAGCGTCTCTTCGGTCCGCCGCAATGCCGCGCCGCCGTCGCGCACCAGCTGCGCATCGATGTTGATCTCGCTCATGTCGTTGACGATCACCGCCACACGCAGGCCCTCTCGGTTGTGCAGGATGCGGTTGAGCAAGGTGGTCTTGCCGGCACCCAGAAAACCGGACAACACGGTGACGGGAAGACGCGGATCGCGGGTGGGGGACAGGGACATCCGGACAACCTCGGGGGAGTGAAGTGTTACTATATAACAATTACTCAACGAGACCGCGTCCATGCGTGCAACCGCTTCGTTACTGGATACTTCGGCCATCGCCTTGTCCGGCCTGTGCCTGCTGCATTGCCTAGCACTGCCTCTGCTGGCCGTTGCGCTGCCACTGCTGGGTGCCTGGAGCCGGGCCGAATGGGTGCACGTCGTGTTTGCCGCTGCGGCGGTGCCGCTGAGTGGTTTCGCGCTGTGGAGCACGCATCGACGCCACGCGCTACCGGCGCCGGTGTGGGCGTTGGCGGGTTTTGGACTGGCCGGCCTGGCATTGGGCGCCAGCGGCATTGCAGGAGGCACTCTGGAAACACCCATCACGGTCACAGGCAGCTTGCTCCTGGCCAGCGCGCATCTGCTCAATCTGCGGCTGCGGCGCAGCGCTGGGCGTTGTGAGAGCTAAACCTGCTGCGGCCCGGCCCGGCATAGACAGCGTTGTAGACGATGGCGTTCAAAATGCGAGCAGGCGGTGCAATCACACGCGCTGATGGCTGTTTTGGCGAAGACTCGCCGCTGCAATTCTGCACTGGCTATCGGCACGATGGAGTTTGCCGACGGCACTGCTGCACGCGCGCCTGACCGCAGGCATCGGCGACAACATGCCTTCGTGATCCGGCAACATTGCGACGTATATAGCTGGTCGCTGCATGCGCGCACCAGCACCGCCGCGACGACCGCGCCTCGGCGTCACCTACAACGAAAAGCCCAACAACACCGGATCGTGATCGGAGCTACGCCACGGGCCGGGCAGGTTGCGCTTGGCATAGCCAGCGTCGTCCATCGCATCGGCATTGACGTGCCATTCCACTGCGCCGCGCAGTTGCTTGGCCATCGCCGGGCTGAGCAGCGCATGGTCCAGGCGCCCGCTCATGCCGTCGTAAACGTAGCTGTAGGGTTGCTTCACCCCAGCCACCGCAAAAGCGTCCTGCCAGCCGCTGGCGCGCAGGCTGCGCATCGGCGTTTCCATCGCGTAGGCGTTGAAGTCGCCCAGCAGCACGGCCAGCTTGGTCTGCGCGCCGGTGGGGTCGGTCTGCAGCCATTGGTGCAGGCGCTTGGCCGATTCGGTGCGCGTGGCATTCCAGCACGCTTGGCCGTCCTGCTGGTCGGCATCGGCGCCGCTGGCGTTGCCGCAACCCTTGGACTTGAAGTGGTTGGCGACCACCACGAAGGTGGCGCCGCGGCTGCTGCGGAAAGCCTGCGCCAACGGCACGCGGCTATGGTTGTCGAACGGCCCGCCGGTCAGCGTGGCCGGCTCACCCACCGGGGTGACCTGCGAGCTGCGATAGAGCATGCCGACCCGGATCGCGTCCTCGCCCGGGCCGCTGGCGGTATCGACGAACTGCCAGTCCTTGTCCTTGCCGGCGGCGTTGAGCGCGGCCACCAGCTGCGCGACGGCCGCATCGGCACCGTTGCCGTCGTTTTCCAGTTCCATCAGCGCGGCCACGTCGGCCTGCAACGGCAGGATGGTGGCAACCAGCTTGGCCAGTTGGGCCTGGAATTGCTCGTGCGTGCGCGCGCCGCGCTTGGTCGGGAAACCACCGCCGCGGCCATTGCCGTTGAAGAAGTTCTCCAGATTGAACGAGGCAATGCGCAGATCGCCGCCGACCTGCGGCGCCACCGCCGTAGGCATGGCCGGCAGCGTGAGCGGAGTCAGCACCTGGATGCGGTACTGGCCGTCATAGCGCTGGTCGACGATGCCATCGACCGACTTGAGCAGGCTGCCGCTGCGCAGCACCGCCTCGGGTTGCAGATACGCCACCGTCTTGGGGCTGCGTCCATTGCGCGCATCGTCCAGCAGCACGCGGCGGCGCGCGTTCTCGGTGTCGACCTGGGCAAAGGCCGGGGTGCCGGCGGCGGCCACTTCGCTCGGCTGCCACAACCGCCCACCGAATGCGGCGACCAACTCGCCGTAGGTGTCCAGGCGGTCGCTACCGTTGAGCGTCAGCGCGGCGATGCGCACGTGCTCGCCTTCCAGCGCCTCCCAGTTGGCCGGCGGCCCGCTGAGCATGCGCACCGGCACCGGCTGGCCGCTGGCGAGCCGTTCGATGCTGCTGGCATCCACCGAGGTCAGACTCGCCTCGCCGCCTGCCGACACCTCGCGCACCGTGCCGACGATGCGGACGCGATCGCCCACCGCCACCTCGGCATTGCCCGCACCGGTGACAAACAGGCCATGCGAGCGCCGCGGCTCGAAGCCGGGCTGCTGCACGAACAGGCCGGCCAGCCCGGCACGCGTATCGGCAGTGACGATGCCTTCCACGTCGACCACGCGGCCGTCGTAGGGGCTGCGGGTGTCCTCGCCCTGCACGTCGGCAATCGACAGACGCTGCGGCGCGCTGTCGGCCGCGCTGCACAGCAGCGGCGCCAGCAAACCGATCACACCGAGCACAAGCAGCGGGCAACGCGACATCGAAACACTCCAGAAGATAGGTCAAACGCAAACGCCGCCCGGAAGGCGGCGCGTGAGGACAGGGCGCAGGAGCAGGCTAACAAACCGCTGGGAAGTACCGCCAGATCCTGCGTCGACAGGTCCGTGGCGGACCGGCGGCACCCGGTGTGCACGTCGCCACGTTGACAGACCCGTGCAATGAAGCGCGCACCGACCCGGCGAGCGAGCTCATCAGACGCACCCGCCACAGACGCACCGCCACAGTAGACGCGGGCCTGTCGACGTCGACGACGCCGCAAAAGGTTATTTCAGATTGCCCAGCATCCAGTCGACCGTGGCGCGCACCTGTTCTTCGGTCAACCCCGGGTTGCCACCTTTGGGCGGCATGATGCCGCCGTCCGGGCCGGTGTAGCCCTCGATCGCGTGCTTGTACAAGGTGTCCTTGCCCTGGGCGATACGCGCGTCCCAATGCGAGTGGTCCAGCGTCGGCGCCTTGCCCACGCCGGTGGTATGGCAGGCGGTGCACAGGTTGTCGAAGATGGTCTTGCCGTCGGTGGTGCCACCGTAGGCGGACTGCGAGGACGCCTTGGCCAGCGCTGCGGCCTGGGCCGCAGCCTGTGCGGCTGCACCGGTGGTGCCGGCATAGACCGCGCCCGCCGGTGCGATGCGCTGCTGCACGCGCTTGACGGCAGTCGGCGACACCTCATCGGGGATGGCACGCTGCAAATAGGCTGCCAGGGCGATCAGGCCCAGGGTGATGACTACAAGTAATCCGATCACCATCGAGAATTTTTTCAGGAACTCGAGGTCGTAATTCCGCACGCGCTCACCCCTGGCTGTTGGTCGAAGACCTCTGCTAACGCCGGAGTATAGAGCACAGTTCATGCCCGTCTGACCAGCGTGCATGACAGTTTTTGCCGCGATGTGCGCTGCGCCCTGACCGGCTGTAGCCCCTGTGCGCGGGCACGCTCGCGCCCGCCGACAAATTGCCGCAGTGCCGCATGGCATGTTGGTCTCTGCGAAGGGAATTGCGTATCATTCCCATCAACCCACGGTGACGCGCCTGCTGCCTCGCCCGGTCCCGTCAACGAGGAGTCGCCGCGATGAAGTCTTTCCTGCTGTCCTGCCTGGCCTTGGCCAGCATCAGTCTGTCCGCCCAGGCCCACGAAATCTGGATCGAACGCGATGGCAGCGGCCCGGTACGCATCTTCTTCGGCGAGCCAGCGCAGGAGACCCTCGACCACGGCCAGGACGAGATCAAGCGCGTGGTAAAGCCAAGCGTGTTCGGTACCGCCGGCAAGGCCGGTGCCCTGACGCGTGGCGACGACGTCCTGACCGCGCCGCTCGCCGGTGCCGGCGATGCGTGGCTGAGCGATGACAGCGTGTTCGAGCCGTGGAAGGGCGAAGCCGGCGGGTTCGAGACGGTGAGCTATTACGCCCGTGCCGGGCGCAGCACGCCAGCGGCCAAGCTCGATCTGGAGCTGGTGCCCACCACCGCCAACGGCAGCACGCTCACCGTGCTCTATCGCAACAAGCCGCTGCCCAAGGCCGAGGTCACCGTGATCGACCCGCAGAAGTGGCAAAAGACGCTCACCTCCGACGACAAGGGCCAGGTCACCCTGCCCAAACTGCGCGCCGGTCGCCACATTCTGGTGGTGAACAACAAGGAGCCGGTGACGCGTGAGATCGCCGGCAAGCAGGTGTCGATGGTGCATCACATCAGCACCCTGACCTTCGTCGCCGAATAAGCATCGCGTTAGGTCAGCCACGCCTGTCGCCCGCCTGATGTCCAGTGCATCGCCCCTGTCGCTTCCATGGTTCCGGCGCCCGTGGCTGGGCGTGCTTGCGCGCACGCTGGCGGCGATCTTCGGCGGCTACGCGCTGGCCAGCGCGACCAATCTCTTGCTTGCACTGGTCTTGCCGTTGCCGCGTAGCGAAGCGGTCTTGACCAGCATGCTGGTCGGCATCGTGGTGTGCGCATGCGCGCCGCTGTGGGCATTCGCCACCGCCAGCGTGTGGCGTGCCTGGGCCGGCATTACGGTGCCGGCGGCACTGATGTTTGCGCTGGCCACCTGGCTGCAACGGGGTATGGCATGAAGCAGGGATTCCGCCAGTCGATGGCCTGGCTGCACACCTGGACCGGGCTGCTGGTCGGCTGGGTATTGCTGCTGATCTTCATGGGCGGCACGGCCAGTTATTACCGCGACGAAATCAGCCGCTGGATGCGCCCGGAGCTGCCCACCACCACGGTGAGCACTGAGATCGCACTGCGTAGCGCCGAACGCTATCTGCAAACGCATGCAGCCGATGCGCTGAGCTGGAACATCACCTTGCCGGAGACGCGCAACCCGGTGGTGAGCATGTATTGGCAAAACCCTGCGCCCGCCGACGGCAAACCGGCAAGTCGCCGGCAACTGTATGGCAATGCCATCATCGACCCGGCCACCGGCAAGGAGATCGCCGCGCGCGACACGCTAGGCGGCGAGTTCTTCTACCGGCTGCATTTCGACCTGCATTATCTGCCGGTGCTGTGGGCGCGCTATATCGTGGGGTTCTGCGCGATGTTCATGCTGGTGGCGATCATCAGCGGCGTGATCACGCACAAGAAGATCTTCAAGGACTTCTTTACCTTCCGCCCGGGCAAAGGCCTGCGGTCGTGGCTGGATTTCCATAACGTCAGTGCGGTGACCGCGTTGCCGTACCACGCGATGATCACCTATACCGGCATCGTGACCTTGATGTTCATGTACCTGCCGTGGGGCATCAAGGCACGCTACGCCGACGATGAGATGCGCTTCTACGACGAGTCGGCCAACCGCGTGGCCGATACGCGGCAAGCGGCCGGTACGCGGGCGCCGATGCTGCCGTTGGAGCAGTTTGTGGCACGTGCGCGCCGCGATCTGCATGGGGCCGATATCGGCAACGTGGCGGTGTCGCTGCCCAACGATGCGCATGCCGCCGTTGGCGTGAGCCAGTTGGCAGCCAAGCTGTCCACCACCGCGCCGTCGATGCTGTACGACGCGGTCAGCGGCGAGCGCCTGCAACGCAGTAGCGCGCCCGGCGGCGCGAGCGAAACACGCGGCGTGATGGTCGGCCTGCATATCGCGCACTTCGCCGGCCCCTGGTTACGCGTGCTGTTTTTCAGTTCCGGATTGCTGGGCTGTTTGATGGTGGCCAGCGGCGTGGTGATGTGGGCGGTGAAAGAACGGCCCAAGCATCTGAAAGCCGGCCGCATCGGGTTTGGATTGCGCCTGGTGGATGCACTCAATATCGGCACGGTGGCCGGCTTGCCGATCGCCTTTGCCAGTTTCTTCTGGGCCAACCGGCTGTTGCCGGTGACGCTGGAATCGCGCGCGGCGATGGAAGCGAACCTGTTCTTCGCCGCCTGGAGTGTTGCGTTGCTGGCTGCGTTCGTGTGGCCGCGTCGCGCGATGTGGAGCTGGCAGCTGTACATAGGCGCCGCCTTGTTCGCGCTGGTGCCGCTCGTCAACGCACTGACCACCGAGGTGCATCTGGGCGTCACGCTGCCGGCCGGGCAATGGGCGTTGGCCGGTGTCGATCTGGTGTGCCTGGGCCTGGGCGTGTGCCTGGGCATTGCCGGCTGGCGCCTGCAGCACTGGAAGGCGCCGCAGTCGGCAGCCGCGCGCCGTGCACGCGCCACCACGACTGCGGCAGCGGTGCAAAACAACGTCCACGTGCAGGAAGGCGCATGAGCGTGCTGCTGTTGCTGGCGCTGAATTTTTCCGGATTCGCCGCGCTGTGTCTGGCGATGGAAAAACATCAGCACGAGGTCCGTGGCCGCAGCCTCGGCACTGCCCGCACGCGGCAGCTGCGCATCGTCGGCTGGTTACTGCTGTCGCTCACCTTCGGCATCGCCGTCCATGCACAAGGCTGGGGTATCGGGCCGGTGCTATGGCTGGGGACAGTGACCGCTGCAGCGGCACTGTTATCGCTATGGCTGCTGCCGTACCGGCGTGCACTGATCCTGCCGGCTGCGATGGCCGCCCCGGTGCTGGCCGGCATGGCGCAGCTGCTGGCCGGTTGAATCCGGTCGCGCTGTTTCGCGGCGGCAGTGCCCTGGGTTGCAGCGGTTTCTGGTGTGCTGCGATTTCCGCTGCTTTCGCGCACGCGGCGTTGCTGGGCACGTGGACGCGCCAGGCAATCTTCAGGACATTGGTCACGCGCGTCTTTGCCGCATCGCGGCCGCAATGACGTCCCGTGCGTTCGATGCAGGATCCGCAGCTGCCGTGCGTCTGGCCGCTACACCGCTGTCGGCGGGTCGCCCCAACTGCGGCCATCGCGCGGCAGGCGTCCATCGTCGAGCACGCGCAGCACCTGATCGGGCTGCAGCATGTCAAGGAACACCGCTACGTTGACGCCATTGGGCGCGGCCATGCTCGGGAAGATCACGCCGGGAATCAGCGCCTCGCGCAGCATGTCGCCAAGCACCCAGCTGACCGGCTCGACCTTGTTGACCAGAGCCTTGCGCCAGTCGTCGGTCCAGTCGGCCCATAGTGCGTCCCAGCTTGCGTCGAGCAGGCGCAGGTCGGCCAGCGCAGGCAACGCGGCCGCATAACTGACCAGCGTAAACGGCGGCAGGAACGGCGCCGCCTGCGCATATTCGGCGGCGGCGGTGTCCAGTTCCATAGCCAGATACAGCGCCGGCTGACCGAAGCGGTTGAAGCGGCCGCCCGATCGCGCTGCACCTGCGCCGCTCAGCGGTTCGGCGGCCCAGCGCGGAGTGAAGGCGCGATACAGCGTGCAGTGCGCCGGGGCGCTCAGCCTCAACCCGCGGCCCCGGCGGCGACGGTGCGCAGATACGTCAGCGCGTCGTCGGTGCGGCCCTGCTTGACCACTTCCAGCAGCGTGGCGAATTCGAACGCAGGAATCGGCGTGTTTTTGAGATGGAACACCAGTTGGCGCTCGTCCGGCTGGATCTGCGCCATCGCCACCAGCAAGCGCGACAGGTTGCGCAGCAGATCCTGCACACGCGGACTCTCCGGGTGCACG
Organism: Xanthomonas sp. WHRI 10207; assembly: GCF_040202975.1. NCBI lineage: Bacteria > Pseudomonadati > Pseudomonadota > Gammaproteobacteria > Lysobacterales > Lysobacteraceae > Xanthomonas > Xanthomonas sp. WHRI 10207. The sequence goes on along the minus strand of NZ_JBEGDX010000003.1, from coordinate 238,145 downwards.
CGCAGACTGTTGCGATGCACGCCGGCAAGCTCGGCCAACTCCTGCTGCGACAACTCCAGCAGGCCCGCCATGGCCGACGGCGAGAGGATGGTGCGATCGGGCGCGCGCAGCCGCTCGGTCAGGGACAGCGGATTGAGGACGGCGACCATGGCATGTGCTTCGATACGGAGTGCGCACAGTATATGCACAGTAATCCACCTCCATCCAGCACAGCCAGATGCATGGTCAGTGCATCCTCAGGCGGGCGCGGCTGCGCCCACGGCGCGCAGGCAGAAGCCGCAGATCGCCTCCACCAGGTGCTCGCCCTGCTGCGGATCGCCCCGGCTGGGGGCAATCGGTCCGACCAGGGCTTCGGTAAAGGCGCCGACGATGCAGGCCGCGGCCGCATCCAGCGACTGCTCGGGGAACTCTCCGGCCGCCACGCCTTCGGCGAGCAACTGACGAAACACCTCGCCAAACAGGCGACGGCCACGGATACGTTCGGCATCCACCTCGCTCTCCACCGGCTCGGCGATGAAAGCGTAGGCCAGCGCCGGGCCGGCCAGCGCTCGCCGCACAAAGGTGGCGATGGCGCTGCGCAGGCGCTCGGCCGCGCTGGCATCGATGGTGGCGATGGCGCGCAGGATGGCCATCTCGCGCTGCACCGCCGCGTCGAGAACTTCGACGAAAAGCTCGGCCTTGGAGGGGAAATGCCGATAAATCTGCCCGGTCGAGACCCCTGCGGCGGCGGCGACCGCGGTGATCGGGGCATTGCGATAGCCGCCTTCGGCGATCAGGGCGCGGGCCGCGTGCAGGATGCGTTCGCGATTGCCGGCCAGGCGTTCTTCCATCAGGGCGGAGCGTCGATAAGCCATGGTGTGATTCTGGGTTCAATAGTTGAATTTTAGTTCACTTTTTTGTCGCGGACCGCTAGGCTGCCCCACATACGCCGTGCGGCCTGCCCGCTCCCACCCGGCACGTCCCGATCCTTGCGGAGTCGCTCCATGCATGTGCCGTCCTTGAACTTCGAGCTTGGCGAAGAGATCGATCTGCTGCGCGAAAGCGTCGCGGCGTTCGCCAGCCACCATATCGCCCCGCTCGCCGCCGCGGCCGATCACGACAATGTGTTTCCGTCGCAGCTGTGGCGCCTGTTCGGCGAACAGGGCCTGCTCGGGCTCACCGTGGAAGAAGAATACGGCGGCAGCGGCATGGGCTACCTGGCGCATGTGGTGGCGATGGAAGAAATCTCGCGCGCCGGCGGCGCCATTGGATTGTCGTACGGCGCGCATTCCAACCTGTGCCTCAACCAGCTGCGCAAGAACGCCACGCCCGAGCAGAAGCAGCGCTACCTGCCTAAGCTGTGCACCGGCGAGCATGTCGGCGCGCTGGCGATGAGCGAGGCCGGCTCCGGCTCGGACGTGGTATCGATGAAGCTGCGCGCCGACGCGCGCGGCGACCGCTTCGTGCTCAACGGCAGCAAGATGTGGATCACCAACGGCCCCGATGCCGACGTGCTGGTGGTGTACGCCAAGACCGACCCGGACGCCGGCGCACGCGGCATCACCGCGTTCATCGTCGAAAAGGGCATGCCGGGGTTCTCGACCGCGCAGAAACTCGACAAGCTGGGCATGCGTGGCTCCAACACCTGCGAATTGGTGTTCACCGACTGCGAGGTGCCTGCAGAAAACGTGCTGGGCACGCTCAACGGTGGCGTGCGCGTGCTGATGTCCGGGCTGGATTTCGAACGCGTGGTGCTGGCCGGTGGCCCGCTTGGATTGATGGCCGCAGCGATGGGTGTGGTGTTTCCGTATGTGCATGAGCGCAAGCAGTTCGGCGAGCCGATCGGTACCTTCCAGTTGATGCAGGCCAAGCTGGCCGACATGTACGTCGGGCTCAATGCCTGTCGCGCGTATGTGTATGCGGTGGCACGCGCCTGCGATGCGGGGCGCACCACGCGCCAGGACGCAGCCGGGGCGATCTTGTACGCTGCCGAAAAGGCGACCTGGCTCACCGGCCAGGCGATCCAGGTGCTGGGCGGCAACGGCTACATCAACGACTACCCCACCGGGCGCTTGTGGCGCGATGCGAAGCTGTACGAGATCGGCGCGGGCACCTCGGAGATCCGCCGTATGTTGATCGGCCGCGAGCTGTTCGAACGCACCGCCTGACGGAGCCACTATGAGCGTGATCACCAGCAAGCTGCAGATCAGCAGCGACAGCTTTCAGGTAAACGCCGCTGCGATGCGCGTCGTGGTGGACGATTTACGCCGCACCTTGGCGCACACAGCGCTCGGCGGCAGCGAGGCCGCGCGGGCAAAGCACGTCGCACGCGGCAAGCTGCTGGTGCGCGCACGCATCGACGCGCTGCTCGACCCCGGCAGCGCCCTGCTGGAAATCGCGCCGTTGGCGGCGCATGGTCTGTACGACGATCAGGTGCCGTGTGCGGGCGTGGTGGCCGGCATTGGCCGCGTGTCCGGCGTGGAATGCGTGATCGTGGCCAACGATGCCACCGTCAAGGGCGGCACGTATTATCCGATGACGGTGAAAAAGCATCTGCGCGCGCAGGAAATCGCGCAACAGAACCGCCTGCCGTGCATCTATCTGGTCGATTCCGGCGGCGCATTCTTGCCACTGCAGGATGAAGTCTTCCCGGATCGCGATCACTTCGGGCGCATCTTCTACAACCAGGCCAACCTGTCGGCGCAGGGCATCCCGCAGATCGCTTGCGTGATGGGGTCGTGCACCGCCGGCGGTGCCTATGTGCCTGCAATGAGCGATGAAACGGTAATCGTGCGCGAACAGGGCACGATCTTTCTCGGCGGCCCGCCGTTGGTCAAAGCCGCCACCGGCGAAGAAGTCAGCGCCGAAGAGTTGGGCGGCGCCGATGTGCATACGCGCATCTCCGGGGTGGCCGACCATTTTGCCGACAACGATCTACAGGCGCTGGCACGCGTGCGCGCGATCATTGCGCAGCTCAACTGGCGCAAGCCGGCTGCATCGTTGGCGCTGCAGGCGCCGTTGCCGCCGCGGCATGCCGCCGACGAACTGTATGGGGTGATCCCTGCCGATACGCGCAAGCCGTTCGATGTGCGCGAAGTGATCGCGCGCATCGTCGATGATTCGCAACTGGACGAATTCAAGCCGCGCTATGGCAGCACCCTGGTCACCGGCTTTGCGCATCTGCACGGCTACCCGGTGGGCATCATCGCCAACAACGGCATCCTGTTTTCCGAGTCCGCGCTGAAGGGCGCACACTTCATCGAGTTGTGCACGCAGCGCGGCATTCCGCTGGTATTCCTGCAGAACATCACCGGCTTCATGGTGGGACGCAAATACGAACATGGCGGCATCGCCAAAGACGGCGCCAAGCTGGTGATGGCGGTGGCCTGCGCCAAAGTGCCCAAGTTCACCGTGGTGATCGGCGGCTCGTTCGGTGCCGGCAATTACGGCATGTGCGGCCGTGCGTATTCGCCTAATTTCCTGTGGATGTGGCCGAACGCGCGCATTGGCGTGATGGGTGGCGAGCAGGCCGCCAGCGTCTTGGCCACCGTGCGCCGCGACGGCATCGAAGCCAAGGGCGGCGCGTGGTCGGGCGACGACGAAGACGCCTTCAAGGCGCCGATACGCGCGCAGTTCGAGCAGCAGGGCCATCCGTACTATGCCAGCGCACGGCTGTGGGACGACGGCATCATCGACCCGGCCGATACACGCCGTGTGCTGGGTCTGGGCTTGTCGGCGGCGTTGAATGCGCCGATCGAGCCAACGCGTTTTGGCGTATTTCGCATGTAAGCGGCAGCGTGTGCTGGCAGGCACCGCAGGTGGTGCCGGCTGCGCGCTGCGGTTGCTCCATCGCCAGACAGGTAGCGTTCGACCAGATGTCAGCGTCACCTGTCCGTCTCCAACGCATGCATCGCACCTGCTGTCTTCGCACAACGACACATCCGCGCTTTTAATCGCAAGACTTTAATCGCACGACCGCCGGCCACGCTGGCGATGTGCAGAGACCGACCCGATGACACAGCACGACTCCATTGCCACAGTACCGCAGCGGCCGTTCGACAAGATCCTGATCGCCAATCGCGGCGAGATCGCATGCCGGATCATGGCAACCTGCCGCAAGCTCGGCATTGCCACGGTGGCGGTGTATTCGGATGCCGACCGCGATGCGCGGCATGTGCGTCTGGCCGACGAAGCGATCCATCTCGGCCCGGCACCAGCGCAACAGAGCTATCTGCGCGGCGATGCGATTATCGATGCGGCACGCGTCAGCGGCGCCCAGGCGATTCATCCCGGTTACGGATTTCTTTCTGAAAACGCGGCGTTTGCAGACGCCTGCGCGCAGGCCGGCATTGTGTTCATCGGCCCGCCTGCAAGTGCGATTCGTGCGATGGGCGACAAGAGCGCCGCCAAGGCGTTGATGGAACGCGCGGGCGTGCCGTTGACGCCGGGCTATCACGGCGACGAGCAGGCCTCTGCGTTTTTGCGCGCGCAAGCCGATGCCATCGGCTACCCGGTGTTGATCAAGGCCAGCGCCGGCGGTGGCGGCAAGGGCATGCGGCGGGTCGATACCAGCGCCGCGTTCGACGAGGCATTGGCCAGCTGCCAGCGCGAGGCGCAATCGGCGTTTGGCAATGCGCACGTGCTGGTGGAGAAATATGTCGAGCGTCCGCGGCATATCGAGATCCAGGTGTTCGGCGATACGCATGGCGAGGTGGTGTATCTGTTCGAACGCGATTGCTCGGTGCAGCGCCGGCACCAGAAGGTGCTGGAAGAAGCGCCCGCACCCGGCATGACCGAACAACGCCGCGCAGCGATGGGCAAGGCGGCCGTGGATGCAGCGCGCGCGGTGGGATACGTCGGCGCAGGCACGGTGGAATTTATCGCCGGGCCGGATGGCGATTTTTATTTCATGGAAATGAATACCCGGCTGCAGGTGGAGCACCCGGTGACCGAGTTGATCACCGGCACCGACCTGGTCGAGTGGCAACTGCGCGTGGCCGCAGGCGGGCCACTACCGCAACGCCAGGATGCGCTGCGTATCCACGGCCATGCACTGGAAGCGCGCCTGTATGCCGAAGATGCCGACCGCGGTTTTTTGCCTTCGACCGGCACCCTGCGCCAGCTGCAGTTGCCGGCTGCCAGCGCGCATGTGCGCATCGATGCAGGCGTGGAGCAAGGCGACACCATCAGCCCGTATTACGACCCGATGATTGCCAAACTCATCGTCTGGGATATCGACCGCCCCGCCGCACTGGCGCGTATGCGCGAGGCGCTGGCACAGGTGCATGCGGTGGGCGTCACTACCAACAGCGCGTTCCTTGCGCGGCTGGTCGGCACCCACGCGTTTGCGACTGCCGATCTGGATACCGCGCTGATCGAACGCGAACATGCGGCGTTGTTCGCCGATGCGGTGGTCCCGGACACCGCTTGGTGGTGTCTGGCGGCGGTGTTGATGACACACGCGTTGCCCAAGGCGACGCCGGACCTGGCCGACCCCTTTTCGCCGTGGCAGGACAGCGATGGATGGCGCATCGGCGCGCATGCAGCGCACACCGTGCGGTTGGAAGCCGCTGGCGAGCATCGCGAACTGGGCGTGCGTCGCCTCGCCGATGCGTGGCAGGTCACGCACGCAGACACCACACACACGCTGCGCTACCACGCACACGACAACGCACTGCGGGTGGAATTGGATGGTCGCCAGTGGCGTGCACACGCCTTGCGTGATGGCACCGCGCTGATCGTCAGTGATTCCAACCAACGCGCGATCTTCCATCACCACGACGCGTTGCTGGAGGCGGACCAGCCAGCGCACGATGCCGGCGGACTCACTGCACCGATGCCCGGCCGCATCGTGGCGCTGGTCGCGACAGTGGGGCAACCGGTCACTCGCGGGCAGGCGCTGGTCGTGCTGGAGGCGATGAAGATGGAACACACCCTGCACGCCCCCAGCGACGGCACGGTGCAGGCGTATCTGGTGGCCGAAGGCGATCTGGTCGCCGACGCCGCCTTGTTGGTGGAATTCGTGTCCGCGAAAGCGTAGACCCGCCCGGCAGGGTGACCAACGGCACGTCCGCGCGCGTCGGTCCTGGTCTTAGCGTGGCAGTATCGGCTGGATTGGCCGCGACCCCAACCGGAGACTTTCATGCAACGCCTGCTTCTCGTTTCCAGCATGCTGCTGGCCTTGTCCGCCTGCAGCGACAAGACCGCACCGGCCGACAGCACTGCGGCAACCCCGACGCCGGCTGCCACGCCTGCACCGGCGGCGCCGCCGGAACTGATCACCCGCGACGCGCTGTTCGGCAATCCCGAGCGGGCGAACGTCAGCATCAGTCCGGACGGCAAGTACCTGAGTTGGGTGGCCCCGCTGGACGGCGTGCTCAACGTCTGGGTCGCGCCGGTGGATGCACCGGATCAGGCACGCGCGATCACCAAGGACACCGCACGCGGCATCCGCAGCTATTTCTGGACCCATCACACCGACACCTTGTTGTACCTGCGCGATAACGGCGGCGACGAGGATTTCCATCTGTTCTCGGTCAACCTGAGCGATGGCAGCAGCAAGGACCTCACCCCGTTCCAGAAAACCAATGCCGAGGTGGTCAGGATCAGCGCACACCACCCTGAGTCGATCATGGTCGGCATGAACGACCGCGACGCCAAGTGGCACGACCTGTATCGGGTCGATCTGGCATCGGGTAAACGCACCCTGGTGCAGAAGAACACCGACAGCCTGGGCACCTATCTGCTCGACGGCGACTACCAGCTGCGCTATGCCACCCGTGCCACCGACGATGCCGGCAGTGAGTTGCTGGTGCCCGATGGCAAGGCGTGGAAGAGCGTGGACCGCATTCCGTTCGAGGATGTCACCAACACCTCGCCGCAAGGACTGACCGACGACGGCAAGACGCTGTACATGCAGGATTCGCGCAGCCGCGATACCGCTGCGCTGTATGCCATCGACACCGCCAGCAATGCACGCACGCTGCTGTTCGAAAACCCGAAGGTCGACGTCGGCAAAATCTTGAGCGACCCCAAGACCGGCGTGGTACAGGCGGTCTCCACCGATTATCTACGCGAAGAATGGAAGGCGCTGGATACCAGGATCGCTGCCGACCTGCAGAAACTCAAGTCGCTCGGCACCGGCGATGCCGAGGTCTCCGCACGCACGCTCGATGACCGCAACTGGATTGTGGCCTACTCGGCTGCGGAAACGCCGACCACGTACTACCGCTACGATCGCGCCGACGGCGGCAAGCTGAGCAAACTGTTCTCCGCCCGCCCCGCACTCGACGGCAAGCCGCTGGTGCCGATGTGGCCGCAGGCACTGACCGCGCGCGATGGCCTCACCCTGGTCAGCTACCTCACGCTCCCCGCCGAGGCCGACGCCAACCACGACGGCAAGGCCGACAAACCGGTGCCGTTGGTGCTGTTCGTGCATGGCGGCCCGTGGGCGCGCGACAGCTATGGCTACGGCCCTTACGAACAATGGCTGGCCAATCGCGGCTACGCGGTGCTGTCGGTGAATTTCCGCGGCTCTACCGGCTTCGGCAAGGCCTTCACCAATGCCGGTAACGGCGAGTGGGCCGCCAAGATGCACGACGATCTACTCGATGCGGTGCAGTGGGCGGTCAAGCAGGGCGTCACCAAGCCCGACCAGGTCGCCATCATGGGCGGCAGCTACGGTGGATACGCCACGCTGGTGGGCATGACCTTCACGCCGGACGCATTCAAGTGCGGCGTGGACATCGTCGGGCCGGCCAATCTCAATACGCTGCTCGGTACCGTGCCACCGTACTGGGCCAGCCTCTACAAGCAACTGACCAAGCGCATGGGCGACCCGGCCACCGAAGCCGGCAAACAATGGCTGACCGAACGCTCACCGCTGACCCATGTCGACAAGATCAGCAAGCCGTTGCTGATCGGCCAGGGCGCCAACGACCCACGCGTCAAGCAGGCCGAAAGCGACCAGATCGTCAACGCGATGAAGGCCAAGAACATCCCGGTGACCTACGTGCTGTTCCCCGACGAAGGCCACGGCTTCAGGCGCCCAGAAAACAGCAAGGCCTTCAACGCGGTGACCGAAGGGTTCCTGAGCCAGTGCCTGGGCGGCCGCGCGCAACCGATCGGCGCGGACTTCGAAGGCTCCAGCCTCACCGTCCCGGAAGGTGCCGACAAAGTCACCGGCCTGAGCGATGCGCTGAAGACGCATACGCAGGCGATTCGGAAGTAGGTATCCGGTGGTGCAGCCGGAGTCGGCTGAATGTATCTGCGGATACTGATCGCATTGCGCTCAGCGGCTATCCACCGAGCGCAATGCGCAGTGCGGCACATCGACCGAACGCCATCACTCCACAACAAATGCCGTGATCCCACGATGGGGCCACCCGCGCAGTGCGCGGGATAGCCCACCGTTTTCGGCATCGACATGTACGCGCGCTTGGCATGACGGCGGCGCCCAACCCGGCAGCCGATCACGCAAGAATTGTCGGCTAGCTCGACGCCCAGACTTCGTTGTTGGGATCAAGCTCCATGGTTTGCATGCTATCGCCGCGCACACCGAAGCCGCACAGCGCCACAACACCTTCCATGATCGGCTCCAGGCCGAGCAATGCTTCGATCTGGACTTCATTGATCGCGCAGGTGACGAATGCACCCAAGCCCACATCTGTGGCTGCCATGTACAGCGTTTGCGAAAAATGGCCTGCTTCCAGCGCAAGCGCGCGATACGCCTTTGCATGCATGCGGTACTTCCAGAAATTGCGGTAGTAACGCGGACAGAGCGCCACGATCACCTGCGCATTGGCGAACCAGTCCTGCCCTGCCAGTAGAGTCAGCGCGACATCCTGCAGATTGTCCACCTCCACACCAAGCGGCTCCAGGGCATGATCGACGGGAAGATAATGGTAAATCCCATCCGCAATACCCGACACGTTGCGGATCAATAGATACGCGTCCAACGGATGCAGGCCGCCACCCGACGGACTTGAGCGCTTGAGAAACACGGTTTCCGGATCGGCCTCCAGCACTGCATTTGCAGCGAAGGTTCGCTCGATGATCCGCGCAAACACCGCAGCATCCATGTGCGCATCGGTTTCGAAATTTCTGCAGGTGGTACGACGCCGTAGCACTGTGTCCAGGTAGCCGTGGTCCTGGGCGCGTGCGAGGTAAATTGCATCGATCGTTCCCCGTCGCACCTGCTCGGGCGGCGGCGGGCCGAAGGTCCGCAGCAATGCGCTTGCAGTGTCCGCGCCTGCGTCCTTGGCTGCCCGCGCTGAGTCGACATCATTCCAACGGGTAAAGGCGTGATAGGTCGCTGCGAGTGGATGCCACTGGCTGTGGCGCTGTACGGTATCGCGCTGCTGTGCCGGATGCGTCTGTTCGCTGTCTTCTAGTAGCAGACCCTTGTCCAACAGCGATCGCACAACAGATAGGTCTTTAATGGTCGTGGCGTCTTGCCAGTTGCTCGGACTCACCCGGCCCAACACAAGCGCTTCCGCTTCGGTCAGCACACACTCCGCATCCAGATGCGGCGCAAGCGCCACCCAGCGTAATGCGCGCGAGGCACCGGCACCTCCTGCGCATAAATCGACAAGATCAATTGCAACAGACTCTCTAGGCTCGAGATAGACAACCGCACAACGCCTTACCCGCATGTTCTTGAACTCATCTTTAGATTGATCTTCTAGCGGTCTGGACTTAGATTTCTTGAAGACCTCCCTACCATTGAAGAGCATGAACGAGAACGAGAAAGGCCCTGCCCCGCTACAACCGGACACCGCGCACAGGCTGCTGGATCTTCTGGCAACCGATGATGGATTCCGCGATCTGTTCAAGAACGACCCGAAGGCCGCACTGGTGCAGGTCGGCCACCCCCCCGAGGATGCAGCACTGCTCGCCGCTCAACTCAAGGTAGAAACCCTGGCCGACAAGGCTTCCATCGCACAGGCACGCGACGACATCCACGTCAGCCTGACGTCGTCGGTCAATATGCAGCCGATTCGACTCAATGTTCCCTCGGGATCGACGCCCCAGCTCAAGAAGTAATCGTGCTGCGGCAAATGACATCCTGGTTCATTTGCCGCCAGCCTTCATGGCATCGAAGACATTCATCGGCTGCTGGCACCACCCACAGCCGCCGAACTCGGCATAAGCGCGCCCATGCGCGTTTTTCAGCCATCTGGATTCGTTTGCCGCAGAACGTTGATCGTTCAAAGACGTGTACGCCTCTTTCAGGACGACGTGATACTGGTACGCCTCAGTACCATCCAGACGCGGCTTGAGCAGCTGGACGGCCTCGCTGGCGCGCCCCTCAAGGAGCGCCGTCCGTGCCTGCAGCAGCAAGACCAGCTCGGCCACAGAGGGCATCTTGGCCAGCTCCGGCTTGGCCATGAGGGTCTGCAAGACCGCCTTGGCCGTTGCCGCGTGCCCCAGGCGTTGCCCTAACAATGCCAAGGAAGCGGCGACCACGGCATTGGAGCGCTGGCTGAAACCATCCGCGCTTGTTGAGATACTCGCCAACGCCTCAGGAACCGTCGCCTTGATCGTCGCCAGGACCTCGGCATGCTGTCCCTGCGCATACTGCGCTGCGGCCATGGCGACGACCGATTGCCGATAGCGTGTCGACGTGTGCTCTATCCCGTTGGAAAGACGCTGTATTTCTGGAAGCGCCTTGTCGCTGCGCCCTTCATCGATATAGATGGAGACCTGATCGAAATAGGCGACATCCAGGCGTTTCTCGTCCGGCCAGATGGCATGCGCAGCCGGAAAATCTCCCATCACCGCCAGGGTGACCGCTTCCCAGACTGCAGCCGATGCCAGACCTGACGCTCTTGCCGAGCGAAATGCTGCCAGTGCTTCCTTCTTTTTTCCCAACGCCAACTGCATCCGACCGAGAAGCTCCAATGCCAACGGATCGTATTCGTAGCGCGACGATGCCGCACTCTTGGCATAGACAAGCGCCTCGCTGTAGCGATTGCGCGCTTCCAGCGCGTACGCCGTATTCTCGGCCGCAGCGAAATCATCCGGATACAGATTGGCCATCTGCATCCATTTCTCGTATGCGTTTATTGGATCCTTGATCTGTGCGTACCACGCGTCCAGGTAGACCTGCTCGCGCGGAGGAAGCTTTTCTCGAAAGCTGAGGGCTTTTTCCAGATAAGGCAATCCGAGGAGTGGTTCTTCCAAGTAATAATTACAGCGCGCGACGCCGACATTGGCCAGTGCAAATGTCGGGTCAAGCTCCACGGCCCTCATGTAATAGTCACGTGCACGCCGATAATGCCCGGTGCCAAATTCGCGCTGCGCCAGGGCGTACGCGTTCAATGCATCCATGTTTGCAGTGGACACGCGCGGCAACGGTGCAGAATTCACCTTGATCGACGCTAGCGTTTCGCCAAGTCCTGCACGCAGATTGGAGCTGACTGCGTCAATGGAAGACAGCAAAGAGCGCTGGCCGCGGCCCTCCGAGTGATACATGTAGATCGTCGCCTGCGTGACAGGATCGATCACTTCGACGGTGACCCGGAGATTTCCGCCGACATCCGCCACGCTGGGCAATATCAAGGCTTTGGCGCCCGAGCGCAGGGCGATTTGCGCACCCAACGCACGATCGATCTTGGCACGATCACTCTGCTTCATCAGTTCCAGCATGTCGTGCGCGCGTTTCTCGGACACGAGGTTGACGTGCTTGGACTGCTGGAGACTGAGCCGTAACGCCTGCTGCAACGGGTCATCCAGTACGGTGCTGTCGGTGAGGTTGTGCAGGTCGCCGACCACCACCCAATCACGTTCGGCAAAAGCGATGGCAGGCTCCGGACGACCGATGACCCACAAGATGCCGGCGGTCAGCACGATCAATGCGACCTCCGTCGCCAACGCCGCCGGCCGGCGCCACAACGGCACATCGCGCCACGCCTTGGCGGAGTTTTTCGGGGTGCGCAGCGGGGTCAGGCCGACTTCGCCGACCTCGTAGATTTCCATCGGCGTGGGCACGCCTTTGAAGCGCCAGCGGCCGTGGGATTTCCACAGGATGCGCTCGACCCGCTCGCCCAGTTCGCGCGCGGCGCGGTGCGTCAGCGATTCGGCCACGGCCGAGATCAGGATCTGCCCAGGCCGCGCCATCGACATCAGGCGTGCGGCCGTCGGTTTGGCCAGGCCTTCGACTTCCAGCGGTTTGGCGCCGATGCTCACCGCCTCGTCGCTGTTGCGCCAGGTCAGCACTTCGCCGACATGCAGGCCTTGGCGCGCACACAGAATAAGGGCGTGGGCATCGCTCATTGCTTTGAGCCCACGCGCGTAATCCAGCGCAAAGCCCAACCCGTCGATCGGGCGGTCGAACAACAGCAGCAAGCCGTCGGAGCGGTCGATCAGGCGGCCGCGCCACTGCTGCTGCAGCTTGACCACCAACCGATCGTGTTCGCGAAACAGCGCGGCGGCGGCGTTGTCGCCGATGCGTTCGACCAGTGCGGTCGAATCGCACAGGTCGGTTAGCAATAGGGTTCGCAGACGCGGCGCCTGCATCGCCTCCGACGACGCGTCCTTGCGTGCGTGGGTGCGGGCGCTCATGCCTTAGCGATGCCCCGGTGCAAGCGTGCTACCGGATGGAAGCGGTGCAAGCGCTTCGTGCATGGCCAACACATTGCCGCCCTGGCGCTTGGCTTCGTACAGCGCGCTGTCGGCGAGCGTGTACCAGTCGTTCCAGGCCGCATCGGCATCGATCATGCACAGGCCGACGCTCACCGAGCAGCCCTGCTCGCTCTGGCCGTTGCACAGGCGCGCCTCCACCGCGCGCACGATGCACTCGCCAATGTGGTGCACCAGTTCCGGGGTGCCTTGTGCAACCAGCACGCAGAATTCGTCGCCGCCGAGACGGCAGGCAAGGTCACCTTCGGCGATGACCGAACGCAACGCATGCGCCACGTTCTGCAACACGCGGTCGCCGGCAAGATGACCGAACTCGTCGTTGATGCGCTTGAAGCGGTCGCAGTCGATCAGGATCAGGCCGACGCCCGGCACGTTGCCGGCACGTCGGCATTCCTGCAGATACAGCGCCAGACCGCGCCGGTTGTGCAACCCGGTCAGCTCGTCGGTACGGCTGAGTTCTTCGGTGTGGTTGAGCTGATGCGAGGTGACGTAGAGATTATCCAGCGCCGCTTCCAGATCGTGGTTGCGACGGCGCAGCTGGCGGATCAGCAACTGCTCGTTGTTGACCACGCGCACGATGGAGCGACGCAGGAAATGCGCCACCATCGAAGGGTCGTGGTCGACCAGGCGCTGAAAATCGTCATGCGCCAGTTCGATCAGGCGGCTGTCCATGGATGCGCTGGCACCGGCACTACGCGCGTGATCGCCGATCAGCAGGCCGAGTTCGCCAAAAAATTCGCCCGGGCCCAGATGCTTGAGCATCAGATCCTCGCCGAAATCCAGGTCGATCTGGCCACTCACCACGATGAACATCTGCGTGCCGATCGCACCGCGCTCGAACAGCGCCTGGCCTGCCGCAAGCTCACGGGTACGGCCGAAACGGGCGAAAAACGCCAGTTCGTCAGCGGTCATCAACGCATGCAGCCCGTCCGAGAGCGTCTTGGCGACGCTGCCCGTCGGCTCGACTGCGCCTGCGGTGTTGTGGCAAGTCATCCTGTTTCCTTAGGCCGGCCTGCAACGTTAGCCCATGGACAAATCCTACAGGACCCCCTTGTTCAGCACCAGATCACACTTGTTCTCATTACAAAAGAGACGAATTGTCGGGTACTGCTTAAAAAAAAAGGGCCCGGTTTCCCGAGCCCTTCCCCCTCCCGGGGTGGCGAAACGTGGGCAGCCCGCTGCAGGCTAGGCCGCCTTCTCGCCGTGAAACTGTTCTTCTTCGGTAGAGCCGCGCAGCGCGGTGGTGGACGACTGCCCCTGCTGGATCGCCTGCGTCACCGCATCGAAGTAGCCGGTGCCCACTTCGCGTTGATGCTTGACCGCAGTGAAGCCCATTTCCGCCGCATCGAATTCGGCTTGTTGCAACTCGACGAAGGCGCTCATCTGGCGACGCGCATAGCCGTGCGCCAGGTGGAACATGCCGTAGTTGAGTGCATGGAAACCAGCCAGGGTGATGAACTGGAATTTATAGCCATAGCTCGCCAGCTCGGTCTGGAATTTGGCAATGGTGGCATCGTCGAGATTCTTCTTCCAGTTGAAGCTGGGCGAGCAGTTATAGGCCAGCAACTTGCCTGGAAACTTGGCATGGATGGCCTGTGCAAATGCACGCGCGAATTCCAGATCCGGCTTGCCGGTCTCGCACCAGATCAGATCCGCATACGGTGCGTACGCCAACCCGCGGCTGATGGCTTGATCCAGCCCGTTGCGGGTTTTGAAGAAACCTTCGACGGTGCGCTCACCGGTAGTGAACGGCTGATCGTTGGCATCCACGTCGCTGGTGATCAGATCGGCCGCTTCTGCGTCGGTGCGTGCAATCAGCAGCGTCGGCACACCCAAGACATCGGCGGCCAGGCGCGCGGCGTTCAATTTTTCGATGGCTTCGCGCGTGGGCACCAGCACCTTGCCACCCATGTGGCCGCACTTCTTGACCGATGCCAGCTGATCTTCGAAATGCACGCCGGCAGCGCCGGCTTCGATCATCGCCTTCATCAGCTCGAAGGCGTTGAGCACGCCGCCAAAACCGGCTTCGGCATCGGCCACGATGGGCTGCAGGAAGTCGATAGTGTCGTTACCTTCGGCATGATGCAGTTGATCTGCGCGCAGCAAGGTGTTGTTGATGCGCTTGACCACCGCCGGCACCGAATCGGCCGGGTACAACGACTGATCCGGATACATCTGCCCGGCCAGGTTGGCATCGGCTGCCACCTGCCAGCCGCTCAGGTAGATCGCCTTCAAGCCGGCCTTGACCTGCTGCATCGCCTGGTTGCCGGTCAACGCGCCCAGGGCGTTGACGAACGGGGTGGCGTGCAATGAAGTCCACAATTTGTCCGCGCCCAAGCGCGCCAACGAATGCTCCACATGCACGGTGCCGCGCAGGCGCACCACATCGGCGGCGGTGTAGTTGCGGGTGATGCCGGTCCAGCGCGGGTTGGTGGTCCAGTCCTGCTGCAGTTGTTCGGCGTTTTGCAGTGCGGTGCTCATCTTGCGTTCTCCTGAAAAGGGACGACGGATGGAACGAGGAAGAAACGGCGTGCATGACACGGCATGCGGCATGGCGGGGCCGTCGTTGCGCATGCGCGCAACGGGCGGTGTACTGCGTGGAGGTGAGAAGTGCAGCGACAGCATGCGAGGTGTCGCTGCAACGCGGTGATTAATCGATCAGTTGGTACGCCGGCACGGTAAGAAAGTCCGCCAGTTCATCGGCGCGGCTGAGCTCTTCCAGCAACGCAATGGCTTCATCGATTCGCGCTGCGCCGGGGAGTGCCGTGGTTGTGCCCAACCGTGCCGGCAATGCGCGCAAGGTTGCCTGCAACAGCTGTTGATCGATGGCGGTGCCGTCGTCCAGATGCTGGCCGTGATGCAGCCACTGCCACAGCTGCGCGCGGCTGATTTCGGCGGTGGCGGCGTCTTCCATCAGGTTGTGGATCGGCACGCAACCGTTGCCATCCAGCCAGGCGGCCAGATATCGCACGCAGACTTCGACATTGCCTTCGAAACCGGCGCGGGTGACGCTACCGGCGGACGGTGCGATCAACATGTCGCGCGTCACCTGCACATCGTTGCGCAACACATGCTGCTGATGCGCGGTGGGCATGTGTTCGTCGAACAGTTTCATCGCCACCGGAATCAAGGCCGGATGCGCCACCCAGGTGCCATCGTGGCCGGCGCTGACCTCGCGCAGCTTGTCGGCGCGCACGCGGGCCATGGCCTGCTCGTTGGCGGCCTCGTCGTGGTTGATCGGAATCTGCGCGGCCATCCCGCCCATCGCATGCGCGCCACGGCGGTGACAGGTCTTGATCAGCAGTTCCGAATACGCCTTCAAAAACGGCTGGGTCATGGTGACCTGGCCACGCTCCGGCAACACGCGGTCGCGGTGCGCACGAAAGGTCTTGAGATACGAAAAGATGTAGTCCCAGCGCCCGCAATTGAGCCCGACGATGCGCTCGCGCAGCGCGTGCAGGATCTCGTCCATCTCGAACACCGCCGGCAGCGTTTCGATCAACACGGTGACCTTGATTTGCCCATGCGGCAGACCCAGCATCGCTTCGATATGCGCCAGCGCGGTGTCCCACAGCGCAGCTTCTTCCATGCTCTGCAACTTGGGCAGATACAGGTACGGGCCGCGGTCCTTGGCCAACAGCGCGCGGCCGTTATGAAAGGCGAACAGTGCGGCATCGAACAGGCCGCCGGCCAGCGGCTGGCCATCGATGTGGACGTGTTTTTCGTCCAGGTGCCAACCGCGCGGGCGCACAATCAGCACCGCGCGCTCGGCTTCGGGGCGCAACGCGTAGTGCTTGCCATTGGGCGCATCGAAGGTCAGCTCGCCGCGCACGGCGGCGGCTAGGGTGCGCTGGCCGGCCAGCAGGTTGCGCCAGGTCGGCGCGGTGGAATCCTCGAAGTCGGCCATGAACACCTTGGCACCGGAGTTCAGTGCGTTGATGACCATCTTCGGATCGGTCGGGCCGGTGATCTCGACGCGGCGGTCCTGCAGCGCCGCCGGCAGCGCGGCCACCCGCCAGTCGCCCTCGCGGATGGCGCGGGTGTCGGCACGGAAGTCCGGCAGCTGGCCGGCGTCGAAGGCGGCCTGGCGGGCACGTCGCTGGGCCAGACGCTGCTGGCGGCCAGGCTCGATCGCCCGATGCAGCGACACCAGCAGCGCCAGCGCGGCCGGCGGCAGCAGCTCCGCTTGCCCCGCTACCTGGGTGGTCAGCGACAGACCGGGCGTGGCTTGGGCGGTGGGACGTGAAGCGAAAGCGGTGGCAGACATGTGGAGGTCCTTGTGCATCCGGACCTGCACCGTGCGCCCCCACCAACTATTTGACAAAGCAGTTTTATCAATGCTGTAAATAAGCTGGACTTATACTTTCGCTGGAAGCCCGCCCGACATGGCGCCAACCCCTCGATTTTCCTACAAATCCGACCGCCTCAAGCCGCTGCGTGCGTTCTGTCAGACGGTCCGTCTGGGCTCGGTCTCACGGGCTGCTGAGGCGCTATACGTCAGCCAGCCGGCGGTGACGTTGCAATTGCAGGCGCTGGAGCGCGACCTGGGGGTGGCCTTGTTCGAGCGCTCCGGGCGACGCCTGGCGCCCAGCCGGGAGGGACAGTTGCTGTACGACATGGCACTGCCGCTGGTGGAAAGCCTGGACGGCCTGGAGGCGAGCTTCCGCGAAAAAGTGCGCGGGCTGGATGCCGGCGAGCTCAACATCGCCGCCAACAGTTCCACCATCCTGTATCTGCTGCCGCGCATCGTGGCGAACTTTCGCGCCCGCCACCCGGATGTGCGGCTGACCCTGCACAACGCGATCAGCGCCGACGGCACCGACCTGTTGCGCGAGGATGCGGTGGACCTGGCGGTCGGCTCGATGCTGGATGTGCCGGCCGACCTCAACTACGCCCCGGTGTATCGCTTCGAGCAGCTGTTGATCACCCCGCCCGATCACCCGCTGGCGCACAAGGCCACGGTGTCGCTGCAGGATCTCTCGCCCTATCCGTTGATCCTGCCACCACGTCGGCAGGTGACCTATCGCCTGGTCGACCTGATTTTTCAGCAGGCGCGTGTGCCGTACACGGTGGCGCTGGAAGTGGGCGGCTGGGAAGTGATCAAGCAGTACGTGGCGATGGGCATGGGCATTTCCATCGTCACCGCGATCTGCGTGACCGATGCCGATCGCGACAAGCTGGCAACGCGCTCGCTCAAGGAATACTTCCCCACCCGCAGCTATGGCGTGGTGGTACGCAAGGGCAAGTATCTGTCGCCGCAGGCACGCGCGTTTATCGAATTGATCCAGCCGGATCTGTTTACGCCGCGCGGGTATGACGAGAGTGGCGATTCGGAGCGCTAACAGCATCGCTCTTGCAGCGAGCGATGCGGCCAGCGATAACTGATTTAACGCCCCTGCGCACCGTGCCGGACGCTGATACTGCCCAACACCGTGGCACCGCATACACGAAACCGTTGCACGGGCGATGAGTTGCGGGGCCTTACTCGGGAGCCCCGTGTAGCTCGGCAGTGCGCGCTCGCAAGTCTCACGTAGATGACAACAAGGCGCGTTTGGTAACGCCTGCTTGTGTGCACAGGCCCAGCTGAAGACCAACAACTAGAGCGCGTTGGTCAGATGCGCGCGGATAGCGCGAATGAACCAAAGTGTGCGGGCAGCAGTGCCGATTGCAGGCACCGCCCACGCCGCCCGATGGACGCGAAGCCGTGTTGCCTGCGGCACTTACTCGCGCCCGTAAAGCCCCAGAAACATCTCCACCGCCGACTCGGCCACCTGCGCTTGCTGGGCGGGCGACAGCGGCGGCTGCCCCATCGCCAACTGCGGCCAGAACGCGAACCCCTTCACCAGCGCCTGCAATTGCTGCGAGGCGAATTCCGCATCGACCGCTGCCAGGCGGCCATCGGCCAGCGCGGCGCGCAGCCAGGTGGTGGTGCCCTCTTCCTTGCTGCCCAGTTGCGCCAGCAGGGCGCGCGCGCGTTCGGGCGAGTGGATGCATTCGGCAATCGCCACGCGCGACAGATCGATAAAGGCGGCATCGTCGAGCAGCCGCAGCTTTTGCTGCAGCAATTGCGTCAACTGCGTGCGCAATGATTGGTCGGGGCGATAAACCAGACTCACTGCCTCGGCACTGCGTTGCCACAGCCCGCGCAGGATCTCGCCGAACAACGCGTCCTTGCTGGAGAAATGGTTGTAGACGGTGCGCTTGGACACGCCCGCCGTCGCGGCCACGCGGTCCATGCTGGTGGCCTCGAACCCGTGCTGGCTGAATTCGGCGATGGCCGCTTCGAGAATGGCGTGGCGCTTGCGGTCGGTAAGCCGCTGCGGTGCCGGCGCTGCGTCGGATGAACTGGACATGGTGCAATGTTACACCGAGCAGTTTACATTCCCAAAATAAAACTACACTGTGTAGTGTAACTAAAGCGCCGGTACCGCCGGTTCGCCCGCCCCCAACGATGGATAGCGTCGTGCTCACCCAGTCCCGCCACCTGCCACCTACCGCTTCGCATGCCGCCTCGCCGCAGTTCCGCAACGGCCGGTTCCGCAACGCGCTGCCCACCCGCTTGAGTCAGCCCGGTGTGTTGGCTGGCCTGCGCCTGCTGTGGGAAGTGCTGTTCAACAAGCCCGCGCACACGGTGCCGTCGCAGGCGCTGCCGGTGCTGCCACTGAGCGCGGCGCAGCTGCGCGACGCGCCCGACCATAGCCTGTTCCGGCTGGGCCATTCCACGGTGCTGATGAAACTGCGTGGCGGCCTGTGGTTGACCGACCCGGTGTTCTCCAAGCGCGCCTCGCCGTTCGCGTTTGCCGGCCCCAAGCGCTTCCATGCGCCGCCGATCGCGCTGGACGACCTGCCGCCGCTGGCCGGCGTGCTGTTGTCGCACAACCACTACGACCATCTGGACCGCGCCACCATCCGCGCCCTGGCCGACCGCGTCGGCGTGTTCGTCGCGCCGCTGGGCGTGGGCGATCTGCTGGTGCGCTGGGGCGTGGACCCGGGCAAGGTGCGGCAGCTGGATTGGTGGCAATCGGTGGACGTGGGTGGCCTGACCCTCACCGCCACCCCGTCGCGGCATTTTTCCGGCCGCGGCCTGTTCGACCGCGACCGCACGCTGTGGTGCTCGTGGGCGATCCAGGACGCCGATCTGCGGGTGTTCTTCAGCGGCGACGGCGGCTATGGCCCGCACTTCAAGACGATCGGCCAGCGTCTGGGGCCGTTCGATGTGGCGCTGATCGAAAACGGCGCCTACGACCAGATGTGGCCTGACGTGCACATGCAACCGGAGCAGAGCCTGCAGGCGTTTATCGATATCGGCGGCCGCACCTTGCTGCCGATCCACAACGGCACCTTCGATCTGGCCATGCATGTCTGGTCCGAGCCGCTGGAACGCATCGTGGCGCTGGCAGCGGACGCGAACGTCGCGCTGGCCACCCCGCACATGGGCGAACGGGTGGATTTACGCAGCCCGGCCACCGGCGAGCGCTGGTGGCGCACGCTGCCCGAAACGCTGGCGTTGGCGCAATGAGCGGCTGGACCCTGGCCGACCTGCCACCGCAGCGCGCAAAAGTGGCCGTCATCACCGGCGCCAGCGTGGGCGGGCTGGGCTATGAGACCGCGCTGGCGTTGGCCGGTGCCGGCGCCAGCGTGGTGCTGACTGCGCGCAACGCCGACAAGGGCGAAGCCGCACGGCAGGCGCTGCTCGCCGTGCATCCGCACGCCACGGTGCGCGTGGAAACGCTGGACCTTGCACACCTGGCATCGGTGCGCGCGTTCGCCGAGCGACTTGGCGCGCGCCAGCAATGGGTGGACCTGCTGATCAACAACGCCGGCGTGATGGCGCCGCCGCAGCGGCAAACCACCGCCGACGGAATGGAGCTGCAGTTCGGCAGCAATTATCTGGGGCATTTCGCGCTGACCGCGCAGCTGCTGCCGTTGCTGCGCGCGGCAGCGGCGCCGCGTGTGGTCAACCTGTCGAGTCTGGCGCATCGCAGTGCCCGCATCGATTTCGATGATCTGCAGACCGCACGCCCGTATCGGCCGTGGAAGGCGTATGGCCAGTCCAAGCTGGCGATGTTGATTTTCAGCATGGAACTGCAGCGGCGCAGCGACGCGCAGCGACGCGCAGCGACGCGCGGGGCTGGGGCGTGCGCGCCATCGCCGCGCATCCCGGTCTGGCGCGTACCGCCCTGATCGCCAACGGACCGGCGGCTGGTGGTCGCCGCACCGCGATCGGTGCAGCGACCGCGCTGCTGGGGCCTTACATCAGCCACTCCGCGGCCGCTGGCGCGCTCCCCACGTTGTATGCCGCTACCGACCCGCAGGCACAGGGCGGCGGATATTACGGCCCGGATGGCCTGTTCGAACTGAAGGGCGCCCCCGGCCCGGCCACCATCGCCCGCCAGGTCCACGACCGGCAGGTGGCAACGCGCTTGTGGGAGACCTCGTGCACACTGGCGGATGTGGCGCTCTGATCACGACGCGCTGCAGACGGTTGCGCATCGGCTGCGCGTGTTCGCCTGCAGGCCCGCACGCGCTGTGCGGGCACTGCCGCGCCGGCGACTACAGCCGGTTCCACTCCAGGCCTTCGCCGCGCCGGTAATACACCGCCACCGCCTTGCCGTACACCGCCGAGGCATCGACAAAACCGAAATAGCGCCCATCCAGGCTATCGCCGCGGTGGTCGCCCACCGCCAATACCTTGCCGGCCGGCACGCGGACATCGTGCAGATCCGGCCCACCGCCGGCATCCAGATTCAGGTGCGCAATGCGCGCACCGAAGCGCTCGCGCTCACCCTCGTCATCGATCTGCAGCGGTTGGCCGTTGATGGATAAATGCCCATTGCGCAGATCCACACGGTCGCCTGCCACGGCCACCACCCGCTTGATCAACCGCGTGCCATCGCGCGGCGAATCGAACACCGCCACATCCCCACGCTGCGGTCGGTCGCCATCGATGACGATGCGGTTGCTCAGCGGCAATCGCCAGCCGTAGGCGTGCATATCCACCACCACGCGATCGCCTGGCTGCAAGGTCGGCTGCATCGAGCCGCTGGGCACCTGGTAGTGATTGGCAAACGAGGAGCGCGCAGCGGTCAGCAAGACCAGCATGACCAGCAGCGGCAGCAGTTCCTTGCGCGACCACCGTGCGGCGCGCTGAAGGCGGGAGGTGGGATGCGATGGGTGCATGGGAGATCTGTCGGGTGGTCAGCAGCCGGCTTGGCGCTTCGACGATGCGCCTGGGCGATGGGCTGTGGAAGTGACGAAAGGCATGGCAAGGCCGGTTGTTGCGTGTGGGGACTTGCGCGAGTAAGCAAGCGTGTTTCACCAGCCGGTGGCCGATCGAGCAACAACGAAACACGTCCTTAGCCCGTTGCGCTGCGACAGGTTCGCAATCCGCGGGATACATTTTTATCAGGGACGTGCATGTTCCTTACAAAAACCTCGCGCATCCATGCACGCCGCCCTGCAGGTTGTCGCGACCGGACTTGCCGCTGCGGCATGGGGATTGGGAAGCCAATGGTGAAAACAACAGCGACAACAACCGTAGGTTTACCGCACCTTCCCGATTGCGCCAACGCAAACGGGATGGCACAAGGGCCATCCCGTTTCGTCTACTGCGAGCGCTCACCTGTGCACACATAGCCACCCAAACGCATCGCTTATTCTGTCAAACCACGATTTTCCAGAAATGCCTTGACGCTGGGATCCTTGCCGCGGAAATCGCGGTACAGCGTGGCCGAATCGACAGTGTTGCCGCGTGAGAGGATCTTGGCGCGGAAAATATCGCCGTTCTTGCGGTTCAAGCCACCATTTTCCTCGAACCATTCGAAGGCATCGTCGTCGAGCACTTCCGACCAGAGGTAGGCGTAATAGCTGGCGGCATAACCCATCTCCCAGATATGGTTGAAATAGCTGCTGTGATACCGCGGCGGCACGTCAGCCATGTCCAGCTTGAAGCGCTTGAGCGCATCGGTCTCGAACCGGCCCACGTCCTGCAAGGGTGCATCGGCCGGCAGGGTGTGCCAGGCCAGATCGAGCAGCGATGCCGACAGGGTCTCGGTGATCGTGTAGCCGCTATTGAAGCTCTTGGCCTTCTTGATCTTTTCCACCAGCTCGGCCGGCATCACTGCGCCGGTTTGATAATGCTTGGCATAGTTGGCGAAGACCTTCGGATCGGAGGCCCAGTGCTCGTTGAACTGCGAGGGAAATTCCTTGAAGTCGCGCGGCGTTTTGGTTCCGGAAATCCCCGCGTAGGTCACCTTGGAGAACATGCCGTGTAGCGCGTGGCCGAACTCATGGAACACCGTGGTGACGTCGTCGAAACTCAGCAACGCCGGCTGGCCGGCAGCGGGCTTGGTGAAGTTACAGACGTTGTAGACCACCGGCTTGGCACCGGTCAGCCCGCTCTGATCGACGAATGATCCCATCCACGCGCCACCGGACTTGCTGTCGCGTTTGAAATAGTCGGTGTAGAACAGCGCCATCGAGGTGCCGTCTGCATCAAACACCTCGTATACCTTCACGTCCGGATGGTAGGTGGGAATGTCGGTGCGCTGCTTGAAGGTGATGCCGTAGAGCTGGGTAGCCGCATAGAAAACGCCGTTCTGCAGCACGTTATCCAGTTCGAAATACGGCTTGATCTGCGACTCGTCCAGATCGTACTTGGCCTTGCGTACCTGCTCGGCATAGAAATCCCAGTCGGAAGCGGCCAACTTGAAACCGCCCTTCTGGGCATCGATGACTTTCTGAATCTCGGCTGCTTCGCGGCGCGTCTTGGCTGTGGCCGCCGGCACGGTGTCGGTCAGCAGCTTTAACGCCGCATCCGGGGTCTTGGCCATCTGGTCGTTCAATACGTAAGCGGCATAGCTGTCGTAGCCCAACAACCTGGCGCGTTGAGCGCGCAACTGCGCCAGTCGCTGGACCACCTTGCGCGTGTCGTTGTCATCGCCCTGTTCGGTGCGCTTCTGCGAAGCCTGCATGATCTGCGCACGCAACGCACGATCCTTCAACGAGGCGAGAATGGGCTGCTGGGTGGTGTTCTGCAAGGTCAACAGATACTTGCCGTCGAGCTTGCGCTGCTTGGCGGCATCGGCGGCGGCGGCGATATCGCCCTCGCTCAAGCCAGCCAGCCGGGCCTTGTCGTCCACAACCACCGCAGCGGCGGCCGTGGCAGCCACCAGCTTTGCGTGGAATTGCGTGGACAGCGTGGTTTCCTCAACATTGAGCTTGCCCACGGTGATCTTGTCGGCATCGGACAACAGCGCGCCGGATGCGACGAACCCTTTGTATGTGATCTCGACCAGGCGCTTTTGCTCCGGATTGAGCTTCATCGCATCGGACTGGTCATGCACCGCCTTGATGCGCGCAAACAGCTTGGGATCCAGAATAACTTCATTATTATGCGCCGCCAGTTTGGGCCCAAGCTCCTCCTGGATTTTCTCGCGTGCCGAATTGGTATCGGCAGAGATCACCCCGGAGAAAATATCCGACACGCGCGACAGTACCTCGCCGCCGCGATCGAATGCTTCGATGGTGTTTTCGAAGGTCGCCGGTTCGGGGTTGGCGGTGATCTTGCGCGCGTCCGCAAGCTCTAGACGCATGCCTTCCTCGAAGGCAGGCAGATAATCGCTGTCCTGGATTTTGTCGAATGGCGGCGCCTTGAACGGCAGCGTGCTGGCGGTCAACAACGGATTGGACCTGGCCACAGAAGACTGGCTGGTGGCGGTATTGCCGGTCGTGGTCGCGGGCTGCGTATCCGGCGCTTCTTTTCCGGAACAGGCAGCGAGCGCCAGGGTAATGGCAGCTGCCAGAATGAGGGTACGCGACATGGAGTATGGAATTCCTGAGTGATCACAGCAGCCGGCAACGTTAATAGCTTTTCCGGCATCGAGCATGTGCTGCCGAACTGATCGGCATGGCGGGGTTAAGGACAGCGCTTGCTGTTGCAGAAGATGCGATGACCTCATTGAAGGCGATAGGGCAGCGATAGTGCCCATGCGCAATGGCCGATGACTTGGCGAGAGCGAATGACTGGCGATAAAAACGAAACGGGATGGCACCGCCATCCCGTTTCGTTCACAGATTAAGGATTGCCGATCACTCCGCCAACCCGCGGTTTTTTAGCAGTGCCTTGACGCTTGGATCCTTGCCACGAAAATCGCGATACAGCTGACTCACATCCACCGAATTACCAGGCGCGAGAATCTTGGCGCGGAAGAGATCCCCATTTTTCCGCGTCAAACCGCCGTTCTCGCTGATCCACTCGAACGCGTCATCGTCGATGACCTCCGACCAGAAGTACGCGTAGTAACTCGCCGCATAACCACGGCTCCAGATATGGTCGAAATAACTGGCGCCATAGCGTGGCGGAACCTCAGGCAGGTCAACCTTGTAACGCTTCAGCGTGTCGGCCTGCATGGCACTCACATCCTGCATCTCTGCGGTCGCTGGTTGGCCATGCAAGGCCAGGTCCACGATCTGCGCCGAGAGTGACTCGGTCATCAGATAGCCGCTGTTGAAGGTCTTTGCATTCTTCAGCTTCTTCACCAGCGCCTCCGGCATCGCCTCTCCGGTCTTGTAGTGCTTTGCGTAGTGCGCGAAAACAGATGGGTCGGTCGCCCAGTGCTCATTGAACTGCGAGGGGAATTCAGAAAAATCTCGCGGCGTAGCGGCGCTATCCAACGAGGAATACTTCACTGTCGACAACATGTAGTGCAGCGCATGGCCGAACTCGTGAAACATCGTGGTGACTTCTTCCATGCTTAGCAACGCAGCCTGCCCATCGGCCGGCTTGCTGAAGTTGCACACGTTATAGATCACCGACTTGGCGCCAGTGAGTCCGTTGCGCTGGACCAAGGAGCCTGCCCACGAACCACCGGACTTGCTCTCCCGCTGGAAATAGTCCGTGTAAAACAGCGCCAACGAGGTGCCGTCTACATCGAAGACTTCGTAGACCTTTACGTCTGGGTGATAGGTCGGGATGTCGGTGCGCTGCTTGAAGGTGATCCCGTACAGCTGTGTGGCCGCATAGAAGACGCCATCATTGAGCACGGTATCCAAGGCGAAATACGGCTTGATCTGCGATACGTCCAGATCGTACTTGGCCTTGCGCACCTGCTCGGCATAAAAATCCCAATCCGACGCAGCCAACGTAAAGCCGCCATGCTGCGCATCGATCAACGCCTGGATCTGTGCCGCTTCCCGGCGTGCCTTGGCCGTGGCGGCAGGCACCGTGTCGGTCAGCAATTTCAGTGCCACCTGCGGCGTTCTGGCCATCTGGTTGCGCAGGCTGTAGGCGGCATAGCTGTCGTACCCAAGCAGGCTGGCGCGCTGCGCACGCACCTGCAACAAGCGCTTGATGGTGTCACGCGTATCGTTGGCATCGCCCTGCTCGGCGCGTTTTTCCGAGGCCTGCAGTATCTGCGCACGCAATGCGCGATCCTTCAGCGAGGCCAGCACCGGTTGCTGCGTGGTGTTTTGCAGACTCAGAAGATATTTTCCCTCAAGTTTGCGCGCCTTGGCAGCAGCAGCAGCGGCGGCGATATCGCCCTCGCTCATGCCGTCGAGCTTTGTCTTGTCATCCACCACCACCGCAGCGGCCAAAGCTGCGGCCGTCAATTTATTGTGGTACTGGGTGGTGAGGTTGGTCTCTTCCAAGTTGAGCTTGCGCAAGGTGGCTTTGTCTGCATCGGAAAGCTGCGCTCCGGCCTTGATGAAGCTGTCATAGCCGTGCTCGAGCAGGCGCAGCTGTTCCGGCGTCAGTGCGAGCGTATCGCGCCGATCGTAAAGGGCCTTGAAGCGCGCAAACAGCTTCGCATCCAGTGCGATCTCATCGCCGAGGGTGGCCAGCTTGGGGCCGATGTCTTCATCGATTTTCTGCCGCGCAGCGTTGGTATCGGCAGTTGAAATTCCTAAGAAGATGTTGGAGACATAGGCGAGTGTTGCGCCGCTGCGTTCCAGCGCCTCAACCGTGTTCTCAAAGGTGGGTGGCTCCGGGTTTTCGGTAATGCCGTGCAACTCGTGCCGGACCTGGCGAATGCCTTCTTCAAAGGCCGGCAGATAATCGCTGTCGCGAATCTTGTCGAATGGCGGCGCCTGAAATGGCAGCGTGCTTGGCACAAGCAGCGGATTGGACGCCAGATCCGCAGATGTGGTGGCCGGTGTCGCGGCACCTGCGGCGGCAGGTGTGGTGCGCGGGGAATTCTTTTCCGAACATGCGGCCAGCGCAAAGGTGACCGCAGCAGCCAGAATAAGTGAACGTCGCATGGTGTAGTGATCCTGCAGAACGTGTAACCGGACACAGGACGGATGCCTCGACGTCCGGCATCGGCCCTGAATGAGCAGAGCGCCACAGCTGCGCTACTGCGCGTTGGCGGTCGCCAAGTATCTGGGCGATGCCTGCATGACATCCGGCAGGAACGGAATCGGCGGCCTTGAAAACGAAACGGGATGGCACCGCCATCCCGTTTCGTTCACCGATTAAGGGTTGCCGATCACTCGGTCAAACCGCGATTCTCCAGCAGCGCCTTGACGCTGGGATCCTTGCCGCGGAAATCGCGGTACAGCGTAGCAAGATCCACGGTGTTACCACGCGAGAGAATCTTGGCGCGGAAAATATCGCCGTTCTTGCGGTTCAATCCGCCGTTTTCCTTGAACCATTCGAAAGCGTCGTCGTCGAGCACTTCCGACCAGAAATACGCGTAATAGCCGGCCGAATAACCGCCGCCCCAGATGTGGTCGAAATAGCTGCTGCGGTAGCGCGGCGGCACTTCGGCCAGGTCCACCTTGAAGCGCTTGAGCGCATCGGCTTCGAACTTGCTCACGTCCTGCAACGGCGCATCCGCCGGCTGGGTGTGCCAGGCCAGATCCAGCAGCGCTGCCGACAGATATTCGGTGGTGGCGTAGCCGCTGTTGAAGGTCTTGGCCTTCTTGATCTTTTCCACCAGTTCGGCCGGCATCACTGCGCCGGTTTGAGAATGCTTGGCGTAGTTGGCGAAGACCTTCGGATCGGACGCCCAGTGCTCGTTGAACTGCGAGGGGAATTCCACAAAATCGCGCGAGGTGCTGGTGCCGGCGATCGAGGGATACTTCACCTTGGAGAACATGCCGTGCAGCGCGTGGCCGAACTCATGGAACAGCGTGGTGACGTCGTCGAAGCTCAGCAACGCCGGCTGGCCGGCAGCGGGCTTGGTGAAGTTGCAGACGTTGTAGACCACCGGCTTGGTGCCGGTCAGGCCGTCCTGTTCGACGAACACGTCCATCCACGCGCCACCGGACTTGCTGTCGCGCTTGAAGTAGTCGGTGTAGAACAACGCCATCGAGGTGCCGTCGGCATCGAAGACTTCGTACACCTTCATGTCGGGGTGGTAGGTCGGGATGTCGGTGCGCTGCTTGAAGGTGATGCCGTAGAGCTGGGTGGCCGCATAGAAAACGCCGTTCTGCAGCACGTTATCCAGTTCGAAATACGGCTTGATCTGCGACTCGTCCAGATCGTACTTGGCCTTGCGCACCTGCTCGGCGTAAAAGTCCCAATCGGAGGCGGCAAGCTTGAAATCGCCGGTCTTTGCATCAGCACGCTGCGCGTCGATGACCTTCTGCATCTCGCCCACTTCGCGGCGCGCCTTGGCAGTGGCCGCCGGCACGGTGTCGGTCAGCAGTTTCAGCGCCGCCTCCGGGGTCTTGGCCATCTGGTTGCCCAGGCTATAAGCGGCGTAATTGTCGAAGCCGAGCAACTTGGCTTTTTGCGCACGCAGCTGCGCCAGACGCTGGATGGTCTGGCGGGTGTCGTTGGCATCGCCCTTTTCTGCACGGGTTTCGGAAGCCTTCAACACCTCGGCGCGCAGCGCGCGATCTTTCAACGACGCCAGTACCGGCTGCTGGGTCGTGTTCTGCAAGGTCAGAAGATACTTGCCATCGAGCTTGCGTGCCTTGGCGGCATCGGCGGCGGCGGCAATATCGCCTTCGCTCAGGCCGTCGAGTTTGGCCTTGTCATCGACCACCACTGCACCGGCAGCGGAGGCTGCAACCAGGCGCGTATGGAACTGGGTGGATAGCGTGGTTTCTTCCACGTTGAGTTTGCGCAGGCTGTCCTTGTCGGCATCGGAGAGCTGCGCACCGGCGCGCACCAGGTCTTCATAATCGTGCTCGACCAGACGCTTTTGTTCCGGCTCCAGGTTCAATGTGTCGCGCTGGTCGTACAGAGTTTTGACGCGTGCGAACAGCTTCGGGTCGAGGTTGATCTCGTCCTTGTGCGCGGCCAGCTTGGGCGCGATCTCTTCCTGGATTTTCTGGCGTGCGTCGCTGGTATCGGCCTGCACCAGCCCGAAGAAGATGCGCGACACGCGTGTGAGCGTTTCGCCGCTGCGCTCCATCGCTTCGATGGTGTTGTCGAAGGTGGGCGCTTCGGTGTTGTCGGCGATCTTGCGCACGTCGGCCAGATGCAGGCGCATGCCTTCTTCGAATGCGGGCAGGTAATCGCTGTCCTTGATCTTGTCGAACGGCGGCGCCTGGAACGGCAGGGTGCTGGCGCTCAACAACGGATTCGGCGCAGCGTCGGCGGCCGGGGTGGTGGTCTTTTCGGGCACGGTGGTGGACTCCTTACCGGATGGCTCTTTTCCAGAACATGCGGCCAATGCCAGGGTGATGGCGGCGGCCAGAACGACGGTACGCGACATGGCGTGTGATTCCTGAGTGGGTACGGCAGCCGGTCACGCTAGCGGGTTTGCGTGATGCTGGCATGTGCCGTTGGATTGGATGGATGCAGCGGTTTGGGGATGGTGCAGGCAAGCGCGCAGCCGCAGGCTCGACGCCTGGCCGGTGTGAGCGACACGGTGCAGCAGGGGGTTTTGCGGCTTTCCTGAGTTCGATCACGAGGCAGCACTCAGTCGAAACGGTTAGCGGGTCCGGGACCCGGCCGACCCCGTCCGTCAGAGCGTCTCGTCCTTGAAGATGGCCACATGCGGGCTGCCGTCGGCGCCGATCCAGCCGCGGTACATGCCTTCGGTATTGAACGGGAAGGCGATGTTGCCTTGCGCATCCAGCGCGATGGCACCGCCATCGCCGCCGGCCTTGGGAATCTGCTGATCGATGACCGCCTCGGCCGCCTGTTGCAGCGACTGCCCGGCGTATTTCATGCGCGCACAGATGTCGTAGGCCGCCACCGCACGGATGTAGAACTCGCCCCAGCCGGTGCCGGACACCGCGCACTGCGCATTGGCGTAGGTGCCGGCGCCGATGATGGGCGCGTCGCCGACGCGGCCGTAGCGCTTGTTGGTCATGCCGCCGGTGGACGTGCCGGCAGCCAGATGGCCGTCGCGATCCAGCGCGAGCGCACCGACGGTGCCGAAGTGCTTGGCGGTTTCCAGGTCGAGCGCGGCCTGGGCCTGACGGTCGCCGCTTTCGGCCTTGAGCGCTTTTTGCAGCTGTTGCCAACGCTTGTCGGTACGGAAATAGCTGGGCTCGACCAAGGTGACGCCCTGCTCGCGCGCAAACTGCTCGGCACCGTCGCCGACCAGCATCACGTGCTTGGAGCGGTCCATGACGCTACGCGCCAGCAGAATCGGGTTCTTGACCGTGTGCACGCCGGCAATCGCGCCGGCCTTGCCGCTGGCGCCGTCCATGATCGCGGCATCCAGCTCGTTCTTGCCGTCGTGAGTGAATACCGCACCGCGCCCGGCGTTGAACTGCGGCGCGTCCTCCAGCACGGTGATGGTGGCGGCCACCGCATCCACCGCGCTGCCGCCGCGCGTCAACACCGCATAGCCGGCACGCAGCGCACGTTGCATCGCCTCACGTGCCTGCGCTTGTTCGTCGGGCGAAAGACTGGATTTTTCCACGCCCGCGCCCCCATGGATCACCAGCATCGGCGTGGTGGCCAGCGCCGGGCCGGCACATAGCAATAGTGAGAGGCATAGCGCGCGAGCGGACGAAGCGATCATGGTGTTTCCTCAATGCAAGTTAATTGAGTGACCCGGTGGTGTCAGGCAAGCGGCGAAGACCGCGGGTTCGCCGCAGGCAATGCACGACGTCGGCTACGTCCGCGCCAGTGGGTCGCCATGCCGGGCACTGATCTACTGCTGCCCGCATCAGCCAAGCGTCGACAACATCCGGCGTGATGGTGTCAGGCATCATCGCGCGTTGCTTCGGCAAGACGACGCTGGAAGTCTGTTCCGAGCATCTGATCCACCACCCCAAGTCTGACGACAACGCTGCCAGGATCGAATACGCCGCCGCGTAGCACTGTCTCGGCCTCGTTGTGCATCGCGTACGCCAGATGCGCGGCGGCACGGATGGAAAGAGGCGACTCGTTCTGGCTTCCGAGGTGCCCCGCCAGCAGGCACCGAATCTCGTAGAGCGCGAAG
Organism: Xanthomonas sp. WHRI 10207; assembly: GCF_040202975.1. Lineage (NCBI taxonomy): Bacteria > Pseudomonadati > Pseudomonadota > Gammaproteobacteria > Lysobacterales > Lysobacteraceae > Xanthomonas > Xanthomonas sp. WHRI 10207. The sequence continues at coordinate 207,171 of NZ_JBEGDX010000003.1, read as the reverse complement.
GCGAACAGCTGCTCCTGTGTCGCGGTCATTCGGCACTCCTCCCATGACGCCTAAGTCGAATCCACCGATGCGAGCCACGGCATGCCTAAACAGTGCTGCGCATCGTTAGGCTCACATGCGTGTTCAAAGCACGCTACGCAACCTACAACGTATCGCGATGCTTACCGCGCCACGGCCGGTACCAGGTGCGGATGGCGGCGATGTCGGCGGCCATGTCGGTGCCGGTCCAGAACGGTTCGCCGATGCCCACGGTCTTGCTGGGGTAGTCGAAATACACCGGCAGGATCGGCACCTTGGCATCGGACGCGATCTTCCAGAAACCGGCCTTCCACTGCTCCACACGCTTGCGCGTGCCTTCGGGGGTGATCACGTACCACATCTGTTCGGAGTTGCGGATCAACCGCACCGCTTGGCCGATGGTGCCCTGCGGCGAGCTGCGGTCCAGCGGGATGGCGCCCAGCTTGCGCAGCAGCGGGCCCAGCGGCCACCAGAACAGCTGCGCCTTGCCCAACACACGCACGTCGAAGCCGAGCGCGAACTTGGCGGCAAAGCCCACAAAGCCATCCCAGTTGGACGAGTGCGGCGCCACGATCATCACCAACTTGGGCTCGTCGGGCAGCCGCCCGAGCAGCCGCCAGCCGGTCAGGCGCAGGGCGGTACGGCCCAGCCAGCGGCCGAAGCGACCGTGCGCACGCGGCATCCTGGGCGGGGTTGACTGCAGCAGGATGTTGGCCTGTGTGACCGGCGGCAACGACGGGTCGGTGTGACTCACGCTTACTCCCAGTGGGACGCAGAGCGTCCACGCTTGATATGGCTGCGCTCACGCTTGGCATCCAGCCGCCGCAGCTTGGCACCGTGACTCGGTTTGGTGGCGACCCGGCGCTTGGGCACCGACAGGCATGCACTGATGATCTCGGCCAGCCGCTCGCGCGCATCGTCGCGGTTGCGGTCCTGGGTGCGAAAGCGCTGCGCGTCGATCACCAGCACGCCCTCGGCGGTCATGCGGCGGTCGCGACGCGACAACAGCCGCGCGCGTAACGGCTCAGGCAGCGAGGGCGACCCTGCCACGTCGAAACGCAGTTCCACCGCGGTGGACACCTTGTTGACGTTCTGCCCGCCCGCGCCGCTGGCGCGCACGAAGCGTTCGACGAGTTCGCTGGGCGGAATCGTCAGGCTGGGGGTGATCTGGATCGGGTCGCTGGCCATTAGCCCGCGATTGTATCGGCAGCGGCGTGGACGCGCGCGCGAACGCCTGCTTCCCGTATCCTGCGGCCGGTTCCCCGATCGCAGGATGCTCCGATGACACCTCATTCGTTCGCCGCCGCAGGCGCGCTTGCCCGCCGCCTGCTGCTGCTCGCCCTGCTGGCGGCGGCCGCCCCGGCCGCGCTGGCGCAGGCACCCACCGATGCCGACGTCAACCGTCTGCTGGCCGCCTCGCGCGCGCAGACCATGCTCGACACCATGCTGCCGCAGATCGAAGCGATGCAGCAGCAGCAATTCGCCCAGCTCACCGCGCAGCGCCAGTTCGACGCCGATCAGCAGGCGCAGCTGCAACGCATCCAGGAACGCACCCGCCAGACCGTGCGCAAGGCGCTGTCGTGGTCGGAGCTGCGCCCGATGTACGTGGACATCTACAAGCGCTCGTTCTCGCGCGAGGACGTGCTGGCGATGGCCGAGTTCTACGAGAGCTCGGCCGGCCAGAGCCTGCTGGACAAGACCCCGGCGCTGACCCAGAACCTGATGGGCGCCATCCAGCAGAAGATGCTGCCGCTGTTTGCCGATCTGCAGAAGGATCTGGAAAAAATCGTCAACGAGCCTGCGGCGGCCAAGAAGCCCTGAAGGACGGCAGCCGGGAATGAGGAGTGGGAATTCGTCGGTGCGCGATTCCTGCAACGGTTGCCGATGCGAGTTGCGTGCGTTGCCGGTGACGGGTGCGTCACCTTTCTCAGCTGGCGGAAGACGACTGTCTTGGCGCTTCTGCCGCCGGAGGAATTGCTGTCTTGAGCCAGCAGCTGCGAGTTTGCCCCCATCCGCCCTTCGGGCACCTTCCCCCGCAGGCGAGGGAAGGAAGCAACTGGGAAGGTGACCAGGGAGGGCGGCAGCGCGGGAAGGCGAACATTGCGCGTCGCGCTTGAGCCCCCCTCCCGCCTGCGGGAGAGCGGTTGGGGTGAGGGCACGCTTGCGCAGCTATCTTGCAGGTTCAGTGGACGTTTCGATCAGGCTCAGTGGACCTCTCGACCTCTCTTGGCGCTTCTGCCGCCGGAAGAGCTGCTGTCTTGAGCCCGCAGTGGCGAGCGTGCCCCCATCCGCCCTTCGGGCACCTTCCCCCGCAAGCGAGGGAAGGAAGCAACGCGGGGAAGGCGACCAGCGAGGGCGGCAACGCGGGAAGGCGAACATTGCGCGTCGCGCTTGAGTCCCTCTCCCGCCTGCGGGAGAGGGGTTGGGGTGAGGGGATGCTTGCGCAGATGTCTAGCAGGCTGAGTGGACGTCTCGATCTCTGAACCAGGCACGCCACATCACGCTGGTTGCGCTACTCCCAACTCCGCAATCTCCCAGCCAAACAACGCACACGCCTTGGCAAATTCCACATCCAGCGGCGCGGTGACGCTGATGCGCCTGCCATCGGCCGGATGCGGAAATTCCAGGCGTTCGGCGTGCAACAGCATGCGGTGGATACCGAGCATGCGGAAACTGCGGTTGTGGCGTCCATCGCCATGGCTGGTGTCGCCGATCATGTGATGCGACAGATGCTTCATATGCCGGCGAATCTGCCGAAAGCGCCCGGTCTGCGGTTGGCAGCGCAGCAGCGCATACCGCGAGGTGGCAAAGCCGGTGGACGGAATTTCCAGCTCGCCGGTCGCCAGCCGCTGGAAGTGCGTCACCGCCGGCTTCTTGACCGGTTTGCCGGGGCCGCCATCCAGGTCGTGATCGACGATGAACCGATCCTCGGCAGGCCAGCCGCGGCACACGGTCAGATAATTTTTATCCACCTCGCCGGCCATCAAGGCCTTGCCCAGCGCGCTGGCGCTGTCGCGGTCGAACGCCAGCAGCAGGCAGCCGCTGGTCGCGCGGTCGAGCCGATGCACCAGGAAGATCGGTTTGCCCAGCTGCTCGCGCAGGCGGTCGGCCAGAAAGTCGTCCTCGCCGCGCGCCAGTTTGCTGTCGTGGACCATCAGGCCCGCGGGTTTGTCGACGACGGCCAGGACATCGTCCTGGTAGAGAATCTGCAGATGCTTGGGGGATATGCTCACCGGCGGATTATCCGCATCGCTGACACCGCATGCCACTGCGCTGCGCCATCCACGCGCCCGTTGACCGCATCAGGCCGCTGGCACAGCATGCCGATTCCCCCTCACGGAGCGTCCCCCATGCGCACCTGGCTCCTGTTTTGCCTGCTGGCGGTCGCTCCGCTGGCGCAGTCTTCGACCCTGCCGTACGACGACCATGCCGACGCCGGCACCCAGCTGCGCGATGCGCTGGCCGCCGGCAAGAAAACCCACAAACCCACGCTGGTGATTTTCGGCGCCAACTGGTGCCACGACTGCCGTGCGCTGGATACCTCGCTGCACAGCGCAAAGAACGCGCCGCTGATCGACCGCTCGTTTGTTGTGGTCAAGGTGGACGTGGGTAATTTCGACCACAACCTGGACATCAGCCAGCGCTACGGCGACCCGATCCAGAACGGCATCCCGGCTGCGGTGGTGGTATCGCCGGCCGGCACGCTGCTCTACACCACGCGTGCCGGCGAGCTGGCCAACGCACGCCAGATGAGCGACGACGGCATCTATCAGTTCTTCGACCAAGTGGCGCACGCCCACCGCGCGCCCTGACGCACGTGGGTGCAGGGTCGGCGGTGCACGCTCACACCAGGGCGCGAACCGTCAGCCGTTGGCGTGTGCCCGGCAACATCGCGCTGCATGTCACGGCCGCGGTGTGCAGCGATGCGCTGCACACGGGCAGTGCAGCAGCCTGCACGCGCGGATTGTCGCGCAGCCAGTTGCCTAACGACGCAGCCACGCCACCAGCAACGCAACCGACCCGGCGCCGCCGCTGATCCAGCTCCACACCGGCACCGTGCCCAGGTACCAGCCATCCGGATGCAGGCCGTACAACACGGCTGCCACCACCAACAGTCCGCTACCGGTGATGGCCGTGACCACGCGGGTCTGCAGCTTGCGCAGGCTGATGTCCAGCGCGCGCAATTCGCTCGAACGGATGTCCAGCTGATGCCGGCCTTCCACCTGCTGCTTCAACCAGCTGTGCACCAGGCGCGGCATGTCCGGTGCGTGGGTCATGATTTCCGGTAGCCGCTTGCTCAACTCGCCCAGCATGCGACGCGGGCTGTAGCGCTCGCGCAGGATGCGCTCCAGCACCGGTCGCGCCACCGCCCAGATATCCAGCTTGGGATCGAGCTGGCGGCCGACGCCTTCGATGTTGAGCAGCGTCTTCTGCAGCAGGATCAACTGCGGCTGCAGCGTCAACTCGTAGCGCTGCGCCACGCGGAACAACTTGATCAGCACCTGCGCCAGCGAAATTTCCGACAGCGGCCGGGTGAAGTACGGCTCGCACACCGAGCGCGCGGCCGCTTCCAGCTCGTCGATGCGCACGTTGGACGGCATCCAGCCCGCCTCCACGTGCAGCTCGGCCATGCGGCGATAATCCTTGTGGAAGATCGCCATGAAGTTCTCGGCCAGGTAGTACTGATCTTCCTGCGAGAGCTGCCCCATGATGCCGAAATCCAGCGCGATGAAACGCGGATTGAGGCGGCGCTCCGGGTCCGAGTCGACCCAGATGTTGCCGGCGTGCGCATCGGCGTGGAAGAAGTTGTCGCGGAACACTTGCGTGTAGAACACGCGCACGCCCTTGGCCGCCAGCGCCTTGCGGTCGATGCCGGCAGCATCGAGCTTGGCGATATCGTCGGACGGAATGCCGTACACGCGCTCCAGCGTGAGCGCGCGCTCGGCGGTGTGCGACCAGATCACTTCCGGCACGTACAGATCGTCCGAGCCTTCCCAGAACCGGCGCAGCACGCTGGCATTGGCGCCTTCGCGCTGTAGATCGAGTTCGGCCGACAAGGTGCCTTCGATCTCGGCCACCACTTCGCGCGGACGGATCTTGTCGGCGCGCGGATGGGTGCGTTCGACCAGCGTGGCCAGCGAATGCAGCAGCGCGATATCGGCGTCGATCTGACGCTCGATGTCCGGGCGCAACACCTTGACCACCACTTCGCGGCGCACGCCGTTGGCATCGGGCGGCAAGGTGGCCGCATGCACCTGCGCGATCGAAGCCGATGCCAGCGGCACGGTATCGAACGAGGCGAATGCCACGCTGACCGGCAGGCCGAGCGCGCCTTCCACGATCAGGCGCGCGGCCTGCCCATCGAACGGCTTGACCCGGTCCTGCAGCAAGGTGAGTTCTTCGGCCACATCGGCGGGGATCAGGTCGCGGCGGGTCGACAGGATCTGCCCGAACTTGACGAAGATCGGGCCGAGTTCCTGCAATGCCAACCGCAGCCGTGCACCGCGCGATTGCGCGGCGATTTCGGCGCTGGCACGCGGCACGAACGGCTTGGCCAAGCGCAGCCAGCGTTCGGCGGCGGTGCCTTGCAGCAGGTCGTCCAGGCGGTAGCGCAAGATCACCCGGCCAATGCGGCTGGCCCGCAAAATCGCCTTCATGCCGCGCCTCCGGCGGCACGCAGGCGGCTCACGCGCGCGGCCATCCGCTCCACGTCGTCGCGCAGCTCGTCCACATCATCGTGGAAGGCCTCGAGCTCGGCACGCGGCACTACATCGCGCGATTCTTCGGTGACGAATTCGGCCGCGCTATGCGCCAGGTCCGAGGCGCTGCGACGCGCCTGCTGCAATGCTGCACGCACCGCGCCGGCGATCTGCACGCCCAGGATCTCGCCGAACACCGCCACGAACGGCAACTGCCAATCCGGGTCGAAGCGGCCGGCCAGTTGCTGCAGCTGACGCGCCAGCTCCGCATCGCCGGAGACCTTGAGCCGCCCCGCCGGTGCACCGCTGCGGCGCGCGTTGGCCAGAAACGGCAGCTGCCCCAGCAACCCGGCCAGGCTGCTGCGCACCGCCAGATCCGGCTCGTGTGTCTGATCGACCGGGCCGACCAGCAGCCGGCGCTCGTGCACGCGGATCTGCAGCGCCAAGGCGGGCGCGTCCAGGGTCAGCGCGATGCGCTGGCCTTCCAGCGGTAACAGGGCATCGCGGGTATCCGGGTCCAGCGCCAGTGCGCGATTGAGCGCGGCCTGCAGGGCCTGGCCGGCGAGCGGCTTGAGGGAGTTGAAGAATGATCCGGGCATGGGCGCATTCTACCGCCCCCGCATGTCGCAGCTGACTGACGGTGATGAGGCGCTGCGCGCCGGAGGCTGTTGCCGTCCGTGGCCATGGCGGGCGCTTGTCTGGCAGTAGAGCGATCAATGCGGGGGGCGCTGCCTGGATTGCCTGGATTGCCTGGACGGTCGGCACGCACTGCACGGCAGCTCGCCGGGATGCTGCGCTTTGTAGGCCGCACCTCATGGGCCATCGCGCCCTGCGGCGATGAGCGCGGCGTCCGTGCACAGCTGCCGACCGCGCAGGATCTGCCGACTTCCTTCGGCCGGCCGGTCACGGGCATGCTGGCGCCTTCTCGAACAGGTGGCAGGAGCAGGCGATGCGCAAGATCCGGGTCGGTCTCATCTTTGGCGGCAAATCCGCCGAGCACGAGGTTTCGCTGCAATCGGCGCGCAACCTCCTGGACGCGCTCGACCCGCAGCGCTTCGAACCGGTGCTGATCGGCATCGACAAGCAGGGCCAGTGGCATCTGAGCGCGCCGGACAGCTTTCTGCACGATGCCGACGACCCGGGCCGGATCGCCTTGCACCGCAGCGGCCGCTCGGTGGCGGTGCTGCCCGGCGCCGAGCAGGCGCAGCTGCGGCCGGTGGATACCGAGCAGGCGCTGGCGCAGATCGATGTGGTGTTTCCGATCGTGCACGGCACCCTGGGCGAGGACGGCTCGCTGCAGGGCTTGTTGCGCATGGCCAACCTGCCCTTCGTCGGCTCCGGCGTGCTTGGTTCGGCGGTAGCGATGGACAAGGACATGGCCAAGCGCGTGCTGCGCGATGCCGGCCTGGCGGTGGCGCCGTTTGTCTGCTTCAACCGCCACACCGCCGCGCAGGCCGATGTGGATGCGCTGATCGCGCAGTTGGGGTTGCCGCTGTTCGTCAAGCCGGCCAACCAGAGCTCTTCGGTCGGCGTCAGCCAGGTGCGCAGCGCGGACGCCTTTGCCGCCGCGCTCGCATTGGCGTTGTCCTACGACCACAAGGTGCTGGTGGAAGCGGCCATTGTCGGTCGCGAGATCGAATGCGCAGTGCTCGGCAATGCCACGCCACAGGCCAGCGTGTGCGGCGAGGTGGTGGTACACGATGCGTTTTATTCATACGACACCAAATACATCAGCGCAGATGGCGCCGACATCGTGATCCCCGCCGATCTCGATGCGCAGACGCAGCAGCGCATCCAGCAACTTGCGGTGCAGGCGTATCAAGCGCTGGACTGTGCCGGCATGGCACGCGTGGATGTGTTCCTGTGCGCGGACGGGCGCATCGTGATCAACGAGGTCAATACGCTGCCTGGCTTCACCCGCATAAGCATGTATCCAAAGTTATGGCAGGCAAGCGGGCTGGACTATCGTGGCTTGATCACGCAGTTGATCGAGCTGGCCTTGCAACGGCATGCGGACGATCAACTGCTGCGCAGCGCGGTGGACGCGCGCGCATGAGTGCGGCGCAGTTACGCGCAGTGCAAGCGCACGACCATGCGGCACTGCTCGCACTCAACAATACGCACGCCACCGCACTGTCGTTGCTCGATGCCGATGGGCTCACCGCTTTATTGCAGATGGCCTGGCACGCCCGCCTCGTCCCGCCGGCCGACGGCCTGTTGATCGCACTGGATCAGAGCGCTGCCTATGCCAATGCAAACTTTGCATGGCTGGCGGAGCGCTCCGCGCGCTTTGTGTACGTGGACCGCATCGTGATCGCCGCCCATGCGCAGCGACGTGGCCTTGCTGTGCAGCTGTACGACGACCTCATCCGCAGCGCGCGTGCAGCAGCGCAACCGCGCGTGGTGTGCGAAGTCAATCTGAGCCCGCCCAATCCGGCCTCCCTCGCATTGCATCGACAACTGGGATTCGTGCCGATCGGCGATACGCTGTTGGCCAATGGCAAGCAAGTGCAATACCTGGAAAAGCTGCTTTGACTTGCAGAAATCGCGTTAAAAACCGCCATAACGCACATGGCCCGCCTCCTTGCGGAGGCGGGCCATGTGAGCGCCGACCGGCAGCGCCGCTGCCGTGACGTATCGCGGTGAGGCGTTAGACCTTGCCGCGACGGAACATCGAGATCACTGCCAGGATCAGGAACACCACAAACAGGATCCAGGCGATGTTGGTCGCCGCACCGGCGATACCGCTGAAGCCCAGCACAGCGGCGATGATGGCAATGACGAAAAAGATGATGGCGTAATGCAGCATGGCAAGGGTTCCAGAAGTTGTCGTGCCGAATCGGCGCAGACGTATCCTGATCAGATGGCGGTCTTTATCGAGTGATGGCGATGTCGTTGGAAGATGAGGATCGCAGCCGATTCAGGCCCTCTTCGATGCTGATACGCGGCACATAGCCGAAGTCGCGGCGCGCTGGTTCCATGCTGTACCAATGCGGCGTACACAACTGTTCGACCAAGAACCGCGTCAACGGCACTTCGCCTGGCAGACGCAACAGTGGCCATAAGGTTTCGCACACCGCACCGATGCGATACGCGGTCTTGAACGACAACGAGCGCGTCACTGCCGGCGCGTCCACGGCCGCGAGCAAGCGATTGAGCAACTCGCGCATCGGCAACGGTTCGCCGTTGGAAATGAAGTACGCCTTGCCCGCGCAGGCAGCGCCCTGCGCAAGATGGTCGAACGCATCGAAATGCGCTTGCGCGGCGTTGTCGATGTACGTGCTGTCCACCAGGTTGCTGCCATCGCCCACCATGCGCAGGCGACCGGCGCGTGCGCGTGCGGCCAAACGCGGCAACAGATGATTGTCGCCCGGCCCCCAGATCAACCGCGGACGCAATGCCACCGTGGCCAGCTGCGCATCGTTGGCCGCCAGGACCGCACGCTCGGCGATCGCCTTGGTCGCTGCGTACGCGGCGCGCAGGTCTTCGCCATACGGCACTTCGTCGGCGCCCAGGCCCTCCACCGGATGGGTGGCGCGATGGGTGACGCTGGGCGTGGAGGTGTAGATCAGCCGCGGCACGCCATTGGCGCGGCACGCGTCGAGCACGTTCTGCGTGCCCACCACATTGGCCTGGTGATAGCTGTCGTAGCTGCCCCAGGCGCCGGCCTTGGCGGCGTTGTGAAACACCGCATCGACCCCGCTGAAGGCATGCCGCACGGCCTGCGGGTCGGCCAGGTCGCCACGGATCTGCCCCACACCCAGCGTCTGCAGCACCGGGTAATCGCCGCGCTGGAAACTCACCACCTCGTGCCCGCGCGCACGCAAGCCGCGGCACAACGCCTGGCCAAGAAATCCACCACCGCCGGTCACCAGCACTTTCATCACGCCACACCCATCGCTCCTGCAGGGCGCACACAATAGCCGGACAGGACCGTCAGGGCGACGCGGCGTGCGTTTTTTCTCGCGAGCGGCGCGGCTAACCCTTTGATCGCAAAGACCTTCATAAATCTTCATTGCAGCATCAGGCAGTTCATTCGCGGCGCAGGCGTCATGGCCGGACCCTCGATCGCTGGAGTTGCCATGACCCGCCTGTCACTGCTGTTGCTACCCCTGCTTTACGTCACCGCGCTGCACGCCGCGGCGCCAGTTGCCGCCTCGACAGCAGCGGCGCCCGCGCCGCCAGCCGCCACACCGCCAGCCCTGGACGACGGCTGGCCGGTCGCCAACGCTGCCGCCAAGGGCTGGAACCTTCCGCTGCTGGCGCAGATGGAGCAGGCGCTCGCCGCCGATCTGGCCCCCTCCACCACCAGCCTGGTGATCGCACGCGACGGCGTATTGGTCTACGAGCGCTACCTGGGCGATGCCGATCGACAGACCCTGCACGACACCCGCTCGTTGACCAAGAGCGTGACCGGGCTACTGGTCGGGGCGGCCATCGTGCGCAAGCTGATTCCCGACGTGCAGGCCAAGGTCTATGACGCTTTTGGCGAGCGGCACTGGCAGCACCCCGATCCGCGCAAGCGTGCGATCACCGTCGAAGATCTGCTGACGATGAGCTCGCAGCTGGAATGCAACGACGAAAATACATTTTCGGCCGGCAACGAAGAACGCATGTACGTGAGTGCGGACTGGACGCAGTTCGCGCTGGATCTGCCGATCCGCGGCTATGCGCCGTGGACGCCGCGGCCCGCACAGAGCCCGCACGCCCGCGCGTTTTCGTATTGCACCGCCGGCTCCTTCCTGCTGGGTGCGATGCTGGAAAAATTCGCCGGCAAGCCGCTGCAGGCCTTTTCGGCGCAGGTGCTGGAAACACCGCTGGGCATCGAGCGGGCGCAGTGGAACCTATCGTCCGAAGGCGTGGGCATGGGCGGTGGCGGCACTCGCTACCGCAGCCGCGACCTGGCAAAGCTCGGCCAACTGCTGCTGGCACACGGACGCTGGCAAGGCCGCCAGGTGATTCCTGCCGACTGGGTGCAGGCGATGACCAGCGTGCATGCGCAGGCACGCGAGGATGCCGATTACGGCTATCTAATCTGGCACTTCCGGTTTCCGGTGCGCGGCGTGCAACGCGATACCTGGGCGATGTCCGGCAATGGCGGCAACTACGTGTTCGTGGTGCCTGACGAACGCCTGGTGGTGGTGCTCACACGCAGCGCGTACAACACGCGGCAGATGCACCAACAGTCGCAGCGCTTGCTGACCGACTATGTACTCAAGGCGCTGCCTGAGCACTGAGAGCCGGTAAAACAACGTCGCAAGCAGTCGTCAGCTGGGTGTGGACGGCGCGCTCTGACTCGGCATGTCCGCGTGGCACATGCCAGACCGAGCACCGGTCGCACCTGTCTGGCGGTGACTGCTGCTGTCAGTTAGCCGCTCAAAACACTGGTTGGTGGTTGGCGTGCATGGCGTGTTCGCCACCCAGACCTGGCAACCGATGCGCTACCACACCGACGCGCCGCAGGGCGCGGCCTATGCCTGGTGCGGCGCAGATCTCGATGGCTCGTTCTGGATCTGACCTCACCGTCTGAGCATGCAGTGGGCCCTTCCGGACAACGCTCACCCAGTTGTCAGTCGCCGTTGGATGTTGCCTGCGCACGCAGCACATCGGCACGCCGCAACTGCCCACGCTGGGCAGCAAGATCGGCATCGATACGTGCCAGCAACGCGGCAAACTCCGGCGACCCGCGCAATGGCTGCAGCAGCGGCGATTGACGCAAATAGCCGGCGTTGCGGTAGCCGGCGGCCTCGGCGCGTTGCAAGGCGCGCATCGCCGCGTCGGGCGCATCCGCACCCAGCAACAGCACGGCGGCATCGACTGCATCGAACGGGTCGCCGCCACGCGCGACGCTGCCGAGCAACTCCTGCGCATGCGCGTGCAGCATGGCGGCTGGCGGAGGCGGCTCGGCGTGCAGCGCCCATACCACCGTCTGCGCAAAGCTACCCTGTGGACGCAGCTGCAAGGCCCGCCGCGCCGCGCTGCGTGCAAGCGCGGTGTCGCCACGCGACCACGCCAGCTGCGCCTGCAACAAGGACAGCCCGGCATAGTCGGTGCCGCGACCCAATGCTTCGTTCAATGCCGTCTGCGCCTCTGCCGCGCGGCCATGCTCGAACAGAAACGTGGGCCAGGCCAGATTGGAAAACGCATCGTCCGGATACAGCTGAAAGTTCTGCCGATAGCGTGCTTCGGCGGCACTCGCATAGCCGAGCAGGCTCAGGTTGCTGGCAATCTGGATCGGCAGAAAGCGCACGCGTTTTGGCTCGCGCACGGCCAGGTTGGCCGACAGCGCCTGCACCAGTTTGCCCTGTCGCTCGTATAGGTAGGCGGCCGAGCCGCGCACGGCATCGGCCGCTGGATCCAGCTGCAACGCCTGCTCGTAGGCGGCCAGTGCAGCGCCATTGCGGCCCTGGCAATCCAGCGCGTAACCACGCGCGGCGTAGGCCGCCGCAAGACCCGGTTGCGCCTTGATCACCGCATCGGCCAGTTGCTGGGCCTGCTGTGCAAATCCGCCGTCGCCATCGTATTGGCACACGCGTGCGGCGTAGGCACGGCTGAGCCCGAGCTGGGCCTGCCGATCGTCCGGCGCTTGCTGCAGACGTTGGCGATACAGACCGATTGCGCGGTCGTTGTCGTCGCGCTGGCCGATGCCGGCGTAGTAGTCGGCACGTTGCAGCAACGCCGCCTTCGCGGGTGGTGGGTCGCCGCGCTGCACCCACCAGGCCGCACCGCCGCCTACCACGACCAGCATCGCCACGGCAGCGGCGATCCAGACACCGTACCGCCGTGGCGCGGGCACAGGCGGCGCCTGTTCCTGCTGCACCGGCACGCACAGTTGATACCCCTGCCCCCGTACCGAGCGCAGATAGCGCGGCTGCCGCGAGTCATCGCCCAAGGCCTGCCGTAGCAACCGCACGCGTTGGGTGACGGTTTCTTCGTTGACCAGCGCCGGTGCCCACACGTTCTGGATCAACGCGTCGAACTCCACCACGCGTTGGCCCTGCTGCAGCATGTAGTGCAACAGACGAAAACTCAGCCCGCCCACCTCAAGCGCCACGCCGTCGCGCTCCACGCGCTGCCGCGCCACATCGATGCGCAGATCATCCAGACGATAATGCGCGGACATCGTGGACGTCAGGAGCGCTGCTGCGCCGCCCAGACCGCCAGTTTTTCGCGGCCGATCTTGGCGTTGTGGCGAATATCGACCGGAAAGCCGGAATGCCGCAGAAAACGCGCAATACCGGCGGTATGCGAATGCGCCGCGCCCAGCGCACGCAATGCGGTTTGCACGTCCGCAAAGGCCGATGCCGACACGCCCGGCTGCAACTCCACGCACAGCACCGGTTGCTGCTGCCCGGGCGCGCCCACACCGACCAAGGCGGTGCGCCGCACCTGTGGATGCACGTTGAACACCGGCTCCACCTGTTCGGTGTACAGCGGGCCGCTTGCCGTTTCCACGCGATGGGTCTTGCGTCCACAGAACCACAAGCGTCCTTCCGCATCGAAATAGCCGACATCGCCCATGCGGTGCACGATGCGCTCGCTGCCATCGTCGCTACGCTCACGGATCTTGGCGATGCGTGTGGCCGCGTCGCGATTGAAGTAGGTATCGGTGGTGGTGGGGCCGGCGACGGTGATCTCGCCGACGTCGCCCACGGCCAGCACCCGCGCGCCGCTCCAATCGGCAATGGCCGCATCGTCGATGGCGATAATGCGCACCTCATTGGGCGCGACGACCTGCCCCACGCAGGTGCCGGCCCCGGCTTCGGTGGCGGCACGGGTCGCGTCCAGCGTGCGTCCTTCGATCGCCGCTACCGGCAGACATTCGGTGGCGCCGTATGGAGTCCAGAATTGCGCATCGGCCGGCAGCAGCGCGCGGATGGTGGCCACTACATCGGGAGGCACCGGTGCGCCTGCCGACGTTGCCAGGCGCACGTTGGGCAGCGGCTGACCATAGTCGGCCAGCACGCGCATCAGCGCCGGCGAGCCGAACAACTGCGTCACTCCAAAGCGGTTGAGCGCATCGTGCAGCTTGCGCGGGTCGGCGGTGGCCGGACGGGTCGGGTCCATATCTGGGATCACCGAGGTCAGCCCCAAGGCGGGATCGAACAAGGCAAACGGTGGAAACGTCGGCAGATCCACGCCACCGGGCTGCATGCCGAACGCGTTGCGCAGCAATTCGATTTGCCCGACAAAATGCCGGTGCCGGTACACCACGCCCTTGGGCACGCCGGTGGAGCCGCTGGTGAACAGAATCGCCGCCACATCGTCCGGCGCGGTATCGGCCAGTTGGCTGCCAGCGCCGACGCCATCGCGCTCCACACGCGCCAGCGTCACCCCGCCCCAGCCGTAGCGTCCACCGACAGTGACGATCTGCTTGGCAGAGCGCGCCCAACGCAGCAACCGGCGCGCCAGCTGCGCGAGCGGAATGCCGATAAACGCCTGTGGCTGCGCTTCGTCCAGACACTGTTTGAGCGCGCGTTTGTCGATGCCCGGGTCGACCAACACCGGCACCGCACCGGCCTTGAACAACGCAAACATCAGCAGGAAGAACTCCGGCGACGGCCGCACCATCACTACCGCGCGCGCACCACGGCCGATGCCGTGCAGTGCCAGGCCGGCCGCAATCGCATCGCTGCGTGCATCCAGTTCGGCATAGCTCAAGGTCACGTCGTAGGCCGCAAACCCGTTGGCGGCGCGGCGGCCGGGGCAGCGGATGGCGATCTGATCGGGGCGCTCGCGCGCCAGCTGCGGCAAGGTGGCAGCGATATTGCAGAGAGTGGTCATCGCCGTATTATCACTCATGCACTCACGGTGCCGGCCGCTTGCGTCTATCTCCAGGATCAGGCGTGCACGTAGCACCTGCAGGGATGGCGCGCCGCACGCCGCGATCGCACTGATCGAACGGAAGCCGATGTACGGATGCGGCGCCTGTTTGGCGCTGTGCGGCCTAACCACCGCGTAATGCATGCATGCTCTTTGTCGGTCTTGGACGGTCCCGGCAGACGAATCGCTGACCTACGCGCCACCACGCCCCTTGTATCGCAGCACGGTTCGGTCAAAATGCCGCGCTCCCCACGCGATTTCGCCGCGCCAGGCCCGGCATTCCATGGCACACCCCTGCCTTACCTGCGGCGCTTGCTGCGCCTATTTCCGCGTCAGTTTCCACTGGAGCGAAGCCGATCCCGCATTGGGCGGCAGGGTGCCGATCGAACTGACCGACTCCTTGCGCACGCATGAGCGCGTGATGCGCGGCACCTCGCAGTCGCAACCGCGCTGCATCGCCCTGGATGCGGACATCGGCCGCTACAGCCGCTGCAGCATCCACGACCGCCGCCCGTCCTCCTGCGCCGCCGTACCGGCCTCGCTGGAGTTCGGCGAGCGCAGTGCGCAATGCGACAAATCGCGCCTGGCGCATGGCCTGCAGGCGCTGACGCAGGACGATTGGATCGGCGTGGACGACGCACAGCGCAATCCGCTGCCAACCTCGTGAACATGCCTCGCTGCTGACCTGCGCACCAGCGCATGGGTCAGCAGCGGCGTGCATCGCCTACAGCGGATGCGTGTCCAGAAACGTGCGGATCGCCGGCACCAACACGTCGTGTTTGTCTTCGAGCACGTAGTGATTGGCATCCTCGAATGCAGTCACTTCCGCATTCGGCAACGCGCGGCGAAAACCGGCCAGAAAGTGCTTGTCGAAGCAGATATCGCGCAGGCCCCAGGCGATAAAAGCAGGCCGGTCGGCAAACGACGGCAAGGCCTGTGCGGAACGCTCCAGCAACGACCAGCCCTTGTCGGCCGGCGACAGCGGAATGTCCTGCATGAAACGGATCGTGGAGATGCGGTTGCGCCAAGTGTTGTAGGGCGCCACATAGGCGCGCCGCACGGCCGAGGGCATGCGCTTTGATACGCCGAACCATGAAGCGCCGGACGAAAACGCATTGAAGGTGCGGATAAACCATTCGCCCGGCCGCCAATGGCGTCCCATCGCGATCTGCCATGGCATCGGCTTTTCCGGCGGCAGTGGGAATGCGGCGGTATTGGTGATCACCAATCGTTTGACCTGCGTGTGATGCGACAACGCCCAGCCGAACCCGATCATGCCGCCCCAGTCATGCACCGCCAGCGTGACCGGGCCGGTGATGCCCAGGTGCCGCAACAAGGTATCCAGATCGTCCACGCGCGACTGCAAGGTGTAGTCATAGCGCGGCTGCGCATCGGGTGCATCGTCCGGCTTGTCGGACAAGCCCATGCCGATATGGTCGGGCACGATGCAGCGGTAGCGATCGGACAGCCCGCTGACCAGGTGCCGCCACAGATAGCTCCACGACGGATTGCCGTGCAGCATCACGACCACCTCGCCATCGCGTGGACCCTCGTCCAAATACGACATCGCAACGCCGGGCCGCACATCGAGGCGCTTGGGGGTGAAGGGGTAGCCTGGGTAGTTCATGCCAAAGGGATCCGGTTTGTTTCAAGAAGAGCTACATCGCGCTGGCGTTGGCCCGAGCGATGCAGATAAAAATCCTGCAGCGATCGCATGCTGCGCCCTATCAGACGGCAGCACTGGATGCATAAAGTGGCAGCAGTCTTAGAGATCATGTGGTTTCTTGCGGACTTGCTCGGTAAGGCGGCAGTTGATGACCGTCAGCGGAAAGTAGTTGCAGGAAGGCCGGATGCAGGAACAGCTTCTCCTTGCCCAGACGCTGCTCCTTGAGCACTCCGATATCCACCAGTTCCTTGAGATGACGCGCTGCGGTCTGGCGCGTCACGCCGAGCGCATCCACCACGTTTTGAATGCGGCAGTACGGCTGGTTGAAAATCACATCGACAAGCTCCCGGCTATACGCCTTGGGTGCAAGGCGGCGAACGTGATCACGCGCCTGCGTCTCCAGGCCGCGGATCGCCTGAATTTTCGCGGTTGTCCAGGCAGCGGTCTCCGCAACCGCAGCGAGCATGTAATGAATCCACTCAGCCCAGTGCCCATGCCGCGTCACGTCCAGCAGCAGGCGGTAGTAATCGCTGCGATGGCGAATGATGTAGCGCGACAGATACAGCACCGGCACATCCAGCAGACCCTGTTCGATCAGCATCAACAGATTCAGCACCCGCCCCGTGCGGCCGTTGCCGTCGGTAAACGGGTGGATCGCTTCGAATTGGTAGTGCGCCACCGCCATCCGGATCAGTGGATCGACGTCGGTGTGCTCATGGATGAAGCGCTCCCAGTTCGCGAGCTTGTCGCGCAGCAGCGTTTCGCCAACCGGCGGGGTGTAGATGATCTGCTGCATCTGGTCGTTGGCCAGCGCAGTGCCCGGCACGCGACGAATCTGCATCTGCACCGCTTTGATGCGGCTACACACCACAACAGCGGTGTCGGTACACAGCGGCCGCTGCTGCAGCGATTGAAATCCCTCATACAGCGCACTGCGGTAACGCAGCGCTTCTTTGGTCGCGGGATGTTGCGCGCGCTCCTGATCGTCTGCGTAACGAAACAACTCGTCCGTGGTGGTGACGATGTTTTCGATCTCCGAACTGGCCTGCGCCTCCAGGATCGGAATCGTATTGATCAGTACGGCCGGATTGGGCAGCAGCGCAGTGGCCTGCTTCAGCTCGGCCAATGCGGTGCGCGCAACGATGCAGGCCTTGAGCAGGCTGCGGGTTTCGATATCTCCCGCCGGCGGTAGCGGCGGGAGAGCGTTGTGGGGCTTGGTCGGATCGAAATTGGTCGGATCGAAAACGGAGGTGTCGTCCATGTCACCTACTCATGTTGCGAGAACGAACATGATGCAGCGACGCGTTCTAAAAATCCATTTTTTTTAACACGTTCTTGTGGCATTCGACCTGACAGCCACTCACCAAACCACTTCCGCCATCGAGCAGTTCAGCCCCGAGCCGATGCCCATCAGTGCGATGCGGTCGCCCTTCTTCAAGCGGCCGAGCTCCTTGAGCTTGCTCAGCACGATCGGCACCGACGCGGGGCCGATGTTGCCGTGTTCGCCGAAGATGGTCATGACCTTGGCTGGGTCGATGCCGAACGACTTCACGAACGAAGCGGTGTGCGGGCGGCTGACCTGATGGATGACGAACTGGTCCAGTTCGTCCACCGCCCAGCCCATCGCCTGCTTGGCGGCCAGGAAGGTCTTCTGTGCCAGCTTGATGCCTTCGATCAGCAGCAAGCGGGTGTCGGTGACCATGCGGTCCAGGTTGCCGCGGCACAGCTTGTTCCACTCGGTAGCCGAACGGGTCACGCCACCCTTGTAGCGCGGCGCGTCGGGCACCAGCTCGGTGCGCGCCATCACCATCGCGGCAGCGCCGCAGCCCAGGGTCAGCGCGGCGAGTTCGTTGCGGAACTCTTCCTCGGTGACGTCCGGGGAAGTCATGCGCTCCAGGGTCTTTTCATAGACCAGGTTGGCGGTTTCGCCATCGACGACCAACGCGTAGTCGATCTCGCCGCGTTCGAGCATGCGCGCAGCGATGTCCATGCCGTTGATGAAGGCAAGGCAGGCGTTGGCCACGTCGAAGGTCACGCAATGGTCGCTGACCCCCAGGTTGCCGGACACGATGGACGCCGTGGACGGCTCCAGGTAGTCGCGGCTCACCGAGGTGTTGACCAGCAGGCCGATCTTCTCGATGCCGATGCCGGCATCGATCAGCGCCTTGCGCGCGGCCTGGGTGGCGGCGTCGGATGCCTGGACATCCTGGTCCCACAAGCGCCGTGCATGGATACCGGCAACGTCGCCCAACACGTCGGTCTTGATCCCGAGGCGGTCGTAGGTCGGTTGCAGGCGCTCGTTGATTTCCTTGGAAGTCAGCGTATGCGGCGCATCAATATGCGCCAGTCCCGCGATGGAGACATTCTGGAAGAGCATCGAAGTAGCGCCATGGCGTCAGGCGAGGGGGCGTCAGTCTAGCCGCTGGCTGGTTTTACCGCATCTTTACATTTGAATCGCCCCCGCCCCAGCCCAACGGTTCAGCGCGGTGGGCAGCGGAAGGCGTTGAAACGCTGGCTTCCGTCGGCCGGCTGGCCTTGCGCCTGGACGGTATTGGCATTGGCGCCCGGGGCCTCGTTGCGCGCCAGGGTCTCCAGTTCTTCCTGCACGCGCAGCGGGTTGCGGTTATAGAAGCCGACCTTGCTCTTGACCGTCACCACCACCTCGCCCTGCTGCTGACAGCCAGCTGGCACAGGGCCTGCGGGCAATACCTGCACGCTCTTGCCGCTTTGTTCGATCGGCACCCAGGTGCACGCCGCGGTGGTGGTGGCAACCAGAACAGACAGCATCAGCACGCGCATAAGTCATCCACACCGAAGGGCAAAGCCGGATTGTGCCGCAGTTGTCCGGCGGTCAAACGCGTGCCCGGCATGCGCCATACGCCTCATTCAGCACACCGGCACCTGCCCTTATCCGCCGCATGGACTTGATGGCGTCGCTGTCCACTGCCCGCAAACGCGTCCGGGTGTCCGGACGCGGACACCTGCAAACATCAAATACATCTTTAAAAACAATGCTTTGAAGATGGCACGCGGTTTGCTCTATTCAACCGGCACCGGCAGAACACAACAGAAAACTGACTTTTTGCTGAACAAATAAACGACAGCCTCGAAAGCTCTTGCACATACCGAAACGGTGTACTACCTTACTACCACACCACTGATCACCCACACCAAGAGACCTCGCCATGAAGACCCAGACCCTGCGCATCGCCCTCTCCGCCGCCCTCCTGGCCGGCACCACCTTCGCCGGTTTTGCCCAAGCCGCCAGCCTGACCACGCTCGACACCGTCCAGGTTCGCCCGGCCGCCGACCAGATCGCCCAGCAGACGCTGGAACGCAGCAGCGATATCCGCACCCTGACTGCCGTGCAGGTGCGCCCGTCCGCCGAGCAGCTGGCTGCCTTCGCTGCCGAACAGGCCGGCCCGCGCGTTGTCACCCTTGCCGCGGTGCAGGTGCGTCCGTCGGCCGAACAGCGCGCCGAGCTGGTGGTCCGCAGCAGCGCCGCCACTGCCCAGAGCGCCTCCGGCCAGACCGCCGCCGCGATCGGTGCGTTGATGGGTCAGGTCATGGTCAATCTGCCGGTGCCGCAGCTGCAGCCGTCGCCGGCCGAACTGGAAGCCCTGGTCAGCGCCGCCATCAGCCTTTAAGCACGCGCGCAGCTACACTTGCGCGCATGTCAGCACCCGTCCTCGATGTCATCCTGTTTCAACCGGAAATTCCGCCCAACACGGGCAATGTGATTCGCTTGTGCGCCAACACCGGCGCGCGCCTGCACCTGATCGAGCCGCTCGGCTTCGACCTCAGCGACAAGCAGCTCAAGCGCGCGGGCCTGGACTATCACGAATACGCGACCCTGCAAGTGCACGCCGACCTGCCAACTGCATTGGCTGCCATCGCACCCACGCGCGTGTTTGCCCTGAGTACGCGCAGCACGGTGCGTTACGACACACCGCAGTTCGCCGCCGGCGATGCGTTTTTGTTCGGCCCGGAAACCCGCGGCCTGCCGGCCGATGTGCTGGAGTCGATCCCGCCGCAGCACCGTCTGCGTCTGCCGATGCGTCCTGACAATCGCAGCCTCAATCTGTCCAACACCGTTGCGGTGATGGTGTTCGAAGCCTGGCGGCAGTGGAACTTCGCTGGCGGTAAATAGCCTCGACGCAGCACCAACAGCAAGCACTGCGCGCCCGCTATCGGCAATCAGCAATCTGCATGGACCACTGCACGCTCGGTTCTTGAGCGAGATGCCCAGGCGTCTACCGGTCACTTGCCGCAGGTGACTGGTTCACCACCAGACACCCGGCACTGCCCACGCCTTACAGCGCGATGGTGATTGCCGTGTTGTGTGCATGCGCGCTGCAGGTCTTCAGTCTTTACATCCAGGCTTGCGATTCTCGACAACACCGCGCAATGCACCACGCCCCGCTGGCGATGGAATCAATACACACGCGCTTTCTTGCACGCACCTGCGCAGCCACTACGACGCGGTCTGCACGCTGGTCGCTGCCTGCAACAGGCCGCGGCAGCCAGCCCATAACGCCACTGCCAACAAGGCGATTGCGCCCAGGCTCAAAAACGCGATGCGGTAGCCGAAGGCGTGCGCGAGCCAGCCGCCGAACGCCGGGCTGAGCGCCGCGCCAATCCCCTGCACCGTCATCACCGCGCCTTGGCCGACGTTGACCCGCCCGGTGCCATGCAGCAAGCGCGCCACCAATGCCGGCACCACCACGCTTTGCAGACCGGCGCCGAGCCCGTCGAGGATCTGCACCGGGAATACGCCCCAGCCGTGAATCACCGAGGCCGCCACCAGCGCGCGCAGCGGCAAGGCCATGAAGGCCAGCAGCAGGACCCACCAATGCCCGTGCACGCGGATCCAGCGCATCGCCAGCAACGCGACCACCACCATCGTGGCTTGGGCGACCACAATCGTGGTGGCGGTCAGCGCGCTCGGGTCGCCGGCATGCGCGGCCACGATCGCCATGCCATACAACGGCAGCATCGCCGCGTTGCCCAGATGAAACAGCCCCAGCGTGACCGCCAGCAATGCAAGCGGCCGGCAGGTCAGCAACACCCGCCAGGCGCTCAATGCGTCTGCGCCATCGGCATGCCCAAGGCCGCGTGCAGCGCGATGGTCGATGGCGGTTGCCGGAATCGACAGCACGGCCGTCAGCGCCAACACGCCGAACACCGCCGTGAGCGCGAAGATCGCGCCAAACCCGTAGCGCCATCCCAACCAGCCGGCCAGCACCGCCGCCAGCATGTTGCCGGCGTGATTGGCGACCTGGTTGCGCGCCAGCTGATGATCGAACCCGCGCGCACGCACCAGGCCCAACGTGATGCCGGTCAGCGCCGGGCCGATGCCGGCCGCCGCCAGCGCCGATGCGATCTGTGCAGCGACCACGCCGGAGGCGGTCGGGCGCAGCCAGATCAACGCGGTGGCGAGCAGGATCGCCAGACAGCCGACCACCACCACGGCGCGCTTGCGCTGGGTGGCATCGACCAATGCGCCAGCCGGCGTGGTGGCGAGCATACCGGCAATGCCGCCCACGCTCATCACCGTGCCGATCGCGCCCACCGACCAGCCCTTGGACTGCAAGAACACACTCAAAAACGGCCCCAGCCCGTCCTGGACATCGGCCACGCTGAAATGCAGCGCTTCCAGCGCGCGCGTGCCACGCGGTCGGGTCGACGTGCTCATGCGCATCGCCCTGCTGCGTGTTGCCCTGCACGGCCTGCCTGCAGGGCAACGCCGATGACGCCTGTCTCATTGCAGCGCAGCGGGCACATTGCGGCGCCTAGTGCTTGGGCTTGGGCTTGGGCTTGGGCTTGTGCGCGCCCGGGCCATGCGGCGGATGGTCGATCTGCTTCAACGCAGCGGCCTTGCTGCCCAGCGCATGCGCGTGGATCAACACGCCATGCGGCGTGGCCTTGGTGTCGCCTTCGACCACCAACGGCTTGCCGACCACCAGCTGCTTGGCGAAGTCGGCACCGGCATGCGGCGGAAACCGCACCGTCACCTCGTCGTCGAACAGCACGCCATGCACCTGCCCGTGCGGGCCATGCAGCAGCCGCGCGATGGTGCCGGCGTGCTGGGTGAGCTGCGGCTTGGGCGGCTTGCCGGCCGGCGGTTTGGGTTTGGGCTTGGGCTTGGCATGCGGCCCATGCGGGCCCTCGTCGAGGATGCGCTTGCCGCCGTCCGGGTCGATCGCCAGGGCCACCAGCATGTCCACATCGCGTGGCTTGAGGCCGCGCACGGTCAATGCGCTGCCAGGCTTGAGCGCCTTGAGCAAGGCCGCCGACAGATGCGGCGGTGTGTGTACTTCAGTGCCATCGGTCAACAGCAGGCCATCGATATCGGCCTTGGGATTGAGCAGAAAACGCGCCAGGGTGCCGCGGGTTTCAGGGAGGAAATCAGGATCGACCCAATGCATTGTGGACTCCAACTAGGTAGGACCGGCCAACGCCGGCAAGCCGCGCCCGACGCCATGCAGGCGGCGCGGCGGGGTGCGTGAACGAACATCTGGGTGCGCGCCGCCGTCGCGTTCGCAGCGGCGGCTTGCTTCAGCGCGGTGTGGGTGGGGCCGCCGGCGGCACGGGCGGCCCAGGTGGTGCGGGCGGCGGTGGCGGCGGCAGCGGGCCATCCGGGCGCGGAGGAACGAACAACGCACGCTGCGACGCGCGGTCGCGACCCACTGCGGTGGCTTCGATCGCGCGCCCGGCCGCAGTGGCGACACCGAACCCGCGCACGCTCAGCGGTGCTCCAGTACGCAGCAGGTCGCTCAACTGCAATGCCAGATGCGGCGGCATCCGCACCACGGTGCCGTCGCTCAGCAACGCACCGTTGGTCTCGCCGCCCGCGCCGTAGACCAGGCGCTCGATGCGTCCGTCCGCTGTTAACGGCGTCAGTGCGGCAGGCGCGGGCGGCGGCGGCATGTCGCCGGCCAACGGCGGGCGGTCCACCACCTCACGCTTGCTGCGCGTGGAGCGGATGCTGCTGGCACGTAGTACCGGCAAGTCGCCCAGGCGATAGCCCTGCACGCTCACCGCATCGCCGCGACGCACGGCCGCCTGCAGGTCATCGGACAGATGCGGTGAAAACGCCACCTGGGTGCCGTCGCGCAACCACAGCCCGTCCACGTCGCCGTTGGGATTGAGCATGAAACGCTCGACGGTGCCGCTGACCTGCACCGGCGTAGCAGCCACCGGTGCGGGCGGCGCAGGCGGCATCGGCGGCGGTGGGGGCGGCGTGCCCACCGGCGGACGCGGTGCGACCGGCGCGGCAGGCGGCGGCGGAACCTGCGCCGCCGCGGTAGCCATGCTGCAAGCCAATGCAACAGCAAGTGCGGTCTGACGAAGCATGTGATGTCTCCAATGCGGCAGGAGTGCCGCTCGCAATGCGTACAACGCAGACATCGTGCCAACTCTGAAAGCCTTGTTTTTCAAGGCGGATGGCCTGGAACAGGGCACCTAAGATGTCTGCACTTCATCCAGCGTTGTCCGTTTTGCAGACACGTGCGCTGCGGTGTCCCCTGTCCGGGCAGCATCGGAGGCCGGCGTTCACGATTGCAGGCTGCGTCTGTGGCTGCGTCTGTGGCTGTGTCTGTGGCTGCGTCTGTAGCTGGCTGCACGGCTGCACGGCTGCACGGCTGCACGGCTGCAAATGCTAGCGCTGGCCCATGGCCGCCTGTCGATGCCCTGGCGATGGATGCCTCTGTTTGCAACGTCCTGCCGGCAATGGGGCCGGGCAGGCGAACCACTCGATCAGCACCGGTTCGTCGCCCATCCGCACAGCCTTGCAGGCGCCAGCCCGCGCGCCTACTGCAAGCCGTAGTCGTCGAGCTTGCGGTACAGCAGCTGCCGATGAATGCCGAGCCGACGTGCAGCCTCGGCACGATTGCCGCCGCTGTGCGCCAGCGCATCCTGGATCATCTGCTTCTCGAGCCGCGCCACCGCTTCGGGGAGCTGCATTTCCGTAGCCGCCGGCGGCGCCTGCGGCGACGCGAGGTCGCCGAGCGCCTCGTCCAGATCGTCCGCCTCGATGCTGTGCCCGCGCACCAGCACCTGACTACGCTGCATGACATTGCGCAGCTCGCGCACATTGCCCGGCCACGGGTAAGCCAGCACGCGCGCCTGCGCGGCCGGCGACAGCGTGCGTGCACTGCCCTGCCCTGTGCGCAGAAAGTAGTCGGCCAGCAGCACGATGTCCTGACCACGCTCGCGCAGCGGCGGCAGCTCGATCGGCACCACGTTCAAGCGGTAGCGCAGGTCGCTGCGGAACTGCCCGGCCGCCACCCACGCGGCCAGATCGCGATGGGTGGCCGCCAGCACGCGCACGTCCACCTTCTGGGCACCGCGGCCGCCCAGCGGCGTCACTTCGCCTTCCTGCAAGAAGCGCAGCAGCTTGGCCTGCATGGGCAACGGCATGTCGCCGATTTCATCCAGAAACAAAGTGCCGCCATCGGCCTCGCGGATCAGGCCGATGCGGTCGCTGGTCGCACCGGAAAAGGCGCCCTTGCGATGACCGAACAACTCGCTCTCCATCAACTCCAACGGAATGGCCGCGCAATTGACCGCGACAAACGCCGCATTCGCACGCGCACTGGCGCGATGCAATGCACGCGCGGCCAACTCCTTGCCGGTACCGGTCTCGCCGGTGATCAGCACCGGCAGGTCCGATGCGGCCGCCAACCCGATGCGCTTGTGCACGGTGCGCATCGCCGGGCTGTGGCCGACCAGCGCATCGTCTTCTTCAGGCAGCGGGATCTGCGGCTCGGCGGCTGCAGCGTCGGCGCGGCTCAGCAACGCACGTTCCACCACATCGACGATATCGGCACGCCCCACCGGCTTGACCAGATGATCGAACGCACCCAGCGTCATCGCCTCGATGGTGTTGCCGCTGGACACATGGGCGGTGAGCATCACCAGCGGCACCTGGGCCGCCTGCGCATCGCCCGCCCGCGCGCGCAACACTTCGATCCCGTCCATGCCCGGCATACGGAAATCCACAAACGCCAGATCGACACCGCCTTCGCGCAACTGCGCCAGCCCCTGCGCGCCGTCGCTTGCGGCAATCACGCTGTGCCCGAGCGAGCGCAGCGTCGCCTGCAAGGTGGCGAGAAATGCTGCATCGTCGTCGATGATCAGGATGCGCGCCATGGCAACTCCACATTGAAATGTGTCATGCCATCGGCATGGGTGTAGTGCGCCTGGCCGCCGTGCGCGCGCGCGATCTCGCGCACCAGTGCCAGCCCCAGCCCATTGCCGTCGCTGCGGCCGCTGACGAACGGTTCGAACAGCTGCGCCGCAATCGGCTCGGGCACGGGCGCACCGCGATTGCTCACTTGCAAATGCAACATGCCTTCGCGTTGCTCCGCACACATCACAACCTGCGTGCCTGGGTCGGCGTGCTGCAACGCATTGCGCAGCAGATTGTGCAATGCGCGCCCAAGTTGCTGCGGATCCAGTGACCACTGCAGCGGTGCATCCGGCACCTGCAGCTGCAATTGATGCGCAGTGTGCGGCAACAGTGTGGGATCCAGCAGTTCCTTCAGCCAGTCCTGCACCACTACTGTCTCCAGTTGCAGGCGGATCGGCTGCACCATGCCGAGCAGGCTTTCGACCACACCATCCAGGCGCCGGATCTGCGCCAGCATCAGCGCGCCATGCGCGGCATCGTCGGGGGTGACATCGCGGCGTGCGATCTCGTTTTCCACCGCAAGCCGCATGGTGGCGATGGGGTTGCGGATTTCATGCGCCACCGTTGCAGTCATGCGCCCGAGCGCGGCAAGCCGCTCGTGCCGCGATAGCTCGTCGGCCAGCTTGCGTGTCTGCGCCAGCGCCTGCGCAGTGCGCTGCGCGTAGCCGGTGACCGCAGCGCCAAGCCGATCAAGTTCGGGCGCACCCGTGTGCGGAATCTGCGGCATCTCGGTATCGGCCGCCAATGCGTGTTGAATCTTCTGCAGACGCTGACTCCAGCGCCGCACCACCACGCCCAGCGCAATCGCCGACACCGCGACCATCGCAAAGATCAATACCATGCCGACCACCAGCGGCCTCCGCGCATCCGAACTGCTCGCCGGTACCCGCGACATGGTCCACGCGGCGGTGCCGGACGCCAACGGGCAGGCGCTGATCAGCAGCACCTCGCGACTGCCATCGCGGCGGAACTGCACGGGCTTGCGTCCCTGCGCGCTTTGCCGCGCAGTGCCCACGATGGTTGTCCACTCGGCTGCCGGGATATCGGTCTTGTGATCGCTGCCGTCATAGGTGGGGTAGGCATAGGCGATGAAGCCCTTGTCCACATTCCACACGCCGCCTTCCACGCCGGGCGCATCGGCCAACACCAGTTGCACCACCACCGCAGCCAAGCCGGCGCCGTTGTCGCCGCTGCGCGCGGCCTCGCTTGCGCCGGCATAGCGCTGCACGATGCGCATGCACTGGCCGCTCAACTGTTGCCGCGCGTCTTCCAGCCGCACACCTTCGGTCTGGCGATACAGGCCATACAGCATCGTGGCCACGCCCAGGCAGGCGGCCACGATCACCATCCAGATCAGCAACAATTGCCGCAGTAGCGAACGTGGCATGCAAGCGATCCGGGCAAGGTCGGCCGATGATAGAACTGGCCGCGTTAGCGCAGGTTGGTCTTGACCAGCTCAATCACCTCATCGCCCCGCCCGCTCATCACCGCCTTGAGCAGGTACAGGCCCATGCCCTTGGCCTGTTCGAGCTTGATCGCCGGCGGCACCGCCAGTTCCTGCGTGGCGATGCGCACATCCACCAGCGCCGGACCGGAATGCGCAAAGGCCTGCCGCAACGCACGCTCCAGCTGCGACGATTCGTCCACGCGGATGCCCAGGATGCCCATCGCATTGCTCATCGCGGCAAAATCCGGGTTGCGCAACTCGGTGCCGGTATCCAAGTAACCGGCAGCCTTCATTTCCATCGCCACAAAGCCCAGCGAGGCATTGTTGAACACCACGATCTTCACTGGCAGGTTCAACTGCGCCAATGAAATGAAATCGCCCATCAACATCGCAAAACCGCCATCGCCGGATAGCGCAATCACCTGCCGCCCGGGGAACGCCGCCTGCGCACCCAGTGCCTGCGGCATCGCATTGGCCATCGAGCCATGGTTGAACGACCCCAGCAAACGGCGCTTGCCGTTCATGCGCAGATAGCGCGCCGCCCACACTGTGGGCGTGCCGACATCGCAAGTGAACACCGCATCCTGATCGGCAATCTGGCTGATCAGCCGGGTCACGAACTGCGGATGCAACGGCTCACCAGGATCGGCCGGCACTGCCAGGTCATCCAGCCCTTCGCGCGCCTTGCGGTAGTGCTCCAACGATTTTTCCAGGAAGCGGCGGTCTTCGCGACGCTGCAACTGCGGCAGCAAGGCCGCGATGGTTTCGCCCACATCCGCCGCAATGCCCAGCTGCAGCGGCGTGCGCCGTCCCAATGCACCCGGGTCGCGGTCCACCTGCACGATGGTGGCGTCCTTCGGATAGAACTGCCGATACGGGAAATCCGTGCCCAACATGATCAAGGTGTCGCAGTTGAGCATCGCGTGGTAACCGGAACTGAAGCCGATCAAGCCGGTCATACCGACATCGAACGGGTTCTCCCATTCCACATATTCCTTGCCACGTAGCGCGTGCACGATTGGCGCGCCCAGCCTCTCTGCCAGCGCCACCACCGCATCGTGTGCACCTGCGCATCCGCTGCCGCACAACAAGGTGACCGCCTTGCTCTGCTGCAATAGCTCGGCCAACTGCTGCACATCGTCGGCCGCAGGCAGCACGCGCGGCGCGCGCAGGGCAGGCCATGCGCTCGACAGATGCTTGTCCACCTCCAGCAACGCGATATCGCCGGGAATCACCACCACCGCCACGCCTTGCTGCAGGATGGCCGTGCGCATCGCACGATGCAGCACTTCCGGCAGCTGCGCCGGATTGGTCACCAGCTCCACAAAGTGGCTGCACTCGCGGAACAGCTCCTGCGGGTGGGTTTCCTGAAAATAATTCAGGCCGATCTCGGACGATGGAATATGCGCGGCAATCGCCAGCACTGGCTGTCGGCTGCGATGGCAGTCGAACAAGCCGTTGATCAAATGCAGATTGCCCGGCCCGCAACTCCCGGCGCATACCGCCAGCGTGCCGGTCACCGCCGCCTCGGCGCCTGCGGCAAACGCGGCGACTTCTTCGTGGCGCACATGCATCCACTCGATGGTCTGCATCTCGCGCAATGCATCAGTCAAGCCATTGAGGCTGTCGCCGGTCACGCCCCAGATCCGCTCCACACCCGCGCTCTGCAGCGTCTCGGCCAGAAACCGCGCCACCGTCTTCTTCTTCGCCACGATGCAGCTCCGCTACTAGTCAACAGGCCTGCAATGCTCCCAGCGGCGATGTCAGTGCAATGTGCTCGTGCATGAAAAGTACTGAAAAACCAGATGATTTAAACGTTTGTGCACACACGTCTCACATTGCAGGTGCGCAGTGAATGCCGCGTCACGCTTTACACGTGCGCTACGCGCATCCGCCGGGGACCACAAGAAAGCGCAGCTGAATCTGGCGCGATGATTCATTCACGGCTCAGTCCAAAATTCATGTCGCGTTCCATCGAATAACGGAGAATTTACATCTCGGCAGCGAACGGCATTCGCCTCAGCGCCGGCCCAAACCATAAGTACAGGTATTGATCATGAAGACTTCACTGCTGGCCCTCGGCCTCCTCGCAGCCCTGCCGTTTGCGGCCTCCGCTGCTGAAAACCTCTCCTACAATTTCGTCGAAGGCGACTACGTGCGCACTCCGACCGAAGGTCGCGATGCAGATGGTTGGGGCCTGAAGGCTTCTTACGCCGTTGCTCCGAACTTCCACGTGTTCGGCGATTACAGCAAGCAGAACGCTGACGACAACGACAGCGTGTTCGAAAGCTCCAACTCCGACTTCCAGCAGTGGGGCGTCGGTGTGGGCTACAACCACGAGATCGCCACCAGCACCGACTTCGTTGCTCGCGTTGCTTACCGCAAGCTGGACCTGGACAGCCCGAACATCAGCTTCGACGGCTACAGCGTAGAAGCCGGTCTGCGTAACGCGTTCGGCGAGCACTTCGAAGTCTATGCCCTGGCTGGCTACGAAGACTTCTCCAAGAAGCGCGGCATCGACATCGGCGACAACTTCTACGGCCGCCTTGGCGCCCAGGTGAAGTTGAACCAGAACTGGGGCATCAACGGCGACATCCGTATGGATGGCGACGGCAACAAGGAATGGTCGGTTGGCCCGCGCTTCAGCTGGTAAGCCGTACGTTTGACTGCAACGCGACTCTCTCTCCCGCATTGCATTGGAAGCCCGGTCCCCCGACCGGGCTTCTTTACTTTTGCGCGATTGGTCGATGGCGACGCAGCGTCGCGTGGTTGTTTCGCACACGTGCGCACGCAGCGCTTCTGGACGAAGCACTCGAGTCGCCTCGCACTTGAGTTGCCGCGAAGCGGTGATGCGTCTGATATGCACCAACAAAAAGCCCGGCAGTGCCGGGCTTTTTGTTGTCTTCATTGCATCACGCGATACGCATTGCCGCCCGATCAGGTGAATAACGCCTGCGGATACTCGGGCTTGCGCTCGCGCGCCAGCAGTTCCTTCAACGCCGCTTCCGGCGTGATTTCGCCATGCAGCACTGCGCGTACGGCATTGGAGATCGGCAACTCGATGCCGTGCTGTTCGGCCTGGCGCATGACTTCGTCGGCAGTCTGCACCGACTCGACCACCTGGCCGATCTCGCGGATCGCATCGTTCAAGCTCTGACCGCGCCCCAGCGCCAACCCAAGCCGGCGGTTGCGCGACAGATCGCCGGTGCAGGTGAGCACCAGATCGCCCAACCCGGCCAGGCCCATCAACGTTTCCGGGCGCGCACCGATCACTGCAGCCAGGCGCAACATCTCGTTCAAACCGCGCGTGATCAGACCAGCGCGGGCGTTGAGGCCAAGCTGCATGCCGTCGGCCACACCAGTGGCCACGGCCAGCACGTTTTTCATTGCGCCACCCAGCTCTGCGCCCACCATGTCATCGCCGGTGTAGGCGCGGAAGGTGGGGCCGTGCATCGCATCGGCCACGACTTGGGCAAACGCCGCATCGTCGCCGTGCACGGTGACAGCAGTAGGCAAGCCGAGCGTGACTTCCTTGGCGAAGGACGGCCCGGTCACCACGGCCAGCGCAACGCTGGGACCGAGCAGATCGCGCGCCACTTCATGCAGAAAGCGCCCGGAACCGGGTTCAAAGCCCTTGGTCGCCCATGCCACGCCGGCGTTGGCCGGACGCAACGGAGCGATCAAGCGAATCGTTTCGGTGAATGCATGCGAGGGCACCACGACCAGAATCCAGCTTGCATCGGCCATGGCGGCCTGCAGGTCAGTGGTGGCACGCAACGTCTCCGGCAACGGAATGCCCGGCAGGTAACGCACGTTCTCGTGGGTGCGATCGATGGCATCCACCATCGCCGCATCGCGTCCCCAGAGCACGGTTGAGTGACCGTGTCTGGCGAGAAGCGCGGCCAGGGCCGTGCCCCAGGAACCGGCGCCGAGAACGGCGATCTTGTGGGTCGAATCGCTCATCGGCGCAGACAGTGCTTAGGCGTTGCCAGCCGGCTCGGAATCGGCCAGCGAGGTGCCTTCGCCCTGCGACCGCTGACGCAGGGTTTCTGCGTACAGGGCTTCGAAGTTGATCGGCTGCAGGTAGAACGGCGGGAAGCCGCCGGCCTGGATCAGATCGCTGACCAGGGTGCGCACGTACGGGAACAGGATGTTCGGGCACTGCGTGCCCAGCAGCACGTCGATCGCCTGCGGCTCCAGGCCGACCAGGCCGAACACGCCGGCTTGCTGCACTTCGGCCACGTAGGCGGTCTTGCCGCCGGCGGTGCAGGTCAGGGTCACGGCCAGCACGACTTCGAAGGCGTTGTCGTTGAGGCGCTGGACCTTCTGATTGAGGTTCAGCTGCAGCTCGGGCTGGTTGGCGTCGTTGAAGACGGCCGGCGCGTTCGGCGATTCGAAAGAAACGTCCTTGACGTAAATCTTTTCGATGGTGAAAGCGGGGCCAGCAGCGGCGTCGGCCGGCGCAGCGGCGCCGTTGAGGATTTCGTCGGACATTCCTAACTCCAAAAGCGGTTCGGTGGATGCAGCGTTGAGTGATGCAGACGTGAAAACGCGAGTATCTCACGCAAGCAATGGGGGCTTGCGAGCTGCCGCACAAGGCGGATCAGCGGCCCTTGATCAGTGGCAATTCGGCCATTTGCCAGGCAGCGACGCCACCTTCGAGCCAGTACACCTTCTCGAAGCCGGCTTTCTTCAGCGTCTTGGCCGCACCTGCAGAGGTGTTGCCGCTACGGCAGACCACCACCACCGGCGATGCCTTGGCGTTGGCAAGCAGCTTGCTGGCCGGGTCGAACTTGGCCAGGGCCACGTTGCGGCTGCCGGCGATATGGCCCTTTTCGAAATCGGCGGTGGGCGACAGGTCGATCACCAGCGCGTCTTCGCTGTTGATCAAACGGGTCAGCTCGGCCGGCTTGAGTGCGCGATACCCGCGGAACAGGCGCGCAACCTCGGTGACGATCAGGGCGATGGTCAGGCCCACCAGGGCCATTGACAACATGGGGTTGCGGCCGACAAAGGCCTGCAGCTCTTCGAAATTCACGGGGTCAGGGTCAGTCGAGCGGGCGGGAATTGTCGCACAGCTGGCGCGCGCGACGGCCAGCAAGGCAGAGGCCGGGCTACTGGCCCTTCCACAGGTCGGGCAGGCCGCTGGCCAGCCACCAGCGCTTTTGTTCGGGATTCCAGTGCCAGATCTCGATGCTGCGCACCAGCCGTTCGGCCTGGGTATTGCGGTTGATCACGCGCAGCTCGACCTCACGGCGCAGGTCGCCATTGGGTTCTTCGCCCACGCGCAACTCGCGGTAGCCGGAAATCTGCACCTGCTCATAGCGTGAGCGTTCCAGGTCGCTGAGCGGATGGGCCTGGGCGTAGGTCGGTTCGACAAACCCCTGCGCGGCATCGAAATCGCTCCAGCGCACCGCCGCCGTGTAGGCAGCCTGGGTGGTTTCCAGCGCGCGCCCCTGGGCGCGACTGCCGGCGGTGGCCACCCCGCTCAGCATCGCCAACCCCAGCAGGACGACTGCTCCCATCAGTGCACGCATGCGTATTCCCCCTTGATCCAGCCCGCATCCTACCGTTTTGGAAACGCCACGAAGCGCCCGCTCAACGTGGCCGCCGCTGCGCCCGAGCCCAGCGCGATCTGCGCGCGCATGCCGATGCGCGCCTTGCCGCGCTGACGGAAGGTCGCCAGAAAGGCGTCCCAGCCACCCAATTCGGCGGGCTCGGCATCGGCCACCAGGTCTTCGTACACCGGCGCGACATAGCGCAGCTGGCTGTCGGCGACATACACGTCGGCTTCGTGGCCGGCCAATTGCAGTTGCAGCGTCAGCCACCCCCAGCTGGCCAGCGTCATCAACGAGGCCAGGCTGCCGCCGAACGCATTGGCCTTGTCGTTGACGTTGGCCTGCAACGGCGCGCGCAGGCGCAGCGCCCCATCGTGCAAGCCATCCACGGCAATGCCCATCGACAACACCGGAGGCATGGCGATGAACTGCTGCTGCAGCGACTGCAGGGCGGAGACGAGCGTGCACGAAGGAGTCATTGGAAAGGCTGGCAGACGGCGAAGGGCGGCATCATGCCGCAATGTCCGGCGAGCGTCTTGTGCATGTGGATGACATGCGGTACCGCATGGTGAACGCGTGCAGCATCGGGCTGTTGCACGCCTTGGTTTTCCGTCAACAAGCCGGTAAGCACGTCGGCATCAGGCGCTGTGGACTGTGCATGCAATTGCGGCATGCGAGCGCGCAAGTGCGAGACCTGCGATCAGCCCATGGGGCCACCGTGTCGATCGCCGTTTTACGGCGCGAACACGACCTTGCGATAGCCCTGCGCCACGCGCAGCAGCGTCGTCGCCTTGGCCTTCCAGTGCGCGCTGCGTTGCTTTTGCGCGCGCGTCAGCGGCGCATCGATGGTGCTGGTGAACACGATCTGCTCCGGCGCTGCGTGGAAGAACTTGTCCTGGATACAGGCGGCCGGCGACAGCTGATAGGTGGACAGCTGCTGCGCCACCGGCGATTCGTTCCAACCGAACAAAAAGATATCGGCCATGGTGTGCCAGCGCGCGTCGGCGGCCAGCAGCAGTCGCGCCGCCTCGCGGCTGATGATCAGCGCACCGGCGCACACCGGCCAGCAATGCTGGTAGGTCGATGGACGCACCAGGCGCAGCTGGCGCCCGGCAATGTCGGCGACCTTGGCATCGAGCTTGATCCGGTTGTAGGACGGCTCCAGGCGCACGATGCTGCTGCCCGGTGGGAGCCAGTCGGTGCTGCGCAACAGCGCCGGTAGCGCATCGGACAGGTGCATGTCGTCTTCGAAGATGGCGGTGTACGCAGCGTCGGACTCGGCGGCGATGCGCCAGGCCGCCTGATGGCTCAGGAAGCAGCCGATGTTGGACGCGGTCCATTTACGCGGGCCGGTGCTGAACGCATCGCCGGAGTTTTCCAGCGGGCGCTCACGCACGAAATCGGCGATCTGCGCAGGCGTGAGCGTGGCGCCGTCGATGGCGGGGAGGCGCTCGAACGGGATCCCCAACGCCTGGAACCGCGCCGCCATGGCCTGCAGGCGATCGCCGCTGCGCTGCATGTTGATGAGGTAGGACTTGATCACGGTGCCACTCCAGCTCGATTGTCGTGGCGGATCGTGAGCGGAGGCGCTGATTGGCTCACCCCCGAGTACGAGGTTGTGGCCGCACAAACGCAGGTATCCCGCCAAGCGGGCACGCGTAGCCAGGCAAGGCGCGAGGAGGAGGAACGACGAAAACGACCGCTCACGACCACCACACGGGTGCGGCTGGTGCTCGGAATCGGCACGCCCCAATCGTCCGATAAGGTTTCTGTGCACTGCCCATCCCCCTGGCAGCGGCTCGCGCCGTGTTTGCTGGCCGCTCTGCATCGTCGTGCGCGCCAACGCAGCACGCGCACCACCCCGAGACGGCATGGCTCTCGCATAATCGCCAGATGACCCGCCCTCCCCCGCTCGCCGATCCCTGGACCCTGCTCTCGCTGCGTCCCAGCGGGGAGCACGCGCCATTGCGGCGGGTGGTGGCACGGCATGGCGGGCAGCTGCTTGCCCTGTCGCCGTGGCGCCTGCAGACCAACGACACCGCGCAGGCGCGCGCCGCCTTGCAGCGCGCGTTGGAGGCGCCCATCGCGGTGTTCACCAGCCCGGCAGCCGTGCGCGCCGCGCATCAGCTGCGGCCCTTGCAGCGGCCGGTGCAGGCGCAATGGGTGAGCGTAGGCGAAGGCACCGCGCGTGCGCTGCACGCCTGTGGCATCGACGCGGTTGTGCGCCCTGCGCGCATGGACAGCGAAGGCTTGCTCGCCTTGCCGCTGTTCGCAGCGCCGTTGCAGAGCGTCGGCCTGATCACCGCGCCGGGTGGACGCGGCATGTTGGCGCCTGCGCTGGAACAACGCGGTGCGCGCATCCTGCGTGCGGATGTGTATCAACGCGTGCCGCTGCGCTTGCGCCCGTCGGCACTGCACGCCTTGACCGACGCACTGCCGCGCAGCGTATTTGCCATGAGCAGTGCCGAGGCGCTGACGCTGGTGCTGCAACAGTTGCCCGCCGCGCTGAGCGAGGCGGTGCGGCAACGCCCGCTGGTCGCCTCCAGCGAACGCCTGTGCGACGCCGCGCAAACGGCGGGCTTCTGCCACGTCGTCCGCGCGGCAGGTCCATTGCCGGAGCAACTGGTCGCTGCCGCTGCAGCGATCGTGACACCATCGCGACCTTGCTGAACTGCGAACTCAAGCACAGCTTGCGGCGCTCTGCCGGCGCACGCCATGCTGTGCCAGATGACTGCGGCGCCTGCGCCGGTCGTGACCGCCCGAGGATGTCCGAATGACCGAAATGCCCGCCACCACGCGACGGTTTCCCTGGGCCTGGCTGCTGCTTGTGCTGGCCATTGCCGCCGTGGGCGTGGCGCTGTTTCTCGGCTGGCGTGCGTGGCAGAGCTATCACGACGCGCAATTGCAGGCCGCGCAGGCGCAGCAGCAACGCTGGGACGGCACCCAGCAATTGCTGGAAACACTGCGCCGCGATCAACGCCTAGCCAATGAGCGCCTGCAGGATGCGGCCGCCACCAATCGCGTGCTGCGCGATGAAATGCTGGGTCTGAGCCAGCGCAGCGCCTTGCTCGAAGACACCGTGCAAAAGCTTGCCGACCCGAACCGGCATGGCGCACAGGCGCTGCGGCTGGATGAAGTAGAACTGTTGCTGCGGCTCGGACAGCAGCGGCTGAGCATTGCCGGCGATGCCGATGGCGCCCGTCGCGCCTACGCGCTGGCCAACGGCGCACTCAACGGGATCGACGATCCGGGCTATCTCAATCTGCGCCAGGCACTGGTGCAGGAGCGCGATGCGCTGGACCGCCTCGGCGCCGGCCCGCAGGCCCAGGCGGCGCAGGCGCTCGATCAGTTGGCCATCGATCTGCAGCGCCTGCCGGAACACTCCGCACAAACTACCGAAGCGGCGCGACCGTGGTGGCAGAAAGTGCTCGCACCGCTGGTAGATATTCGCCCTAGCCGTGGCGACGCCTTGCTGACCGCCGGCGATCGCAACGCCGCCAGCGATGCCTTGCAGATCGAAATCAGCCTCGCCCGCGCCGCTGCAGAACGTGGCGATCCGCAAGGCTTTGCACAATCGCTACGCCGCGTGGAGACCTGGACCACCCGGTTATGGCCGGACTCGCCGCAACGCCGTCAGATGCGTGCGCGCCTGCGCACGCTGCAACAAGCGCCACTGCGTCCGCGACTGCCGGAACTGGGCACCACCCTGCTGCAACTGCAGGCCATGCGTGAAGGGAGATCCACCCAATGAAAGTGTTGCGTACCGTCTTGATCCTGTTGGTTGCCGTGGCACTGGGCGTGCTCGGTGCGCAGTGGTTGTCGCATCAGAACAGCTACGACCTGGGTAACGTGGTGGTCAGCGTAGGTGGCAACGACTACCGCGCCGCAATGCCGCAGGCGGTGCTGATCCTGATCATCGCGCTGCTGGTGATCTGGCTGCTGTGGACGCTCATCAGCCTGCCGTTCCGCGTATGGGGCAAGTACCGCCGCAAGAAGGGCCGCGCGCGCCTGATCGAAGGCCTGCGCGCCGCCGACCACGGCCAGTGGCAACGCGCCGAGCGCCTGCTGGTCACTGCCAGCGAAGACGACGAGGTCAGCGGCATTGCGCTCGCCAGCGCGGTGCGCGTGGCCGATGCACGCGGCGACGAGGCATCGGCCACTGCGCTCGCACAGCAGTTGGCCGAGCGCGATCCCACCGCGTACGCGCTGCTGCAGGGTGAGCGACATCTGGCGCGGCAACGGCCGGTCGAGGCGATCAATGCGCTCGATGCTGCCAATGCCCAACCGCTGCCGGCACGTGGCCTGTTGCTGCGCACGCATGCCCTGACCCAGATCGGCCGTGCCGATGAAGCCTACGGCCAGCTCGGTGCCTTGCGTCAGCAAGCGGTGCTGGCACCGGAGGCTTACAGCGCGCTGGAGGCCACACTGGCCGAACAGACCCTGTTGCAGGCCGGCGATGCCAATGCGCTGGCCGAGCGCTGGGAGGCACTGCCCAAGCCGTTGCGCACCTACCCGGCCGTGGTCGGTGCATACGCGCAACGTGCCGCGGTACTGCATTGGGACGATGCCGCCGTGCACAGCCTGGAACAGGCGCTGGATACGCAATGGGACGAATCGCTGGTGCGCCTGTACGGCGTGCTGCCGCTGGAAAAATACGATTCGCGCCGGGCCAGTGCGCAGCGCTGGCTGACCCAGTATCCGGACAGCCCGGGCCTGCTGTTGACGCTGGCGCGGCTGGCACGCCATCAGCAGCAGTGGTCGCAGGCCGAAGAGTTCCTGCACCGCGCGCTTGCCAATGGCGCCGGCAGCGAGGCCTGGGAAGAGTTGGGCCATGGATTTGCCGCCGCCGGCGACCTGCTCTCTGCGCAGCATTGCTACGCCAATGCATTGCGCGCCGCACGCGGCGAGCCGGTGCATGAAGGCATGCCGCAGCAGTCGCTGCGCGGGCCGATCGTGTCAGCAAGTCCGGCGCCTGCGGCCGACCCACTCGCACCGGACGATCGCATTCTGTAATCGCTGCGGTTGTTCGACCTTGCAGCGGCGCACACCACAGGTGCGCCGCGTTGCATCAACGCTGGCGCGATGCCTGTGGCGGTGGCGGCAAATCGCTCAGGAATGCATCGCAGGCACCCAGATACCGTGCCTGCGCATGGTCGACCTGCGTCGGCGACAACACGCGCGAGCCCAGGCGGCCGATCAACAACATCGCCGCCATCACGCCGGCACCGATCACCCAGCGGAACTGGCTATCGATCAACAGCCCGCACATCAGCAACGCCAACACCGATGCCATCGCCACCGCGACGTAGCGGGCGCGGCGGCGCTCGTGTTGCGCGCACAAGGTGAGCACGTGCGTGCTGCGTTTGCGTAGCGCAATGGCCAGGATCACGTACGGCAGCACGCCCAGCAGCAGCGCGGCGTAGATCACCGGGTGGTGCCAATGAAAGATGTAGCGACGTGGCGGCATGTCGGCCGGCGCATTGCACTTGACGCACCGCGGCGGCAGATTGGCGCCCGCCGTACACACCAGCACATCGCCCTCGCGCCACATATCGCCGTTCGCCGGCGGCAGAGACAGGCTGGGCGGCTCGCGAAACGCGTCATTCGACATCCATGCGTCCTTGCTGGTTGAGGATCTGGGATTGGGGATTGGGGATTCGGGATTAGTAAAAGCCGGATTTCTCTAGCGAATCCCCAATCCCGCTGCGCAGCAGCGTCAACGCTCGACGATCGCCACCACGCCCATGCCGCCGGCGGTGCAGATCGAAATCAGCGCGCGGCCGCCGCCGCGTTCTTCCAGCTGCTTGGCGGCGGTGGCCACCACGCGCGCGCCGGTGGCGGCGAACGGGTGGCCGGTGGCCAGCGACGAACCCAGCGGGTTGATCTTGTCCGGGTCGATGCGGCCCAGCGGTGCGTCCAGCCCCAGACGCGTGCGGCAGTAATCCTCGCTCTCCCACGCGCGCAGCGTGCACAACACCTGCGCGGCAAAGGCTTCATGGATTTCGTAGATGTCGAAGTCCTGCAGGGTCAGACCCTGACGCGCCAGCATCTGCGGTACCGCGATGGTCGGCGCCATCAGCAGGCCTTCGCCATGCACGAAATCCACTGCCGCCACCTGCGCATCGCGCAGATACGCCATCGGCGTATGGCCGTGCGCCAGCGCCCAGGCCTCGCTGGACAGCAGCACTGCGGCGGCGCCATCGGTCAGCGGGGTGGAATTGGCGGCAGTCAAGGTGCCACGGCCGGAGGTCTTGTCGAACGCCGGGCGCAAGGTCGCCAGCTTTTCCAGCGAGGTGTCGGCGCGCAGGATGTTGTCGCGCGAGACCCCACGGAACGGGGCGATCAGCGAATCGAAGAAGCCGCGCTCATACGCAGCCGCCAGCTTGTGATGCGAAGCCACTGCCCATTCGTCCTGCGAATCGCGCGAGATGTTCCACTCCTTGGCCATGTCCTCGCAGTGGGCGCCCATGCTCTTGCCGGTGCGCGGCTCGGCCACACCGGGGAAATCAGGCTTGAGTTCGCTCAACTTGAAGCCGCGCAGCAACGCCTTGAGTTTGTCGCCGGTGGCCTTGGCGCGGTTGGCGGCCATCAGGCGCGCGCGCAACTTCTTGCCATAGACGATCGGCACTTCGGAGGTGGTGTCCGAGCCGCCACCGATGCCCGAATCGATCTGCCCCAGCGCGATCTTGTTGGCGATGGTGATCACCGAATCCAGGCTGGTGCCGCAGGCGCGCTGCAAGGTGATGCCCGGCGTCAGCGGCGACAGACCCGACGACAGCGCAGCCTCGCGGGCCAGGTTCCAGTCCGAGGAGTGCTTGATCACCGCCCCCATCGCCACTTCGCCCAATTGCTGGCCATGCAGGCCGAAGCGCTCGACCAGCGCGCCCAGCGTGCGCACCGACATGCCCAGGTTGCCCACGTCCGCGTAAGCGGTGTTCTGACGACAGAACGGGATACGAACGCCGCCCAGAATGGCGACGGGACGGGCTGCGGGCATCGGTTGACCTGGCATGGAGGACTCGGGGACATGGCCTGCACAGGGCCGGCAGGCATAATGGCCGCAGTGTAGCTTCGACCCCGTGATGGGCCAACCGCGAATCATGAGCAAGACCGAACACGGCGTGACCGCCATGGGTGTGATGGCGCTGGAATTGACGGGCGGCACCGCCCCCGAGCGCGGTGCCCTGGCGCCCGAGCAGGCCGGCATGCTGGCCGAGCGCATTGGCCGCGACCTGGCGCAATGGATCCCGGAGATCCGCGCGCTGGAGTTGAGCGTGGCGATGGCGCATTTCGACCCCGCCGAAGTGCTGCGGCCGGGCTGGCCGCTGCATCGCCGGCTGGAGGAACTGCATGCCCGCGCGCCGGGCCGCGACCAGGGCCCGCGGGTGCTGGCCTTCGGTGCCGATGCGCAGGGCGAGATTCCCTTGCCGTTCCAGGCCGATGCCCAGTTGACCGGTGGCGGCCTGCGCGTGCTGCCGTTCCTGCTGTCGGGCGACCCTGACATCGTGGCGAGCGTTGCCGATGCGATGGAAGAAGTGCTACTGGCCCAGGGCATGGCCCAGGCCGACACCGCGCTGCTGGCGCAGGAAAGCTTCGGCGCGCGCATCGAGCACGCCCGCTATCTCACCGCGCACGATCTGGCGGCGATGATCTCGATGCAGTACGACAACCAGGGCCTGGCACCGCTGTGGCCGCTGATCGAAGCCGCCCTGCTCGCCCCCGACAGCGAAGAATGGCTGCAGCAATCGCCCGAGCCGGTGTTGCGCTATGTCGATGGCGAAGTGCGCATCGCATTGTTCGACCCGGCCGGCTGGTGCGATTACTACACGCACGACCGCGAGAATTGCGAGCGCCTGCGTGGCGTCTACGAGCAATTCCTTTCGCGTCAGCGGCAGATGGCTGCCGTACTGGAAGCGCACGGGTTGCCGGTGCTGTACGTGCATGTGGAGCCGGGCCAGGACCCGCGCCAGGCCTTGTCTGCATAAGCGACACGTCGGTGTGCACCGCGCCTGCCTTGCAGGGCGTGTTGGACACCGACGTGTAGGCGGCAGACCTGGAGCGTGCCTGCGCGTTTTATGCGCGTGTACCTGGCCTGCAGCCGATGCACTGCGATGCGCGCATGCCTGCGTACGCGAGTGCGCCGAGGCAAGTGTTGCTCCTGATTCTTGTAGGGAAGTACCTCGAACACGGCTACATGACCCGGCGGGACGATTCCACCGCACAACAGTAGCGGACGTGCGCACCATGCACTGGCGATCGCTAGCGATGCACCAACCGGTTGGGAAGCGCCTTTGCAGGCGTGCGGCGCGCTGATCGAAGGCTGCACGCGGTGGCCGGTGGCGCACAACGTATTAACTTCCGCGATACCGATGCGCACTTGCTGGGTAGCGACGCCTAGCCTTCGGCCAAATCACTGAGCGCGGTTGGCAAAGCCACTTACCGCAACACGCACCGCTCGTGCTCGGATCCGCTCACGATTCATCCGCGCTGGTTACCACTGCGCTATCTACCCAGCTGAAGATTGCTTGCTACGGATTGGCTGCCCCGAGCGCGTATGCGTGCATACGGTCGACAGCGCAGCAGTTGGCGCACTGATGCATAAACTGCAGTATTTACCGCATCTATCGATGCACGGTCCAACCATGCACGCTCCGCTGAGCAACGTTGCCGCGTCGTAGCAGCATCAGCGTCTGCAAGACCATGAGCGAGATGCCGCCTTCACGTTGCCAACAGGCCATTATGTCCGGCGGAACAACGCGTCGACGCCTGACACACAGCTGCTTACCGCGGCCGTTGTGCATTACAAGACAAAAGACGCGACGGCCATCGAATGCCGCCGCGTCCATGCGCTTACTTGGTTGCAGCCTGCGCGTTGTCGGTGGTGATCACGCCGCAGGCCAGACGGCCGCCGGCGTTGCCGGTGGGCTGGGTTTTGTAGTCGTCGGCATCGGCGTGCACGATCACCGCGTGACCTGCGATGTCGAACTGATCGGCCTTGCCCAGGTTGACGTTGCTGGAGACCGGGCCGTCGATGCTGGCATTGCCCTGCGCGTCGGACTTGATGTTGGGCATGTCGCCGCCGTGATGCGGGTCGGCACTGACGTTGCCGTGGTCGGACTGAGCCGGGTTGAAATGGCCGCCGGCGCTGCTGCCGTCCGGGGCGCTGCAATCGCCCTTTTCGTGGATATGGAAGCCGTGCTCGGTGTTGGGCGTGAGCCCACTGAGTTGGCCGGTCACGCGCAGCACGCCATCGACAGTCTTGAAGGTCACCGTGCCTTTGACGTCACTGCCCTTGGTCGGCTTGAGCTCGGCGGTGGCCGTGGTGGTGGCGGCCGCCCCGGTCACCATGGCGGCGGCATGCTCGCCACTGTGCGCGGCGTCGGCCGGGGTGCTGGCCGTCGGTGCGGGTGTGGGCTCGGCCGGTGCGGGCTCGTCGCGCTTGCACGCGGTCAACACCAGGGCGGTCGCCAGGAACAGGGTTGTGGGAAGAATACGCATGGGAAAGCTCCTGTAGAGACCGCAGCTGCGGCCATTGATGCCCCAACTCAGGGCTGCGAAGGGGGTGTGCGCCACTGGGTGACGCGAATGACGCCGCAGGCCAGGCGTGCACCCGCATTGCCGCTGGGCTGGCTGCGATAGTCGTCGGCGTCGGCATGCACGATCAGCGCCTTGCCGATCACATCGCTGGGCGCGCCGTCGCCCAGGCTGATGCCGGCCAGGATCATGTCCAGATGCGCGACGCCCTCGGCGTCGGCACGCAGGTTGTCCATATCGCCCAGGTGATGGCCGCCGCTTCCGGCGCGGCCGTGCGAGGCGCCGGTCGGATTGAAATGCGCGCCCGCACTGCTGGCATCGGCCGCGCTGCAATCGCCGCGTTCGTGCACATGGAAACCGGCCACGCCACCTGGGCGCAGGCCACCAACCGTGCCGGTGATGCGGATGCCCTGCAGCGCCGGCACCAACACGACCCGGCCGCTGACCAGGCTGCCCGACGCCGAAGCCAGTGCGGCTTCGGCCTGCTGCACCGGACGCGCGGGCACCACGCGCGCCGCTGGCGGCGGTGGCGGGGGAGGTGGCGGCGTGCTGCTGCAGGCGGCCAGCGCCAGAGCGGTAAGGGCAACGATCGTGGACGACCGATAACGCATCGAGCTGTTCTCCTGATCAGGCTGGAAACCTATGCGGGCGCATGTTCACGTGTCATGAAATGCGTCTGGGGCAGCGCAGGAGTTTACGGGGTTGGTGTGGATGGTCGGGTTGTTTGCACGCCCGCTGTGCGGGATGTGGTGCGGGGAGCCTTGCGCGGCTTCGACGGCGGCGTAGGCCGATCAGGGCCCACCACGAGTTCATCGATGGCCAGGGGGATGCGGTGTCGTGTGGATGGTGAAACACGTGCAGTGAGGGTGCTCAATGTGTGGTGATGCGCGTCAATCTCGTTGCGTGCTCGTTGCGTGCACTAAGTAATTCACACGTTTCGTGCGCGAGCTGATTCAAAGGAGCGACGCAGGCGGCTGCGCTTTTATCGGCTTGGGTGCCCTTTCCTTACCCCACCCCCAGCTCCGCGCCCCGGCCCGCGCTTGCGGCGCGGGCGCTCCAAGGCACGCGCGCCCGCGGCGCGCAAGCCGTGCCTTCTCGCCCCGCAGGCGGGAGAGGGGCTTCACCGCAGCGATCGGCAGGGTTCGCCGCAGTGATCGAGGCATTTCATCGCAGTGATCGGCAGGGCTCGCCGCAGCGATCACCTACCTGCCTTCTCCCGCGTGCGGGGGAAGGTGCCCGAAGGGCGGATGGGGGCAGCGTTCACCGCCGAGTGACCGGTGCAATTGCGCTCACGTAAGCGCAAAAACGCCCACGCAACCACCCAAGCACGATCCCGATCCCGCCCGGCCTAGCCGCCGGACCGCTCAGCGGCGCTTGCGGCCCGGGCCGAGTTTGCGGGTGACGGTGTTGCGGCCCAGGCCCAGGCGTGCGGCGGCTTCGGCGCGACGGCCCTGGGTGAGTTGCAGGGCGG
The DNA here is from genome assembly GCF_040202975.1 of Xanthomonas sp. WHRI 10207. Classification (NCBI taxonomy): domain Bacteria; kingdom Pseudomonadati; phylum Pseudomonadota; class Gammaproteobacteria; order Lysobacterales; family Lysobacteraceae; genus Xanthomonas; species Xanthomonas sp. WHRI 10207. The sequence goes on along the minus strand of NZ_JBEGDX010000003.1, from coordinate 163,762 downwards.
CTTCGAGCAGGGTCTTGTCCAGGCGTTCGCGCGCTTCGGCGTGTACGCCCTGGGCGCCTTCGCTCAGGCGTTGCGCGGCCCAGCTGGACAGCATGTCGTCCCATTGCCCGACGCTGCTACGGCCGGTGCGCTGGCGGCCGCGCGCCAGCGCTGCGTCCACGTCGACCACATCGATGATGTCGGCGGTGGCCAGGGCGGCCAGGCGCCAGCAGACGTTTTCCAGTTCGCGCACGTTGCCGGGCCAGTCGTATTGGCGCAGGTCTTCCAGTGCGGCCGACGATAGCCGCTTGGGCAGCATGTCGAGCTTGCGCCCGGCCATGGCCAGGAAATTTTCCGCCAGTTGCGCGATGTCGCCGCGACGCTCGCGCAGCGGTGGCAGCTGCAGGCGCACCACATCCAGGCGGTGCAGCAAATCGGCACGGAAGCGGCCTTGTTCGACCAACGCTTCCAGATCCTGGTGAGTGGCGGCGATCACGCGTACATCGACACGGATCAACTCGCGCCCACCGACGCGAAAGAATTCGTTCTCTGCCAGCACGCGCAGCAGGCGCGTCTGCAACGGCAGCGGCATGTCGCCGATTTCGTCCAGAAACAAGGTGCCGCCATCGGCTTGTTCGAAGCGGCCGATGTGCCGTTTGGTGGCGCCGGTGAAGGCGCCGGTTTCGTGGCCGAACAACTCGCTTTCCAGCAACTCGGCAGGAATGGCGGCAGTGTTGAGTGCGACGAAGGGTTTGCGCGCGCGCGGCGATTCGTTGTGCAGCGCGCGCGCGACCAACTCCTTGCCGGTGCCGGTTTCGCCGTTGATCAGCACCGACAACGGCGCTTGTGCGAGGCGTCCGATCGCGCGGAACAAGGCCTGCATCGCCGGGGTGTCGCCGATCAGCGCGGCCGAGCCTTCAGCCAGCGGCGTGCCAATGATCTTGTCGACACCGGCATCGGCGTCGGGCAGCGCGCGTGCGGCCAGCGCCACCGCATCGTCCAGATCGAACGGCTTGGACAGGAATTCGTGCGCACCACCGCGAAAGGCGCCGGCGGTGCTGGCGACATCGGTATAGGCCGACATCACGATCACCGGCAGCTGCGGGTGCTTGGATTTTAGCTTGTCGAGCAGGCTCAGGCCGTCTTCGCCGGGCATGCGCACGTCGGTGAACAACAGGTCCGGCATGGGCCGCATCGACAGTGCCTGCAGCGCCGCGGCGGCGCTGTCGAAGCCATCCACCGCGTAACCGGCATCGCGCAAGGCCGTGGACAGCACGAAGCGGACCGAACGGTCGTCGTCGACCACCCAGATGTGGTGGGATGCGGCGGCGGCCTCAGCCATGCAGATGCTCCTTGTCGTGATCGCCGACCAGCTCGGGCAGCAGCAGTGTGAAAACGGTATGGCCCGGACGCGAGCGGTAGGTCAGGGTGCCGTGGTGCTCGCGCGAGACCTGCTGGGCCAGCGCCAGTCCCAGCCCGCTGCCCTCGGCGCGGCCGCTGACCAGCGGCAGGAACAGGTGCTCGGCCAGTTCTTCCGGCACGCCGCCGCCGTCGTCGATGATTTCCAGCCGCAGCGACATCGCGTGCACGCGGTCGCGGATGCGCTGGCCGTGCTCGACGCGGGTGCGCAGGGTGACGCGGGTGGCGCCGGCCTGAAACGCGTTGCGCACCAGATTCCAGACCGCCTGGGTGAGCCGGTCCACATCGCCCAGGATGTCGGGAATGCTGGGGTCGTAATCGCGCTGCACCTGCACCGACCAGCCGCCCTCGGCTTCGGCCAGGCGCAGCACGCGTTCGAGCACCACGTGGATGTTGAGGCCCTCGTGCGGGCGCAGCGGCGACGGCGAGAGCAGGCGTTCGAGCAAGGTGTTGAGGCGTTCGATTTCGGTGCCGATCAGCTCGATCAGCTCGCGCTCGTCTTCATCGCGGCCGGCCGAGCGGCGCGCCAGCAACTGCGCGGCGCCCTTCAAGCCGGCCAGCGGGTTACGCAGTTCGTGCGCCAGGCCCTTGAGCGCGGCGCTCAAGGCATTGGGCAACGCGTGGGTGGGGTCCAGCGCGGGGAATTCGTCGACCGGGTGCGTTTCCAACAGCCAGCCGCCGTCGTCCAGCCGCGACAGCCAGCCTTCGGCAAAGCGTGGCGCGTCGTTGGGCAGGCCCAGCGCCAGCCGATGCAGGCGCAGCACGTCGCGTTCGTCGTTGAGCAGGAAGCGCGCGAGTGCGTCGCCCTGCACTTCCAGTGCAGCCAGCGGCTGGTCGACCAGCCGCCGCGCGCTGACGCCGAGCCAGCGCGCGAATGCCGGGTTGACCCCCAGCACGCGGCCGTCGCGGTCGGCCCAGGCCACCGGGGTGCCCAGGCTGTCGAGCGACGGTGTGGAGGTCGTCATCCGCATTGCACCAATTTAGTGCAAACCGCATCGGCGTGCGCGAATGGCGCGCCGAACGCAGCCTGCATCGAAGCATCTGAGGCCGGGTGGCAGTGGAATGCACCGACCCGGCGCGCATCCGCGCCGACGGTGACGGGCGTGAGGCTGGTCATGCAGGCACCTCGGCAATGGATCCGCGCCGGCAGCGGCCGCGGTAGAAACCGACCCGGCGCGGACAGCGCCGGCCGGGTCGTTGCGCCACCCGCGGAGATCTCGCCGCGGGTGTGCATGCTCAGGACTCGTATGCGGCTTCGCCGTGCGAGGTGATGTCCAGCCCCTCGCGCTCGGCTTCTTCGGTGACACGCAGGCCGAAGACCAGCTTGGCGACCAGGAATCCGACCACCGACACCACGCCGATCCACACCACGGTGATGCCCACGCCCAGGGCCTGGATGCCGACCTGATGCAGCATGTCGTAATCGCCGCCCTTCTGGCCGCCCAGCGAGGCCGCCGAGAACACGCCGGTCAGGATCGCGCCGATGATGCCGCCCAGGCCATGCACGCCGAACACGTCCAGGCTGTCGTCGGCACCCAGCAGGCGCTTCAGACCGGTGACGCCCCACACGCACAGCACGCCAGCCGCCAGGCCGATCACGATGGCGCCGAACGGACCCACGGTGCCGCAGGCCGGGGTGATGCCGACCAGACCGGCAACCATGCCCGACGCCACACCCAGGGCGGACGATTTGCCCTTGATGATCTTCTCGGTGAGCGACCAGCCCAGGATGGCGGCCGCGGTGGCCAGCAAGGTGTTGAGGAAGGCCAGCGCCGCACCGGCATTGGCTTCCAGGTTGGAGCCGGCATTGAAGCCGAACCAGCCCACCCACAGCAGCGAGGCGCCGACGAAGGTCAGGGTCACGTTGTGCGGTTTGATCGCCTCACGCCCCAACCCGGCCCGCTTGCCGACGAAGTAGGCACCCACCAGGCCGGCGATACCGGCATTGATGTGCACCACTGTGCCGCCGGCAAAATCCAGCGCGCCCAGCCCGAACAGATAGCCACCGGTCGCCCAGACCATGTGCGCCAGCGGCAGATAGCCGAAGGTGAACCAGATCACCGAGAACAGCAGCACCGCGGCGAACTTGGCGCGTTCGGCAAAGGCGCCGACGATCAGCGCGCCGGTGATGCCGGCAAAGGTCGCCTGGAACCCGATAAACACGTATTCCGGCAGGCTCACACCCTTGGTGAAGGTGGCCGACAGGCTCTCGATGGTCACGCCCTTGAGCAGCGCCTTGTCCAGATTGCCGATCCACGGACCTTCGCCGGAAAACGCCAGGCTATAGCCGTAGAGCACCCACAGGATGGTCAGCAGCGAGAACACCGTTGCGACCTGGATCAGCACCGACAACACGTTCTTGGCGCGCACCATGCCGCCGTAGAACAACGCCAGGCCCGGCACCACCATCAGCAACACCAGCAGCGTGGAGGTCAGCATCCAGGCGACGTCGCCCTTGTCGACCACCGGCGCGACTTCGGCGGCAGCGGCCGGCGCGGCGGCCGGCTGCGCAGACGGCAGCGGTTCGGTGGTGACCGGCTCGGTCGGCAACGGGGTGACCTGCGGGGTGGATTGCGCCTGGGCGCTGCCCATGCCGCCCACCACCAGCGCGCTGAACAACATCAGCATGCACACGCTGTAGAACCGGGCTTTCCACCCGGCAAAAAGAGCTGTCTTCATACGACCTCCAGAGGTGGGGGACTCAGAGCGCATCGGCGCCGATTTCGCCGGTGCGGATCCGCACCACTTGCTCGATCGCAGTCACAAAGATCTTGCCGTCGCCGATCTTGCCGGTGCCGGCCGCGTTCTGGATCGCCTCGACCACAGCGTCCAGCCGATCGTCGGTCACCACCGTCTCGATCTTGATCTTGGGCAAAAAGTCCACGACGTACTCGGCGCCGCGATACAGCTCGGTGTGGCCTTTCTGACGCCCGAAGCCCTTGACCTCGGTGACGGTGATACCCGACACGCCAGCGGCGGACAGGGCCTCGCGGACCTCGTCGAGCTTGAACGGCCGGATGATGGCGGTGATCAATTTCATGCGCATACCCCGAAAGGTGGAAGGAACCGGCCGGCATTGCGCCGCCCGGCGGTGTCAGTCACCTGGATGCCAACCCCGGCATCCAATCGTTCGCGGATCGCGCAGACCCCGACGGATGCCATACATCCGCCTCGTGGGAGAGGTCAGGCCCGCGCGCCGCGAACTGTGTGCTCTCTCGTACCCCTCGACTCCATGGCGGTGCCAGGGAGCCATCGAACATGTGCGGCGATGGCGGAGGTGGGAGGGGGGGCCTCCGCCATCACCGCGGTGGAACTCAGTTGCCGTAGTACAGCTGGTATTCCAGCGGATGCGTTGCCGCACGGAACTTGGTGACTTCCTGCATCTTCAGCGCGATGTAGCCGTCGATGAAGTCGTCGCTCATCACGCCACCGGCCTTGAGGAACTCGCGATCCTTGTCCAGCGCTTCCAGTGCCTGGTCCAGGCTGGAGCAGACCTGCGGGATCAACTTCTCTTCTTCCGGCGGCAGGTCGTACAGATCCTTGTCGCTCGGAGCGCCCGGGTCGATCTGGTTCTTGATGCCGTCCAGGCCGGCCATCATCAGCGCGGTGAAGGTCAGGTAGCCGGACTGCAACGGATCGGGGAAGCGCATTTCGATGCGGCGCGCCTTGGGGTTGGTGACCCACGGAATGCGGCACGAGGCCGAGCGGTTCCGCGCCGAATAAGCCAGCATCACCGGCGCTTCGTAACCCGGCACGAGACGCTTGTAGCTGTTGGTGCCGGAGTTGGCGAATGCATTGATCGCACGGGCGTGCTTGAAGATGCCGCCGATGTACCACAGCGCCATCTGCGACAGGCCGCCGTAGCCGTCGCCGGCGAACAGGTTGGTGCCGCCCTTGGTCAGCGACTGGTGCACGTGCATGCCGGAGCCGTTGTCGCCGACGATCGGCTTGGGCATGAAGGTGGCGGTCTTGCCGTTGCGGTAGGCGACGTTCTTGATGATGTACTTCATCGTCAGCAGTTCGTCGGCCTTCTGCACCAGCGAGCTGAACTTGGTGCCGATCTCGCACTGGCCGGCGGTGGCCACTTCGTGATGGTGCACTTCGGTTTCGATGCCGACCTGTTCCAGCGTCTTGATCATTTCCGCGCGCAGGTCGTGCAGGGTGTCGGTCGGCGGCACCGGGAAGTAGCCACCCTTCACGCCCGGACGATAGCCGCTGTTGCCGCCGTCGTACTTGGCGCCGGTGTTCCAGGCCGCCTCTTCGGAACCCACCTGGAAGAAGGTGTGGCCCATGTCGTTGGCGAAGCGGACCGAATCGAAGATGAAGAATTCCGGCTCCGGGCCGAAGAAGGCCTGGTCGGCGGTGCCGGAGGACTTCAGATAGGCCTCGGCGCGCTTTGCGATGCCGCGCGGGTCGCGCTCATAGCTCTGCATGGTGGCCGGATCGAGGATGTCGCAGGTCAGCACGATGGTCGGATCGGCGAAAAACGGATCCAGATACGCGGTGCCGGCGTCGGGCAGCAACACCATGTCCGACTCGTTGATGCCCTTCCAACCCGCGATCGAGCTGCCATCGAACATCTTGCCTTCTTCGAACAACGCCGGCTCGATGATGTTGGCCGGAAAGGTGATGTGCTGCTGTACACCACGCATATCGACGAAGCGCAGGTCGACAAACTCGACCTTGTTGTCCTTGATCAGCTTTTCAACGTTTTCCACGGACATCGGAAGAAACCTCGGATTGGAGTGAAGTGGATCGTGGGCGGTACTACAGCAGGGACCATGCCAAACCACCGACGTTCACAAGTCGTTGATTTTGCTTGCATCACTTGAGACCGCTACACGCGCAATAGCACCTTATTGGTGCTATCTACATTGATGGTGCACCGATATGGTGCATGTCGCAATGCACTATCCTGACGCCTCCCCCAATCCTCCCCTCTCGTCCGATGTCCGATCTGATTTCCGCCCTGCTCTTGGGCATTCTCGAAGGCTTGACCGAATTTCTGCCGATCTCCAGCACCGGCCACCTGTTGATCGCCGAACAATGGCTCGGACGCCGTTCTGACTTCTTCAATATCGTCATCCAGGCCGGCGCGATCCTGGCCATCTGCCTGGCGTTGCGGCAGAAGCTGTGGAGTCTGGCCACCGGGCTGGGCGAGCGTGCCAACCGCGACTATGTGCTCAAGATCGGCGTGGCCTTCATGGTCACTGCCGTGGTCGGGCTGATCGTGCGCAACGCCGGTTGGCAGTTGCCGGAAACCGTGCATCCGGTGGCCTGGGCGCTGCTGATCGGCGGCCTGTGGATGCTGGTGGCCGAGCACTTTGCCGGCAAGTTGCCGGAGCGCGACGTGGTGACCTGGAAAGTCGCCATTGCCGTGGGCCTGGCGCAGGTGGTGGCCGGCGTGTTCCCCGGCACCTCGCGCTCGGCCTCGGCGATCTTCCTGGCCATGTTGCTGGGCCTGAGCAAGCGCTCGGCGGCAGCGGATTTCGTGTTCATGGTCGGCATCCCGACCATGTTCGCGGCCAGCGGTTACGCACTGCTGGAGATGTACAAGGAAGGCGGGTTCGGCAGCGAGAACTGGACAGACGTGGCAGTGGCCTTCGTGGCAGCGACCATCACCGGTTTTGTGGTGGTGAAGTGGCTGCTGGGCTACATCAAGAAGCACCGCTTCACGGTGTTTGCGGTGTACCGCATCGTGCTCGGTGCGGCCCTGCTGTTGTGGTTGCCGGCCGCAGCCTGAGCCGCGACAACGTCACGCCCTGCCCGTGCACCGATTGTTACTGGCAGGGCAACGGCGGGCGGCAGCAGTTATCGCTGGCGCCCCGTCCAAGCCGCCATGCCGGCGGCGGGCGGCGATCATTCGCCAAGGCAACCGATGCCGCGTTTGTGCAGACGCGCATCGGCGGCACGTTGCCGGGCAGTGACGCCGGTCATTGCCCTGGCCGCACGCTGGCGGTATCACTGAGGCCTTGACCACCGGGAGCCGCCGATGCGTGCCGTGTTCTTTGCCCCAGCCCTGCTGGCGGCAGGCGTGACGGCCTGCGAATCGGGCGCGACTGCCGCTTCAACCGCAGCGACAACCCCCGTCAGCGACAACGCGCCGTTACGGGCCGCCCTGCAGGCACAACACTGGCAACTGCAGCAGGCCAGCGATGCGCACGGCACCGCCCTGCGCAGCCTGTTTGTGGCCGGTAGTGCGCCGTTGCAGCTGGATTTCGGCGATCAACGCATCCAGGTCAGCCAGACCTGCAACGCGCTGGGCGCTAATTACAGCGTGGCCGCGGCGCAGCTGCAGATCGGCCGGGTGGTATCGAGCAAACGTCTGTGCGCGCAGCCGCAAAAGATGACGCAGGAACGCGCTGCCAGCGAGCTGTTGTCCGGCCGTTTTGCGGTGGCGCTGGACACGGCGCAAGCCGCACCACGGCTGACCCTGACCCGCAGCGACGGCACCCGCCTGTTGTTCGCCGGCGCGCCCACGGCAGATACCCGCTACGGCGGGCCCGGGCAGACGCTGTTGATCGAAGTGGCGGCCGATACGGTGCCATGCGCCTCCGACCCGTCGCGCGCCTGCCTGCAGCTGCGCGAGCGCGCCGATGGACAGCCTGCGGCCGCGTCCTGGCAAACCTTCGACGGCACGATCGAAGGCTTCGAACACGAAGCCGGCATCCGCACCCTGCTGCGCGTCACCCGCTATCCGGCTGCGACCGGGACGGACGGTGCACCGGTGTATGTGCTGGATCAGATGATTGAGGCGAGCGGCTAGCGCTGGGAATTGGGAATTGGGAATTGGGAATTGGGAATTGGGAATCGGGAATTGGGAATTGGGAATCGGGAATCGGGAATCGGGAATCGGGAATCGTCGCGCGTTGCACGATTGGTGATGCGATTGGCGCATCGGCAGCGTTGACGCGCTCTGCGCTGAAACGCGAGTGACGGTTGGCCAGCTGGGTGCCGTCACAGCAGCGGCCCGGTCATCGTCGCCTGGTGCAGACGCCATGCCGGATTCGCTTTTTGGCTTCCGCGTCGCACGGCATCAAGACCAGGTCGCCGGCACCCCGGCTCGCCGCAAAGAACTTACGGGCTGAGCACATCTGCGCGTACCACGCGCGTGTGGGCGGATCAGCTTCCATCCAGGATGATGCTCAGCCGCCAGTCAACGCATGCATCAGATCAATGCGCGCTGTGGTTGCGCTTGACGGGCATCTACGCACCTCTTCCGGGAGCGTTCCGCTAGACGGAAGTCGATCTTTACGCGCTTCCATGCGGGCCTTGAGCAGCCGCACGTCGGCCGGACACAATGTGCGGATGCGGCGCTTGCAATTTTCTTGATGGTCGGTACCGCCACGACCGCACGGCTTGGCAGCCATGCGGTCGTGCCGATCTGCGCTCAGCGCAGCGACGGGTTCAGCGTGTAAGTGCCGTGCAGCGCAGCTTCGGCCAGGACGTGACCCTGGATGGCCGACAGCACATCGGCTGCAGTGAAGGTGGCGGGCAGGCTGAGCGTGGCCACATCCAGCGCGAACACGCGGAAGAAATAGCGGTGCAGGCGCAGATCGTTGAACGGCGGATACGGGCCGTCATAGCCCAGATAGTCGCCGGCCATGTCGGGGTTGCCGGCAAACCATTGGGTATAGGAGTTCAGGCCCTGGCGTGCGCCGGCCGGGCCGGCTGGCTGCTGCTTACCCTTGGCCACAAAGCCGTCGCTGCAGCTGCCTGCCGCGATCTCGTGCACGTCGGCGGGAATATCGGCCATCGCCCAATGCACGAAATCGGCGCGTGGCTGCTCGACCGGGATCTGCACATCCTCGCGCCCCACCGTTTCCGGCACCGTCGGCACATCCGGGTCCAGACACAGCAGCGCGAACGAACGCGTCCCTGGCGGAACATCGCTCCAGGCCAGGTGCGGGTTGCGGTTGGGCGCGAAGCCGTCCGGTGTGCCGGCGGCAAATTCCACCGCGATGGGCTTGCCGTTTTCGATGCTGTTGCTGGTCAGACGCATGCAAAGTCTCCGTGGATCGAAGCCCTCAGCCTGCCTGGATTGGCACGGCAGCGGAAGCGGTCGCAATGGAACCTTGTGTGGCGCGGTTGGGTGCATGCGTTGCGAAACAGTTGACCGTGCAGCGAGTCGTGCGGCCTGGGCTAGCACTGCCGGCCACCCGCATGTCACTCCGCTGCCGCGGATCGCATGCATTGTTGATCGCGCACATGTGATCTGTAGCCCGCCGTCCACGCGCATCGCGACATCCGGACATCCGTAGGAGCGGACCTGGCCGCGATGGGCTTCACCGGTATCGGTAACGCCTCATCGCGGCCGGGTCCGCTCCTACGACAGCACTGTGGCTGCGGGATGTAAGCCTCAGGCCGTGCGCTAGCCAGTGCTCAAAGATCTTCCGTCGATGCCATGGCGAGCGGCGCGGCCGCGACTAGCACCACACCAGCCGTACCTGTGTCAGCGCTACTGTCACCGCTACAGCGCGGATCGCTGCCATCGTTATCCGTAGCCCGCTTTATCCGCCGCCCGCGTCCACGCGCACCGCGACATCCGGACATCCGTAGGAGCGGACCTGGCCGCGATGGGCTTCACCGGTATCGGTAACGCCTCATCGCGGCCGG